>NZ_JADPKY010000139.1 GCF_023074185.1 Bradyrhizobium sp. 132 | reverse complement strand
CATCTTCGCCCATTGGGCGTCAGTCAAAACGAATCGGTCCATCCCAAGCTTGAATCACAACCAAGCCCCGATGAGAATCCTGAATCCCAACAGACCCTAGTCATGTCCGCTTCCATACTTCGATGATGGTTTAGAGCCGTGCGGCCACTTGGTGCTGTCGAGCATGTGGCGGACCGTTTCGCCTGAGAGGTATCGGGTCTCGGCAAGCGCGTCGGCGATCGCTAGGATCGCACGCCGATTTCGTTTAACGAGCCGCTCGGCTTCCTTTTCCAAGCGGACGAGATCGGCTTCTACCCGACGGCGCAGCGTCCGGTCGCGCGACACGGCCTCAAGGGCATGCCCCTGGTCTGCTGTGAACGCGAGTTCGCCGGCGAGACCCGTGGTGTGAAGCGATCCGATCAGTCGCGTGGCCATCGCCATGTCACTCTGATCACTGAGACCGCTGCCAACAGAGACCTCTCCGACAAGCAATCGCTCGGCCGCGCGACCGCACAGGGCGGCGACGACACGGCACTCGAAATCGCGCCGGGTCGGCACGTCGTCATTGTCGTAGGCGATCTGGGTTCGAGCGGCCTCGCCGACCCGCGTTTGAATGACGATGCCGACCAACGTGCCGCAGGCCAATGCCAAGATTCCGACCGCGTGCGCCGCTTCATGAATGCAGATCCGACGCAGACGCACAGAGGGAATCGCCTCGTCAGGGAGCGCAACCGAACGAACGTTCTCAGCCTCTAAGGCGCGCGCTTCACGGCGCGCGATCCGCCGCGCGTCGCGCGCCACCATCATGAGTTCGGCGCCGGTCGATCCGCGAAGGAGCCGCCCAAGCTCGGCACGATCGGCGTCCTCGATCTCAGGTAGGTAATGGGCGAGGATATTGATCGTACCGGCAAGATCCGGACGGCTAATCTCGATACACCGTTCGTAGCGACCCGGCCGCAGTAACGCGGAATCGATACGTTCGACATAATTCGTAGCGCCGATAAAGACTATTTCGTCGCCACGCCCGGTACCGCTGCGCGTCTGGCCCCCGCGCGAAAAAGCTCCATCCAGCTTGACCAGCAAATTTGCGACTACAGGTAGCCACCAATCACGGCCGCGCGGAGAAAGGGTAGCACGATCAGGTAGAGCGTCAAGTTCATCTAAGAACAAAAAACAACTTCTAGGTGCGTGCGCTCTTTCGAACATGGCGTTGGTCGCTTGGACCACACCGCCAAGCATTCCGTCCGAATTTGCAAAGAGATTCGCTATGGAAAAAGCAAGGAGGGGGAGGCCTAGAAAGCGGGAGACCAGCCTCGCGAAAATCGTCTTGCCGGTACCCGATTCTCCAAATACGATCAGAGATCGCGATATCTGATTTAACTCTATCTTCGAGATCCTGCGCAAGGTCTAACGCCCAGCTTCTAGTCGCTCCGAATTCGAAGGCGGTCTCGAGAGAAGGCAAGCGATCATCATCGTCGGAACCGATCTTCCTCGTCGTGGCCCGCTCCACGCGGCTGACGATCTGGCGAGAGGTCGATCCTGGCCGGAAAGTAGCGGCGAGATCGTCGATGTCCAATCCGATCCCGACCAGCGAGGGCACAGGAAAGGCAACGGCTCGACCGAGCTGTCTTTCGACGACCTTTTTCAGTGTGCCGCCGGTCGGGGTGGCGAGATTGATCGTCTGATCCACACTGGCGATCAGAGTGGACGGCAGCATGCTGGTCGAGGTCGCGATGCCGACCACCGGACGGCCCTCTGCGAGCGCTTTAGCAATGACTGAGTTCCCGAGCGTGCTCTTGTGCTCGGCGCGATTTCCTCCGTCTCGGGCGACAACATGCCAACGATCACCGAAGCGGCGTTTCCAGAAGCCCGGCTCAACGGTCACTCCAGATTGCCTCGTCCCGAAATCCCCACGGGTTATGGATCTTTCCTTAGCTTCCCATCACTCCTGAGAGGCGAAGAATGGGATGTTTGGGGTGCGCGTTGCCGCCGACGAAGCTTAGCTCGGGCGTGTTCGCGGTGATTAGCGCAGGCTAGGGAGTTAGAATTGACGCGGCAACCTTGTCTTCGAGCCGCGACTGTCGGTCAAACAGTGCCATCGATCAGCACCTCGATCAGCGTCGGGGCGCGCCGGCCGATGGCCGAAGAGAGCGATTTCTCGAGGTCGGCGGGATACGTGACGCGTACGGCCTCAAGCCCGAGTCCTCGGGCGACGGTCGTGAAGTCGACCGGCGGATCCTGGAAGTCCATGCCGACGAAGTGGTTCGTGCCGTGGAAGGCCTGCAACCGCTGCTTGATGATGCGGTAGCCGCCGTTGTTCAGCAGGACGAACGTGATCGGCAGGCCGTGGTGGGCCGCGGTCCAGAGCGACTGGATCGAATACATCGCGCTGCCGTCCCCTTCGTAGCACACGATGGGGCGCCCCGGGTTGGCAAGACTGGCACCGACCGCCGCCGGCAGGCCCCAGCCGATGCCTCCGGACGCCATCTGGTGGTAGCCGTAGCGGTCGCGGTGGGTCTTCAGCGCCGACATGTATCGCGACGAGGTCAAGCCTTCGTCGACGAGGATTCCGTCCGCAGGCAGCGCGTCCACCACCTTGAGCGCCACCCAATCGGGATCGATCGGTACCGCCTCAGCGTGCTGCGCGATCTCACTGACCAGCTTCGCGCGCCTCGCCGCCCAATTCTTCGGCTCGATCGCCGCGATGCGGCCGGACGCGCGCTTCTCGCCTCCCGCTGCGGCGATCGCGGGGACCAATTCTCGCAGCGTCTCCTTGACGTCGGCCTTCAGCGCGATCTCCACGGGAAAGTTCTTGGCGATATCGTGATCGACAAGGCCGATCTGAACCACGGCGATCCCCGGCGGCAGCGGTTCGTGCTCCGAGAATTTTAGCGGTCTGGCGTTGGTCGCGCGGGAGCGCGCCCACGAAGCACGGATGCTCGGACGGGAAATGCGCGCCGTAGGCGATGGTCTGCTGGTAGACAGGGCACCCGACCGCAGAAGCGAACGCGGCGGCTTCCTCGAGCGCGTTGCTCTTCACGACCTCGTCCCCGACGACGATCGCCGGCATGTCGGCCGCAAGGATCCGTGCCGCCAAATTTGCAACAACCTCTCGGGAGGGCGCGACGCGAGCGTCGATGCGCGTGCTGCGGCCGAGGTCGATGTCGGCTTCGGCGTTCAGTATGTCGCCGGGCAGGGAGATGAAGACCGGACCGGTCGGGGGCGTCGTGGCGATCTTGGCCGCGCGGCGCATGATGCGGGGCAGGTCCTCGAGACGCGTAACTTCCACTGCCCACTTCACGAATGGTTCGGCCATGCGGACGAGGGGCCCGTAGAGGAGGGGCTCCATCAAGCCGTGTCCTTGCTCCTGCTGGCCGGCGGTCAGGATCATCGGCGTGCCGGTGAACTGCGTGTTGAACAGCGAGCCCATCGCGTTGCCTAGCCCGGGAGCGACGTGGACGTTGCACGCGACGAGCCGTCCGGACGCGCGGCTGGACTCCGCAAGCTAACCGTCCAGGCTCCGCTGCAATCCCTCGCCGTCGCTTTCGTGCTCGGAGTGTAGTTCGCGCGTCGACGCTGACTGGCAGCGAGCGGGCGCCGACATGGCAAGGAATCTCAAGAAATCCAGACATCGCTGGGATTTTTACGACCTCGCGATCGCCGCGCCGTCGATGAAGTCGGCGCTCGAGGCTTGGGGCGTGGGTAGCAAGCTCTTCCATCAGGGTTTCGCCAAGGAGACGGAGGATTCCGACGTGGTTGCCGCCACCATGTCGAAGCCGGGGTAGTGCTCAGGCGTCCCGCGGGATCGAGCGGTCGCTTTGCCACTCAGACTTGCCGGCCGAGAGGGCAGCGGGACCGCCAGCGTTCGTAAGAAAAGCCGACTCGCGCCCAAGAAGCATCGTGCCCCTGAGGTGAGCGAGGAGTCCGCCCGCAAGGCTGCCGCCGAGTTCGAGCGCGTGCAGAGGCGGCGCGAGGCCGAGCGCGCAAAAGGAAGAGGCGGCGAGGGAAGAGGAACGCGCCAGGCGCGACAAGCTGGTCGCGAATGCGCAGGCGGCGCTGGAAAAGGCGCAGCGGGATCACGATGATCGGGCCGAAACTCTCGAGAGCGAACGGGCCAAGATACAGAAGCGTATCGACGCCGAAGAAACCCGGTGGAGCAGCGAGAAGGAGAAGCTGACAGCTGCCCTAAGGCGCGCGCGAAACTGAGTTGTAGGTGCCCCGACGGGGTCGGCGTCAAGCCTCGTCCGGCATGCAATCTGGACAGGTATCGCCGATCGAATCCAACACCTCGCGGACTTCCGCGACGGCGTCGTCCAGAGAGATCCCGTTCGGCGGATCCTGACGAGCGAAATCAATGGCGCGTTCGCGTGCGTGCGGATCGGCCCGGTCTTTGGCCCAGCCGTGCTCCTCGCATTCGTGGATGGCGCCGGCCTCCTGCAGCACATCGAGCGCCCAGCCTCGCAGCGTCAGGACTGCCGGTCGTCTTTCCTTCGTCATCAGCATCAAAAATGTTATCCTGCCGAAACGAATCCTTTCGGACGCCGACTCGTTCCTGGCGGTTAGCACGGAGCCGGATTCGCAATCGTCAGGGCTAGGGCTTGTCCATGTGTTCCGTAGCGCCCCCGCACAGCGCACGATCTCTCCTCAATTGGCACGCTCTCGGTGGCGAGCTACGCGGCTCCAGGGCCGCGCCGCCGGACGCCGACTAGATTGGCTCTAGAGACCCGCCGGAATTCGACCCAAGTGCGGCCGGGAACGTGGCCTGAGGGAACGAGCTCGGCTGTGCTGCGGGTATCGGCACTTCGGGGCGCGCGGCATCGAAAGTGCGCTTTGTCTATGGGAAGGGAACTGGCTTTAGCTTCCCACTATCGCACGCTGTTTTACGCTACATCAGAGTGCGATAGCCCACGCCGTCACGAGTGACGCCGTCACGTGTACGCCGATTTCCAGGTACGCCCCCGTTACTACCCCAGAAAAGTAACGCTCAGTTTGGATTTTCAGCGACGTGCCGATCGCCGTTTTCGTCAACAGCGGGCGGCAGCGCATCGGGAATCTCCCACTTGTTCTTCTTGATCATGCCCTCCAAGGACTCCCATTGGCCGCGGGACAGGTAGCCGGCAGTCTGGAGGAAGGTGGCGACCGAAATCAGGAAGCCACCAGACCCGATCTGAATCGGCCTGGACTGCAGGAAGCAGACGACCGGCGCGTTGCGCGGATCCATGGTGTATTCGGTCACTTTCATGCCGCACCCGCATCCAGGCGAGCGAACGCGTCCTTGGCCGCCTCGCGCAGCTTGCCGTTCAGGATGGCGAGGTCGTCGGCATCGAACACGGTGCCCCCGACCACGACGAAGCGGACGCCGCGATCGTCGACGGCCCAAGCGCGCCGGTCGCCGAGTTCGCCGATGGATTCGACGAAGGGCCATTCGGCTTGCTCGTCGTCGCGCATCGCGGCGATGGCGCGGCGCAGGCCGCGATCCGACAACATCTCGGCGGAGGCGTTGCGGCACTCCGCGAACATCTGCATCTGCATGGCGGCCTCTTAGAACGGGATGTCGTCGGGGCAGATCGTGTTCACGGTCTTGCGGAACGCGCGCGGCGCCGGCTCCTGTGCCTTCGCCGCATGCGCGGCGGTCGACGGCTTGACGGTCGCCGGCGGGAACTTCACCACCCGCCGCGGCATGCCGGGGTAAAACAGTCCGGCGCCGGAAGGCGTGCGGGTCGGCGGCGGAAGGCGCACCGACGGCGGCGGCATGATCGTCGGCACCGGCCGCTCCGGAGGCGCGAGCGGGGCGGTGAGGATCCTGCGACCTTCTTCGTCGTATTCGATCGTCTCGACAGGGATCACGGCGCCAGTGGGCGTCGGGTTCTTCGGCTCCATCGCCGGCTTCGCGTAGCGGGTGGACGCGGGCGGGAAACGCATTGGCCTCGGAAGGATCATCAGGCTGGCTCCATCTTGCACGTGGCGTCGAGGTGGTCGAGGAAAACGGCCGTCCGTATCCGTTCACGGCGGGCCTCCTCCGCGAGGTCGACGGCGATGCCGGCCTCATTGAGGCGGTGGATGCGGTTGTGGGCGGCTTGGCGGTAGCTCGCGGTCGCGCCCTTCAGGCGGCGGTGCATCGCCTCGAGTGTCGCGCCGTCGACGTCATCGCGGTCGTAGATGCGACGCAGGTCGGGCGTCTCTTCGCCGAGAATCTGCGCCGCCGTCCGACGCCACGACCGACCGGCGATTGTGCGGCAGGTGCTTTCGAGCAAGCGCCAATTTTTGGTGTTCGGCCATCGCTTCATGCGCTGTTCCTTTCGTCTCGGCCCCGAGCGAGCCCTTCACGCATGCCGCGCTCGAATCCGTCGCGCCATGTCACGATCATCCGACGCACGAGCTCGCGATCGCGGATCATAGACAGCGGGTAGAGCATCACGAGCTCGCCGTTCTCGGTAGTGACGCGGCCGTAGCCGCGATCGAGCTGTTCGATGGTGTAAGTGTCGGCGCCGACGGTGATCGTGGAGGTGCCGACGAGATCCCTGATCGGGAACAGCCTGTAAAGGTCCGCCGCCATCACGCGCACCTCACCAGCTCGGAGTGGCGGCACATCGGACAGTAGCGGTCGAATCTGTGCGTGGAATAGAAAGCCCGGCCGCACCCGACGATGCATGCGCGCATCTGGCCGCGCTCGGTGCGCTGCGCCAACTGCGGGCGGCTCGCGCGAGCTTGGATAGCGCGTCCGCTTCGCCCCAGAATGCGGGAGATCTCGTCGAGCGCCGGCCGCGGCGACATCGCGTAGAAGGCCGCCAGCGCCTCGTTGTCTCCCTCGGACCACGGCGCGGTGTCGTTGACAAGAGCGTTGCGATCAGACGGCGCGAGCATCGCGGCGTCCGTGATCGATCAGCTTGCGGCGCAGCGCCGTGATGTCGGCGCCGCGGGCGGCGGCGAGGTCGCGTTCGCGGTCGAGGAGATCGATCAGATCGCCGTCGACGTCGCGCTCCGTCCGCTCGCCTTGAATCCAGTGATAGAGCGTCGATCGGCTGATGCTGAGGCCGGCGGCCAGGCGGCGGCGCCATGCGGTGCCGTAGAGCGCGAGGCCGACGGCGGCGAGCCGACCGGGCTGATCGTCAGGAAGTTTGTTGAGAGGCTTGGGCAAAATCGAGTCCTTCAACGAATGTTTTGGGGAGCTACACAGTATGTCGCGTGTACGGCTTCTGTCAATAGGGCACTAATCCTTGCGGATTTGCGCCTTGCTGACCGGCGGTGTTCGATGCGGCCGTCGACAACGGAGAGGACGACCATGCGTGCCATCATTTCTGCCATCATATCGGCGCTCAAAAGCGCGTTCGGCGTCGCAGCGGCGGTGCTTGTCGCGCCATTCCGCTACCTCGCTTCGATGACCGGCGGCGGCCAGGCCGCGCCTCCGGAGATGCGGATGCCGGAGCCGATCGAGAGCGCGCCGGCGCGGGTCGACATGACCAAAATGTATGACGAGATCGCCGCCGCGATCATGTCGTGGTCGGTCGACTCCATCATCGCCGACGGGCCGGTCGCGGCCCCGCCGAAGGCTCCGAGGGAGGTCCGCGAATGGCTGCAAGGCCTGACGCGCGACGAGTGCGCGGTGCTGATGGAGTCCGACAAGATGTCGATTTCCTCGCATTTGATCGGGCTCTTCTCGATTCCCGGCGTCCGCAAAGTGCAGCCGCTGACGGTCACGGCGTGGCCCGCGGAGCCGGTATCTTTCGGCTCCGCGGGCTTTGCTGCTATCGCCGCTTTAGAAGCAATCGAGCCCGATCGCGCTTGAGAACGAAAGCGCGGTCGGCAATCTGGCGCTCGAGTTCGGCGACCCGCGCACGGGCGTCGAGCAGTTCGCGGTACTGCTCGCACCTCAAGGACTCGGACAGGTCGAGAGCGCATCGCAGCTGCTCGAGCGTCCACGCCGCCCACCTCTCGGCCCGCGCGGCGACGTAGTTCTGTACGCCGGCCGCGACCGCGCCGGCGATCGAGAGCGCGCCGCCGGCGGCGCCGACCGTGAACGCGCCGGGGTCGAAGTTCGTGTGAGAGCCGCCTGCCATGTTCTGATCTCCTGTTTTTGTGATACACAAAGGATGTACATGAGATTGACACTGGCACGGATAGGTGCTTTTATCGTTAAGCGATTCCTTCAAATTCGAAGGACCCACGATTTTTCGAATGCATCCCGGAGGCAACAGATGACTGATGACAATCAGGCCGACGTGCAGCAGACGCTGACGCCGTCCGAGTCGACGTCCGCGGCCATCGGGGTGCCGGCGGCCCCGAAGACGACTTCAGCGTCGACGCGCGCAACCCGGCGTCCCCGGTCTCGGCGGCGACGTCCGGCATCGTCACGGTCGAGACCGTCCGCGAGCAGATCCACGCCGTCTCGCTCGCGATCGAACCGCTGCGGATCACGGAGGGCGACACCGTTCACCTCGGCCTCGCCCGTCAGCACTTGCACACCGCCTTCGCGCTCGTCGTCGCGCACTCTGTCGTTGTCGACACCGAGCTTGACGCGATCGGCAAGGCGGAGGCCGCTCTGTACGCGCCCGACGCCGAGCCCGACGCGATTGCGAGCGCCGCTGCGGCGCTGGGCTGATCCGATGGCGAAGCGCTGGACCCCTGAGGAGTATGAGATGCTCGACCGCGTCTATCCGGTCGAGGGCAGTCGCGCCGTGCATGTTCTGCCGCCGCACCGGACCATGGATGCGATCAGAAGGGCGGCGAACTGGCGCGGCGTCCCTATGATCAAGCGCTGCCCGTGGTCGGCGGAGGAGACGGCTATCGCGATAGCGCATTACCCAGCCCTGGGGGCAAAGGCCACTGCGGCGATGCTGCCGAGCCGCGCGCCGAAGGACGTTGCCGCTCACGCCAACATGCGCGGCGTTTACCGCGTCCGCGAGGCCGCGTGATGTCGACGTTCTTGACCGCGGACCCGCATTTTTTTCACGAAGGCATCATCAAGCTCTGCGGTCGCCCGTTCGCGAACGCGCACGAGATGAACGATGCGATGCGGGCGGCATGGAACGGGGTCGTGAAGGCCTCCGACGACGTGATCGTGGTCGGCGACTTCGCGCACCGCGCCGGCGACCCGAAGGCGCTTCGTGCGCTGTTCGACAGCCTTGCCGGCCGGAAGCATCTGGTGATCGGGAATCACGACGTTCCGGCGCTACTGCCGTGGGCAAGCACGCACGAGGCCCTGCACACTTCGATCGACAACGTCGCTGTCACTCTATGTCATTACGCATGGCGGGTCTGGCCGCGTCAGCGCAGAGGCGCGGTGATGTTGTACGGGCACAACCATGGCCGCCTGCCGGGCAATCGGCAGTCCTGCGATATCGGCGTCGACGTCCTGGGATGGGCGCCGGTGCGGATGAGCCGGATCAAGCAGCACCTCGCGACGCTGCTGCCGCTGGCTGATCCCGAAGCCGATCTCGACGGAGGACTGACGCCGTGATGCGCATCAACCCGATTGCCGACCTGCACACGGACATCGAGCGCAATGGCCTCGACAGCCTGCCGTACGTCGAGTCCGACGTGACGGTGATCTCGGGCGATGCGGCAGCGCCCGGAACGCTGGCGCTGCGGAAGATCCGCGAGCTCATGCCAGATCGCGGCCGGAAGGTCCTGTACGTGCCTGGGAACCACGACTATTACAGCTTCCACGACAAGCACCACCCGGAGCTCAAGACGACCTGGGAGGCGCAGAACGCTCAAATGCCGGAGGTCGCGGCGGACCTGGGCATCATCCTGCTGAACGACTCATCGGTCGAGATCGACGACGTGTTGTTCATCGGCGCCACGCTGTGGACCGATTTTATGACCCGGCCGCCTTACGTGCCGCACGCCGAAGCCGTCCGGCACGCGGCCAGGTCGATGAACGACTACCGCGCCATCAAGACCGGCGCCGGTCGCTCGCGCGACATGCTGAAGCCGGCTCAGACGATCGCCGCGCACAAAGCCTCGGTCGCGTTCATCGAGAAGACGCTGGCGGAGCGCCCCGAGGACCAGACGGCCGTGGTGGTCACGCATCATGCCCCGTCGCCGCGGTCGCTGTTGCGCTGGCCGGGCTCGACCGACCTGGACTGGTGCTACGCGAGCGACCTTGAGCGCCTGATGACGGGCGACGCGGCGCCCCAGCTTTGGTTGCACGGGCACGTCCACCGCAACCACGACTACACCGTCGGCGATTGCAGGGTCGTGTGCAACCCGAGGGGCTATCCGAATTTCGCCGCTCGCGAGAATCCGAATTTCGATCCGGCACTGGTCGTCGAGGTCGTGGCCCGGCCCACGCTTTCGATGAGGATGTGATGGGCAAGCTTTTTGCCGGCGAGCCGGCCAACATTGGAGTGAAGGCCGTGAGCATTGCACAGCAGATCGCAGCCAAGCGCGCGGAACTCGCGGTGTTCGTTACCGAGAGCGCCCAGGCCGTCCTGGCGGAGCCGATGACAGAGGAGGCGCGCGGCGTCGTCGCGCTGAATCTGCTCAAGTTGATGGTGGCCTCGGTTCTGGGGGCGCAGGCGGGACCCATGATCGATATCACGCCCGAGAAGCCGCAGGCGATCACCCAAGACGCCTGCCGCGCCGGTGCCGTCCGCAGGCCGAGCCGGTGGCGCAGGAGATCCCCGCAAGTTCACGGACGAGCAGCTGCTGGCTGCGGTCCAGGAATTCGGCAACGACAGTGGCGCCATCGCCGCCAAATTCGGTGTGGACCGCGGATTCATCGACCTGCACCGACGGCGGCTCGGAGTGCCGAGCCAGAAGCGTCCTCGACGGTCCGGAGGACGGTCTAAGAACAAGCGACTGGCGGAGGTCAACCGGTACGTCGCTAACGTCGAGCGCCTGCGCGAGATGGCGATGCGCCCACCCCGGCCGTCTGCCGGACGAGATCGCGCTCGCCTTCGGCACGAGCAAGAACGCCATTCGGACTGCGCTCTCCCGCATCGGTATCACCAAGGGTGCCGGCAGCGAGTGGGCAAGCCCCGCGACCTCTCCGGCATCAAGAAGCGCAACTGCATGAGTGCGGCGATCCCTTCGTCTCGGAAGGCAACACAATCGCATGTGCTCTGGCTGCAAGGCTGGTGCCGGACGGATCGCGGCGTGACCGACACCGACACCACCGACACAGGCCGCCGTTGGATGGTCTGCCGTCCGAAGGTCGGAGACGTCCTATTGCAGTGGGACGGAACTGACGGACGCCGAGATGGAGCGGGCCATCGCGCACCACAACGCGATGTTCGGAGTCAAAGGAGGACACACCATGAGCATGTTCCGAAGGGTCGTCGGCCTGTATGCTGGTTCTGTTCGGCTGGCTGATAGCGGCGGTGGTGTTTCGTTCCGGAGTTCGAGGTCGCGTTCGGTCGCGACGAGTTGCTCGCGTTCTACATCTCGCTCGCTCGCCTATGCGGCTCGCCGCCGCCTTCCCGGTCTGGATGCACTTCTTCTGTGAGGAGCCAGCCTGAAGGTTTTGAAGACGCCCAACATCCGGCCAGGCCGCGTCTGCGTGATCGAGATCGGCGAGCTAGTGGTCGACGGCCGCCTGGCCGACCTGGTCCGCGTCGTCGGCGACGCCGACACCACCCAAATCTACCTGCATCCGATCGACGCGCCGGCCTTCGTCGCGCGGTGGGCGGAGTGCGGACGAAGCAGGGGGCGGCTGCACTGATGCCTACCACCTTCGCAATCGGAGAGATCCACCGCCACGTCGCCAAGCTCGACGCGCTTCTGGCTGCCTGTCAGCGCTACCACGACACCCGCGTTGCTGACGACGCGCTCCCGCTCTTCGTCTTCTGCGGCAGCACGGCGATGACGGATTCGGCTCGGCGCGGATCTACTGCGCCGTATACTGGACGAAAGGTGCGCCAACGCTCCTGTCCTTGCGATGGGACAGAAAGCTTCTGTCACATCGAAGCTTCTGGAGTGCGCTGCCGACGGCGATACATCGCTCGAAAGCCTCCGAATGGCGGGCGCGGCGCGCAGACTGAGCTCAGGCTTCATTCAGACAGCCCTAATCTACGGCTGCCTAAGCGGTGATTGCTTTGAAGGCTGCAAACGTTGGCATTGCCTCTTGGCGTCGAGGAGACCGGCTTGACGAGCAGTTCCAACAGTTGGCCGGCAGCTAAGGGTTCATCCCGGCGAAGCTTTATCAGACGGCATGCTAGGTCAGGGTCGCTCTCAGCCGCTGCCGCTTCTCGAGCGGCAGCGATCGACTCCGGAAGGCGCCGAACGCCGCGATGTTCCAAGTCTGGGCCCCGACGGGCGCTCAGCGCGTCTGTTGCGACGCGACTCGGCTGGCGCGGATCGCATCGAAGGGAAGCGGATATCCGCATTCGGGATCTTGCGAGATCGTCAACGGATCGATGTCAGAAAACCACTGCTCGATCGACTTGTGCGCCGACCGGCTGGGCCGCTTGCCGCGCCCCAGCCGAACGACCTCGCCGGTCACCCACTCGACGAAATGATCGGCCGTCTCGCAGCCCGCGGCCGACGAGCCGCTGACGATCTCAGCGAATATCTCTAGCATGATCTGCCCGATGACTTCCGGGTCGAAACTGGAAGCGACTTCCGTCAGTCGCTCCAGGTGGGCGGAATTGATGGCATGCGCGCTCGCGAGCAGCTTACCAATGAAAACACCGTGGTCGTGACGCCAGTCGCGCCAGAGGGCGTCGTCGTAGACGTTCAGAAAGGACTCGCGGGGCAATCCATCGACGTAGATCTGATCCATTTCGATGGCGCCGGACAACCGTCGGAGCACCGTCTCGATGTCCGTCACCTTCAACGTCTTCTTGTGCATGTTCTTTCCTGTGTGCTCACGGCGGTAAGTCTACCGCGCGCAAGGCCGCGTTTGGCCTCGCTTCTATGGCAAAGAGTACCGGTCGTGAGAGGGAGCCTCAAACCAGTTGGGGAAGCTAGTGGGAGTTAGCTGCTCCATTTTGGCTTCTCCACAACAATATTTGCGGCTCCGCTTCGGAAACGATGGTTGGGCGCCTTCTCGGGAAAGAGCGCGGAGGCGGAGTTGGCTGTTGATGGCGGTCTGGGAGCATCTAGCTTGCCTTTGATTTAGCCTCGCACTAGCGCGGCGCTCTTGCTCTTTCGGCCCGGCTGCTTCCGGGATCGCCCCGATCGACGCGCTTCCATACGCGCGGGCTAGGCACCCCGCGCGTCGAAAGCAGCCTCAGCTGGCGCGAGAACTTCGCCGGGGTAGCGCGCGCTCATTTCCGCGAACCCGACTTCAAGCGCCCTGACATCCTTCGGGTTTTTCTTGGGGATGTCGCGGTTCGCCTCGAAACACGCGCGTAGCTCGGCGAGCCGCTTCATGCCGCTGACGTGGTCATCGGAGCCTACTTGACGGCAGCGTCGAAAGCAGTCCCTTGCCTTCGTTCGCGACGAGCTGCCACCAGTCCTGCGTCGGAAGACCGCGATGTCGCGCACAAAGGCTGGCAGCGGCAACCGGAACTCGGTCTTGGCCTTCATGGCGGACTGCGGCCACGCTGCGCGGCCCCAGTCCGGATGGCACGGCCCCGTGCGGATCCTGGTCATGAGGTCTCCGGCGCTATCGCTCGGTACGCACACGGTGCGATACGGTGCGTTAGCTCAAATGCGTCACGGGTGACGGTGTCACGCGTGATGGCCAACTGAGCAACGCCGCCGGTTACACACCCCCGGAGGTAACGCGAAATTCTAGAAATTACTTCTAGCCGCAATGTTTGCGGCGAGCCACGCCCGGCCTACGGCGGTGATGGGCCGCCAAGGGATCATCGAGCTTTCCGCTGACCAATCGGCGGACAAATTTTACCCCGCGTTCGCGTTCAAATCCGCCGCCTGGATGCCCGCGACCGCGCACGCTTCGTCGTTGTCGGAGGTGTCTCCGGAGACGCCCACTGCGCCCAGAAGGGTCGTGCCGTCCAGGATCAGTACGCCGCCGGGAACCGGCACCATCGCGCCTTTTGCAATCGTGTTCACGGCGTTGATGAAATAGGCCTGCTCCTGCGCGCGCTGGTACAGCGCACGCGAGCCCATGCCAAGGGCGAGCGCGCCATAGGCTTTGCCATGGGCGATCTCGGCGCGCATCAGGCTGGTGCCGTCTTGCGCGGCTGCGATCTTGAGCACGCCGCGGGCGTCGAGGACGGTGACGACAAGCGGCTTGAGCTTCAGTTCGGCCGCTTTCGCGAAGGCGGCGTCGAGGATGTTTCGGGCGGTGTCGAGCGGGAGGTCAGCCATGGCTGGGTTCCTTTACAGCGGTTGAAGTGGAATTGGCTTTGGCGCGGTCGAGGCTCATTGCCAGCACGCGGGCGGCGTGAAGCGCTTGGCGTTGTGCGCCGTCGTGGATCTGGTGGCGGCAGGAAGTGCCGTCGGCGACGACCAACGTCGCATGATCAGCCTTCCGCACGGCGGGCAGCAGCGACAGCTCGGCCATCTCGATCGAGGCATCGTACGTGTCGGCACCATAGCCAAAAGCACCCGCCATGCCGCAGCAGCTCGACTCGATGGTCTCGACCTCAAGACCGGGGACGAGGCGCAGCACCTGCTCGACCGGCTTGAAGGCGCCGAAGGATTTTTGATGGCAATGGCCGTGCACCACGGCCTTGTCGGCGATCGTGCCGAGCGGCAGTTGCAGGCGGCCGGCCTCGGCCTCGCGCACCAGGAATTCCTCGAAGGTCAGCGCGTGGGCGCCGACGGCCTTGGCGTCGTTGTCCTTGCGCAGCGAAGCCAGCTCGTCGCGCAAGGTTAGCAGGCAGCTTGGCTCGAGACCTACGATCGGCACGCCGCGCGCGGCGAAGGGCGCGAAGGCGGTGACAAGGCGGTCGAGTTCGACTTTGGCTTCGGCGACGAGACCGGCGGACAGGAAGGTGCGGCCGCAGCACAGCGGCCGGCTGCCGCTCGCGGGCTTCGGCAGGTGCACGCGATAGCCGCCAGACGCGAGCACGCGCAGCGCGGCCTCGAGATTTTCGCGCTCATAGATGCGATTGAAGGTGTCGGCGAACAGCACGACCTCGCGGCCGGTTTCAGGTCCCACGCTGTCCGCAGGCGGCACGAACACATCACTGCGGAAGGCGGGCAGAGCGCGTCGCGCGCTGATGCCGGCGAAGCGCTCGAACAGTCTTCGCAGCAGCGGGCTGTGATTGCGCAGATTGACGAGCGGCGCGAAGCGCGACGCGAGGCCGGCATAGCGCGGCAGGTAGCCGACCAGGCGATCGCGCAAGGTCAGGCCGTGTGACGCCGCACGCGCGGCGAGCACCTCGATCTTCATCTTGGCCATGTCGACACCGGTCGGGCATTCGTGGCGGCAGGCCTTGCAGGAGACGCAGAGCTTTAGCGTCTCCATCATCTCGTCCGACGACAAGGCGCCATCGCCGAGCTGGCCGGAGATGGCGAGCCGCAAAGTGTTCGCACGCCCTCGCGTGACGTCCTTCTCGTTGCGCGTCGCGCGGTAGGACGGGCACATCACGCCGCCTTCGAGCTTGCGGCAGGCGCCGTTGTTGTTGCACATCTCGACCGCGCCCTGAAAACCGCCGCCTGCCCCGGGATAAGCGGACCAGTCGAGTTTTGTCTTGAGCTCGGCGACGCGATACTCAGGCTTGAAGCGGAATAGCGAACGATCGTCCATCTTCGGTGCGTCGACGATCTTGCCGGGGTTGAGCACGCCATCGGGATCGAAGCGCTGCTTCACCTCGCGGAAGTCGGCGACCAGGCGCTCGCCGAACATTGTTTCGTGGAATTCGGAGCGCACCAGGCCGTCGCCATGTTCGCCGGAATGCGAGCCCTTGTATTCGCGCACCAGCTCGAAGGCCTCTTCGGCGATGGCGCGCATCGCCTGGACGTCCTTATCGAGCTTCAAATTCAACACCGGCCGCACATGCAGGCAGCCCTCGGAGGCATGGGCGTACATCGTGCCGCTGGTGCCGTGCCTGGCGAACACCTCGCTCAGCCGCGCGGTGTAGTCGGCGAGATGCGGCAGCGGCACGGCGCAGTCCTCGACAAAGGAGACCGGCTTGCCCTCCTGCTTCATCGACATCATGACATTGAGGCCGGCGGCGCGGAAATCGGCGATGCCACTCTGCAGCGCAGGCTCGATGATTTCGACCACGCCGCCCCATTTGCGCTTGTCGTTGTTCCAGCCGAAGCCGAGATCGCCCATCAGCTCGCCGAGCTGCTTCAGGCGTACGAGATTATCCGCCTGATCCTCTTCAGCGAATTCGACCACCAGCACCGCATCCGGATCGCCCTTGATGGCAGCAGAGATGATCGGCTGGAACATCGCGATGTCGCGGCCGAGCGCGAGCATGGTACGATCGACCAGCTCGACCGCGATCGGCTTCAGCTTGACCAGATGCTGAGCGGCGTCCATCGCCTCGTAAAAATTGCCGAAATGGCAGATGCCGAGCGCCTTGTTGCGGATCACTGGCCACAGCTTCAGCTCGACCTTGGTGGTAAAGGCGAGAGTGCCCTCGGAGCCCACGAGAAGATGCGCCATGTTGTTGCGCGCATTGCGCGGCACCAGCGCATCGAGATTGTAGCCGCCGACTCGGCGCTGCACCTTCGGGAAGCGCGCGGCGATCTCCTCGGCCTCGCGGGCGCCGAGATCGAGCATGTCGCGGAACAGGGCGCGGGCGCTGTCGTTCGCATCGAGATCAGAGAGATCGCGCGCCACCTCGCCGTAACGGCTCAGTGTGCCGTCCGCGAGCGCGGCCTCCATCGACAGCGTGTTGTCGCGCATGGTGCCGTAGCGCAAGCTACGGCCGCCGCAGGAATTGTTGCCGGCCATGCCGCCGATGGTGGCGCGCGAGGCCGTGGAGACGTCGACGGGAAACCAGAGGCCGTGCTTCCTAAGCTGGCGGTTGAGGTCGTCGAGCACGATGCCCGGCTCGACCACGCAGGTGCGGGCCTCGACGTCGAGCGACAGGATCCGGGTCAGATGCTTCGAGAGATCGACCACAAGGCCGTCATTGACGGTCTGGCCGCATTGCGAGGTGCCGCCGCCGCGCGGGGTGACCTTGCGTCCGTCGTCCCGGGCGATTGCCAGCGCCCGCAAGGCCTCGTCCATGGTCTTGGGCACAACCACGCCCGCGGGCACGATCTGGTAGAACGAGGCGTCGGTGGCGTAGCGGCCGCGGCTGAAACCGTCGAACAGGACGTCGCCGGTCATTTCCGCGCGCAGGCGCCGTTCGAGCGAGGAGGCGTTTGTCATCCCTGGTCCCGGACTGATCCAGCGAGGCCTACGGCCGGACTGGAGTATTCATTCTTGTTTCTGATCGATTACATTATGAATGCAAATGAGCAGGCTCGGCTGCCCTCACGGCGCGGCCGAAGCGCCCTCTTGGGGCTCGGTCAGGTGCTCGATCGCGGCCGTCCGCTTGTTGCGCAGGTGCTGGAACAGGATGTCGCTGAGCTCACTCGCGGCACGGCGGCGCAGCGCGTCGAGGATGGTCTCGTGCTCGCGCATCGCTTCGGCCCAGCGCTGCCGCTTGCGGGCGAAATTCGCGGAGTAGCGGACGCGGCGGATCCGCCCGGCAAAGTTCGCGTAGGCGGTCTTCAGCGTCTCGTTGCGCGCGGCCGCGACGATGCTTTCGTGGATGCGCTGGTTGATCTGGAAATAGCCGTGCATGTCGCGATGCAGATAGTGGCCGTACATCTCGTAATGCAGCTGCTCGATCGCGGCGATTTCCGCATCCGTAATGGCTTCGCAGGCGAGGCGCCCGGCCAGGCTTTCCAGCCCCGCCATGATGTCGAACAGCTCCTCGAGATCGCGCTGGCTGAGTTGGCGGACCCGCGCGCCGCGATTGGGGAGAAGCTCGATCAGCCCCTCTGCGGCGAGCACTTTCAGTGCCTCGCGCAGCGGTGTGCGGGAGATGCCGAGCATCTCGCAGAGCTGCCGCTCGGGAACGCGGGCGCCGTCCGGAATGTTGCCCTCGACCACGTAGTCGCGCAGCCGCAGCAGGATCTCGCCGTGAAGCGAGGCCTCCTGGCGGTCGCCGCCATTTGCGGCGGACGGGGCAATCGGAACCCCGGTGTCGGGAATCGTGGATTTCATTTGCAGCACAATAGTTTGCTCGTTTGGTCGCGTCGATCTTCACAATCGAATACCAAATTTTGATTGAAAGTACAAAAAATGAATGCAAACTAGCTCGCAGAGCCGGCCAGAATCCGCCGACAGGGAGGTTTTCATGCATCAGGGACGCCATTTCCTTCAGATACCGGGGCCGAGCCCGGTCCCCGAGCGCGTCCTGCGCGCCATGGACATGCCCGTCATCGACCACCGGAGCGCGGAATTCGGCGAGCTCGGCCGGGCCGTGCTCGAAGGCAGCCGGAAAATCTTCCAGACCGCCGGCCCGGTGGTGATCTTCCCCTCGTCGGGGACCGGCGCCTGGGAGGCCGCGATCGTCAACACGCTGTCGCCGGGCGACAAGGTGCTGATGGTCGAGACCGGCCATTTCGCCACTCTGTGGCGCCAAATGGCGGGACGGTTCGGCATCGAGGTCGATTTCGTTCCCGGCGACTGGCGCCGCGGCGCCGATCCGGCCGTGATCGAGGCAAGACTCACTGACGACACCGCCCACGCGATCAAGGCCGTGATGGTCGTGCACAACGAGACCTCGACCGGCGCGACCAGCCGGATCGCCGAGATCCGCGCCGCGATCGATCGTACAGGGCATCCGGCGCTGCTGATGGTCGACACCATCTCCTCGCTCGGCTCGGTCGACTACCGCCACGACGAATGGAAGGTCGATGTCAGCGTCAGCTGCTCGCAGAAGGGTTTCATGCTGCCGCCCGGCCTCGGCTTCAACGCGATCTCGGAGAAGGCGCGCGCTGCGGCGAAGACCAACAAGATGCCGCGCTCCTATTTCGACTGGGAGGAGATGCTCAAGCCCAATGCAAACGGCTTCTTCCCCTACACGCCGGCAACCAATCTGCTCTACGGCCTGCGCGAGGCGATCGCGATGCTGCTCGAAGAGGGGCTCGACGACGTGTTCGCGCGGCATCAGCGGTTGGCTGCTGCGACCCGTGCCGCCGTCAATCATTGGGGCCTCGAAATCCTCTGCCAGGAGCCATCGGAATTTTCGCCGGTGCTCACGGCGGTGCTGATGCCGCCGGGACATGACGCCGATCAATTCCGCAAGATCGTGCTCGACAATTACAACATGTCGCTCGGCTCGGGCCTGTCGAAGGTCGCGGGCAAAGTCTTCCGCATCGGCCATCTCGGCGAATGCAACGCGCTGACGCTGCTCGGCGCGCTCACCGGCGTGGAGATGGGCCTTTCGGTCGCGGGCGTGCCGCACCGCTCCGGCGGCGTCGATGCCGCGATGAAGCTGCTGGAGCAGCGCCCGCAGGGCAATACGTCGCCGCATCTGAAAGTGGTCGGCACTTAAACCGCGCGGGGACACGCGGACGACAACCACAAAAAGCATTCAGGGAGGGTGAGATGGGAGTATGGCCGCAGAGTAGGGGGCGGCCGCCCTCCGGCCATGCATGGGAGCCGCCTTTAGAAGAGGGGACAAGCCGGTCAAATGGTGCTATTCGGCGGCCATCAAAATCAAGGCAAGACCGGGAAGGACGCCGATGACCGTGCATACTGGAAGGCATTTCCTACAGATTCCAGGACCGACCAACGTGCCCGACCGGGTGCTGCGGGCGATGGACATGCCGACGCTGGACCATCGCGGTCCGGAGTTCGCCGAGCTCGGTTTCGCCGTCCTCGCCGGAATGCAGCGGGCGTTCCGCACCAAGCAGCCCGTGATCATCTTCCCCTCGTCCGGCACCGGCGCCTGGGAAGCTGCGATGGTCAACGTGCTGGCGCCCGGCGACAAGGTGTTGATGTGCGAGACCGGCCAGTTCGCCGTGCTGTGGCGCGGCATCGCCGAGAAGTTCAAGCTCAACGTCGACTTCATCCCGAGCGACTGGCGCCATGGCGCCGATCTCGCCGAGATGGAGAAGCGGCTTGCGGCCGACAAGCAGCACGCGATCAAGGCGGTCTGCGTCGTCCACAACGAGACCTCGACCGGCTGCGTGACGCCGCCGCTCGAAGTGCGCAAGCTGCTCGACCGGGTCAAGCATCCGGCGCTGCTGATGGTCGATACCATCTCCGGCCTCGGCTCGATTGAATACGAACACGATGCCTGGGGCATCGACGTCTCGGTCGCCGGCTCGCAGAAGGGCCTGATGCTGCCGCCGGGCCTCGGCTTCAATGCCGTCTCGGAGAAGGCGCTCGCGATGGCCAAGGCCAACCCCGGCATGCGCTCTTATTGGGACTGGCAGGAGGTGATCAGCTTCAACAAGCTCGGTACCTTCCCCTACACGCCCGCGACCAATCTGCTCTACGGCCTGCGCGAAGCGGTCAAGATGCTGGAAGAAGAGGGGCTTGAGAACGCCTGGACCCGCCACAAGCGCCACAGTGCGGCGACGCGTGCTGCGGTCAAAGTCTGGGGCCTGGAGACGCAGTGCGCCGATCCCGCCGCACATTCGCCGGCGCTGACCGGCGTGCGCGTGCCTGATGGCCATGACGCCGACGCCTTCCGCAAGGTGGTGCTGGAAGCCTTCGACATGTCGCTCGGCACCGGCCTGAACAAGGTCAAGGGCAAGGTGTTCCGCATCGGCCATATCGGCCATTTCAACGATCTGATGCTGATGGGCACGCTCGCCGGCGTCGAGATGGGCCTCGATCTTGCTAAGATCCCGCACCGGAGCGGCGGCGTATTGGCGGCCATGGACGTCCTGAAGGGACGCGACGTGGTGCCGATGGCCAAGGCTCAGGTGGCTTAAAGGCCCAGGTAGCCTGAAGGCTCAGGTGGCCTAAAGGCTCAAATGGCTTGAACTAGCTTAGAAAAGAAGTGAGCGCGCGATGAACGCACCGACGACTGCCAACGAAGACCTGCTCCACTCCGTCACGGACGGCATCGCGCGGATCACTTTCAACCGCCCGCAGGCGCGCAACGCACTGACCTTCGCCATGTACGAGCGCATGGCGGAGATCTGCCTGGAGATCAACGCCGACCGCTCGATCAAGGCGCTGATCCTGACCGGCGCCGGCGACAAGGCGTTTGCCTCCGGCACCGACATTTCTCAATTCCGTGCGTTCAAAACCGCGCAGGATGCGCTCGACTATGAGGCTCGCATCGACCGTGTGCTCGGCACGCTCGAGCAGTGCCGCGTGCCCGTGATCGCCGCGATCGCGGGAGCCTGCACCGGCGGCGGCGCCGGAATTGCGGCCTGCTGCGACCTTCGCATCGGGACTGAAGCGACACGCATCGGCTTTCCGATCGCGCGCACGCTCGGCAACTGCCTGTCGATGTCCAATATCAGCCGCGTCGTCTCGCTGGTCGGTCCCGCCCGCACCAAGGATATGATCTTCAAGGCGCGCCTGGTCGAGGCGCCGGAAGCGCTCGCGCTCGGCCTGCTCACCGAAATCGTGCCCGATGTCGAGACGCTCCAGCGCCGTGCGGACGAGACCGCAAGGCTGGTCGCGAGCCACGCGCCGCTCACGCTGGAAGCGACCAAGGAGGCAGTGCGCCGCATCCGCCGCACGTTGTCGCGCGAAGAGGGCGAGGATCTGATCCTCAAGGCCTATATGAGCGAAGATTTCCGCGAGGGAATGGACGCCTTCCTCAACAAGCGTACGCCCAATTGGAAGGGCAAGTAGCGCGAGACAGGTTACCACAGATCAAAAGTTGCGGCGACTTGCGTTCAATTGAAGCCTGCTGTGACGGTTCTACGAGTTCCTTGCGCTGCCAAGCATCCAGGCGCGTTGCTGCCGCTATTTCTCGCGGGCTACTTGATACCGGTGGCTTCATCAATGAGGTTCGTCGTACCTGAGCATTGGAGCTGCTCTGAGATAAGGGGCGGTCAGTGATGTTGCGCTGAGCGGCCTTAGGACTCCGGCGCGAAGCCTGTCTCATTCCAAAGTCATAGGAGGGCGGATACGGGGCGGCTTGAACTCGGGCGGATTCGCCAGCACAATGGGGGCTGAATTCACCTCTGAATTTCCAATCCGAACAAGAACATAGGCAAAGAACTTGGGGGAGACGCGCGTGGGACATGGAATGAAGGCCGCTGTCGTGCTGACGGCTGCGCTTTGCAGCGCGCCGGCCTTTGCCGGCTGGGAACCGACGAAGCCGGTCGAGATCGTGGTGGCGGCGGGCGCGGGCGGCGCCTCCGATCAGATGGCGCGGATGATGCAGGCCGCGATCCAGAAGAACAACCTGATGAAGCAGCCGATCGTGGTCTCGCTCAAGGGCGGCGCGTCAGGTGCGGAAGCGCTGATGTACATGAAGTCCAGCGAGGCCGATCCCAACAAGGTGCTGATCGCCTATTCGCTGATCTACATGCTGCCGCTGTCGGCGAAGATTCCGTTCAACTGGCGTGAGCTGACCCCGGTCTCGGTGATCGCGCTCGACCAGTTCGTGCTGTGGGACAACAGCGCGGGTCCCAAGACGGTGAAGGAGTTCGTCGCCGCCGCGAAGGCTGCGAGCGCCCCGTTCAAGATGGGCGGCACCGGCTCCAAGCGCGAGGATCACGTGCTGACGGTGTTCCTCGAGCAGAAGACCGGCGCGAAATTCTCCTATCTGCCTTACAAGTCCGGTGGCGAGGCCGCGACCCAGCTGGTCGGCAACCACACCGAATCCAACGTCAACAACCCGTCCGAAAATCTCGAAGTCTGGCGCGCGGGCCAGGTGCGGCCGCTCTGCGTGTTCGACAAGGAGCGCATCTCCTACACCAGCAAGGTGACGGACACGCAGTCCTGGGCCGATATCCCGACCTGCAAGGAGGAGGGCGTCGACGTCCAGTATCTGATGCTGCGCGCGACGTTCCTGCCCGGTAAGGTCACGGCTGAGCAGCAGGCGTTCTATGTCGACCTGTTCCACAAGGTGACGCAGACCGCCGAATACAAGGACTACATGGAAAAGCAGGCGTTGAAGCCGATCTTCCTCACCGGCAAGGACATGGTGCAGTTCCTCGAGGAGGACGATGCAGTCAACAAGTCGCTGATGACGGAAGCCGGTTTCGTCGCGAAGTAATCACATCCTCCACGTCGTGCCCCGCGGAACGCGGGCATCCGGTATTGCACAGAGCTCGACGAAAGACGGCTTCTGCACGGCGTACTGGATCATCCGCTCCTGTGCGCAATTGCGCGTTAGGCGGATGATGACAGCGCAATTTGAACTGGCAGAGCATGTCCCAAACCGATCTTGAAATCGTCGTCGACGATCCGACCGCGCCCGAAGACGACTCGCCTTCCGTCGTCTCCTCCGGCACGGTCGAGATATTCGTCTGTCTCCTGTTGCTCGCGCTGGCTGCCACGCTCGGCTACGACAATTGGCGCACCGGCGCCTCCTGGGATTCGACCGGGCCGGAGCCTGGCTATTTCCCGTTCTATCTCTCCGTCATTCTTGGCGGCAGCAGCCTCTACGGCCTGATCGTGGCCCTCGTCGCGCACCGCAAGGCGGCTGAGACCTTCGTCACGCGCGCGCAGGCCCGCCGTGTGATGGCGGTGTTCGTGCCGACGCTGCTGTTCTGCCTGGCGACGCAGTTTCTCGGCCTCTATGTTGCGAGCTTCCTGCTGATCGCGGGCTTCATGCGCCTCGTCGGCAAGATCGCGCTGTGGAAGTCGCTGCTCACCGCTGTCGTGTTCACGGCGATCATGTTCGTCACCTTCGACATCGCCTTCGACGTCATCATGCCGAAAGGGCCGCTTGAAGCGGCCTTCGGCTACTAGGCGGGGCCTGCGATGGAAGCTTTCGGTCTCTTGCTTCACGGCTTCGCCGTCCTGCTGACGTGGAAGACGCTCGCGCTGATGATGGTCGGGCTGGTGCTCGGCATCTTCGTCGGCGTGTTGCCCGGCCTCGGCGGGCCCAACGGCGTCGCGATCCTGCTGCCGCTCACCTTCACGATGGATCCGACCTCGGCGATCGTGATGCTGTCCTGCATCTACTGGGGCGCGCTGTTCGGCGGCGCGATCACCTCGATCCTGTTCAACATCCCCGGCGAAGCCTGGTCGGTCGCGACCACGTTCGACGGCTATCCGATGGCGCAGCAGGGCAGGGCGGCGGAGGCGCTGACCGCGGCGTTCACGTCCTCTTTCATCGGCTCGCTGGTCGCTGTGCTGCTGATCACCTTCCTCGCCCCGATGATCTCGTCCTTTGCGCTGAAGTTCGGACCGCCCGAGTTCTTCGCGGTCTATCTGCTGACCTTCTGCTCCTTCGTCGGATTGGGCCGCGAGGCCAAGCACAAGACTGTCATCTCGATGTCGCTGGGGCTCCTGCTGGCGGGCGTCGGGATGGATACCGTGTCTGGGCAGTTGCGCATGACCTTTGGCTCGTCCGAGCTCTTGCGCGGCATCAACTTCCTGGTCGCCGTCATCGGCCTGTTCGGCATCAGCGAGATCCTGCTGACGATGGAGGAGCGCCTCGCGCTGCGCGGGCATGCGGCGAGCATTTCGCTGCGTGTCGTGCTGAGCGTGTGGAAGGACCTGCCGAAATACTGGGTGACGCTGCTGCGCTCCTCCGTCATCGGCTGCTGGCTTGGCATTACCCCGGGCGGCGCGATCGCAGCCTCCTTCATGGGTTACAATCTGGCAAAGCGTTTCGCCAAGGATCCCGAGAGTTTTGGCAAGGGCCGCATCGAGGGCGTGTTCGCGCCGGAGACGGCGGCGCATGCCTCCGGCACCGCGGCGCTGCTGCCGATGCTGGCGCTCGGAATTCCCGGCTCCGGCACCGCGGCGATCTTGCTCGGCGGGTTGATGGTGTGGGGGCTCAATCCCGGCCCGCTGCTGTTCGTCGAGCACAAGGATTTCGTCTGGGGCCTGATCGCCTCGATGTATCTCGGCAATGTCGTCGGCCTCGTGCTGGTGCTGACGACGGTGCCGATCTTCGCCTCGATCCTGCGCGTGCCGTTCGCCGCGGTGGCGCCGATGATCGTGGTGTCCTGTGCGATCGGCGCCTATGCGATCCAGAACGCCATGTTCGACATCTGGCTGATGCTCGGCTTCGGCGTCGTCGGCTACGTCTTCAAGAAGATCGGCATTCCCTTGGCGCCGTTCACGCTCGCGCTCGTGCTCGGCAACCGCGCGGAGGATGCCTTCCGCCTGTCGATGATCGGCTCCGGCGGCGACCTCAAGGTGTTCTGGTCGAACGGCCTGGTCGGCTCGATCACGACGCTGGCGATCGTGCTGCTGTTTTGGCCAATCATCGAAGGATTGTTCGCCCGCGTCGGATGGACGCAGGGGACCAGGGCGACGTCGCGCTAGGCCTGCAAGGCAATATGGTTTGACATCAGGACATGGAAAGCAGGTGATGATTCGCTGCGGACTGGCAATGGGCCGCCTCGCAAGACAATGCGGTCAGCGCTTGGCCGGCGATATCGCCGTTCTTGCGACGGGCCGTGATAAGAGGAGACAAAGCTGGGCGGTAACGCGAACCTATGGGCGCCACCGGCCGGATGGAAGGATAGAGCGGTCGGTCTCTCGGAACCGGGTTGACGATGGGCAACTACATGCTGTCGCTGGTGCGGGATGGCCACCGGGAGAGATCGTCGCGAGCTCGCGACGCGGCCCGCTGTCAACGCCCACCGGCGTGTCGCACCGATTCGGATCGAAGAGGCAGATGTGCTCTTCGCGCGAGGAGTGGGGATCTGTTCCGTTGGTTCCGGCGCAGGTGGGACCGCACATGGCCGAAGGAGGCGACTTTGTCGTCGATGAATTCGTCCGTTGCGTATTGGTATGGACCGGCGGCTGCCTGAGGCGAAGCCCGCGTCCTGTGGTCGTGCGTGATCTCGATCGTTTCAGCTTTGAGGCGGCGGAGATGTCGGGCAGCATATTCGCGTTCTGATCCAGCAAGAGTCAGAAGGAGGCAGTTGCGCTACTCGCCGGCGCTTCCTCCCCATGCAACGAAGTGGCCGTTTCAATAGGCCGGGTTGCCGTAGCAACATCGTCGCCGTCAATACCGACGCGCCCCCGTGCTGCCAGCAGCACCGCGTGCCGGCGGCCGTGTCCCACTCCAACGTTGGAGCGAGCGGGGGGCAGACCTCGGCTTCTCCCTCATAATAAGGACGAAGAACTTGAGCGACGATCCCTACCGCAACTCCTGGATCGGATGTCGGCCGATCTCCAGCCTCGTGATCCGCCGAGGTAAAGATGCGAGAGGGCCGGCGCATCGACGGCCGGCGATCCGTCCGCGATCAGGGCTATGCTGACCGTGAATTAAGTGGGAGCCCTGGATGAACTCCTCTGGTGCCATCCAGGGGATGGACCAGCCGGTAGTGCGTCGTCACTGCCAGTTCGCACGTTTCCTCTGTCAAGACGGGCAGATCCCGCAATATTGCGCGCGAGGCACGCGAATGATCTCGTCGGCCGCAAGATCCGCCGCGGTTAGCGGCGAGCCGTCGATCCTGTACTGTGAATTGTTCGCAGGTGCCCGGACGCGCGTGGTGGTTTCACCCGCGCGGAGGCGATCAGGCGGTCAGTCTCGCTAGGATATTTCCCGTGCTTCATTTGATTTGTTCGTCGGCCGTTGCGTACGACTGTCCTCTAGCCCGATCCTCTTGGCCGTGTAGCCGCGTGAAAGGATCGCCTGCCACCAGGGCTTTTGTTCGATGTACCAACGCACAGTCTTGCCGATCCCGCTTTCGAACGTCTCATCCGCGCGCCAGCCGAGCTCTCGCTCGAGCTTCGAGGCGTCGATGGCATAGCGGCGATCGTGACCGGGGCGATCGGCGACGAATGAAATTAGGCCGCGATGCTGACCGCCTTCCGGCGCAAGCTCATCCAGCAGATCGCAGATCGTCTCGACGACTTGCAGGTTGGTACGCTCGTTGCGGCCGCCGACATTGTAGGTTTCGCCCATCGTGCCGCGCTCCAGCACCATCGTCAGAGCCTTTGCGTGATCCTCGACGTAGATCCAATCGCGGATGTTCTTGCCGTCGCCATAGACCGGCAGCGGCTCCCGAGCGAGGCCCTTGATGACCATGTGAGGGATCAACTTCTCCGGGAAGTGATAAGGGCCATAATTGTTCGAGCAATTTGTCACTATCGTCGGAAGCTCATAGGTCTCCCGCCAGGCGCGCACCAGATGGTCCGAAGATGCCTTGCTCGCGGAATAGGGCGAGTTCGGCGCATAGGCAGTTGTCTCCGTGAACAGGCCTTCATCGCCGAGCGACCCAAACACCTCGTCAGTCGAAATGTGCAACAGGCGGAAACGTGCGCGCTTCTCAGGCGAGAGCGTGCGCCAATAGCGGAGTGTTTCCTGCAATAGCGTGAACGTTCCCACGATATTGGTCTGGATGAATTCGCCGGGCCCATCGATCGAGCGGTCGACATGGCTTTCAGCCGCAAGGTTCATCACCGCGTCCGGCTGGTATTTCTCAAGCAGGGCGCGCAAGCCCCACGCCTCACAGATGCACTGCTTCTCGAACGCATAGTTCGGGTTGCCGTCTGCGCCGGGAAGCGAATCCAAATTGGCGGCATAGGTCAGCTTGTCGACATTGACGACGCGCGCGCCGGAGTCGCGCAGCAGATGTCTCACGACCGCGGAGCCAATGAAGCCCGCGCCGCCGGTCACGAAGATCGTTGCTTCCTTGAATCGCATGTGTTGTCCCCGCGAAGCGGCTTAGACCTCGTAGGAGCGGGCGACCGATTTCAGGTACTCGCCATAACTGCTCTTGGCTGATTTCTCCGCAGCCTGCTCGAACTGCTGCAGCGTGATGTATCCCTTGCGGAGCGCAATCTCCTCGGGGCATGCGATGCGCAAGCCCTGGCGTTGCTCGAGGATCTGAACGAAGTGGCTAGCCTCCACGAGGGAGGCATGGGTCCCCGTATCAAGCCAGGCAAATCCTCGTCCGAGAACCTCGACGTAAAGGTCTCCGCGCTGAAGGTAGGCATTGTTCACGTCGGTAATCTCGATTTCGCCACGTGCCGACGGCTTCACGTTGGCAGCGATGTCGAGCACGTCATTGTCGTAAAAATACAGACCGGAAACCGCGACGTTCGATTTCGGTTGCTCCGGTTTTTCCTCGATCGACAACGCGCGGTGATCCGCGTCGAGCTCAACGACCCCATATTGGCTGGGCGAGTTGACGACATATCCAAAGATGGTCGCACCCCGCTTGCGAGATGAGGCCTTCAGCAGCATTTCGGGTAGTCCGTGTCCGTAGAAGATATTGTCGCCCAGGATGAGCGCCACTCGATTCGAGCCAACGAACTGGCGGCCGACTATGAAGGCGTCGGCGAGGCCACGGGGCGTCTCCTGGCTGGCATATTCGAACCGTAGGCCGATCCCGGATCCGTCGCCGAGCAGGCGCTGGAAAAGGGGGTTGTCCTGCGGTGTCGAGATCACGAGAATCTCCCTGATACCGGCCAGCATCAGGGTCGAGAGCGGATAGTAGATCATCGGCTTGTCGAAGATCGGGAGAAGCTGCTTTGAGACAACTGTCGTCACCGGATAAAGCCGAGAGCCGGTGCCGCCCGCCAGGATGATCCCCTTCATAATACCTCGCGTAAAGTCCCTTCTCGGAGATATAGCAGATAGCCCCTAGCCTACAAGTTTGCTATACGGCGACGCCAGTTATGCTGCGGACGTGTAGCGCTCCCATGAACGTCGTTGCAACAGATATTCCGGAAGTCCTGATCATTGAGCCAAAGCCCATTGGGGACCGGCGCGGCTTCTTCGTGGAAACCTACCAGTTCCAGCGCTACCGGGAAGTGGGCATCGCACGCCCTTTTGTGCAGGACAATATGTCCCGCTCGGGCCGCGGCGTGTTGCGCGGTCTGCATCTGCAGAACCCGTCGAGCCAGGGCAAAATCGCGACGGCCCTCCGGGGCCGCGTGCTCGACGTCGCGGTCGACGTTCGCATCGGTAGTCCCAGTTTCGGGCGTCACGTCGCTGTCGAGCTCAGCGAGGAGAACGGTCGTCAATTGTGGGTTCCTCGTGGGTTCGCACATGGTTTTCTGGTCCTGTCCGAGACAGCCGACTTCTTTTATAAGTGCGATGAACTTTACAGCCCGAAGGACGAGATATCGATCCTCTGGAATGATCCCACGATAGGGGTCAAATGGAGCATCGAGAATCCCTCTCTTTCGGCTAGAGACGTTGCCGCTCCGTTGCTGGCCGAGGTCAGGAATCTTCCGATCTACGGGCAAGTCTAATGCGCATTCTGCTGACGGGCGCTTCGGGGCAGGTAGGGAATGCCCTCCAACCACTTCTTCGGAGGCGGCACACCGTCATTGCACCCACGTCCAGCGAATTCGATCTGTCGAAGCCTGACAAATTGGGCGCGCTTCTTGATCGCATTAGACCGGATCTCATTATAAATCCCGCAGCCTATACCGCTGTCGACCGTGCAGAAGACGAGCCCGCGCGTGCCATGCTGATCAATGGCGAGGGGCCGGGTGCACTGGCGCGTTGGGCTGCTCCACGCCAGGTTCCGATCGTGCATCTGTCTACAGACTATGTTTTCGACGGACGTGGCGACCGCGCCTGGCGCGAGGATGATCCGACCGGGCCTCAGTCTGCTTACGGCCGAAGCAAGCTCGCCGGCGAGCATGCCGTTCGCAACGCCGGCGGCGCCCATCTCGTGGTACGGACGGCCTGGGTCTATGCTGCGCTTGGCAACAACTTCATGCGTACGATGATCCGCCTTGCCAGTGAGCGGGAGGTGCTGCGAGTGGTTGCCGACCAATGTGGGGCGCCGACGTCCGCGCGCACGATTGCAGCAACCCTGGCCGAGATCATTGGTCGCCACGAAGCAGGCTTGGCGGCAGCGTTCGCGCGGGCGAATGGAATTGTCCATTTGACGAACTCCGGCGACACGAGCTGGCACGGTTTTGCCAGCGCGATCGTGAAGGGTCTGCAGTCGCGGAAGGTTGCGCTGAAGGTCTTCGAGATTGTTCCGATCGCGAGCAAGGACTATGTCGCTAAGGCAATGCGCCCGGCGAACTCTAGATTGGATTTGGCGCGCCTCAAGGATGCCTACGGCATTGAGCCGCCGGCTTGGGAAAGCGCGCTTGCCGTCGAACTGGATGCGGTCATATCGCTCTAACCGCCCATTCGAACGGCGTACTCCATTCGGACAAAAGTGCTTTCCATGCACTTTTCCGCTTCATGCTCCTTTTGCGGGCCGCAGTTGCGCGACGGTATCGTTCTGGCCGAACGACACTTGGCGGTCATTGCGACTTTCACTGCCCCGTTGTACCAATCGACGGTGTGGCGAAGTCCTTTGTCTAGATCGGCCGCGGCATCCAGCCGAGCTGCGCGCGGGCCTTGTCGCAACCGCACCTGCGATTTGCTGGCTTTGTGCGCATGCCAGCAGCCATAACTGGCAAGCGAACGCCAGTTTTTTTACCTCGAAATGATTTGCCGACGACCTTGTGGACAGGCGTTTCGTTTACTGGAGTCATTTCAAAATTCCCGCTTCGGGGCGCGCCCGCCATCCGCTCGATCAGCATCCGATAACTCAGCATCGGATTCGGCACGTGCTGCGACTGCCTAACAAGTCGAAATTGGCTTACGTTGCGTCTCGTCTCCGAGGATAGCCTTGCACCAGACTAGGCACCAGGCAGTCCCGCGCTCAGTCGCCGCTAGCCAGTTGCCGGCGCGAGCGGTCGTGCGAAGCGGGGCTGAGCCGATGTGTTGAAAGCTATGTGTGGCGAACTCCGCGCAGGACCTGTTGCCTCGATGGGGGCGAGAGGCTGCGCTGCTCCCAGCAGATGCACATTCCAATCACCTTGGTCGCAAGCGTCTGGATCGGCCCGGCATAGGATGGGCACACTAGTTTGCCCTTCCCGGTACAATCAGAGCCTGGACGGGGCAGACCCGGATCACACTATTTTGCCTTTCTTGAGCGCTGCGATCTCGTCCGCGGCAAAGCCGAACTCCTTCAGCACCTCGCCGGTCTGCTCGCCGAATTCCGGCGGCCGCGCCACCATCCTGCTCGGCGTGCGTGACAGCGTCACGGGCTGGCCGACTAGGCGGATATGGCGGCCCTCCTCATTCGCTACATCCTGGGCGATGCCGAGATGCCTGACCTGAGCATCCTCGAACATCTGGTCGATCGAATAGATCGGCCCACAGGGCACGCCGGCCTCATTGAGCTCGCGGACCCAGGTCTCGGTCGACTTCGTCAAGGTACGCTTCTCGATCTCGGCATTGAGCGCGTCGCGGTTCTTGGAGCGGGCCGGCGCGGTCAGATAGTCGGGAAGGCTGTAGAGTTCCGGTGCGCCGATCGCCTGCGCGCAGCGCTCCCAGATCCGGCCCCCCGTGGTGGCGATGTTGATGTAGCCGTCGGAGGTTTTGAACACGCCGGTCGGAATGCTGGTCGGGTGGTTGTTGCCGGCCTGCTTTGCCACTTCCTTCTCCATCAGCCAGCGTGCGGCCTGGAAGTCGAGCATGAAGATCTGAGCCTGCAGCAGCGAGGTCTGGACCCACTGGCCTTGGCCGGAGACGTCGCGCTCCAGCAGCGCGGTGAGGATTCCGATGGCGCAGAACAGCCCGGCGGTGAGGTCGGCGACGGGGATGCCGACCCGCATCGGGCCTTCGCCCGGCGCGCCGGTGATCGACATCAGCCCACCCATGCCCTGCGCGATCTGATCGAAGCCGGGCCGCTTGTGATAGGGGCCGTCCTGGCCGAAGCCGGAGATGCTGCCATAGACGAGGCCGGGGTTGATCTGGCGCAGGCTCTCATAATCGATGCCGAGCTTCTTCTTCACGTCGGGGCGGAAATTCTCGACCACGACGTCGGCTTGCTCGGCGAGCCGCTTGAAAACCTCGAGCCCCTCCGGAGTCTTCAGGTTGAGCGTCATTGCCCGCTTGTTGCGGTGCAGGTTCTGGAAGTCGGAGCCTTGCCGCGGGCCGCCCGGCTGCTCGCCGCCGGAATCCTCGGTGAGCGCGTCGATCTTGATGACCTTTGCGCCCCAGTCCGCGAGCTGCCGCACGCAGGTGGGCCCGGACCGGACGCGGGTCAGATCGAGCACGGTGAAGCGTGACAGGGCGGCCGAGGCATGCGGAAAGGACATCGTGGATGGCTCCGGGACAGATCGTTGGTTCAGCGTGACAGGCGTTTCAGTTCGGTGCGGGCTTTCTCCGCCAGCGGGTCGTCACTGTTTCGGGCGATGAACAGCTCGAGCGCTTCGGCCGTTCCCTTGGCTCGTGCCGCCTCGTACTCCTCGGCCACCGCAATCGACGGGTTGCGGGGAGGCGGCATGACCGGCGCCCGTGGGGCCTTGGCCGCTTGGTCCGCTTTGGCTTTCCTGATCATGACAGGTTTCCCTTCGGGGAACGAAAGATCGAGGCCGGCGAGTACCACCAAGGCGCCAAGGCAGCCGGCCGACAGACGGAGCTGTTTCATGAGGGACCTCAAATGCACCTGCGGCGTGCCCTGCGAGTCCGTGTAACCACGGGGTTCCTGATTAACAAGCCGTTATTTGCCGCTCGCAGCATCCACCGCCCAAATTAAACCAAACGTATAAGCACTAAGACTAGAATCGCTGCGCCGCCCTGAAATCGGGCCTTGCGCGGCCATTCTCCGAGGGACGCACCATTGGCTACCGCCGTCAACGTCAGCGCCACCTACAATGCCGAGATCGACGGCATGCTGTCCGGTTACAAGTGGACCGGCACGATCACCTACAGCTTCCCGGATGCCGCGAGCGACTACCCCGCCTACACATACGGGGACAATGAGCCGGCCTCGTTCACCCAGGCGCCGGCGGCGATGCAGTCGGCGATCAACTACGCGGTTGGCCTGATCAAGAGCTACACCAACATCTCGCTCAGCTATGCCGGCACCAACGGCGCCGACATCATGATCGGTCAGTCGTCGGCGGCCAATCCGACCTCCTATGCCTACTATCCCGGAAATTACGTCCCTGGCGGCGACATCTGGTTCGGCACCTCCTATCCGTACGCCCAGGCCGCGCTCGGCAATTATTATTTCGCCACCGCGATGCACGAGCTCGGCCACGCGGTCGGGCTCAAGCACAGCCAGGAGGTCGGTGGCCCCGGCAACGTCGCCGTGCCGACCGCGCATGACGATAGCGAATACACCATCATGAGCTATCGCAGCTACGTCGGCGCGCCGCTGACGGGCTATACCGCCGAGACCTATGGGTTTTCGCAGACCTATATGGCCAATGACATTCTCGCGCTGCAGACGATGTATGGCGCAAACTACGCGACGCAGAGCAGCAACACCGTCTACACCTGGAGCACGACCACCGGGCAGGAATTCATCAACGGCGTCGCGCAGCCCGCGAGCGGCGGCGGCATCGGCGGTTCGGCGAACCGCGTCTTCGAGACGATCTGGGATGGTGGTGGCGTCGATACCTACGATTTGTCGAACTACACGACCAACCTGTCGCTCAATCTCAATCCGGCCGCTGCGTCGGTGTTCTCGTCGACGCAACTCGCCTATCTGGGCAGTGGCCATTATGCGGCCGGCGACATCTACAACGCTTATCTCTACAACAACGACGCACGCTCCTACATCGACAACGCCACCGGCGGCTCCGGCAACGACTCGATCACCGGCAACGCGATCGCGAATGTCCTGAACGGTGGCGGTGGCAACGACACCATCACGGGCGACGGCGGCAACGACACCATCGTCGGCGGCGCCGGCACCGACACAGCGGTGTATTCCAGCAGCAGGGCGAATTACGGGATCAGCTACAATTCGACCACGCAGGTCTTCACGCTGGTCGATCAGCGGTCCGGCACGCCCAACGGCACCGACACCGTTTCGGGCACGGAGTATTTCCAGTTCGCCGACGGCACGATCTCGAGCGCCACGCTGATCAGCCAGCTCACCCCTGTCGTGGTCGAGGCAATCGGCGAGACCAGCTTGGTGCAGGTAGGTGGCACCTATCAGCTCAATCCGACGGCCGGCGGTATGGGCCCCACGCTGAAATATCAGGGGGCGGCAGTGGGCAGCATCGCGCCCTGGATCCCGATTGCAGCCGAACGGACCTCAACCGGCTATGACGTCGCCTGGAAAGATCCGACTTCCGGCCAGTATTCGATCTGGACCACCGATGCCAACGGCAATCACACCTCGTTCCTGACAGGAGCGGTCTCCGGTACCAGCACGACGCTGCAAAATCTTGAAAACACCTTCCAGCAGGATCTCAACGGCGACGGCACCATCGGCGTGCCGTCGGCGGCGAGCGCCGTGAGCGTTGAGTCGTTCGGCTCGACGGGCCTGACACAGGTCGGAAGCCATTACGCGCTCTATGCGAACGGGACGAGCGTTGGTCCGGTCCTGAAGATGGGCGGAACGGCCGTTATCGTCGGGCAGGCCGGAACCTGGTCGCCGATCGGGGCCGAGCAGACATCGACCGGCTACGATGTTGCGTGGAAGGATTCGAGCACCGGCCAGTTCTCGATCTGGACCACCGACAGCAGCGGCAACTTCACGTCGTTCCTGACCGGCGCCGTGGCGGGCACGAGTTCGACGCTGAAATCGATCGAAGATGTCTTCCACCAGGACTTGAACGGCGACGGAACGATCGGCATTCCCTCGCCGGTGATCGAATCCGCGGGCGTGACGAGCCTGGTCGTGAGTGGGAGCAACTACCTCCTCTCGACCGGGGGGACCGGTCCGTTGCTCAAGATGAGCGGCTCGCTCGTTTCCGTCGGTCAGGCCGGAACGTGGTCGCCGATCGCGGCAGAACAGGTCAGCGGCGGCTATAACGTTGCGTGGAAGGATCCGAGCACCGGCCAGTTCTCGATCTGGGGTACCGACAGCAACGGCAACTTCACGGCCTTCCTGACCGGCGCCGTCGCCGGCAACAGCAGCGCGCTGCAGTCCTACGAGACGATCTTCCACCAGGATTTGAACGGCGACGGATTCACTGGCCTTCACTCGGCGCCATTGGCTTCCTCGGGTGGGGCCGTCACGGTGACGAGCGACGGTTTCGTCTTCGCAGAATCCGGCGCGGGTCTGGATGCGCCGCCCGAGCAGCCTGATACCATGCCTGAACCCGTGTCATCGGTCGCCAAGGTCGTCGAGCACGATCCGGGTGCGACTTCGACGCTCACCGATTATCTGGCCGGCCTCCTGCACGATCACCAGTTGCTCGCCTGAGAGTGGCGCCCGAGACATTTGATCCGCAGATCAGGTCCAGCGAGCTGCGCCGAACCCATCCTTGCCGTAGGCGTTGCCGTTATAGAGCAGGAAGTTGCCCTGCAGCGTTTCCAGGCGGCTGCCGTAGCAGACCATCTCGGAATCCCATCCCGAGGACGCAACCTCGATCATCGGCGCTGCGTCGCGCTGCCACGAGAGCCCGTCCGTGGAGGTCGCGCTGTAGATGCGATAGGTCTCGCCGAGACGGCGTGCCGAATAGATCATGCGGTAGCCGCCCTCGACCTTCATCACCACGGGCCGTGCAATCGCGTGCTCGTTCTCCAGATAGGGCAGGCACAGTCGGTCGTTGACCTCCCAAGCGATGCCGTCGTCGCTGGTCGCATGCTTGATCGAGTAATAGTGCGTCGGCGGCTCGCTTTCGGTTGCGCCCGGCACCCATTCGGTGCCGGAGATGTACCACATGCGCAAGCGACCGCCTTCTGCGATCACCCAGGGCGCGCCGGTCAGGAACGGGTCGTAATGACTGCGTCCCAGCACCGGTGCTTCCGACACCTTCTGGAAGGTCTTGCCGCCGTCGCGAGACTCCGCCGCGCCGATGAAGAAGGTGAAGGGCACCGCGCGTGCCAGCGTCCAGCCCGTGTAATACATCAGGAGACGTCTCCGATGCGTGACGATGCTGCCCGGCATCGCCCCGCAATCGTCGAAGGCACCGAGCCGGCCGAGCGTGAGCGAGGGCGCGGGTGCGGCCTCCTTCACCACCAGCCCAGAGCCGGTCACCTCGATATCGGCCCATGCACCCTGCGACCGGTTCTTTTCGTCACGCGCGGCAAAGTGCACGCGATAACGGGTCGGCGAAAGCTGCTGCACGAACGGATTCTGGCAATGCGAGCGATGCCAGCTCGCGGCGGTCGCGCCATAGACCAATCCCAGTCGCTCGTAGTGTTCAGCCATGATCGATGAGTCCTAGTGGTGGTTCTTGAGCAGCTTGATGAAGCGCAGGCTGTCGATGCCCATGGCGGGCGTCGCCTCGACGACATGAACCGCGCGCTCGTCCGTGTCCTTCGTGATCAGCGCGTTGGCGCCGATGAACGACTGTCGGCCGACGCGGACGCCGTTGGAGATGTTACAGTTGCTGCCGAGATAGGCGTAGTCGTCGATCGTGACGTCGCCGTTGAGCACGACGTGTGAGGCGAGGAAGGCATGATTGCCGATCCGGCTGCGGTCACCGATCTGGCAGCCGCTCCAGATCACCACGTTGTCGCCGATGACGGTGTCGAAATTCACCGACTGGTTTTCCAGGATGAAGCAGTTCTCGCCGATCTCGCAATGCCCAGCCAGCCGGTTCGATCCGTGCACATAGGAGATGAAGCGGTAGCCGAGCGACTTCAGGAGCTCGTACTTCTCCGCCCGTAGCATGTTCATGCGCCCCGATCCGAGTGGCACGAAACCCAGGAAGTCGCCCGGCGGGAAGCGGCCAACGGCCTCGTCGGCGGCAACCACCGGGCGACCCTTGAACTCGGCTGCGGTGAGGAATTCGCGATCGACCACGTAGCCGCTGATTTCGTGTGGCGTATCCCATTCGAAATAGCGGCGGGCGGTGTCTGCGCCCTGACCGGCTCCGAAGATCACGATGCGGCGCGGCCGCTCCTCGCCGGAATACAAAGGCATTGTCGGATGTCCAGGTCAGGTGTCTTGCTCGGGCGCCCGAACGTCAGCCGGCCTTTCGGCAGGCTACGGTCCAGACATGCTCTTCGATACCCCAGAAATCGTTGCGGCACGAGCCAATTTCGAAGTCAATGAACGCCGGCGAAAGCGCGCTCGCGATCTCGGCTTCGTTGTCGAACTTCTTGAGCACGTAGCCGTTACGCAGGCCGTAGGGATCGGCGGTGATCTCCATGTGCCCATCGCCGTGATCCTTGGCCCCGCGCAACACGTATGTGGAGCCGATCGGAGCCGAGAACACGAAGGATCCGCCGGGGCGCATCACGCGGGCGATCTCGCGAACATTGTCAGGGAAGCGCGTGCCGGGATCGACATAGTAGCAGGCGTGACAGGCGAGGACGCTGTCGAAGAAGCCGTCGGGGTAGGGAAGGGCGTGGTTACGCCCGACGGCAAGGGTCGCCTCGACGCCGAGATTCCTCATTCGCGCCCTGGTGAGATCGCAGATTTCCTGCGAGATCTCGGTGCCGTGAACCTCCATTCCGAGATTGCGGAGCAGCGGCATGTTGCGGCCGTCGCCGCAGCCGAGATCGAGCACGCGCTTGCCGTGGTAGCTGGCGGCGTCGGTCACGTGCCGCGGATAATTTCCGAGATAGGCGCGGACGACGAATTCAACGGGATAGACATGCACCGGATTGCGCTTCTGGTAGAAAGCGCCATAGGTGCCGTCGATCGCAGCCGGTGACTTTCTCTCTTCGTCGGTCATGGTGTCTTCAGAATCGGTTGCCGGGGCGGATGTGAAGGGCGATGTCGTCGGGCCGGAGGATCGGAAACAGATCGTAATCCTCGATCAGGAGGCACCCGTCGACGCAGGAGACGACGAAGGACATGTTCTCGAACACTTTGCAGATTGTGCCGGCCCCCTGCGCACGATAGTCGTCGAAGTCGATGATCGAGGCCTTGTTGATGGTCACGCATTTGTTCAACAGGAATGCGTGGGCCGGAAAATAGGGTCTTGCGTGCACGCGGATCTGGTTGCGGATCTCCGATCGCGGCTGATGCCAGTCGATCCGGTATTGCGGAGCGATCCTGTTGTAGTAGGAGCCGCCGGCAGGCTGCTTTCGCGCCGTCAGTTCCCCGCGCAGAACCTTGTCGAAATTCTCGATCAAGAGATCGGCGCAGAGTTTCATCGATCTCTTGTAGAGCTCGTGCCCGGTCTCATCGGGCCCGATCGGGTGAAGCCGCTGCACCAGGATGTCGCCGGTGTCGATCCCTTCGTCCATGTAGTGCAGCGTGACGCCGATCTCCTTCTCGTTGTTGAGGATGCACCACGGTGTCGGGAAGGTGCCACGATAATGCGGCAGCAGGCCGGGATGCACGTTGATGCAGCCGAGCGGGGGAATGGCGAGGAGGCGGCGCGGAAAGATGCGGGGATAATAGGCGCAGACGATCAGGTCCGGCGCCATGGCCTCGATCTCGGTCAGGAACGTGTTGTCGATCCGCTTCGGCGTCAGCGCGGTCACGCCCTTTTCTAGGCAGAGATCGAGCGTCGCCCGATAGCCGTAGATTTCGTCGCGCTGCGTGCGCTGGGTCACCACGGTGAGATCGATGCCGTTGCGCGCATGCATCCACGAGAAGACATCGTTGCCGATGTCCTGCGACGTGAACAGCAGAACCTTGGTCTTCTTCATCGCGGCCTATTCCTTGATGAAGTAGCCGCCGGGCCGGATCGAGTACGACAGCTTGCGGACGCGGGGCAGAGGCTGCCCGATCTCCTTGAAATAGTGTTCGAAGGCGGTTGTCTCGCCAAGCCAGGGCGGCGTGCCGTACCCGTTCATTGCGACGACGCCGCCGCGCACGAGCAGGGGATAGAGCGCGCGGAACGCGGTCAGCGTCGGCTTGTACAGGTTGACGTCGAAGAAGATCATCGACAGTCGTGTGCCCTGGTTGCCGGCGGCGAAGGCCGGCACTGTCTGGAGGATATCGCCGGAAATCACTCGGCAGCGCTCGACGCCGGGCAGCAGATTGTCCTGGTTCGTCAGCTTCACCATGCGCTCGAGGTAGCGGTCCGGCACCTCCTTGCGCCCAACCACGCTCTCGATCCAGGGCCTGGGATCGCCGTCCTCCGGCGCAAAATCCTGGTAGCCGCCGCCGCTTTCGAAGCCGAACACCTTGCGCGAGCGGTCACCCGGGACGAACGTCTCGAGCAGCTTCGACCACGTGAAGAGACCGGCGCCGAGGAAGACGCCGAGCTCGACGATGGAGCCGGGCAGGTCCATCACCATGCGGAACAGGTCGTAGTCCGCCAGCAGGCGCGTCATTTCCCGCCGTCTGACGAAGGCCGGATAATTGATGAGCGTCTCCTGCAGCGAAATCTCGCCATCATCCAGGATGCTCTTGAGCTCCGACCAGTGCTGCTCCTCTCTGGATTGATAGGCCGCGCGGGCGGGATCGATCTTCTCGGTCATGGCTGAGCTCTCTGGTGGACCCTGCGGACGATGACGTAGGGGCGGTTCTTGGTCTCGACGAAGATGCGCGACACGTAGATGCCGATCACGCCAAGGCAGAACACGATGATGCCGCCTATGAACCAGATCGAGAACATCAGAGAGGCCCAGCCCGCCGAGGCGTTGTAGATCAGCTTCTGAAGGATCACAAAGATGCCGAATGCGAAGGAGATCATTGCGATGATCATGCCGCACATGACCATCAGGTTCAGCGGCACGGTGCTGAAGGAAGTGATGCCGTTGACGAGCGTGCCGAGCCGTAACCGGGCAGAATAGGTCGTGTCGCTGCGATGCCCCTTCGTGATGGACGCTCCGACCTGGCGAAATCCGGTGATCACCCAGAGCCCGCCGATCACGGTGTTGCTTTCGCGGTGTAGCAGCAGGGCGTCGACATATTCGCGCCGCATCAGCCGTACCGTGCACTGGTTCAGGGGAATGTCGATCGAATAGAGTTTGTTGATCCAGTACCAGGCAACCCGGCCGCCGGCGCTCTCGAAGGCGCCGCCCTTGCGTTGCTCCTGGAAGCCGTAGACCACGTCGCAGTCGGTCGCCTTCATCCTGTCGATGAATGTGCCGAGTAATGCCGGATCTTCCTCGAGGTCGCTGTCGATCAGGAAGCACAGTTCGCCGCGTGCGTGGTCGAGGCCGGCCATCAGCGCCTTGTGGTGGCCGAAATTGCGCGAGAGTTCGACGACGCGCAGATGCGGGTCGCTTTCGGCGAGCGCGCAGGCGAGCTTGAGCGAATTATCCGGCGAGCCGTCGTCGACCATCACGATTTCAAAGTCGTCGGTGATGCGTGCCGCGGCCTCGCTCGCGCGCCGGTGGAACTCCGCGATATGGGCGGCCGACCGGTACAGCGTGGTGACGATCGAGAGCTTCATCGCTTAAGCCATCTGTTTAATGAACGCGCGCGCCGCCTTGCGGTCGACCTTGCCGTTGGCGTTGCGCGGCAGTTCGTCGAGCTGGACGATCGTCGCGGGGCACATATAGGCCGGCAACATTTCACGGCACCGGGCTGTGATCTCCTTTGACGGGATGACACGATCGGCAACGTAGGCAACCGCGATCTCGGTTCCGTCGGAGCCGTCGAGGACAACCGCGAGGGCGCGCCGGACGCCAACAAGGCTCTGCACAGCGAGATCGATCTCCTCGAGCTCGATTCGATGGCCGCGGATCTTCACCTGGTTGTCGACCCGGCCCTGGAACCAGAGGCGCGCGTTCTCGTCTTCGCGGACGCGGTCGCCGGAGCGGTAGAAGATCGACCGGTAACGATCGTGCCGCGGATCCTGGCGAAACCGCTCCGCGGTCTCCTGCGCATTTGCATAGTAGCCGAGGCCGACGCAGGGGCCGCCGATCCACAGCTCGCCGGCTTCGCCCGGCGACACGGGCTTCTGCTCGTCGTCGAGAATGACATATGTGAAATCCGGATGCATCGGGCCCAGCGGCGGAAACTCGCTGTCGGGCGCCGTCAGGATGTCAGGTGTGATCTCGATGCTGGAGCAGATGCAGCTCGTCTCGGTCGGGCCATAGACGTTGACGAGGCGGGCGCGGCCCGCGAAGCGGGCTTGGAACTCGCGCAATTTGCCGATCGGGTAGCCCTCGCCGCCGAACTGGAAGGTACGCAGATCGGGGAAGGCTTGCGGCGTCAGCAGGCCGAGCTGGTCGAGGATCAGAAACAGCGTCGGTACCGCAAACATCACGCTCGCTTGCCCTGCGCGGATGACCTTCACCCAGCTTGCCGGATTGCTGACCTCCGAGGTCTCGACCGGCACCAGAGCCGCGCCGTTGAAGAGGCCGCAATAGACGTCGAACACCGAATTGTCGAAGTGCAGCGGGTTAATGCCGGTAAAGCGCTCATGCGGCGAGGCCCGCAGCATGTCCTTCGCCCATGCGATCAGGCTCAACACGCCCTGATGCGGGATAACGGCGCCCTTCGGCTCTCCGGTCGAGCCTGACGTGAACATGACATAGGCCGGGTCGGTCCCGGCGATCGGCTGCGTGTCGGCCGCATGCGGACGCGTCGCGTCACCGAGCCAGCCTTCGTCCGCGCCGTCCGATAGCTTCACCGCTGCACCAAAGGGATTGGCGGTGTCGGACGAGCTGAACAGCAGTTTCGGACGAAGCTGCGCCAGGATACGCAGGCTGCGCTCGGCCGGATTCTTTGGATCGATGAACACGTAAGGCGCGCCCAGCCTGAGACAGCCGAGCAGCAGGGCGTAGGTGATGCGGCGCTTGGGGAGCTGCAGTGCCACCACGTCGCCCTTGACGATCCCGCGTGCGGCGAGCGCCGCGGCGCAGCGCTCGGCCAGTGACTTCAACTCGCCGAAGCTGCAGACGGTCTCGCGCAGGATCAGCGCCGGCGCGGCCTGCGCGGCATCGGCGATCCCTGCGAAGCTGCTCCACAGATCCGTCATCAAAGACGCAAGCCTCCGTCGAGCTTCACGACCGTGCCGTTGGCAAAGCTGTTGGCTGCGAGGAACTCGATGGCGCTGACGATATCGTCGAGCTGCCCGAGGCGGCCGACCGGTGTCTTTTGCACATAGCCCTGGAGCCGCTCGTCGGCGACTGCATCGCGGGTGGTCGCGACGTCGATGAAGCCGAGCGCCAGCGCATTGACGCGCACGCCAAGCGGCCCGAGCTCGATCGCCATGGTGCGGGTCAATCCCTCGATGCCGGCCTTGGCGGCGCTGTAGGCGGACTGGCCCGCGTTCCCTTCGCTGGCGATCGACGAGAAGTTCACGATCGCGCCGCCGCCGCGTCGCGCCATGCGCGCGGCGACCTGGGCCGCGACGACAAAGGGCGCCGTCAGATTGGCTTCGATGACGTTTCGCCACGAGCTTAGACCATGGGTCACAAGTTTCGCGCCCTTGAAGCTGAGCGTGGGTTCGTTCCAGATCAGGCCGACGGCGTTGATCAGCAGGGCGATCGACGCATTCGCGGGAATGGCCTCTGCCAGGGTCTGCCGAAGCTGCGTTTCATCGGTGAGGTCGAGCGTCCGGGACACGGTCTGCGGATGCAGCGGGATATCGATGGTGCGGTCGAGCGCCAGGACCGGATGTCCCTTGCTTGCGAAATGTGCCGTCAACCCACGCCCAAGCGCGCCGCCGGCGCCTGAGACGACTACCCAGCGATCATCGGTCGGAGTCATCACTCATCCGGCCTTCAATAGCCGCTCGACGTCGCCGACCGACTGAAGGCGCTCGATATCGTCCTCGGAAAGTTCCCTTCCGACTATCTCCTCGAGCCGCAGCACAAGCCGCACGCCCTTGAGCGAATCCCAGCCCTCGAGTTCCGCGAGAGGCGTGTCGCCGGCGGGAATTGGAACGCTACTTCGGAGCACTTCTGCGATCAACTCAGTCGCCAGCATCATCGTCTCTTGGGGAACCTCCGGCGATCGCTAAAAACGCCGTGGTATTGCAATATCTTAGGCGGTCGTCATGGGGCGGCCGCCGGGTCGTGCCTTTCATACGGCAAGTGGGCGGGAGGCGCAAATGCGGAGAGCCGGCACAATCTCAGGGAGATTGAAAGCAAAAATGCACGCGCGTTGAACCGGCGTCGTATTTCACGGACATATTTACGGGGGTGGTCCCGTCTCTCCGGCGGAAATTTTGTTAGCTCAGCTCATTTGCTCTGATATTTGTTGTTGGCGTAATCGGTCGCTCTGGCATGCACGGAGGGATTGCTCGGGAGGCGGTTGCGATCATTTCCACGTCGAGAGTGCTGCGCGATCGACCTCGGGGGCGGTCCAAGATAGACGGATACCGCATTCATTTTAGAAGGCCGGGAAGAAATCCTGGCCATAAGGAGTTTCATTATGCGCCGTTTAGCCTTTTATTGCACTAGCTGTCGGCCTATTCGTGCCTTTCCTTGCCTCGGCTCCGGCTCAAGCCCAGGCGACGCGTACCTGGGTGTCGGGTGTGGGGGATGACGCCAATCCGTGCAGCCGCACGGCGCCATGCAAGACTTTTGCCGGTGCGATCTCCAAGACTGCCGCCGCTGGCGAGATCAACTGCATCGATCCGGGCGGGTTCGGCGGCGTCACCATCACCAAGTCGATCACGATCGATTGCAGCGAGGTTCCCGCCTCGGTGCTGGTCTCCGGCACCAACGGCATCACCATCAACGCCGGGACGGCCGACCGGGTCATTCTGCGCAACATCCGGGTGATGGGCATCAACACGGGGCTGGTTGGCATCAAGATATTTGCCGCAGCAGCGGTATCGATCGAGAACTGCATCGTGACCCAGTTCGCGCAGCAGGGCATCAGCGAAGCGCGGACGGCAGGAAACACCAGCCTGTTCATCCGTAATACTGTCGTCAGCCACAACGCGTCCACCGGCGTCGGCCTTGGCGCGACGAATCCCAATCGGGTCGTGATCGAAGGCAGTCATCTGATCAACAACTTGTTCGGAATCGCCGCCGCGACAGGTAACAGCGCCAGGATCACGCGCTCGGTGATGTCCGGTAACACCACCGGCGTCGAAGCCGATTCCGGCGGTGCGCTCAATATCGACAGCAGCTCGATCACGGGCAATACCAACGGCGTGCTGTCAACCAACAACATCCGCCTGTCGAACTCCGACGTCTCGTTCAACAACACCGGCTTCAGCGGTGGGTCTATTACCTATGGCAACAACCGCACGCTTGGAAATACCGCACTTGGTACGGCGCCCACTGCAGCCGGCGGCGCCACCAGCAATCTCGGCGAGCAGTAAGCGCGCACGCCTTCGTCGCAATCCACGGCCTCTGTCATGGGGCTGCGCGACCCAACAATCGAAATCCCGGGGCTCGTCCCGGGATTTGTGTTGCGAGCCCGAAAGTCGCCGGCGCATCAGCCCTCGGGCTTGCGCACGAAGTGCCGCGCCTCGGGGCCGGTGTTGAAGATCAGGTCGAGCACGCTGACGGCATGCTCGAACCCGGCATGGAGCTGCGGATAGTCGGGATAACCTTGATAGCTCATCCACTCCGTGGCGATACCGGCGGAGGTAAACTCCGCTTCGTCGAAATAGGCACGAGCGGACGGGCCGCTGAGATAGCGATCGGCGCCGGCGGCCCGGGCGATCGAGAGCAGTCGCGCCGTCTTTATGCCCTCTCCGGGATAGGCCGTATCCCGGACGATCCGCGTCTTCAGCCCGAGCAGGCCCACGATCTCGCGCGTGAATAGCTCGTTGACGCCGGTCAGGCGGGGCTCCCTGTCCGCGCGTTCGTACCAGGCGCGGACCGCAGGCGCGAATACATCGAAGAACGGCGCACGACGATAGGCGAGCTCCAGCGTTCGCCAATGTTTCTCGGCCCAGGGCTTTTCGATCTCGACCTCGTCGATCGGCTGGTCGAACCGTCCCTTCGTCACGACGGGAATGGTCAGCCACTCGACGCCATTGGCGGTCTTGATCCGGTTGCGGTTGTGCCAGTGCCGCTTCACGTATTGCATGCGATCGAAGATTACGTATTCGTCGCATTGCCCGATCAGGTCGAAGAAACCCTTCCAGGGAATGTAGCAGGACTGGATGATCGAGATTCGCACAGGTTTGACTTCAGGGCACCAGACCGCGTGCCGCGATGGGCTTGACGCGCGTGGTTGATCCGAACAGGTTGCCGGTAGGGCCCTCGTCCGGCCCTCCATCAGGGCCGTGTTTACAGTGACTCCGCGATGAATTCACCCCTAAATGTCGGTCGCGCCGAACCCGCGGCGACCGTGTGTTTCGCATGACCGGTCCGGCTCGAGGGCGCCGCCGATGCCCCGCATGCGGCACCGAAGAGGGAATCAACGATCACGAGCCGATCTGGCCGGTCGGCTGGCGCTGCCCGGCTTGTACGAACGTAGTCGCGGAGCGCGAAGGCATCCCGATGTTTGCGCCTGAGCTCGCAGATACGATCAGCGGGATGGACCCGCATAATTTCGAGGCGCTTGCCAAGGTCGAAGACGAGCATTTCTGGTTCGTCGCGCGCAACGAACTGCTGGTCGGCCTTGCCGAACGCTTCTTTCCTACGGCGTGCCGGTTCCTCGAGATCGGCTGCGGCAACGGCGTCGTGCTGCGTGCCTTCGCGCAATCGCGCCAGTGGCGCCGGCTGGTGGGGTCGGAGCTGCATCCGTCCGGGCTCACATTTGCCCGCACGCGCCTGCCGCAGGTTGAATTCGTGCAGATGGACGCACGTCATATTCCGGCACGCGGTGCGTTCGACCTCGTCGGTGCGTTCGATGTCATCGAGCACATTGCCGACGACGAGGGCGTCCTGCGCGCGATTCGCGCGGCAACGGTGGACGGCGGCGGCATCATCGTCGCCGTGCCCCAGCATCCCTGGCTGTGGAGCCGCGCTGACGAGATTGCCTATCACGAACGGCGCTACCGCCGCGGCGAACTCGAAGAGAAGATGCGTCGCAATGGCTATGAGGTGCTGTTCTCCAGCTCGTATACGTCACTGCTGCTGCCGGTGATGGTCGCAAGTCGGCTAATGAGCCGCGGCAAGCCCGGCACCGAGGAGGTCGAACGCGAATTCACGCTCGACCCGCGCGTCAACGGTATTTTCTCTGCGATCCTGCGTGCCGAGGTGACCATGACACTTGCGGGCCTGCGCTGGCCGGTCGGCGGCAGTCGCGTCGTGGTTGGACGGGCGGTATAGTTCGGCTGCGTGACGCTGACGGGAATGATCTGCCGGGTGAGCCGTTGCGCCGGGCGGCCGTCCCGCAGGCCAAGGGGCTGATGCACGCCCCGATGGAACTCGAGGCGTTGTCCACGAGGTCGTCATCCCCTTGGTCCCCGATTGCCAAATCTACGAGGTTTGGCAGGTGGAAGGCCAACTCCCAGATCCGATGCCGCCGAAGCGCCTTCCGTCGCGCGTCCTGGGGTTGCAACGAAATGTTATACTATGTTGCGTCGAGCTGACGCGGGACCAGAACCCAATTCGATTTATTTGCGCCTAAACCCCAAGGCTCTCGATAAGGCACTCTGAATGCCCTACGGCCCGCTCGTGGCCGGGATCGCCTGCGGTCTGCCGGTCAAGACCTGCGCTGACCCGTTCGAACCTGACGCGTTCGCATATCCCTTTTCAACCTCAACCGGGAATTGAGGTCCATTGGCACCAAATTGACGGCCGTTGCGGGAACGGCGCTTGCATTCTTTGTCCTCTCGATGCCCACGCATGCGCAGGCCACACGCACCTGGGTGTCGGGCGTTGGCGACGACGTCAACCCGTGCAGCCGCACGGCACCTTGCAAGACGTTCGCGGGCGCGATCTCCAAGACGTTCATCAATGGCGAAATCGATTGTCTTGACGGGGGCGGCTTCGGTACCGTGACCATTACCAAATCCATCACGATCGACTGCACCGGCGGATTCGGCTCCATCCTAGCGAGCGGCACCAACGGCATCATCATCAACATCGCCGTGAACGCCAACGATCCGCTCCGCACCGTCCGGCTGCGCGGCCTGACCATCAACGGCACCGGCGCTTCGGGGACGATCGGCACACGCACGGGTCTGCGCCGAATCAACATCTTGCAAGCCGCCGCGGTGATGGTGGAGGACACGATCATCAGCGACTTCACGCTGCAGGGAAGCTCGGACACGCGAAGCACCGCTGGGAAGCTGTTCGTCCGCAACTCCGTGATCAGGAATAACAGCGGCACGGGGGCTGGCGTTGCTGGCGCGTCCACCAACACCGCCTCGGTCGAGAACACCCACTCGATCAACAATGGGTTCGGCGTCGCGGTTGGAAACGGCAATCGCGTCAGCATCAGCCGCTCCGTCATGTCCGGCAATACGTCCGCCGGCGTCGAGGCGGATGCGGGCGGCGTGGTCGGAGTGGACGAAACGACGTGACCGGGAACGTGACCGGCCTTCAGAACGGCGGAACCATCCATGACGATCTCGAACCTGAACGTCTCGTTCAACGGAACCGCGATTACCGGCGCGACGGCGTCGTTCGGCAACAACCGCATCTTCGGCAACACCGCAGCAGGCACAGCTCCGACCGTCGGCGCAGCATCGACCGATCACGGCCAGCAGTGATTGTGCAACTCGCTTCGCTGCAAGCTTGCGCGAGGAGAGAAGCAGCAAAGGCAAGCCCCGGGCGCGCGTCGCCCGGGGCTTTGCATTTGCGGGAAGCACGCTGGCTTCGCCTGCGTTGGATCAAGGGGAGCGCCGCGTCACGATTGTCCGCGCGGCCTGACCGGCGCGACAACTCAAAGTGAGGGCGCCTGAGCGCTTTGAGCTACCATGACGAAGTGATCGTAGGGCACCCGCAGCAGGTCGTGAAAGACGCGGGGTTGAATATCGTAGCCGAGGCCGCTCATTAAACCCAGATAGCCCTCCGGTGTCCTGATGTTCATCCCGGAGTCGAGATTGTTGATGAACTTGGCGATCGCGCGCTGGCGGGGAAGCCAGACGTTGTCGATCGTGGTGATCCTTCCGCCGTGCTTGAGCAGCGGCTTCAACGACTTGAACATCGCCTTGGCCTGATCATCATCGAGATGATGAAGGATGGCGGATACGTTGATCAGGTCGAAGCTGTTCCCGTCCTGATGCAGCTGATCGGCCGAGCCGACGATGAAGCGGCCGCGACTGCCGTAGAGCTGGCGCGCGAATGCGATGTGGTTCTCGTTGTGATCGATGCCCGTGTAATCCAGCGCGGGCAGATAAGCGAGAACATTGGCCGGCCCGCAGCCAACGTCCAGCATCTTGATGCCGGGGGCTGGCTCGAGCACCTCGCTGACGTATCGCCTGATCGCATTGTCGGCGCCGAGCGCGGACATCAATCCCTTGTAGACTGCGGGAAGCCGGATCGCTCGATACAGGCCGGTAATTCGCTCTGCCACGTCGTTCTCCCGAAAGCGAGCTGTTCGCCGTCGCCGCGGACCTATAGAAGCTCGGGATCGCAGAAGCCAGCCAGGGGCTGTGGATTTTTTGAGGCTGGACGTCTAGTGTCGCAAGGATGAGCAGCCATCGAAACGATCGCGTTCCTCCGTTGCGTTCGGCCACTGACCGCGTCTGGAAATTGCGATCGTTGTTCGCCTCGCTGCTTGTCCTCGTTGCGGTGAGCGGTCCTCTGCACGCCCAATCCCTCGGCCAGGGCGTCGCCGCCTTCAAGCGGCAGGATTATGTGGCGGGCTCGCGGGCGTTCATTCCGTTGGCCGAACGGGGCAATGCCACCGCGCAGTCGCATCTGGGCTTCATGTTCGAGACCGGCCGCGGCGTGCCGCAGAATTATACCGAAGCCGCGATGTGGTACCGCCGCGCCGCGGAGCAGGGCGACAGCCTCGCCCAATTTTCTCTCGGCCTGCTTTACGATCGCGGGCAGGGCGTGCCGCGGGACATTGTCGAGGCCTCGAGATGGCTCAATCTCGCGACATCGGCGGCGCCGCCGCGGGCACGCGAGGCGCGGGCTAGGATCCGCGATGCCGTCACCACCAAGATGACCCGCGCCGAGATCGCGGAGGCGCGCATGCGCGCCCTCGAATGGACGCCGAGCCGCGAGCACTAAGGCGTTCTAGCCGGCCAGAGGGCCAGCCAGATCGTGGGCCAATCGGCCGCCAAAACCTCGGCGAGCCAGCCCAGCCCGATTGCCGGCGTCAGGAACAGGCCGAACGGCAGGAAGGCTGTCGCGCTCAGCGACTTTCTTCGCAGTGCAGCATTGAAGACATAGGCGGCAATCGCCGAGAGCGCCGCCAGCTCGATCGCCACGGCGACCGTTGTGAGATCGAGCCAGGTACCGGCAACCCCCGCCAGCTTGACGTCGCCGAGCCCGAGCCCGTCACGGCCGCGCCTGCGCCGGTACGCCCCAGATGCGCGAGCTGAGGTCCTGCGAGCCGACGACGGCGTTTGCCACCGACCTGCGCGGAGCCGCCGCCCGCCGCCCCGTGCGGTGGCCACGATGCCCGTCGAGGAGACGGGCGCGTCCCCGCCGCCCAAGGTGACGGAGGCGGCGCCCCCTCTGATCCTGGTGGGAGCCGTGGTGGGGGAAGGCGATGCCATCGCGATTCTGATCGACCGGACCGACCAGACGATGGTTCGGCTGCGCCAGGGCGAATCCCGCTCCGGTTGATCTCTGAGCGAGGTCCAGCCGCGTGAGGTGACCCTCAAGCAGGGCGATCGCAGTGAGGTGCTCGTGCTGCAGCGCCTGGATGGACCGCTTGCTCCACCGCCACCGGCCGCTGCCCGGAATGCCGGGTGTGGCGGGCGTGCCCGCCAATGGCGGCAAGCTGGTGGCGCCGACGGCGGCCGATCAGTCCTTTGCGCCCTTCGTGCCGCGCTCGACACCCAAGAACGGAGAATCGGACGGGCTCTAGGGAGAGTGTGGTTTTGACGCGCTTTCTTGACGTGAGCCGGTCTCAACTTCGCGGGAAAACGTTCTACCGCCCGAGGATCGTCCCCAGCGTGTCGCAGATCCGCTCTTGCTGAGCCCGCTGTAAGCCCATCCACATCGGCAACCGGATCAGACGTTCCGAGAGTTCGGTCGTCAGCGCCAGATCGCCATGCGTCCGTCCGAACCGCTGCCCCGCAGGCGAGGAATGCAGCGGCACGTAGTGGAAGACCGCTTGGATATTCTCGTCCCTGAATTTGCGCAGAACCATCGACCGGTCGATCTCCGGTGGCAGCAGTACGTAGTAGAGATGTCCATTGTGGCTGCAGTGGCCGGGCACGATGGGGCGGCGCAGGAGACCGCGCTGCTCCATCGGCGCCAGCATGTCGTGATACCTGTTCCAGATCGCCAGCCGCTCGCGCGTGATGCGCTCGGCCTCCTCGAGCTGGGCCCAGAGGAAGGCGGCGGTGAGATCGCTCGGCAGATAGGAGGAGCCGATATCCTGCCAGGTGTATTTGTCGACCTCGCCGCGGAAGAACCGGCTGCGATCGGTGCCCTTCTCGCGCATGATCTCGGCGCGCAGCGAAAGCTCGGGGTCGTTCACCAGCAGGCAGCCGCCTTCGCCCGACATGATATTCTTGGTCTCGTGAAAGCTGAAGCTGCCGAAATCGCCGATGGCACCGAGCGCCGAGCCCTTGTAGATTGCCATGATCCCTTGCGCGGCGTCCTCGACGATCCGCAGATTGTGACGCTTTGCGATCGCGACGATCGCATCCATCTCGCAGCCGACGCCGGCATAATGCACCGGCGCGATCGCGCGCGTGCGCGAGGTGATGGCGGCCTCGATCTTCCGTTCGTCGAGGTTGAGAGTGTCTTGGCGAATGTCGACGAAGACCGGGACCGCGCCGCGCAGCACGAAGGCGTTCGCCGTCGAGACAAAGGTGAACGATGGCACGATCACTTCGTCGCCGCTCTTAAGGTCGAGCAGCATCGCGGCGAGGTCGAGGGCCGAGGTGCAGGAGTGCGTCAGCAAAGCTCGCGCGCATCCGGTGCGCTGCTCGATCCATTGGTGGCAAAGCTTGCTGAAGCGACCGTCGCCGGACACGTGAAGGCTCTCCAGCGCGTTCCGGATGTAGCCGGATTCTTTTCCGGTCGGGTAGGGCCGATTGAACGGGATGAACTCGGATGCCATTGCCTAAGTCGTTGAACCACCTTAAGACGCGCTGACGCTCTGCTTCGAATCCACGTTGGCGTTTTCCGCTGCGGGAATCAATGGCGATCCTGCGGCGTCCGTAGGAACCGCTGCCGCCGCCGATCGCGGGCAATCGGGACGGTTCGTGGCGCGCGGTCGCGGGGAAGGATGCGGCTTGACCGATACGCAAGTTGACGCGCCAGCCAGGACGGATGGACCCAAGAGCGAAGGGGGCAGCGGCCGCCTTCACCGGCTCATTCAGGGCTGGTCGGCAAACTTGGTGCAGATGGTCTTGGGGCTGACGCAGCAACTGCTCCTCATCCCCGCATTCCTGCATTTCTGGAGCAGCGACATGCTCGCGGCCTGGCTTGCGCTCTATGCTGCCGGAGCCCTCGTTATCGTCGCGGACTGCGGCTTGCAGCTTCGCTCCATCAACCGGTTTCTCGCTTTCAAGTCCTGCGTCGATTGCGACGGACGCACGGCGAGCTTCTACGCCCGCATGAAACGGATCTACCTGCGGATCGTCGTGGTGCTCGGCACGCTGCTGATCGTCGGCACCGAGCTGTGTCCGCCCGCCGCGGTTCTGGGATTTCAGGGGGTGCCGACCTTCGACACCGCGATGCTCGCGATCACCCTCGGCGTGCTGCTCGCGTTGCCGGCCAATCTCGTCGCCGGCCTCTACCGCGTGCGCGGCAAATACGGCCGGGCCGTGTGGTCGCAAAACATAGCGCTGCTGCTCGGGCAGGTCGGCCAGCTCGTCGCGATCGTCTGGTTCGGCAGCCTGCTCTCGGTCGCGGTGGCCTATGTCGCGGCCCAGATCCTGTTTGCGCTGTTCCTGATCGTCTATGACGCGCCGCGCCAGTTGCCGTTCCTGCGTCGTGGCCGCGGCCGCTCCGTGTCCTGGCGCTGGAGCGCCGGGCAATTCGGCCCGGCCTTGCCCTTCTCCATCGCCAACCTCACCGAGCTTGCGCTCATCAACGTGCCGGTGCTGCTGGTCAGCGCGATGGTCGCCGATCGCGTCGCGGTGGCGCAATGGGGCCTGGTCCGCGTGATCTCGAGCTTTGTGAGGAGTGTTTGTATCCTGATCACACTGCCGATCGGTGCGGAGCTCGGCCACGACCATGCCATCGGCGACAAGGTGCGGCTGCGCGCGCTCTATGCCCAGGGATCGCTGCTCGTGACCGCTGCGGCAAGCCTGATCGTCGCCGGGGCGTTGCCATTCTGGTCGGATTTCTTCGCGCTGTGGACTCACGGCAGCATCCCGAACAATGCCACGCTCGCTATCACGCTGCTGCTCGGTTCCGCCATCATCGCGCCCTCGCTGATGGCGTTCGTCTTTGCCAATCACAGCAATCGCGGCGATCTGCTGGTCCGGACCAAGGGATTGCAGCTGATCGCGTTCCTGATCCTGTCGACCCTTCTCATTCCCAGGTTCGGGCCCCTCGGCGCGGCGATCGCGATCGTGGCAAGTGACCTCATGACCCAGTTCGGAATCCTGACGGTCGTCATCATGCTTCAGACGCTTTCCCGTCCGCTCCGCCACATGCTGGTGCTGGTCGTGGTCATGGTCACGATCGTGTTCGGTGGATGGGGGCTTGGATTGGCGATCCACGCCCTGGTGCCGGGAACGGGGATGCTCCGCTTCCTGGCGGAATGCGCGATCTGGGTCGGGGTCGTCGCCTTTGCGGCGAGCCCGCTGCTGATGGCGCACGTGCGCGGACGCCTGCTGGCAGCGCTGCCGAACTGAAGGGTCCGGGCTCGTCAGCCAAATTTCGAAAACAACCCCATGCAAAGGCGCGGGGGCCCCGCGCCCGTATTGCGGATTTTACGAAAAATAGGTTGACGCGTCGGGCAAAACAGTGGCATTATGCCATCATCGCTCGGTGGGATGAGCGTGCCCTTCCTGTCCCCGCCAGCGTTGCCCTGGTCTCAGTAGATCCGGGGGTAGCGGCGATGTCTCAACCGCATCAGGTGCCGGGCAAGCTGCCGATGCCCTTCGTCGATCCGCTCCGCGAAGTAGGCAAGCCTCTGCTTGCCCGCGGCGGCGAGCCGGGTGCGCTCTTCGGCCGAGCCGACCTTGACGATGGCCTTCGCGAGCGAAGCCGGATCGTCGTAGTCGAACAGGATGGCTGCGTCGCCGGCCTGCGCCTGGAAGGCTTCCGGATAGATTACGGGGGTGCCGACCGCCCAGGCCTCGAGCGGAGGCAGGTTAGTCGGGCCGAAATAGGTGGCCATCACCAGCGCGTGCGCGCCGCGATAAAGCGCGCCTAGCTCCGCGTTGGGGACAAAGCCGAGCATGTGCACGCAATCGCCGAGACCGTGCTGCGCCACCAGCGCCTCGAATGCGGCGCGCGCGCCGCGATCGGAGCCGCAGAGCACCAGCCGGTGCTTCTCGCCCTGATCCCTGAGCATGCACATCGCAAGCAGGATGGTTCCGTGGTTCTTATGCGACCAGAATTGTGCCGGATAGAACAGATAGCCGGGCTCGATGCCGTGCTTCCTGAGGATCACGTCATCCTCGACAGCCCCGGTCGCCTCCGATCGCGACACATAGGGTGAGGGCGAGAACGGGATGCAGACGGCGTGGTCGCGCTCCATGGCATAGCGCCGGCACAGCATGTCGATCAGCTCGTCGGCGTTGGTGACGATCACCGAGGCCTTGATGGCGCCGTTGCGCCAGACCGTGTCGCGGCGCTCGAACTGTGCGAATTCACGGACCTCGTCGAATTCAGGACTGTCGCGGAAGCAGCCGTCGAAGATCGTGATGATGAACGGCAGCTGGTAGAGCACCAGGTTCCAGTTCGAGGTGGTGGTGAAATAGACGATGTCGACGCCGGACCTGATCAGTTTTTTCTCGAATGGCGCGCGGACCCGCATGGTGTATTGCAGCAGGTCGAACGGTCCGGAGTATTTCAGGAACAGGACCAGGCGGTCGAGCCAGCCGAGCTTCAGATACACGCTGTCGACGCCGAGATCGGCGAGAATCGCGACGTTGTCGTGCAGCGTCGTGAACACGGTGACGTCGATACCGGCGGTCCTGGCCCAGTCGCGCATCCACATGATGTCGGTGAGCGACTGCTGGAAGCCGCCGCCTACGTCGAGCGGCAGTTCGAGGAAGATGCCGACGTGGTAGCGCTTCACGGGTGCGCGGACTTTCTCGCGATGGACCAGGCGGCCCAGTCCTTCACGTTCGGCGCAGCGTCGGACAGCCAGGCATGGCTGCCGGCCGGCTCGAACCCGCAACGCCTGAGCACGGCATCGACCTCGAAGGGGAACCAGTAGCGCATGCGATGGGTCTCGACGACGCGCCTGATCGTCGAGCGGTCCATGTCCTCGCAGAACAGGGTGTAGTTGACGAATACCGTCGCATTCCGCTCGTCATGGTCGGATTGCGCGATCCGGGTCAGGCGCAGCGGGGCCTGCTCGATCACCTTGACGCGCGTCTCCACGCCCTGCGCCAGCACCGCGCCGCCATACCAGTAATCGAAGAAGAATACGCCGCCCGGCTTCAAGGCCGAGTGCGCGGTCCTCAACAGCGCTTCCAGCCTGTCATGATCGTTCTGATAGCTTGCGACGTGAAACAGCGACACCACCGCGTCGTAGCCGCGCTCGGGGCCGGTCTCGCAGGCATCGCCCTGGCGGAAGGGAATGGCGAGGCCGGCCTGCTCCGCGCGGGTCTTCGCCCTGGCGATCATGTCAGGGCTGAGATCGACGCCGGCGGCGCTCCAGCCGCGGCGGGCGAATTCGATCGCGTGCACGCCGGTGCCGCAGCCGAGATCGAGCAGCTTGCCCGCGGCAACCCCATGCGCGCGCAGTCGACTTTCGACGAAGTCCGTCTCCGTCGCGTAGTCCTTGTCCCGGTACAGCAGATCGTACCAGGGCGCGTAGTCCGCGAAGACAGTCACGGCAAGACCTCCCTGAGCGCCTGCGCCGACCGGGCGATCTCGCCCTCGGTCAATGCAAGTCCGCTTGGCAGATAAAAGCCGCGACGGGCGATATATTCCGCGTGAGGATGTGATTCATCCAGCATCAAGCCCATGCGGCGCAGCACCGGCTGCTGGTGCATGCACCAGAAGAACGGCCGCGTTCCAATGCCTTTCTGCGCCAGGCGCCGCATCGCCTCCTTGGCGTCGAAGGCGACGTCGTCGTTCAGCACGACGCCATAGACCCAGTAGATGTTCTCGGCGTAGTTGGTCCGGGCGACGGGCCGGCGGATACTGGCAATATCGGCGAGATGCTGATCATAGAGCAGGCCGATGCGGCGCTTGATCTCGACGGTCCGCGGCAGGCGCTCGACCTGGGCGACGCCGAGCGCAGCCTGAAGATTCGTCATGCGAGCGTTCCAGCCGAGCTCTTCGTGGACGAAGCGCTGCTGCGGCTGGAAACAGAGATTGCGAAGGCTTGCGAGATGCTCGGCCAGCGCATCGTCGTCGGTGACGATCATGCCGCCTTCACCGGTCGTGACGTGCTTGTTCGGATAGAAGCTGAAGGTCGAGACGTCCCCGAAGCTGCCGCAGGGCGCACCGCGATAGGTCTGGCCGTGCATTTCGGCGGCGTCCTCGATCACCTTCAGGCCGCGCGCCTTGGCGAGCTTCATGATCGGTTCGAGGTCGACCGGCAGACCGTAGATGTGAACCAGCATGATCGCCCGCGTGCGCGGCGTGATCGCGGCCTCGACGCCCTCGATCGTCATGTTCCAGGTCGCGGGGTCGCAATCGACACCAACCGGGACCAGCCCCGCCCGGGTCACGGCGGCTGCGCAGCTGATGATCGTGAAAGTCGGAACGATGACCTCGTCACCCGCCTGCAGTCCGAGTGCATGCACGGCGATGTCGAGCGCAACGGATCCATTGGTGACGGCGACGCCGTGGCGCCGGCCGGCGGCCTCCGCCATCGCCTGCTCAAAACGCTTGACGAACGGGCCTTCGGACGAGATCCAACCGGTCCGGATGCACTCCGCAAGATACTCGGCCTCGTTTCCGTCGAGCAGCGGCGTGTTGACGGGGATGAAAGCGTCGCTCACAGGTTTTCCCTCACAGGCGTCTCGCTCATAGGCCTGGACCTTTGACCCTGATCTCGGACGGCGCGGCTTCGGGGAAACGAGTCTTGTCGTTCTCGCCGGCATAGGGGCCTTGCTTGATCTCGAACATCTCGAGCGGCTCAAGCACGTGGAAGCCGTGCGCGCCGCTGCAGAGCAGGATGATGTCGCCCGCGCTCAGGATGCGGCTTTCCAGATATTCTTCGGCCGCCGTGTAGAAATCGACCTGGAGCTTGCCCTTCTGGATCAGGAGCACCTCTTGCGTGTAGTGCACCTCCCGCGTCACCTTGTTGTGGCGGTGGGGCGCGATGCTCTTGCCCTCGGGATGGCTCATGAAGGCGAGTTGCTGCGATAGCTCGGGCGTCGAGAAGAAATGGATGCCGGGTTCGCGGAACGAGGCGCGCACGATGATGGCGTAGAGCTGATCGCCGAATCGAACTTGTTCGACGTGTTCCATCGTTCTGCCTCGAAAAAGCTAACAATTATAGTGACATAGCGTCTCGCTCCGGCACTTTGGCCATTTTGACCGGCACCGTCAAGGGCGACGCGGCCGGCGTCGCGACGCGTCAGGTTTGACCGGCCAAGCGAAGGATGTGGTCGATCCGCTGCCTGAACGTGTGCGTCGACAACGTCCGCGCCTGTCCGGCAGCAGCGATCGCGCAGCGCTCGTCCTCATTAGTGAGGTAACGGTCGATCAGGCCGAGGCAATCGTCGACCGAACGCCAGGCCGCGACCTCGCGGCCGTCGTCGAACAGTGTGTCGAGATTGTCCTTGTAGTCGGTCAGGAGGAAAGTTCCGACGCCGGTCGCCTCGAACAGGCGCGCATTGCCGGCCTCGCGTCCGGCCATGTCGATATGTGAATTCAGCGTGACGCGCGAGGCGCGCAGCGCCTGATACATCTCCACGCCCCAGACCTCACCCTGATAGCAGCGGTGCAACGGCGAGGAGGCGGGAAGGCTGTCGAGGCCGCTGCCGTAGAGTCTCAGATCGTATTTTCGCGCCACCGCTTCGAGTTGCGCGACCCGCTGCTGGTGATCGGCCGAGATCGCGCCGACGAAGGAGACGTCGATGTTTCGTTCGGGCGCGGGCGGCAGAACGTCGACGATCCCGGGCTCGAACGCCAAATGGATCATCTCGGAGCGCGCGCCCTGGGCCCGAAAGGACTCCACCACCGCCGATATCTGCGAGATCAGGAGATCGTAGACCGACCAATCCTCGCCGCGCGACGGCACTATGCCGACCTGGCCAAGCAGGATGGGGCGGCCGATCTGCTTGATCCGGCGCGCCAGGCCCGTGTCGACGTGGAAGAGATCCTGGTTGAGGATCAGGTCCGGCTTGAACTCCTCGATCTGCGCCAGCAGGATTGTTTCGGCCTCCGCGTCGAGCCGCGGGCTGAGGCCCACCTTGCGCGCGAGCGGCCGCAGCACCGGCTTGAACGGTGCGACCGCGCGCAGCAGCCAACCAGGAAGCGCTTGCCGTTGCACCGAGGCGTCGGGCGATGGCGGCTGCGCGAGGGCAAGCCCGTGCTCGCGCGCCCACGCCGCCCGCATCCAGGGATTGTTCACATGAATGTCGGCGGCGACGTGTCCCGCCGCGGCGAAATTGCGTGAATAGAAATCGGCGACGCCGAACAGGCTGGCGTTGCGCGCCGCCATCTGCGCCGCATAGGACTCGCCGCCGAGGCCCGGATGGCGCCGGTAGAGCCAGGCCAGGAACCGCTGATAGTCGGCGTTGAGGATGAGGACGCGCACGAGACTTGGACTCCGGTTCACAGGCGCTGGGTGGCGCCGTGTACCACAAACGAAGGAGCACCACTGCGCCGTGCGTGAGCCCTGGCAGGGACGACCTAGCCCGGCAACGGGGGGAATTCAACGCATGAGGAGAGCAGCCTCAGGCGAACTTCAATGCCTCGCGCACGAAAGCTGCAAGATTGCCCTCCCGAAACAAGAGGCCCCGAATGCCTGCGGCGTGCGCGGCGTCCAAGTCGCGCTGCTGGTCTCCGATCAGGATGCTGCCGTCGGCTGCGGCGGGAAATCGCTTCATCAGGTCGGTGATCATGCCGGGCCCGGGCTTGCGCCGGTCGCTGTCGCGCCGGTAACGTTCGATGATGCCCTCGGGATGGTCGGGACAGTATTCGAGCGCATCGATGCGCGCACTGACAGTGGCCAGCTCATCCGTCATCCAGCGATGCAGCGCGTCCACGTCGCTCTCCTGCTAGAATCCGCGGGCGACGCCGGACTGGTTGGTGACGACGAAGGCGAAATAGCCGGCCTCGTTCACGAGCTTGACCGCCTCGCGCGCGCCGTCCATCCATTCGAGGATTGAGAACGCCGTCGCGGTCGAAGAAGACGGCCATGCGTGGTGAAGTCGTCGTCATGGGTGCTGCAACAGGTGGTTTCCGGCCCTTGTTCACCGTTCGGTCGGCACCTTGTCAAGAAGGTCGCAACCGTGCCGCTAGCGTTCGTCCGCGATGACCTTGCCGTCATTCGGCAGCGTGCCAGGGCCGACCAGCTCGATGTTTCCGCCGAGTTTCGTCACCGCGCGCAGGGTGCCGGCGACCTCGTCGCGCAGGGCGTCGCTCGCGGCCGATGTTTCCGCCTTGAGCGTCATCGCATCGGCTTCGCCCTGACGCGAGACGACGAGGCGCAGGCGGCCCAGCGCGGGGTGGCGTTTTGCGATGTCCGCGATCTGCTCGGGACGGACGAACATGCCTTTGACCTTGGTGGTCTGGTCGGCGCGACCCATCCACCCCTTGATGCGCATGTTGGTGCGGCCGCAGGCGCTCGAGCCCGGCAGCGCCGCGGTAAGGTCGCCGAGCGCCAGCCTGATCCAGGGGTGATGCGGATCGAGCGAGGTCACGACGATCTCGCCTACGTCGCCGTCCGCGACCGGTTCGCCGGTGCCTGGCTTGACGATCTCAAGGATCAGGTCCTCCGTGACCACCATGCCTTCGCGCGCGGCGGTCTCGAACGCGATCAGCCCGAGATCGGCGGTGCCGAAGGCCTGGTAGGCGTCGACGCCACGCGCCTTGATCTCGGCCTGGAGCGAGGGCGGAAACGCGGCGCCCGAAACCAGCGCGCGCCTGATCGAGGACACGTCGCGTCCTGCCGCGGTGGCGGCATCGAGCAAGATCTTCAGGAAATCGGGCGTGCCGCTGTAGCCGACGGGACGGTAGGCCTCGATCAGCTCAAACTGCTGCTCGGTATTCCCGGGGCCTGCCGGGATCACCGCGCAACCCAGTGCGCGCGCCGAGGCATCGAAGATGAAGCCGCCGGGTGTGAGGTGATAGCTGAAGGTGTTGAGCACGATGTCGCCGGGCCGGAAGCCGGCCGCGAACAGTGCCCGCGCGCCGCGCCAGGGGTCGGCGCCCGTTGCCTCCGGCTCGAAGATCGGACCCGGGGAGGTGAACAGTCGTCCGAATGTTCCGGGAGCCGCCGCCACGAAGCCGCCGAAGGGCAGGGAGGCCTTGTGCAGGGCCGGGAGTTCCGACTTGCGCAGCACCGGCAGGCGCGCCAGCGCCGTCCGCGACGTCACCGCAGCCGGGTCGAGGCCCCTGAGGCGCTCGGCATAGGCGGTTGCGGCGAGCGCACTGCGCAAGACCTCCGGCAGCCGGGCGAACAGCGCGGCCTCCCGGTCGTTGGGCGCGCGCGTCTCAAGAGCGTCGTAATGGGCGGTCATGGCTTATCCTCGAGCGGACGTATCCGTTGCGTGCGGTTCCCGGCGCCGGTATCAGACGGCACGCGAGCGGATTTGGAGACGGGTTGATGGTGGGCGAAGACGTCATTGCGGCGGACGAGGCGGGCGATGTCGTCGCGCGGTTGAAGGACCGCATGATCGAGGACGCGCTGCCGTTGTGGTCGACCACGGGCTGGGACGCCGTGTCCGGAGGCTTCATCGATCGTCTGCACCGGAACGGCACGGCGGATTCCGCCGCGCCGCGGCGCGTATTCGTGCAGGCACGGCAGATTTATTGCTACGCCAAGGCGGCGCAGATGGGCTGGTATCCGGAAGGACGCGCGATTGCGCTGAAGGGGCTGGAGCATATGCTGGCGCGCGCGAAGTCGCCGGACGGCAAGCCCGGCTACGTCCACCATCTGACCCCGGAAGGCACGGTGCTGGATGGCAGGCGCGATGCCTACGATCACGGCTTCATCCTGCTCGCGCTCGCGACCGTCTACGCACTCGACAAGGATGCGCAAATCCGCACCGAGATCGATGCGCTGCTCGCCTTCATCGACGGTCACCTGCGTTCGCCGCACGGCGGTGTACACGAATCCCTGCCGGTCTCGATGCCGCGGCGCCAGAATCCGCACATGCATCTGTTCGAGGCAATGATCGCCTGTTTCGACGCGACTCACGACCTGTCGTTCCAGAACCGCGCCGGCGAATTCTTCGCGCTGTTCCTCGCCAATCTCTACGACAAGCAGAAGCGCGTGCTCGGCGAATACTTTGAGGAGGACTGGTCCAGGATCGAGCCGGTCAGCGTCGAGCCCGGTCACCAGGCCGAGTGGGTCTGGCTGCTGAAGGGCTTTGAGCGCATCACGGGATGCCCGACCGGGCAGCGGCGGGGCGAGCTGCTCGAAACGGCCTTGCGTTATCGCGACGCCGTGACCGGCTGCGTCGTCGACGAGGGTGATGCCGCAGGCAATGTCCGCCGTGATACGCGGCGCCTGTGGCCGCAGGCCGAGATGGCAAAGGCGCGAATCGCGCAGGCCGAATCCGGCGAGGTGGGTGCGGCAGACGAAGCGCGCGCGGCGCTGGTGCGGCTGGAACGGCATTACCTCAGCCATCCCGTGCGGGGCGGCTGGTACGATCATCTCGATCGCGACGGCAAGTCGCTGGTCGACACCATTCCTGCGTCGTCGTTCTATCATGTGCTTTGCGCGGTCACGGAAGCAGAGCAGGTGCTCGGCTGAGAACTCTTTTTTCTTGACGCGTCTTCTTCACGCGAACCGGTCTCCACTTCGCTCGAAAACGCTATGTCATAGCCAGCGCTTGCGCCGCTTGAAGCTCTTGAGGTTCTTGAAACTCTTGCGCTGGTCGCCGGCACCGCCGAGGTAAAATTCCTTGACGTCCTCGTTGTCGCGCAATTCGTCCGCGGTGCCGTCGAGCACGACCTTACCCTGCTCCATGATGTAGCCATGGCTCGCCACCGACAGCGCGGCGCGGGCGTTCTGCTCGACCAGAAGAATGGTGACTCCCAGATCACGGTTGATCTTCTGGATGATCGAGAACACCTCTTTCACCAGCAGCGGCGAGAGGCCCATCGAGGGCTCGTCCATCAGGATCATCTTCGGGCGCGCCATCAGCGCGCGGCCGATCGCGAGCATCTGCTGCTCGCCGCCGGAGAGATAACCGGCAAGCCCGGTGCGCTCCTTCAGGCGCGGGAAATAGTTGAAGACCATATCGAGATCGGCGCCGACCTCGCGGTCCCTGCGGGTGAATGCGCCGAGCTTGAGGTTTTCCAGCGAGGTCATGTCGGCGACGATGCGCCGGCCCTCCATTACCTGAAAGATGCCGCGGCGGACGATCTTGTCGGGATCGATGCCGTTGATGCGCTCGCCCTCGAACAGGATCTCACCGCGCGTTACTTCGCCGTCCTCGGTCTTGAGCAGCCCGGAGATCGCCTTCAGCGTCGTCGACTTGCCGGCGCCGTTGGCGCCGAGCAGCGCCACGATCGCGCCCTTGGGCACGTCGAGGCTGAGGCCGCGCAGTACCAGGATGACGTCGTCATAGACGACCTCGATGTTGCGCACGCCGAGGAGGGACGGCGCGGGAACGATGCTGGGGGAGGGACGAGCAGCTGCTTCGTGAATTTCGGTCATGCCTCATTACTCCGCTGTCGTCGCCCGGCTTGACCGGGCGACCCAGTATTCCAGAGACGCCTGGGATTCACAGAGAAGCCGCGGCGTACTGGATCCCCCGCTTCAGTGCGCACTGCGCACAAGGCCGGGGATGACATTTGTGGTGGGTGAGCGTCGTGCTCACCACCCGAGCAATTCCGGCTTGCGCGGCAGCTCGACGGTCTTGACCTTCTCGAGCTTGATCGTGCCCTTGGCTATGAGGTCGTTGAGGTCGCCGTCGGTCGCACCCGCAATCTTGGTGCGGTACAGATCGACCTTCAGCGTGCCGCGGTGGTCCTTCTCGGTCCAGGTCGAGGGATTGCAGACGCCTTCCATGCCTGACGGCACCCAATCCTTCTTTTGGTAGAAACCCTTCACGACGTTGTCGCCGGTGGCGCCGCCGTTCTTGGCGGCCCAGTCGAGCGCTTCCTTCATGTAGAGAGCCGAGCAGACGGCGGCGATGTAGTGCACGGGGCGATAGACCTTGCCGGTGGGATCGGACATCTTCGAGATCTCCATCACCGTCTTCATGCCGGGCGCATCGCCGCCCCAGCTCACCGCGGTGCGCAGCGGGAAGATCACGCCATCGGCGGCATCGCCCGCGGCCTTGGCGGCGTTCTCGTCCATGCCCCAGACATTGCCCATGAACTGGATGTCGACGCCGGCGGTCTTGCAGGCCTTCATCACAGAGATGTTGGAAGCGGCCGTGTTGCCGAGATAGGCGTAGTTGGCGCCCGAGGATTTCAGGCTCAGGCACTGCGCACTGTAGTCACCCGGCGCGAGTGCGAATACCAGCGGCGGCAGCACCTCGAAGCCGAGCTCCTGCGCCATGGCTTCGCCGGCGGCCTTCGGTGCATTCGGATAGGGATGGTTGGCGCCCATGTGCACGAATTTCGGCTTGCCGGACTTGCCCTTGGCCTTCCAGTCTTCGGCGGCCCACATCAGCATCGCGCGCAGCGAGTCCGAATAGCTCGGGCCGTAGAAGAAATTGTAGGGCGCGGGCTTGGCCTTGCCGCTGACGCCTTCGGGGTCGGTGAGTGCCGCAGCATAGGAGCCGGAGAGGTCGGGGATCTTGTCCTGGGCGAGGAAACCGGTCAGGGCCTCGGTGTCCGCCGTGCCCCAGCCCATGATCGCGGCGACCTTGCTGTCGGGCGCCGACCACTTCTTGTAGAGCGCGATCGCGCGCGGCACCTGGTAGCCATAGTCGTTGGTGTCGACGTTGATTTGCTTTCCGCCCACACCGCCGTTCTTGTTGACCCAGGCAAAAGTATCGGCGACGGCCTGGCCGTAGGGCGTGCCGACGTCGGACGTGCCGCCGGAATAATCGGCGAGATGCCCGATCGCGATCTGCGCCTGCGCGCTTGCCGAGAATGCGGCGATGGCCAATGCCAGCGATGCGGTGCTCGATAAGGATTTTGTCTTCATTGGTTGTCTCCTCCTGTTTATTTGTTGGTTAGAGAGTTGCCGTGCTCAATGCGAGAACGGGTAGAGTTTCCAGTACGCCTTGATCTGCCGCCAGCGATGGGCGAGCCCGTCCGGCTCGAACATCAGGAACGCGATGATGATCACCCCGATCGCGATCTCGCGCAGGAAGGTGATGTTGGTGTTGAGCGACAGCGCCTTGTCGATCGCGCCGCCCTTCAGGGCAACGCTGAGGAATTCCATCGTCTCAGGCAGCAGCACCACGAAGGCGGTGCCCATCAGCGTGCCCATGATCGAACCGGTGCCGCCGATGATGATCATGGCGAGGAACAGGATCGAGCGTTCGATGCCAAAGCCTTCCTGGGAGACCACGAGTTGGTAGTGCGCATAGAGCGCGCCGGCGATACCGGCGAAGAAGGCGGCGAGGCCAAATGACAGCGTGCGGTATTTGGTGAGATTGATGCCCATGATCTCCGCCGAGAGATAATGGTCGCGGATCGCCACCAGCGCGCGGCCGTCGCGCGTGCGCATCAGATTGGTGACGAGAACGTAGCTTGCGATCACATAGGCGAGCACGACATAGAAATACTGCCTGTCGCCGCGCAGCGTGTATCCGAAGAGCGAGAACGGGTTGGCGCTCGCCGGCACCGAGCCGCCGGTGAACCACTCCGCGCGGGAGAAGAAGTCGAGCAGGATGTATTGTGCCGCGAGCGTCGCGATGACGAGGTAGAGCCCCTTCAGTCGCGCCGCCGGGATGCCGAAGATCAGCCCGACCAGCGCAGTGACGACGCCCGCGAGGGGGATCGCGAAGAACACCGGGATCGATGCGCTGTTGGAGATGTAGGCCGAAGTGAAGGCGCCGAGCAGGAAGAAGGCGGCGTGGCCGATCGAAATCTGGCCTGTGAAGCCGACCAGGATGTTGAGGCCAAGCGCGGCGATCGAGAAGATGCCGATCTGGATCAGGATGCTGAGCCAGTAGCCACCAAGGAATTGCGGCACGAGGCAGAGCAGCACCACGCCGACGATCGCAAAGTTGCGGCTCGTCGTCGTCGGGAAGATCGTGGTGTCGGCCGCGTAAGAAGTGCGGAAATCACCAGCAGGGATGAGGGCGGGGCCGGCCATGGATCAGATCCGTTCGATGTCGTGGGTGCCGAACAGGCCGTAGGGCTTGATCATCAGCACGATGATGAGGACGTAGAACGGCGCGATCTCGTAGAGATTGCCCCAGTGCAGATACTCGGCGTCGACATATTGCGCGATGTTCTCGAGTAGCCCGATGATGATGCCGCCGAGCACGGCGCCGCCGACGGAATCGAGCCCGCCGAGGATCGCCGCCGGAAACACTTTTATGCCGTAGGCGGCAAGGCCCGAGGATACGCCGTTCACGACCGCGACCACGACGCCTGCCACGGCCGACACCGTTGCCGAGATCGCCCAGGCCATCGCGAACACGCTTTTCACGGAAATGCCGAGCGACTGCGCCACCTGCTGGTTGAATGCGGTGGCGCGCATCGCAAGGCCGTACTTTGACGCGCGGAAGAACCAGGCCATGCCGATCATCATCGCGACCGAGACCACGAGGCTCATGACATAGACGGTCTGGATCTGGAGTCCGAACAGACTGACGGACTGGCTCTCGAACACGCGCGGGAACGGCTGCGGATTGACCCCGAACATCCACTTCAGCGTCGCCTGCAGTACGGTGGAGAGGCCGATCGTCACCATGATGACGGAGATGATGGGCTCGCCGATCATCGGCCGCAGGATCAGGACCTGCACCGCGATGCCGAACACGAACATGAACACCAGCGTCAGCGGCATGCCGATCCAGAACGGCACCTGGTATTTCGCGAGCAAGGTCCAGCACACCCAGGCGCCGACCAGCAAGAGCTCGCCCTGCGCGAAATTGACGACCTGTGTCGCCTTGTAGATCAGCACGAACGACATCGCGACCACGCCATAGAGCGTGCCGACCACGAGGCCGTTGACGAGGAGCTGAATGAGGAAGGCGGTGTTCATGCCGATGTCCGCGCAAAATGCAGAAGCGATGATGGTGCACCCTCTCCCCTTGCGGGAGAGGGTGGCTTCGCGAAGCGAAGCCGGGTGAGGGGTTGTCTCCGCAGTGACGGTGCGGAGAGAGGACCCCTCACCCGCGTGAGGGTGTGGTTGGCGGCGGTGATGCCCTCTCCCGCAAGGGAAGAGGGCGCATCGACTGGCCGCGCGTTCTCCCGAAGCGACCTCACTCCGCGGCCTCCGCCAAATGCTCCGGTCGACCCAGATCCACCACTCGCAGCGTCGTCCGGACCCTCTGCGTGGTACCGTCCTGGAAGCGGATCATGGTGTCGACGGGGATGTCGGCGTCGCCGCGGTAGATCGCGTCGATGATGGCTTCGTATTTCTCGTTGATGACGCTGCGGCGCACTTTTCGCGTGCGGGTGAGCTCGCCGTCGTCGGCATCGAGCTCCTTGTAGAGCAGCAGGAAGCGCGAGATGCGCTGCGCCGGCGGCAGTGTGACGTTGACGGTCTCAACCTCCTTGCGGAGCAGCGCATAGACCTCGGGTCGCGAGGCGAGATCGCTGTAGGTCGTGAACGAGAGCCGGTTCTTCTCCGCCCATTTCGAGATGATGGAGTAGCGGATGCAGATCATCGCAGCGAGTGCGTCGCGACCCGCCCCTAACACCACCGCTTCCGCGATGTAGGGCGAGAATTTCAGCTTGTTCTCGATGAACTGCGGCGAGAAGCGCTCGCCGCGCGAGGTCTCGGCGAGATCCTTGATCCGGTCGATGACCACGAGCTGCTTGTTGTCGTTGAAATAGCCGGCGTCACCGGACAGCATCCAGCCTTCCCGGATGTCGGCGACGCTCGCCTCCGGGTTCTTGTAGTAACCGAGGAACATGTGGGGATGCCGCACTACGATCTCGCCGACGCCGTGAACGTCGGCGTTGTCGATGCGGATCTCGACACTGTCGGCCATCGGCACGCCCGTCGTGTCAGGATCGACTTTGCCCTCGGGATGCAGCGTGTAGGCGCCGAGCAATTCCGTCTGGCCGTAGAGCGTGCGCAGCGGCACGCCCATGGCCTGGAAGAACTTGAAAGTCTCGGGGCCGAGTGCCGCGCCGCCGGTTGCGGCCGAACGCAGACGGCTGAAGCCGAGGCGGTCGCGCAGTGCGCGGAACAGGATCGCGTCGGCAAAGCCCGAACGCTTGCCGTCTGCGAGCGCCGCGAGACCCGACTTCATGCCGATGTCGAACAGGCGCTGCTTGAAGGGCGTCGCGTCCATTACCTTGGCGCGCACGTCCGCAGCGATCGATTCCCAGACGCGTGGCGCGAAGAGCACGAATGTCGGCGCGATCTCGCGCAGATCGTTCATCATGGTATCGGGCTCTTCGACGAAGTTGATCTTCATCCGGCACAAGAGGCCTTTGCCGAGCACATAGACCTGCTCCATGATCCAGGGCAGCGGCAGCACCGAGACGTATTCGTCGTCCGGTCCTTTCGGGTCAAAGGCGAGATAGGTCGCGCAATGACCGAGCACGCGACCGGCGGCGAGCATCGCAAGTTTTGGATGCGAGGTGGTGCCTGACGTCGTGCAGAGGATCGCGACGTCCTCGCCTTTGGTCGCGTCGACCAGGCGGTCGTAAAGCTCAGGCTCGCGCGTCGCCCGGGCACGGCCGAGCTCGGCAAACTTCTCCGCGGACATCAAGCGCGGATCGTCATATTTCCGCATGCCGCGCGGGTCGGAATAGATGATGTGCTTCAGCCTCGGCACGCGTTCGGCCAGCGTAAGCAGCTTGTCGACCTGTTCCTCGTCCTCGGCGAAGACGAGCTGGGCTTCACCATAGTTGAGGAGATAAGAGGCCTCTTCGTCCAGCACGTCGCGATAGAGCCCGAGGCTCAATCCCCCGATCGCATGAGCCGCCACTTCCGCGGCGACCCAGTCCGGCCGGTTGTCGCCGATGATGCCGATGACATCCTCGCGCCCCAGGCCCAATTCGACCAGACCGAGCGCGAAATCGCGCACCCGCGTCTGATAGTCATTCCAGGTGAAGGGGCGCCACAGCCCGAGATCCTTCTCGCGCAATGCGATCTCGTTGCCGTACTCCTTCGCGTTGAGCCGGAGCATCTTCGGATAGGTGTCGGCCTGCGCGACGCGGCCCGCGTAATCCATCATGCCGCGCTCTCCTGCGCCGGCGGTGCATCGTCGGGATCGACCAGCACCTCGTCCTCTTCGCCGAGATAGGCGCGCCTGACGTGGGGATCGGCGAGCACGGCGGCCGGATCGCCCTCGGCGATCTTGCGGCCGAAATCGAGCACCATGACGCGGTGGGAGATGTCCATCACCACGCCCATGTCGTGCTCGATCATCACCACGGTCATCCCGAACTCCTCGTTGAGGTCGACGATGTAGCGGGCCATGTCCTCCTTCTCTTCGAAGTTCATGCCGGCCATCGGCTCGTCGAGGAGAATGAGGCGCGGCTGCAGTGCCATGGCGCGGGCGAGCTCGACGCGCTTGCGCAGGCCGTAGGAGAGGGTGCCGGCCGGCGCCTTTCGCACCGATTGGAGGTCGAGAAAGTCGATGATCTCCTCGACCTTGCGGCGGTGCTCGAGTTCTTCCTTGCGGGCGCCGGTGAGCCAGTACAGCGAGCCCGTGAGGAAATTGTTTTTCAGCAAGTGATGGCGGCCGACCATGATGTTGTCGAGCACGCTCATGTGGTGGAACAGTGCCAGATTCTGGAAGGTGCGGCCGATGCCGAGCGAAGCGCGCGCGTTGGGCGTCAGGCCGGTGATGTCGCGGCCCTGGTAGAACAGCTGGCCTTCGGTCGGCTTGTAGCGGCCGGAAATACAGTTCACGATCGAGGTCTTGCCGGCGCCGTTGGGGCCGATGATCGAGAACAGCTCGCCATCCCTGATGGCGAAGCCGACATCGGTGAGCGCACGGACGCCGCCGAATCGCAGGGACACGCCGCGCACTTCGAGACTGGTAGCCACCAAACAAATCCCTCCCGGTGATGGCGCATTCAGGGGCGCTCTTCGTCCGTTTCTCTTCGGCGATCCTAGTACGGCTGTGCCGGTGAGGCCATGCAGCAGATGGTCTCGACCGGAGCCGCGCCACTCTCGTTCCCGTTGGGATCAAAAGCCGCATCGTCCGAGGTGGTCCTCAATAGGGGAAAGCGCTATTTTGAAATGTCTCCCGCCTGACAATTCTGCGACAAAGTTTTCGGGCGGTAGCAGCCTCCGTCTTTCGTCGGATGGTGGTCGAAGGCCATGCTGCAATGCAGCAGAACAAGGAGTGGCGAACGGTGCGGCTGGCTTCGGGATCATGATTTCAGAGGATCAACTGAAGCGCGTCGCTGCCTGGGCGCGCGAGCTCACAGAAAGGGAGATCGAGGTCGCGCGTGCCGGGATCACGGAGCGGTTCTACGGCACCGGCGAGACCGTGTTCATGCGCGGCGACACGTTCGACTATTGGGCCGGCATGGTCTTTGGGCTTGCCCGGATGGGCGGGGTCTCGCGCGACGGCAAGGAGACGAGTCTTGCCGGGCTGACGGCAGGGGCCTGGTTCGGCGAAGGCAGTGTGCTCAAGAACGAGCCGCGCCGCTATGACGTGGTCGCGCTGCGCAACAGCCGCGTCGCACTGATGGAACGTAGCGCCTTCATGTGGCTGTTCGAGAACAGCGTTGGCTTCAACCGTTTCCTGGTGCGCCAGCTCAACGAGCGGCTTGGCCAGTTCATCGGCATGCTCGAGGTCAATCGCACGCTGGATGCCACCGCGCGGCTTGCCCGCAGCATCGCGTCGCTGTTCAATCCGATCCTCTATCCGGAATCGACCGCGCATCTGGAGATCACCCAGGAGGAGATCGGCGCGCTCTCCGGAATGTCCCGTCAGAATGCCAATCGCGCGCTGAACCGGCTGGAGAAGGAGGGCTTGCTCCGGCTGGAATATGGCGGCGTCACCATCCTCGATATCGAGCGGTTGCGCGGTTACGGGGACTAGCTAGCGCCCATTGGCAGGAGCGTGCACCGGCCAGAGGTCGGCGCGCCAGCGGATTGCGATCGCCAGCATTGCGATGAATCCTGAGGCGGCATAGAGCGAACCCGTCGCCGAATAGCCGATGACGTCGATCAGGCTGCCGGCCGCGAGCAGTCCGATCGGCAGGCCGTAGATCACCATCATGCGCACGCCCATGACGCGGCCGCGCAGATGCGCGCTCGCCGTCCGCATCAGAATCACGGCAGCTGAAATCATCGACATGCTCTGGGCGATGCCGGCGAGGACGAGGCAGGCCATCGCCACCGGCATGGTGCTGATCTCGACGAACACCAGGAGCATGGCGTACCAGGCCAGCGTCGCGCCGATCAGAAGCCGGGCAATGCGCACGCCGCCGACGAGGCTGAGCGTGATGGAGCCGATCAGCGAGCCGACGGCGAAGCTCGCCGAGAGATAGCCGAGGCCGGTCTGGTCGGTATGAAAGATGTCCCGCGCGATGTAGGGCAGCAATCCGCCGGTGAAGGGAAATGCGGTGAGATTGGCCAGAAAGGCGACGCACAGCGCCGCGCGCATCCCCGGGCCATTCCAGGCGTAGACGATCCCTTCCTTCAAATCGCCGAGCAATCTCGAAACGGCGCGGCCGCTCGCCGGGAGATCAGTTGTGACAACGGTTTTTTCCGGCCGGGTCAGGCAGAGCATGAGAAGCGCTGCCACAAAATAGAGACAGGCGATCGCCACATAAACGAGGCCAATGCCGAGGACGGCGAACAGCCCGGCGCCCGTCAACGCGCCGGCGATGCGCGCGCTGTCCTGGGTCGTTCGCGCAACGCTAATGGCGCCCACCAGTTGCTCGGCCGGCATGATCTCGGCAAGCAGCGCGCCGCGAACGCCGAGATCGGAGGGACGGATCAGGCCCATGATCGCGACGATGATCATGACGCTCAGCGGCGACAGATGACCGGTCAGGGCCAGAACCATGATGGTCGACGAAAGCACCGTATAGGCAAGGCGCATTACGACCAGGAGATCGCGATGACCCATGCGGTCGCCGATCATGCCGAGCACCGGTGCGACGAGCGTTCCGACGAATTGCAGCGACGCAAGCACGGTGAGCAGCAACACCGAGCCGGTCTCGATCAGGATGTACCAACCGAGCACGAGAGTCTCGACCTCGAACGCCCAGGAGGTGAGCAGATCGGACGGCCATTGGAAGCGGTAGTTGCGGATGCGAAACGGCGCGAGCGCGGAGGGGCGTGCGGCTGTGCTCAAGGCGCGATGGCGCGTATCACGGCGATTCCCTTGCCTTGTTGCTTCTTCTTGCTGTTCGGCAACCTAGCGCTGGCGATGCTCGTGTCAATCGGCGCCGCCGCAGGCCGGCCCCGCGCTCGGCTCCTACGTCGCCGCGGGTCTCGGCTTCCGCTCCGCCAGCGCCGCGGCCATCGCCGAGATCAGCGGCCGCATGAAATAAGCTTCATCCGCGGGCGAGACGTCGGTGCGCAGGCCATGCGCGGCGAGTTCGCCTGAGACAGCAGGTCCCACCGAGGCGATCAAAGTGCGCTCGAAACCTGCGCGCAGCTTCGCCTCGCTGCCATGCGCCTTCGCGGCTTCGATCAGGCGGCGCACCTGGCCAAGATTGGTCAGCGCAATCGAATCGATTCGCCCCTCGACCATGTCGTCGATCGCGGTGACGATGTTCGCATCCGCTGCCTTTGAGTCGTAGGCATAAGGCAGCACGGCATCGACATCGGCGCCTTGCGCGGCAAGCGCGCCGGTCAGCGCGCTGTGGTCCTTGTCAGGATAGAGCTGGAGGCCGAGGCGATGCCCCTTCAGGTCGAGCTTGCCGAGCATCTCGATCACGCCCTCGGTGGTCGGCTTCTCCGTGGTCTGCTGCGCCTCGAGTCCGACTTCGCGCAGTGCCTTGCCGGGCTTCGGGCCACGGGTGAATTTTCGCGATTTGGCGAGCGCGGCGGTCAGGGCGCCGTCGAGCCCGCGCTCGCGCGCGAGCTTCATGAGTCGACGGAGGCCTTCGCCGGTCATCAGCACGAGGTCGTCCAGCGGCCTGTCGATGGCGCGGCGAATCCAGGCTTCGACCGGTGCGGGATCCGGCGCGTCGTGAATGGTGAACATCGGGCATTGCACCACTTCGGCGCCCTGCTCAGCGAGCAGCTTCGAGAACTGTGCCTCCTCCCGGGTCTCCAGGATCAGGATGCGGGTGCCGTTCAAGCGGTCGGCCATGGGCGTGCTCCGATCAAAAATCGCTATGGTCCGTTCATCCTGACTCCGCCGCTGGGATTGGCGCAAGGGCATCAGCGGTGCTAGAGCAGGCGATGCGCGAGTTCCTGAAGATTGTCGTCGTCGCGTTCGCGGTTCTGGCCGGCTGGTTCGGATACGTTTTCTGTCTCAAACCGGAGGCCGTTGATTCGTGGGTGCGTGACGCGCGGCTGATGGGATTACTGGAGGACTATCGTCGCGCGAAGGGGGCCTATCCAGTCCTCAATGCACGCGATGTCCCGGTCGAGCAGCTTGTCGAGATGCTGGCGAGTAGCGGCGTCAATTTTCCTTCCGACCTCAGGTTCGAAGGCCCCAATCTGCCAGCCCGCTATGTCTCGGTCACCGGTGAAAACTATGGGCTGCTGTACCAATTTAGCCAGTCCGGGCGCAGCGTGACATGTCTCGTGGAGGTCCGTACCCGTCATACGGGTTGGTGGGGACAGCCGCCGACCTGTCCCTGGTAGCCCAGGCTGCGATCTTCTGGAGTTGGCACGAGGGTGCTCCGGATGATAGAGCTGGGCGCGAATTCAAAGGGATCCATGAGGGTGCCCGCAGTCCAACAAGTGCCATGCCCGACCATCAATACGTTCTGACCCTCTCGTGCCCGGATCGCCCCGGTATCGTCTCGGCGGTGTCGACCTTCCTTGCTCATAATGGGCAGAACATCCTCGACGCCCAGCAGTTCGACGATGTCGAGACCAGCAAATTCTTCATGCGGGTGGTGTTCACGGCCGCCGATCTTGCCGTTGAGCTCGCTGCGCTGCAGACCGGTTTTGCCGCAATCGCGGAGCGGTTTGGCATGCACTGGCAGATGCGCGACCGCGGGGCACATCGCAAGGTAATGCTGCTGGTCTCGAAGTCCGACCACTGCCTGGTGGACATCCTCTACCGTTGGCGCACTGGCGAACTGCCGATGATCCCGACAGCAATCGTCTCCAACCATCCGCGCGAGGTCTATGCCGGGCTCGATTTCGGCAGCATCCCGTTCCATCATCTGCCGGTCAGCAAGGAAACTAAGCGCGAGCAGGAAGGACAGATCATCGATCTCGTCGGCGAGACCGGGACCGATCTCGTCGTGCTCGCCCGCTACATGCAGATACTGTCGGATGATCTCTCGGCAAAACTGTCGGGGCGCTGCATCAACATCCACCACTCGTTCCTGCCCGGTTTCAAGGGCGCAAAGCCTTACCATCAGGCCCATGAGCGCGGCGTCAAGCTGATCGGTGCGACCGCGCATTACGTCACGTGCGACCTCGACGAGGGGCCGATCATCGACCAGGACGTGGAACGCATCAGTCATCGCGACGCGCCGGAGGACCTCGTCCGCAAGGGTCGCGATATCGAGCGCCGTGTGCTGGCGCGAGCAATTCGTCATCACCTCGACGATCGCGTGATCCTGAACGGTCGCAAGACCGTCGTCTTCATGGATTAAGGACGTTGCAGCAAAAGGGGAGCAGTGCATTGCCGGCCATCGGCCCCATGACCGGAGGCTGGCCGACGAGACCGCTGCTGGTGCTGCTGATCGCGCTTTCCGTGGCCGTCTTCTGCATGTCGGCAGCAAACGTCTCCAAGTACTACGTCACCTATCAGCTCGTCTACGATCCCCTCACGCTGAACTCGGCCGTGATCGCGGTCGCGATATTCGCGCCGGTCTTTCTGCTATTCGCTATTGCCAGGTTCAGCTTCGGTTACTTCGCGGGCTTCTATCTCTGCTCCATGGTGCTCAGTTATCTGTGGCTCAGCTTCTTCTCGCTGCGCATATATGACCATGACGCGGCAAGACTGTCCGCGGCCGTCTCGGCGATCCTCTTCCTCCTGCCTGCATTGTTCGTGTCCTCGCCGCTGCCGCAGATACCGAAGCTGTCGGTCAGATCGTTCGATCGTCTGCTGATCGCAATTTTCCTGGTCTGCGTGGCGACGGTCGCGATGGCGGCGAGCTACAATTTTACGCTCGTTTCGCCTGATCGCGCCTCCAGTCTGCGCACGGACGCGCTGCCGAGGATGGTGAACTACCTTATCGGCATGGAGACAGGCGCGCTTTTGCCGTTCCTGTTTGCATACTGCGTCGCGCGCAGGGCAATTTGGCAGGCGGGTGCAATCGCGGTGCTGATGCTCCTCTACTATCCGATCGCTGTCAGCAAGATGACGTTCTTCGCGCCTGTCTGGTTGGTTGGCCTAGCCGTGCTTGCGAAGATCTTCGAGGCGAGGGTGGCGGTCGTCCTGTCCCTGATGCTGCCTATCGCGGCAGGTGTGCTGCTGTTCACCTTCATGGGCAGCGCCGGTCCCGTGGGCCTAGTCGCCGGCGAGTACGATTTCATCGTGAACTTCCGGATGCTCGCGGTACCGGCGCTTGCCCTGGACCTCTACAACGAGTTCTTCTCGCGGCACGAACTCACCCGCTTCTGCCAGATCGGCATCCTGAAACGCTTCGTCGATTGTCCGTATCAGGAGCAGCTGGCGGTCGTGATGCTCCATTATTTCCCGGCAGGGGGGACCTATAACAGCTCGCTGTTCGCGACCGAGGGGATCGCGTCGGCGGGCTGGCTGTATGCCCCCATCACGGTGTTCATCTGCGGCGTCGTGATCGCCCTCGGGAATCGTGCATGCGCCGGCTTGTCGCCATCCTTCGTCCTGGTCTCGAGCGGAATGCTCGTCCAGAACCTCTTGAACACTCCGCTTTCGACGGTGCTGTTGACGCATGGCGGCGTCCTTCTTTTCCTGCTTTGGTATCTCATGCCGCGGCAGGCGGGGCCGGCGCAAGCGACCGGCGATCCGGCTTGATCTTCCGCGGGGCAGTGACGCTCAGTCGGGTGCGTCGCCTAAAGCGCGATGAGATTGGGTTAAATCGTCATCGCGCTTTAGATTGTTGTTTACGCATGATCTTTTCGGAAAACCGCTTGGCACTTTTCCGGACCAAGCTCTAACAGTCTGCTGAAAAACCCCCTCGCCAGGGAGGGGACTTGATGATTCACTTTATCATCTCGAATCGGCGGAGACGATCATGCGCGGCAGGTTTACGGATCAGGGCGGCCTGTTTTCGTACATCGCGCCGGATAAACGTGTGCCAGCGAACCATCCACTGCGGAAGGTCCGGGAACTTGTCCGGGATGTTTTGAATGATTTGAACCGCAGCCTTGGAAAGCTATACGCCAGCGAGGGACGTCCTTCGATCCCTCCGGAGCAATTGCTGAGCGCCTTGCTGCTGCAGGTGTTCTA
>NZ_JADPKY010000001.1 GCF_023074185.1 Bradyrhizobium sp. 132 | reverse complement strand
ATGGCGGAACGGTGAGACCGAGCGCCTTGGCCGTCTTCATGTTGATGATGAGGACGAACTTTGTTGGCCTCTCTACCGGGAGGTCCATAGGCTTGGCGCCCTTGAGGATCTTGTCAACATAGTCGCCAGCGCGGCGGAATAGATCGGCTGTATCTGCCCCGTATACCGATAATCCTCCATTGGCATAATGTCGAAATAAATAATTTGCTGGCAGGTGATACTTAGCCGCGAGCGCGATGATCCGCTGTGCCTGGGCATAAGTGAGGGCATCGCCAAAATCAATGATCGCATCGGCGCGTTGGGCGACGGCCGAGGCAAAGGCAAGGTCGAGTTCTTCTGGCGTGGTCGCCGGAACGAGAGGCAGAGCCACGCCGAGGTTCCGGGCTATGCGGGGGATCTCTTCCGCGAAGTACAGGCTTTGCAGCGGATTGTCGGGGTTGACCAAAACAGCGATTTTGGATGCGCCGGGAACAAGTTCTCGAAGAATTTCGAGGCGTTTTGCAAAGAAGTCATCGGGAACATTGGTCGTCACGCCCGTAATGTTGCCACCTGGCCGCGACAGGCTTTGTACGAGGCCGAGGTGCACGGGATCAGCGACACCCACGAACACAACGGGAATAGTGGCGGTCGCAGATTTGAGCGCTATGGCTGCTTGCGGTCCCGGGGCAATCAGGATGTCGGGGCCGAGCGCCATCAGCTCGGCGACGGAATCGGTTAATCGATCTGCGGGTTGAGAAAACCGATATTCAATGGCCAGGTTTTTTCCCTCTATCCAACCTAGGCTTCGCAGCGCATCAAGGAACGCAAGCTCGGCTTGATTGAGGGCCTTCCCGCTTCCATCGCCGATGGCGAGGAAGCCGAGACGACGACGTTTACCCTGCCCGTGCGAAGGGCGTGGCGAAATGAACAGCGCTGCAGTTCCTGCAATGAACTCTCGCCGCTTCATTCCATCCTCTTAGCTGTCTGAGGACGACGACCAAACGACTATACCACCTGTTGACCATCGGTGCAGGTCACTTTCTGACCTCGACTGCTAACGCCCTCACTTC
>NZ_JADPKY010000081.1 GCF_023074185.1 Bradyrhizobium sp. 132 | reverse complement strand
GGCATCGCTGTCGGGGCCGGGGTAGCGCCGGGTGCGGGAGCCGAACCCGGACGTCCGGTCGGCGGCGGCGTCGGAGCGCCAGCGGGTGCCGGCGTGGCGGTCGGTGCGGGTGTAGCGCCTGGAGCAGGTGACCCTGCAGCCGGAGGCGCGCCAGGACGTCCGCCAGGGGGCGGTGCACCGGGGCGGCCGGTCGGCGGCGTGCCCGGCGTGCTGCGCGGAGCCGGGGTTGCAGTCGGCGCAGGGGTTGCTGTCGGAGCGGGCGTGGCGGTTGGGGCATTAGGCGTCGCCGGGCGCGCTGTGGGAGCGGCAGGTGCCGGAGCAGGTGTCGCCGTGGGAGCAGGCGCGGGCCGTCCCGAAGGGCCCGCTGCGGGAGGCGGCGGTGGCGTCGGGCGAGCCGAAGGCGGCGGTGGCGTGGGCGCGTGCTGCTGCGGAGCTGCGGCGGGCGGCGGTGTGGGAGCCGGGCGCGCCGCGGGCGGTGCCGGAGGCGGCGCATGCTGTTGCGGAGCCGCAGCCGGCGGCCGCGAAGGCGGCTTCGGCGCGGCAGGCGGCGGTGGGGGCGTCGGACGGGCCGCAGGTGGCGGTGGCGGCGCTGCTGGGCGCGGCGGTGCGGCGGCCGGCGGAGGCGCCGCGGGCGGATGGGGCGGTGCAGCTGCGGGCGGCGGTGCGGCCGGGCGCGCGGGCGCCGCCGGAGGCGCGGCCGCTGGTGGTCCCTTCGGCGGCTGCTTCGGTTTTCCGTCAGGGCCGGTTTCCTGTGGCTGCGCCTGCGCAACCACGAGCGGCGCTGCGCTTTGCGCATGCGATGCCGAGTTTGCCAATTGCATCGCGGTCAGAGCCGTGGTGGCAAGCAGCACGAAACGAAGATTAGTCATGATGGTGAACTTCCCCGGAAGGTTCTTTGACGACACGTTGGGATGAACAGCTACGCGTTAGGCCGGATTGTGGCGGACAAAGCGGTCGTGGCCCGATTTATTTCTGCACGCAAATCACCGCACTACAGTGACGTTCATTGCGCATTCAGGCGCAGGTTGCAATTGCCTCAGACCTGATGCTCGGTCTCAAACGCGATCCCGCGGCGGACTTGCGTCCTTCGCGGGATTCGGTGTGAGCGGGCCGTTCGGTCCGCGCGATGGAATCTCTTCAGGCATGCGGCCCGGCAATTCGTCGGGCGGCGCTGGCGAGCCGGGCTCGCGCACCGGCGGCGCGATTTCGGGCTGCGGATTACCGGGCGGAATCCCCGGCGGCGGCTCGGCGGGCGTGCCGGGTGTCGACGGCGGAATCTCGGGCGGCTCGATCGGCATTACATCGAGACCTTGCGGTTATCGCCGATATCGGGCCGCGTGTTTGTCACCGCCGCAGCCGCCATCTTCACATAAGAGATCACGGTGCCGGGCGAGTCCCAGAACTCGGCATCATCAGGCGTGACCTTGAGCACGCGGATGTTCGGATCTTCGGCAGAGTCCCACCACGCCTTGGCCGGCGTCGAGAACAGCTCCTTGATCTTCGCACGGTCGTTGGAAACGATTGCGGTGCCTGTCAGTGAAACGTATTTCTGGCTGCCGGCATCCGCGAACGACAGGTTGATGGACGGGTGACGCGCGATCTCCTCGTCCTTGTGACGCCGCGCGTCGGTGAGGAAATAAATCGTGTTCGCGTTGCGATCGAGATAGGCGCTCATCGGCCGCGCCCGGAGCTTGTCGCCGTCGCGCGTCACCAGCATCGCGAATCCGATCGTCTTCATCAGATCCCAGGCGCGGTTCAAATCGCGGTCGACGTCGCGGGCATTGTCGTTGGCCATATCGTGCTCCTGTTGCAAGAGACGACAACGGCGGGCGCGGAACGAGGTTCCGGCCGAAAGACGGAACTTATCTATTCCGGCGCGTGGCAAACCGCCTCGATGTTGTGTCCGTCGGGATCGAGCACGAACGCGCCGTAATAGTCCGGATGATAATGCGCCCGAATGCCGGGTGGTCCATTGTCGCGGCCGCCGGCGGCCAAGGCCGCCTTGTAGAACGCGTCCACCGCGGAGCGGTCCTTGGCCGTGATCGCGACATGCACCGGCTTGTTCAGCGCGCCCTCGCCGCCGATCCAGAAATCCGGCTTGCCGTCGGCGCCGAAGCCGGCGGCCGGATCGTGGCCGGTCTGCTCCTGCGTGACCTCCATGATCAGGCTGTAGCCGAGCGGCGCCAGCGCTTTGGCGTAGAACGCCTTGGCGCGCTCATAGTCGGAGACCGGAAAGCCCATATGGTCGATCATCGCAACCTCCGTCGTTTGTCGTCAGCGCGACAGGAACGTATTGCTCCGCGTCTTGCGCGCAACGGCAAAGCCGCGCGCGACCATGTCGGCAATACAGTCCTGCTGCCATTCCTTTTGTGACAGATGCTCGATCACCACCGCGCGCGGCCATAGCGATTGCGGCGCGTCGCGGAAGAAGCCGATCAGCACGCGGTCCTCGAAGCCTTCGACGTCGATCTTCAACGCGTCCACCTTCGTGACGTCTGCCTCGTCGAGAATGCGCGTCAGCCGCAGCGACGGGACCTTGATGGCCTCCGCGCTGGCGGTGCCGGTGACGACGTGGGTGGCGCCGAGATTGCCGCCGCCGCTCTCGATCATGAGCTCGCCGTCGCTGTCGCCTGCGGCAGCCTGCACCAGGCGCACCTGCGTCGCTTTCGATGCGGCCTGGTTGAATGAGAGCCGCCCAAACGTCATCGGATGCGGTTCGATTGCGACCACTTTCCCTGATGGCCCGACCTGCTGCGCCATCACCAGCGCAAAAGTGCCGACATTGGCGCCGACGTCGACGAACACGCCGCCCGCTGGGGTGTGCTGGCGCAGGAAGTCGAGCTCGTCGAGATTGTAGTCGGGATTGAACAGCGCACCGCGCTCGGTCGCGCTGCCCTGGTGATAGAACCGGAACGAGGCGCCCTGATACGTCACGTCGACGGGACCACCGCGCAGCAAATTGACCAGCCGCGACATCCAGGGCCGGAATGCGCCGCGCTTCAGCCCCGAGCGTTGTGCGAGGCCGATGATCGCGGCCTGCGCCGCATTCGGCGCAAACGCGCCGAATGGCGCGGACGAAGGAGCCTTGTCGGTCGTCAAGTCGGAGTCCTCGTTGTAAGCGGCGCATGCATAACCGGTTTTGCCGGGGACTCCAACGGCGGAAGACGTCTGTACGGGCTTTCCCGGATTGAGCTGCGCACCGTCCGAGCTACGCCTCACGCCGCCTTCTTGACCATCCTCATCATCTTGTCCTGATTCCATGTGCCGGATCATTCGGCAGCGCCGCCACGCACCCGGCGGAGCCGGGCGACCCGATGCAGGATGCGCGACAGCTGATCGATTGCGTAGGGCTTTTGCACGAGCTCGAAATCGAAATTGCCGTCCTGGGACAGCGCCTCGCTGTAGCCGGTCGTCAGCACGACCGGCACGCCGATGCCGCGGTCGCGGATCGCCTGCGCGAGATCGAGCCCGGTCATGCCCGACATCACGATGTCCGAGAAAACGACATCGAAGCGATCGGCGTCCATGACCAGCTCGGCGAGTGCATCGGTTGCATTGTCGACCAGCGTGATGCTGTAGCCGAGTTCGGTGAGGCCGTCGGCGGCGAAATTGGCGAGCTCGATATTGTCCTCGACCAGCAGCACCGACATGCCGCTGCCGGCCACTGCCGGGGCCGTGTTCGGTGCCTGCCGCTGCGGCAGCAGGTGCGGCGCCACGCGCGGCAGATAGAGCGAGAAGGTGCTGCCTTGGCCCACCTCGCTGGTGACCGTCACCTCGCCGCCGGACTGCCGGGCGAAGCCGAACAGCTGCGACAGGCCGAGACCGGTGCCGTGGCCGACCTGCTTGGTGGTGAAGAACGGCTCGAAGATGCGCTCGAGCCGCGCAGCCGGAATGCCGATGCCGGTGTCGCTGACGGCAATGCTGACGAAGCCCAGATGACCTGGAAGATCATGGGTGCCTGTACGGTGATGGCTGCCCGAGACGGGAGCCCGCGTCTCCGTAATCGTCGTCACGGTCTCGACGTTGAAAACGATCCTGCCCTTGCCGTGCATGGCATCGCGCGCATTGGTCGCCATGTTGATCAACGCCGTCTCGAACTGGCTTGCATCGGCATTGACGAGGCAGGGCTCGGCCGGCAGCCGCATCGCGATTTCGATCGCGGGTCCGAGCAGCGTCGCGAGCATGTCGTGCAGCGACTGCATCCGCGCGCCGACGTCGAACACCTCAGGCTTCAAGGTCTGGCGCCGCGCAAACGCGAGCAGCTGCGATGTCAGTTTGGCCGCGCGTGCGACCGCGTCCGCGATGGCGGTGATGTAGCGCTGGCGCCGCTCCTCGCTCAGTTGCGGCCGGTTCAACAGGTCGACGGAGGCGCGGATCACGGTCAGGAGGTTGTTGAAATCGTGCGCGACGCCCCCGGTGAGCTGCCCGAGCGCCTCCAGGCGCTGGCTGTGCTTGAGTGCTTCCTCGGCTTCACGTCGCGCTGCGGCCTCGGCCTGGAGATGCTGGGTGCGCCGGATCGCCAGCGCCAGCAGCAGGAACAGCAGCGCGGTGGCGGGAACGCCGAACACCAGATGCTGGCCCATGGTGGCGAACCAGCGCGCGCGGATGGCCGAGGTCTCGAGCCCCGCGCTGACATAGATGGGATATTCGGCCACGCGCCGGTAACCGATGCGGCGCTCGATCCCGTCTGAAGGCCACGCGACGGTGATGAGGCCGTGCTCGGGGTGAGCTGCGATGTTCCGGCCGACCGGTCCGTTGGGATCGAGCCGAAGGTCGCGGTCGAGCCGCGGAAGATGCGCCAGCACCACCCCGTCGGGGCGTCCCATCGCGAAGAAGCTGCCGGGATCGGAGCCGATCCTGGCATAGAAGCTCTCGAAATATTCGGGCAGGACGGAGGCCTGGATCACGCCGATGAAGCTGCCGTCGTCGGAGTCACGGCGGCGGCTAACCCCGAAGAAGCGAGCACCCTGATAGGGCGCGCGCGGTGTCAGCGAGGCGCCGATGAATGTGCCGATGGCCTGGTCGACATGGGCATAGAAATAGTCGCGGTCCGCAAAGCTCTGCTCCGGCGGCGGCGAGGCAAGGCTGTTGACCAGCGACTTTCCGTCCGCATCGAAGATCCAGGCCGATTTGAGCTGCGGCAGCGATAAGGTCAGCTGCTTCAGGCGGCGGTGCAGGGCCGGTTCGCGCGAGCGGATGACGTCGTCGGGCAGGCCGCGCACCACCTCGTTGAGCTCGGCGAGGCTGCGGTCGATCGTCTCGAACACCTTGAGTGCGTGCTCATGTGCGACATCGAGGGTGCGCTCGATCTCGCGGTCGGCGATGTCGTGTGTCGAGGTGTAGGAGATCGAGGATGCGATCGCGAACAACGCAATCGGGAGCGCCAGGGATGCGCCCATCATCCACTGCAACAGTCTCAGCGAATTGCGTTGCGCGCCCTGCACGGTCGCTCCGGTCCCCCACCGGAGAGCTTACTTGAATTTTACGCCGGGAAGGAAGCGGCTTGTGGCGATAACCGGAGGTTGCAATCCGCCGGTGCGCTCGCTCACGGAGCGGAGGAGAAATCTACTCCAACAGGCGCCCGCCATAGAAAATGCCCCGGCCGTTTCGGCCGGGCATCGCAGCATGAATGACGCCTAGATCTGGCGCTCGACCAGCTTGAGCTTGAGCTCGGCGATGGCTTCCGCCGGGTTGAGGCCCTTCGGGCATGCCTTGGCGCAGTTCATGATGGTGTGGCAGCGGTAGAGGCGGAACGGATCCTCGAGATCGTCGAGGCGCTCGCCGGTGGCCTCATCCCGTGAATCGGACACCCAGCGGTTGGCCTGGAGCAGCGCGGCGGGACCGAGATAGCGCTCGCTGTTCCACCAATAGCTCGGGCACGAGGTCGAGCAGCAGGCGCAGAGGATGCACTCGTAGAGGCCGTCGAGCTTCTCGCGGTCCTCGTGGCTCTGCTTCCATTCCTTCTGCGGCGTCGGCGAGGTCGTCTTCAGCCACGGCTCGATCGACGCATATTGCGCGTAGAAATTGGTGAGGTCGGGGACCAGGTCCTTCACCACCGGCTGGTGCGGCAGCGGATTGATCTTCACCGCGCCGTCCTTCACGTCGTGCATCGAGCGGGTGCAGGCCAGCGTGTTCTGGCCGTCGATGTTCATCGCGCAGGAGCCGCAGACGCCTTCGCGGCAGGAGCGGCGGAAGGTCAGCGACGGGTCGATATGGTTCTTGATCCAGATCAGGCCGTCCAGCACCATCGGACCGCAATCATAAGTGTCGACGTAATAAGTGTCGACGCTCGGATTTTTGCCGTCGTCCGGGTTCCAGCGATAGACGCGGAATTCGCGCGTTTCGGTCGCGCCCGCGGGCTTCGGCCAGGACTTGCCGCCGGTGATTTTCGAGTTCTTCGGAAGTGCGAATTCAACCATTTCGATCAAGGCCTTCGCTGTTCGATCAATACACGCGCGCCGCTTAGTAAACGCGAGCTTTGGGCGGGATGTACTGGACGTCGTTGGTCATGGTGTAGTCGTGAACCGGGCGGTACTCGATCTTGACCTTGCCGGAGTCTTCCAGCCAGGCCAGCGTGTGCTTCATCCAGTTCTTGTCGTCGCGGTCGGAAAAGTCCTCGCGGGCATGCGCGCCACGGCTCTCGGTGCGGTTGGCGGCCGAGTTCATCGTCACCACCGCCTGCGAGATCAGATTGTCGAATTCGAGCGTCTCGATCAGGTCGGAATTCCACACCAGCGAGCGGTCGGACACGGCGATGTCGGTGATGCCGCTGTGGACCTTCTCGATCAGATTCTGACCTTCGCTCAGGATGTCGCCGGTGCGGAACACTGCGCAATTGTTCTGCATCACATGCTGCATGCCTTCGCGCAGTTTTGCGGTCGGCGTACCACCGGAGGCGTAGCGGTAATGGTCGAGGCGACCGAGCGCGAGATCGGCCGAATTCGTCGGCAGTTCGGGCTGCTTGGCGTTGGGCGTGAGCTTTTCGGCCAGCCGCAGCGCGGCGGCGCGGCCAAACACGACCAGGTCGATCAGTGAGTTCGAGCCGAGGCGGTTGGCGCCGTGCACGGAGACGCAGGCGGCTTCGCCGATCGCCATCAGGCCGGGGATGATGGCGTTGTCGTCGCCGTCCTTCTTGGTCAGCACTTCGCCGTGATAATTGGTGGGGATGCCGCCCATGTTGTAGTGCACGGTCGGCACGATCGGGATCGGCTCGCGCGTCACGTCGACATTGGCGAAGATCTTTGCCGATTCGGAGATGCCCGGCAGGCGCTCGGCGAGCACCGCGGGATCGAGATGGTCGAGATGAAGGAAGATGTGGTCCTTCTTCTTGCCGACGCCGCGGCCTTCGCGAATCTCGATGGTCATCGCGCGCGAGACGACGTCGCGTGAGGCGAGGTCCTTCGCCGACGGCGCATAACGCTCCATGAAGCGCTCGCCTTCGGAGTTGACGAGATAGCCGCCTTCGCCGCGTGCGCCTTCGGTCACGAGACAGCCCGAGCCGTAGATGCCGGTCGGGTGGAACTGCACGAATTCCATGTCCTGCATCGGCAGGCCGGCGCGCAGCACCATGCCGCCGCCGTCGCCGGTGCAGGTGTGCGCCGAGGTGCAGGAGGCATAGGCGCGGCCATAGCCGCCGGTCGCGAGAATCACCGTCTGTGCCCGGAAGCGGTGCAGCGTGCCGTCCTCGAGCTTGATCGCGACGACGCCGCGGCAGGTGCCCTGGTCGTCCATGATCAGGTCGATGGCGAAGAACTCGATGAAGAACTCGGCCGCGTGACGCAGCGACTGGCCGTACATCGTGTGCAGCATGGCGTGACCGGTGCGGTCGGCGGCGGCGCAGGTGCGCTGCGCCTGGCCTTTGCCGTAGTCCAAGGTCATGCCGCCGAACGGGCGCTGGTAGATCTTGCCGTCTTCGGTGCGCGAGAACGGCACGCCCCAGTGCTCGAGCTCGTAGACCGCCTCGGGCGCGTTGCGCACCATGTATTCGATCGCGTCCTGGTCGCCCAGCCAGTCCGACCCCTTCACGGTGTCGTACATGTGCCAGCGCCAGTCGTCCTTGTGCATGTTGCCGAGCGAAGCCGAGATGCCGCCTTGCGCCGCGACCGTATGCGAGCGGGTCGGAAACACTTTGGTGATGCAGGCCGTGCGGAGGCCGGCTTCGCCGCAGCCGACCACGGCGCGCAAGCCCGCCCCGCCGGCGCCGACCACGACGACGTCATAGGTGTGGTCTTCGATCGGATAGGCTTTTCCGTTGGTGGCGGGAGCGCCGTTGCCCTTGCCATTCGTTCCTGTGGCCATGGGTTACACTCCGGAGGAAAGTTTCACGATCGCGTAGGTCGAGGCGAGCGCCACGGCGATCGAGAAGAAATTGTTGAGCATGACCGAGATGAGCTTCAGCTTCTCGTTATGGATGTAGTCCTCGATCACGACCTGCATGCCGATCTTCATGTGCCAGACGCTGGCGACGATGAAGAGCAGCATGATCACCGCTATCGGCAGCGAGCCGAGGATCACCTTGGCGCCGGCCTGGTTGCTGCCGAGCGTCATCATCACGACGACAATCACCGGCAGCATCAGCAGGGTCATCGCGACGGCGGTGATGCGCTGGCGCCAGAAATCGGAGGTGCCGGAATGTGCGGCGCCGAGATTGCGGACGCGCCCAAGTGGGGTGCGCATGCTGCGCTTCGGGGTGTCGGCTGCGCTCATCGTACACCTCCGATCGCGTAGGCGATGATCCAGATCAGCACCGTCAGCACGATGCCGCCGATCAGCGCGCCCCAGGTCAGCGCTTCGCGCTCATTGGCCTTGAAGCCGTAACCGAGATCCCACACCAGGTGCCGGAGGCCGCTCAACATATGGTGCATCAGCGCCCAGGTGTAGCCGAACACGATCAGCCGGCCGATGATGCTGCCGGTGAACGCCTGGACGGTGGCGTAGGCGGCGTGGCCGGAGGCTGCGGCGACCAGCCACCAGACCAGTAGCAGCGTCCCGGCGTAAAGGGCGATGCCGGTGGCGCGATGGACGATGGAAAGGGCCATCGTCAGCGTCCAGCGGTAGACTTGCATGTGGGGAGAAAGCGGTCGTTCGATCCGTGCGGTCATGGGCTTCGATTGCTTTATTGCGGCCCAGCATGGGCGCGCGGGGATCGCGGAAGGTCGGCTCTATTTACGGAGTCGATTTGGCCTGCGCAATCACCAATTCGCCATCAATCGAACCGGCGTTCAGCGCTATGGCGTTGATGAAACAAGGCCAATCCGGTGCCTGGTATACCAGGGCGCTGGCCCACGGACCAAACATAGAATATATATTCATTTCTTCGTGCTTCCCGTCCATCGTCATTGAAATCGCTGTTGGAACACCTCTAAACGGACCATCCCGTCCCGTCCAAACTTCCGATGGCGTGTGCCAGCGGACCTCCCGACCCGGTCTGCAAGCTGCCGCTTCACCATTTTTGGGGCATCTGCCGGATATGCGCAGCCTGCATTCCACCCCAGCCCGCAAATGCGATGTGTCGACCGCGCAAACCAGATCGCTTACAGCTTTCCGCGCAACCATGTCCGGGCGCATGCCTCGGAGACGTTGCGACCAGTTGCGGGGGGCAGGTCAGGGGTGATTGCAGGTCTCGATATCAAGGAGATCGTCGAACTCGCGCTGCTGCTGATCGCAACGGGCGCGCTCTCGGGATTTCTGGCCGGCGTGTTCGGCATCGGCGGCGGCGCGATTCTGGTGCCGGTGTTTTATGAATGCTTCCGCATCGCCGGCGTGCCACTGGAAGTGCGTATGCCGCTCTGCATCGGCACATCGCTGGCCGTGATCATCCCGACCTCGATCCGTTCGTTCCAAGCGCATTACAAGCGCGGCGCCGTCGACACCCCCATCCTTCGCGTCTGGTGGCTACCGATCGTAATCGGTGTCATCGCAGGCAGCGTGGTCGCGCGCTACGCGCCGGAGCGGCTGTTCAAGATCGTGTTCGTCGCCGTCGCGTGGTCGGCCGCGGTACGGCTGATCTTCGCGCGCGAGAGCTGGAAGCTCGGAGATGACTTGCCGAAGGGTCCGCTGATGCGAATCTACGGCTTCTGCGTCGGCATTTTGTCGACGTTGATGGGCATCGGCGGCGGCCTGTTCTCGAACCTGCTGATGACGTTCTACGGCCGGCCGATCCATCAGGCAGTGGCCACATCGTCGGCGCTCGCGGTGCTGATCTCGATCCCCGGCGCGCTCGGCTACATCTACGCCGGCTGGCCGGCGGCGGCCAGCTATCCCGGCGTTGCAGCCCTGCAAGTCCCGTTCGCGCTCGGCTACGTCTCGCTGATCGGCGCCGTCCTGGTGATGCCGATGAGCCTCGTCACCGCACCACTCGGCGTGAGAGCCGCGCACGCGATGTCGAAGCGGACGCTGGAGGTGGCGTTCGGGTGTTATCTCTTCATTGTCGGCAGCCGGTTTGTGTTGAGCCTGGTGGGCGCTAGTTAACCGACCGGTCCTTCAATCTCACTTCGCTCCGAGTCCACACCCGGAGATCACCTTGCGCATCCAGGAGGTCGGCCTCGACCAACGCCTGAATGCGGGCCGCGAACACTTCATATTCGATAGGTGCGCCTAGCTCTCCCTCCTCGACCTTCTCCGCCGCGCAGTAAAGGACCATCGCCACCTTCTGCCAGCGAGGTTTCATCACGGAGAAAATGATTCGATCGATATCGGTCTCCAGCACCGACGGCGGCAGCGAGACTTCCTCCCAGCGAACTGTGCTGTCGATTGTTGCCGGCGGTAGCGGCGGCTCCAGGTCAGGGTGTCTTTTGTAGATCAGTCGCAGAAGCTTGAACTGCAAATGGAAAACCGCCGTTACAAGCGGTTCTGCAAACAGCTTTCTGCCGTCATCGCCAACATCGACGATCGCGGCCTCAGCTCGGCGGAATGCCGCGGCAGCATCGAGCAGGTGTTTGTGTATCTTTTTTGCTTGCTCTCGGTTCATGTCCCCCAGCCCGGAGCGATTGCGCCCCTATTTCTTCGCGTACAGATCCTTGTACGTATCCCGCAAAATATTCTTCTGCACCTTGCCCATGGTGTTGCGTGGCAGCTCGTCGACGACAAAGACGCGCTTGGGCATCTTGAACTTTGCCAGCCGGCCGTCGAGCGCCTTCAGCACCGCCGCCTCGCTCACATCGGCGCCCTTGTTGCAGACCAGCACGGCCGTGACGCCCTCGCCGAAATCGGCATGGGGCACGCCAATCACGGCTGATTCGATCACGCCGGGCATGGCGTCGATCTCGCTCTCGATTTCCTTGGGGTAGACGTTGAAGCCGCCGGAGATCACGAGATCCTTGCCGCGGCCGAGAATGTGGACATAGCCCTTGGCGTCGATCTTGCCGAGGTCGCCGGTGATGAAGAAGCCGTCGTCGCGGAATTCCGCCTTGGTCTTCTCCGGCATGCGCCAATAGCCTTTGAACACGTTCGGGCCCTTGACCTCGATCATGCCGATTTCTTCACGCGGCAGTTCCTTGGCGGTTTCAGGATCGGTCACGCGTACGGAGACGCCGGGGAGGGGAAAGCCGACCGCGCCGGGCACGCGCTCGCCGTCATAGGGATTCGACGTATTCATGTTGGTCTCGGTCATGCCGTAGCGCTCGAGCACCGCGTGCCCCGTGCGCGCCGACCATTCGCGATGGGTTTCGGCCAGCAACGGCGCCGAGCCCGAGATGAACAGCCGCATGTGTGTTGTAGTTTCGCGCGACAGCCCGGCGTTCTGGAGCAGGCGGGTATAGAAGGTCGGCACGCCCATCAGCACCGTGGCACGCGCCATCAGCTTGATGATCAGATCCGGGTCGAGTTTTGGCAGGAAGATCATCGCCGCGCGCGCGAACAGCGTCACATTGGTGGCCACGAACAGGCCGTGGGTGTGGTAGATCGGCAGCGCGTGGATCAGCACGTCCTTGTCGGTGAAGCCCCAGTAGCCGACGAGCGCGAGCGAGTTCGATGCCAGATTGTCATGGGTCAGCATCGCGCCCTTGGAGCGGCCGGTGGTGCCCGACGTGTAGAGGATCGCGGCGAGATCGTCGTTTGCACGCGACACCGTGGCGAATTCGCTGCTCGCCTTGTCGGCGGCCTCTGTCAGCGAGCCCTTGCCGTTCGGCCCGAGCGTCTCGACTTTTGCCTTCACCTTGGCGGCGATCGGGGCAAGGCCCTCCGCCTTGGAGGGATCGCAGACCACCAGCGAGGGCTCGGCATCGCCGATGAAGTAGTCGAGCTCGTTCAGCGTATAGGCGGAGTTGAGCGGCAGATAGACCGCGCCGGCCCGCACCGTGGCCAGGTACAGCACGATGTTGGCCACGGATTTCTCGACCTGCACCGCAACGCGATCGCCGGGCTTCACGCCGCGCGCGACCAGCACATTCGCCATTTGACCGGCCCGCGCGATCAGATCGCCATAGCTGATGCGCCCTCCGTCATGCGTCTCGATCGCAAGGCGCTTCGGATCGTCCAGGCCGTCGAACAGGCGGGAAAACAGGTTGGCGTTGGCAGCTGGGTTCATGCAAGATTTCCTCGACCGCAGGAACTTGTACGACAAGGCTCGTCAGACAAGGCCGGTCAAAACCGAGGGCTGGATTAGCAAAAACCGCCCCAATGAAGCAACGGAGACAGTTTGCATGACCAAAAACGGGAAACGCGTGGCCTGGGTCACGGGCGGGGGCAGCGGGATCGGGGAAGCCGGTGCCGAGGCGCTCGCGGCCGACGGCTGGATCGTCGTGGTCTCGGGCCGCCGCAAGGACGCCCTGGATACCGTGGTTGCGAAGATCGCCGGGGACGGCGGGGCGGCCGAGGCGATTGCTCTGGACGTGTCGGTCGCCTCCGAAGCCCAGAAGGCGGCCGATCAAATCGTCGCGAAGCACGGCCGGATCGACCTGCTCGTGAACAATGCCGGTATCAATGTTCCCAAGCGGAGCTGGAAGGACATGGAACTGGAGGGCTGGGACCAACTGGTCCAGGTCAATCTCAACGGCGTGCTCTATTGCATGCGCGCGGTGCTGCCGACGATGCGCAAGCAGCAGGACGGCGCCATCATCAACGTCTCGTCCTGGGCCGGCCGCCACGTCTCGAAAATGCCGGGCCCGGCCTACACCACCACCAAACACGCCGTGCTGGCGCTGACCCATTCCTTCAACATGGACGAATGCGTCAACGGCCTGCGCGCCTGCTGCCTGATGCCGGGCGAGGTGGCGACCCCGATCCTGAAGCTGCGCCCGGTGGTGCCGAGCGAGGCCGAGCAGGCGAAGATGCTGCAATCCGAAGATCTGGGCCGCACCATCGCGTTCATCGCGAGCATGCCGGCGCGGGTGTGTATCAACGAGCTGCTGATCAGCCCGACGCATAATCGCGGGTTTATCCAGACGCCGCACAACAGGGATTAGCAGGACGTAGAGCCGCTCGCGTCATTGCGAGCAAAGCGAAGCGATCCAGAAATGCGTGCGCGGTAGCAGTCTGGATTGCTTCGTCGCTTTGCTCCTCGCAATGACGGGTTGATGCACCCCACGAAGCATCTCCCACATAGTTTCACGCATCACGATAAATTATTGTTCGAAACCCCATCGCAAACCCTCCCGTAGTTTGAGCCAACGACGGCGCTGCTGCTTCACGCTCACAGGTTCGCAGCCACTGTTGTTGCCCAACTCGAACGCCGGCCAATGCCGGTCACCATCCAATCGGGAGACTCTCCATGTCGAAGCGTATTGCCTATCTCGCTGCCGCCGCGTTCAGCACCCTGGCCATCACCGCGACCGTCGTCGCGCCCGCCCGCGCCGAGGAAAAGACCGTCATGGTCGGCGGCGCCGCGATGTTCCCGTCCAAGAACATCGTCCAGAACGCCGTCAACTCGAAGGACCACACCACGCTGGTGGCGGCGGTGAAGGCGGCCGGCCTGGTGCCGACGCTGGAAGGCAAGGGCCCGTTCACGGTGTTCGCGCCGACCAACGCCGCCTTCGGCAAGCTGCCGGCCGGCACCGTCGACACTCTGGTCAAGCCTGAGAACAAGGCCACTCTGACCAGGATCCTGACCTACCATGTCGTGCCCGGCAAGCTCGAGGCCTCCGACCTCACCGACGGCAAGAAGATGAAGACCGCCGAAGGTGAGGAACTGACGGTGAAGAAGCAGGACGGCAAGGTCTGGATCGTCGATGCCAAGGGCGGCACCTCGATGGTGACGATCAGCAACGTCAACCAGTCCAACGGCGTGATCCATGTGGTCGATACCGTGCTGATGCCCGCGACGTAACCCCGCGCGGTCCGGCTTCATCCCCGAACCGGATGCGACGAAAAAGCGAGCCGGGGATACCCGGCTCGCTTTATTGTGACCACTATAGATCGCCGGTATCGATTCAATGTCGGACAGGGCGTAACGAAAGCGGAAGCATCGGCGTATAATTGCTGTCAGACGATGTTCAGGACGGAACCATCATGTCGAGCCTCACAGTCACCGATGAGCAGGTCAGCGCCGCCCCGGCCAAAGTAATCCAGCCGGCCTGGGTCCGGGTCATGCACTGGATCAACGCGCTCGCCATGATTCTGATGATCCTGTCGGGTTGGCAGATCTACAACGCCTCGCCGCTGTTCGGCTTCACTTTTCCCCGCGACTACACGCTCGGCGGCTGGCTCGCCGGCGGCCTGCTCTGGCATTTTGCGGCGATGTGGCTGTTGATGATCAACGGCCTCGCCTATCTCGTCACCGGTTTCGCCACCGGCCGCTTCCGCAGGAAACTGCTGCCGATCACCCCGTCCGGCGTGCTTCACGATGTCAGGGCGGCGCTGACCTTCAAGCTCGGCCATGCCGATCTCACCGTCTACAATTACGTCCAGCGCGTGCTCTATGCCGGCATCATCGCGGTCGGCGTGCTGATCGTGCTGTCGGGTCTGTCGATGTGGAAGCCGGTGCAACTGCATTGGCTGGTCATGCTGTTCGGCGACTATCCGACCGCGCGCTACATCCATTTCTTCTGCATGGCCGCGATCTGCGCCTTCCTCGTCATTCACGTTGTGCTCGCGCTGTTGGTGCCGAAGAGCCTGCGCGCGATGATCATCGGCCGTTGAGCGGAGCAAGAACCATGGCAAAACGCTCATTCCTGATCCCCGGCGTCGACAAGCGGCTGCTGATCAAGGACTCCCTCAAGACGATGCCTGATGTCAGCCGTCGCCGCTTCATCGCGGGCGGCGCCAGCTTGGGGGCGCTGACGCTGCTCACCGGCTGCGACGTGATCGACTCGTCCTCCGCCGAGGAGATGCTCAAGACGGTTTCGAAATTCAACGACGCCGTGCAGGATTTCATCTTCAATCCCGACGCGCTGGCGCCGACATTCCCCGAGAGCGCGATCACCAAGCCGTTTCCGTTCAACGCCTATTACGATCTCGACGACGCGCCGGATGTCGACGGCGCCGACTGGAAGCTCGAAGTCCGCGGCCTCGTCGACAACAAGAAGTCGTGGACGCTTCCGGAATTGTACAAGCTGCCGCAGGTCACGCAGATCACCCGTCACATCTGCGTCGAGGGCTGGAGCGCGATCGGCAGCTGGACCGGCACGCCGTTGCGCGACTTCCTCAAGCTGATCGGTGCCGACACGCGCGCAAAGTACGTCTGGTTCCAGTGCGCCGACAAGGACGGCTACAATTCTCCGCTCGACATGCGTACCGCGCTGCATCCGCAGAGCCAGATGACGTTCAAATACGCCAACGAGATCTTGCCGCGCGCCTACGGCTTCCCGATGAAGATCCGCGTCCCGACCAAGCTCGGCTTCAAGAACCCGAAATACGTGGTCTCGATGGAAGTCACCAACGACTACAAGGGCGGTTATTGGGAAGATCAGGGGTATAATTCGTTCAGCGGGAGCTAGTCACGCTGTCCTACGGCACCGAGCCCTTCGGCCCCACCTTGCGCTGGCACAGCGCCGCAACCGCCCCCAACGCCAGCAGCGCCGCCGACACATTCAGCGCGTAACTCAAGCTCCCCAGCGCATCCGTGATCGCGCCGACCACGATCGGGCCGAGCGTCTGGCCGACGCCGAACGAGATCGTCATCGCCGCGATCGCGGTCGGCCACACCTCCGGCGGGTAGTTGAAGCGCACGAAGGCGGTGGTCGAGCCGACCACGGCGAAGAAGGCGACGCCGAACACGACGGCGGAGACCGCGAGCCATGCCGGCGAATGCCCGAGCATCGGCAGGGCGGCGCCGAGCGCGTTGGTGCCGAGGATGATGGCGGTGGCAAGCCCGCCGCGATCGAGCGCGAGCACGCCGCGCCAGGCCCACGGCGTGACGAAGGCGCTGAGACCGATCAGGCTCCAGAACGCCGCCTGCGCCGCGGGGCCGCCGCCGCCGTCGCGCACATAGGCGATCATGAAGGTCATGTAGGCGATGTAGCCCGCGCCGAACAGGAAGTAGCCGGCGAGATAGATCAGCACGGGCACAATCGCGAAGGCGGCGTGGCCGCCTTGCGAGAAACGCACTCCGCTCTCGATGCGGACCAGGAACAGCGGCACGGTCATCACGACGGACAGCAGCGTCAGCGCCCACCACACGATCCACCACGATCCCGGCCCGAAATATTGAAGCGTGAACGGGGCGATCAGGCCCGAGGCGAGAATGCCGATGCCCGGCCCGGCATAGAACAGGCTGAGGAGGAAATTGGCCCGCTGCGGGCGCGATTGCGCGATCGAAGCGGCCAGCGCGCCTCCGGCGACGAAACCGGCGGCGGCACCGAAGCCGAGCACGAGACGCGCCAAGCTCAATGCAACGAAATTCCCGGTCAGGGCGCAAGTCGCAAGGGCGGCGACGCAGGCCAGGGTTCCGCCGCGGATCGCGGCCGCCCAGCCGACGCGCTGGATCAGCCGGGACGCCACAAGCGCGCCCGCGAGATAGCCGACGGCGTTGATGGTGTTCATGAAACCGGCGGCCGAGTAGGACCAGCCGAGGTCTTCCCGCATGTCCGGCAGCACCAGGGCATAGGCAAAGCGGCCGATGCCGAGCCCGACCGTCGCAGCCAGCGACAAGGTCAGGATCAGCCGCGCGGGATGGGCGTCGGGTGGAGGGCGGCGGTCTTGAGCAAAACAGTCTTGGGCGGGCAAGGGGTACTCCGGCATGCGCAGTGTGGCAGGCCCTGCCTGCCTTGCACAGCCGCGAGGCGGCAATGGTGTCTTGCCAAGCGCGCAACGCCGCTCTAGCACTCCGGCCGAAATTCAAGAGCGCCGTCATGCCCGGCCTTGTGCCGGGCCATGACGAAACGGAGGAAGAACGTCATGGCGACCCACAAGCTGCTGCTGCTCCCCGGCGACGGTATCGGCCCCGAAGTGATGGGCGAGGTGAAGCGGCTGGTCGACTGGCTCAATTCGGCCGGGATCGCCAAGTTCGAGACCGACACCGGCCTGGTCGGCGGTTCGGCCTATGACGCGCACAAGGTGTCGATCTCGGAAGGCGACATGGCCAAGGCGCTTGCCGCCGACGCCATCATCTTCGGCGCGGTCGGCGGCCCGAAATGGGATGCCGTGCCCTACGAGGTGCGCCCCGAAGCCGGCCTGCTGCGCCTGCGCAAGGATCTCGGCCTGTTCGCCAACCTCCGCCCCGCCGTCTGCTACCCGGCGTTGGCGGATGCCTCGAGCCTGAAGCGCGAAGCCATCGAGGGCCTCGACATCGTCATCGTGCGCGAGCTCACCGGCGGCGTCTATTTCGGCGAGCCCAAGACCATCACCGATCTCGGCAACGGCCAGAAGCGTGCCATCGATACCCAGGTCTACGACACCTATGAGATCGAGCGCATCGCCCGCGTCGCCTTCGAGCTTGCGAAGAAGCGCAAGAACAAGGTGACGTCGATGGAGAAGCGCAACGTCATGAAGTCGGGCGTGCTCTGGAACGAGGTCGTGACCCAGGTCCACAAGCGCGAATATGCCGACGTGACGCTCGAGCATCAGCTCGCCGATTCCGGCGGCATGATGCTGGTGAAATGGCCGAAGCAGTTCGACGTCATCGTCACCGACAATCTGTTCGGCGACATGCTGTCCGACATCGCGGCGATGCTGACGGGATCGCTCGGCATGCTGCCGTCCGCCTCGCTCGGCGAGGTCGACGTCAAGAGCAAGAAGCGCAAGGCGCTGTACGAGCCCGTGCACGGCTCGGCGCCCGATATCGCAGGCCAGGGTCTCGCCAATCCGATCGCGATGATCTCGTCCTTCGGCATGGCGCTGCGCTATTCCTTCGACATGGGCGATCTCGCCGACAAGGTCGATGCCGCGATCGCGGCCGTGCTGGCCAGCGGCCTGCGCACCGCCGACATCAAGTCGGACGGCACCACAGCCGCCTCGACCACGCAGATGGGCGAAGCGATCTTGAAGGAATTGCAGAAGCTGCACGCTTAGAGTCGTAGCCCGGATTGCTTCGCGAAATCCGGCTACACGACAAACAAAAATGGCCGGGCGCGAGCCCGGCCATTTTTGATTCAGGTCGATAATTCCGCCTCAGTACAGCGGGAAATTTCGCGGGTATCCGCCAACATCCGACGGGGTGCTGAGCGGCTGGCGATCGATTGGACGGGTGTTGTTCTCGCGCGCGAATGTCGGGAGACCATTCTCCGGCGGAAACGCATAGTCGGAGAACTTGCGGTCGCCCGGATTGACCTCGGTGCCGCCGTCGAGCCAGGAGCGCTTGCTCACATAGAGGCGGGTGCGGCCCTGCTGATAGACGGTGTTGGGGCCGCTCGGTCCGTAATAATGCCGGCCGCGATCGTCATAGCGCTTGGGCTTGGTGTCGGCCGAGGCCGGCGTCGCGAGGCTCATGGCAACCACGGCGCCTGCCGCGAGCCACGTCGCCAATTTGGCAGAGAATTTCGAGCTCATCACGTCCCCTTCAGGCGGCAAGCCGCCAGTCGATATCATCCCATACTAGCCCGGCCCGGGCGGCCGCAACTAGGTCTATTGGGTCACACCAGCGCGGAATAATCGTGCGCGTTGGCAAAAGTTGCATGAATACCAGCCACTTGAGCTTGATGCCGGTCAGAGCGCTCCGCGCAATTGTGCGTTCGCGGCACCCAGCAGCCAGTCCGACGAACCCTGGGAAGTGCAAGCGCGGCGCTTCAGCTCCGCATGGGCGAACAATTCGGCCAGCTTCGGCTCGTTGCCCGAGGTCAGTAGCGTCAGCCGGTTCAACGTGCAGGCGATCGCCGCGCGCCGCTCGGGCAGGGTACCGCCTTGGCAGGAGAAGCCGGAGATCTGGAGCGCTGGCTCCTCGCTGCGCTTGAGGTAGCCGAGGCAGGACGACGCGCCCGCCGCCGTGCCCGTTGGCCGGAACAGGGCGACATGGCCGAATTTGGTGTCGATCAGGCCGGCCTGCTCAAGCGGGGTCGCGGTGCCCAGTCCCATCTGGACGGCCAGGTCCGCGGTCGCCGGACGCGCCACGTCGAATTCGTCGCCTTCCCGGTAAATCTCGAGCTCGGCCACGGGCCTGTCCGCCTCGCTCGCCCAGCGCATCACGTCCCTGCGGCCGCCTTCGGGATGCCTGAGGATGGTGTAGGCTCCTGTTTTTTCTGATGAATCGAGCCGGCTGAGGGCGAAGGCCGGATGCGAGCGGTCGGCTACGCTCCAACCCGGCTTCACCGCCGACCCATCGTCGCGGAGCTCAGGCAGCTGGCCGAGTGCCGCAAGCCCGAGGATGGCAAACAGCACCAAAGCCCCCACATAGACGAACAGACGCGCCAGCGTGCCGACGATCTCATCGGCGAAGGCTGCGAGCGCCAATTGGATTTGGGTGGGGGTTGCGGCCGTGCTGGCCTCAGGCGACTGCATCCACGGCCTTCAGGCATGGTCCAACGTTGTCTTGAGGCCGGTTCTCGCATAGAAGCGCTGCTCTTCCTGTTTAAGCCTCAGCTTCAGGAAAGAGCTTTTTCGTCGGAGAGTGAACGATGGGTTACAAAGTCGCAGTCGTCGGCGCGACCGGCAATGTCGGACGGGAAATGCTCAACATCCTCGACGAGCGCAAATTCCCCGCGGACGAGGTGGTGGCCTTGGCGTCACGCCGCAGCATGGGCGTCGAGGTCTCCTACGGCGACCGCACGCTGAAGGTCAAAGCGCTCGAGCATTACGACTTCTCCGACGTCGACATCTGCCTGATGTCGGCGGGCGGCGAAGTGTCGAAGGAATGGTCGCCGAAGATCGGCGCCGCCGGCACCGTCGTGATCGACAATTCCTCGGCTTGGCGCATGGATCCGGACGTGCCGTTGATCGTGCCGGAAGTGAACGCGGACGCGACCGCGGGCTTCAAGAAGAAGAACATCATCGCCAACCCGAACTGCTCGACCGCGCAGCTCGTGGTCGCGCTGAAGCCGCTGCACGACAAGGCCACCATCAAGCGCGTCGTGGTCTCGACCTATCAGTCGGTGTCGGGCGCCGGCAAGGATGCGATGGACGAACTGTTCTCGCAGACCAAGGCCGTCTACACCAACCAGGAGCTGGTCAATAAGAAGTTTCCCACGCGCATCGCCTTCAACGTCATCCCCCAGATCGACGTCTTCATGGAGGACGGCTACACCAAGGAAGAGTGGAAGATGATGGCGGAGACCAAGAAGATTCTTGATCCCAAGATCAAGCTCTCCGCGACCTGCGTGCGCGTGCCGGTTTTCGTCGGCCATTCCGAGGCCGTCAACATCGAGTTCGAGAACCCGATCACCGCGGATGAAGCGCGCGACATCCTGCGCAAGGCGCCGGGCTGCCTCGTCATCGACAAGCATGAGCCCGGCGGCTACGCTACGCCGTACGAAGCGGCCGGCGAGGACGCCACCTATATCAGCCGCATCCGCGAGGACGCGACGGTGGAGAACGGTCTCGTGCTGTGGTGCGTGTCGGACAATCTGCGCAAGGGCGCCGCGCTCAATGCGATTCAGATCGCCGAAGTGCTGATCAACCGCAAGCTGATCAGCGCGAAGAAAAAGGCGGCGTAAGGGCGGGATCTCGTAGGGTGGGCGAAGGCGCGCACTTCGCGCGCCGTGCCCACCATCTTTCCAAGATGACGAAAGAAGTGGTGGGCACGCTTCGCTTTGCCCACCCGACGAAGGGCGACTTCAAGCCACGCTTCGCGCGTTCCTGAATTCCTTCGTGTCCTTGTCCAGCACGAACAGCGACCCTTCCGCGACGCCGAAATAGGCGCCGTGGGTCTGCATCTGGCCGGCGTCGACCGCCTTCTGCACGAACGGGAAGGTCATCAGGTTTTCGAGGCTGCGGAACACCGCGGCCTTCTCGATGCGCTCGACGAATTGCGCCATGGTTTCGTGGTCGCGCTGCTCCACCACTTCGCCGGGCTTGATGAACATCTGCATCCATTTGCCGATGAAGTCGCCAGGCGTCAGCGGCTCGATCTTGTCGACGAAAGCGCGGATGCCGCCGCATTGTGCGTGCCCGAGCACCACGATGTGCTTCACCTTCAGCACCGTCACGGCATATTCCAGCGCCGCAGAGACGCCGTGCGCGTTGCCGTCGGGCTGATACACCGGCACCAGATTGGCGATGTTGCGGACCACGAAGAGTTCGCCCGGGCCGACGTCGAAGATCACTTCGGGCGAGACGCGGCTATCGCAGCAGCCGATTACCATCACTTCCGGGAACTGCCCCTTCACCGACAGCTCGCGGTAGCGGGTCTGCTCGGTCGGCAGCCGCTGGGTCGCGAAGGCCTTGTAGCCTTCCAGCAAGTGCTCTGGGAATGTGTTCATGGCCTATGCCTAATCATATACCGCAGGGGCGAACAAGCCTTTCGAATAGGCAGGCCAGATGCTATCGGCTTCGGTCGGAAGTGAGACGAGGAAACCGGAAGGAACGCTTGCATGACCCGCCCGCGCCGCAGCCATCTGTTCATGCCCGGCTCCAACCCCCGCGCGCTGGAAAAGGCGCGCAATCTCGCCGCCGATGGCCTGATCCTCGATCTGGAAGACTCCGTCGCCCCCGATGCGAAGGCATTGGCGCGCGACGGGATCGCTGCCGCGATCGCGGCCAAAGGGTTCGGCAAGCGCGAGATCCTGATCCGGACCAACGGCCTCGACACGACCTGGTGGGCCGACGATTTCGCGATGGCGGCCAAGGCCTCGCCCGACGGCATCCTGGTCCCGAAGGTCTCCAGCGTCGAGGACCTCGACACGATCGGCCGCCGTCTCGCCGAGCTCGGCGCGGCGCCGACCGTAAAAGTCTGGGCCATGATCGAGACCGCGCGCGCGGTGCTGCATGCGGAGGAACTGGCTGCCGCCGGGCGCGATCCCAAGAGGCGCCTGTCAGGTTTTGTGTTCGGTCCGAACGACATTTCGCGCGAGACCCGGATCAAGATGCTGCCGGGCCGCACCGCGATGATCCCGATGATCACGCATTGCATCCTGGCAACGCGCGCCCACGGCCTCGAAATCCTCGACGGTCCCTACAGCGACATCGCCAATTCCGACGGCTTCGCCACCGAATGCGCGCAAGGCCGCGATCTCGGTTTTGACGGCAAGACGCTGATTCATCCGTCGCAGATCGACGCCTGCAACGCGATCTTCACGCCGCCCGAGGAGGAAGTCGCGCGCGCGCGAAAAATCATCGCGGCGTTCGAATTGCCGGAGAACGTCTCGCGCGGCGCGATCCGTCTCGACGGCGCCATGGTGGAGCGCCTGCACGCCGACATGGCCCGACGCACGATCGAGATCGCGGATGCGATCGCCGCGATGGGCAAGGGTCAGGGCTAGGGCGCGTACCGCATCAGCTAGTCGCGGTATCGGCAGAACTCGTCCCCGTTTTCGTATTCGAGACAGGTCTTTACGCGAGGACGAGGCCGGACTTCGTGGTAATTGCGGCCTTCGCTGCGATTCGCAGAGCCATATCCGGGGCCGCGATCCATGTCATCATCGTCGCGCCGCCAATTTCGTCCCGTGGTCTGATGATCCTCATCCCGGTCCATCATGCGTCCCATCTGGCGCTGACGCATGCGGTCCATGTCCATGCGGTCCTCGCCACGCTGCCGCGTCGTCCAATCTCGATTGATCCGCGTGTCTTCGGCGCTGCGGCGGTCTCGGTCGCGGGATTGGTCCGACTGCTGAGGTGTGCGGTCCGGCTGAGTTGGGGTGTTTTGGGTTTGGGATTGGCCCGACTGTTGAGGGGTGCGATCAGGGCCAGCTTGGCTGGAAGATTGGTTCGTATCCGGCGTCGTCTGCTGAGCAGACGCGGTGACGGGAACGAAGCCAGAGAGCAGGAACAGGACGGTTGCTAAGTCTGAACGGCGCATGATCTCACCTCGCGAGTTTGCTCTCTAACCGCGCGGCTCAGCTTTTGTTCTTAGTCATCTTCGCCTTTCGGCCGCGATCTCGGTTTTGACGGCAAGACGCTGATTCATCCGTCGCAGATCGACGCCTGCAACGCGATCTTCGCGGACGCGATCGCAGCGATGAGCAAGCCGTAGCTCAGCCTCGTCACTCGGCGCTTCCCATACGATAGGCGCGGGTCCCTTGGGGAACCGACGCCGTCATCGGCCGTTGCTTTGCATCGAGCGGCTGGGACAATCGGAGCCCGCCTTGGCGCGGGCTATCGCTGCATGCGCATTTGGCAAGGAAGTTCGCCGGCCTTCACGTTCGTGTTCACCATGGGCATCGTCAATCTGTTCGGCGATGTCACCTATGAGGGCGGCGGCAGCATCAATGGCCCGTTCATGGCGACGCTGGGGGCGAGCGCCGCCGTAGTCAGCATCACCGCCGGCGCGGGAGAGTTTCTTGGCTATGCGCTGCGGCCCTTCTCCGGATACGTTGCCGACAAGAGCGGGCGCTATTGGCTCATCACCTTCATTGGCTATGGCATCAACCTGATTGCGGTGCCTGCGATGGCGGTTGCAGGAAACTGGCAGGTCGCCGCTTTGCTGGTGCTGGCCGAGCGTGTCGGGCGCGCGATCCGCAAGCCGACGGTCGAGGCGATGATCTCGTACACGACCGGCGAACTCGGCAAGGGGTGGGTTTACGGTCTCAACACCGCGCTCGACGAGGTCGGAGCTACGATCGGACCGCTCATGATTGCCGCCGTCCTTTTCTGGAATGGCAGCTATCAGCTGGGCTATCTGCTGCTGCTGATTCCGGCGTTGCTTGCATTCCTGTCGCTTGCTGTGGCGCGCGCCGGCTTTCCCGTGCCTTCGAAGCTCGAGCAGGGTCAGACCGCTTCGGCCGGTGATTTCTCGCCTGCCTTCTGGGGCTACATGATCGCAGGCGCATTCTTTGCTGCCGGCCTTATGAGCTTTGAGCTGATCTCGTATCATTTCGATCGAACGCACGTCGTGACCGGGCAGTGGATACCTGTCTTCCTCGCGATCTCCACCGGATGCGGAGTCCTCGTCAGTCTTGCTTTCGGGAAGCTGTTCGATCGCTTCGGGCTACCGGTCGTGCTCGTTGCAGTTCTGCTGTCGGCGACGTTCTCGCCCTTCGTGTTCTTCGGCGGCTTCGGCACGGCGCTTGTGGGCATCGTATTGTGGGGAATCGGCTACGCCACTCAGGACACGCTGCTCAAGGCGCTGGTTGCCACCGTCCTGCCGGAAGGCAGGCGCAACCTTGCCTTCGGTCTGTTCTATGGAGGCTATGGCATTGGCTGGCTGATCGGCAGTGTCGTGACGGGTCTGCTCTATGAGCGCTCGATTCTGGCGCTGGTCATCTTCGCAATCGCCGCGCAGCTTGCATCTTTGCCGATGTTTGTCCTTGCCAGCCGCTTACAGCGTTAGCGGGTCACCGGCGCCGCAATCATCGCTGCCGCGCGTCCGCTCCGTTGGCATAGAGCAGGTGCCCCGACAAATGACTCGCATCCGTAGAGACGGGCAGCAGGCACAGGAACCCAGCAATGCGCAGGGCAGATTCAGTGCGCCGTGGGTCACCCGATCGAGCGTTTCCAACGTCGACGCATTGGCACGGTAGCCCTGATAGTTCTCCGCCGCGCTGGATCAAACGGCGTGTTCAGCCGAACCGCTCCGCCGCCCATGCGTACAGGCTGCCCGGGATCGGCTTTTCGCCGCCGCGCCCTTTCGGCGAGATGTGCAGGCCTATGATATCGGGGTCGCTGACGAGGCCGAGATAGTTCGAGGGGTCGAAGAACAGTTTTGGCTCGGCATGCACGGCATAGAACGATTGTTTCGGTAGCGCGCAGCTCAGCTCGCCGGTGCGACGGGCGAGCGCGGTCAATGCCGCTGGTCCGAAGATCGCGACGCGGATGTCGGAGAGGCGGTTCGAACCGCCGCGCAGGCGGCGCACCGCAAACGTGACGCGATGGCGCAGCGACAGCCAGTCCGGCGTCAGCTCCTCCTGCTCCATCAGCTCTTCGAAGGCGGCAACGATGCCGTGCTTGGGCGGCAGGTAGATCACGGAATTGCCGAGCTGGCGCGGCCGCTCCCAGGCGAAGTAGGGTTTTGCCGGATCGATCTCGGCGGGCTTGAGCAGCAGCACGTCAGCGTCGAGCCAGAGACCAAGACCCTTCGCCATCAGCTTCATGCGGAAGAAGTCACTGAACTGAAGCGTGGTCCAGTCGCGCCAGCTTCCATCCGGCTGCGGCGGGCGCAATCGTTCGGAGAACGCGTGCGGCAGGATCGCCTCGGCATCCGCATTGTCGATGCCGGCGGGCAGGCCGGGAGTGGTGTCAAAGCTGTAGACCGTGACCTTGTGGCCGGCCGCGAGCTGCGAACGCAGACAGGTCTGGCGCAGGGTGTCCATCGGGCCATGCCAGAAGGTGACAATGTCGGGCAGCATGCGCGAAGCTATACGGGATAATGAGGGCAAAGAAAAAGCCCCGGCGCTGATGGCACCGGGGCTCGTGTAAAAGCTTGCGATCAAGCCCAGGCGCGGTCGCTCTTGAGCTTCTCTTCATAAGTGTCGATCGAGGACTTCTTCTCCATCGTGAGACCAATGTCGTCGAGGCCGTTGATCAGGCAGTGCTTGCGGAACGGGTCGATCTCGAACTTGACCGTGCCGCCGTCGGGGCCGCGGATCTCCTGGTTCGGCAGGTCGATCGTCAGCGTCGCGTTGGCGCCGCGCTCGGCGTCGTCGAACAGCTTGTCGAGGTCTTCCTGCGACACGCGGATCGGCAGGATGCCATTCTTGAAGCAGTTGTTGTAGAAGATGTCGCCGAACGACGTCGAGATCACGCAGCGGATGCCGAAATCGAGCAGCGCCCAGGGCGCGTGCTCGCGGCTCGAGCCGCAGCCGAAATTGTCGCCGGCGACCAGCACCTTCGAATTGCGATAGGCGGGCTGGTTGAGGACGAAATCCGGATTCTCGCTGCCGTCGTCCTTGTAGCGCTGCTCGGAGAAGAGCCCCTTGCCGAGGCCGGTGCGCTTGATGGTCTTGAGGTACTGCTTCGGAATGATCATGTCGGTATCGACATTGATGATCTTCAGCGGCGCCGCGACGCCTTCCAGCCTGGTGAACTTGTCCATGGTTGCGCTTTCCCGGGGTGGCTCAGAAGAACCGATATTTATCGCGATCGAGCCCCAAATCCTAGGCCGAATTCGGCAGATCTCGTCTGCTCAACCCGGCTCTTGGGCCTCAATCGCGGCCATATCGTCGTCCGAGAGGCCGAAATGATGGCCGATCTCGTGGATCAGGACGTGGCGGACGATATAGCCGAGGCTCTCGTCGTGCTCGGCCCAGTAATCCAGGATCGGCCGGCGGTAGAGCCAGACCATGTTGGGCAAACGCGCCACATCGCCAAAACTCTGCTGCGGCAGGCCGATGCCCTGGAACAGGCCGAGCAGGTCGAACTCGCTCTCGCATTCCATCGAGTCCAGGACTTCCTCGGTCGGGAAGTCGTCGACGCGGATGATCACGCCCTCGCAGAGCTTGCGAAATTCCGCCGGCAGGCGCTCGAAGATGTCATGGGCCGTCGCTTCCATCTCGGCCAGCGAAGGCGCTTTCAATTCCGTCCACATGGATCCCTCTTAGCGCGGGTTCCGCGCCGATGCATCCGGCATTATAAGCGCGGCGAGGTTGACGGGCGCCGTCAAAACGGGGAGCGTAGGGCCTCGAATAGGACGTTCAAGTGGGCGGAAAAATGCGAACGAAAACAGCGCTGACGCTACTGTGCATGGGGTTGTTTTCGCAGTTTTGCGTTGGCGCGGAAGCCCAGACCGCGGCCCACGGCATCAGGCTGGCCCAGGCGGCCTCGTCAGACGATGTCCCGCCGCCGCGCAAGCGGCGGCCGGCGCGTCTGCGCGTTACGCCCTACTACACTCCTGACGGCGTCTATCCGCGCTACAACCCCGGTCCCGATGCGGTCCGCGAGTGCAACGCCACCTATGTGCAGGAATACCGCCCCAGCGGCACGGTGATCGTGCCGCATATGAGCTGCTACTGGCGTCGGGGCTGAGTTGGCCGATCCCGCCGGCAGCACCGCATGCGGGCGCAGCAGAGGTCGATCATGACGAGATGGATCGGAGTAGCGGTTGCCCTCGGGCTGATCGTCGCTTTACCCGGCGTCTCCATTGCCGCGACGCAGGATGCCGCGACAAGAAAGGCGTCGGCGTCCGCAACGGACCTCGGTGCGCGGCGTCACGGACGCCATCATGACGCTGTGCGCCGCGTCGCACCTCACGAGCCGCGTTACTACGCGCGGCCTGTCTACTACCGCCCTTATCCTTACGGCGTGCCCGCACCGTTCGTGCTCAGCTTCGGGCCGTGGTGGTGACGTCGCAGCACGACGCCGGGAACATCGTTCATTCATGAGGCATTCACGTCGCCGTCCCTAATTTAATCTCGGGAGCGACCGTCAATGAACAGCGCAGACGCACGGCGCGAACGAGCGTCGCAACTCCGCTGTCCAGATTCAGGGAGAAATCGATGCTGAGGATATTGGGTCTCAGAGCAAGCCCGATCCGCTTGCTCGGGATTGCGGCCGCCACGACGCTGATGCTGTCGGCCGGGACCACGCGTCGTGCTGAAGCAATGACTCCGATCAATCCGACGGCGTTGCCGGCGGCGAAGGCCGCAAGCGACGACATGATCCAGATTCGCCACGGCGGCGGTGGCGGCGGTGGACATGGCGGTGGTGGACATGGCGGCGGCTTCCATGGAGGAGGCGGCTTCCACGGTGGCGGAGGACATTTCGGCGGCTTCCGCGGCGGTGGCATCCACGGTGGTGGCTTCCGCGCCGCGCCCGCCTTTCATGGTGGCGGCTATCGCTACGGCGGAGTTCATCGCTTTGGCGGCTATCACCGTTATGGCGGCTATCGTCCCGCCTACTACGGCCATCGCCATTTCCACCGGCGCTATTACGGCGGCTACTATCCCTATTACAGCTATCCGCGTCGCTGCCGGGTCATCTGGACCTATTACGGCCCGCGCCGCGTCTGCCGCTGGCATCGCTGGCACCATCCGTACCGGTATTGGTAAGCACGATCGAAATGAAAAGGGCGCCTCGGTGGCGCCCTTTTTTCATTCGGTGGCTTAAAGCCAATCCTTCAGCTTCCACGAAGCCGACTTCCAGCGTGTGAGGTTCTCTAGCTTCCACTGCTTGAACATCGCCGGCGGCCAGCGGCTGAGCCTTGAGGTTTCCTCGACCTCGGGTTTGGCGACGATGCGCAGCGGTGCGGTGCGCCGCCGATGCTGGGGCGTCGCCGCGCTGATCAGATCGACATATTCAGGCTTGTTGACCATGAGGCGTGTCCTCGCGAAACCGTCGCGAGGACGCAGTATCGGCGCTGCCGATTAACGGCGGTTTGCCGCGATCGTTCAAATTGCAGGAAGCGGCTCAGCGCCACTCCCTGATGTCGACGAAGTGACCCGCGATGGCCGCGGCCGCCGCCATCGCCGGCGACACCAGATGGGTGCGGCCCTTGAAGCCCTGGCGGCCCTCGAAATTGCGGTTCGAGGTCGAGGCGCAGCGCTCTTCCGGAGCCAGCTTGTCCGGATTCATGGCGAGGCACATCGAACAGCCGGGCTCGCGCCATTCGAATCCGGCCGTGATGAAGATCTTGTCCAGACCTTCAGCCTCGGCCTGCTCCTTCACGAGGCCGGAGCCCGGCACGACCATGGCGTTGACATGCGCTGAAACGGTCTTGCCTTGCGCAATCTTTGCTGCCGCGCGCAAATCCTCGATGCGGCCGTTGGTGCAGGAGCCGATGAAGATGCGGTCGAGCTTGATGTCGGTGATCTTCGTGCCCGCGGTCAGGCCCATGTACTTCAAGGCGCGGTGCTTCGACAGGCGCTTGGCCTCGTCCGCGATCTTGTCGGGGTCGGGCACGATGCCGGTGATCGAGATCACGTCCTCGGGGCTCGTGCCCCAGGTCACGATCGGCGGCAGCTTGGCGGCATCGAGGCGCAGCTCTTGGTCGAAATGCGCGCCCTCGTCGGAGCGCAGTTTTTCCCAGTAGCGCATCGCCGTGTCCCAGGCGGCACCCTTCGGCGCCTTGGGACGATCGCGCAGGAAGTCGTAGGCTTTCTGATCGGGCGCGACCAGGCCGGCGCGCGCGCCGCCTTCGATCGACATGTTGCAGACCGTCATGCGGCCTTCCATGCTGAGCGCACGGATCGCATCGCCGGCGTATTCCAGCACGTAGCCGGTGCCGCCCGCGGTGCCGATCTCGCCGATGATGGCCAGGATGATGTCCTTGCCCGTCACGCCGTCCGGCAATTTGCCGTCGACGGTGACGCGCATGTTCTTCGCCTTCTTCTGGATCAGCGTCTGCGTCGCCAGCACGTGCTCGACCTCGCTCGTGCCGATGCCGTGCGCGAGCGCGCCGAACGCGCCATGCGTCGAGGTGTGACTGTCACCGCAGACGATGGTGGTGCCGGGCAGCGTAAAACCCTGCTCGGGTCCGATGACGTGGACGACGCCCTGGCGCTTGTCGAACTCGTCGTAATATTCGATGCCGAATTCCTTGGCGTTGTCGGCCAGCGCCTTGATCTGCTCGATGCTCTCCGGATCCGGATTCGGCTTGGTGCGGTCGGTGGTCGGGACGTTGTGATCGACGACAGCGAGCGTCTTCTCGGGCGCGTGGACCTTGCGCCCGGTGGTGCGCAGGCCTTCGAACGCCTGCGGTGAGGTCACCTCGTGCACCAGATGGCGATCGATATAGAGCAGGCAGGTGCCGTCCTCGGCTTCGTGCACCAGATGGTCGTTCCAGATCTTGTCGTACAATGTGGTCGGCTTGGACATGAGCGTCAGCTCCAGGAATGTTGTGTAGAGCGGGTTGCGCGGGTGGCGCGCGGGGCAACAAAATCGTCAGCGCAGCTTTTAGGCTGCGCGCGTAAGCTCTGACGTTGCCGAGGTCGCGAAGCGCCCGAAGAACCGGCCAGGCAGCCGTGAGCGATCGTCGATGACGATGCGCTTGGCGGACGAGAGGCTGGTCGGATCTGGAAACATTCCAAGAATATATAGCAGGCCGAATTGGAATCGCGAGGGCTTTCAAGGCTCGCGCAAGACATGCCCCTCACCCTGAGGAGCGCGCCTCGGCGCGCGTCTCGAAGGGCGAGGCCACAGGCGGGCCTGCATCCTTCGAGACGCGCTCCTCAGGATGAGGGCGAGACCTGCGAGCAGGGAACAAAAAAGCGCGGGGTTTGGCCCCGCGCTCTCCGAAACTCGCCTGTAAGCGAAAGCTTACTCGTTGACGGCGGTGGCGCGGTCCTGCTTTTTCTCGACGATGCGGGCCGACTTGCCGCGAAGGCTGCGGAGATAATAGAGCTTGGCGCGACGCACCTTACCGCGGCGCACCACCTTGATCGAGTCGATCATCGGCGACATCACCGGGAACACGCGCTCGACGCCCTCGCCGTAGGAAATCTTGCGGACGGTGAAGCTCTCGTTGAGCCCACCGCCGGAGCGGCCGATGCAGACGCCTTCATAGGCCTGCACGCGGGATCGGTCGCCTTCGACCACCTTCACGTTGACGATCACGGTGTCACCCGGTCCGAACTCCGGAATCTCCTTGCCGGCGGCGAGCTTGTCGAATTGCTCTTTTTCAAGCTGTTGGATCAGGTTCATGGGTAAGTCTCCATCGGCGCCCCCAGCCGCAGGACGGGGGCTGCGCGAAATTCGTCTATCCAGCTATTGCGGATGTGGCGCTCCTATAGGACAAGCCGGAGCGTTTGTCACCCGTCTGTCTTGTTTTTTGGCGTTTTTTGGCGTCCGGCCCGATTCGGGGCCTTGCTCGGGATTTGGGCCCACAAATCGGGTCGCCGGGCTGCCGTCAGGGCCTCGGATTCCGCCCGCCGCCAGCCAGCGACCTTGGCATGGTCGCCTGAGGTCAGGATTTCGGGGATCGGAGTTCCCTCGAACAGCTGCGGACGGGTGTATTGGGGGTATTCGAGCAGGCCGTCCGAAAAGCTTTCCTCGGTTCCCGAGGCTTCCTTGCCCATCACGCCCGGCAGCAGCCGGACGCAGGCATCTATTAGCGCCAGCGCGGCGATTTCACCCCCGGACAGCACGTAATCGCCGATCGAGACCTCCTCCAGGCCTCGCCGGTCGATCACCCGCTGATCCACCCCCTCGAACCGCCCGCAGACGACCAGGGGACCCGGACCCTTGGCCAGCTCCAGGACGCGGGCCTGGGTCAATGGCCGACCCCGAGGGCTCATCAGCAGTTTCGGCCGATCCTGTTCGCTTTCGGCGGCATCGATGGCCGCCGCCAGAACATCGGCCCGGAGCACCATGCCCGGCCCGCCGCCGGCCGGGGTGTCGTCGACGCTGCGGTGGCGATCGGTGGCCGAGGCCCGGATGTCCCGCGCCTCCAGCTCCCAAAGCCCGGACGCCAGCGCCCGGCCGGCCAAGCTCACGCCCAGCGGCCCCGGAAACATTTCCGGAAACAGCGTCAGCACCGTCGCGCGCCAGGGTAGGGGATTGGTCATTGGTCCTAAGAAATCCGTCGTCCCGGCGAAGGCCCGGGACCCACAGTCACCGCTGCCCGTTTTGCGATGATCGGCGCCACCAGCTTAACCAAAACCACGGCCTGTGGTTATGCGTCCCGGCCTTGGTCCTTGTCCTTGTCCTCGCCCTCGATCTCCTGCGGCAGCGCGATCACGACGCGGCCGCCGGCAAGATCGACCTCGGGCACCACCGCGTTCGTGAACGGCAGCAGCAGCGTCGGGCCTTTGGGTGGAGCGATCTCGATGAGGTCGCCGGCGCCGAAATTATGAATCGCGAGCACGCGGCCGAGCGCGTCGCCGTCAGGGGTGACGGCGGCAAGCCCGATCAAATCGGTGTGGTAATATTCGTCCGCGTCGGTCGCGGGCAGCTTTTCGCGCGCGACGTAGAGCTCGATGCCGTTGAGCCGTTCGGCCTCATCGCGGGTCGTGACACCCTTGAACGTCGCGACCAGATGATCCTTGGCCTCGCGCGCCTGTGCGACCTCGAACTGGCGCTTGCCGTCCTTCGACGAGAGCAGACCGTAGCGCCTGATGGCAAAGGGATCTTCGGTGAAGGTCCACAGTTTGACCGCGCCGCGCACACCATGCGCGGCGCCGATCCGCGCGACGCAGACCAGCTCCGGCATGGTCTGGCCTTAACCCTTCGCGGCGGCTTCGGCCTGCGCCTTGCGCTCCTTGCGCGGCACGGCCTTTTCCGGGTTGTTGCGCGTTTCGCGCTTCTTGACGCCGGCGGCGTCGAGGAAGCGCGACACACGGTCCGACGGCTGCGCGCCCTTGGCGAGCCAGGCCTTGACCTTGTCCATGTCGAGCTTCAGGCGGGTCTCGTTGTCCTTCGGCAGCAGCGGGTTGAAATAGCCGAGACGCTCGATGAAGCGGCCATCGCGGGGAAAGCGCGAATCGGCGACGACGACGTGATAGACGGGGCGCTTCTTGGTGCCAGCGCGGGCGAGGCGGATAACGACGGACATCTTAGTTCTCCTTAAAAGTACAGTTTGTTCGATTGATTGGTATTTTCGCGCCGCGCGGGACACCTACGACCCGTGCGACGAATTCCTCATTTCTTCTTGCCCGGAAATCCGCCGAGGCCCGGAAGCATCGGCTTGCCGCTCAGCCCGGTCAGGCCGGGAACGTTCGGCAGACCGGTGCGCAGACCAGCCGGCAAATCCTTCGGCAGGCTGGGCAGACCTTGTCCGCCGCCACCTTGCATCTTCTCCTGCAGCGCCTTCATCTCTTCCGGCGAAGGCGGCTTCATGCCGCCGCCAAAGCCCATCGCCTGTGCGATACCGGCGAGCGGCCCGCGCTTGCCCGAACCCATGGCCTTCATCATGTCGGCCATGTTCCGGTGCATCTTGAGCAGCTTGTTGACCTGCTCGACGCTCTGGCCGGAACCTGCGGCGATGCGCTTCTTGCGGCTGGCCTTGAGCAAATCGGGATGACGGCGCTCGTCGCGCGTCATGGAATCGATCACCGCGACCTGGCGCTTCAAAATCTTGTCGTCGATGCCGGCGGCCGCGATCTGGTTCTTCATCTTGGCGATGCCGGGCATCATGCCCATCAGCCCGCTGATGCCGCCCATGTTCGCCATCTGCGACAGCTGCTCGCGCATATCGTTGAGGTCGAACTGCCCCTTGCGCATGCGCTCGGCGGTGCGCGCGGCCTTTTCGGCGTCGATATTAGCGGCGGCGCGTTCGACCAGCGAGACCACGTCGCCCATGCCGAGGATGCGGCCGGCGATACGGTCGGGATGGAAATCCTCCAGCGCATCGGTTTTTTCACCGGTGCCGAGCAGCTTGATCGGCTTGCCCGTGACGGCGCGCATCGACAGCGCGGCGCCGCCGCGGCCGTCGCCGTCCACACGTGTGAGCACGATGCCGGTCAGGCCGACGCGCTCGTCGAAGGCGCGGGCGAGGTTGACGGCGTCCTGGCCGGTGAGGCTGTCTGCCACCAGCAGCACTTCATGCGGATTGGCGGCGGCTTTGATCGCTGCCGCTTCCGCCATCATCTCTTCGTCGAGCGTGGTGCGGCCGGCGGTGTCGAGCAGCACGACGTCGTAGCCGCCGAGCTTGCCGGCCTCCAGCGCACGCTTCGCGATGTGAGCCGGCTGCTGGCCGGCGACGATCGGGAGCGTCGGAATGTCGAGGTCGCGGCCCAGTACGGCCAGCTGCTCCATCGCCGCGGGACGGTAGATGTCGAGCGACGCCATCAGCACCTTGCGCTTGTCGCGCTGGACCATGCGGCGGGCGAGCTTTGCGGTGGTGGTCGTCTTGCCGGAGCCTTGCAGGCCGACCATCATGATCGGCACCGGCGGCACGGAATTGACGTCGATGGTCTGGCTTTCGGCGCCGAGCATGTTGATCAGCTCGTCATGGACGATCTTGACCACCATCTGGCCGGGCGTGACCGACTTGACGACGGTGGCGCCGATCGCCTGCTCGCGGACCCGCTCGGTGAAGCTGCGCACCACTTCGAGCGCGACGTCGGCTTCCAGCAGCGCGCGGCGCACCTCGCGCATCGCGGCGTCGACGTCCTTTTCGGTCAGCGCACCGCGCCCCGTCAGACGATCGAGAATGCCGCCAAGCCGTTCCGACAGATTGTCGAACAATGCCGTTGTCCTTTTTCACCTCTCTCCGCGAGCGCGGGGCGAGGGAGCAGAAAATCCAAACACCTTCACGCCCGAGGGCGCATAGCGCTGTCGGGCGTTGGCCTCTGGCCTCAGGGACCAGTCGGCGGGTCGAAAAGAAAGCCTTTCCGAGAAGTGGCGGGGTTAAACGCCGCTGACGCTCAAAAGTCAAGGAAAGTTAGGGGGGCGGAACGCCTTCGCCAGGGTAAGTCACTGAAAAGATGATTCTTTTGACCGCAGGTTCCTTTTTCTCTGGCCCGGCCCATATGAGGGTGATGTCCGGCCGCTCCGACCAGCCCTGAAGCTTGACCCGTGAAGATCACCCGCCGCCGCCTTTTCGGACTGCTTGCCGGGGCCAGCGCGTTGGTTGGCGTGCCCTCTCTTTGGATGTCCCGCATGAAAACCTATGACGGTCCCGCCTCCGACCATTTCGACGGGCTGACCTTCTTCGATCCGGACGGCGCGCCGCCGAAATCGCTTCGCGAGGTGCTGCGCTGGCAGTTCGGCGGCAAGCGACAGCGCGCGGCCTGGCCGGACTGGGCGCCGAGCCCCCACGCCGATGCCCCGCCGGCGCGCGTCGACGGCGACAAGGTGCGGCTCTCCTTCGTCGGCCATGCCAGCTGGCTGATCCAGACCGGCGGCCTCAACATCCTCGTCGATCCCGTCTGGTCGACGCGGGTCTCGCCCGTCAGCTTCGCGGGACCGAAACGGCATAACGATCCCGGCATTGCCTTCGACAAGCTGCCGAAGATCGATATCGTGCTGGTCTCGCACGGCCACTACGACCATCTCGACATCGCGACGCTGTCGCGGCTCGCCAAGAATTTTGCCCCGCGCGTGGTCACCCCGCTCGGCAACGACGTCACGATGCGGAGCACCGATTCCACGCTCAAGGTGGAAGCCTTCGACTGGCACGATCGCGTCGAGCTCGGCGGCGGCATCGCCGTGACGCTAGTGCCGACCCGACACTGGTCGGCGCGCGGCATGTTCGATCGCAACAAGGCGCTGTGGGCGAGTTTCGTGCTGGAGACGCCAGCGGGGAAAATCTACGTCGTCTGCGATTCCGGCTACGGCGATGGCAAGCATTTTCGCCGCGTCGCCGAGAAGTATGGACCGTTGCGTCTCGCGATCCTCCCGATCGGCGCCTACGAGCCGCGCTGGTTCATGCGCGACCAGCACATGAATCCGGAAGATGCGGTGAAGGCGCTGGCGGATTGCGGCGCGCAAGCCGCGCTGGGGCATCATCACGGCACGTTCCAGCTGACCGATGAGGCAATCGACGCGCCGGCCAAGGCGCTGGTCGAGGCGCTGGATGCAGCAAAGATTCAGCAAGAGCGGTTCGTGGCGATGAAGCCGGGGCAGGTGGTGGAGATTTAACGTCCTGGCAAACCGCTGGTGCCCCGGACGCAGCGCAGCGTCTCTTCGACGGTGCGCTGCAGAGCCGGGGCCCATGCTTGCGGCACGCTGGGTCCCGGCTCTGCGCAGCAGCGTTTCACGCTGCAGCGCGTCCGGGACACGAGACCTACTGCTCTTTTGGCTTGATCGCCCAGCTCACATTCACCGTCACCGACAGTGTTTCCTCGCCCGGTGCGACGGCGGCGCCGCCTGCGGCCATTGGAGCAGCGGCCATGCGGCCCTTGAACAGCGGCATTGGGGCACCGCCTTCGGACACGCTGAGCGGCGCACCCAGCGTCACACCGGCGGCCCTGGCATAGATCTCCGCCTTGCGGCGGGCATCGGTGACCGCCTGCTCGCGGGCGTCGTCGAGCAGTTTTGACGCCTGCGTCACTTCGAAGGAGATATTGCCGATATCGTTGGCGCCGGCGCCGACCAGCGTGTCGATGATGCCAGCGACCTTGGTCACGTCGCGGATTTTCACGGTGACGCGGTTCGAGGCGCGGAAGCCGACCACGGGCGAGGCGCCGGTGGATTTGTTCTGGCCATATTGCGGTTGCAGCGACAGCCGCGAGGTCTGGTAATCCTTCTCGGCAATGCCTGCGCCCTTCAGCGCCAGCAGCACCTTGCCCATCGCGGCGTTGTTGGCGTCGGAAGCTTCCTTCGCCGACTTGGCGTCGTTGGCTACGCCAGCATTGATCTGCGCCAGATCAGGCGCGGCGGAAATCGTGGCTTCGCCGCTCACCGAAATCGCGGACGGAAAATCGTCGGCGAGCGCAGGCGTTGCCGGCAGCGCGGCGGCAAAGGACGCAACAAGGGAGGTAAAAAGGATCGCGGGCTTTTTCATCGGTCTCACTTCAGCGGCACGAAAACATTGATCACGAGCTTGTCCTCCGCCGTCTTCAGGGGATCGGTGAGGTACTCCTCGATGAAGGTGTCCTTGGCTTCCAGCTTCTTGTCGTCGAGGTGATTGGTGATCGCCTCGTAGGTGTTGTCCATGTTGTCGTAGGAGCCGCGATGGACAAATTTCAGGGCTTTGCCCTCCGGCGATTTGCCGATGCTCATGTCCTTGGGCAGGTTCTTCGGGTCCTGCTCGACCGGGATCTCGGCAAGGAAGGTGAAGCCGGTGTCGTCGGTCGAGGTGTAGACGATCATCGAATTGCCGGCGTGCTTGATGCCCTGCTTGTCCAGCAGCGTGTTCAGCGCCTTGAAGGCGTCGACCAGCGTGTCGAAGGCCGAGTCCCAATTGGCGGTGCCCTTGACCATCACGACCTTCTTGGGCTCGAGCGTAGCCTCCTGGCCGAAGGGATCGGCGGTCTGCACGGGAGCCGGGTTTGCGGCGGCAGCGGGCGGCGGGGCGGCGGGGCTCGGTGAGGCACTGGCTGCGGGTGAGGACGACGTTGCAGGGCTTGACGTCGCAGGGCTTGACGTCGCAGGGCTTGGCGAGGCGCTGGCCGCCGGCGAGGGCGTAGCCACGGGTGCGGGCGAGGCACTTGCCGCCGGGGAGGGCGAAGCCGACGGGGCCGGCGAGGGGCTCGCTGATGCGGCCGGCGCCGGGCTCGGCGTTTGGGCCAGCGTGGCGGACAGACCAAACGACAAGGCCGCTGCCGGGATCAGCGCGGCCAAAGCGAGACAACGAAACCTGAACATTTTTACTCTCCCCAAAACCTTATGCACCAAGGCCTTAATCCACCAAGGGCTTAACCCGGCTGCGCGTCCCGGTTTGCGCGAATTGCGTCGTTCTAACACGCGAGCGCCGAATTCGTCCCATGACAGATGCGTCATGGCAGACGTCCTGACGTCAGGTGGCAAATCACTGGCCAAGCCGGCAAGGATCGCCATATAAGGCAGGCGAAATTCGGGAATTTTCATGAGCGCGCTGGCTAATCACGCATTTGCCAAGATGAACGGTATCGGCAACGAGATCGTCGTTGTCGACATGCGCGATTCCACCGCGCCGGTCACCCCGGACGATGCCCGCGCGGTGGCGTCGGCTCAAGGCGGCGTGCCCTACGACCAGTTGATGGTGCTGCAGAAGCCGCGGTTCGACGGCACCGAAGCCTTCATCCGCATCTACAACAATGACGGCTCCGAGGCCGGCGCCTGCGGCAACGGCATGCGCTGCGTGGTGCGGCGCCTGTTCGAGAAGACCGGCCAGACGACGGTGACGTTCGAGACGGCCGCGGGCCTGCTCAATTGCTGGCAGGGTCCTGCGCCCGATCTCTACACTGTCGACATGGGCGCGCCGAAGTTCGGCTGGCAGGACATTCCGCTCGACCAGGAATTCCGCGACACCCGCTACATCGAACTGCAGATCGGTCCGATCGACAATCCGATCCTGCATTCGCCCTCGGTGGTGAGCATGGGCAATCCGCATGCGGTGTTCTGGGTCGATGACGTCAACGCCTACGATCTCGAGCGCTTTGGTCCGCTGCTGGAAAATCACCCGATCTTCCCCGAGCGCGCCAATATCACGCTGGCCCATATCGTCGATCGCGACCATATCACGATCCGCACCTGGGAGCGCGGCGCGGGCCTCACCAGGGCCTGCGGCTCCGCGGCCTGCGCCACCGCAGTCGCGGCGGCGCGGCTGAAGCGCGCCGGGCGCAATGTCGAGATCACGCTGCCCGGCGGCAAGCTCGGTATCGAATGGCGCGAGCGCGACGACCACGTGTTGATGACGGGCACGGCGACCTTCGAATATGAAGGCAGTTTCGATCCGGCGCTGTTCGCGCCGGTCGGCTGATGGCCGTCGACATCGTCGCCTTCGGCTGCCGCCTCAATGCCTTCGAGGCCGAGGTGATCCGCCGCGAGGCCGAGAGCGCGGGCCTTTCAGATACCATCGTCATCAACAGCTGCGCCGTCACCAACGAGGCGGTGGCGCAGGCGCGCCAGTCGATCCGCAAATTGAAGCGCGAGCGGCCGGGAGCGCGCATCGTCGTCACCGGCTGTGCCGCGCAGACGCAAAGCGGCATGTTCGCCGCTATGGCCGAGGTCGATCGCGTCGTCGGCAATGACGACAAGATGCGCAGCGGCGCCTGGCGCGAGGCGCGTGCGGCGTTTGATCTCGGTGCCAGCGAAAAAATCGCCGTCGGCGACATCATGGCAGTGAAGGAGATGGCGCCGCATCTTATCGACGGTTTTGCGAGCGGCTTGCCGCGCGTGTTCGTGCAGGTGCAGAACGGCTGCGACCATCGCTGCACCTTCTGCATCATTCCGTTCGGGCGCGGCAATTCGCGCTCGGTGCCGATGGGCGCCGTCGTCGATCAGGTGCGGGCGTTGGTCGAGCGCGGCCATGCCGAGATCGTGCTGACCGGCGTCGATCTCACCAGTTACGGCAGTGATCTGCCGGGCGCACCGAAACTCGGGATGCTGACGAAGCAGATTTTGCGGCATGTGCCGGAGCTCAAGCGGCTGCGCATCTCTTCGATCGATTCGATCGAGGCAGATCGTGATCTGTTAGATGCCATCGCCGACGATTCGCGGCTGATGCCGCATCTGCATCTGTCGCTGCAGTCCGGCGACGACATGATCTTGAAGCGCATGAAGCGGCGGCATTCGCGTGGCGACGCAATTGCGTTCTGCGACCAGGTGCGCCGTCTGCGGCCGGACATCGCGTTCGGGGCCGACATCATCGCGGGCTTTCCGACCGAGACCGAGGAGATGTTCTCGCGCTCGCTCGATCTGGTCGAGGAATGCGGCCTGACTTTCCTGCACGTCTTCCCCTATTCGCCACGCCCCGGCACGCCGGCCGCGCGGATGCCGCAGGTCGCGGGGCCAGTCATCAAGGAACGCGCGAAGCGGCTACGCTCGGCGGGTGAGGCTGCGCTTCTGCAGCGGCTGCAAGCCGAGATCGGCGCCACGCGCGAGGTGCTGATCGAGAGCGCGGAGCAGGGACGGACGGAGCACTATCTGCCGGTGGCGATTGCGGGCGAAGAGGTGGGAAGCGTCGTGCCGCTCAGAATTACGGCTAGTGATGGCGAGCGGTTAGCCACATAGTCAGTGTCGTCGCCCGGCTTGACCGGGCGACCCAGTACGCCGCGGCCCCTCCGTACCTCACGAATGTCTCTGGAATACTGGATCACCCGCTTTCGCGGATGACGACATCTTCAACTTGGTACGCAGCGTACGCCTACAACGCCCGCACCTGCCAGAACCTGAGCGTCCGCCGCGCATTCTCCGGCGTCATGCGTGCGTATTGGCCTTGCGCCCTCGCGATGTCCGCCGGCTTCATCGCGCCCGTCGCAAAACGGCTTTCGAGCACGGCGGCGGTGGTTTCCCAGCTGAGCTGTGCCGCCTTGCACGGCACCAGCAGGCCGTCCTCACGCAGGCTCTGCATCAGTGGGCGAATCACTTCGACGGTCGATCCGGACAGTGCCGCCAACGCCGCCACGGCTTCTTCATAGCGCCGCTGCGTGGCGAAGCCGAGCAATGTCGTCTCGGTCAGCTGGCCGCCCGCCTTGAGGTTTGCAATTGCCCGTTTGGCACCTTCGAAGTCGCGGACCCCCGACATTTCGCGCTCGACGCCGACGGTGACCGCTGCAATCGCGCCCTGGATCTCGTCGAACAGATGCGTCGGCGCGCGCGACAACAGGCGGGTGCGCACGGCGTCGGTCGCCGAGCGCAGCAACTCGCGGCGCAGATCCGATGGCAGGTCGACGCGGACGCCGACGCTGACGGCGAGTTCGGGATCAGCCTCGGCCTGTCCGACGATGACGGCAAATCCGTTGCCGGAAACGCGCGCGCCGGGATTGGCGGCAAGTCGCCGGCTGACGCTGGGATAACGCCGCGCCAGCAGCGCATCAGTGACGATCTCCTTTAACCACCAGCGCCCGGCGACCGCGAGCAGATGCGGCTCGCCTTTGCTCGATGCGATCTTCACCAGCTCGCCATCGTCGAGGCGCGCGGATTCCTGGAGCACGGGACCGGCGATGCGGATCTCGTCATTGTTGGCGAGGCGGCGGATGACCGATGGTGGCGCCTGCGCGATCGGCGCGAGCTGCGCGCTGATCTCGGCGAGAGCAACGCGCGCGGCCATGTCGGCGATGGCCCGGAGCTCGATGGTGCCGATCAGGCGCTCGAGCACGTCGTCGAACAGTGCGATCTGCTCGTCGTCAAAACTGGCGGCGGAGGACAGGAACAGGTCGGTGACGCGGCGGGCGGTCGCCAGCCCCTTTTCCGCGGAGCCTGTCCGAAGCGCGGACTCGACCTCGTCGATGATCGATAACCCGGCCGTGGACATGACGCGCAGCTCGTCCTGAGCAGATTGACGGAAGCTTGTTCTAAGCAACCGCTATCATGAGGGACGAGCACTGAACGTTTCGTAAACTATAGGAAGCCCGGCGGGCACTGCTCCTCATCCTGAGGAGCCCGCGAAGCGGGCGTCTCGAAGGATGGCCGCAGGGCGAGATCCGGGCCTGCATGGTTCGCCCGGCGATGCAAGGCATCGTCCGGAGACGCGCGTTCCGCGCTCCTCACCATGAGGGTCTGAAATGGCTATTCTCCGTTCCACCCGCAGGCGCGGAGCCGCTCATGCATGTGGGGCGGGGCCGGCGCCACGACGCGGACCGGTTCCTTGTTCCGGGAGATCGGCACCACGATCTCGCGGGAATGCAGATGTAACTTCGGCTCCCCGAAGCGCGGGCCGCTGCCGTAAATGTTATCGCCGAAGATCGGCCAGCCGGTGGCTGAGGAATGCACCCGCAATTGATGGGTCCGCCCGGTTACCGGTTCCATGGCGAGCCAGGTGAGGCCATTGCTCCGGCCCATCACCTTCCAGTTGGTGACAGCCTTCTGGCCCTCCGGGTCCGGCTTCTGCCACCAGCCGCGTTCGGCATTGAGCCGGCCGAGCGGCATATCGATGGTGCCTTCGTCCTGGGCGGGGCCGCCCTCGACGATGGTCCAGTAGGTCTTGCCGATCTTGCCATGCTTGAACAACAAGCCGAGCGAGGCGGTCGCCTTGCGATGGCGGCCGAGCACGAGGCAACCGGAGGTGTCCTTGTCCAACCGGTGGGCCAGCACCGGCGGCCGCGGCAGGCCGAAACGGAGCGCGTCGAAGGAGGTTTCCAGATTGGCGCCACCCTTGGGGCCGCGATGCACCGGCAGGCCGGCCGGCTTGTCGATGACCAGCATCAATCCGTCGCGATGGAGCACGCGCGCCAGGATTTCGTCGGCGGTCAATTCGGGAACATCGAGCAATTGCAGGACTTTCGGTCAAGACTTTCGTTTGGGAGCCGGAACGGCTAACACACCGCCACCATGAACGATACCACCCCTGAGACCCCCAAGCAGAGCTGGTGGCGCCGCCTGTCCAACGGGCTGAAGCGCACCTCGTCCTCGCTCGGGACCGCGGTCGCCGACCTCGTCACCAAGCGCAAGCTCGACCGCGCCATGCTCGACGACATCGAGGACGTGCTGCTGCGTGCCGACCTCGGCACCTCGGTCGCGGTGCGGATTGCGGAGGCCGTCGGCACGGGGCGCTACGACAAGGCGATCTCGGCGGACGAAGTCAAGGACGTCGTCGCGACCGAGGTCGAGAAGGTGCTGGCGCCGGTGGCGAAGCCGCTCGAGATCGACGCCGGCAAGAAGCCCTTCGTCATCCTCGTGGTCGGTGTCAACGGCTCCGGCAAGACCACCACCATCGGAAAACTCTCGCAAAAATTCGCGTCCGAAGGCCGCAAGGTGATGCTGGCCGCCGGCGACACGTTTCGCGCCGCGGCGATCGAGCAGCTCAAGGTTTGGGGCGAACGCACAAAGACGCCCGTCATATCGGGCGCGCAGGGCTCGGATTCAGCGAGCCTCGCCTTTAACGCGCTGACGGCGGCGAAGGAGCAGGCCGTCGACGTGCTCCTGATCGACACCGCCGGTCGGCTTCAAAACAAGGCCGAGCTGATGAACGAGCTCGAAAAGGTCGTGCGGGTCATCCGCAAGGTGGACGCGACTGCGCCCCATGCGGTGCTGCTTGTGCTGGATGCCACCGTCGGCCAGAACGCGCTCTCTCAGGTCGAGGCCTTCCATCGCACTGCCGGGGTCACCGGCCTCGTGATGACGAAGCTCGACGGCACCGCTCGCGGCGGCATTCTGGTGGCGCTTGCGGAAAAATTCAAACTGCCGGTGCATTTCATCGGCGTCGGCGAAGGCGTCGACGATCTCGCGCCGTTCACCGCGCGCGACTTCGCCCGCGCCATCGCCGGAATCGAATCGTAGGTTTCTATCGTCATGCCCCGCGCAGGCGGGGCATCCAGTACGCCGCGCCGTTAGTTGTGGATCACAAGCGCCTCGGAATACTGGATCCCCCGCCTCCGCGGGGGCTGACAGCAACAAAGGTCAAGGAATGGACAAGACCCAGCCGCATCCGCTGTTCAAGCTTGCGACCGAGCTCGGCCCGCTGCTCGTGTTCTTCTTTATGAATGCGAAGTTCAATCTGTTCGCCGCGACCGGCGCTTTCATGGTCGCGATCGTCATTGCGATGATCGCCTCCTATGTGGTGACGCGGCACATCCCGATCATGGCGATCGTGACAGGCGTCATCGTGCTGGTGTTCGGCACGCTGACCCTGGTGCTGCACGACGAGACTTTCATCAAGCTCAAGCCGACCATCATCTACGCCCTGTTCGCCGCGATCCTCGGCGGTGGCCTGTTGTTCGGTCGCTCCTTCATCGCCGTCATGTTCGACCAGATGTTCAACCTGACGCCGCGGGGCTGGCGCATCCTCACACTGCGCTGGGCGCTGTTCTTCGCCGGCATGGCGGTGCTGAACGAGATCGTCTGGCGCACCCAGAGCACGGACTTCTGGGTGAACTTCAAGGTGTTCGGCGTCACCCCGCTGACCATGGTCTTCGCCATCGCCCAGATGCCGCTGACCAAGCGCTATCACCTCGAGCCGGCGTCGCTGGAAACGAGCGAGGCCGAGGCGGGGGATGTGCGGAAGGGTTGAATTTCCCAACTCGTCATTGCGAGCGAAGCGAAGCAATCCAGAATCCCTCCGCGGAGACAGTCTGGATTGCTTCGTCGCAAGGGCTCCTCGCAATGACGGTGACTATTTCAGCGCCTTCTCCATCTGCGGCAACAACACCGTCCGCAGATTGTCCGGCGTGATCGGTCCCACCATCTTGTAGACGATGGTGCCTTCGCGTCCGACGACAAACGTCTCCGGCACGCCATAGACGCCCCATTCGATCGAGGCGCGGCCGTTGGCGTCCACGCCGACGTGGCCGAACGGGTTGCCGTAGCGCCCGAGGAAGCGCCGCGCGTTGTCGGCGGCGTCCTTGTAGTTGATGCCGACGAGCTGGAAGCGTTTGTCTTTTGCCAATTCGGTCAGGAGCGGCGCCTCGTCGTGGCACGGCACGCACCAGGACGCCCAGACATTGACGAGGCTGACCTTGCCCTTGAAGGCGGCGGGATCGAGGCCGGGGATCTGCGCGTTGTCAGCCTGCAATCCATCGAGCGGCGGCAGCGTGGTTTGCGGCGCGGGACGACCGATCAGCGCGGAAGGAATCCGCGAGGGATCGCCGCTGCCGAGCCGGAACCAGAATAACAGTGCCAAGCCGATAAAGGCGACCAGCGGCAGCACCATCAGGAAGATGCGGCGCTGCGGCGGAGCGGACGTCGGTTGATCGCTCGTCATCGCTGATCACTCCCGCTGCGCCCCGAACGGCGGGTGATGCCGCTGCGGTCGAGATCGCGCAGGCGCTGGATCTGGCTACGGTAGTCGAGCACGATCCAGCCGATCAGGATCACGACCACGAGGGCGGCTGCCGCGTAGGACGTCACGATGAAGGATGCGTAGGGGCCAAGCGACATCGTCATGCAGCCCCAATTTCTTTCGATGCGCCCACGTCGCTCGAAAACGCCACACGGCTCGCCTGCATCATTTGCAGCGAGCGGACACGGCGGCGCAAAATCTCGTTGCGCATCGCTGCCAGATGCAGCGTGACGAACAGCAGCGTGAACGCGATCGCCATCACCAGCAACGGGATCAAGAAGGATTTGTCGAGCGACGAGCCGCCCATCCGCATCACCGATGCCGGCTGGTGCAGCGTATTCCACCAATCGACCGAGAACTTGATGATGGGCAGGTTGATCGCACCGACCAGGGTCAGCACGGCCGCAGCGCGCGCCGCGCGGGAGGGATCGTCGACCGCGCGCCACAGCGCCATCAGGCCGAGATACATCAGGAACAGGATCAGCACCGAGGTCAGCCGCGCGTCCCATTCCCAATAGGTGCCCCACATCGGCCGGCCCCATAGCGATCCCGTCAGCAGCGCAAGAAAGGTGAAGGCGGCGCCGATCGGAGCGGCGGCTTTGGCGGCGACGTCGGCGAGCGGATGCCGCCACACCAGCGTGCCGAGCGAGGCCAGGCTCATCACGCCCCATACGAACATCGACAGCCACGCATTGGGCACGTGGATGAACATGATCTTCACCGTCGCGCCCTGCTGGTAGTCGTCCGGCGCGTAGGCCGATTGATAGAGCCCGATCGTGAGCAGGATGGCAGTCGCGGCCGCAAGCCATGGCAACACCCGCGCCGTCAGCGCGAGGAACCGTGTGGGGTTGGCGAGGTCGATCAGCGTCATGGTATTCTGATAATCACAGGTAAGCGCTCAGGCAATCAGCACGAAAGTCCGGAGCGAAAGTTGATCGGGGTCAAGGTCAGTCCAGTCCATGCTTCAGGCTCGCGGCGGCCGCGAAAGGGCCGACCACGAGGCTGATCAGCGACAGCGCGCACAGGATCGAGAACGGCGCGCCGAACGACATGGGTCCGACGATCACGGCCTGCGAGGCCGCGACCCCGAAAATCAGGACCGGAATCGACAGCGGCAGCACCAGGACGGCCATCAGCAAGCCGCCGCGGTGCAGCGTCACCGCCAGCGCCGCACCGATCATGCCGGTGAAGGTCAGCGCCGGGGTGCCGGCCAGCAGCGTCAGCGCCACAGCGCCGGTTGCGACCATGTCGAGGTTAAGCAGCAGGCCGAGCACGGGGGTTGCGACGATCAGCGGCAGACCGGCGGCGAGCCAATGCGCCAGCGCTTTCGACGCGCAGGCGAGTTCCAGCGGCGTCCGGCTCATGGTGATCAGGTCGAGCGAGCCGTCCTCGTGGTCGGCCATGAACAGCCGGTCGAGCGTCAGCAGGCTCGCCAGCAGCGCGCCCAGCCACAGGATCGCCGGCCCGAGCCGCGACAGCAGCGCCAGATCCGGCCCCACCGCAAACGGCATCAGTACCACCACGGTCAGGAAGAACAGCACGCCAATCAACGCCCCGCCGCCGACGCGAAGCGCGATCCGGATGTCCCGGCGAATCAGGGCGGACAGGGCGGTCATGGGGTGGCTCTCGCAAGGCAGCGGCGGAAGGACGAGGCTAGACCCGACCGCGTGGAAATCTGAGGGTCGGACCGTCTCATGTCACAGCCCCGATCCGAAGCTCCCGCGAATCGATGCCAAGCGGGGCATGGGTGGCGGCGATGATCAGGCCGCCGCGGCCGAGGTGCTCGCGCATCAATCCGGAAAACATGTCCTGGCCGGCGACATCCAGCGCCGTGGTCGGCTCGTCGAGCAGCCAGACCGGACGGCGGACCGTCAGCAGGCGGGCCAGCGAGAGCCGGCGGCGCTGGCCGGCGGACAGGAAGGCGGCCGGCAAATGGGCGGCGTGATCGAGGCCGACGATGGCGAGGCTTTCGGCAGGGTCAAAACGCTCGCCGCCGAGAAAATCGGCCCAGAATGCCAGATTCTCCGCCACGCTCAGGGCCGGCTTCAGGGCGTCGCGATGACCGAGATAGTGACACTGCTCCGGCAGGGTCAGCTCGGCATCGCCTCCATCCAGCGCGATCGTGCCGCCCGCCGGAACGAGCAGGCCCGCGATCAGCCGCAGCAGCGACGTCTTGCCCGATCCGTTGCGGCCCACGACCGCCACGGCTTCGCCGGAGCTGGCCTCGAAATCGAGCCCGGAAAACACGTCGCGTCCGCCCCGCACGCAAATGACCCCGCGTCCGGAAAGCTGCATCGTGCCTCGTATCAATCCGCTCAAGCCCGGCCTCAGGAAATCTTGGGGTAGCGCATGGGAATTTTTGGCTCGCGAATTGCTGCGGCACCATTGTGGCTGTGGCGGCGCCGTTAGAAAGCTTCTATAAGCCCGGAACTACTTGATGCAGCAACTTAACCTGCCCCTGCAAGCGACCTAGCCGGAATCGCTGACGGTGTTAAAATACCCCTTGCCGGGTATAACTAACAATTGGGATTTCCTTTCATGACCTCGCTCGACAGCTTCAAATGCAAAAAGACCCTCAAGGTCGGCGCCAAGACCTATGTCTATTACAGCCTGCCCACGGCCGAGAAGAATGGTCTGAAGGGAATTTCCAAACTCCCCTACTCGATGAAGGTTTTGCTCGAGAACCTGCTCCGCAACGAGGACGGTCGCTCGGTCAAGAAGGAAGACATCGTCGCGGTGTCGAAATGGCTGCGCAAGAAGTCGCTGGAGCATGAGATCGCGTTCCGCCCGGCTCGCGTGCTGATGCAGGATTTTACCGGCGTGCCGGCGGTGGTCGACCTCGCTGCCATGCGCAACGCGATGCAGAAGCTTGGCGGCGATGCCGAGAAGATCAATCCGCTGGTGCCGGTCGATCTCGTTATCGACCACTCCGTGATCGTGAACTTCTTCGGTGACAACAAGGCTTTCGGCAAGAACGTCACCGAGGAATACAAGCAGAACCAGGAGCGCTACGAGTTCCTGAAGTGGGGTCAGAAGGCGTTCACGAACTTCTCCGTCGTGCCGCCCGGCACCGGCATCTGCCACCAGGTCAATCTCGAATATCTCTCGCAGACGGTCTGGACCAAGAAGGAGAAGATGACGGTCGGCAAGAAGACCGGCACCTTCGAGGTCGCCTATCCCGACTCGCTGGTCGGCACGGACTCCCACACCACCATGGTCAACGGTCTCGCCGTGCTCGGTTGGGGCGTCGGCGGCATCGAGGCGGAAGCCTGCATGCTCGGTCAGCCGCTGTCGATGCTGCTGCCGACCGTCGTCGGCTTCAAGCTGAAGGGCGCGATGAAGGAAGGCGTCACCGCGACCGACCTCGTGCTGACAGTGACGCAGATGCTGCGCAAGCTCGGCGTCGTCGGCAAGTTCGTCGAGTTCTTCGGCCCCGGCCTCGACCATCTCTCCGTCGCCGACAAGGCGACCATCGCCAACATGGCGCCCGAATACGGCGCGACCTGCGGCTTCTTCCCGGTCGACGCCGCCGCGCTCGATTATCTCAAGACCTCCGGCCGCGCCCCGGCGCGCGTCGCGCTGGTGCAGGCCTATGCCAAGGCGCAAGGGCTGTTCCGCACCGCCAAGTCGGCCGATCCGGTGTTCACGGAGACGCTGACGCTCGACCTCGGCGACGTCGTGCCTTCGATGGCCGGTCCGAAGCGTCCCGAAGGCCGCATTGCGCTGCCGTCGGTCGCCGAAGGCTTTTCGGTCGCCCTCGCCAGCGAATACAAGAAGACCGACGAGCCGACGAAGCGCTTTGCCGTCGACGGCAGGAACTTCGACCTCGGCCATGGCGACGTCGTGATCGCGGCGATCACCTCCTGCACCAACACCTCGAATCCGAGCGTGCTGATCGGCGCCGGTCTGCTGGCGCGTAATGCCGCCGCGAAGGGCCTCAAGGCGAAGCCGTGGGTGAAGACCTCGCTCGCCCCGGGCAGCCAGGTGGTGGCGGCTTATCTCGCCGATTCCGGTCTCCAGGCCGATCTCGACAAGGTCGGCTTCAACCTGATTGGCTTCGGCTGCACCACCTGCATCGGCAATTCCGGCCCGCTGCCCGAGGAGATATCGAAGTCGATCAACGACAACGGCATCGTCGCGGCTGCCGTGCTCTCCGGTAACCGCAACTTCGAAGGCCGCGTCTCGCCGGACGTGCAGGCGAACTATCTGGCCTCGCCGCCGCTCGTCGTCGCCCACGCGCTCGCGGGCAGCGTCACCAAGAATCTCGCCGTCGAGCCGCTCGGCGAAGGCAAGGACGGCAAGCCGGTCTACCTGAAGGACATCTGGCCGACGACGAAGGAGATCAACGCCTTCATGAAGAAGTTCGTGACCGCGGCGATCTTCAAGAAGAAGTATGCCGACGTGTTCAAGGGCGACACCAACTGGCGCAAGATCAAGACGGTCGAGAGCGAGACCTATCGCTGGAACATGAGCTCGACCTATGTGCAGAACCCGCCCTATTTCGACGGCATGAAGAAGGAGCCGGAACCGGTCACCGACATCGTCGAGGCGCGCATCCTCGCCATGTTCGGCGACAAGATCACCACCGACCACATCTCGCCGGCCGGTTCGATCAAGCTCACCTCGCCCGCGGGCAAATACCTCAGCGAGCACCAGGTGCGTCCGGCCGACTTCAACCAGTACGGCACGCGGCGCGGTAACCACGAAGTCATGATGCGCGGCACCTTCGCCAACATCCGCATCAAGAACTTCATGCTCAAAGGTGCGGACGGAAATATCCCTGAAGGCGGCCTGACCAAGCACTGGCCCGACGGCGAGCAGATGTCGATCTACGACGCCGCGATGAAGTACCAGCAGGAGCAGGTGCCGCTGGTGGTGTTCGCGGGCGCGGAATACGGCAACGGCTCCTCGCGCGACTGGGCCGCGAAGGGCACCCGTCTGCTCGGCGTGCGCGCCGTGATCTGCCAGAGCTTCGAGCGCATCCACCGCTCCAATCTGGTCGGCATGGGCGTGCTGCCGCTGACCTTCGAGGACGGCACCTCCTGGTCGTCGCTCGGTCTGAAGGGCGACGAGAAGGTCACGTTGCGTGGTCTCGTCGGCGATTTGAAGCCGCGCCAGAAGCTGACCGCGGAGATCGTCTCCGGCGACGGCTCGTTGCAGCGCATTTCGCTGCTTTGCCGCATCGATACGCTGGATGAGCTCGAATACTACCGCAACGGCGGCATCCTGCACTACGTGCTGCGCAAGCTCGCGGCGTAAGCGCGGATTTGTGAACGGTGGCTCACTGCGAAGTGAGTAGTAGGTTACACGAAGGCGGCCTATCACAAGGCCGCCTTCGCGCCTTTGCGGCAGGCTTCAGATGGGCCCGTCCGGCAGAGAACTTCGTCAAGGACGGTCGATGTGTGAGACCCGTAAGATTACGGTGACCATCCGGCGGTAAGATTTCCCCTCTCACGAGTAATGGTGTGCGGCGTTCGACATGACAACAATGACGGCTTCTCATCTGATTTCGCGTTGGTCCGGTGCCCTCTGGTCGGGCGCACTCGGGATCTGCGCGATCGTCGCCGTCATTCGTCCTGCCGAAGCTGAGCCCCGCGCCGTTGTCGAATTGTTTACCTCGCAGGGCTGCTCCTCCTGCCCGCCGGCCGACAAGATCATCGGCGACCTCTCCAGCGATCCCTCGATCATCGCGCTGAGCATGCCGATCGACTATTGGGATTATCTCGGCTGGAAGGACACACTGGCGGATTCGCGTTTTTCTGCACGGCAGCGGGCCTATTCGCGCATGCGCGGCGACCGCGAAGTCTATACGCCCCAGGTCGTGGTCAACGGCTCCACGCATGTCGTCGGCAGCGACCGCACCGGCATCGAAAGCGCGATCGGCAAGACCGACAAGGGCACGGGCGTGATGAGCGTGCCGGTGACGATGTCGCTCGCGGGCAAGCAGATCAATGTCTCGGTGGCCGCGAGCAAGGAACCGGCGGTCTCGCGTGGCGAGGTCTGGATCTGCTCGATTGCGAAATCGGTGCCGATCGCGATCAGCCGCGGCGAAAATCGCGGACAGCAGGTCATCTATCACAACGTGGTTCGCAACCTACTCAAGGTCGGCGACTGGACCGGCCGTTCGGAAAGCTGGACGGTGCCGATCGAGAACCTCACGCGCGACGGCGTCGACGGCGCTGTGGTCTATGTCCAGGACGGCAGCCGGGAAAAGCCGGGGCCGATGCTGGGCGCGGCGTATACGTCGCTGCACTGATTCGATTCTCTCTCTAAGAGTCGTACTGCCTGAGCGGCGTACTGCGCTCTCAACCCTCATGGTGAGGAGCGCGCCCTCGCGCGCGTGGCGGGCGATGCTGCGCATCGCCGCGAGAACCATGCAGGCCCCGCTGATGCAGCCCGGCCTCGATCCTTCGAGACGCCGCTTCGCGGCTCCTCAGGATGAGGGGAGTTTGCGCGGTGTGGAGAGGAATTGGTCGAGCCAGAAACATCCCGGCACAAACAAAAAAGGACCAACTTGCGTTGGCCCTCCTTGTCGTGCGAACAGACCCGATCCTGACGACCCCGGGGGGCTGGGGGCTGAGGAATCCGGAACCGAAAGGACCGGGTCAACGCACACCCGCTTTTTGTCAGGGCAGGGCGGCAGTCGCTTGGCGGAAAAGCGGCGACACTATGATTCTTGCTAACGATCCCGTGACGGTTTGCGCGACAGAGTTCCACCCTGCGTGTGCCCGGAATTCGCACCGGATTCTATGCGCCCTCTCAAGGCCCCCTTGCGGTGGGGAACAGTTGGGGCAATCATGCAGCTGTCATGATCCGCGGTTCCGGGGACGGTCTTCGCGGACGTGATCATGCTGTGGCGACAGGAGGCTTTCTATGAGTCTGTCGGAGGATGCCGATCCGAGCGAACAGCGCGCGGCGGCGCGCCCAGCCGCTGCGAATGCGCAACTGGGCCGGGTGACGTTCAACCGGCTCGAGTTGCATCGTATTCTCAATCTCTACGGCCGTATGGTCGCCGACGGCGAGTGGCGTGATTATGCCATCGACTTCCTGAAAGACCGCGCCGTGTTCTCGGTGTTTCGCCGCGCCTCGGAAGTGCCGATCTATCGCATCGAAAAAGATCCGCGCCTCGCGCGCAAGCAGGGCATGTACAGCGTGATCTCGGCGACGGGTCTGATCCTGCGCCGCGGCCACGAGCTCGAACGCGTGCTGCTGGTGATCGATCGCAAGCTGGCGGTGGTGTAACTGCACGAACAGCGCCGTAGGGTAGGCAAAGGCGCAGCGCGCCCGTGCCCACCATCTCTCCTCAATCGGCGCGCTAGGTGGGCACGCTTCGCTTTGCCCATCCTGCGAGAGCGAGCCTACTTCCCCGGCACCGTACCCGCACCCTCGCCGAGGTCGCGCTGCATCATCACCGTATCCAGCCAGCGGCCGAATTTCAGCCCGACGCTGGGATGCGTGCCGATCATCTTGAAGCCACCCTTGGTGTGCACGCCGATCGAGCCGGCATTGGCGGAATCGCCGATCACCGCGATCATCTGGCGGAAGCCTCGCGCCTCGCATTCGACAACCAGACGCTCCAGCAACAGAAGTCCGACGCCGCGACGGTGAAAGCCTGGATCGAGATAGATCGAGTTCTCGACCGTGAAGCGGTAGGCCGGCCGCGGCCGGTAGGCCCCCGCATAGGCATAGCCGGCAACGCGGCCGTCGAGGATGGCGACGAAATAGGGATAGCCGCCGTCGATCAGCGTACGATAGCGGCGCGTCATCTCGGCGAGATCGGGCGGGTCCAGCTCGAAGGTCGCGGTGCCCTCGCGGACGGCCTGCTGGTAGATGGCGGTGATGGCGGGAAGGTCGGCCTCGAGGGTGGGCCTGATTTCAGGTGCGGACATGGGGCGAGATTAGAGCGTTCCCGAGACGGCTGGAAGAGGCAACGGCTTCTCGGCGTCGTCTTTGCGAGCGCCGCAGGCCCCATCTTCTCCGCTGTCATGCCCCGCATAGGCATCCAGTACTCCGAGACAGCGCGGCTAGAACGGAGCCGCTGCGGCGTACTGGATCGCCCGCCCCAGTGCGCAATTGCGGACAAGGCGGGGCATGACAGCGGCGGGTGCTGCGACGTCCGGCCCCAAGCAAAAACCCCGACCTTTCGGCCGGGGCTCGTGTTGTTCGCTCTGGGCTTGCGCTTAGTCGCGCTGGCCGAGGAGCTGCAGGAGCAGCGTGAACAGGTTGATGAAGTTCAGGTACAGCGACAGCGCGCCGGTGATGGCCGCACGCTCCGCGACTTCACCGCCGGCCGAGGCGTAGCCGTAGATGTAGTCGTTCTTCAGCCGCTGGGTATCCCAGGCGGTGAGGCCCGCGAACACCAGCACGCCAACCACCGACACGACGAACTGGAGCAACGAGCTCGCCAGGAACAGGTTGACCAGGCTCGCGATGACGATGCCGATCAGGCCCATGAACAGGAACGAACCCATTCCGCTCATGTCACGCTTTGTGGTGTAGCCGTAGAGGCTGAGCGCGCCGAAGGTCGCCGCGGTGATGAAGAACACCCGCACGATCGAGGTGTGGGTGAACACCAGGAAGATCGAGGACAGCGAGACGCCCATCAGCGCCGCGAACACCCAGAACAGGATCTGGGCGGTCGAGGGCGCGAGACGGTTGATGCCCGCCGAGATCACGAACACCATGGCGAGCGGCGCGAGCATGAACAGCCACTTCAGGGGGCTGACGAACATCGCGTAGCCGAACGGCGTCAGGAACAGCTTGCCGACACGGACGGCTTCCGGGGTCGGAACATCCGTCACGGCGGCCATGTAGACGCCGAGTGCGGCAAGGCCGGTGATGGCCAGGCCGATGCTCATGTAGTTGTAGATGCGCAGCATGTAGGCGCGCAGGCCGGCATCGACCGTCGCGGCGTCAACACGCCCGGCGGCCCTGCCGAAAGGAGAAGCGTAGTTACGGTCTAGGTCCGACATGGTCGAATTCCCGTTGGTTAGCCCGGTCCGGCATGAGGGCTCCATGCCACCGGTTCGTCAAATTCTATCTCGGATACCGATGTCTGCCGACTAAATTTTGGCTAACAATCGGGGCTCCGAACCCATTCGATATGTGGGAAACTAACACATTCGCTGCAACCGTCCACGCGCGGCTGAATGTCGCCCTCGCCCGCAATCCTGGCGAGCAAACGTGGTTAATCGCCGGAATCGTGCGATTCCGCCCCCGCGCAGCCGCCCGCTACCATTTGTCACAAATTCCGCAGCACCGTGGCGGGCTTTTTGTTCAACGCCAGGAGCGTGCCGGCGAGCCCGAGGCCGACCGTGACGACCAGGGCGGCCGCGACCACGCCGGCCGCGCTGCCGGCCTGCCAGACGAAGGTGAGCGTCATCAGCCGGGTCACGATCATCCATGCAGCGACGCTGCCGGCGAAAACGCCGAAAACCGCAGTGGCGAGGCCGATCAGGAGGTATTCGAGCGCATAGGCGCCGAGCAGCCGCAGCCGGGTCGCGCCCAGGGTCTTGAGGATCACCGCATCGTAGACCCGGTGGCGATGGCCGGCGGCAAGCGCGCCGCCCAGCACCAGGATCGCCGAAATCAGGGTCACCGCGCTGGCGCCTCGGATCGCCAGCGCCAGATTGGTCACGACCGAGCCGACCGTCTCCATTACCTCGCGCACACGCACGCTCGTCACCATCGGATAGGCGTCGGCGACCTCCTTGATGATCTTGCCGTCGCCGGCCGCATCGCCGCCGGCTTCCGTCAGCGTCGCGATGTGGGTGTGCGGCGCGCCCTTGAATGCGTTCGGCGAGAACACCAGGACGAAATTGATGCCGAGGCCCTGCCAGTCGATGCTGCGCAGATTGCTGATCTTCGCGGGGATGTCGCGGCCGAGGATATTGACCACGACCTCGTCGCCGAGCTTGAGGCCGAGCCCGTCCGCGATCTTCTTCTCCATCGAAACCAGCGGTGGACCGGTATAATCGGCGCTCCACCACTCGCCCTCGACCACCTTGGAGCCTTTCGGCAGATCGGCGGTATAGGTCAGGCCACGGTCGCTCTGCAGCACCCACTCGGAATCGGTGGCGGGCTTGAGCTCCTCGGCGCGGACGCCGCGGGCTCCGACGATGCGCCCGCGCAGCATCGGCACGTCCTCGACCTTCGCGCCAGGGGCGATCTGGCGCAGATAACCGTCGAACTGCTCGGCCTGCGTGCTCGGGATGTCGATGAAGAAGAACGACGGTGCGTGCTCGGGCAATGCTGCCAGGAACTGCCGGCGCAGATTGCCGTCGATCTGGGTGATGGTGACGAGCACCGCAAGCCCGAGGCCCAACGACAGCACGACCGAGGGCGTCAGCGCGCCCGGCCGGTGGATGTTGGCGATCGCGAGGCGCAGCATCGGCAACCGCGTGCGCGGCAGCCGCCGCGCGATCGCCATCAGCAGCACGGCAATGCCGCGCAGCAGCGCGAACACGACGACGGAGGAGGCCACGAACACCGCAGCGATGCGCTTGTCGAACGACAGGCCAATCACGACCGCGACGAGCAGCGCGACCACGACGGCCATGAAAACGAGGTAGCTCCAGCGTGGCCGGTGCCATTCGTTGCTGATGGTGTCGCGGAACAGCGCGGCCACCGGCACGTCGTGCACGCGCCCGAGTGGCCACAGGCCGAAGGCAAGCGCAGTGAGCAGCCCGTAGACGAACGACAGCGCGAGCTCGTCGGCATGCACCGCCGGGACCACCGGCAGCGGCAGCAGCTTGCCGAACAGGCCGACGATCGCAAAGGGCATGGCGGCGCCGAGCGCAAGGCCGATCAACGAGCCGATCGCTGCGAGCAAGAGAACCTGCGCGAGATAGATGCCGAACACGTCGCGCCCGGTGGCGCCGACGGCCTTCAAGGCCGCGATCACCTCGAGCTTGTGGTCGATATGGCTCTTGACGGCATTGGCGACGCCGACACCGCCGACCAGCAGCGCAGCGAGGCCGACCAGCGTCAAAAACTGCGTGAAGCGGCTGATATTGCGTTCGAGCTGCGGCGAGGCATTGGAACGGCTGCGGACCTCCCAGCCGGCCTGCGGCGCGGCGTTGCGCGCATCCGCGATGAAGGTTTCGGTGTCGCGCTCGCTGTTGGCGATCTCCGGCAGCTTCACCCGATAGACCCAGCGCACCAGGCTGCCGGGCTGGATCAGGCCTGTCGCGCGCAGGCCTGCCTCGCTGATCAGGAAGCGCGGGCCGAAGCCGATGCCGCCAGCGAGCTTGTCGGGCTCGGCCTCGACCGTGCTGCGGATCTGGAACGTTGCTGCGCCGACGGTGACGCGATCACCGGTCTTGAGCGAGAGCCGCGCCAGCAGCGTCGGATCGGCGGCGGCGCCGAACGCGCCGTCGCGCTCCGCGAGCAGGTCGGACATCGGCAGCGGCGGCGCCTGCGTCAACTGTCCGAGCATCGGATAGGTGTCGTCGACCGCCTTCATCTCGACCAGTGCGAGCTGGCCCTCCGCCGACCGCGCCATGCCGCGCAGTGTGGCGGCGCTCGAGACCGTGCCGCGCGAACGCAGGAAGGCGACTTCCTCCGGCTTCGCTTCGCGCTGAAACAAGACGAACGACACGTCGCCGCCGAGCAGCGTGCGGCCCTCGCGAGCGAGGCCGTCGCTCAGGCTCGCCGAGACCGAGCCGACGCCGGCGATGGCCATCACGCCGAGCGCGATGCAGGAAATGAATACATAAAAGCCGCGCAGGCCACCGCGCAATTCGCGCAGCGCGTAGCGCAGCGACAGCGCGACGCCGTTGGGCTTCGCGAACGGTTCGACTGCTGCGCTCATGCGGGTGCAGCCTGCGTGTCGATGCGCCCCGAACGCAGGCGGATGACACGATCGCAGCGATGCGCGAGTGAGGAATCGTGCGTCACCAGCACCAGGGTCATGCCGCGCTCGGCATGCTTGCTGAACAGGAGATCGACGATCTGCTTGCCGGTGGCTTCGTCGAGATTGCCGGTCGGCTCGTCGGCAACGAGGATCGCGGGATCGGGCGCCAGCGCGCGCGCCAGCGCAACGCGCTGCTGCTCGCCGCCGGAGAGTTGTGTCGGGTAATGATGCAGGCGATCGCCGAGCCCGACCGATTGCAGCTCCTGCGCCGCGCGCTTGGCGGCGTCGGGATTGCCGGCGAGCTCGAGCGGCACGGCGACGTTCTCCAGCGCCGTCATCGTCGGGATCAAATGGAAGGACTGGAAGACGATGCCGATTTGGCGGCCGCGGAAGCGGGCCAGCGCGTCCTCGTCGAGGCCATTGAAAGGCGTGCCGCTGACCACCACCTCTCCGCTATCAGGACGCTCCAGCCCAGCCATCACCATGAGCAGCGTGGATTTGCCCGAGCCTGACGGGCCGATCAGCCCGATCGTCTCGCTACGGCCGACGCGCAAGCTGATATCCTTGAGAATGTGAACGCGTGCCGCGCCCGTACCCAATGACAGATTGACGTTGGAGATGGCGATGGTGTCTGCCGAGCTGGCGGCGAGCGAAGAGGAAGAGATGCGAGTGTCCATGGTCCGGTCATATGGCAACTCCGTACGCGCGGTCGAGAGGCGTTACGGATTGTTCATGCACATAGCCGTGTTGATGTTCGCTTTGATGACGGTCGCAAATCCGGCTTGGGCGGAATCGACAAAATCGGTCAAGCTTGTCGTTCTGGGCGATTCTTTAAGCGCCGGTCTCGGTCTCCCGGCCCAGGAAGCATTCCCCACAAAGCTTAAAAAAGCCTTGCAGGCCAAAGGCATAGACATCGACATGACCAACGCGGGGGTGTCCGGGGACACCTCGTCCGCCGGCCGTGACCGGCTCGACTGGTCGGTCCCTGACGGAACCGACGGTGTCATCATCGAGCTCGGCGCCAACGACGCGTTGCGCGGCATCGATCCCGATTTGACGCGCACCGCGCTCACCGAGATCGTCCAGCGCCTCAAGGCGCGCAAGATCGCGGTGATGCTGTGCGGCATGCTGGCGCCGCCGAATTACGGCCCGGATTATGCGGCACGCTTCAATTCGATTTATCCGGATCTGGCGAAAAAATTCGACGTGCCGCTCTATCCGTTTTTTCTTGACGGTGTCGCAGCCGACGCCAAACTCAACCAGGCCGACGGCATTCATCCGACCGCGGCGGGCGTCGACATCATCGTCAAGAATATCTTGCCCACGGTTGAGGCATTCCTTGGCACGATAGCTGAGCAACGGCGTTGAAAAGCAGGCAGCGCCGACCGTAATTCCCAGGGTTTTACCGGGGTAAGGCGCGCGATGCTTCGCAGGGTCACACAACTGCGATAGGAATTGGGGTACCGGTGATTCGTCGCCGGCTCTAAAATTTGGATATGGTCTTTCCGAAGGGATCATGCCCAAGCATCGGGAGTGCGAAACGATGCCGCGTTTGTTCACCGGTCTGGAAATTCCGGCCGAGATTGGCCAGTCGCTTTCCAATTTGCGGGGCGGGCTTCCCGGCGCCCGCTGGATCGATCCCGAAAATTACCACGTCACCCTGCGTTTCATCGGCAATATCGACGGCATGTCCGCCAACGAAATCGCCTCGATGCTGTTTCGCGTCGACCGCAAGCCGTTCGAGGTGAAGGTGCAGGGCCTCACCAGTTTCGGGGGGCGCAAGCCGCGCGCGGTGGTCGCAACCATCGTGCCAAGCAAGCCGCTGATGGAATTGCAGGCCGAGCTCGAGCGCATGATGCAGCGGATCGGCCTCGACCCTGAAGGCCGCAAGTTCATCCCGCATGTCACGCTGGCTCGTCTGCACGACGCCACCGACCGAGATGTCGCCGACTATCTCTCGCTGCGCGGCTATTTTCCCAGCAAGGCGTTCACGGCCGAACGCTTCGTGCTGTTCTCGTCCCGCGCCTCCACCGGCGGCGGGCCGTATGTGGTCGAAGACGCTTACGAGTTGTGTGAGTGAGCTTGGCTCGCAAGCCATATGGCGCGTGGCGTCTGTCGCGTCAGGATGGCAATCCGTGTTTGTCATAGACAACGATTTCGCCTGCCGTCTGGTCGGCTACCACAGGTAGCTCGCTCCAGCGTCGGCGGATCGCGGCCATGTCGTCCAAGAGAGCAGTTTTGCGATGCTGATTGTCGATCCGGCTAAGCCGCTCCTCGATAGCTCGCTTCGTCGCGACAACAACGGTCTCGCCGGTGAGTTGCGCCAGCCTCCACGCGAGATGCTCGGTCTCGGGGTCCTCGATACTAAGAGCCATGTCAGGAACCTCAAAGGAGCCGCTTAACTCTCTGATATTTCAATCATCCGCCCGCACCCACGTGGACGAGGGTAAGCGCATACGCCCGTTGCGCCAATACACAGTTGCAATTCACGCCGGTCTCTGGCCGTAAAGAGCCATGCTTTCGACTCCCAGTTCCCCATTCCGCGAGGCGTATCAGGCCCTGATCGTATCAGGCGCGATCGAGCCCGACGCTGCGCAGGCCGAAATCGCCGAAGCCTACACGGCGCTCGACCAGCGGCTCGCCGATTACAAGCCGCCGCGCAAGCAGGGCCTGCTCAGTCGCCTGTTCAGCAGCGACAAGGACGAGGCGCCGCACGGGCTCTACGTCCATGGCGAGGTCGGCCGCGGCAAGACCATGCTGATGGACCTGTTCTTTCAGCACAGTACCGTCGAGCACAAGCGGCGCGCGCATTTCCACGAGTTCATGGCCGATGTGCACGAGCGCATCTACGACTATCGCCAGGGCATCGCGCGCGGCGAGATCGCCGACGGCGACGTCATCATGCTGACCGCGAACGCCATCTTCGAGGAGAGCTGGCTGCTCTGCTTCGACGAATTCCACGTCACCGACATCGCCGACGCGATGATCCTCGGCCGCCTGTTCGCAAAGCTGCTGGAACTCGGCACCGTGGTGGTCGCGACCTCCAACGTCGCGCCTGACGATCTCTACAAGGGCGGCCTGAACCGTTCGCTGTTCCTGCCGTTCATCCAGCAGATCACCGACCACATGGACGTGCTGCGGCTCGACGCGCGCACCGACTTCCGGCTGGAAAAACTTCAGGGCGTGCCGATGTGGCTGACGCCGGCAGACACTGAGGCGGACACCGCGCTCGACCGCGCCTGGTCGAAGATGTCCGGCAGCGCCAAATGCAAGCCGCGCGATATTTCGATCAAGGGGCGCATCCTGCACGTGCCGTGCTCGGCCCCCGGCGTGGCGCGGTTTTCGTTCGCCGATCTCTGCGAGAAGCCGCTCGGCGCATCCGACTATCTCAGGCTGGCGCACGACTATCACACTATCCTGGTCGACCATATTCCAGTGATGGACCTCTCCCAGCGCAACGCCGCCAAGCGCTTCATCACGCTGATCGACACACTCTATGACAATGCCGTGAAGCTGATGGCTTCCGCCGATGCCAACCCGATCTCGCTGTACCTCGCCCACGAGGGCAACGAGGCCAACGAGTTCAAGCGGACGTCGTCGCGCCTGATTGAAATGAGCTCGGAATCCTATCTGGCGCTGCCCCACGGCCGCAAGGATTCCACCGCCAGCGGCTCGACCAAGGGCTTGGTGGAGACTTAAAAGGGCTTGGTGGAGACTTAAGTCCTATTTGCCAGCGCTGTCATTCCGGGGGCCGCGACGGAGCCCGTCATCGGGCCATGTTTCGTGCAAACCGGTTGGATGCGCTCTGGAATGACAGGGATGCGCTCCAATACGCGGCAAGCCCGACAAATGGGCAACCGGCGACTTGAACGGGGGAGGCTAAAGGGATAACCACCCGTCTCAGTTTTCCCCTCCTGACGTGTCTAAAGGACAGGTTCACATGGCGCGCGACAAGATTGCTTTGATTGGCTCCGGTCAGATCGGCGGAACGTTGGCTCATCTCATCGGCTTGAAAGAGCTGGGCGATGTGGTGATGTTCGACATCGCCGAGGGCGTGCCGCAGGGCAAGGCGCTCGACATCGCGCAGTCCTCGCCGGTCGACGGCTTTGACGCGCATTTCACCGGCGCGAACTCCTACGAGGCGCTCGACAACGCAAAAGTCTGCATCGTCACCGCCGGCGTGCCGCGCAAGCCCGGCATGAGCCGCGACGACCTCCTCTCCATCAACCTCAAGGTCATGGAGCAGGTCGGCGCCGGCATCAAGAAGTACGCCCCCGACGCTTTCGTCATCTGCATCACCAACCCGCTCGACGCGATGGTCTGGGCGCTGCAGAAGGCTTCCGGCCTGCCGCACAAGAAGGTCGTCGGCATGGCCGGCGTGCTGGATTCGTCGCGCTTCCGCTACTTCCTGGCCGACGAATTCAACGTCTCGGTCGAAGACGTCACCGCCTTCGTGCTGGGCGGCCATGGCGACACCATGGTGCCGCTGGTGAAGTACTCCACCGTCGCCGGCATCCCGCTGCCCGACCTCATCAAGATGGGCTGGACCTCGCAGGCGCGCCTCGACGAGATCGTCGACCGCACCCGCAACGGCGGCGCCGAGATCGTCAATCTGCTCAAGACCGGCTCGGCCTTCTACGCGCCCGCGGCCTCCGCGATCGCGATGGCCGAGAGCTATCTGCGCGACAAGAAGCGCGTGCTGGCCTCAGCCGCCTACCTGAACGGCGAATACGGCGTGAAGGACATGTATGTCGGCGTGCCCGTCGTGATCGGCTCCAAGGGTGTCGAGCGCGTCGTCGAGATCGAACTCGTCGGCAAGGACCGCGAGGCCTTCGACAAGTCGGTCGGCGCGGTTCAAGGCCTGGTCGACGCCTGCAAGAAGATCGCACCCGATCTTCTCGGCCGCTAAGGTCAAAACGTCCCCGCCGAAGACCGAAACCGGTCTTCGGCGGTTTCATTTCCGGGGGCCGCGTCGGGCGGGTTCCGGGTCCGCAGGTCCAGAGATCGATGTCAAAGAATCCGAGTTGCAGTTCCTGTGGTATATGGTATGCCAGCCACAAGACTGAGGTGGGCCCCTGCGGTCACCGCCCGCGGGTTCAGGGAGCGACCATATGAATATCCATGAATATCAGGCCAAAGCGCTGCTGAATGAGTTCGGCGTGGCGATCTCCAAGGGCGTTGCGGTCCTGAAGGCGGCAGACGCAGACGCAGCGGCCAAGGCCCTCCCGGGCCCGGTCTGGGTGGTCAAGAGCCAGATCCACGCCGGCGGCCGCGGCAAGGGCAAGTTCAAGGAAGCATCCGCCGGCGACAAGGGCGGCGTCCGCATCGCCAAGTCGGCCGCGGAGGTCTCCGAGTTCGCCAAGCAGATGCTCGGCGCCACGCTCGTGACGATCCAGACCGGCGCCGCCGGCAAGCAGGTCAACCGCCTCTACATCGAGGACGGCTCCGACATCGACAAGGAATTCTATCTTTCGATCCTGGTCGACCGCGAGACCTCTCGCGTCTCGTTCGTGGTATCGACCGAGGGCGGCGTCAACATCGAGGACGTCGCGCACAACAGCCCCGAAAAGATCGTGACCTTCTCGATCGATCCCGCGACCGGCATCATGGGCCATCACGGCCGCACCGTCGCCAACGCGCTGAAGCTTTCCGGCGATCTCGCCAAGCAGGCAGAGAAGCTCACCGCGCAGCTCTACGCGGCGTTCGTCGCCAAGGACATGTCGATGCTGGAGATCAACCCGCTGGTCGTGACCAAGCAGGGCCAGCTCCGCGTGCTCGACGCAAAAGTGTCGTTCGACGACAACGCGCTGTTCCGTCACCCCGAGGTGCTGGCGCTGCGCGACGAGACCGAGGAAGACGCCAAGGAAATCGAGGCGTCGAAGTACGATCTCAACTACGTCACGCTCGACGGCAACATCGGCTGCATGGTCAACGGCGCCGGTCTCGCCATGGCGACGATGGACATCATCAAGCTCTACGGCATGGCGCCGGCGAACTTCCTCGACGTCGGCGGCAGCGCCAGCAAGGAAAAGGTCGCGGCCGCCTTCAAGATCATCACCGCCGATCCCAACGTGAAGGGCATCCTGGTCAACATCTTCGGTGGCATCATGAAGTGCGACGTGATCGCCGAAGGCGTCACGGCTGCGGTGCGCGAAGTCGGCCTCAGCGTGCCGCTGGTGGTTCGCCTTGAAGGCACCAATGTCGAACTGGGCAAGAAGATCATCCGCGAATCCGGCCTCAACGTGGTGCCGGCTGACAATCTCGACGACGCCGCGCAGAAGATCGTGAAGGCCGTCAAGGGAGGCTAAGGCCATGACCCAGGACCATCTCGCCGCATCATCCCCGCTGCCGGAGCACGCGCGTCTTGCCGCGTTCGCCGGCGAATGGAATGGCGAAGAGGTGGTCTTTCCGTCGCGCTGGACGGAAGGCGGGCCGGCGACCTCGCACGTCGTGGCGCAAATGGATCTCAACGGGTTCTACCTGATCCAGGACTCGGTTCAGATGCGCGACGGCAAGCAGGTCTTCGCCACCCACGGTATCTTCACCTTCGACCGCGAGGACCGGACCTACAAATTGTTCTGGTACGACTCGCTCGGCTACACGCCGCCCTCGCCTGCCTCCGGCGGCTGGGTCGGGAAGACCCTGACACTGGTGCGCGGCTCGCTCCGCGGCAATGCGCGCCACGTCTACGAAATCATCGACGACGATTCCTATTCGTTGAAGATCCAGTTCTCGCCGGACGCGGAAGGCTGGGCCGACGTCCTCACCGGCGTCTACCGCCGCATCCACTGACCTCTCACACGTTAGTTTCCCGAAAGCAGACCTCATGTCCATCCTGATCGACAAGAACACCAAGGTCATCTGCCAGGGCTTTACCGGCAAGAACGGCACCTTCCACTCGGAGGCCGCGATTGCCTACGGCACCAAGATGGTCGGCGGCACTTCGCCGGGCAAAGGCGGCGCGACGCATCTGGGCCTGCCGGTGTTCGACACCGTGCGCGAGGCGCGTGAGAAGACCGGCGCCGACGCGTCCGTGATCTACGTGCCGCCGCCGGGCGCGGCCGATGCGATCTGCGAAGCCATCGATGCCGAGGTCCCGCTGATCGTCTGCATCACCGAGGGCATTCCTGTCATCGACATGGTGCGCGTGAAGCGTTCGCTGGCCGGTTCCAAGTCGCGCCTGATCGGGCCGAACTGCCCGGGCGTCATGACCGCCGGCGAGTGCAAGATCGGCATCATGCCGGCCAACATCTTCAAGACCGGCAGCGTCGGCATCGTCTCCCGCTCCGGCACCCTGACCTACGAAGCCGTGTTCCAGACCAGCCAGGAAGGCCTCGGCCAGACCACCGCGGTCGGCATTGGTGGCGACCCGGTCAAGGGAACCGAGTTCATCGACGTGTTGGAAATGCTGCTGGGCGACCCCAAGACCGAGTCGATCATCATGATCGGCGAGATCGGCGGTTCCGCCGAGGAAGACGCCGCCCAGTTCCTCAAGGACGAAGCCAAGCGCGGCCGCAAGAAGCCGATGGTCGGTTTCATTGCCGGTGTTACGGCCCCTCCCGGCCGCCGCATGGGCCATGCCGGCGCGATCATTTCGGGCGGCAAGGGCGACGCGGGTTCCAAGACCGACGCGATGAAATCGGCAGGAATTACAGTGTCTCCGTCTCCCGCCCGCCTTGGGCACACGCTTGCCGAAAAATTGAAGGGCTAATTCACTCCTTCGCACTTTTCCGGGCGAAGTTTCGCAGCAAATAGGGTAAATGGTGCCTGTCGCGCTGGTCCTCTGCCGGGGAGCCCAGCGCCAGCGCCGTTTGTTATGCGCGAACCGAAATCGCCAGGAACTCAAGTATGTCTCGCCAAGACGCGAACGCAGCCTTTGCCCTCTCCTCCTTTTTGCAGGGCACCAACGCCACCTACATCGATGAAATCTACGCCCGCTACGAGAAGGATCCGTCGTCGGTGGATGCCGAGTGGCAGGACTTCTTCAAGAGCCTCAACGACCAGCCGGCCGACATCAGCAAGAATGCCGAAGGCCCGTCCTGGGAGCGCGCCAACTGGCCGCTGACCCCGCAGGACGATCTGACCTCCGCCCTGGACGGCAATTGGGCGGAAGTCGAGAAGTCGGTCGGTGCCAAGATCGCCGCCAAGGCGCAGGCCAAGGGCGGCGACAAGGGCGGCGGCCTCTCCTCCGCCGACCTGCTCCAGGCCACGCGCGACTCGGTCCGCGCCCTGATGCTGATCCGGTCCTACCGCATGCGTGGTCATTTCCACGCCAAGCTCGATCCGCTCGGCATCGAAGCCCAGCGCAATCGCGAAGAACTCGATCCGCGGACCTACGGCTTCAGCGAAGCCGATTTCGACCGCAAGATCTTCCTCGACCATGTGCTCGGTCTCGAATACGCCAACTTGCGCGAAATCACCGCGATCTGCGAGCGCACCTACTGCCAGACGCTCGGCGTCGAGTTCATGCACATCACCAACGCGGCGCAGAAGGCGTGGATCCAGGAGCGGATCGAGGGGCCGGACAAGGAAATCTCCTTCACCCGCGAAGGCCGTCGCGCCATCCTGATGAAGCTAGTCGAAGCCGAAGGTTTCGAGAAATTCTGCGACACCAAGTTCACCGGCACCAAGCGCTTCGGCCTGGACGGTGCTGAATCGCTGATCCCCGCGCTCGAGCAGATCATCAAGCGCGGCGGCAATCTCGGTGTGAAGGAGGTCGTGCTGGGCATGCCGCATCGCGGCCGCCTCAACGTGCTAACCCAGGTGATGGGCAAGCCGCATCGCGCGCTGTTCCACGAGTTCAAGGGCGGCTCGGCCAACCCTGACGCGGTCGAAGGCTCGGGCGACGTCAAATATCACCTCGGCGCATCTTCGGATCGCGAGTTCGACGGCAACCGCATCCATCTGTCGCTGACTGCCAACCCCTCGCATCTCGAGATCGTCGATCCCGTCGTGCTCGGAAAAGTCCGCGCCAAGCAGGATCAGCACGGCGATCCGCCGGACCAGCGCATCTCGGTGATGCCGCTCCTGATGCACGGCGACGCAGCGTTTGCCGGCCAGGGTGTGGTCGCGGAATGCTTCGGCCTGTCGGACCTGAAGGGCTACCGCACCGGCGGCTCCGTGCACTTCATCGTCAACAACCAGATCGGCTTCACCACCTATCCGCGTTATTCCCGTTCTTCGCCGTATCCGTCGGATGTTGCGAAGATGATCGACGCGCCGATCTTCCACGTCAACGGCGACGATCCGGAGGCCGTGGTGTTCGCGGCCAAGGTCGCGACCGAGTTCCGGCAGAAATTCCACAAGCCCGTCGTCATCGACATGTTCTGCTACCGCAGGCATGGCCATAACGAGGGCGACGAGCCGGCTTTCACCCAGCCGGTGATGTACAAGAAGATCGCGGCCCATCCGTCGACGCTCGAACTCTATGCCCGTCGCCTGATCAGCGAAGGCGTGCTGACCGAGGGCGAGGTCGAGAAGGCCAAGGCGGACTGGCGCGCGCGGCTCGATGCCGAGCTCGAAGCCGGCTCGGGCTACAAGCCCAACAAGGCCGACTGGCTCGACGGCAAATGGGCCGGCTTCAAGATCGCCGATCAGGAAGAAGATGCGCGGCGCGGCGTCACTGGCGTCGACACCGCAGAACTGAAGGATATCGGCCGCAAGATCACCAAGGTGCCGGACGGTTTCCGCGTCCACCGCACCATCCAGCGCTTCCTCGACAACCGCGCCAAGGCGATCGACACCGGCGCTGGCATCGATTGGGCGACCGGCGAGGCATTGGCGTTCTGCACCCTGCTCAACGAGAACCACCATGTCCGCCTGTCGGGTCAGGATTCCGAGCGCGGCACCTTCTCGCAGCGCCACTCCGTCCTGATCGACCAGGAGGACGAGAGCCGCTACACGCCGTACAACCATCTCGGCCACGAGCAGGGTCATTACGAGGTCATCAACTCGCTGCTGTCGGAAGAAGCGGTGCTCGGCTTCGAGTACGGCTACTCGCTCGCCGAGCCGAACACGCTGACGCTGTGGGAAGCCCAGTTCGGCGACTTCGCCAACGGCGCGCAGGTCGTGTTCGATCAGTTCATCTCCTCGGGCGAGCGCAAATGGCTGCGCATGTCCGGCCTCGTCTGCCTCTTGCCGCACGGCTATGAGGGCCAGGGACCGGAGCATTCCTCGGCGCGGCTCGAGCGTTTCCTGCAGATGTGCGCCGAAGACAACATGCAGGTGGTCTATCCGACCACGCCGGCGAACTACTTCCACGTGCTGCGCCGGCAGCTTCATCGCGAGATCCGCAAGCCGCTGATCGTGATGACGCCGAAGTCGCTGCTGCGTCACAAGCGGGCGGTGTCGCGTCTCGAGGAGCTTGCGAAGGGTACGACCTTCCACCGCATCCTCTACGATGACGCCCAGATGCAGCCAAGCGAGGCGACCAAGCTCGTTCCCGACGAGAAGATCCGTCGCATCGTGCTCTGCACCGGCAAGGTCTATTACGATCTCTACGAGGAGCGCGAGAAGCGCGGCATCGACGACATCTACCTGATGCGCGTCGAGCAGCTCTATCCGGTGCCGCTGAAGGCGCTGGTGGCCGAGCTGTCGCGTTTCAAGAAGGCCGAAATGGTGTGGTGCCAGGAAGAGCCGCGCAACATGGGTGCCTGGCACTTCATCGAGCCTTATCTGGAATGGGTCCTGAACCAGGTGAACGGTGTGAGCCGGCGTCCGCGTTATGTCGGCCGCGCCGCTTCCGCCGCGACCGCCACTGGCTTGATGTCGAAGCATCAGGCGCAGTTGAAGGCGTTCCTGGACGAAGCATTGAGCTGAGCTTTTCGAGCTGCGTCATGCCCCGCCTTGTGCGCAATGGCGCACTGGAGCGGGGCATCCGGCAAACCGTGGCGTCCGTGGTGAATGCGAACGTTTGGGCTTGCTGGATGGCCTGCTTTTCGCCGGCCGATGACACCTGAAAATTCCCGACCGCATTGGCGATCTCCTTAAGGAAAAGACCATGACTGAAATTCGTGTGCCGACCCTCGGCGAATCCGTCACTGAGGCCACCATCGGCCGCTGGTTCAAGAAGGCCGGCGATCCCGTCGCCGTCGACGAGCCCTTGGTGGAGCTCGAGACTGACAAGGTCACCATCGAAGTCCCGGCGCCCTCCGCCGGCACGCTGAGCGAGATCGTCGCCGCCGATGGCGCGACCGTTGCGGTTGGTGCGCTGCTCGGCCAGATCACCGAGGGCGCCGCTGGCGCTGCCAAGCCGGCTGCCGCTGCGCCCGCAAAGCCCGCGGCTGCCGCTCCTGCCGCCGCCGCCGCGGCTGCTCCCGCTGCGGCGTCAAAGGCGCCGCCGGCCGACGCCCCGCTCGCCCCGTCCGTGCGCAAACTCTCGGCTGAGACCGGCATCGACGCCTCGACCGTTCCGGGCTCCGGCAAGGACGGCCGCGTCACCAAGGGCGACATGCTCGCCGCGATCGAGCGTGCGGCGTCTGCGCCGACCCCGGTCAACCAGCCCGCCGCCGCCGTTCAGGTCCGCGCGCCGTCGCCGGCCGATGACGCCGCCCGCGAAGAGCGCGTCAAGATGACCCGGCTGCGCCAGACCATCGCGCGCCGCCTCAAGGACGTGCAGAACACCGCGGCGATGCTCACGACCTTCAACGAGGTCGACATGACCAACGTCATGGCGCTGCGTGCCCACTACAAGGATGCGTTCGAGAAGAAGCACGGCTCGAAGCTCGGCTTCATGGGCTTCTTCACCAAGGCCGTCGTGCAGGCGCTGAAGGACATCCCGGCTGTCAATGCCGAGATCGACGGCACCGATCTGATCTACAAGAACTACTACCACATCGGCGTCGCCGTCGGCACCGACAAGGGCCTCGTCGTGCCCGTGGTGCGCGACTGCGACAACAAGTCGATCGCCGACATCGAGAAGGGCATCGCCGATTTCGGCCGCCGCGCCCGCGACGGCCAGCTCAAGATCGACGAGATGCAGGGCGGCACCTTCACCATCACCAATGGCGGCATCTACGGCTCGCTGATGTCGACCCCGATCCTGAATGCGCCGCAGTCGGCCATCCTCGGCATGCACAAGATCCAGGAGCGGCCGATGGCGATCGGCGGCAAGGTCGAGGTCCGCCCGATGATGTACCTGGCACTGTCCTACGATCACCGCGTCATCGACGGCAAGGAAGCCGTCACCTTCCTGGTTCGCGTCAAGGAGAGCCTGGAAGATCCGGCTCGCCTGGTGCTCGATCTCTGATCCCTAATGCTCTGCGAGCGCCGTCGCCTTTCGCGGCGGCGCGTGTCGAACCATGGAGGCGCGCGTGACGGATAAAGTCGTTGTCATCACCGGCGGCAGCCGCGGCATCGGCCGCGCGACCGCGATTGCGGCGGCCGCGCGCGGCTTCCGCGTCGTGGTCGGCTATGCCAGCAACAAGCAGGCCGCCGACGAGGTGGTTGCCGCGATCGAGGCCAGCAACGGCAAGGCGATCGCGGTCAAATGCGACGTCGCGGAGGAAAGCGACATCCTCGCGCTGTTCCAGGCGGCGGACAAGTTCGGCACGCTCGGCGCGCTCGTCAACAATGGCGGCATCGTCGGGACCAGCGGCGTGCGTGTCGACGAGATGTCGGCCGAGCGCATCCAGCGCGTCATGGCGGTCAACGTCACCGGCTCTATCCTCTGCGCCCGCGAAGCGGTGAAGCGGATGTCGACCAAGCATGGCGGCCAGGGCGGCGTCATCGTCAATCTGTCATCGGTTGCCGCCAAGCTCGGCGCACCCAATACCTATGTCGATTATGCTGCCTCCAAAGGCGCGATCGATTCCTTCACCATCGGCCTTGGCTACGAGGTCGCAAGCGAAGGCATCCGCGTCGCGGGCATCCGCCCCGGGCTGATCGACACCGAAATCCACGCCTCCGGCGGTGAGCCCGATCGGCATCATCGTCTGGCCCATATGGTGCCGATGAAGCGCGTCGGCACCGCCGACGAAATCGCCAACGCCATCGTCTGGCTGATGTCGGACGAGGCCTCCTACGTCACCGCAGCCACTCTCGATGTGTCCGGCGGACGCTGACGCGCCGCGCGGACGCTGACACATCCTCATCACGCTAAACTCACGGGACTTTCTCTCATGGCTACCTACGATCTCGTCGTCATCGGCACCGGACCGGGCGGTTATGTCTGCGCGGTGCGCGCAAGCCAGCTCGGCATGAAAGCCGCCGTGGTCGAAAAGAACGCCACGCTCGGTGGCACCTGCCTCAATGTCGGCTGCATGCCGTCGAAGGCGCTGCTGTACGCCTCCGAAATGTTCGAGGAAGCCGGGCACTCCTTCGCCAAGATGGGCGTGTCGGTGTCGGCGCCGAAGCTCGATTTGCCCTCGATGATGAATTTCAAGCAGCAGGGCATCGACGGCAACGTCAAGGGCGTCGAGTTCCTGATGAAGAAGAACAAGATCGACGTGCTCAAGGGCACCGGCAAGATCTTGGGCACCGGCAAGGTCGAGATCTCCGCCGACGGCAAGTCGCAGGTCGTCGAAACCAGGAGCATCGTGATCGCCACCGGCTCGGACATCGCGCGTCTGAAGGGCATCGAGATCGACGAGACCCGCATCGTGTCGTCGACCGGCGCGCTCTCGCTGGACAAGGTCCCCGGCAAGCTGCTGATCGTCGGCGCCGGCGTGATCGGCCTTGAGCTCGGCTCGGTCTGGCATCGTCTCGGCGCCGAAGTGGTCGTCGTCGAATTTTTGGATCGCATCCTGCCCGGCATGGACGGCGAGATCGCCAAGCAATTCCAGCGCATCCTGGAGAAGCAGGGTTTTGCGTTCAAGCTCGGCGCCAAGGTCACAGGCGTGGACACCTCCGGCAAGATGCTGAAGGCGAGGGTCGAGCCCGCCGCCGGCGGCGCTGCCGAGACGCTGGAAGCCGACGTCGTTCTGGTCTGCATCGGCCGCGCGCCGTACACGGACGGGCTGGGGCTGAAGGAAGCGGGTGTAGCGCTCGACAATCGCGGCCGCGTGCAGATCGATCCGCATTTCGCCACCAGCGTGAAGGGCGTCTATGCCATCGGTGACGTCGTGGCGGGCCCGATGCTTGCACACAAGGCCGAGGATGAAGGCGTCGCGGTCGCGGAGATCATCGCCGGGCAGGCCGGTCACGTGAACTACGATGTTATCCCGGGCGTCGTGTATACCACGCCGGAAGTGTCCTGCGTCGGCAAGACCGAGGAGGAGCTGAAGCAGGCGGGCGTGGCTTATACGGTCGGAAAGTTTCCCTTTACCGCCAACGGCCGCTCCAAGGTCAACCAGACCACCGACGGCTTTGTGAAGATTCTCGCAGATGCGAAGACCGATCGCGTGCTCGGCGTGCACATTATCGGCCGCGAAGCCGGCGAAATGATCCATGAAGCGGCCGTTCTCATGGAGTTTGGCGGCAGCGCCGAGGATCTTGCCCGCACCTGTCACGCGCACCCGACCCGCTCGGAGGCCATCAAGGAGGCCGCGCTTGCAGTCGGCAAGCGGGCCATCCATATGTAGGTCGCGCCCAGCTCCGAATCGGGCGGGAAACACATGCTGCGCCGCCTGCTTCAACCGGTCTGGGTCCTGCTTGCGATCATCTTCCTGATCGAAGCCTGGCTGTGGGATCATCTCGAACCGATCGTCGCGCGGGCTGTCGCAATCATTCCGCTCGCGCGGTTCAAGCAATGGCTGTCGGAGCGTGTCGACGCGCTGTCGCCGGCGATGACGCTGATCGTGTTCGCGGTCCCGATCGTTCCGCTGTTTCCGCTCAAGCTGGTCGGCCTGTGGCTGCTCACGCACGAATACTGGACCAGCGCGGTCGTCACGATCCTGTTCGCAAAGCTGCTCGGGGTCGGCGTCACCGCTTTCGTGTTCGACGTGACGCGCGACAAGCTGATGGAGATGGGCTGGTTCGAGCGGCTCTATCAGCTCGTGATGAAGCTGCGCGCCAAGGCCGCCGAGCTGGTCGATCCGGTCAAGCGCCGCATCAGGGAGCTGATCGCCGGCAACGGCGAAGGCTGGTCCTCCCGCACGCTCCGCCTGATCCAGCGTTTTCGCAAGAGCGTGCACGAAGCGCGCTGATCATCGCCACTTGTTCGGTGTCATTGCCCGCGAAGGCGGGCGGCCTACTGGGTGCCCCTTCGCGGAGCATGACAGCGGTGTACGTCTCTTCAGCGCATCAATGCAAATGCAGCAGATGGGGCATCCACAGGCCGAGCGCCGTCATGAAGATGCCGGCCAGGGTCAAAACACCGGCGACATAGGCGAGCGCGATGATGCCGGTGATGATGGTGGCCGAGGCCAGCACGATGCCGATCTGGAAGGCGGCCGACGCCAGTTCGAAGTGATGGTATTTCGCGGTCGCCTCGTCGCGCTCGTGCTCGGCGTGCTTGGCCTTTTCGGCGAGCTGCTCGGTGCCTTCGCCGGTCTCCGGCTCGGAGCGATAGCGCGCCGCGGTCTTGGTCCAGTCGTCGATCTGCTTCTGCACCGTCGCCTTCATGGCGTCGTCGGTGGTGGCGCCGAGCGTGAGCTTGCCCTGCTCGGACGCGGTCAGCACCACGGTGCGGCGAACGCTCTTCGCCTGGAAGAACGCCCAGAGATTGGCGGCCTCGACGTTCTTGCTGATCGATTCGGTCTGGGCGCCCTTGCCGAGCGTCTCCGAGATCGCCAGGAACAGCGCCAGCACGGCGATCAGGAGGGCGATCTTCTTGTTCGAGCCGGACGCGTGCTCGGCATGCTCGGCATGCTCCATGCTTTCATGTGCGCTCATAAGTCCCTCCTGGCTCGGTTCCCCACGATTGACCGAACCGTTGTTCCGGCGCAAGCGCCAAGCGATCATTTGAGCGGATGCTTTAAGGGATTTTTTTGTCATGCGTCTTACGTTCAGCGCATGACTACAGCGGAATTCATCGCCTGGGCGTTTTGGCCGATCGTGGCCCTTTTCGTCGTCCTGCTGGCGGCGATCAGCCATCCCCGGCTGCGCCTCTACGTCATCGTGGCCGCGATCAGCGCGTTCTTCGTCTACTTCGTCCTCGGCCTTCTCTACTGGCGCAGCTCGATCGCGGGCGTCACGGATGCCTATCTGTTCGGCGTGATGTTCTCGCTGACTATGTTTGGATTGGCCCTGCGCAGGTTGATGAACGGCGGCCAGGGTTCGCCACGGCTTTCCAAGTGGAAGCTTGTGGTCGCCCTTGTGCTTGGTGCTGCCGGGACTTGGCTATTCGCCAGCACATTGTATTCGGACTATGCCGAGCCGCGCCTCGTGATTGAGGGGCGCGTGGAGAGCTTACGCGGGTCCGGCAAGCGAATCGCCGAACATCTTGCCGATATCGGGGGTCACACGGTGAAGGCGACGACGCCGGTCTATGACCGCCTCAAGTTCAAGCCCTATGTTCGCGCCGAGATCGGCCGCGGCTCGAACTACATCTTTGACATTGAGTATCTCGCCGACTGATGCCTCACCGCCGCGGATGCGCGCTGGCATAGACTTCCAGCAGCCGCTCGGAATCGATGCCGGTATAGATCTGCGTGGTCGAGAGCGAGGCATGGCCGAGCAATTCCTGAATTGCGCGCAGATCGCCGCCGCGTGACAACAGATGCGTCGCGAAGGAATGGCGAAGCGCGTGCGGCGTGGCGCTGTCGGGCAGGCCGAGCGCGCCGCGCAGCCGCTCCATCGCGAGCTGGATGATGCGCGGGCTCAAGGGCCCGCCGCGTGCGCCGACGAAGATCGGGCCTTCGGCCGGCAGCGGATACGGGCACATCGCGACGTACTCCTGCACGAGCGCGAGCACGTTCTGGAGCACCGGCACCATGCGGGTCTTGTTGCCCTTGCCGGTCACGATCAGCACGTCGCCCTCGCCGGGACGCGGCACCTCGCGGCGCGTCAGGCCAAGCGCTTCGGAGATACGCAGGCCTGATCCATACAGAAGCGCCATCACCGCGGCATCGCGCGCCAAAATCCAGGTCTCGCGATCCTCGCCGGCGCGTTCGTCGGCGTCCGCAAGACGTTTGGCCGACGCCATGGGCAACGGTTTTGGCAGGGTCTTGGCGACTTTCGGCGCGCGGATCGCCGAGAGTGCGCCGACCTTGCCCTTGCCTTCGCGTTCGAGAAAGCGGCCGAACGAGCGCAGGCCCGCGAGTGCGCGCATCAGCGAGCGGCCGGCAATATCGTCGGCGCGGCGCATCGCCATGAAGGCACGGATGTCGGTGGCCTCAAGGGCGGCGAAACGCTTGAGCGTGACGCGCTCGCCCCAATGGGCGCAGAGGAAATCCAGGCACTGCCGCAAGTCGCGGCTATAGGCTTCCAGCGTCTTCGGCGACAGCCGCCGCTCCGCGCCGAGATGGGACAGCCAGCGCGTCATCTCCTGCGCGATCGAGGGATCGGCGCTGGCGAGCTCGATTTGTGGGGCGGCCGCTTTGCTCATGCGCTCTGGACGTAATGATTCCACTCAGTATATCGCATCACACCCGTTTACTGTTCGCTAAGGCCTCCCCCAGGCGTTAGCTTCAAGGCCCCCAGGTTCCGATTCTCCCTCATGGATCATTCGTCGCGCAGCCAGACCGCCCCCGCCAACGCGACCCGCATGGTCGACGTGCTGGTGCCGGTCGCGCTCGACCAGACCTATTCCTACAAGGTGCCGCGCGGGATGGAGCTGAAGGCGGGCGATCTCGTCGGCGTGCCGCTCGGCCCGCGCGAGGTGATCGCGGTGGTCTGGGCCGAAAACGCCAATCCGGATCCGCGCCTGCACAACCGTCTCAAGGAGGTCAGCGAAAAGCTCGACATCCCGCCGTTGAAGCCCGAGCTGCGTTCCGTGGTCGATTGGGTCGCCAATTACACGCTGAGCCCGCGCGGCATGGTGCTGCGCATGTGCCTGCGAATGGGCGAGAACCTCGGCCCAGAGCGGGTGCGCGCCGGCGTGCGCCTGGTCGGTGATTCCCCGCGGCGGCTGACGCCGGCGCGGCAGCGCCTGATCGAGGTGCTGTCGGACCGGCTGCTGCACGGCAAATCGGAAGCCGCCAAGGAAGCCGGCGTTTCGGCCGGCGTGATCGACGGCCTCGTCGACGAAGGCACGCTGACGGTCGAGCCGATGCCGCCGCCTCCGCCGCCGCCGGCTCCCGATCCGGATTTCAGCCGGCCGGATTTCACACAGCTCCAGTGCATTGCTGTCGATACGATGCGCGCGCTCGCGGCCAACGGCACCTTCCACGTCGCGCTGCTCGACGGTGTCACCGGCTCGGGCAAGACCGAGGTTTACTTCGAAGCCGTGGCCGAGGCGATCCGCCGCGGAAGACAGTCGCTGATCCTGATGCCGGAGATCGCGCTGACCGGCCAGTTCCTCGACCGCTTCGCGCAGCGTTTTGGCGTGCGCCCCTTGGAATGGCATTCGGAGCTGACGCCGCGCACCCGCGCGCGCAATTGGGCGGCGATCTCCGAGGGCAGCGCGCCGGTCGTGGTCGGCGCGCGCTCGGCGCTGTTTCTCCCTTACGGCAATCTCGGCCTCATCGTCGTCGATGAAGAGCACGACCAGGCCTACAAGCAGGACGAGGGCGTCCATTATCACGCGCGCGACATGGCGGTGGTGCGCGCGCATATCGCAAAGGTCCCGATCGTGCTGGCCTCGGCGACGCCGTCGGTCGAATCCGAGGTCAATGCGCGCAAGAACCGCTATCAGCGCATCGCGCTGCCGTCGCGCTTCGGCGGTCAGCACATGCCGCATATCGAGGCCATCGACATGCGCCGCGGGCCGCCGGCGCGCGGCCGCTTCATCTCGCCGCGACTCGCTTCCGAGATCAAAATCGCGATCGAAAAGCGCGAGCAGGCGCTGCTGTTCCTCAATCGCCGCGGCTATGCGCCGCTGACGCTGTGCCGCGCCTGCGGTCATCGCTTCGCGTGCACCATCTGCGATGCCTGGCTGGTCGATCATCGCTTTCGCCAGCGGCTCGTCTGTCACCATTGCGGCTTCTCGATGCCGCGTCCGCAGATCTGTCCGCATTGTTCGGCGGAAGAAACGCTGGTCGCGGTCGGTCCCGGCGTCGAGCGCTTGCAGGAGGAAGCGGCCGCGCTATTCCCGGAAGCGCGCACCATGGTGCTGTCGAGCGATCTCATCACCTCGATCGAGACGATGCGCTCCGAGCTGAATGATATCGCGGAGGGCCGCGTCGACATCATCATCGGCACGCAGCTGGTCGCCAAGGGCCACAATTTCCCGCGGCTCAATCTCGTCGGCGTGGTCGATGCGGATCTCGGCCTGTCCAATGGCGATCCGCGTGCATCGGAACGCACCTGGCAATTGCTCAACCAGGTGATCGGCCGCGCCGGGCGCGAGCAGGGCCGCGGCGTCGGCTATCTCCAGACCCACCAGCCCGACCATCCCGTGATGAAGGCGTTGATCGCCTGCGACCGCGAAGCCTTCTACGACAGCGAGATCGACTTGCGCGAGCGCACGCTCTATCCGCCGTTCGGGCGGCTCGCGAGCCTGATCATTTCCGCCGGCGACCGACCGAGCGCCGAAGGATTTGGCCGCCGTCTCGTGGCGCTCGCGCCGCGCGACGAGCGCGTGGTGGTGCTGGGCCCGGCGGAAGCCCCGCTCGCGGTCATCAAAGGCCGCTACCGCTTCCGCATCCTGGTGAAATCGGCGCGCGGCTTCGACCTGTCGGATTATTTGCGCAACTGGCTTGCCGTGTGCCCGAAGCCGAAAGGCAATCAAAAGCTCGAAGTCGACGTCGATCCGCAGAGCTTTTTATAGGGACTACAAAACTCTCTCCCCGTCATTGCGAGCGCAGCGAAGCAATCCAGATTCTCTCCACGGAAGCCGTCTGGATTGCTCACATGGGGATTTGGTGTGTCAAGGCGGATGTTCAGCTTTTTGTTTGATTGCTGCCAGCTTTTCGTCCCGACCGCTGGGTCTTTCGGA
>NZ_JADPKY010000146.1 GCF_023074185.1 Bradyrhizobium sp. 132 | reverse complement strand
TCCTCTTAGCTGTCTGAGGACGACGACCAAACGACTATACCACCTGTTGACCATCGGTGCAGGTCACTTTCTGACCTCGACTGCTAACGCCCTCACTTCTGCTCCGGGTCACAAGCGGCGGTCGGACCCCGAGTGGGACGACTTCCGCTCTACCTCTCGCTCCGGACATGTCGCTGGGGTGTGCCAACAAACGCGATGGGCCGCTTCCGGACTCATGCAACGAATCTATTCGGTTGCGCTGCACCGGAGCGGAGCCGCCGTTCGACCCGAGAGAATGTCCAGCAACATTAACTCGCCTGCCGGGACCGAGCTCTAGTCATCCCAGCGGCTGCTGGCCCAATTTTGCTGAGCGCGTCAACTATTGATCAGACCTGCGACCTCAACGGGTCATTGCGGTCATCACCAGCCGCTGCTGATGTCGGCACCTCGATTTCTCTCAGTGAAGGTTCGTCTGCGATGACTCCAGATGATTGGCGTCGGCCTCGATATGCCATAGACCCGCACTTCCGACGGTCTGGACTTCGATGCGCTCTCCGAGCGTACGCTGGAGGAATTCCTGCGGACCATTGATGTAGTTGTTCACGTTGATCGGCTTGGGATCGAGCGCCTGTCGGCGCGAAAAGGCAAGCAGGCGACTGGTCAACGCCGCGGCTCTCTGCGCGCCTCGTTTCGCATTCGAGCGCCCGATTCAGATTGGCTCCGGGCAACTTGGCGTGCCGTTCAGCTGTTTCCAGATTGCCAATGACGATCATGAGCAGATTGTTAAAGTCGTGCGCGATCCCGCCGCTGAGTTGCCCAACCGCTTCCAGCTTTTGAGATGCGGCGAGTTGCTCCTGAACGTGCTTGAGCTCGTCCGGTCCGTAACGTCGCGCGTGACTTTTGCAAACCCGACGATGTTTCCGGATTCGTCCGTGATACGATCGATGATGACCGACGCCCAAAAGCGGGAGCCATCTTTTCTCAGACGCCACCCTTCCGCTTCAAAGCGTCCGTGCTCTGCCGCCTCAGAAAGCGCACGTGTTGGCACACCAAGCTCGATGTCCTCGGGAGTATAAAAAGCGCTGAAATGCCGACCGACGATCTCCGGCGGCGCGTATCCCTTAATACGCTCCGCTCCGGGATTCCAGGTTGTCACGTTGCCGAACGGATCGAGCTGAAAGATCGCGTAATCGACCACGGCCTCGATCAGCTGGCGGTAGCGCCGCTCACTATTGAGAAGCTCTTGGTGGGCTTGTTGCCGCTCGGTGATGTCTCGTGTGACCTTGCCCGATCAGTTCACCGCCTTCATTTCGGATCGCATCGACGATCACCGATGCCCAGAAACGACCGCCATCCTTGCGAACTCTCCAGCCCTCGGCGCTGAAACGGCCTGTTTGCGCGGCGACGCTCAAGGCCCGCTGCGGCAGCCCTTTGGCGCGATCTTCCGGCGTATAGAAGGAAGCAAACGATTTTCCGATGATTTCGTCGGGTGTGTAACCCTTCAACCGCAGCGCACCAGAGTTCCAGCTGCGCACCGTGCCGTCGACGTCGATCATGTAGATGGCATCGTCCACGATTCCGCCGATAAGCAGTTGAAGTCGCGCAGTATCTCCGATCCCGTCAAGTTTTGACTGAGGGCTTTGCAAAAGCGGGCTCCGATTGGGGAACACCAGTCAACCGTGCTGATAATGTATAGTTCCGCGAACTCGCAGCCTGTGGCAGAGACCCGGGCGGTTCAGAAGGCCGACATGGCGACCAAGCTGTTCAAGCACCTCGTCGGCGCGCCGTCGGGCCGCTTAGCTTAATGGTCGCGGTCGGCGGGGTAAGCCGGTGAGACAATCGAGGGCCATACGATCCCAATGACCGAGGTCGGCTGCAGCGCGATAGGTGCTCTCCAGGAAGGCCGTCAGCGCTACTTCTGGGTCAGCCGATTGTCTGACGACATCGTAAGGCAGAAGAAATTCCCCGAGCTTCGGGTCGAAGTACGCCCCATCGGGCATCACCTTAGCCTCCGCAAAATCTGCAGGAGCGGGATAGGCATAGGAATAAAAGGCCGCAAAATCCGTGCTGCCGCCGCCCGGCCAAAAACCCGCCGACGAGACTTCATGACTGTATGCTTCTTGGGTCACCTCGTCCGGCAAAGCCGGAATGCCACCCGGATGTAGGGGCGCGCGGCGTCCGGAGAAGCGCGTGACCGCTAGATCAAAGCTGCCCCAAAAGAGATGAACCGGACTAGCCTTTCCGATGAAGCCGGTTCGAAATCGGGTGAACACATTGTTGGCGAGCACCAGCGCCTCGAAGAACCTTGTCACGGCTGCAGCATCGTAGGGCCTGGTTTGCCGATCATCGCGAAAGGGGATGGGCGCTGACACCTCGCTGGGTCGGTCGTGAAGCTCCGGCGTGCCCCCAATTCCCCGAACGAGTTCGAGGAAATGTACATAGAAGTCAGCCACGGACATTGGTCCTAACGGAAGCTCAGCTCTCCGTCCGTCTGCTGCTTCTCCGATGACGACATGTTTCCGGAGATCAAGGGTGATCTCAGTGCCGGCCCCGTCCGGTACCAGCGAAGTCGTCAAGCCGCGTGTATTGACGTACAGGGTCGCATGCCAGGAATGGTTGAGCCAAGGCGCTCGTGCAAGTCGGTACTTACCCACGATCTGCGAATAGATATGGAGCGCGGAACATGTCTCGCGCCACTGCTCGAACGGGATGTATGGCCAGTTTGCGTTCACAGTGCTTCCTCCAACTAAGCTTCATCCGGTCGGTCACACAGCACCGAAATGATATGAGGCGAGGTCTCTTCGCTGCTCAAGGCCAGACGAAGAAACGCGAATAGGGCCGGTCTCCCATTGTGACGCCATATTGCGCCACGTCGCACCGAAGACCCTTGTGGCGCCAAGCGATCATGCGCCAAATTCCCATTGTCGGCTTTGGTCAGGCTTGGAACTAAGAGTTGGCTCGCGAGCCTATTCCGGTTTGTCACTAAATCAAGACACGGCGACCTTTGGCGGGCGAATCTTGCTAATCGTATACGCAAGACGCACCCTTGCCGGGGAGAACCGTCCTTCTCGAGCATCCAACGGTTGGATTCACACGGCCGCCGTGCGACGCGGGAGCAGGCGACAACCTGCTCTGACCAGGCTGTGTCGTACAGCCGCAAGTGGCTGCCGCTGGCGGCGACGACCATAGTCGGATCGAGCATGGCGTTCCTCGACGGAGCGCGATCAAGGATGAGCTTGATGCTAGATGAAGCCTCCCTGCCCTTTCAGACAAGTCGTAGATGTTTGCGCGCGAAAGAAGCGTAACGACCGCGGTTTCCAACCGTAGCTTTGGTCGACGCGCACAAAAATACGAGCCATTGTAATGAGGTTCGGCGGAGCGGTGATCCTCTGACCCTTGATAATTGGGGATTATCGAGGCAGATGCGCTCCACGCGCGCGAGCTCGTCGATATCGTGCTGATGTGGGCCTCATCCGGCCGATCAGACTCCCGTGGCGGGGCGTCCGTCAAGAGCGGCTCGCTCAGTTGAGCCCCCACGGAGCTTCCTGATGATCTCCCGCAGATCGCACAGGTACTCCTCGACTACGCGTTTGGCCTCCATGCGCGAAGGCTTGCCCACGCTCAAACTCGGCTGTTCACGCAGTCAAGATTGCAGCTCATCGCTCAAGAAGTCACGCTAGCCGTCGTTTGATTGCTCGAATGACGCCGTTGAACGTTCCAACCCGGCGCAAGCCGTAACGCTTACGGACATTTTCCGTAAACCTCAGCCTTCGCACGAAGTTCGAAGAGGACATCAAAAAAAAATCGCAAACGCTCTGGTTGCACGCGTCAAGCCGAATCGCGAGGAGCAGACCTGGCGGGATCGCCTGCACGCACACGCGGTGTCGACGCTCACTTCGCCAGAGAGCTCTAGAACTGCTCGCCAATTAACGTGATGCGTTGCAGCGGGCTGTCTGCTTGCTGCACTGCGTCCACGCTGCGCCGTGCAACACATCCTCAACTATCGGTATGCTATCACCTCTCGGCACAGGATTCCCGCACATGCCCGGAACGCGCCTCAGGAGTTTGCATTGTTCTTGTGTCTTGTGATCTTTAGTAAGGTCGATCATGCGTCTGTTTTCTGGAATGATCGTGATTGCAACAGTCTGCGCTTGGACGGGGCTTCACCCGACCCCTGCTGTCGGGCAAACATTCAATGACAGATGGTCCATCATTCCAAAGGCTCACGCGGAGCCCGCTCCTGAAGGACTCGATCAGATAAAGAAGGATGAGCCGCAAGCGCAACCTCCGAACAGACAAGAGCCCTTGAATGATCGTTCGGGCATTCAATCTTTCAACCGAGTCTTTTCCGGAAAAGCCTCCTACTATTCGTATTCCAAAGGCAAGACAGCGAGCGGTTCATCGATTGATCGGAATCAACTAACCGCGGCGCACCGCCGTCTGCCGTTCGGCACGAGAGTCCGAGTCCTTGATCTTGAGACGAATAAGTCGGTGGTGGTTCGGATCACCGACCGCGGACCATGGGTTCGTGGCCGCGTCCTCGACCTCTCGCTCGCCGCCGCGCGCACCTTGGGGATTACGGATCGTGGCGTGGCTCAGGTTCGTGCTGAGGTGTTGTAGCAGTCGTCCATCGAGTTGCGAAAATAAGCAACCCCGCCCCTTACATCAGCGGTCCGCCTTTGGGTCTGAACCTGCCGTGCCTCTAAGAAACCCTGACGCTATTGCGGTCATCGTGACCGCCCTCCAGCTAACTCACGGCGACGAAGCTGCACGAGGCATGGTGGTCGGCGGCATGAGCCTGGCCGCGCTGATAGAGGCGATGTTCTCCGTACCGGTCGGGCAACGCGATGCCGTTGGCGGCTCTACGGCGCAGGCGACCCCTGCCCGGCCTGCAACGATGCGGCGCCCGAATTGATGCCGCTGCCGCCCGGATTGGAAAACAGCATCACCAGCATCGAAGTCATGCGCCCGCTGTTGAGGAACCCCGCAGCGGCGCCGGAAGCCGTGAAGCTACGACGTGTACTCATAAACGTCGGCCTACCAACGCAAAGCGGAAGTCTCCCATCTTGGCCGTGATCGGCGGCTTGTGATGCACAACGGACTCCGGCCACCTGCGCGAGAAACTGTGCGGGTATGGGCACTCTGCGGTCCGGAGCAGTCTAGGGTGCGCCAATATAGCGTGCCGTCCAGCGTTTTGATGTATCGTCCGAGTTAACCGGCGGAGATAGGAGCATGCGATATTCTTTGGTCATCGCGATGTTGCTTGCGTCGACGCTTTTCACGATCTCGCGCAAGCGCGCAAAGTAGCGCGGTCTCAGCAACCCGCATCGACCCCGTCCGGTCCCCGTCGGCGGCCGCAGAGACTGACAAGTGCCCCGCGGGATCGAGATAAATAACCGACGGCTGTATGAGCTATCTTAAGCGCCGCTTGCACTGGTGCAGCCATTTTGCATTCGTCATAGACCATCCGCCGTCGATTTAATTCGATTTAATTGCATCTTTGGTGTAACAGTCTTTGTTGTAGTTTAATTCAAGGCGCTAAGATTGAATCGGGTCCCGAGATTCTAGCGAACTCTTTTTTGATCGCCGTAGGTGCCCGACGACAATCGATTTGCGCTCTGCGGGGCGAACCCTTTACTCGGAGAAAAATTATGGAGCAGAACAGTTCTCATTCGACACGCATCCCAAAGTCCGGCTCAATCAGCTTCGGCCGCTCGAAAGCAAATTGCTTGATTCGCAGCATCTCTGAATACGGTGCCGCCCTTGATGTTGCAGGAGATGAAAAGATTCCGGACGAATTCGCGCTGACTGTCATTCCGGACGGTGGCCCACGTCGCTGTTCAGTCGTCTGGCGTAAAGAAAAACGTATCGCCGTCGCATTCTATTGATGCGCCACCAACTCATGCGGATGCAGGTGGAAGATCTTGGGGCAAAGCGCTGACTTTTGTGAGAGGTAGCCTCGCATCAAGATTGAAATCCGCAATGCGCATCTCGAGAAACAGTAGTTTACTGGGTCATTGTGGCGCGTCAGGAGGGATCACGGGCGGCTTGAGAGACCTAGCAGATCGACTAAATCCGCATGCTGAGCCGCTACGAGGATCGCTTGCCAAATGATATTGCGGCAACGCCTGCTGCCCTGACGGGGCAAGCCCAGCAGCTGCATCGTGGTGATCGACGGCTTTCTAGCTCGGCAAAGAGTGGTGAATGATCGAAATCAGATCTCCTCGTTCTACCTGGCTGGGGACATGCCCGACTTGCCTACCCTGCATTTGCCGATCGCGGATTGTGATCTTTGCAGCATAGGCAATTCGACGATAGCCGCTGTGCCCCATTCATCTCTCAGAGAGATGATGACCGACTCTCTCGGACTTACACACGCTTTTTGGCGCGAAACGCTGATACAGGCTGCCATCTATCGCGAATGGGTTGAGAATCTCGGAGCCCGCCAAGCCTTAGGTCGACTCGCGCATCTTCTTTGCGAGCTTACCACTCGCATGGAATTCGTCGGGCTGGCGGACAACGGCAGCTTCCGGATTCCGCTCACCCAGCAAGGTGTTGCCGATGCATGTGGGCTTTCAGTAGTTCACGTGAACAGGACCATCCAGGAACTCAGGGCTTTGGGCCTCAGCGAATGGGAAAACCACACCGTTACTCTGCTCCGCGCACAGAAACTGCAAGCTGTAGCCGAGTTCAGCCCTGAATATCTGCATCAGCTAAACCCAAGTGGAGGATCAAAGATCACCAAAGCTGGCTTCGGGTTATAGTAACGTCCGAGCAAATACTGACTTAGCGCCGGATGCCGGCTAGCGGATAAAAACAACTCTGCAGCTCGGGCCGGTCATGAATCGTGGCTTGATCGAGGTATTCTGACGGACGCCGAGCGCAAGGTTGGCGCCACGTAAGCTGCCGGTCCGAATAATCCGCAGCTCCTGCCCTTTTTTGTCGCAATCCGACTGGCAGACCACGACTGCTTTCAAAAGGGACAGCCGGTATCTTGCTCCGCGTTCGTCAGCTCTCCACTTAATGCAATTTCCCGGCTTCATTGTTGACGAGCTTGAGCGACTGCGGGCCGCGATGTGCTGCGGCTCGCGGGCGCGTGTTTCAAAGCCGTGCGGCTGTTTACGCGCAACGGCCACAACTGTACCGACCGATACCCCTAAATCTCCACTCGCGCTGAAGCACCGCGAGCAGCAATTCGTCATCGCGAGCAACGCTACGTTCGAACATGGTTGTAGTGGCCAGACCATGCTAGTCGGCCCGCCTGCGCTGGCGAATACGCGGCCCGACCGTTTGTCGAAAAGCCAGCCGTGGCTTCCCAATCCGCGAACCAAGGGGAGTAGTGGACAAGCACGACGATCGGTGGCCCGACCGCTCGTTTCCGCTCTAGCGGGCCGCCGCCTAAGTCGGCGGCCTTCGGCTTGTTACGAGCAGGCTGCTCCGGACATTTTTTGACGGGGGGTGCAGGTGGTCATCATCCTTTTCTGCGCGGCCGCGCCCTTCGCTGGTTGCGCCACCGGCGCCTTGGATTTTGCCGCACCGCTAGCGGGCGGCATGGTTTGCGCCTTTACTTCCAACGAAAACGAAACAAAGAGAGAAGCAACAGCAATGATCGCCAGCGCACTCTTCATCTTACCCTCCGTTTGGTTTGGCAGTGAGGCGTTAAACTAAGGAGCGCGACGGCCGGCATTCAAACGAGTACAGGTTGGCCACCCGTTCGACGCTCGCATCTAGACGAGCCTAACGTTGTTCCTTCTTACAGGCTGAGCTATCCGCTGTTTGAGTCGCGCTCGGCTGTCGGCGCTGCGCTGGCACTGAGTTTCCAATTCTGTCGTTCAGTTTTTTGTAAATCCGAATACGCGGCGCGCTCCGCACATCCAATAAATATCAATATAACGAATCAAATAAACTGGCGATATATTTTTCTGATTTTTGCCTTTACAAATCAAATCTAGAGAATTTAACTTCAGAACCGACAGAAGCCCTGACTGTTTTCCTGGCGCTAGTCGCCGCGGCCCCGTCAACAGAGGGTTCACCGCCTACCAGCTGGTTTAGCCGAGCTCCGAACCCAGAGCTGACGATACGGGCGAGTATCGGGTTTGTCACACTGCATCACCAAGAGCTTCAATGATAGTGGTGATGAGACCGGACAAGCAAACGGCGCTGTCAGATAGGCGCAAGCCATTCTTGGTGGTGTTCGCGGCCTCTGTGTTAATTACCTCATCACTCAGCGCAGAGACAGCAAACGGATAATATTGGGGTCGAGTGGCTGAAGCCATTTGCCTGCTCATCCGGCTCGGCAAAACAGAACGGGCAGCTCTGTATACACAATGTCGTTCCGGGCCAGCGCTGTGGTCCCACAGGCCTCTGCTCGGCCATTCACCGGGCCGTTGTGCAACACCGTGTACGGCCAATCTCGGAATGGCACCTATCGCATCTTGGTGGAATAAAAACACTATTGCATGACGCGGGATCGGCGCGGTCGAACTCAGGCTGCCGCAGTCCGATCAATTTTGGCAGGTTTGACGGCCGCTCGGCCAGAACTCATCCTGAGGCAAGTTCGAGCTCTTTTTTACGCTCCCCATGAACCGCAACGGGGCGCGCCGCGCCCGTATCACGCCCTCACCGCTGCCAGCAGCGGTTTCATTCCGACGATGTTCAGCACGCGTGTCAGATTGTGACCGCGCGCGATACGCAAGCCCGCGCCCTCAGCGGAGGTGCGTTAGTGCGATGCGCAGGTCCGAGAAAGCGTCGAATGTCGACGTCAACTGCGCTTTCCAATGATCCCGAAAACGATTAATCTCTTTCTCTTCACGGAATTCAGAAACTTGATCGGAGAATAAGCCACAAGTAAATTAGATGGAGGAACCAATGGTGAAGAGAGCGATTACGCTCGGCGGCGGCGGACCGGCAGCAGGGCTACACATCGGGGTTCTGAAAGCGCTTGCAGATGACGGCAAGACGTTCGACGATGAGTCTGATGTGTGGGCGTTGTCCTGTATCGGCGCTTGGGTTGGCATCGTCCACAATCAATTCAATGAAGAAAGAATCAAAAAAGAAAACAAAAGCAGAGCCGAACTGACCTATGAATTCTTCAGGGACGGCGTGTTTCGGGACGATGAAGGCTATAAGCGTTTCCCCATAAACACCGTATTCGGGGCGGATTGGAACGCCAACATCAAGGCCTTCCAGGACTTCGTCACCGATCCCAAAAGTTACAGTGATTTCCGATGGCAACCGTACAAGATGATGGAACAGATCCAGGGCACCATGTCCGCTTGGTTCAACCGTCTGCCTCGTGGTGAAGAACCCTTCAAGGAATGGCGCGAAGGAGACATCAACAACTGGATACTCAATGAGGTGCTCGCACCTAATCCATTCGTCCGATACCTCACCTCTCTGATGTACTTGTCCAAAGTCAACGGCCTGTCCAGGATCAACTATCCGGATAGCGAGTTTATGAAGAGCATAAACTTCGGCGAGCTGAAAAAGGACCGAATGCCACACATCTATCACAACGCCTGGAATCTCGACGAACAGAAGCTGGCGTTGTTTTCCAATCGTCGGATGAAGGAGGACGAGAAAAAGCAGTACAAGGGAGCTATCGACTCACGCAGCCTGTGTGCGTGTTCGTCTCTTCCCTTCGTCGAAGGGACGGTTGAGATCGACCAAGTTACATATTGCGAAGGGGCGTTAGTCGATACTGTGAACTTCGATAGCTTGCTCGAGGAGCACCCCGATTTGGAAGAAATCTGGGTGAGCCGGATCGTCGATGCGAAGCAAATCCGCAGGCCGGAAAATCTTCACGATGCGCTAGCAAATCTCTGCCAACTGTTTGCGGCAACGGTCGGCGAGGATGACGTCAAGCTTTTCAAATATCACGTCAAAGAGGCGCACACACTCGACAGAGCAGCCGAAGCCGGGATACTCGAGAAAGCAGTCGAGTGCGGGATGCTCGACAAGCCAGCCGCGGACGGGAAGAACGGGAAAAAACCTTGGAGAGGCGTAGTCATCGAGATTCACGTGCCGGGGCACATCAATTTCAAATGGAATCACAGCAATCTCGAAAATTCGATAACGCTGGGATACGCCGCCGCCAAACAAGCAATCGACGCATTTAACAAAGCGGAAAACGAGATTAAGGCGAATATTAAAGACGGCAAGCTGCTCAAGCCCATTTTCATAAACGAGAATCCACAGCACGACGCGAATTGGTTAGATCTGCGAGATCGTACTTATGCGGCTCTAAAGAAGGCGGCTAGTGGCGCCAAGCCAAAGTAAGCAGATCGCGTTGCGATTTAAATGTGGGCATGCGTTGTCCCGGTTTGATTACCGCAGCCCATCGAGAAGCACCTTTGCCTCCTTTAGATCATGCGTTTCGAAGCCTTCGGTGAAGCTGCCATAAACCGGTGCGAGGAAATTGAGCGCTTCCTCGCGTCTGCCCTGATCGATCCACAGCGAGGCACGGTCCATTGCGGCTCGAAGTTCAAGCGTCTTGGCGTGTTGGCTTCTTGCCGTATTTATTGCCTGCTCGAGCAGTGCCTGCGCTTCGGCTTCGACGTCTGGTCCACCGCGGAGGACCAGCACCCGCGCCTTCAGCCGATACAATTCGGCCTCCAAAATTCGTTCGCTATTTCGGCTCGTTGTAGCGAGGCCGTGCTCGATCAATTCCAGCGCCGCCTCGTAGTCGTGACCAATCAACAATGGCGGACACAAAAGCACGTAGAGCGCGGTGATGGCCAGCTGATAACCCGCGCTGTGATATTCGTCCAACGCGGCACGGATCTCCCCGAGTGCGCTGGGTGAAGGTTCGAGCGACGCCACGCATATGCCCCGAATAGCGCGCGCCAAGCGCCATTGCCGGAATCCATGCTCCTCCGACAGGGCGATACAGCGTTCGGCATGACCTTGCGCAGTCAGGAACTCGCCGCGAAGGGCGTGAAGAATGCATGCATAGTAACAAGCATACGCCTGCGAATGCGGATGACTGATGGCGTCGGCACGCTGAATGGCGACGTTCACTCGCGTGAGTGCCGTATCAGCGTGGCCGAGCAGCCAGAGCGCCCACGACATCAACGCCAGGTCAGCCACGCCGGCATCCTGGCCGGCCACACGTGCCGCCAGCCTATCCTCCTCGCTGCTCGCCTCAAAGGCATCGTAGGCCCGTTCGATCGCTTCATGGGCACCGGTCAGACGTCCCATGAAAAGGCGGATCATCCCCTGCCCGCGCATCGCATTGAGCAACGTCGGTCGATCGTCGCGCGTTTCGGCGAGTTGGAGCAGGGCGGCGATCGTTTCCTCAGCCACCGGCAACTCACCGCGCATTACGCTCGCGGTGGTCAACCAGAACATCACCTGGAGTTGCTCGGGAGGGTCTCCAAGGCGCTCGCACAGCTCACGCGCGCGGGCAAAGGTTGCCATCGCCTTGTTCGAGGCTGGTCCTTGAGTAGCGATCAGGCAGGGCCCAAGAGCGAATTGGAAGTCAAGTTCCAACCTGTCCTTTCGCGCGCTGTCGGGCAGATGGCCTGAGGCCTCGATACCTCGTTGCAAGTGCGCGATGGCCTCCAGGTTGGCCGAGCGCATAGCGGCCTTCTTGCCGGCGCGCAGCCAATATGCCTCCGCCTTTTGGAACAGCCCGGCCTCCTTCAGATGGTGCGCGAGAGTTTCGGGTTGATTCTCCACAATTTCCGGGAACCGTTGCTCGAAGGCGTCTGCGATCGTGGCATGCAGCGCTGCGCGTCGGCTCTTCAGCAGTCCCGAATAGGCAGCATCCCGCACAAGCGCGTGCTTGAAGGTATAGACCGCCTGGGGTATCTCGCCCCGGCAGAATATCAACTCCGACCGAACCAGCTGCGCAAGCGCCTCCTCAAGTCTCTCTTTTGGCAACCCGGCTACGGTGCTCAGCAGTTCGTAGGAGAACTCGCGACCCACCACAGCGCCGATCTGAGCCACCTCCCTCACCGGAGCCAATCGATCGAGCCTCGCCATCAGCGATGCGTGCAAACTTGTCGGAATCGCCATCGGGGGTAGAGGACGGTTGAGGATGTAGTGATCGCCCTGCTCATGTAATAGCCCGGTTTCGAGCACAGTCTTTGTCAGTTCCTCCACGAATAGGGGCACGCCATCGGTGCGGGCGAGGATCTGCTCCATTACCTCTTCCGGGAGCGTCTTGCCGGCGGTGACGCGCTCGATTAGCGCCGCCCCGTTGCGTCGGTTCAGCCGCGTGAGCGAGATCGTGGTCACATGCGCATGACCTGGCCAGGGCGGCGTGAACTCTGGCCTCGCGGTGATGAGCAGCAGCACCCGAAGCCGCGGTAGCTGTTCCAAGGTCATCGTGAGCAGCTCCAGCGACGTCGGATCTGCCCAATGGACATCCTCCACAATGACGAACACGGGCTGTCGCTCCGCCAAGAGATTGAGCTGAGTCAAAAGCGCCGCCAATGTCATCTCCTTGCGCTTCTGCGGGCTCAGCTCTGGAATGCGGTAGCGCTCACTTGGTGGTAGCGACAGAAGGTTGGCCAGAGGTAGCAACACGCGGTCGGCATCAGCCCGCACGAGCAGAGCCTCGAGCTTAGCGAACTTCTCTGCGGGCGGGTCGCCCCGCTCGAACCGGGCAGCGCGTTCAAGCTGGCGGGTGAAAGGATACAGCGCACTGTTGGTGTGGTGCGCCGAGCAGAACTGGCGCACCGTGATATGCGGTTCGGCCTCGAGCCGCTCCTCAAGCGCCAGCGCAATGTGCGACTTGCCGATACCGGGCTCTCCGATGAGCATCACCGCGCAACCTTCGCCACGCCTGGCGTGCTGCCAGCGACGCAAGAGCATCTCGATTTCCTCGTCACGCCCAATTGGCGGCGCCAATCGGGTTTTGTGCTGAGCCTCGAAGCGGCTTTCCACTTCGGTTGTTCCCAGGACCTGCCAGGCTGGCATTGGCTCCGCCCATCCTTTAAGCGCGACAGGGCCGAGATTGCGGAGTTCGAAATGCCCATCAGTGAGCCGGTGCGTACTTTCGGAAATCAGCACGGTACCGGGATTGGCGAAGGTCTGCAGGCGCGCAGCCAAGTTCGGCGTCTCGCCAATGACCGTCTGCTCTTGAGCTGAACCTTCGCCGGTCAAATCGCCCACGACCACCATACCGGTAGCGATGCCAACGCGAACCTGCAGCTCGGTGGCGGGGTCTGTCCGGAGGCTAGCTACGGCATCGACCAGCGCCAGCCCTGCGCGTGTCGCCTGTTCGGCATCATCCTCGTGCGCCTGGGGATAGCCGAAATAGGCGAGCACGCCATCTCCCATGTACCGCGCGATAACGCCCTCATTCCGGGCAACAACCTCTGCGATGCAGCCGTGATAGGTGCCCATTACGGCCCGCAGGTCCTCCAGATCAAGGCGGGCCGAAAGTGCCGACGAGCCGACCAAATCGCAAAACATGACTGTAAGCTGACGCCGCCCGGCGGGGTCCGCCGACGCCGGCTTAGCGCCCACTTGAGGCTTTCGCGGGACCTCTCCCTGAAGTTCTACGATCGCGCGCAGCATCTTGCGGCGATGCCCAAGCAGGACGCCCAAATCTTTTAGATCCTGCTCCGTGAGATCTCGAACGACCGAGAGGTCGATGGCGTTTTCGCGGAATCGCTCGGCGTACTCGCCCAAACCGATCGATGCTAGCCACTCTGCAATACCGGTCATGGTATACCTATGGCTTATACGATGAGAATAGCACATTAGAGAGGCTTGCGAAGGCACATCTGTCGACCGAAGCGCCGATCACCGGACTTCTTCCCAATGTAACATAGTGGCCCAGGCGAAAAGTGAACGCCGCCAAGCGCGATGTCTGTTAAGGGTCATTGCGGTCCTTGCGCAACGCGCCGCTGACGTCCGATAAGCGCTCTTAACGGACTCCACGCTATTCGGCTCTCGGCCGTTCCGGATGGCAGAAGCCGCAATCGACGCGGCTGCCCTGCGCAGCTAAGCCTTCGACGCGCAGCTGCTGCGTTTTGTAGCGAGCCTGCACATAGCTGGCAAACTCCTCCCAAAAATAGTTGACGCCGCGGCCAGGACGGTCCGGGCCGCAAGGTCCTTCGCCATTGCGACAACGCTCGCAAATTTATGCCGCAGGTCACGACGCTTAAGGCCGCCCTTGAGGCGCTTCCGCTCAAACCACGCCTGATCCTGACCACGCCGCCGCCTCGAACGGACGCGAGCAACACTGCGCCGATTTCAGACTACACGGAACGCAAGGCACTCGATGCCGCGATCGGAGCCACGAACCGTGATCGATAGCTTTGGCTGCCGCGTCTTCAGCCTCCCTACGAGTGGGAGAATTGCCGGTCCGATACCTGTGCTCGCTCAGCTTCGCGGCCTAGGCCGGTAAGGCTGCACCATCACCGATCATGGTCGGGGACCCATTCCTCCGCGGTTGAGTCCCAATGATGGGTGTCGTCGAAGTGTTTCCAGAGTGGCCGCCTTGACTTGCTTTCACCCTTCTGTCGGTTTGCATTCAGTGCGCGGAGTTGAACGACGAGCGTCCCAGCCATCGTCACCCATTCGCGAGCGTTATATCGGGAGTTCCATTTGATTGCGGTGTGCATCGGATGCCTCCTTCAAAGTAAGAAGCCTTCGCCACATTAGCCCGGGCCAAGAATACAGGGATGTAAACTACTTCACAGTCGGTCAACATCTTCGACATAGCCGCGGGCGATCTTACTGCGCGGTGACCGCAACTACTTCGCTCAATATTCCGGCGCCCGGCATTGGTCATGTTGCCGCGCGATCAAAACGCACGCGACGAAACGTAGCATCGTACTTTGTGCGCGAACGTACGTCCTTTCGACAGAGTGCATTCATCGTTGGTGGGCGTGCGTCGCTAGAGGCCAGCGTATGCTTGAGCTTTGGAACAGACCGGTACGACACCCTGGCCTCGGCGGAGGCGCTTGCCACGGTCCTCGTCATTGTCCCGGTGGCTGCCGGCGCTATTATGCTGGCGGAAAGTCGGCGGATAAGCGGACGTGGTCAGATCGGGCCGGCACGTCTAGACGGGCCAATAGGCGACGTTCGTTAGCCGGCACGGCGACCGTCAGAGAAAGGCCACTCTGCTGCCGTTCCCCGAAGGCTATCTCGGGAGATGGCGAAGATTATTTCTACCTGCCCTGCCCTGCGGTAGCCTTAAGGCCTTCGTGGATGTTGACTCGCCTCTTGCGGCACGGACAATCTGGCAGCAGCTTTCACAGTCAAGTAGGTACCGGCGGACGATGATTTCTGTTGTTGTCGGGTCACGACAGCATGCCTTTTGACCGACGATCTCTACGTTGGAGGGTCAAACTATTTCGCTTCGCACGCCTCTGGCGCTTCTCATCATATCCCTAGGTGCGATCGCCGCGGCGTGGTGGTGGCTGGCCATACCGATCAACTTGGCGCGCGCACCGATCGATCCGAATGCCAAACTGCAATGCATATCCTACGCGCCCTTCCGCAACAACCAAACGTCAGAGTCGCCGACACCAGTGCCGCGGGACCAGATCGCGGAAGATCTCGCCCAGCTTGCCAAAATAACCGACTGTATCCGCACCTATGCGACTGATCTCGGTCTCGATCAGATCCCCGAATTTGCGTCCAAGGTGGGGCTGAAAGTCATTCAGGGAATTTGGCTCGATAGGGACCGACAGAAGAACGCGGCACAGATATTGACGGGCATACGCCTCGCCCAGCAATATCCGGAAACCATCACCGCACTCGTTGTGGGCAACGAGGTTCTGTTGCATCGGAAGATGACGCCTTCCGACCTTGCTGCCTTAATCCGCTCGGTCAGGGCACAAGTGACGGTCCCCGTCACCTATTCCGACGTCTGGGAGTACTGGCTGCGCTATCGGGAACTCGATGACGCCGTCGACTTCGTCACCGTTCATATCCTGCCATATTGGGAAAACGTCCCGGTCCCGGCGAAATCTGCCGCTGCTCACGTCGACGCCGTCCGAGAGCAGGTGGCGTCGGCGTTTCCGGGCAAGGAAATCCTGATCGGAGAAACAGGTTGGCCGAGCGAAGGGCGGATGCGCGGTTCGGCGCTACCGTCGCGCACCAATCAGGCGCGGGTGATCTCGGAGGTTCTCGATCTTGCCCGGCGCGAGAATTTCCGCGTCAACCTGTTCGAGGCGTATGATGAATTGTGGAAGCATGAGTTCGAGGGCACCGTCGGCGGATCGTGGGGCTTATTTGATTCCGCGCAGCGCACGCTGAAATATCCGCCCGGCATCCCTGTCAGCAATTATCCGCTCTGGAAACTGCAAATGAGCAGCGGAATGGCGCTGGCGATCCTGGTGTTCGGCGCTGCATGGCTGACCTCGCGCCGGAAGCTCTCGCAGCCCCGGCTCGTCTCATGGTTTGCGGTCGGAATATCGGCAACCACCGCCGGAGTCCTGTTTGGGGGGGCCGCTCAAAAGGTGTTCTATGAAAGCTACGACGCGGGCAGCTGGCTTCTGTGGGGCGCACTTCTGGTGGCGGCAACTGCCTCGCCGCTGTTCGGCGCCAACGCCCTGATGTCAGGGCGCGCACCGCCCACATTTCTGGAATTGCTGGGTCCGAAGGACTACCGCACCTCATCGGTGCTGGCGATCATGCACGGATGGATCTTGATCGTAACCATCGTGATCGGCACGGAGACCGCGCTGGGCTTCATGTTTGACCCGCGCGAAAAGGATTTTCCTTTTGCGGCCCTCACTATGGCGGCGGTCCCTTTTGCGGCTATGACACAGCTCAATGGCCCCAAGAAAGGAATCCGCCCCATGGCGGAAGCGATATTTGCCGGCGTATTCTTGGTGGCAGCCATCTATGCGGCGCTTAGCGAAGGGCCGGACAATTGGCAGTCGCTGTGGACTTGTGCTGCCTATATATTGCTTGCGGTTACGCTGTGGCGGGCGCGCGCTTGAGTCTTCCCCTTCGGGCCAATACCAGACGTCAGTCGATCACCTGGTCTGCACGGCTGAGCAGCATTGGTGGAATGATGACACCGAGTGCTTTGGCGCTGGCGACGCTGTCCGCTCAAACCATTGAGAAGCTCGCGAAACTGCTGCCGGCGGCAGCTTCGCTCGGAAACCCGGTTGACGTCGCCGGCGGCACGGATGCGGATCCTTCCGTCTTCGCCGCCTGCGCGAAGGCACTGCTTGAGGACACGAATGTGGATGGGGTTCTCATCACCGGACGTTTTGGCGGGTATGGCGTTAGATTTGCCGCCGCATTGTCGCAGATCGAACTGGTAGCGACGGAAGTCATTGGCGAACTGGCAAAGCAGAGCGCCAAGCCCGTGCTGATTCACAGCCTTTACGCCGCCCTGCAGGGAAGCGAAATGCCGCGACCGCTTTCGCACTCGAAAATGCGCAAAGAGAACATGTGCCGCTCAAGCCTGTTTGGGGCTAGAGTCGCTCCGAGCTCGCGAGCGGATGTCGTGTGCACGGTCGCGCGCCTGACAGCCGCCATGTTTGCAAACCGCAAACCTGGCTGGATCGAACGATCGCAAGTTGACGAAAACGAATTCGAAATTGCGCGAGCCCGGCCGAACATTGCTACAAAATGCGTGCACGTCATTCGCAACCCTCGTCTGCCAATGCAGAGCAGAGAGCGTCACCGCAAAATCAATTCACGCAAATTGCTAGCGCTCGCTCGGACGGCGATAGGCCGCCAGCGACAATCCCTGCCAAGTTACGCAAAAGAACTAGCGGTTCCCCCTGCCCATTGTGGCCGGTGCTTGACCGTCCACGTTGGCAATTATTGATTCTGCAATATTCGCGGCTTCAGAAGCGACAACCGTGATCAAGAAGCGCCACGATCATCCCCTCCTGATCAAATCAAATCTATTTAGATTAAAGCGCCAGTCCATTTTTTATTTATTCGTCAAATTTAATGATTAATGCATCGAAATCAAAAACAAAGAGGCTCTTGCGCCCCTCCTTGCGAGGCGACAACGGAATTTTACGGCTTGTCTCCCAGATGCACTCGGTCCGCATGGATCGACAGTCGCAGGGAGCCAGCTGGAGCCAAACTCAGCCTGTCTGCGAAGACGAGGCATGAAAGCAACAGTCTCGCAACACGTTGCGCCAACCTGTGATTATTAACTTGCGCATCCGACGCGATCCGGGCCCGCCGTGAAGCGGCGAACTTGGCTTTCAATGTGATGCTGGTCATCCTCATCGGGTCAGCTTGTCGCCCGGGCGCACGTTCCAGAGCTTGAGACCATCGCGGAACTCAATGGTGGTGCGCTCTAAGAGCCAGGCGCGTAGCCAGACCGCTGACGCAACCCAACTGCTGGGTTATGGCTCGGTAGCCGGCGCACGTGCCCTGGAGGGCGGCGAGAAGAGTCCTCGGTTGGGATTTCTGACATTGCGATGCTCGCGCACGAAGCTTCGCTTCTCGTGTTGCTGCCCGCGCACGTTTCTCGTTCGCTTTACCGCGCAACAGGTTCCCTGCGAGCAAGCATTCGAAATCGATGTGAAGCTTAAACCGAACCAGTTCCCGGTCAGCTTACCAAGGGAACCAAATTGACCGCCGTTAAACGATAAATTTGATTATTGCATATAATCATGATGACTCCATCTCAAAATTGAAAAATATGTTTGGGGAGAACATGGGAGGTTGAAATGGAAGCTGCCCGCCGCCTTCGTGCAATGGCGCTGCTTTGCCGACAGACTGCCGCACTCCAACCTGAGAGAAGCTGGAAACTGCTTGCAGAGGCAGAGTACTGGGAGCATCTGGCGGCTGCGGCTTCAGCTCATTGAGCTTCGGTCGAGTGTCCTTTGTCTTTCGCTTTTCGTCGACTTCTTACTTCAAGTCATTTTCTGAGGCATGTGATGTCGAGTACGCGTCCGATTTTCTCTAGTGCTGTTCTGAGCGAACGGCACCAGGCGCTTCTGGAGGAGCTTAGACAGGTGGAGAAGCTTCGACGTAAGCTCCGACATGTAGAAGCAAGAACAATCGGCAGAAGACGGCGTACCAAAGCGAGCGGCGGAGCAAGAGCCGTTTAGAGACCCGGCGGTCCGAAGGTTGACCCGCGTTGGCTCACTCGCGCGATTCGATGGACGGATTGCCCGCGTTCCTCGCATCTGCCACTATTTTGAAAGAGGACTGGCGCCTTCATCCCCGCAGTAGCGAGGCTCGGCGACGACGTCGCTGCGACGTGTCGGCAACCAGACGGGCCGGGGTGCCCCACAACGCTCGAACTAACTCGGCGACGAGACCGGCCGTCTATTCGGGACCGCGCATTAGCTCCGACTTTCATTCGACGTTGCACTTCGGAACACGGCAACAAGTCGATCGCCTTCCCAAAGCTCAACGTCGTGCTCGTCATGCATTTGCTCGGCTCGGCGTCTCGCCGCTTGCTCGTCAATGCAGTCGAGCTTTGCAGCGCAGATCACTTGCCGGCTGCCGTCCACCACGAACACTTTGTACCGCATGATGCAGGCCCATCCAAAGGGCGACCATCATCGTAGTCGAATGTCCGTCTAAGGCAGTGCCAAATTAAGTGCGGCGTACGGAACCTTTGTACGTGTGGCAGTTCCGCTATACTGGTCCCTGGAATCCCATCGATCGCGCGGCGGCAGTACCTCGTATCTCGCTACCTCAGTGGCGTAATCTCACCGCGTACCGAAGCGTGCGGCTCGAGCTTAAGAGCGAGAGGCCGCCAAGCGTCATCAGCAGCACACCAAACCAGGCCGTCCAGCTGCGGGCTTCGTCGCGCGTCTCTGCAGTGCGCACGCGCAGCGGTATAACTTGAGGTGGGTCGGCGGACGCGGCGGGGAGAAGCTGCCCAACGTCGACTCGGCTGGGCATGGAGTGTTCGGGCGTGAGCTGGTTGCTGGGAAGATCGACAATGGGGACCGCCGACATCAGGGTGAGGCCCGTGAAGAGATCGGAAGCGGCATCAGCTACCTTCATTCCAGGTACAGGCGGCTGAGATTGCTCGGGCGGTGCGGAGCGCAGCAACTCCGCGCGCGCATCAACGACCGCGCGCCGCCTGGTCTGCGTGGTCCCGTTTTCGTCCAAACTGGCGCTGCGGTCTTTGGCCATGCGAGCCCGAATGGGCTTCTTCACCGTCGCGACGCCCTCGGCCAGGAACCAGCATTTGCGGTGACCGTCCGTTCGGTAGACCCAATGCCGTCCGCCGGTGGTCGAGGTACCGGGACGCGGCACGCATTCGGCTTGCGGCGGAGAGGTTACCGTGGGTTGGGACGTAGCAGTATTGAAGAAGTCGGCAAGCGAATTGGAAGACGCAGGCGCTGCCCAAAAACCTCCAACAAGGACTAGGCTGGCGAAGTACAATCGCAAATGACCGGACATCGAAAACTCCCGGGTTCGCCCCACCCCCGCTCGAGCCTCAGCGGCGACAACGGCTCCCATGCGGCTTAAATCGGGCAGCGCGACGAATTAATTGTACTCTTGGCCGCCTGATTAATATGCCGGCCCAGTACTCCGGGGTTGCAACACGAGGCAGCGCGATCGATTCATCGAGCCACCTGAGTTGCGCCGGGCCTCGCTGCCGCCCGCGATCCGCGCCGCCGCCGCCCGGTCGATCGCCATCGTTGCGCTGGTCCCCGAACACGAAATCGCTTCTCGCCGAGGGGTGAGTTTGTGGATGTCACGATACGTGGATACCCCTCGCAGCAATTAAATACTCCGCCACGATATTACCACTGTTGCGCCATTCTGCCCTCCCATTTAAACGTGGATTGCACGATCATTATTTAATTGACGGCTTGTCTGCTCCCGGATTCCCGACTCGTCTGCGTGGGCCTTCTGCCCAAGATTCGGATGGAGCCATGACCACCGCGCATTTCAATTCGCTCTCCGTTGACGAGCTCTGGATATTTCACCAAGAGGTCGCCGCCAAACTCACTCAGAAAATGTTGGTGCAAAAAGCACATCTGGAGGAAAGGCTTCACAGGATCGGACTGGCCAATGAGGCCACACGGCTCAATCGTAAGCGCCGCCGTCCATACCCGCCCGTCCGTCCCAAATATCGCAATCCGAAGAACCCAGCGGAGACATGGTCGGGTCGCGGCAGGCTACCTCGATGGCTGCGGCCGAAGCTTCGAGGCGGCCGAGATTTGGACGATTTCCTGATCGAGCGGGCTTCAGCCCAAAAGCGGCAGACAAATTGAGCGCCGATTGCGGTTTGAAATGGGAATGCTGACGCCGGCTGTTACCCCCTGAGGCTCTGAACTTTTCACATCATCGTTCAAATGCGGCTCATAACCATGCTTGGAGGAATCGCCATAGCGAGCGCGCTGGCGATCTGGCTGATGGTTCTCGCTGAATCGCTCGGAGGGCCCGCGGCGCGGTGAAGACATCCACAAGACTCTCAAGCGCGCGATGGCCCGCGTCTAGTCGTGGTGCCCTCTGAAGTGCCGCCTAACCGCATTCCACGCTCGAAGGACTGGAAGGGGGAGGACGACGAAAGAACTCTGATTGCAACCGGCGTCATCCCGCGCCGCAGAAATGGTGGGTCGTGATCGTCCGATCGACGGGCCATCGTGTTGATCGTCACCAGAGACGGAGTTCCTGCTCGCCGAGCAGGTGCCGTTCTGCGCGAGGGCAGGACAACTACAACGAACAGAACGTTCACCAGTAGTCATATTTTCCCACAATGAGAAGGAAAGTACGCACGAGAACGACCGTCGTTTGATCTAAAATCTGCCGAGGTTACTCGTGCCTCATACCCGGCACGCAGCCAGCAACACTGCGTTCGCGGACGGAGCCGCTTCACCGCAGCCAGCACATTGGCATCCCCCGAGGCCGTTGGGCCCCGAGCGCTTCGCGAGCGTCTAGGATCGCTCGCAGCCTAGTCCGGCGCAACACTCGCGTCTGTGCGCTTTCGAACATTCATGCCCCTTCAGGTATGCTAGTTCTATGCATCATCCGGCGAGTGCCGAACAGGGATGCCTCAGCCCGGGAGCCGTCGTGGCTAGAATAAGCGGCCAATTTGGCAGTTCGCAAAGAACCAATACCCTGTTTCGTTAGTTGACTCCCGCGTGATCCGAACAAGCAAACTGATTGTTCGGGCCGAGGATAAGTTTAGAAGCTGAGCCGGCACACATGAAGGACCTCCGACGACGTTTGGAAAAGGTCCGCGCTGACGCCAGAGACTTTGCGCTGATGAGTCAGCAGGCGACGGACACAGAAAAGTGCGAGCTGTTTAAGCGCTTGGCGGATAAACTCGCCATCGAAGCGCTCGAGCTTGAGCAAATCGTGAAGCGAAATGAGCCATCGAATCCGTGCGACCAGCACGAGGTCGTGGAGTTTAAACCAACCTCTCAGCGGAAGCGCGGCTGAGATGCGGACAGCGAGTTGGATGGGACAGCGGTGGTCCGCCGTGGACTGCAGTCCGGGCGGCCGCTCATCTCCGCGGCGGCGGGCGTTCACGGTCCTGTCCCAAACGCCGGCTCCTTGCGAGCGAACCAAGCGATTTTAGCAAATCGTGCAGGACTGACGCTCGTCCGGCAAGTCGGGTGCATTGATCGCAAGACGAAGAAGAGACCATTGAGGACTCGACGGCCATTGGCGTCACGCTGGACCGCTTAGGGCAGAAGGCTTGACCGGGCGTTTCGACGAACTGGTCCAATCGACAAGCGCAACGGCAGCGGTGTTCTTGTGCCGCAGAAGGCAGGAACCGCGTTGCGGCGTCGTGGTTAATAGAGGTATGGCTAAGGAGATCGTCAGATGCCCCACGCCAAGCCTTTGATAATCGCCACCATCGTCGCAAGCTCATCTCTGTTGATCCTGGCGCAAGCCGGCGGCGCAAACGCCGGGTCCGCAGGCGCAGGCACCGGGACGGGCGCGAGTAGCGCCAGCGCTGGTCCGTCTGCATCTTCTGGAATGGGAACGGGTGCAGGCAACACTGGTCAATCAGCGTCCCCAGGAATGGGGACGAAAGATACTGCCACCGGCCGAAATCCAGGCATCAACGCCGAGCCGGACAATCCGAACGTTCAGCCCGCAGCGCCGGTACGGTCGCGGTCCGCCGCCCAGGCCGCAAGAAATGCCGGGGCTGGTCACGCTCAGAATGGTCTGCCGATCGGCGCGATCGGGACGGGCACGAGCAATGAGGACCAACCAGTCGGCGGCGCCTTGTCCACTCGAAACAATTCTTCGCCCGCAGCGCGGGCCGAAGGAAATGGTCTGCCGATCGGAACGCGCGGGAAGGGCGCCAGCACATCGGACCAGGTCAGCCGGGCGCGCGCCGCGGGAGCCGGTGATAAAGTGCTGGACGCAAAAGCGCAGATCGAGCGAAGAACAACAGTTTCTTCCAAACGCGTTCCCAGCCGGGTAAAATTGGGTTTGTAGTCTGAGCGAGGCAGCCCGCAGACATGCAACATTGTGGAGCGCGGTCGAGGCGGTCCACCGAGCGATGATGCGATACTCCTTTAGTGCGTGCGGCGTTCAGCAGGCGCTCGAACAGGACCACGTCACCTCAGTTCATGAGGCGGCTTCCAACCTTCCGTCATTTGTGCCGGAATGATTGATCGAATATGCGAGCGGCCCGACGATGTATTCGAACGCGAAAGGACGCAGCGCTTCAAAATGTCTGCCGTGCAAGTCGTCGAACGAGGTCACTCGATCACGGCACTAGCACTGGCTTCCTTACGGTTGTTCGATCAAAGGAGAATTGCACCGGCCATCGCAAACGCCACGGCCGACGAACGGACTCGTCGCCTCATCGATCATGGAGATGCTTCTGTTTCCGGGGCGAAGCTTCCGCCTCCTCGTCACGCCGCAGCAGGCTAACGTGTAAGTGGTTCAGTCCCGAGACTCCAACGAGAGATGGGCCTTTGTCGCATACGGCGACCTAGTCCGGGTCCAAATCCGGCCTTTCGGAGCGCCTATCTTCGTCGTACGATGCATCCCCCCAAAGCTCGGGGTGAACACGAGACGGCGCGAATTCCTCGGGATGCAACGGCGCCCGGTTCGTCTCACTGGTTCTGAGGCGATCCGCGGGAATTGAACAGTAAGCGGCCAGCTCCATCGCACGCGCCGTCGCTTAGTCCGCCAGAAGACTGCTGTGATCAATTTGATCTGAGCGCATCTGCCGTATCTAGCGCTCTTAGATGCAGAGATCAAAGTTTCGATAGACGAACCAATTGCCTGGTCCAGGACGTCGACGATGTCCAATCCTCGATCATTAGCCTCCGAGACAAACTCTAGCAGAGGCGTCAGCTACATCGGTAGTTTGGTCGCGATCGGAGCCATCTATCTCGTCTTGGCTAAAGGCGGGCTTGCTCTCGCGTCCATTCATCCCAGTACAACGCCAATTTGGCCACCGACGGGTGTCGCGCTGGCGGCGGTGCTGTTGCGGGGATATTGGACCTGGCCAGCAATTTTTGCGGCGGCGTTGATCGCAAATGCGACGACGGCAGGCTCGGTTGCTACCGCAATCGCGATTGCGGCCGGTAATGCTCTTGAAGCGGTTGTAGGCGCTTATCTCATTAATCGGTGGTCGGGTGGGTGTAACACGTTTTCAAGCCCCGATTCCGTTGCAAAGTTTGTTCTGATTTGCGTCGTGATCGCGACACCGATCAGTGCCAGCATTGGACTGACGAGTCTGACAATCTTCGGGTACATCGAACAGAAGAGTTTCGCCGATGCGTGGATCACCTGGTGGCTGGGAGATGTGACAGGCGCACTGGTCATTGCTCCTGTTATCGTGCTTTGGGCATCAAGCCGCTATCATCACTTCGAACGCCATGCGCTTCTGGAGACGGTCGGCGTCCTCACGACAGCGGCGGTTGTTGGACTCATTGCTTTCAGCCCTTTGATCGAGCAAACGCCCGGCCGAGATCCACTGGGTTTCCTCGCGATCTTGCCAATGTTGTGGGCGGCGCTGCGCCGCGGTCCACGCGATACCGCGACTGTCGCCCTGGTGCTTGCGGGCATCACGATCTGGGGCACGCTCACGGGCGGCGGCCCGTTCACAACTACGGACCTTAACGCATCGTTCCTGCTGGTGTTGATGTTCTTGATCAGCATTACCGTTCCAAGCTTGTTGCTGAGCGCCGATGTCGAGGTGCGCAAGAAAGCGGAGGAGCGGCTGCGCCGCGCGCGCGTCGAACTCGAGCGGAAGGTCACAGAGCGGACGCAAGAGCTGGAGCTCGCCAGTGCAGCAAAATCACGCTTTTTTGCCATGGCAAGCCATGACTTGCGGCAACCGTTACATGCATTAGGGCTGTTTGTTGCCCAACTGCGCACGCCGCTCGAACCGGGGGAGAGGGCAAGGACGATCGAGCGGGTCGACGCAACGCGCAAGGAAATGGATGAAATGTTCAATTCGCTGTTGGACATTTCGAGAATCGATGCCGGGATGCTTACCCCCAACATTAGCGAATTCCCGATCGGGCGCCTGTTGCAAAAAAGCGAGACGGCGTTTGATCAGGCGACGCGTGAAAAAGGCTTGCGCTTACGCGTCTGGCCAAGTGACGCCTGGGTACGGAGCGACGCCATGCTGCTCGAACGCATACTCCTGAATCTGGTATCCAACGCTGTACGCTATACGTTGCAGGGCGGGATCCTGGTCGGATGCCGTCGGCGCGGTGAAATGCTGCGCATCGAAGTATACGATACCGGTCCCGGCATTCCCGAGGATCAAAAGCAAAATATCTTTGGCGAGTTTTTTCAAGTTCCTGCTCCGGAGCAGAACCGGACCGGCGGACTGGGGCTCGGCCTTGCCATTGTCGACAGGCTTCGCTTGCTTCTCAACCATCCAATCGAGCTCGCTTCGGCTGTCGGTCGCGGTTCGCGATTCACGATCCTGGTTCCAAAGGTCGACGAATGCGTCAAGGCCGCAGCGCCCGCCGACTTACCAAACACCGGTGCTTTTGCAGTCGACGGCAAGGCAGTTCTTGTTATTGCCGATACTCCAATCGTGCAGGAGGGAACGGGCGGATTGCTCAGCAAATGGGGATGTTCGGTTCTTGCGGCCGGATCCGACGAAGCCGCACTGGTCCGACTTGCTGAGCGCGAACAACGCCCCGACCTCATAATCTCGGACTATCATCTCGCACGCGGGAAGACCGGAATCAGGGCAATTGAACAAATAAATGCTGCGTTTGGCTCGTCAATTCCTGCCATTCTCATCAGCGGCGATACAGCAGCTGAACCATTGCGGGACGCTAAGGATAGAGGATACGTTTTGCTGCATAAGCCGGTCGACCCAATGCAGCTCCGCGCTGTCATGCACAAGCTGTTTAGGGATCACGCTGGTGGGAGAGACGCTGGGGCAGTTTCATGATCCAGATTTCGGCGGCCACTCCCAGCCCATTTTTCCGACCTTTATGACGGCCTCGGTGCGCGTCGCGACGCCGAGCGCCTTGAGAACGACCGTGATGTGATTCTTCACTGTAGGCACTGCCATATTGAGCATCCTGGCAATGACCTTGTTGCTCTTTCCCTTCATCAGGAGCGCAAGTACTTCAATCTGCCGATCGGTCAACCCGAGCCCCTTGAGCGAGTCGGGCGCCACTGGCTTGTTTGCATGCCGTGGGCCCGCTGTCTTCTCCAGTATCTCCAACGGGATGTAAACTCCGCCGGAGAACACCAACTCAATAGCGTTGAGCATCACCTCGCGTTCCGTGGTTTTCGGAATGAAACCCAGCGCGCCGAGTTTGAAAGCGCGCCTGACCGTGTCTTGATCATCGGAGGACGAGAGAATGACGACAGCAGTCCTTGCATAGCGATCGCGCAGTTCGCAAAGGACAGAGAAGCCGTCGCGATCGGGCAAATTGATATCAAGCAAAATGAGGCTGATGTCGGGATGCTCCTCGACGATGTGCATGGCCTCTCGGCCGCTCGAAGCTTCGAATATGACGGCTTCTCGCTTTAGTTGCTTCAGGACAGCGTGCAACGCGGCCCGAATCAATGTGTGATCGTCAACAACAAGCACCTTCATAAAAAGCTCTCCGTCTTCTGACCGCCCGGAGATCAATAGAAAATCATACACCCACCTTCGAAATCGTCCATCTTCCATCTCGGGTCTGGCCAGCGGTTCGCGGTCAGGTAAGAAGGGAGCGGACTACGTGAAGCGCGGAGCTCGCTGGCCCCTGGTCCATGCGAGCGATGAATTGCTCATCATGTGTCTGACCGAGGCCAAGACGGCAGGACGGACGGTACCTTGGTCATAGGACCTAGGCACCTCTCTGTACCGACCTCCGGCCGATTTACAGGGTTGCGGCGCTTGCACGATGATGACGACGGTCAGCCTCTCCACCAGAAGGTTGTGCGCAGAGCGGCCATACGATCATTGTCGCAATTGCTGTCGTGGCCGGGTCGGTGTGGAGCAACTCTGGACTGCGGCGCTGTCAGACTCCCGCAGCGTGCTTTTTTGTCACATTCGGCTCCTCTCGATCGTTCCTCTCGAAGCGTGCGCGCACCCTGGACGAGGCAAGCCAATGCAGGATCGGACCGCATCCCCAAAGCCATTTGCAGGCGCTCTGCCGGAGCTGAAAGTCAACGGCCGCGACCTGCGCATTGATGCCTGCCGCGGCATCGCGCTCTGGTGCATCTTTCTTGACCATGTCCCCAATAATATTGGAAGTTGGCTGACGCTACGGAACTACGGCTTCAGCGATGCCGCGGAAGTGTTCATGTTCGTCTCGGGCGTCACCTGCGCGCTGGCCTATGGCAAGGTACGGAGCTGCGAGGGGTGGACCAGCGTGATCCGCCGGACACTGCGGCGAAGTTGGGACATCTATGTCGCGTTTCTGCTGCTCACGCTCGCCTGCGCCATCTTGGTTCACCTCGCAGGCGGGGACCGTCTTGCTGACGTGAGCAATACGCGCATTCTGTTGGACCAGCCGGGCTCGGCGCTCGCGCACGCAGCGATCCTGCAATACCGTCCGGTCAATACCGACGTATTGCCGATCTTCGTGCTCCTCCACCTCTTTTTCGCGCCTTTGCTGTGGTTGCTGCTCCGAATGCCGAACGCGACGCTTGGCGCCTCGCTGGCGCTTTATGCGCTGGTGCATATGTTCGGCTGGTCCATGCCGGCGTGGCCGAACGGCCACTGGGCTTTCAATCCACTGGCCTGGCAGCTACTGGCGGTCCTTGGCGCCTGGATGGTAATTGAGGGCGAAAGCGTGCGCCCCTGGCTAACGTCTCGCAAGGCCCTTGTGCCTGCCGCTCTCTATCTGGTCTTCAGCCTTGTCATCGCGTTGAGCTGGAGAATCAAGCCGCTGGAAGCGTTAATCCCGCAGGGCCTAACCAAATTGGCTTACCCGCTAGACAAATCCAATCTCGATCCGTTGCGTCTATTGCATTTCTTGGCTCTTGCGGTTGTTGCGGTGTGGTTCGTGCCGCCCAATCGGCAAGCATTGACGACTCCGGCGATGCGTGGCGCCATCCTCTGTGGCAAGCACTCGTTGCCAATCTTTTGCCTCGGCGTTCTGCTGACGCTCGCTAGCCTGCTGGCGCTGCTCGACGTATCGGAAGGGCTCGCGATGCAGATCACGCTCAGCGTTGGTGGGATCCTCATGATGATCGTGGCGGCGACGATGCTGAACTTGGTCAAGACCACGCCCAGGCTGCAGCCGACCGCTGCACTGCCTGTGGGCGTGCGCGCCCAGCCGGACCCTGGGGCACCGTTGACTGGCGCCCCCTGGAGGCATTTCGCCGAGGATTGCGCGAGTTCGGATGGGCCGGCGGCCAGAATCCCGTCATCGATTGCCGGTTCGCGAATAGGCAAACCCACTGGGTGTTTCGCGTCGCAGACAATGCGTCATCGCCGCACGGCGAGGTGGCGAACGCCAGAGAACCGCTGTCTCGTGCCGCTCACGGCCTCGCTGAACTAACTGCGCAGCATACCTAACTTGGCGGTGGTCCGGACCTGCTTCAGTTCGTTCCAATTCCGGAACGAGGTGAAGCAAAAGTCTCGAGGCGTTGCACATTTACAACCCGCACAGCCATTCGAGGTACTAATCTCTTTGATTGAGACGACGAAACATATTTCATTCTTAGTTCAAAACAATTAGGCGGGGGCGAACGGTGTATGATGTCTATCGCAATGACAAGCGCGACTTCCTCGTTCTAAGTACAGGCTGTGCCGTACCTGCGCTTTACTCTGCACACAAGTGGCGCAAGAGCAGGAAACGAGTTCTCAAGGTCAGCGACGAAATCAAATCAGCGGTTCACGCGCGAGGCTATTACCTCCGCAGCCTGCGGGCCAGCAAGGAGCGAATGATCGAGGTCGCGTAAGGTCGGACGCCCCGGTGACAGCATCACTACCAGCCGAACCGCCATCCTCGCGCTCAACTGAGTTGTGCACCTATTTTGGTCGCAGCCTTTTACCTAGGTTTCATTCTAGGAGGTTGCGGCCCCTGAACGCTTTCCTCTGCCGCCGCCTGCGAGGTTCTGCTTCTGGGGGCCTCAAACACCGCAATGCGCCGATCAAGCTGCCACAGCTCGATGTCGTTGGCATCAACTAGCTCCTGAACACGTTCCCGTGCTTCCTGCTCGTCGGCACAATGCAAATTGGCAACGCTTATAACGTGGCGGTCGTGATCCAAAAGGTAAGCTCGGTAGTGCGCCATCCCACCCCCTCATCCATCAGTGTCCGGTCGTTGTGCTGGGCTTGTTCCCTGTCAAATTGGTCCCCGCCACATCCTGGCTGGCTTGATCCATCGGACCATCACCTCAATATCTCAATGAGCGTTCTCCAGCCGAGCGCGTCGTTCGCCGTCAGAAGCGAACCGCCAAGCCTTTCCAAGTAGTTTGGCAGCTCGCAATCGGGACGCGCGTTGATATTCTCGACAAACGAGGCGACCGAGTTCTTAAGATCACCTCGCTCGAGATGATCGAAAGCTCGCTGCTTGCACCGCTCGACATATTTGTCGCGCGTCATCTCAAGTAACAGGGAACGTTCCATTCCGCCTCCCCAACTGATGGCTGCTTCCAGTAGTGAAGTTGGAGCGGAGTGGATTTGGCCCGTCTGTTCGAAAGACGACAAACGGATGCGCTTTTCCTCGCAACCGTGGGAATTAGGACACAGACACAGATCGCACAGCCTGTCGGCTCCGGGCGGACGACGGCACAAGTTCAAGCCGGTCTCAGGCCTGCACCTTGTCTATAGTTCCTGACGACTACGCCGAACGCCATGGTTGAACCGACCCATCCGAAGCCGATGCCAGTGATCCTCACGACGGATAAGGAGCGCGACGTCTGGATGCGAGCGCCATGGATTGGAGTGGCCATTTTGTCCCAAGCGGCGGTCCGTTGGTAGAAGCCGCCAATCCAGTTGGCTGGATGGCTGCAACTGGAACCTATGGTTCTGTCGAGGCAACGTTCAGAAGCTGAGCGACGGCGGTGACAACCTGAACTGGTGCGAACGGTTTGGTGAGAAGGATGCTGCCCGGCACGCCGTGAGAAGGCCACTCGTCGCCCGAGACACCAGTCATGTAGATCACCGGCATGTCGGGCTTGATCTCGCGCACGCGCTTGGCGATCTTCCAACCGCTCAATCGACCCGCCAGATTGACATCTGTCAGCAGAGCGCGAAACTTGTCTTTGTCGCCGCTGAGTATCGTCAGCGCCTCTTCGCCTGACGACAAGGATACGGCGCCGAAGCCGGCCTCGTTGAGTGCGTCCTCGATGAACCCCTGAACAGCGTGCTCGTCTTCGACGACCAGTACGACCGGCAGCAACTCTTTCACACCGAACTTCCCCTGAGACCTTAGCTTAAGTTACAAAGTGAACGCTTGTTCCGGAAATTACCGCTAAAGCGGCAGCTTGGGCTGTCGAGAGAATTATCCGCTTGATGTACCTCAAAATTTCCGAGTGCGCCCCTACACAGGGAGGCCGGAACGCGGTAAAGGTTCCTATTCGCTCCAACAGGAGTTGCTGCGTATGCCTCGCTCCCCCTCCATCGTGCCGCATGTCGATCACGACACCTATCTTGTGCTGAACGATTTTGGCAGGTTCGGGCGCGCCTGGTGCGAGGCGGACGAAAAAGACAGTGACCGCGCATCGCTTCTCCGCCGTCTTTTGGAAGACCAATATAGTCATCCGGTGCAGATCGTTGCGTTCAATACCGCCGAGGGCTAGTCGCGCGACGTGACGGTGGATATTGCCGACGAGCTGCGTCGGGCGTTTTGTCGAGCACGATGACGTGCCAAGTTCTGTGCAGGAGTTTGTGGAGACCGCAGTCCGGCGGTGACCACGCCGCAAGATTCGAGAGCAAACGGGCGAGCGCTTCCGCGATGGAATGCCGGCCTACACGCCAAACGCGCGGCTGATCTCGCGCACAGGCCTAAGCGCAGCGTCAGTATTGCGGCCATAGAAGAGCGCCTGATCGAACTGAGATAAAATGCCCAGCGCAAATAGCGCGATAGCAATGCCCTTAATCATAGTTGTGGACCGGTGGTGAACAATGCTGCGCAAGTTCAAAACGGCCCCAGCCGCAGGTTGGGGAGACAGCCGGGGCCGACATTCCCATTCCATGTGCCGCAATCGGCGGTAATCGGCACGCTCTCAGTTAGGCACACAGATCCTAACGAACTATTTCGCGGGAGCGGCGTCGAACTAGCGGCGAGCCGCCGCTAGACCGGGAGAAACGTAAGTTCTCTGCGATAGGAGCGGAGCCGATCCCCCCGCTGACGGGGTGAGGCCCTGACGGACATGCCGCGCCAAGCCTCATAACCTCAGCAGCCTGACAGAAGGTCGTTCTGCTACAATATCCAGCCTAGGCACAGTGATCGACCCTCGTTTTGATCTTCCGCAACGAGGCGCGTTCGGGCCAGCCGGTCAGAACAACTGATCGCGTCTCTGCACTTGCTTGGCGCTGCGCAAGTAAGGTTCGGTTGCGCGCAAAATTGTTTCGTTTCCTGCTTCACATTTCTTTCGAATGCTAGTGAGAGCTGGCAGGCGGCTCTTCGCAAACAACAATGGATGACATCGCCTCATTCCCGCTTAGCGTCTGTTCCGAGGTTAGAGCCAAGTCTATGCGACGGCGCGAGCCGACATTGAAATTGAGTGTGACTGTTTCGGGCGAAAATGGACGCAAGGTCGCGTGAGGCAGCGGGGAGATCGAGGATGGCTGGCATCGCCACGATTGAGAACGTCGGCCTGAGCCGGGCGAGGCTTAAGTGTACTGCTGAGGTAGATAACCTGGCCGGATGCCGGGTTCTCGTTCTTGAGGATGAATACTCCTTGGCGAGTGATCTTGAGCAGGAATTAACCGCTCGCGGAGCGATTGTAGTCGGTCCCTTTGCCGAGATCTCTAAGACAAAAGATCAGGTTGCGAACGGCGGCTTTGATGTTGCAGTCATCGATATTGATCTGCGTGGAGAGCCATCATTTTCGATTGCGGACGAACTGATACGCCGTCGTATCCCCTTTATTTTCGTGACGGGTTACAGCCCCGAGGTATTACCTGTCCGCTTTCAACGTGCGCGACGGTGCGAGAAGCCCGTCTATATGTCTGAGGTGCTCGAAGAGGTCGGACAATTGTGCGGACGGAACGGCGATTAGCTCGTCGGCCTGGTCTTACATGGGGGCCGCGGATTTTATTACGGCTGATCTCGTGCCCGCTCTTGTTCGGCGGTGAAGAGCCGCAGGCGTCCTGCGATGGAGCGCGTGCTGGTCGCACGCCCAATTCGCTAGTTTCAGCGAAAGAACTCCTGCGATGCTGCTATTCAGCGGGGGCTTGCTTGGTCATTTACCGGATACTTCAGAACTCACCTCTTGGACCGGAAGATGTCATCCGGCTCGCGAACGCTTCCGAGCAAGCCCTGAAGACCATCGGCGTAAAGGAGCGGAACGATCCCCGTTCCAAAATGATCGCCAAGAAGATCATTGAGATCGGTCAGACCAGCCTGAAAGACCCAGTTCAAATCTGCATTCGGGCCGTCGAAGCGTTGGGCCTGCCGAAAAGGTGATCCGCGAGCCGCTCGCCGGATCGGTGGTGTCAAGCTACCAAAGCGCGTTCCGAGGTTAACTTATGTGAACCTTTGTCGGCCGACGGCGTTGTGTTTGCGAGACCGTCGCCCGCTGGATAGCCAATGGTTGTTCATCACCCGCTGTCCACAACGGCTCGCGACAGATAGCCAAAGGCGGCGGTCTCGGCCTCAACTCCTGAAAGAGACAGAACGACAATAGCAGAGCAGGCTTTCGGCCAGAACAGGGAGTTCTGCCATGCGAACCCGTATTGACATCGACAGGGCGTTCAGCCGCGCAATCCTCCGAGAGATTGGCGAGAGACTGCAAGCATGTCTTGGGGACGACGAGTTAACACCTACCCTTAGACTTCAGCTTAATCTGTTACGCCGATTGGATGATCAACCGCCGCCGAGTACGCGTGGGCATCCGCCACGCGCTTAGGCTACCGGAGCGCGACTGAAGGAGTGAAAATGCCGGGAGGAGCCAATAAGCTCAAAGCCTTTGCTGGCCCCCTGCCGAAAGCATGACGCTCACGAGGGAAATAGCTTATCGCGAATGTAGCGCGACGTGGACGTCAGTCTGATGCCTCGCGACTTGAGCCATGCCGCTGTATCGATCTCGCCTGTTCAAGTGCCTGCCGTGCGGAAGAATACTGCGTAGGGTCGGACGCCGGTGACAGCATCACTACCAGCCGAGCCGCCATCCTCGCGCTCAACCGAGTTGTGCGCCTACTTTGATCGCAGCCTTTACTTAGGTTTCGTTCTAGGAGGTTGCGCCCGCTGAACGCTTTCCTCTGCCGCCGCCTGCGAGGTTCTGCTTGTGGGTGCCTCAAACACCGCAATGCGCTGATCAAGCTGCCATAGCTCGATGTCGTTGGCATCAACTAGCTGCTGAGCACGGTCGCGTGCTTCCTGCTCGTCGGCACACTGCAATTTAGCCACGCTTATAACGTGGCGTTTCTGATCCAAAAGATATGCTCTGTAGTGCGTCATCCCCGCGCCCCCCAGCTCTAGGACAACAGCGTACTCCATTGATGCAAAGGGAAACTACGGAAAATTTTAGCTCGAAGTTCACGCTTAATGTCTGTCCCATTCAAAAAGTTGGTTCGATGCAGGCGCCGGGGCCGCATTTGGTCTCAGGCTTCGCAAGGACAACGCCAAATGAGGTGGCCGGCTGATCCGCCCAAGCTAATGCCCCGGTCATTCTGACGACCGACGAGGAAACGCGATGGCTGGATGGCGCACCATGGGATGAGGCCAAAGAATTACAACGGCCGTGTGCTCATGATCCTAGTGCGTGGGGGCAAAGAAGATCGACGGCAGATAGAAACGCGAACAGATCGGCTACCCGTCGTTGCGCCATCCAACCGCGCCAGCCCTGCCTCGATCACGTCTCGATATCTTCCTCGATCTGCTGGATCGCTGTCCGGCAATCAAAACCGGTAAGCGCCTTCAAGTCCACGGCGAGCTTCCGGCGCTGCATGCGCAAATCGTCAAGAGCCCTCCTGTCATTTAAGCTGACGTAGCCGTCCACAATGAGCTCGATTGCGTTTGGCATTCCCCGATCCAACTCCTACCACCCATCGCAAGGCTTAGCTCGCGACACTCTTCGAAACGGCATCTCTTCGCAAATCGTCTGCAGCAGCCGTCAAATGGGACCCCTCGATCAGCCCGATCCGCCGCAACGTCAGAAGCGCAAGAGGGTCGCACAGTTCGATGGAGAGCCCGGCTCCCAATACTGCGATAGCGCGCCGTTCATCGTTATCGAGATCAGACCATGAGATGTCTTTCATTAGGCGCCTCGCTCAAAACAACGTTCAAAAACACAGACGTTAGCAATAGCCGCAGCATAGCTTTGGCGGCGCGGTATACCGACCGTAAGTTGGGATCAATTAGCTGAGCTGTACTGCTCGGCGCCACACACTAGCCGGGAAGTCCATACTCCGGGCATTCCCTCTTGAAAGAGACCACCAATCCTTGGTCTTGCCCGCGTTCAAACCACTTCAGCAATTCCATGGCCGCGAACCGCGACTCATCTGCAATGGTGAGATGGTGACAACAACCGGTGACAAATTCCTAAATTGGGGCACCGACGGGCCGCGCGAGCAACGGGATGAAGTTTGGACGTGCGATAACGCTGACGACAGACGATGCACACGATTTCTGGGTGCGTGCGCCACCCTCGCCCGGCGGTGACCTGCTGGTGCAGGGCGAGCCGCACCTGATCCAGCAATCCGTGCGACTAGCGCTCCTCTCGCCCATCATTGAGTTGGTCATCAAGTTCGAGGTCGCGCATGCTGGCGAGCTACGCCTGCTTGAGACTGGCCCTTTGCCTTATCGAGGCAGCAGCGCCGCCGAATGGCGGGCCGGGGTTGGTGATACGGATAGACCAGACACAAACTGCCGGTCGGTTCATTAGCGCAGTGACTTACAATGTTTCAAGTGCGGAACGAATGCCCACCGGCAGCGCACCGCGAGTGAACGAATGCGCGATCCGAAGCCCAAACGAAAGTTTCTCGCAGCAAGCGCGCCATCGACCGATTGGTCGGCGATCGGAAAAACCTAAAAATACTTCTGGATCATAATCATGATAACGCTGACGCAAAAACAGAAATTAAGGTGGGAAAAATAGAAGAAGGACGGGAGGAAGGGAATGAAACCTGTACGCCGCTTGCGCGCGATGGCCTCGTTGTGCCGACAGAGCGCCGCATATCATCCTGACAGAAGCTGGAAGCTGCTCGCCGAGGCGGAGTACTGGGACCACCTAGCCGATGGGGAGCTTCTTGAGCACTACAAAGAATGCACGGGCAGCTCAATACAAGATCGCTGCGTAAAGAAGCATGCATCCGATATCCAGCAATCCTTCCTGGCAGATGACTTGGCGAAGGCGCTTCGGTTAGTTGGCTGCAAGGTGATCGGCCCATCGCCGAACTTAGGGATGCAATGTCAATCCAGACGGATTCCTTTGACCTTGCCCTGATCGATATAAACCTGCGCGAATGTTTAGCCTACCCGATTGCTGACGAATTGATTCGTCTGGGGAAGCCCTTCATCTTTGTAACCGGCTACGGTGCTGATGCTATTCCCCACCGCTTCAAGGACGTGCGGCGGTTTGAGAATCCCTGTGACTTTAGGACGATCTCGGCTGAGATTAGCATGCTGTGTGGCCGTGTGCTTAGCTCATCGTGACGAGTCCGCTGACTCAGCTCTGGGTGAAAATGCGAAGAAGTCAACCTGAGCAAGTCCGCCGTGCCTCAATAAGCGGACCTCAACGGGGCGCGCCGTCACTTCGCTGATGGGCCCAAGGCGAAGAACTCAGAGCCAGCGATACTGATCCGATATTGCGTAGGCGGAGCAGTCCACATTCCTTTGATGTAGCGCGAACCTGCTCGCAGCGAAGGGCCCTTCGCGGTTGATAGCGCAAGCAAAAAAATGGCCCCGAATGTCGGGGCCATTTTCGTTAATCGTCGTAGTCCCAATGATGCTGACGCCTAATAACTACCGTGCGGTCTCGATTATGATTGTACCAGCCGTGGTGCCATCCGCGATCAAAGCCACGGTCATATCCGTAGTCCCTGTCGCGATAATATCCGTGGTCGCCACCGATCCGGAAACCGAACTCCTGAGCACCGGCGAGCGTCGGTGCTGCCACGCTGAGTGCCGTCACAGCGGCGAGAACATAACAAAGCTTCCTCATTGTGCATCTCCCTTGCTGGTTACGATTACCAACCAGTGGGGAATGTCGCCGTTCCGGGAACAGCCGCGAAACTTTATTGAACAGGCGTTCACCATCATTGCAATGTGGAAGCAACGCCCCAGATGATCTTGTCGATCTCAACACCGTCGAGCTGCGTTTGATCCGCAACACGATGGACAGCACCACCACGATAATCACCGTCAGGCATCAACAAATCTCGGACTGCTCTTGATGAAGCAATTCGGCGTGCTACTACGCACCCCCATTAATTGGCTCGGAGAGCATCAAGTGGCAAAAAAGTCCAAGATCAAGCGCAAAGAGTACACGGATGAAGAGGTGAAACTGATCAAATCGCATTCCAAAGCTCGCACCCCGGTCGCCAAACTTTCAAAACTGATGAAGAGGTCGGAAGGTTCGCTGAGACAGAAGGCGCTCGCGCTCGGTGTCGGTCTCGGTCATCAGCGGTAGCCACAGGCCATACCCAAACCAAAACGAAAACGGCCCCGGCGCGTGAAGCACTCCGGGGCCGTTCAAGATCATCAGGCTCGGGTACAACCGCCGTGTCTTCTGATCATTGATGTCGCCGATTACGCCGCTTGATTTTGGGCAAGATGTGGCGACCGCGCGGCATCGAGCTGCTCACATTCTGCGCGAAAGCGCTCGGCCTCCACCTCGGCCTTGCGCCACTCAGCGCGCCGCCGGTGCTCAGCCGGCTGCGCAACCCCGACCAGGCTCCGCGATCACACGTCACCCCGCGCCGAATGGCGGACAGCACTTGCGAAGGGTCAAGGTTCTTTCCCTGGTTGTCCGGCCGTCAACATAGTTTCGCCTCCTCGTCTGCGTTAAAAGCTCCCGTATAGTTCTGTGGTGAGCTGGCAAAAAAAGACGTGACGTGCAGTTCCATGCTCATCCCTTGGAAAGCTTCGCAGGCTCAAAAACCATCTGCATCCCGTCGAATGTTAGCTCGCCGTAGCGCAGATGCGCGGATCGCTCTCAGGTGGGTGCCATTGCATTTTATGGAGCACCAAATGGATTCCACGCTGGACGACAAGCTCGCGGAAGAGCAGATCACGAAAAGCTTGGAGGAGCAGTTTTCTAACCGGGTCAACTTGGCGCACGAAGAGGAAGTCGGTCCTTTGGCCCCGCCGACCAGGAGGAAGACGTCTCGCGCCCCGCCGGCAACGATTCATCGCTCGGCGGGTCGGCGCTACGTGGCTTTCGTCGGTTCTCTGTTGGCAGCATCCATTGGTGTCGCTGCCTGGCGGTGGTCATCCTCCGCTGATACGGCGAAGATGGCCCCCTCAAACCCGGCACCCCTGACACAGGCCGCGCCGGACGCCGCCGCGCCGAAAGACGTTGCGCCGACTGCTGTTGCCCTGTCTTCCGAGTTTGCGCGACAGCTCCAACCGATGGCACACGATTTCGCTGCCTTGAGGCAAACGGTCGACCAGCTCGAGGTGAGACAAGAACAATTGGTCCGCGACAATGAAAATCTCGTGAGCCAAATCAAGGCGAGCCGGGAAGAAATGGCACGCAGCAATAGTACCATCGACCAGATCAAGGCGACCCAGATGCAGATGGCGCGCGACGGTCAGACGCTTACGGAGCGGCTCAACGCAAGCCAGGAACAACTCGCCCACATCATCGCCAATGCCTCAGAGCCAACTGTGATGCCTGAAGAGCCAAAGGTGATGCCCGAAATACCACTGCCGCGTCGGCGGCAGTCGGCCAATGTCGCCCAGACGCAAAAGCCGACGCCGAGCCCGGCGCGGCCGCAAGCCAAAAAACCACAACCGTCATTGGCATGGCCATGGTCAGTGCACTCGAAGGCCACAGAATGATTCGAGGCACCCGGGCGAGACGTAATTGTCAATCAACGCCTTTCCCGGTTTCAATCGGCTTGGCTCTTTCGAAGGCAGCTATAGGGACCTCGGCGAGAGGTTCAATCAGCGCAGTGATAAGGTTTGGCATTGTGTGCAGAGCGGAGATCACCAGACCTTGCTCGATAACTCGGAGTTGCTAATCCGCGCCAGATCTTGCCCGATAATTCGGACTCACTGTCTTTCGCGGTAAACCAACCTGGAGTCCCTCTTTCCGCTTCTTCTGCATCTCGGCGAACAGGCCGAATGGCAGCCGCTCAGGTGTTGAGCCGGCGGGTGCGGTGAACGGCTGTAACCGCTTAGCCGGAACCCTTGCTTAGGGATCGGTATAGCTGTGCGAAAGAAGCCGCCGGCTTGGACGGAGGTTTGGGATGGGATTGGACAGCAAAAAGGACGTCCATTTGGACGGCTCAACGACGGGGGCGTCGTGAAGGGCCTCGCGTCCAACCTGCTTCGGTCCTCCCACTCGCGTACGAAGGGCCAGCTGCGAACTGCTTGGCCTGGCGGGCATGAGCGGCCTTCGCCCTCTCCACCAACGAAGGGGCGCGACGAAGCTCCGCGCTATCAGCCGATGTGCCACCAGCTTCGCGGTGTCGCCTACCACTCCCTCGTTCAAGCCGTCGCTCACCATCTGGTCTGACCTTTAATGCCCGCATCCAGTGGGCGTTGTCTGAGCTTGTTCAGGAATATAGCAGCCGGGTGATGTCGCGGGAGAGCGCCGAGAGGTCCCGAGGCGACGGCTACTCCTTCGGCTTGTAGGTCCCGTCCAGCCATCGAGCAGCTCCTCTACGACCCTGGATACCTTGATCTTATCGTGGGTCGCCTTGATGGCGTCGCGAGCGCCTCGAGGGGATGCTCGAATGCTGTGGTGAACGCCGACTTGGCCGACACGGATGATCTTGCTGTTCTGAAGGCAGCACGGCCCATTCGATCAGTAATTGCTACACAATCAAATCGTGAGCCGCATGGAGATTGGCGTGCCCTGAGTGATCGTGGTGCGCATCTGAAATATCAATCCCGTCAGCATCCTGGACCGGCTCCGGCCCCTCGCGTGCAACAGCATGCTGACCATCTCCATAGGTTTTTCCATTTCCGTGGCTCAGTTGCTGTAGGTCATACATGTCTGAAAACGTATTGTCGGCGCCATTTTTGAAGTGAAAGGAATCGCCAAGTTCGGTGCCAACCGCTGATTTGGCCTGATCTGCGCTGCCGGAAGAAGGCCCGCTCTTTCCTGCAGTCGCAATCTTCAACGCCGAATGTGCGTCGTTGGCAGAATTTACGGACGCCGTTGGTATATCCCGCTGCAGCTTGGCAGTATCTAAATCACCTACCTGTGGATGCTGTGCGTGTTGCTTGCCGGCCCCGGAGCCATCTTCGAAAGCCTGCAAATCGCCGTGCGCCTGTCCGCGATTCGAATCTTCTCCCGCGGTCTCATGCTGGGCGTGCCCCTTGGCGGCTCCGGAGCTGTTGTCGGACTCGTGTAGGGTCTTCTGCGGTTGACCGTGATTTAAACCGTCTCCCGCGGCCTCATGCTTGGCGTGCTCTTTGGCGGCTCCGGAGCTGTTGTCGGATTCATGTAGGGTCTTCTGCGATTGACCGTGATTTAGACCGTCTCCTGGGGCCTCGCGCTTAGCGGCCTCGGAGCTGTTGTCGTAAGCGCGCAAGTCCGATTGCGATCGATCCTGATTGGACCCGTTATCCCGGCCTGTTTGCGTTGGGTCACGCTGCGAGGCTTCGTTCGTGGCCGCCGCAACAACGTCAACAGTCCCGGAACCTCGGGGAATAGTGATTTCTCGGTCGCTGCCGCCACCCTCCGCATGGGCATTGCCGACATAAAGCTCGCTGCCGCCTGTGGCGATTGTATCGCCTTGAGCGAACTCGAATGCGAACGCCCCATCGTACACGGCCGTGCCGCCGAAATTTGCGAACCTGGGAAGTGCGGATGCCAGTCCGTTGGCGTCGCTTGCGGTAGATGAAGTGACGATTTCATCGCCGAAATCGAACGCGTGCACGGCGTGGTTGGCACCATCGAGCTCGTAGATCAAGGCGGCGAAAGCTGCAGCCATGAAGATGCTGTAGCTGCTCGAACCCGGCCTCGGCGCGTTGAGTGTTGCCTGCGCAAATAGGCTCGCGGCAATCTCGGCCAAGGGATCGACGATTTTGCCGGTCGGCGATGACGTCCCAGTTGCGGCGCCGGCGCGGTCCTTGGTCGCGCCTCTGGCCGGGGTCCCGCCTGATACTGCTTCCTTGCGACTGATTTTGATGGTGACCACCTCCGCGCACGCGTTTTCGGCCATGACCGTGCAACTTTCGGTTGCGGCGTGACCGAGCGAATCGTCCAATGCTGCCAAGATCGCAACTGCCAGGATACTCATCGCGCCATAACGGCGCGACAGTGCCAGCGCGGCGAGCTCCGTCCGGCTTTTGATTCCGAGCTTCTGTCGCGCGTGGTCGATGTGAATCCTGACGATCTCCGGAGAGACACCGAGCATCCGAGCAATTTCACTGTCCGACAAACCTTCGGCGACGAGATCCATGATCGTCTGCTCGTTGACGGTCAGAACCGCCAGAACGTTATTGCCGAACGAGGCGATCCCATTAGCTTCGTTACCGACCCTAGCCAGGTCGGACCCGGGTTTTTCCAGCCTCAGGGACTGCACCAGCGCTTCTGGTTTGGCGTTCATCGAAATCGCGCCGCAAGCACCGGTCGCCAGTGCCCTGGCAAGATCGCTGCAGGCGACAGTAGCAGTAAAGAACACCAGCCGGGAGGAAAGGCCTTCGTCGTCCACGACGGCGAGGATGTCGGAGGCGGTTACATCTGTGAACCCGTCCTCCAGTAACACCACATCGGGGGTCAAGCTGCGAATAGCCGCAAGGCAACTAGCTCCATCAAGACAGCACGCAACCACTTCGAAATCGGGCTGCGCTTCGAGTAGCGATACAAAACCCTGCAGAACAATGGGATGTCGATCTGCTATCACAAGTCGAACGCGACGCATGGGCTTCCTTCGCTCGGCCTTGCAACACAAAATGAGAAGCGGCGATTTAACTCCGCTCGGCCGATTGCGTTCCTAATGTGATAATGGAGTTCGTGCGGATGCTTCTGACGATGAGTTCAAACAGTCCGTGCGGATAGCTCCATATGGCTCACCCTGGCCGTCCAGAGGTCGTACCGCTCGATGGCATTTGATGAGCAGAACTCTCTCCGATGTCGCTATTGCGCGAAAACGGCCGAAAAACTGGATCCCAGTCGACGACTCTTCACCGGTACAAATCGATCTCGACTGCAATCCGGACGAGGTCGGAGTGATTTTTAGCGCCGAGTTTGGACTTCAGCATGGAAGTCGTGTTGGCAACAGTTTTGTAGGAGATGCCGAGTTCGGACGCGACTTCTGAGATGCGGTCGCCGCGACCCAAAAGCCTCAGGATCTCGAGTTCGCGTCGGTTCATCTGCGTCAAAGGACTGGCCTTGATCGCCGCACCCACGAAGGTCGTCGCTTCAGCCAGACGCGGTGAGACGAAGCGCTCCCCGGCGGCAACCTTCCGGATGGCCTTGGCCAGGAGACGGGGATCATCGCTCTTTGAGACATATCCCTGAATGCCCATCTCCACAGCGCGCACCACGAACGCTGGATCTTCACTCACGCTGAACATGACTATTTTGGCGGCGGGATCATCCCTGCGGATTCGCCGGGACAATTCGAAGCCAGTAAGGTCGGGAAGCGTCACGTCAACCACGGTGACGTCGGGATGCTTCTTCAAGTACGCACGGTGGCCGTCCTTTGCATCGAAAGCTTCCAGGATCTCGACGGAAGGGTCCGAAGCGAACAAGGCCCGGCAGCCCGTTACGACAACGGGATGGTCGTCGACGATCAGTATCCGCATGTCGTTCTGGCCCTCATTACACGTCCTCACTTCCTCCAGTTGTGCAAACGTCGCGAGCGCTGGAAAGGTTCTGTGTCCGCGCGTGACGTCGGGCGATCCAACCGTTGGAGCACGAAGTGCAGCAGGCGGCCCCGGGATGAGGTAGGCGGCGGCCAGAATGGCCGCGACCGCCGTCGCCTAGCGTACCCAGATTGGAAAGTCGGACTTGATCGTCAGGGGCCTCGCAGTCTAACATCGACAACATCGAATATCTTATCATCGACAATCCGCCTCCTGGCGTTCTTCGGCTCAAAGCAATCAACTGGAGAGCTCCCTCATTTGGCTTGCCGGTGGCAATTGCTGCTAAAATCATTCGCGGCGATCCAACGCCTGCGATTTTGATGACGGCGACTCCGAGCACAACATCCCCCGCGATCGGCTCGACCTTCACAATCAAGACAACCATTTCCAACCCGAGTTACGAGGCATATGGGGTTCAGGTATCAGCGGCGGCAGCGTCTAGCGGTCTAAGCCTGCTCGGGGTCTCGACCACTCGCGAGGATGGGGTGGCGATGGATTTCCCAAATGCGGCCAGCCTCACACTTGGCACGGTAACGGAGGCTGATACGCGCTCTGCCATCTGGAAATTCAGTGCCACCTCGCGAGGTCCGCAGACCGTCCGCTTCAGCGGCCGGTCCAACAATGGCGGCACCGTCTTCAAGAGGGTGACCGTTACACCTTGAGCACCCCGGGCGGACTCTATCCTCGTTTGACCAAGTCGCCCGAGACATTCACACTTTGCTCTTAGTTCAGAGTTCACGGTCGGCCGACTCACGAATGTATAGTTGTTGACGCCCAGGAAGAGCACGCAAAGGTTCGAGGGATAGCCATCGAATAGCGGACCTCCGAGATCAGCAGCTTCGGACGAGAGGCCAACCTTCGGCAAAGATCGATCGGATCGGTCAGTTAACGGATTAGTAACGGCTTCTTGCCAGCCTATAGCCATTGCAGATCGTCGCAGCGGCGACTTCAGAAGCATATCGTCTCTCTCAGTTCATACCTGCTCGGTTGGCAGTCTCTTCAAGGGACAAGTCCGCTATGTGCAAGGGAATTCTGATTTCGCTTATTGCGCTATTCTTTTTGCTGATTTGCGATCAGTTCTGGTCAAACGGCCGCTATACGGATGTTGCCATCGTCATGGCGAAGCACATCAGTCGCTCTTTCGGGGTCTGATGCAGCCAGTTTCCACGAGCTCGAAATGACTGACGCAGTTGCTCTTGACGCATTGAACAAGAGAGAATGCCCGGATTGCTGGTCCAGAAGAATGTCATCTGGATTGCGGGTTGACATTGCGGAGCACTTTGAGTGCCTCGCCTGTGAGGCACGGTTTTACGTTGCTCCGCGACCTCCACATGCCAAGGTCTTCATCCGACAATAGGCCTGCGCGATGATCAAAATGCGCTTGCTATGGATCAACAGCGCCTGCCGTCATTGCCGACAGCCTACTTGCAGCCGCGGCAGATCGTAAAGCTTGCGTTTTAATGCCTCATCTTCTTGTTCGACCAGGTGCTGCGCCACGATGCTATCCGCCCTCGAATTGGGCTTGGAACCTCTTGCTACGCGGGGCTTCATGGTTCGCGCCGCATAACCCGACATGTCAATATCGTCGGACCGTGCCGACGCTAAAGCCATCGTAGTCCACGGCTGGGCTGAGGACCGACGAAGGCGCACCGATCACTGGTGTAGACCAAGCCTTGTCGGACGCTCCCGGCGGGAGAGCGTCCGTCCGCGATAACGGCCCGCCATTGGTCTTTGCCGAAGGCCTCAAATTTTTGGCGAGCGCTCGTGGCGGCGACACTTTAGCCCGCCGCCGTTGTCGGCCAAGCGTTCTTAGGGGTGGCCGGAGGCGCCGGCTCCTATTCAGTAGAGGGCGGAGCAAGCGAAAGCGGCGGAGCGACTAAGGTCCGGCCTCTGGGCGCTGCCCTGCAACCAAACGCCAGCAGACACGATGCCAAGACCAAGAGCGTCACGCTTTTCATCCGCGTCCTTCAAACGGCTTTGTTTGACCCGTTGACGCATGACCCTCCGAGCCAAGCTGATGACTATCTAGCTCATATGGCGATCAATGTTGACGGAAATGGGCGGGAGGGGCATCTGCCCGGGCCTTGAGCTTATTTCATAGCGTAGCGCCGACGGCCCGCTCTAGACTTCAACTCCAGAACCGCGCTGCACCGCTCTCATGGACATGTTGGACGGAGACCAGACATTGCCTATTCGATCAAAGTGTCGCATTGCCGACTGATACAGGCCAATAGAGCTGACTTTTCTTATCCGGCTCGGTTCGACTAAAACAATTGGGCAAAAGAGCGTCCGCGTCGATTGTCGCGTGGCTAATCGAATGGCCGACCAACCAGTATTGCCGGCATGGAGCGAGGTATCATACTGATATGCAAGGGCCCTCCCCAGTCAACGAAGACCTCCTGAGTCAGCGCCTCATAGAGCTCGGGTCGGCAGCGAGCTGGGCGCCGCGGATCCTTCCGGATCTCGCAGGTTTTATTCACGCCTCCGGCGACTATGATCTCTTTCGCGTCAATCCTATCCAATACGCGACTGCCAACGGCCTAAGTGACGCCGAAGGAATCGAGCTGTTTGTGCACGCCGCGAAGGTTGGCCTATTCGAGATGGAGTGGCTGCTCATCTGCGCCTACTGTCCGCAGGTCGCAGGCACTTTTCGTGAGCTAGACCAGGTTCATCCACGTTTCCAATGCGAATTCTGCAACGCCCTCAATGAGGCGGCCCTTGACGACTACATTCAGGTCACCTTTACCGTCTCGAGTTCGGTTCGCGACGTCATATATCGTCATCCGGACATGCTGTCCGTCCAGGACTACTATCTGCGTTACAACTTCTCCAAGGACTTCAAGCCCCCGCACGGAATGACACACGAGCGACTCGTTGCGGCACTCTCGCGGGGATTTGCCGATATCGAGGCGGGTCAGCGGTTGAACTTGGAATTCGACGTAACAGCCGGCCGTTTCGAGGTGCTCGATCTTAGCCATAAGCTTCTTCTGGTTTTCTTCGCGAACGGTGAACCGGCGGAGCGCCAGGAAACGCTGGTCCAGCTCGAATCGGGCCGGTTCGTAGTTGCGGATCGGCCCACTGGGCCGAGGAATATGATTCTTGGCGACGGACGCTTTGCATTTCGACAGACGGCCGATCTTAGCCCAGGCAAACATATTATCCAGATTGAGAACCGCACCAAGGATCGAGGCCGCTTCTGGTTTCTCCAGTACCCTTCCCAGTTCCAGCCCCATCTGGTCGAGTATGAGCCGTTTCTTTCCGGTAAGCGATTGTTGCTCACCCCCTGCTTCGGCGAACTCTATAAGACCCAACTGGTGGATGAGCGCGATAGTCTAGCCGTTTCCGACATCACCTACCTGTTCACTGATCTAAAGGATTCGACTTCGCTGTACGAAAGCATCGGCGATGTGAATGCCTACTTTCTCGTCCGTCAGCACTTCGACATCTTGAATAAGATAATTAGGAAGCGATCTGGCACGATCGTGAAGACGATCGGTGATGCAGTCATGGCTGGCTTCGAGCGTCCACAGGATGCCGTTCTTGCATCCGTCGAGATGATCGAAGAGCTGTCGCGATTCAACAAAACCGCTTCGCAGCCGCTCGGCCTTAAAATCGGCGTGCACAGAGGCAGGGCCATAGCCGTAAGGCTCAACGACCGGATCGACTACTTCGGACAGGACGTGAATATCGCCGCCCGTGTGCAAGGTCTAGCCGGTGTCAACGAAATATGCCTGACAGAAATGGTGATGGAGGCTCCCGGAGTCAGTGACATCGTCAAAGGATGCCCGGCGTCGCGCGACTACCAGAACTTGAAGGGCATCGGGCAGAAAATGGAAATACATCGGATCAAAATTCCTCCGGCGCAGAAATGAACGACCGCGCGCGTCCTGCGCAGCGGCAGACCGGATCTCGGCTGCCGGTTTGTGCGCCGATTTCGCGCTGCGGCGGTGGGTGCCTGTTTATCCTGGGCGGACGACGCCACCAGGCATCAGCGTGTTTGCGTTCCCAAGCCGCGGGATCGTTCGGGTATCCAATGTTATGGAGGAAGTCGGCCTTCGGGTGATTAGGCTCGCTCCAGGAGCCGCACACGTAAGCAGCGCAACATTCGCATTTGTACGCCATCGAAGCCATTAGCTTGCAAGTGAGCGGAGGTGACGCCGACCTTTGCGTGCCTGAGAGAGCGAATCCTCTCCACGCGCATAAGGCTCGTCTCCCTCTTCGGTCGAATGGCGTCGCTTGTGCATCGCAACATCGCTGATAACCACGTTTCCATTTTTAATCTATCTTTAGCGATCTACTAAGAATTCCGGTTTCAAGGTCGCCTCAAATGGGAGGCGACCCATGCCGTTGACGAAATATTTCGGGTTTGTCGGCAGCGCCCTTGTCCTATTGCTGATCGGATTGGGGTGGTGTTTGCCGCAGCAAAAGGCGGAACCTACCGGTGGCTCCACCGACAGGCCAGCCATAAGAATCGCCTCGGCCGAACGGTTACCCGAGCGGGTCATTATCGACACGAGTTTGCCGACGATTGTCTCGCCGCCGAGCGTGGAGTTTGCTGAACGATGGCCACAAGCAGCTGTTGCAGCTGTCGTCCCTCCTCCCAGAACAGCAACTCCGGCGCCGGTTGGTGACGTACCGATAAGGCCGAATCTCGCAAACCGAGAACGTTCGAAAAAGGTTGCTGTTCAGCATGCAGCGTCAAAGACGAATATCGAACCCTCGAGGAACGACAAAGCCACGACTCCGCCTGCAGTCGCTGAATTGACTCTGTTGGACAGCTTGAAGGAAGGGTTGGGGCGAGCGCAGGAAAAACTGATGGCAAGCCTCGAGCCCCTGACTACCAACGCTTCGAAGTTCCGGCTCGAGAAACTGCGATGATGCTACTACCCAACTTCGTCGTTGGGCGCTGACCGCGATCGCACCTACAGAAATGCCGAACACGACAGATGAGGCACCCGAAGGGGCGCAAGCGTTCCTCGAGCGAGATACTGCACCAGCACGAGGCTGTCTTTTCCAGCCTGCGAGCGCACCGATCCCGACGATCTGTCGGAGGGGTCCGTCGTCGAACTGAAGCGCGCAACCAATGACGACACGGCTGAGGGGATCATTTGATGATCTCGTCTCCGTCGCCAACAAGGTGGCTGGGGGAGCGATGAATAGGAGATGCGGCGCCATGCACAATGTTTTCCTTGGCATCACTTTCGCCGGAGCCCTGGCGCTCGTCTTAGCCTCTCTTGTCGCACTTCAAAGGATAATCGAGTGATCGTCGCCTGACGATCCGTTGCACTGCTTGCGAGGAACTTTGGCCTGTCGCGGTTTCTTCCAAGTGTGTGAGCCATCTCTCACAAGATTGCGTCGAGTCTGGCGTAAGTTCGGCGTGTAGGTCGCCTTCCGCAAACCATCGTGGAGATCGAAATGGCCAAAAATCCGACGGGCTCTGCAAGTGACCGTCTCCCGCATCCGTTCAGCGAATTGCTCGCCGCCGCCACCGTACCGCCGCAAGCCGAGTTCCTCGTGCACAGCGTGAAGGTCGTGTGCGGCAGACAAACCGAGACGAACTGCTGCTGTACCGCAGGCGCCCGGCCGGGCGTGTACGCGACCGAGGTCAACATTCAAAATATTACCGGTCAGCCGGCGCAGGTCGCGAAATTCTTCGTACCCTTGATCAACGCGGGCGCGGTTATTGGGCGCGAGCCCAAATTCGCCGATCCAGCCAAAATCTCTCAACACACCGGCGAGCTCATCACCCTTCCACCGCTGGCGGCGACGATGGACGATTGCTGCCACATCGCGGAGTTGCTGCTCGGCGGCCCCCAAGCGGAGAGTCGGCGCTCACGATCGGCTATCTCACGATCGGGAGCTTCTTCGAATTGGCCGTCTCTGCGGTCTACACAGCGACCCCCCTGAGCGGGGACGGCATCAGCATTGACGTCGAGTACATTCTGCCGCGGCGCCTGGGACGTGGCCCGGGTCAAGGCTGAAAACCGCCTGACAGAACAAAGGTCCTTGCGAGGTGTTGGTCGCCCTTTGCGCACGCATGGGCGGTCTTCCTTGCCAAGGAAATCCGCCTGCGGCGCAAGCGGGTCCCGGGCCTTGACGGATTCGGTCGCTGACGCATTTGGCATCTCGCGAGCAAGCATTCAGCTTCGTTTGAAGAACATCCGAGCTGCTACGCGAGCAAGAACGGAGATTCGCGAACGAATGTTATGGAATTTTGCCGACTGATAAGCTTTGCGACCAAAGCTTATCAGTCGAGGCAAACGACGTATGGAGCAGCCACCTGAGCTCTTGGTAAAGCGCTAAAGGTTTGGTGCTTTTGGATCCAGGGGTGTCTTGTCAACCTTATTGATCTAACTCGCTTTTTCTTACGCCCCCGCAATAATAGCTACGGTGTTTGCAACGGTCGCCTCAGCACCATCGCAACCGTAGTTTCGCCCGCGAACTTGCCCTGTGGCCTGCCCCCAACCTTCGTTCGCAATGCCCGAGGGAGCGGATCTAAGGACGCACGAACGACCTGAGCACATGTCTTTTAATCACGGGGTCCTGGGTTCGAGCCCAGCGCGCTCACCAAGCAAAATCAAAGACATATGGCGAACTTCCGGGCCCCCGAGAAATCCCCGTATGGGCACTGTGTTGGCAAATCGACTGGCGTCCTAAGCATTGAGGATGGCGGCGCGGTAGTCGCTCGCAACCGATAATAGGGACAGCCCGCTTAGCGCCTGCCTGCTCGGCCCCGCCAGATCCGGGGCAGATGCGCCTCCATGTTCGAGAGCTTGTTGACGTCCGTGCTGATGCTGTCCCGTGGGCGCCGATCTGACGGAGTCCAGCGCCCACTCCTTGTAAGGCCAAAAGATCTCAGTTCAGCTTCTTAGGCTTGTTCGTCACGATTAGCTTCGGCAGATATTGCAGAGCCTCGCTATCCCGTCCGCGGAAATAGTCGATCGCTCGGTGCGGCAGCCACTCCTCTCGAAAATGCCGACGGAAATCAGCAAGCAGCTGCTCAGGATTCGGCCAAACCCTTCGACCGGTCCTCGTAGACGTGCAGATAAGTTGGAAGCGCGTCGGTATCTATGCCGTGCACATCACACAACCACTTACAGAACATCTTTCCATGCGAAATGTCCGGCACCAGTGCTCCGGCAGCGTGTAGCCCATACACCCAATGCGACACCTGTACCGCGAACTTTACCGATAGCCATTGCGCAAGGTGGATCGCGACTTGTGGGTGAACCCAGCTGCCCTGGATCCGGATATCGCCACCTTTCATAATTTGGATCAGACCCGAAGCCGGAATTCTGACTTCGGCCGAAAGCGCAGCGACGAAGTCCTTGGTCGTCTTGTTCTCGTTATAGTGTTTGAACTCTCGTCCCGCGGCCTGACACACCGCCGTTGCGTTAACGTAGCCATCACGGGGCGCGGGTGAAGCTGAGGAGAGGCTGCGAGCTTCTGCGCGCCCCATTCCACAAGCGGTTCGTGCCAACCCACGATGCCTGCTACGGTGCGCTCGGCGCTCTCACAGGGAGGGAAATCTCGAAAATCGAACCCCGAGAGCTCGATTCAGCGAGAACCAAGCTGCCCTCGTACCTTTCGACGATCGTGCGGCAGATCGCGAGGCCTAGTCCCATGCCCGCTGGCTTGGTCGTGAAGAACGCCTCAAATATGCGGCCCTGGTCCTCTGGATGCACTCCGGCCCCGGAGTCTTGGACGAACAGGACAACGGATGATCCTCCTTCGAGGCGGGTCCCGACGTTCAATAGGCGGCCATCAGGGGGCATGAAGCTCATCGCCTCGATTGCGTTTTTCACCAAGTTCAAAATCACCTGCTGCAATTGCGCAGGATCCGCTCGGACCAGCGGGCTTTCAACTCGAAAATCGGTCACGACCGACACTTCGTTGAACTGCAGATCGTGCTGCAGCAACCTCAAGACGTGCCCCGTAACATCCTCGACGCTGATCGTGGCCAGTTGATCGGCGGAATCCTTGAACAGCCCGCGAACGCTCGCGATTGTCGCGTCAACCCTGAGGCTTGCGTCTTCGATGTCCTTGAGAATGACGCCGACCTCCTCCAATGGCGGAGGCTTGACAAGAAGCAGCTTGAGAACCGTACTAGCATTCAACGTGATCGAACCCAACGGCGACCTGATTTCATGCGCAATTGCCGCGGTGGCGGCGTCGATGCTCACCAGGCGGTTGGCTCGCTCTCGCCGCTGCAATGTCAGAGCGCTCGCCAGCCGCGCGTAAAGCACGGTCATTTCGGTCAGCAAGACCGAGAGCAGCAAGCAGCTTGCGACCAGCGCGAAGCCGCGAGCCGCATACCAACCCACGGAAAACCGCGCCGAGCTCGCGACGGCGGCGACCAGAAAGTTGGGCAGCCACGCCAACAAGGTCACCATCAGCCACAGATCAAGCACTGTCCCCCTGCGGATAAACAGCAGCAAGAGCACAAATGCGCCGAGAAAGAACAGCGCGACGTTGATTTGATTGCCAAGCCGAGTCTGTGTCGTGACGCTTGTCGTGTAGAAGCTGGGCAGATGCTCTACACCGGCGGTCACAAGCCACGACAGCACAGCCACTGTCCCGATCACGCCCGCAAGTGTGAGTGCTATTCCTGGGGGCGTCGACCTGGAGGAGGTCTCGTTCGTCTCCTTCAGCAGTACGTACCCGAGGATGCTGAGGGCGAATGTGGTGTGCCACAGAACGAAAAACCAAGCCGGGGTATTGTAGCCGTCACCTATGATTCCATTTGGGGCATAGCCGCCCGGGAAGCTCAACGTCTGCAAGAATGCAAACGAGGCACTGAAGAGATAGCCGCTCGCAACGGCCGGCAACGCGCGATGCGGCTGCACCGAATATTGGGCGAATAGCAGGATTGCCGTGAGAAGATCGGCTGCGCTCAGGACCGTTTGAAGAACCGGAACGAAGCTGTCTATTCTGCCGATCTGGATGTGCGCAAACGGCGCCACCAGCGCCGCGACCGTGACAATAGCGATAACGACGCCAACAGCTATGGCCCGCTGTCGCGGCGTCGCGGGAATCAATGCGACTACGGCGGGAAGATCGCGCTCTGTTGCGGATGCATACCGGAGCGCTTCAGCTTTCAGCATTGGATCGCACCGCCTCGCACCGAGCAACTGGATTGACTATATCGTCACTCCTTCAGCGATATGGTAATCTCGCTCAGATTGGCGGCGAACTCCAGACCAGCTTTTGGACCTTGCAGCACGATCAGGACGCCCTTGTCGTTGCGCAGGTGAACGCCGTTCAGTCCCCCGACCAGGGCGGCGCCACCTCCGACGGAACTGTAGGTGCCAGCGAAATCGCCGACGTCGCGGATGCCAGACGCCCAGCCATCGAGCCGGCCGATCGTGGCGCCTGCGGTGATGCCAAAGCTCATGCCGGTGATCTTGAAGGGATAGGTCTTGCCGCGATAGGTCAGCACGCCGCTGCCGGCGCCACCGCCGACCAAGAGGCCGGCCTTGACGATCCTGGCGCGGACATGGCCGGCGGCCTGTGCAAAGGCCTGCGTGCACGGCGCGGCAAGCCCGAGTACCAAGAGGAGCATCGTGGTCAGGCGAGACACCCGCGGGCGCGCCCTCGATTCAGGGCTTTGCGGCATCCGCCTTCTTCCAGGTTTGATCGGGATCGAACAACGTGGTGCGCGGGGCGACGAAATCGGTCCGGCTGCCGAGATCCTTCTCGTAGACGGTCCCGGCATGGTTCACCAGGAAGGTCATTACGCCCGAATTGCCGTACTCGGCGGGCCAGGCGATCAGCGCAAAGCCGCCGATCATCTTGCTCTTTACGACGTAGTTGAGCGCGCCGCCGGGGGCATCAGACCCCTGCCCCTTCAGAATGCGGAAGTAGTAGCCGTGATAGGGCGCCGGCCCCTCGCCCGGCTTGTACCCTTCGGCAGATGCCTCCGCGACCAGGGCACCCAGAGGACTGGGATCGCTGTCGTCGCGCCAGAACAGGCCGTCTTTCTTGCCGGGCGCGGACAGGAAGCGCTGCGCGTAGACGCCAGCGCCCTCGCCGCGATCCTTGTCGGCATATTCGTTCTGTGCATCGACATAGGCGAGTGCGGTCTGGATCGCGTCGAGCTCGTTGCGGCCAATGCGGCGGCGAAGCACCTCGATGCGCCCCTCGTCAGCGTCGAATTCCCAGCCCGTCTTGGTGTTGACGAGAGGGATCGGGAACGGGAAGTCGTCGGTCCCAAGCAGCAGCGTGGCCTTCTTGTTGCCCTCCGCCTTGATCGCGTGCCTGGCGTCGTACATCGAGATGAAGCGCGCGCGGATGTCGGCGTCGGCGACCTCATCGCCGGACGAGACGATATCGTCCGCCGATCTGCCGAGCACTTTCAGAATATCTCGCGGGCCGCTCTTGGCCGCCGCGGCCAGTGCCGATGCGGCCTCCTCCGGTGTCGGATAGGATTGCTGCGCGAGAGCCGCCGTGCTCATCAATGCGACCGTGATGATGCCCGGCAATGCGGCGCGACAAAGCGACTTCAGGCCGATCATGGCGACACCTCCGCAGGAATCCTCGCGCCGCCCTCGAGCCAATCGCGGTAGGTGCGGAATTTCAGCCCGAGCTTTTCGTAATAGACCCGAAGGTAGCCGTCGCTGCCGCGGGTCACCGCATCCGGCATCACACGCTCGACCTCCTGCGCCATGACGCCGACATAGGCCTTATGGCTGCCGATGTAGGAGAAGCGGTAGTAGCCGAGCCCGCTGGCGAGATTCCCGAGCAGAACGATGTCGTGCTTCAGCGCGATGTCGGACCGGCGGCCACCACCCCCACCGCCGCGGCCACCTCCGCCGCCGCCACCGTGGAATCCGCCACCTCCGCCGCCCCCGCGCCCGGCGAAGCTCGGTGCGCCGCCGCCGCCACGTGGCATGCTCGCCATGCTGGACCGTCCGCGCGCCGATGCCGCGGCTGCCGACCGGCCGGAGGAGACGTTCATGGCGCCGCCGCGGTTGCCGCCGCTGGGCCGGTTGCCGGCACCGCCGCCGGCGCGGTTGGCGGTCTTTGCGCGGTCGCCGCCGGCCTTGGCACGATCACCACCGCCCTTGGCGCGATCGCCACCACTCTTGGCGCGATCACCGCTCTTGGCGCGATCGCCGGCGCCGGCGCGGTCGCCGCCACTGGGCCGGTCCCGCGTGCCCGCACGGTCGCCCGCTCCGGGACGATCTCCACGATCCCCTGCGCGATCGCCGGCTCGGTCTCCCGCACCCTGATTGGGACGCAGCACCTGATTTCCGTCGCGACCGCGGAAATCCTGCCGGTCCGAAGCCCCGGCCTTCAGGTTGTTGTTGCCAAAACGCTGCTGAACATTGGTGTTGTTGTAGCGCACGCCCCCCCGATGCGCCGCATTGTGCTGCCAGCCGGTGTTGATGTTGGCGGTTCGGTGGTTGACGTAGACGTTGCGATTGCCCCAATTGCAGCCGCCACCCCAGTAATTGCCCCAGCGTCCAATCGCCCAGGCCGTGCCGAACGCGAGACCTGCAGCCACCACGCCGGCGCCGATATAGGACGGATACCCAAAATAGTAGGGCGGATACTCGGCATAGGGCCAACTGCCGTAAACAGTCGCCGGATCGTAATACGGCACGTAAACCGCCTCGGGATCGGCCTGCTGAATGACGACGACCTGCTTGTTATCCTGAGTCTGGACGCTGATCTTCTGCTGCTTGGTGGTTACCAATTTCTTGTTGTCATAGGCCTTTGTGCGCAGGCGCTGGATCGCGTCCATCACATCGGGCTGCTGGGCGAGAAAGGCATCGCCGAGGTTCTTGGTCCATTCGAGCTTGTCGCTCATCATCGTGAGCACGTCCGCGGTGCTTGCGAGCGCCTTGACGCTGTCGTCCCAGGCCTGCTTGTCGACCTCCCCCTTCAGCGCATCGCCCTTCAAGGTCTTGTGCTCCTTCAGCCAGCGGTCGGCCTGGACCACCTCCAGCGGATAGGTCGAGGCAGCCAGCACGTTGGCAAGGAGTTCGTCGGGATAGAGCGCGATCGGCGCGACCAGCGCTTCGATCTGCTCGGGCTTCAGAAGCTCGGCGGTCGGTGCCGGCGGATTTGCAGGCTGCGCCTGCGCGCTCGGGGCCGCCGGCGTCGTCGTCTGCGCCGTCGCAGCTGCGGGGACCGCCACCACCAGCGCGAGCGCCATCAGGGTTTTGCCGGAGCTAAACATCACAGAGCCTCCATTGCACTTTCTGTCGGGCAGGATCGAGCCGAGGCACGGGCGCTTGTTGATCGAGATCAACGAAACGGGCCCCGACGCACCGCTGCAGCGCAAGATTGGCGCGTCCTTCGAGCAATTCGGCCTCCACCAAACCCCGGCCTGCCGCCGGCACTCCGAGGACATTTGCCGTGCACCTTGATGACGAGCTCAAGCCAGATGCGAACTGCACCGGGAGGTCGCCGATCCAGGATGACGAGAAACAGCAGCAGCAAGGCGAAGAGGCTCTCGTCCTGCAGACCAGAGCTCGTCGATGCCAGCAACGAAGGTGTCTCAGCTCATGCCTTCATCCGGCAGCCTCAGACGTCCCAACTACCGCCATACGCACACAATCAGCATAAGCGTAACGGCAGGGGACAGCTCAATGGCCGAACTGTCAGCACCGCGTCACCACTTGGCCATAGGTAGCCGGTATTGCCCCATGGCAGTTCGTAGCAGATCGAGAAGAAGTGATTTCCTTGCCGAAGCGCTTACCCTGAACGTAGCGGCGGTAGAGGTAGTCGGGCAGGATCGTCAAAAGGGAGCAGATCATGAGCTCAAGCATGGCTATGCTCACTTTCCCTGGTCTTATCCGGCTTGTTCGTAGGAGCGGGAGCTGAGCCGATTCCCTTTGGCTCGTCCTCTCCAGGCGTCGCATCGGCGATCTTCTCCACGGAATCGGCGATGCTGCGCAGCGGCGTTCCAAAATCCGGGACGTCGATCAGGGCCAGAAGCAAGCCCGCAATCCAAAAGACGTGCATTTGCGCGAACAGCGAGATCAGGCCGAGCACGGCCACGATCTCGAACTGTAGCTTCTGCGACTTGTACGCCATCCGTTCCGGCAGGCTGTGCAGGCGCCAGTAGAGCGTGCCGGCTCAAAACATGATGCCGATCAGGACCAGCGCCATCACCAACATCAGAGTATCGATCCCGCTTCTCGGTGCGAGATAAAAGGGCAGATGAGACGGCGCCATCGGATGAATCTGGTCGCTCAACTAACTCTCTCCCAATCAGGAAATCGCTCTGAGCCGAATGTGGGCAACCGCATCCTGCGTTTGCTTGATTTGAATCAAGGGAACGCCCGTTGCCCGACCTAGCCTTACGCGAATGCTGATCGTGCACAGTCTGTCAGGAGCCACAGCCATGTCCGGCCTCGATGATCTCATTCCAAACGCCGCCCAGATCCGGAAAGAAGCCGCTGTCAAGGAGGCCGAGAAGGCCGAGGAATTTGTCCGCATCGCAGCGGCTGCCGAGGCCGAGAAGCGCGCGCTCATTGACCGGCTGAGCAAGCCCTCCGGCAAGACCGAGGAGGAAAAGATCAAGCTCGCTTCGACCATCATCCAACGTGCGGTGCGAAACGGTCTGACCGAGGTCCTAGTCTATCGCTTCTCCAACACGCTGTGCACGGACAAGGGTCGCGCCATCAACCAGATGGAAAAAGGCTGGGAGAACACGCTGACGGGAATCCCCAAAGAGATATTCCAGCTTTGGACCGACTACCTGAAGCCGCGCGGCTATCGCATAGCTTACCAGATCATTGATTTTCCGGGCGGCATGCCGGGCGATGTCGGCGTCACGATCTCCTGGGGAGATGATTGAGCTCGACGGCTTCGAATCCGAAGCAACGACAAGGACAGACATGGCCAAGGACGAGCCCGCGGAGCGGATGAAGCGCAAGGACTATGAAAAGCAGCTGGAAAAGCTTCAGATCGAGCTTTGCCAACTCCAGGACTTCGTGCGGGAAAAAAAGCTTCGGGTCATCGTCCTCTTTGAAGGCCGGGACGCCGCGGGCAAGGGCGGAACGATCAAGGCGATCACCGAAAAGGTCAGCCCGCGCGTGTTTCGAGTGGTGGCGTTGCCGGCGCCCTCGGATCGCGAAAAGACGCAGATTTTCTTCCAGCGCTACATGCAGCAGTTTCCCGCCGGCGGCGAGATCGTGATCTTCGACCGGAGCTGGTACAATCGCGCCGGCGTCGAATATGTGATGGGCTTCTGCACACCCACCGACCACGATCGGTTTCTCACGCTCTGCCCCGAGCTGGAGAAATACATCGTCGACGGCGGCATCATCCTGATCAAGATCTGGCTCGAGGTCGGCATGGACGAGCAGGAGCGCCGCTTTCACGCCCGTATCGATGATCCGGTGCGGCAATGGAAACTGAGCCCGATGGATCTGGAATCCTACGGGCGCTGGTACGATTATTCGAGGGCGCGAGACCTCATGCTCAAGAAGACGAGCACGAAACACGCGCCATGGTACATCATCCGCTCCGACGACAAGCGCCGGGCGCGGCTGAACTGCATCGCACATCTGTTGAAGGCGATCCCGCACAAGCGGATCAAGAAGGATAAGGTCAAGCTCCCGCGGCGCTCCGACAAGGGACGCTACAACGACCAGGCCGGTTTGCGTGGGATGAAGTTCGTCCAAGAGCGATACTGAAAATCGGGCCGCGCGGCAACGCGGCCCGATTGCCTGTCCTACTTCAAACGGATCGTGACACCGCCGACGGCCGCCGACACTTCGGCGCCAATCTTCGGGCCGCTAAGCTGAAGAATGACGCCATTGCCGTTCTGCAACTGCACGGCACCTGCACCCGCTGCAACCGCCCCACCTGCTCCGCCGGCTGCATAGGAGCCCTCGATCGAGGCCGGCCCCCTCAGATTGAGAGCACGGCCGACGAACTTGGTAGTGGAGGCACCGATCGTAAGGCCCACGCTCATGCCGGATACGGTGAACGGATATTTCTTGCCGTGGAGCAAGAGGACGCCCTCCCCGCCGCCAACGCCAACAATGAACCCGCCTTTGGTGAAGACGACCGCAACCTGGCCGGTATCAGCGTGTGACGGCGTAACGAAACCGGCAGCGCCAATGGTCAAGGCCAACTGTACGGCAAGAACAACAGACTTTCTCATTACTTTCTTCCCCTCGGGTTATGGCGCCAAGCTATTGGGCAAGGATCATTGCGAAGTAACCGAACACGGTGAGCAGGATGCCCGACACGGCGTAGCCGACCGGGAATCCAATCCAGGGCACTGAGCTCTGGATTTCGACCGCCGCCTCGCGGCACGGGCCGGAATGGGACCGCGCGCCCGCAACGCCGCCCATCAGCACGGCCGGGTTGATCTTGAAGACGTGGAATCCGATCGCCCAGACGATGAAGGGTGGGATCGTGCAGGCAATGAAGCCGGCGACGAATATCTTCAAGGCAACCCCGCCCGTGAGCTGAGCCAGCAAACCGGCGCCTGCATTGACACCGACGATCGCAACGAAGACGACGAGGCCGAGGTCCTCCAGCACGTTGCGCGCCGCATTCGGCGTGTTGCCGAAGAAGCGTAGCCGTGAGACCAGGGACGAGACGATCACGCCCGACAGCAACAGACCGCCGGCATTGCCGAGGCCGATCTTGGCGCCGAAAGCCGGAAATTCGATCATGCCGATTAGGAAGCCGATGATCATGCCGGCGGCGAGCGTCAAGAGATCGGTCGAGGTGTTGGTCCGCGCGATGCGTCCCCACATCTCTCCAAGCTCGTTGACGGCAGACTTGAGGCCGACCACCGAGATGATGTCCATCCGCTCGATCTTGGTCTTGAGACCGGCCGGGATCTGAACCCCCCCGCGCTCGACCTTGGTGACCTGCAACTGGCCGGCGATCGCCGTCTCGCGGAAGGATTCGAAGGTCCGTCCGACGATGTCCTTGTTGGTCACAAGGATGTCCGCCTGGTCCATGGGAATGCCGAGTGCCTTGGCATCCGCGACCTCGGGCCCGATCAAGCCCATCTTGTCGGTGAGATGCTCGGTCGAGCCCCCGAGTGCGATGACGTCACCCTTTTGCAGAACGAAGTCGGGATCGGCGCCCTGCGGTTCGCCGCGGCGCCCCACGTTGACGATGCGGTACTCCGGGTTGACTGTACGGAATTTGCCAATGCTCATGCCTATCTGCGCTGGATTTTCCAGCCGATAGGCTCGAAGACCGAATTGGCGATACCCGGTCAGCCCGCCGCCCTCGAGATCCTTGACGCCAAATTCCTGCTCGAATTGCTTGGCCGCCGCCTTGGCGTCGACACCCCACCAGCGGGGCAGATATTTGCAGATCAGGATGATGCCGACGGTACCCCAGATATAGGTGATGCCGTAGGACAGCGCGATCATGCCCGAGGCATCCTCGGGCTTCATGCCTTGGGGAAGCTTGACGACACCCGAGGTCACCGCCTGCTCGGCCGAACCGATTGCGGCGGACATCGTCTGCGATCCCGCCAGCATGCCGCCGGCCGCGCCGACTGGAAGCTCGAAGAGCTTCGCGAAGATGACGACAAGTGCCAGGCCGAGCACGCTCGATATCAGTGCCAGGACACAGAACTTGAGGCCGTCGCCCTTGAGGCTGTTGATGAAGGAAGGTCCCACGCGCAGCCCGACGCCGTACATGAAGAGATAGTAGAACAGGCTCTTGGCGAATGTGTTCAGCTCGAGCTTCACACCGTAGGTGGATGCCCACACCGACAGGGCGGCGCCGACGACGATGGCGCCGGCCACCATGCCGAGGCCGTACCCCTTGATGCTCGCCCGTCCAATCCAGACCGCGAGCCCGACGACGAAGAACAGCAGCAGAAACGGATTGTGCTGCAGAAATTCAAAGAAAGCTTGCATGTTCGTTCCCCTTAAGACGCCGCCTTCAGCTTCGGTGTGGCGCTGGGCTTGGGCCTGCCGATTTTCGCCAGAGCTTCGGTGCGCACCAGCTTCAGGCCCTCCTTGGCGTCGTAGCCGTGGATTTCCTTCACATCGAGCTTACGCATGAAGTCGATGGTTTCCTGGGTAATGACCTGGCCCGGGACCATGATCGGGAAGCCCGGCGGATACGGGATCACGAAACTGGCGGAGACGAGATCCGGACCGGCCTTCAGGCGGCGGTCGATCTCCGCGTCGCCAAGCCGGATATATTCGCAACCCGCCGCGTCATACGCAGAGTAGAATCCGGTGCGGATATCGCCCTCGTTGGTCTTGGTGCCGGCATCGCCGCGGAAACTGTCGTGGAAACGCGAGAAATTCGGCAGGTCGGGCACATCAGTCATCAGGCTCTTGACCCTCGCCTCGAAGGTCTTCTTCGCGTTGGCGCCGCCCTGTACGAGTCCGCGGTCGACCTCGCCCGCAATCTCGGCCAGAACCCTCACCAGATGTGCAACATCGCTGCGGGTATTGTTGATGTTGGACTGGAACAACACCGAGTTGCGCGAGGTCTTGTTGATCTGGATGTTGTAGTCGTTGGCGAGAATGCCCTTGAACTGCGTGCCGTCGTAACCGGCGGTGCCGCACACCAGGGTCATGCGGGTCGGATCGAGACAGAACTCGTCGTCGTCCAGGCTCTTTAGAACGCTGGCCCAATTGGTGCCGGCCGCGAGATAGTCGGTGAAGCCGCTCTGCCGGTACTGCGCTGGCACCATGGCGTCCGCGCCGAGGATACGGAAATATTTCGAGATCAGCGGATTGTTGTTGACGGCTTGGCGGATGGCGAGCGCGATCTCTATCGCATTGGCCACGAGACCATATCCCTCGAGCTCCATCTGGCGCCGTGAAACATCGAGGCTCGCGATGAGCTGCTGGTTCGGGCTGGTGGATGCGTGGGTGAAGACAGCTTCCTTGAACTGCTGCTCGACCGTGTGGAACTCGACGTCCTTGACCGAGAGCATCGAGCCCTGCCGGATTGCCGACATCGACTTGTGGGTCGAATTGGTCTGATAGACACGCAAGCGGATCTGCCGCGGATCGGGAATCAGGCGGGTCTTAAGCAGCATCTCGTCCGAGGGGTTTTTGCCGAGTTCGGTCTGCTGCTTCTCGTAGGCCGCGACCGATTTCGGATCTTGTATCCAGGCTTCGATGTCGTTGGCGGCGCCCATTGCGGTGCGCTTTCGCAGATAAGGCGAGAAGCGCGCAAAGCCGAACCAGGCCTCGTCCCAGAGGAAGATCAGGTCGGGCTTGATCGCGAGGCATTCCTCCATCACCCGGCGGGTGTTGTAGATGTGGCCGTCGAAGGTGCAGTTCGTCAGGTCCAGCATCTTTACGCGGTCGAGTCGGCCGTCAGCCTTGGCGCCCAAGAGCGCCTGCTTGACTGTCTTCAGCGGCACGGCGCCGTACATCGAATATTCCGTCATCGGAAATGCTTCGACATAGATCGGCTGGGCGCCAGCCAGCACCATTCCGTAATGGTGCGACTTGTGGCAGTTGCGATCGACGATCGCGATGTCACCCGGCCCGAGCAGCGCCTGCACGGCCATCTTGTTCGAGGTCGAGGTGCCGTTGGTCACGAAGAACACGCGGTCCGCACCAAGCGCGCGCGCCGCCTTGTCCTGCGCCTTCTTGATGGTGCCGGTCGGCTCCAGCAGACTGTCGAGGCCGCCGGTGGTCGCGCTGCTCTCGGCCAGGAACAGGTTCAGGCCGTAGAATTCGCCCATGTCGCGGATCCAGTCGGACTTGAAGACCGATTTGCCGCGGGCGATCGGCAGCGCATGGAAGGTCCCGATCGGACGCTGCGCGTATTTCTTGAGATTGTCGAAGAACGGCGTGTCGTAGCGGTCCTGCACCCCTTCGAGGATGGAGAGATGAAGCTCGAGCAGATCCTCGATGGAATAGAAGATGCGACGGGCGACGTTTGCTTGCGGATTTCCGGCCATCTCCTCGACATTGCGGTTGGACATGAGATAGAGGTCGAGCTCGGGACGGACCCGATTGATGATATGGGCAAGCCGGAGTGCCGAGGCGTCGGACTCGTCATGCAATCCGGCCGAAGCAGTCAGCGTGCGGAGCACCGGCGCATCGTGCCTTGAGCGCAGCGCAAAGCCTTCGTTGATGACGACGGCTGCGAGGTTGGGGTTCAGCATCGCCGCGCAGAAGGCGTCCTCGAGGCTGCCGACAATAACCGGCTCATAGATGAACTGATCGACCGGACGTCGCAGCTTGCGCCATTCGCTGGCGAGCCCCGGCCAGTTGCTCGACGAGAGACCCGTGACGATCAGGGTTTCAAAATAGGGACGACGCGCGGTGTGCTGTCCGAACATCTGCGGCACCAGGTCGGACGCCCCGCCGTTGCCCTCGTCATTCAGACTCCAGTCACCGGCATGCTGGCGGAAAGACCTCGTCATCAGCGCCTGCGTCAGCCGCGTGGCGAGAGCGAACGACGTGGCCGCATCGCCAGTCGCGGCCGTTTCCCGCAGGGCAGCCATCAGTTGCAGCCCCGGATAACCGTGAAACTCTTCCGTGACTGAGACATCGGCCAGCGCGGCATCGTACTTCGCGCGATCTCCGCCTCGGGCCCACACCTTTGCCGCTTCCACCAGATCACGCCAATCATCCGCTCGCCCGCCGGGGCCGGAAAGGAACTGATCGATGCGCTTCTGCGCGGGCTTGGCGTCCTTGGACATGTTTCTCTCCGATCCCCTGAGGCGAACCTGATGCGGATCGTGGGTGCGGCACCGGTCGCTCTATTGATCCAAGTCAACGGTCGGGCTCATTCTGATCGACGAAGCCGCGCTGTTTTGCCTCGCGATGCGATCGTCAGGACGTTCGTTGCGTTGTATTGGCCTGATCGTCGCCCAAGACGCTGTCGAGCGACCGCAACCAATGGCCGCTGTCCGTCTTCTCCGCCAGCCCTTCGGCAAGCAAGAGGTCGCGCAATTGTGCGTGCGCGCCGACGATGCAGAAGGCAATCTGCCGGGAGGTGAGCTCGTCATGGAGGTCGTGCAGCATCCGCGCGCCGGCGAGATCCATGTATGGCGACGCGGACAGGTCACAGACCACCAGCCGCATATCCGGTGCTGTGCGTAGCGCCATCAGGACGGTATCTAGGATCGTCTCGGCGTTGATATAGAGCAATGAGGCTTCCGGGCGAAACGCGATGACACCGACCAGCGGCTCGACGTCGACGTGCCTCGCACGGTCCGAATATCGCCCGCCAGGCAAACGGCCGAGGAACGCCACGTTCGGCCGGGAGGCTCGGGCCAGCAGCAGGACGATTGATGCGATCGACGCAAGCAGGACCCCCTGCAGGATGCCGAGCAGCAACACCGATACCAACGCGATTGCGGCGGCGTAGAAATCGATCCGGCTGACCTGCCACATCCGCAACAGCTTCCGGACATCCACCAGCCTGTACACGGCGGCAAACACGATGGCTGCCAGCACCGCCTTGGGAAGGTTGGTCAGCAGCGCCGTGAAGTACAAGAGGCACAGCCCGAGCGTCATCGAACAGATCACCAGGGCCAATTGCGTCCGCGCGCCGGCGCTGTCGTTGACCGCCGATTGCGACAAGCCGCCCGCGACGGGATAGCCATGGCCGAATGAGGCGGCAAGGTTCGCGGTGCCGAGCCCCAGAAACTCCTGCCGCACGTCGAGGGGATAACCGTGCTTGGCGGCGAAGCCGCGGGCCGCCGAGACACCTTCTATGTAGGCCAGCAGCACACATCCGGCGGCGAGCGGAAAAAGGTCGTCGAGTTGCAAAAGCCCGAATGTCGGCCATCCCAGGGCCGGCAAACCCTGCGGTATCTTCCCGGTCACGGGCACACCCATGGTCGGTAAGCCAAGGAGCGTTGCCAACATGATGGCCAGCGCGACGACGGTAATGCCGACCGGCTTGCCCGGCAGAAGGCGTTCGCCGACCAGCAGCAACAGCAATGCGACCGTGCCGATCGCCAGCACCAACGGGTCGATCTGGCCGAGTTGCCCTGTCAGCTCGATGGCCCGATCGAAGAAATTGTGGCCGCCGCCGGCGACACCAAGCAGGCTCGGCAACTGGCTCATGATGATGGTGAGTCCCGCTCCTGCCTTGAACCCGACCAGGATGCTGTCGCTGACGAGGCGCACGAGCACGCTGAGCTTGAACAGCCAGGCGATGAAGCACAGCACCGCTACGGCGAAGGCCGCGAGACTTGCGATCTGCGCATAACGCGCCGCATCACCGCTGGCGAGCGCCCCGACGGTCGAAGCGATCATCAGGGAGATGGCCGAGGTCGGGCCGATCGCAAGCTGTCGCGACGATCCCAGCAAGGCATAGCCGATACCGCCGAGCATGTAGCCATAGACACCAATTTGCGGTGGCAGACCGGCCAGCGCCGCATAGGCGAGCGAAACCGGGATAGCGTAGGCGGCGAGCGTGACGCCCGCGACGGCGTCGGAGGGGAGCCATTCACGCCGATAGGCCGCAAGCCAGCCGGCCGGCGGAAAGAAACGCTTCCATTTGGACTCGGACGGCGTACTCATCGCGCCGCCTCCTGATGCGGCACCTCGCAACGCAGCAAGACGATCAGGAGCGCCACCACGGGAATGCCGAGCGCGAGATCGGGAATGCCTTTGGTGGCGAAGGCCCCGACCGCCGCACCGAAGCCGAACACCGCACATAAAGCGAAAAAGATGCCCGAAAGGCGCAGCGTTCCGCCCTGCGCGCCTCCGGATGCGACTGCAAAGATATTTTCGATAGCTTGGCGCATATTGCCGGTGATCATCACCGTGCTGCAGACAACACCCTCGACCCTGGTGAAAACCGCCGCCTGCATGGCGGCAACGAGCGAAATGCCGAGCGTGCCGGCGAGATCCGGCAAGCGGTTGTGCAAAATGCCGATCGTGATCAGCAGCAGGATCTCGATCAACGTGCTGATCGCACTGGCCCGATCGCCGGCAGCGCGGCGGAGCCATGCAGCGACGACAATGCCGGCCGCAAAGGCGAGGATCGGAGGCACGAAGTGAAGTGCCTTGACCCAATTTCCGGCAGTCGCATAGACCCAGAGAAAGATCAGGTTGGCGGTCTGGGCATTCGCCATCACGCCGTGGATGATCCAGGTATAAGCGTCGATATAGCCGCCGGCGAAGGCGAGCAGCAAAGCGATCACGACCGTTTCATCGGGACGCACCGCCTCCGTGACAACCTCCAGAGTGCTCATGAGGACGACGAGGGCTGCCGCGAGTTCTGCATGCCGTCATTGGCGGCGCCTTATCGGCGGCAAGGCTTGATTTGGATCAAGCCATCGCTGCCGGGCGCAAATCAAATCGGCGCAAAGCGGCGGGGAAGTCGACCATGGATACCGTCAGGTGGATCATCACCACCGCACCGGAAATCTTCTTGCTGCTGGCCATAGCGATCGGCACGCTGCTCGGTCGGATCAAGATTCGCGGCTTCGCGATCGGAACCACTGCCTGCATCCTGATCGTCGCCGTCCTGATCGGACAGCTCGGCACCTTCGCATTTCCGTCCCTGCTGCGGGTGATCCTATTCAGCCTGTTCGTGTTCACGATCGGCTACCGATCCGGACCGGAGTTCTTTGCCTCGCTCAGCATGCGCACGCTGGCGCAGGTCGCCATGGCGCTCGTGCTCGGCGGCACCGGACTCGTCATCGTGCTGGCGTTTGCCTTCATCTTCAGGCTGGATCCCGGCACCGCGTCCGGCATCGCCGCCGGTGCGCTGACGCAATCCTCCGTGATCGGCACCGCGTCGGGCGCGCTGGCGCAACTGGGCCTGCCGAGTGACGCCTTGAAGCAGCAGGAAGCCAACATTGCAGCCGGATACGCCGTGACTTACGTGCTCGGCTACATCCTGACCCTGCTGTTCGTCCCATTCGTGGCTCCGAAATTGATGAGGATCGACCTGAAGGCCGAAGCGAAGAGGCTGGAGGCGGAGCTCTCGGGTGATGCCGCGCCACAGACCGAGAACCTCGCCTACCGGAAATTTCAGGGGCGCGCCTATCTGGTCTCAACCGCGGCGGGCCGCTCCGTCAGGTCGATCGAGGAGGACATCGGCAGCCGCGCTGTCGTCGAGCGCATCGTTCGCCAGGGGATCGATGTCGAACCCCATCTGGATACCTTGCTTGAGGCGGGCGACAACGTCATCGTCGCCGGGCGCACTGCAGCCATGGTTGCCGCCAGGGCAGTCATCGGCACCGAGATCGACGCCGATGAGATCCTCAAAGCGATTCCCGGCAACGTGATCGAGCTGCTGGTCGACAATCGCCAGCTCCACGGCCGCTCCATCAAGGACGTGGCCGAACGCGTCGGCGGCGATGCGCGTGGCGTGTTCCTGCGCGCGTTGACGCGGATGGGCCGCGAAGTGCCGCTGAGCCCTGATACGCGGGTCTATATCGGCGATGTCATGACCCTGGTCGGCAGCACCCGCCACATCGAGCGGGCCGCTGCCAATGTCGGCCAGATCCTTCGCGCCGGAGACCGCACCGATATCGCGTTCTTGGCCGCCGGCATCGCGGCCGGCCTGCTCGCCGGCCTTGTCAGCTTCAAGGTCGGCGGCGTCGCGCTGACGCTCGGCGGCGGCGGTGGCGCGTTGATCGCGGGCCTGGCCTGCGGCTGGCTCCGCTCGCGCCGGCCGACCATTGGCGCGCTACCGCCCGCCGCGCAGCAGACGCTGAGCGATCTCGGTCTCGGCGGATTTATCGCGGCAATCGGGCTCGGCAACGGCGCCGCAGCCTGGGCCGCGATCCAGGCACATGGAATGCTGCTGGTCGGCATGGGTCTCGTCATCACGCTGGTGCCGCTGATCGTCGCGACGCTGTTTGCCCATTACGTGCTGCGCATGAACCCGGTCATCACCTGCGGCGCGCTGGCTGGTGCCATGACGGTCGACGCCGCGGTGACCGGTGCCTGCGACGCCGCCGAGAGCCAGACGCCGGTGCTCGGGGTCGCCGTACCTTACGCCGTCGGTAACGTCGTGCTGACGGTGCTCGGCCCGATCATCGTGGCCGCCACGTATGTTGGTTGACGGGAGATGCCGATGCGATCCGCTGATCTGTTTCGATGGCTGGCCGCAATTCTCGTCACCATCGGTGTCGCCGGGCCGGCACGTTCAGCAGACACGACCGACGCCGTAAGCATCCAGGAGGAGATCTGGGCGCTGCCCCTGCCGCTGCCGATGTTCGCCTATCTGGTGCGCCCGGTCGGCGACGGCCCCTTCCCGCTTGTCATCATGAACCATGGCGTCTCGCTCAACCCGACCGATCGCAGCTTCTTTCCGCTGGTTGAATTCCGCGACGCCGCCAAATGGTTCGCAAAGCGCGGCTATCTCGTGGTCGCGCCAGTCGGCAGCGGCTATGGCGCAGCCGCGATCGACATTCCCGAGCGCGCGCTCTACGGCCCGTTTTTCTCAAAGGTCGGCAAATGCACGAACGCCAACTTCCACGATGCGGGCCTGGCGGTCGCGCAGGTCGATCTCTGGATCATCGACTACATGGCAGCCGAGAAGCGCATCATCCCGAAGGATGTCATCGTGGTCGGTCAATCCGCGGGGGGCTGGGCCTCGATCGCGCTATCGAGCGCAAACCCGCCTCAGGTGAAAGCCATCATCACGTTTGCCGCGGGCCGCGGCGGTCGCGTCGGCGGCAAGCCCAACAACAATTGCGCCCCCGACAAGCTGGTCGAGGCGACCGCGGATTTCGGCCGGACCTCGCGCGTCCCGATGCTGTGGATCTATATCGAGAACGACACTTTCTTCGGCCCCGATCTGTCGAAACGCATGCATGCAGCGTTTACCGCTGCTGGTGGCCAGGCCGAGTATCACCTGATGCCCCCGTTCGGCAACGAGGGTCACTTCTTCATCGGCTCGCCGGACGCGATCCCGCTCTGGTCGCCGCTAGTAGCGAAATTCCTCGATGCGCGGAAATAGGGCTCAGCTTTGGAGGCACAACATGTCTGGTCGCCATCATTGTTTCGCAGGAGTTCTGGTCGTCTTGATCGCAGCGACCGCAACATTCCCCGCCCGCGCAGCATCGAAGGCGGCGCAAGCCGGCAGGCCGGCAGAAGTCGCAACGCGTGGACAGCGCGAGGCCAAGGACATCACCTACGGCGATTGGCAAAAGCTCTGCTTCAAGGCCGGCGGTGCACCGACGCTCTGCCGGACCTCAATCACCGGCAAATTGCCGACCGGTCAGATCGCCGTGCGCGTGGACCTGATCGAACGTGAAGGCACCGCGACGAAACGGCTGCAAGTGTTCGTGCCCGTCGGCATGTACCTGCAACAGCCGGCCAAGCTGACCGTCGATCAGGGCGCACCTTTCCGCGTCCCCTATAGCTGGTGCGTCACCAACGCGTGCATTGCGGCCGACGTCGTGGATCACGACATCGTCAAGGATATGGAATCGGGCAAGACGCTGGCGCTCGAGGTCGTCGATTCCAGCCTGCTGGCGCTGACGACCATGGTGCCGCTGGCGCAGTTCGCGTCGGTCCACAAGGGCGCACCGGTCAAGACGCTCGAGCAATATGTCGACGAATGAAATTCTTTGCACTGCTACGCGGCACACGCACGCGTCACTGACTCGATGAGAGACTGCGCCGAAAACGGCTTGGTCAAGTAGGCGACACAGCCCGAAGTCATTGCAGCAGCGCGGCTCGCCGCACTGTCATTGCCGGTGATAAAGATCACAGGCGCGGTGACACCTCTCTCGGTGAGTTTCCGGCGCAAATCGATGCCGGACTGTCCGTCGAGATTGATGTCGAGCACGATGCAGACCGCCCTATCCAAGCCGCCATAGTCGAGCAAGGCGCTCGCGGATGCGAACTGACTCGCAATGAAGCCATGCTCACGCAGCAATCTGTATATGCTCGTCCGAATGGACGGGTCGTCGTCGACGACGAGAATGGACCGGCGTGTCGGCAAGTGACAATCTTTCGCGTCGGGCGCCACAAATGGCAGCTTGCACCCGCATTTTTTAACGCGCGTTCTGCCTCCCGGCTTTGAAGGCAGAACGCCACATCCGCTGCGCGCCAATAACAGCACCGCATCGATGACTTTTTCTATTGTCCCTTGGGGCAGTCACATTGCGGGAACCGTAGCGACAAATTAGTCAATCGCCATCCGCATCGAGCATTCCCAGCCGCTCCGCGATCGAAACGAGTTCCGCAAACGAACGAACCTGCATCTTTTCCATGACCTGGTGACGATGCGCTTTCACGGTGCGCTCGGTCGTTCCAAGCTCATGGGCAATCTGCTTGTTGATCCGTCCTCGCACCATGAGATCAAACACCTGCCGCTCGCGGTGCGTCAGCGTAGCAAGGAGCGTACGAAGCGAATTGAGCCTGCCGCGTTGCGCGCGGCCGGCGTGCTGACGCGCCAGCGCGCGCTCGATCGCGTCGATCAACTGCTCCGAGCAAATCGGCTTGGTCAGAAAATCCTCCGCACCAGCCTTGATCGCCCGCACCGTGGTCGGTGTGTCGGCGTGCCCGGTCAGGAATATGATCGGCAGCGCCGAGCCTTGCTCGATCAGGCGGCCTTGGAGATCCGGGCCGCTCAGCCCGGGTATGCATACGTCGAGCAAAATGCATCCCGCCTGCTCGTCGTCCGGCCCGGCGTGCAGCAAGTCCTCCGCCGAGGCATACGTCGCCACGTCATAGCCGGCGAGCTTCAGCCGGCGCGCGACCGCCGTTCGAAACGACTCGTCATCGTCAACTACGTGAACGAGACCTGGCAAGCGTCACCTCTCGTGAGAAGCCACCGAGATCAAATGAACGTTCGTCACTCGCGAATCTTGTCTTCAAATAGTTCGAAAATGAAAACATCCGCTGCGTCTGCAGATGTATTCCGGCAATTGTCGTGACTTCTCATTTTGCGCAGGAAAAGCTCCTGATGTCCCTTGGTACAATGAACCTTATGGCAATGGATTGAAATACCGCCATGATCGTAAATCAACTTGGGCGGGAGCGGAATAGCGCGGCGCATTCCCTACTAGGAAATTGCGTCGTCCGACGGACCAATCCGGCGATGAGCTAAGGAGTTGGCCTATGTTCGTTCGCACCACGACGGATTCCGCGCTGCGTCCCAATTCACTCCGTGACATCGGAATGACCAGCCATTCCAACGCGCTCATCAGTTTAACTGACTTTTTTTACAGAAAAGGCACCGAAATCTACGGCGAGAGAGAACCCGCCGAATATGTCTACCAGGTCAAATCTGGTGCAGTGCGAAGCTATAAGCTGCTGACGGACGGCCGCAGGCAGATCGGGGCCTTTCACCTCGCCGGCGACATCTTCGGTCTGGGAAACGGCATCGAGCACCGCTTCACGACGGAAGCGATAGTCGATACCACGGTGCGGCTGGTCAAGCGGCAAAGCCTCGAAATGGTTGCCGAAAGCGATGCAATGGTCGCCAAAAACCTGCTCAGCATGACCACGATCAACCTCCAGCACGCGGAGGATCACATGCTCCTGCTGGGACGCAAGACCTCGCTGGAACGGGTGGCGGCGTTCCTGCTCGAAATGGACAAGCGCTTGACGGCATCCGGCATCATGGCGTTGCCGATGTCGCGGCGCGATATCGCCGACTATCTAGGCCTGACACTGGAAACAGTATCCCGCGCCCTGTCGCGGCTGCATGAACTCGGCGTTCTCGGCTTCGTCGGCAATACCCAGCGCCAGATCGTGCTCTTGGACCGCCATCAGCTCGCAGACCTCGATCTGCAGTCCTAGGGCAAAGAGCAGGAACGCTGACAGTTTGGTCACCACGCTGGCGCCCTCTTCCTCAGACAGGCGCAGCCATCGCGCTCCATTTTGAGCGGCGTGGCAGATCGTCGCGGTTGCGGTCAGGACCGCTTGAAGCCCGGCGCTTCTGTCACGCCGAGATGCTCGAGTGTCTTGCGCAAGACTTCGAACAGGATGGCGGCCGACCAGCCGAACAACAGCACGCCGTTCATGGCGGTCAGCGGGCCGATGAGCCGCCATTCACGCACCGGCGTGATGTCGCCGTAGCCGAGTGTGGTGTAGTTGACGAAAGCAAAATAGAGCAGATCGCTGCCGGGCGCCGCGGCCTGGACGATGCCATACGTCCAGGCCCACACCAGGATTTCCAGCGTGTGGGCGACCGTCAACACCGCGGCCGTCGCAATCATTACGCCCATCAAGTGCAATCTTGGTCTCACGGTTGTCCGAAGGCCGGCCCTGCGAGCAATCGAGACGGCGACGACGGTCACCAGCGCATGAATTCCGATATTGGTCATTCCGACCAGTGCGCCGACGAGAAGCTGAAGCAGCATAAGGAACCAACCAGTTTTTCGGCGGGCGCCTGCTCAGTGTGGCGACGGCCCATTCAACAAAATCGCCAACGTATGCCGCGCGATCGTCAATTCGTCATCCGACGGGAGCACATAGATCGGAATGCGACCATCATGGCGCGAGATCAGCCGTGCGTGCTGCGCGTTGGCAGGGGCATCCAGTGTCGCACCGAGCCAGCTCAGCCTCTCGGCGATGGACGCGCGGATGGCGGCCGAGCGTTCACCGATCTCGCCGGTGAAGACGAATGCGTCGAGACCCTCCAGCGCGGCCGCAAGGAGACCGGCATCGAGGCCGGCCCGGTAGCCCAGACGCTCGACGGCATGTCTGACTTGAGGAGAGCGGGCCCCCTCCAGCTCAAATGCGACCTCCCCTGCACCAGCGGGGCCGCTGAGCCCGTAGCTGCGCCGGGAAGCGTCCTGTAGCGCCTCGGTCGGCATGCCATTCTCCGACCTGAGCAACTGGGCGATATCGGGGTCGATCTCGCTGGCGAAATCATCGGCCGGCAGCGGACCAAAGGCATAGCGTGCGGGGATGCACTCGACACTGCGCCCGTCCCGGAGCGCGCACATCGAGCTGCTGTCGCCGAGGCGCGCAACGATCACGCGGCGTTTTGCGATGCCGGGCGCCACGAGCGACAGGGTTCGCGCAACTGACTCGTAGGATAGACCGTGCAATCCGGAAGGTCTTACGGTGCCTGCGTGATGCTGATACGGGCTGACGCTGCCGTCACTCGCAGCCGCGCGGCTGAGGTGAAATGCAGTGTCGAAGCAGGCGACCTGCGGTAGCGCTGGATGATCGGCCCGGATCGCACGGATCGGCGCGAGATTATGCAGCTGATGCAGCGGCGCCGAGGCTACCAGCTGTTCTAGCCGGACCATCACGGCGTCATCGATCAAGATCGGTCGAGCGTGCTCGGGCCCGCCCTGAACGATGCGATGGCCCACGGCCAACGGGCCGACCCTCAACTCATCGCGCAGCCATGCGTCGATAGCCGCGAATGCCGCGGCGACGTCACCTACATCCTCGTTGCGGTAAGCGCGATGCGCCAACGAATCTCCGTTCATCCGGCGCGCCTTCAGGCGCGGGCAGCCGCCTACCCCCTCGAGCCTTCCGTTGATTTGCCCTTCCAGCCGCCCGTCGCCTTGCACGGAGAAGAGCTGGAAGCTCACGCCCGCTGCGTTAGCATCAATAGCAAGGATCGTGTCCATGGCTGTCAGTCACCAGCCATCGGGACCCGGCCGCGAACCGCGGACACCTGCCCGAGTGCGCAGTCATCCTGCGACGTCTGATTAGCCATCGACATCCACGTGCCCGAAGTCATGCCTCACCTTCACGTACTCAAGGCGTGCCGGAAACCCAGCGATTGACTTATGTCAAAGGTAGGTCAGATGCCGTGCCGCGCAGGCATTCAGTGCTTGCCGGTCTTCTCTTGAGCCGCGACGCGATCGCTCCGGACCCAGGCCGCCGCCAGCTCCCAGGCGACCGACAGGATGATTGGACCGATGAAGAGACCGATAATCCCATGCGCGAGCGTTCCGCCGATCACGCCGATCAGGATCACGAGGGTCGGCGTGGTCAGGCCGCGCCCCATGACGAGTGGCTTCAGGATGTTGTCGAGCAGGCCGACGGCGACGAAGAACGCGGTGAGTAGCAGCGCCATGGTGACGTCCTTGTCCATCCAGATCCAGATGACCACCGGAAAGAGGACGAGGAACCCCCCGATCTGCACGATCGACAGCAACAGGACGATGACGGCAAGCAACCCGGCACTCGGGATGCCTGCGAATTTGAAGCCGATGCCGGCCAGCAACGACTGCACGATCGCGACGCCGATTACGCCCTGCGCCACAGCTCGGATGGTGGCGCCGGCGAGCTCCAGAAAGTGCTCGCTCTGCTCCGGCACGATGCGGAACAGGAAGCCGCGAACCGCGGCGACGAGCTGCGGCCCCCATGGGAGAAGAAAGCCGGTGACGAACACCGACACAAGAAACTGCAGCGTGCCGAGGCCGGCATCGCCCGCGAATGAGAGCATCATCCCAGCAATCGGCTTGAGATACGGCGCCACCTCGCGCAGCATGGCGCGAATGTTCGTGTACGCCAGGTTCCAGAGGTCGTAGAGCTGCGGGCCGATCACCGGCCAGCTCTTGATCTGCTCGGGAGCGGACTGAAGCACGATCTCGCCGGTGCCGATCTGGCCCGCGAGATCCCTGATCGCTTCGACTGCGCTCAAGCCCAGCCAAGCCGCAGGACCAATGATGATGCCCAGCGTGACCAGGGTCAGGAGGGCTGCGGCCAAGCGAGGACGGCCGCCGAGGCGCTTGGCGAGCCAGCTGAAGGCCGGGTAGAACGCCACCGCAAGTACGCCGCTCCAGGTCAGGATCGGCACGAACGGCCGGATGATCAGGAACGACCAGAACATCAGCAGCGCCAACAATCCGAGCCGGATCACGAGCTGAATGATGTCTTCGGCGGGGAGGAGCTGGCGAAGTGTCTTCAAGGACCGCTCCGATCTGGAGGAGACGCTCTCGAGGAGTCATGCGGCCCTAATCGAGCGGTAGTTTGATTCAGATCAAGCTTGCCAGGGCCGATCCTCCCGGGATGGAATGATGAAGCGCTCGCAGCGCCGACGGCGGATGCCTAAGCCAAAAAACCGACGAATAGTGATTTGGGCCGACTGCGCATCTAGGCAGCGTTTACCAACCTTTGCCCGGAGGCATTCTGCCTCGAGTTCTTCGAGGGTCTTCAGCGGCATCTCTTCCATGAGCGTCCCTCCCCGGGTCCTGAGAAAAGGCCTAAGAGCTTGAACGCGCGCATCTCGAGCACAACGATCGTTCGCAATTCGTAACACGATCGCTGTCCCGTTTTGCGTTCATCCCAGTCCGTGCCGCGCACCATCGGTGTCCCGCGGCGAATAACGAGCACAGCCATCCTGTTGTTTGAATTCGGATTTACGGACCTTCTAACGAGGTGCCAGCAAGGTCTCAGCACCCTCGCCCGCCGCTTTTCCTGCTAGGGCAAAGACAATCTGGGCTGAATTAAGATAGAAATTCAGTATGTTATTGGTGAGCGGCCCGAGACATAGGTGACATTTCGTACCGGACACATGGGTTACACTTTTCGCTTTTTTGCGAGCAGGAGGTGTGGATGCCGTGGAAAGCGAGTTCGGTCATGGAAGAACGCCTGCGCTTTGTCGCCCGCCTGTTGGACGGGGAGGCCATGACGGACGTGTGCCGGGATTTCGGCGTCTCGCGCAAGACCGGCTACAAGATGTTCGATCGCTACAAGGAGCACGGTCTTGAGGCCCTGAGCGATCGCTCGCGGCGGGCCGGTGCGCTACGCCAACCAGCTGCCGGAGCAGCTCGAGAGCCTGATTGTCCGGCTCAAGGGCGAGAAGCCGCACTGGGGCGCGCGCGGGATCGAAGGACGTCCCTCGCTGGCGTATAGCTTTCCAAGGCTGCGGTTCAAATCACTCAAAACATCCCGGACAAGTTCCCGGACCTTCCGCAGCGGATGGTTCGCTGGCACACGTTTATCCGGCGCGATGTACGAAAACAGGCCGCCCTGATCCGTAAACCTGCCGCGCATGATCGTCTCCGCCGATTCGAGATGATAAAGTGAATCATCAACACCGCGACCTGACGAAGATGAAGACCACGGATGCTTACCGGTGGATCAACAGTCTCAGGAAGACATACCCGCAGAAGTTCGATCAGGGACGTGTGGATCGCCGCCATCAAGGCGACGGCGGGCTATTTCGTGGAACAGACGAAACTGAACGTGAATCCTTTCGCAGGAATAAAAGTCCGAAAGGACGATCCGAGCGCGACGAAGGAGAACAAGGTCGAGCCCAGAACGCCTCCCAGGAAGGGCTTCAACGAGAACGAAGCTCGGATCATCCTGACGGCCACGCTCGCGACGCCGAGCCATCTGACCTCGGCGGAGATGAAGGCCGCCAAGCGCTGGCTCCCTGGCTCTGCGCCTACAGCGGCGCCCGCGCGAACGAGCTAACCAGCCTCCATCCCTACGACATCACGGAACATGGCCATGGAATCCGGTGCATGGTGATCAAGCCGTCGCTCGAAAAGACCGAGCAGTGGCGCGCCGTTCCCATCCACTCCCACATCCTGGAACAGCCGGGCTTCCTCGAATACGTCGAGGAGCGCAGGAAGCTCAACAAGCCGCTGTTCTACGACCCGGAGCGCAGCCGCGGCGGCAAGGCCGGCAATCCGCAGTTCAAGAAGGTCGCCGAGCGGATCGGCGAGTGGGTGCATGGTCTCGGAATCCCGAAAGGCGTCAAACCCAATCACGCCTGGCGCCACCTGTTCAAGAGCGTGGCGCGGCACGTCAAGATGGACCGCGAGGTCGAAGCATTCATCACCGGCCACCGCCCCAAGGATGCCAACGCCGGGATCGAATACGGCGACCCTTGGGTCAAGACGATGTACAACGAGATCGAACGCTACCCTCGCTTCCAGATCGAAGCCTTGGGTACCGGGGAGGCCGGTATCCGAAAGACAGGCAATTCACGGCCTTTTCGGGAGTGTCGTGCAATTCCAAACTGTTGCGGGGTGAAGTTTCTGGAGGCGCGGCGCTCCTGCGGAGGTCCGAGTTATCTTGCCACCCGTTCTTGCTCGCCTGGCGTGCCCTGATCGGTCCTCCATCGGACCGCCTCTCCAGCGATCTCGGAGCCCAGCGTGTCGAAACCTCTTGCGGCGAACTCTCCGGCCGCCGTTTGTCAGAAAAGGACGTTCGGCTGTCCTGATCCGTAGGATCTTGTCCGTTGTCCAAAGCAGGGCTCCATGGCGACATACGGGCAATCCCGTCTGGGCCGAGGAGACAACCGGGAAAACCGCAGCAAGGCTCCGAGAGTGTCGGCGGTACTCGCGACGAGCTGAGCGCAAGGAGAGTGAGATGGCCTCGAGCAGCATGGTTACTCAAGTTACGGAAGCGCGGACCGGATCGACGATGATGGCGTGGCGCGTACATGAGTTCGGGCCGCCGCAGGTCATGCAGTTCGAGACCCTCTCCCGTCCGGAGCCCGGGCCCGGCGAGGTCCTGGTCAAAGTTGCAGCTGCCGGAGTAGGGCCATGGGACGGCTGGATCAGAGCCGGAAAGAGCGCCTTGCCGCAGCCGCTCCCGCTCACTCTGGGCTCGGACCTTTCCGGTGAAATCGTCGCCGTTGGGCCCGGTGTCTCGCAAGGACGTGCGGGAGAGCAGGTCTACGGTGTTACGAACCCGCGGTTTGTCGGGAGCTACGCCGAGTACGCGTTGGCTTCCGCGGAGATGGTCTCAGGCAAGCCGAACTCGCTAACTCACGCCGAAGCCGCCTCCGCCCCCGTCATTGCCGTCACCGCATGGCAGGCGCTGTTCGACCACGCGCAACTCAGAGCGGGCCAAACCGTGGTCATTCACGGGGCGGCTGGCAACGTGGGATCCTACGCGGTCCAATTGGCTCGTCACGCGGGTGTGCAGACCATCGCAACGGTATCGACGGCCGACGCTTCCTTAGTGCGCAACCTTGGCGCAAACACGGTGATCGACTATCGGAGCCAGCGCTTCGAGGAGGAAGTGCGGGATGCGGACGCCGTCATCGATCTCGTCGGCGGCGAGACGCAAAGCCGCTCGTTCCAGGTCCTTCGTCGAGGCGGCAAGCTGATCTCGGCAGTGTCCCGCCCGGATCAGGATCTCGCAAAACAGCACGGTGTGGAAGCCACCTTCTTTTTGGTCGACGTCACGAGCCGGTGTCTGACGGAAATCGCTCGCCTCCTCGATGGTGGAGAACTGCGAACGAACGTCGGCGTGGTCTTGCCCCTCGCGGATGCGCGCGAGGCTCACTTCATGCTGGAGGACGCGCGGCCCCGGCCAAAAGGCAAGATCGTGCTCGCGGTTGGAGCGGACTGACCGATCTCGCGCCTCTCTTGCGCTCACGCGTCCGGAGCGCCAGCCAAGCCCATCGATTTTTGTTGAAAGGACAAAAAATGACACCCCGAACTCCCGCCCCGGCCCTCGTCATTCCCGATTCCTTGCTGGCGAAAGAGGCGACAGACGTCCTGCGCGAGCATTCCACCGATCTGCTCTTCAATCACTCGATCCGCGTGTACCTGTTTGCGGCGGAGCAGGGTCGTCAGAAAAAGCTGCGCTTCGACTCTGAGCTTCTCTACGTGGCCGCCGCGTTCCACGATCTCGGCCTGATCAAGAAATTCGCGAGCGCAGACGAACGCTTTGAGGTCGATGGTGCAAATGCCGCCCGGCAGTTTCTGAGCGCGCACAACATCGCCGAAGACCAGGTGCAGACGGTCTGGGAAGCGATCGCGCTGCACACCACTCCCGGCATCCCGAAGTACATGGGTCCGGAGGTCGCGCTCCTCAATTCAGGTGTTCTGCTCGATGTCGTCGGGGTAGGCTTCGACCAGTTTCCCGCGGAGCTTCGCGAGGAGATCGTCGCCAAATATCCCCGCACGAATTTCAAGGAAGGCTTCGTTCAGGAGTATTTCGCCGGTTTTGCGCACAAGCCGGCGACCACGTACGGCACCGTCAACGCCGCGGTCTGCGAACGCTTCATGCCGGGGTTCGAGAGCCCCAACGCCTGCGACTTGATCGCGGGTTCGCCCTGGTCTCACTAGAAGAGGAGGTCATGATGTCGATCAGTGCATTCACCAATCGAATAGCCGCGCTGTTACGCCGTTCAGCGATCACGCCCAGACCGGGAATAGAATTGCCACGCACGATGTTCTTGGCGATCGTAGCAGCGGCCATTGCGGGAGCTTCGCCCGCCATCGCTCAGGATCGGGAGCAAGTCAAGCTTGTCTTCGAGCACGCGCTGCCGAACGTCGAAGGAAAGAGAATGGCTGCCCTCCTGGTGAGTTATCCTCCCGGCAGCAAATCGCTGCCTCACCGCCACGCGGAGTCGGCCTTTATCTACGCCTATGTGCTGTCCGGGGCCATCCGCAGCCAGGTCGGCAATGCCCCTGCGCAGGTCTATCACATAGGCGAGGGCTTTTATGAAACCCAAGGCTCTCATCACAGGATCAGCGAGAACGCGAGCGACACGGAGCCCGCCAGCTTGCTCGCGGTCTTCGTGGTCGATTCCAAAGACGGGGCATTGACGATCCCCGACAAGGACGCAGCACCGAAATAATGGCGCGACAGGCTCGCCTGTCCAGACACCGCCCGCCCTTTGCACTGTGTGAATCACATTCATAATAAGGCGCCCGACTGGAGAGGCATTAAAGGTGCCGGTACAAGCCGTCGCGATCGTCGTCTACGAGGGGGTCCAGGCCTTGGACGTGGCAGGGCCGATGGACGTGTTCAGCGAAGCGAACATTTTTCTCGACAGTGCCGACCGCTATGAATCCGTCCTCGTTGCTGCTCACCACAATCCGCTGCGCGCCTCGAACGGCATACGGCTTATTGCCGATCTAACGCTTGAGGAGGCGACGGGTGGGTTCGACATCGTTCTGGTGGCCGGCACACCCACCCCACCTGAAACGGAGCCCGACCCGCACTTGCTTCAGTGGGTCAAGGAGCTGCCGTGGCGGTCGAGCCTCTATGGTTCGATCTGCACCGGGGCTTTTGTCCTTGGCTATGCCGGTCTGCTCGACGATCGGCGTGTCACGACCCATTGGCAGGATGCGCAGGCGCTGGCGGCCAGGTTCCCAAAGGCAAAAGTCGAACCGGATTTGATCTATGTCCGCGATGGGCGGCTGATCACCGCCGCGGGTGTAACGGCGGGAATAGATCTCGGTTTGGCGCTGGTCGGGCAGCGCCACGGTGCGGAAACGGCGCTCAAAGTGGCCAAGCGGCTGGTCGTAGTCGCCCAGCGCCAAGGCGGACAGTCTCAGTTCAGCCCCTATCTCACCGCGCCAGCCGATCCGGAATCGCCGATCGCCCGTATCCAGGACCATGTGATGGCGAACGTCGGGGATCGCCACTCGCTGGAGTCCCTTGCCGCCGTCGTCGGGATGAGCGCCCGAAATCTGGCCCGGCATTTCGTGCAGGCGACCGGGATCACGCCGCACGAATTCATCGAGCGCGCCCGCATCGATGCGGCGCGCATGATGCTGGAGGGAAGCGACCGGCCGCTGAAGGCGGTTGCATTCGACTGCGGGTTCGGCTCGGCGGATCGGATGAGGATCGTGTTCACCGCCCGCCTTGGCGTCAGCCCCATCCAATATCGCGCGAGCTTCCGGCGGGCGACACCGGAATAGACCGCGCGCTCCCCGCCAAGGCAACGCTCGCGATCCTGCTTTCCCTACAAAGCGTCATGTCAGGAAAAGACGTGCGGCTGTCCTGATCCGCGGGATGCCCTTCCTTGTGCGGAGCGGTGCCCGGTTGGCAAATAGGCACAAGCAACCAGCCCGCTAGGCAAAAAAGGAGAGCGCTCCATGTCCGAGATCATCGCCGGCATCCGCCTGCCCGACAGTGCCATCGCCCGCGCCGCCACGCAGCTCGTGCGCGATACCGAAGACGACCTACTCTACAACCACAGTCGCCGCGTCTTCTTTTGGGGTGCGCTCACCGCTGAGCGCCACGGCCTTAAGTACGAGCCGGAGCTACTTTACCTCGGCGCGATGTTCCACGACATGGGCCTCACAGAGAAGTATTCCAGTCCCAACCTGCGCTTCGAGGTCGACGGTGCCAATGCCGCGCGCGATTTCATGAAAAGCTACGGCCTGCCCGAGCGTGAGATCGAGGACGTCTGGACCGCGATCGCGCTCCACACCACGCCAGGTATTCCCGAACATATGCGACCCACCATCTCGCTGGTGACCGCGGGTGTCGAGATGGACGTGCTCGGGATCGCCTATCACGACTTCACGCATGAACAGCGTGACCATGTCTGCGTCCATCATCCGCGCGAGACGAACTTCAAGGAGAACATCATAGATCACTTCGCCAAAGGCATCATCAAGAAGCCGCTGACCACGTTCGGGAACGTGAAGGCTGATGTCCTTGCGCTGAAGGACATGAGCTATGTCCGCCAGAACTTCTGTTCGATCATCCTCGGTTCGGCCTGGCCGAACTGACCTTCGTTGCTGGACCGGAGTAAATCCAGATGAGCGTCATCCGAGCCAGGATGTGCGGACCTGAAGAAGCCGTGATCGGACCGAGCGAGGAGTGCGGCGCTGCGCAGAGCCCGATCGACGAGATCATGACCCGCCGGATCGCGTGCCGTGACTTTTGCGATGCTCCGGTCCCGCGACGGACGATCGAGCAGATCCTCCACGTCGCGCGCTTCGCGCCAAGCGGTGCGAACATTCAACCCTGGCATGTCTACGTGCTGAGTGGCGCCGCCAAGGCCAATATCTTGGCGGCGCTGCTGAACGCGCATGAAACATGCCGGGACGAGCACGTCTCGGAATACAAATATTACGCCAGCGAGTTACCTGATCCGTACCTGAAGCGACGACAGGAATTCGGGCGGCTGTTCTACGGGTCGCTAGGAATCCGCCAGGCCGATGCCGAGGCAAGAAGCAGGCAAACCGCGAAGAATTACACGTTCTTCGGAGCGCCCGTGGGACTGATCGTGACGATCGATCGCCGGCTGGAAGTCGGAAGCTGGCTCGATCTCGGCATGTTCGTCCAGAACGTGATGCTCGCCGCAGCGGGACGCGGACTTCAGTCGTGTCCGCAGGAGACGTTCTCGAGATATCACCGGATCTTGCGCCCCCTGCTCTCGATTCCGGAGGAGCAGATAGTGGTGTGCGGCATCTCGGTTGGGAGGCCCGCAGTCGAGGGGCAGCGATTGATGCCGCGGGCGCATGTAGATGAGTTCGCGACGTTCTTGGGATTGGACGCGTAAGAGACAATCAACAGAGGAGATCGTCATGGCGAGTCGAGAAGAACTGATCCAGCGCAGCATTTCTTTTCTCCGCGAAGTGAAGGACATGACGCCCGGAGCCGATATGGAGCGCTGGCTCAACGAGGCGTACGGCGAAAGCAGCGCGCTCTATCGGGATCTGTCTCGTCTGATCAAGATCGGGGTCGAGGAGGGCTGGGCGGCGAACCAGGAGGTGGACGGCCTGAACTACCGGCGCAGCCGCATCGTCGAGCCGACTGCCGAAACCTTCCAGTTCAGCCTCACGGCGGTCTACATGAACAGCGCTGCTCCACGCCGGTTCAAGGACGAGGACGACCACGACGTGCTGCGCGGGCAGTATCACGGTCATCCCTATGGCGAGATCAACCTCGTGGTGCCCTTGGACGCGGGCGCGGAGTTGAAGGGTTTGCAGGGCTGGCAGGGACCCGGCTGGACGGCGCCCGAACCGGGCAGCAGGCACTTTCCGGAGGTCAGGGGCGGTGCGGTGATCGCGCTGTTCTATCTCCCGGCTGGACGCATCTCGTACGATTTCAAGGCTCCCGCCGGCTAGGTGCAAACAGCGCAAACGAAGGCTGTTGCGCCGTCAGGCCTCGCCAGGTCCGGAGAAGATCGTCGCCGGCGGTGTCGTGCGCGGCAGCGGAAGCGGGCGCTCGACCGAGTGCGCGGGGCGCGAGCCTCCTTTGGTGTCGTACCGTTTGGCCAGATCCAGCAGGCGTCGTCTGGTGAAAGGGTCGGCCTTCTCGGCGATGGTCCGGACCCGGTCGGCGAGACCCCGATAGAATTCCTGCTCCATGACGCAACCCCGAAACATCACCGATTGCAGGAATTGAGTACGTGAGAGGCCGAGGAGTCAAGGCACCGGACGCGCCCGTGCTGTGGTGGTCAGGCGGTCGACGCTCTCCGGAGTGCGTCCCGCTCCAGGCAGAGATCGTCGATTTTCGCGCGCATCCTCGAGAGCAGCAGCTCGGCCGAGGCGGTCGCGAGGCCGGCCCGCTGAAGCATCCGGATTTCGCGCTCTTGGGCGCGAATCTGCCCGCGCATCCGGGCGATCTCGTTCCGGACCCAGTGGAGTTTCACAGGGTGCTGAGATCGCCCGGAACGTCCCCGAACTTCCGGATCAGCTTGGCGTCGCTGAAGTCGCCGCTCGAGGGATCCCCGGTCCGCGAGAACGCGATGGCGCCGGCATGCCCCGGCTTGCGGGAGAGCGCCTCCGCCCGCATCACCGCGGCGTTGGCGCTCAGGCATTCCGCCGCCTCGCCGGCGGCCATGCGGTCGTCGGAGAAAACGAACGGCAGAGCTACATAGTAGGTCACTTCAGACATCTGCCTCATCCTTGCGTTCGCGCCCCCCTTGGGAGCCATCCCCGGGCGTAGCCTCTCGACACCTTCGTCCGGAGTTCGTCGGCCTCGGCCTCGAGAAAGTCGATGGCGACGAGCAGTGCCCTGAGCGCCTCCCGGGCGTCTCCGCCGCAGGCCGCGATGGCCTGGTCGGCGGCGGCCTCCAGGTCGAAGGCGGCCGATCTGGTTGGCTTGGGGGTCATCGAATGATGTTCTCATTTTGTTCGCTTGAGTCAAGCGTCGGCGCTCTGTTTCGCTGGCGCCCGCTGCGGGGGGCAGGCTTGAATTCCGTGGACGGCCCGTGGCGGTGTCGGAACCGCGCCGCCCCGTTCGTCTTGAGTCCGGTCCCCGTATCCTGGAGCGTTGCGTACCCATGGCCCCCCGCGCGAACTGGAAAGGCTTCCTTCGTCTGTCCCTCGTCACCTGCCCGGTGGCGCTCTACCCGGCGACCTCGGAGAGCGAGAAGATCTCGTTCAACCAGCTGAACCGCCAGACTGGCCACCGCATCAAGTACCTCAAGGTCGACGCCGACACCGGCGAGGAGGTCCCGAACGAGGATATCGTCAAGGGCTACCAGCTCGAGAAGGACCAGTTCATCGAGGTTTCCAAAGAAGAGCTCGAAGAGATCGCGCTGGAGTCCACGCGGACCATCGAGATCGACGAGTTCGTCGACAAGACCGATATTGACCCGCGATACCTGATCCGCCCC
>NZ_JADPKY010000049.1 GCF_023074185.1 Bradyrhizobium sp. 132 | reverse complement strand
TGCGCCGACCTCACCACTGAACGGATCGGCCAAGAACCGCTCCGCCGTCAGTTCGGGCCGGTTCAGATAGCCACGCGCGACCCCCGCCCCGCCAATGTAGAGCTCTCCCACCGCTCCCAACGGAACGGGCGCGCCATGGCCATCGAGCAGATACACACGCGTGTTCGCAATCGGACGGCCGATGGGGAGCCGCTGCAATGTCTCATCAATCGCGGTAATCTCGCAGACTGTCGCAAAAGTCGTCGTCTCGGTCGGACCGTAGCAATGCAGGAGATGTTGCGGTCGGCTCTGGCTCAAAATCCGTGCGACTGCCGCCACATCAACCGCATCACCGCCAACCAATAGCAACCGCAAACTCGCCGGCACCGGGCCCAAATCAGCAGCGCTCTGGTTGAACAACCCGGCCGTCAAATGCAGGACGCTAATGCGGTGCTGCTGAACCAGGCCGCGCAGCACCCCTGGTTGCAGCGCATCAGTGTATGGAATCACGATCAGGCTAGAGCCGTGTAGCAGCGGTGCCCAGACTTCCAGTGTACTGATATCAAACGCGGGGTTGCCCACCCACGCCACACGATCACTCGCATTGAACTGCGCATATCCGTTGTTGATGACCAGTCGGTTTACGGCACGATGAGGAACAACAACCCCCTTCGGAAGGCCGGTCGAGCCGGAGGTGTACATGACGTAGGCGGCAGCCTCGGCGGTCAATGCCAAGCCAGGATCGGTGCTAAGGCCTGCTCCAGTCATGAGCGGCTCAATAGGCAGAACAGGAATCGTCACCTCGACCAGATCATCATCACTGTTGGTGAGCACCAGGCGCGCAGCACAGTCGGCCATCATCCAGCTCTGTCGCGCTGGTGGAAGACTGCGATCGATCGGCACATAAACTCCGCCCGCCTTCAGGATCGCCAGCTGTGCCACCACCAGGACGACGGAGCGATCCAGCATTGTCGCAAGGCGATCCCCGGGCGTGACCCCGAGTGCGATCAGATGATGCGCCAGGCGGTTGGCCCGCGCATTGAGCTCGCCATAGCTCAAGCGTTCGTCCGCACAGACCACCGCCACCGCATCC
>NZ_JADPKY010000053.1 GCF_023074185.1 Bradyrhizobium sp. 132 | reverse complement strand
GCGGAGGGTTGGCTCTATGTGGCCGCAGTCGTTGATCTGTTCTCGCGGCGGGTGGTCGGCTGGTCAATGAGTACAGCAATGACGGCACAGCTCGTCACCGATGCCCTGGTGATGGCGATCTGGCGACGAGGCAAGCCGGACGCGCTGTTGCATCATTCCGATCGCGGCAGCCAAGGCGGATTCAAACGGTCGTCGCAACACCAGGAGTTTGGAGGTTGCGATGAACGTTGTAAGGCGCAGATCGGCGCGGTCAGGACGAGCCCCATTGCCGTCGCCAGGACGGCCCTCTGTTGCGGGGCGCGATGAACAGAATAAATTTTGGCGGGCGATTGCCGCTGGGTTAAGCAGCGAAGATGCTGCACTCGAAGCCGGATTGTCACAACCTGTCGGAAGCAGATTATTCCGAAAGGCGGGCGGCATGCCACCAGCGATGTTCAGATCTTCGGCAAAGGCTCTCTCCGGGCGGTATCTCTCGTTGAATGAGCGCGAGGAGATCGCACTTCTCAAGGTGCAGGGCCATTCCATACAGGAGATTGGACGTCGCCTGGGGCGGGCTGCTTCCACAGTCTCCCGTGAACTGCGGCGCAACGCGGCCACTCGCGGCGGCGGGTTGGGGTATCGGGCAATAACTGCCCAATGGCATGCGGATCGATCCGCCCGCCGGCCTAAGCCGACCAAGCTTGCGCTCAATGCAACCTTGCGCACTTATGTGGAGGAAAGACTTGCTGGCGGCGTCGTAGCCCCGACCGGCGCTCCCGTTCCTGGTCCCGCCGTTCCGTGGAAGGGGCGGCGGCATGGCCCGCGCAAGGATCGGCGATGGGCCAAAGCCTGGAGCCCTGAGCAGATTGCCCGACGCTTGCCGATCGACTTCCCGGACGACAAGACGATGCGCATCAGCCACGAAGCTATCTATCAAGCCCTCTTCGTTCAGGGCCGTGGCGCGCTACGCCGCGAGCTGACGGCCTGCTTGCGAACAGGGCGTGTGTTACGGATGCCCAGAGCGCGCGTACGCAGGCGAGGCAAGGGCTTTGTCTCGCCGGAGATCATGATCAGCGAGCGCCCTGCTGAAGCTGCCGATCGAGCAGTGCCGGGACATTGGGAGGGAGACCTCATCCTCGGTGTTGGCAGCTCAGCAATCGGCACGCTAGTCGAGCGCACGACGCGCTTTACGATGCTCTTGCACCTTCCACGGTTGGCGGGGCATGGCGAAGCTCCGCGCGTGAAAAACGGACCAGCCCTTGCGGGACATGGGGCCGAAGCCGTGCGCGACGCGATCACGCGCACCATCATCACTTTGCCCGAAGAGCTGCGCCGTTCGCTAACCTGGGATCAGGGAGCCGAAATGGCTCAGCACGATCGTCTCAAGATCGATGCGGGTATCCAGGTCTACTTCTGCGACCCGCAAAGCCCATGGCAGCGCGGCACTAACGAGAACACCAACGGGTTGCTGCGGCAGTACTTCCCGAAAGGCACGGACCTGAGCATCCACAGCGCCGAGGAGATATCCGCTGTGGCAGCGGCCCTCAATGCCCGACCGCGGCAAACACTAGGTTGGAAAACGCCGGCGGAGGCGCTTGACGATCTTCTGTTATGAGTGAAAGTAACTGGTGTTGCGACGACCGTTTGAATCCGCCCAATACACCAGCGAACAGTTCCAGAGGCTGATGGCCGATCACGGCGTGGTCTGCTCGATGAGCCGGTCAGGCAATGTCTGGGACAACGCTGCAATGGAGAGCTTCTTCTCGTCCTTGAAGACCGAGCGAACAGCGCGCAAAGTGTACCGGTCACGCAACGAGGCCAAGGCCGACGTGTTCGACTACATCGAGCGCTTCTACAATCCGAAGCGAAGGCATTCGACGATCGGATATCTGAGCCCTATGGAGTTCGAACGGAAGGTCGGATTAGCTTAAGCCGGTGTCAACAGAACCGGGTGCAGCTCATTGCTCCAATACGTTCTGAAGAGGCGCGCTTAGCGTGTCGAGAGAGCGGCCACCTATCTTGAAGTCGACATAGATCTCGTTGTCCTTAGAGGCCGGGACTTCGACTTCCGCGGTTGCCGACACTCCGTTTGTCGTTTCGACCTCTTTCTTGATGGTCGCATGCAGGCCGCCTAGCGCATCGCTAATTGTCACCGTTACAATGCTTCCAACTTTGAGCGAATCCGCCGATCCGGTTAACACGTGCTTGCCATTGAGCACGATAGGTAACTCACGCGATATTTGCGCTTCCAGCTTCAGCTTTATGGTGCGCTTGCTCTTTTGTGTAACGTCGATTGAGAGGCCGGTGAGCAAGTCGACATCCGCATCCTGGAGGTACGCCTCTAACATCCGCTGCACGCGAGGCTCGTCGCCTTTGCTCTTGCCGTAGTCGGGAATGCGCGACTGGTCCAGCTTGTGGTCCTTGTCCTTTAGGGTGGCTATGGCATATGCCGCCGCCCAGCGGACGTCAGGCGCCTCGTCGAAAAGTGCATCAACAAAAGCCTTCTCGATGGCACGAACCCGCTTAGCCCGGCCCGGCTTTTCGGATGACTGCGCACGAACGACGCCGACGTGCGCCAGCATCGACCGGACCGCGGCGAGGCGGCCCGGTACGTCCCCCTCCTCGAGATCAACAAACGCACTCAACAGTTCGTTCTCCGACCCTACGACTGTATCAGACGACAGCACGTAGTCGTTTAAATTTGGTTCGATATAGCGGCCCGGTTTAGGTACCTCTTTAGGTAGCGGCTTTTTGATTGCATCCCGAACCCGTATCCAAGCATGCTTTGGGCCAGGAACAGCTCCGCACACTTTTATGACGCCATGGAATGTATCTACTTCCACGACGCGCAGGCTTAAGGCGGTTACCCGCTCGCCGCCCATCTGCCCCGGCATCTTCTTGTTTTTCCAAGTTTTTCCGGGATCTTGGCGACCGCCTGTCGAGCCGATCGATCGATGGGAAATAGATACTCCGTGGGTGGCACGCAAACCCCCGAACCCGTGCTTTTTCATGCCTCCTTGGAAGCCTTTGCCAATTGTAGTGCCGGTGACGTCGACAAATTGACCCACCACGAAGTGATCGGCCGTGATTTCCGCCCCTACCGGGATAAGGGCGTCCTCCGACACACGGAATTCTTCCAAATGTCCCTTCGGTTCGACCTTCGCGACGGCGAACTGCCCGCGCAAGGCCTTCGGCATGTTAACCGTCTTGCGAGTTCCCGCCCCCAATTGCATGGCGACATAGCCATTCTTCTCCTCCGTGCGGTGCCCAAGAACTTGGCAGTTCGGCAGTCGCAAAATGGTAACCGGAACCACATTGCCGCTGGCGTCAAAGACCCGCGACATCCCCTCTTTAACAGCTAACACCCCGGTCCTCACGCTGCCGCTCCTTCCCCAGTAAGGTCGGTCCAGACGTCGCCGAACGCAGTCCAAAACAGAGCGGTTGGATTCGATTTCACTTGCAGGATATGCCTGCGCGCGAAAAGCAACGAAAGGCCGATCCCCTGCCCGCCCATGACGTTCTGAAAAAACTGATCCGATAGCTGTTCCGAAAGCAGATGATCGACCTTTCCAATTGGCGCGACCACGACGGCTGCACCGTTGTGGTGCATTTTTTCGGCCAGACTCGGCGCGGGAGACAGGGCGTTATACGCCGCGTAATCGACATCAAGGAACACCAGCAAGTGGTCGTGACCACGTAGCTTCAAGTTTGTAGTGTCCGCAAACCGCCACTCGAAACGGTCCCAGATTCTGATATCTACCGAATAGCTTGGCCGCGGAGTTCGCCAAAGTCCGCAGGTGAATAGAAAGCTATCGACGGGCTGAAGGAGAAAAGTTCGAAGACGGTCGAGCATCTGCGGGCGAACGGAAGCGGCGGCCGTCAGTTGGGGCAGTGCTTGGACGCTTATGTGGGGGCGAGAAGAAAACCAAGCCGAAGAAATATGCCGGGATGATTTGTTATCCTTCCAATCATCGTAGATCACGCCGACGTCTAACTTCCCTGTACCTGTTTGCTTGCCGCCCTCGCTTTGGTAGGGACGGTAGCTACCGTCACTCCGCGATGGTGAATGCAGCGGTGGAGCGATTCTCGGCAGAAGATACAGCTGCCCTAGAAAGCCGAGCGGATTGTAACGCTCTGTGGCGGGTTTGATGTAGACGAATTCCCAGGGAACGCGCACGGCCGTCGAACGCACACTAACTGCACCGTCCTCTCCCGCATGATCGTGAAGAATCTTGATGAACTCTTCTTTGTCCTCGTCCGCGATCAGCGCATCGAAAAGCTCGGATCCTCTCTTTGCGACCTGATCGAGAAGCTCGGCCTTCTTTTCGTCGGACAGACTATCAAACCTTAATTGCTCAAAGTCGCTGCCTCCGACAAAGTCCAATATGTCGTTAGAGTGCCTTCTGATTTCGTCATGTTTGGCCGGAGCATAAAAGTCTATGTCGTCCTTATCGTCGAAAACGAGAGAAGTGATCAGATCGCCGTTGGCGATCGAGTTGCGAATGCAGACGGGCCGCCGGCCACTGTAATGAACGCGATTTATTTTCATTATACTGCTACACGGGATTTTGAGAGAGAGGTTCTGACCACCAGCGGCGAACCACTAGAAAAGTGAAACTCGACGTCAACGGCGCCATTGCCGGGACGTCGGGCGGCGACATGGAAATATCCAGGCTCACCAATCGAACGCTCGATGCGGGTGGGAACCACTTCGCAGGAAGTACTGTATGCCCGCAGTTCACAAATCCCGTCCTTAATCCCTGCTTTGCCGGAAATGCCGAGACGAACTGCCAGCTCCGAGTCAAGGACGGCGCGAACTTCGAAATCGATTAACGAGGTGCCTAACGGTCGCGCGCCAACCATCGGCTGAAGTTTTGCCGATGGCACACCTCTGATCCATGCACACAGTTGCGCTTCCGGTATCGCCGGCAGCGGTAATTCGTCACGATAACCTCCGCCGCGCGCGGTACCCCTCATCGACTCGTTTACGGTCAGTCGTTGAGCGAGCATCGGTACCGCACGATATCCGGCGCGATACCACGAAGGCTGTTCCTTAGCGGAATCACCGAAAAGATCAGGAAACTCGCCGGTTTGACGGAACACCCGATGCGGCCGCCGCGCCATTCGCGTTGCCCCAAGCTGCGAGAAGCGGTCTGTCCATTCCAGATACTCTCGCCTGTCCACTCCGGATTGTGCCATCCAACGCGCGTCGATCCGCTCAAGCTCGACCAGCGCGACGAGCAGCGGATCCGCATCTCGCGGCAGGAGTTCCAATATCGCGCGGCATCTCTGCTCACGAACTTCGGGAAGATCACGCGTAGAGTGGTGACGCAGAGTCGCTAATGCCCGCTCGAGCGGGGTACTCAATGTTGGCGGCGTCCAATTGCTTATTCCGCCATCGCCCAAAAACAGCCCAATCACGTCACAGGTAGGTTCCCGAGCGACGACGTTTCTGCTGATAAAAATAAAGCGTCGGATCGATTCCAGCACGGAGCCTCCGTCAACTCCGACAGGCCCGAACGCCAAGAACGAGCCGTCCGAGCGATGCAAAAGAATGACGTCTTGAGGAAGGACCACCGGCCTGCCGTCGCGCCCATCCACGATTGCATGGGCTCGCTGCCGAAAGCGCGCGGCGACAGCCTCTTCAAAACGAGATTCGCATGCAAGGAGCCAGACGTACGACACCGGTTCAGGCACTCGCTCAGCGAATGGCAAGCCCAACTGCACCTGACAATCTCCCGGCGAAGCTGCGATTCGTGGTTGCGAGTCTCGCACGGGCAGCACGACCCGCGGCTCGTTTTCCCGCAATCCACAGCAAAATTGATCGGCAGCCAAGGACATGTTCAGACACGCATATCGGACGCATCGCGCACTTCCGCGACGATGGACGTTCTGGTTCGCTGCTCCTCGTTAGAGAAGCCGTCGAAATCGCGCAGTTGCCCGAAGGAAAGGCCTGTCATCTTCTCAATGGAGCGCACGCTCCGTTGATAGGTCTTGAAGGCTCCAAAGACCGCTTCGAGCTCCTTCAGTTCTTGCACCTGATCAATCGTGTAAGCGGTCGAGGACGGCCTACCTGCATTGGACACGAACGAGATCACCTTCCAGTACGCCACTGGTATCTTTGCCCCGCGATAAAGACGGTCATTGTCTCGGAAGATCGGGCCGCTAAATACGTTCACTTTGGCTTCCTGAGCCTTCGTATTCTTGAGGATGTAGTCTTCCAGGCTCAGCCATGTCTGTTGATTGAAATGTGAAGCCTGCGGCGTACAATTCGTAAAATGGAATGTATCGTAGTTTGCAGTCTCAGCCGTCTCTCCCCAATTGGGATCTTCCCTGCGGACCAGATGGCCACGATCGAGGATATTGTCGACGTATAGGTCTTCGCCAATTTGGGCTTCGTCCGGGATGCGCCCGTCGTAGAACCATTTATCCGGCGGACTGCGGACCACCTTGACGGCTGCCTCGCCGTCGATATTGACGCCTACGAACATCGGCATCCGTCGCGACTTCGACATCACCACCGAGAAGTGTTCGTAATCCAGGCGACTTTCCGCGTTACCTTCGATTTCCAGCATATCCCCTCTTAGTCTGGCAGCATCCGGGAGCGGGATCGCAAAACCAAGGAAGTTGGCGTTGTATCCCGTTCGACCTTCGAACCGCTCGGGAGGAGAGCGCCTGACCCTGCGGGCGCCCTCCAACTCAGCTGCCTCGAGGCCGGGATCACCGGCGCGAGGCGCCACGAACTTTAAGTCGGAAAGAAAGGGACGCGCCTCCAGATTGAACTTCATCGTCTTCCCCTCACGCGAGCATTATTGCTGGGCTTTGGCTGTTTTCCGGTGAGCAAGAGCGAGTCGTACTTTTCCATGAGTTGCGACATCACTCGTACTCTCTCTAGGGCCAAACCGTGAAAGCTGGTGACAAAGCTTTTCAGGAGGCCGCAAACATCGACAAACTCGACAAGGCGGAGCAACAAGAAATCAGCCTGGCGGGCTTTTTGCAGTTCGGAGAGCAGTCGCTCCGGGCGCATATCAGCAGGCCACATTCGGCGCTCGCGTGATAACCGTTCAAGCACGTCGCCTAACTGCCCCGGGGCATATCGCACGACATCGATTAGCGCGGCTCGGATGGGATCATAGAGCTCGGGCGTTCGACCACGAACGAAAGCACGCAGCTGGCTGTTTTCCAAAATCTCGGGGTGCGGGCGAACCGGTTGATTTGAATTGTACATCTCACTGAGCGCGAGATAGCGATGGACGTCGCTTTTCTGAAGAACGAGCATTTGAACCCTTGCTTCTTCAGAAAACTCGAACGGACCAGATCCTCTTTCCGCTGATGACCACCCTTCGTCTGAGAACGCCTGGCTGAGCGACATTGGAAGTACAGGATCGATATCCAACGCAACCAGGTCCAGCGCGATCATTCTCATGCCGTCAAGATCAAGCATATCGCCCGAAGTCAACCACGGTCGGTTTCTACGCGATTGGAACAGCGAAACGTCGCACGCTGCTATGCGAGCAATGGCGATCAAAGGAACGTAGTCAACCCAACCCGGGCGTATGTCGAGATCGCGCAGTTGCCACTGCTCGACCACTGTTCTCCCGCTCCCCAAGGCGAGGTGCGCGCAAGCCCACTTCCACGTCCAATGAGTAGTCAGGCGTTGAACCATCGAAGACGGCAGTCTACCAATCATCTGCCGCGATAAGCTCTCCATCGAAGGCGCCGCAAGCCTCGTCGCCTCCAGAAAGTCCGCTGATTTGAATGCGACGTCGACACGAGCGGCCAAATCAGCATCGTCGAAGATATCCTCGAGCGTCGCTTGTCGACGGATTGAAGGGGAACTAGGGGCGCCCGGCGCTTCGGTCGGGACGCCGTAAGTTTCGATGCGCTGCGGCGCGGAGGCGCTCGGTGGCTTGGAGGCGCGGATGACACCCGCTTTCGATCGCTTGTTTAAGTTGCGGACTTCGACGTCCCGCTTCTGGGGTTCGGGTAGCGCGGCCTCTTCCTCGGAAGTCAAAGACTGTTCATCTTTCAGCAGAATTGCGCGTGCGGCAGGAGGCATCGCGTGAACGTCCTCCCGTCCAATATGGAGTACCCTTCGCGCGAGCGCCTCATCCGAAGCGATCGCGGAAACGTCCCCGTAGAATGCTCGATAGTAGGCAGCCATGGCGGGCGACTCCGGCTCTTGCACCCGAGATGGCTCCTCGTACCATTCCGCGGCCCTTTGCTGCACAAAACGTACCCGAATATGCAGATCCGATGGCTCACCGTCTGGTGTTCGCGTCGTACCGCAAAGCATCGGCAGCATAAGCCGACGCAGACTCGTTACGTGCCGGACCTCATTTGGCCCGTAAGAGTCGACCAACCACGCTTCCTTGGACAACGCGCGTAGAAGATCCCTGGCTCGGTCAATGTCGATATTGCCGAGCCCGCAAGGTCCGGCGAGCACATCGCGAATGAGTTCAGCAGTAACCGTCTTAAGCGCAAGACCAGGGTGGGCGAGTTGGCAGATCTGCTCTTTCGGTATCGTTCTTCTGTCGTTCGGCCCTCTGGATACTATGTGGTCCTTAATTCTATACAGGAACCTCGAGTACAGGACTCTCATTGCCTCGACAGTTCCGTATAACGTCGCGCCCCCCATATCGCGAGCGATCTCGTCGATCTCTTGGCTGCTCTTTTGTGCCGCAAATTTGATTAGCACGATGAGGAAAAGTGGATACCACCTGATCTTGGACTCCGAAATGAGCTCAATCCACTGCTCATTGAATTTGTTCTCCGTGTCCCTTACTCGCAAAAAGTCTCCGGTCTCCTGTGGAGAGAACGGTCCGAGTTCGAGGTGACCACAGAACCAAGCTGGCAGCCTCCGGGGTTCGCCTACGAATGGTTGGATGCGCCCCGCAACAATAGCCCTGACGGTCTTGAACGCCGGCGACCCATTTTCAGTTTGAAGGTCCATGAGCCGGTCTATCCAGGATAGGACCAGCCCGAACGGCTCACGCTCAAGTTCCTCGTCGGCCAGTCCCATTTCAGAGGAAACAATCAGTTCCTCAAATGTATCGACGACCAGAAGGAGGTCATGCCGAACCGTCTGACGACCGAGGGTGTCACCGAGCCGCTCAAGTAGGATGTCCGCGGACTTGAGGTCGCTATTGGTTTCAGAAGCGACGCGAAGCGCGTCGCGTCTGAGTCCGTCCATCTCACCGTCCAGTTCGGTCCGCGCGCGTCCAATTTGGCGCGTCAGTTCCGCCGTCCATTCTTTCTCCGCGCCCAGCGCCAGATTTGGCCGATCATAGTCGAGCAGTACCGTAATTGGGCCGCTCCAATCGTCCTTCCGCACCGTTCTTACCAGTTCGGCCACCAGCGCCGACTTTCCACTCCCCCCAATCCCGGTGAGGAGAAGCGGCCGCAACCAATCCAACTTCTTTGGATCAGCGATAATGGTGTCAAGTTCAATTGAGCTTTCGACGTTTCCATTGGCAGCGTAAGCCGTGAGTAGTCCTAGCTCGTGAGTTCGTCCAACCAACTTCGGCGCGACGTGACGTAACCTTTGCTCATCATCCATCCTGGCGAGCTTCCAACGAGGATCCGACTTGCCGCTGGGTGAAGGCTTCTTACGTGCCCGATTTACGAAGTCCTGAGCTCCAGCAAGGTCCTGTAGCTCGGACCTCGATAGCTGCTGGTCCTCAAGGGATTTCTCGTAGTCTTCGTTCTCTCTGAGGAGTGCGATGAGATAATGTGAGAAGCGCTCGCTAGGATGGGGTTTCGCTTCTTGAACAAGAGTTTCAAAGTCCGTGCGCGCAATCGCTCGTTCCAACGCGTCGTGCCGCGCTCTTGCCGTCAATTTCCAATACATTCTATCTTCGAACACAACTTCCTGAACATGATCAACGATCCTGTCCAGGATGCGCTCGCCCATGTCGCCGCTCTGGGCCAACTCCAGCAACTCCAGCGGATCGAAGACGCCGACAAGCGCGGCGCGGGCCAGCACCTCGTCGGTCTTTTCTCGGAGACGCTGGTCGGTGTGGGCTGTCATGTCGTGGTCGACGGCATAAAGATATCATTTACGATTTTGGCGATGGCAGCACTCCTGCTCATAGCCCCCTCTTGGCGTTCCCGCGTCCGCTTTTCGCGCTCGCGCTCGGCTTGTTTCTCTTCTTCGGTAAGCATCTCTCGGTCAGCGAGCATGGTCGCGATGCGACCAAGGCTGAGCAGCATGCGGTCGGGATCTGCACTGAGTCTGTTACGGATCCAGGCAATGACGTCTTCGATATTCAGGTGATCCTTTAGTGGATCAACCGATTTGGAGTTGACGCTTTTAAGGGCCGGCATGTCCGGATCGGACATGCCAATCAGAACGAGACGCAACTTCTGTCGCGTAGCTATCTCCGGATAGAGCTTTTCGAGAAATACCCTCGTCGACGTGTCGCTGATCTGGTGCCGGTCCATTTCGTCGATCGCAATCCAGATCGTGTCCCGCGCTGCGTCCTCTTCCATTACGTTTGCTACATCGCGGGCAAGTGTCGCGATCGAATCGTTGATCTCAGTCGATTCTCCGGCACCAGCGAACTGACTCGGTGAAGTCAATTTTCTTGAGAGATTATTTCCGACGCTGATCCTATCTAGAAACAGCTGCGCCGTCGAATACGCATTGTCCTTAATATCCGATGCGTTGATGGTAATGAGTCGATGCCAGCCTGGCGCAAGGGCATCATCAAGAATTTCGTACGAGAACGATTTACCGATTTGACTGAGAGGCTTGCGATCCAAGCCATAGTGAATCTGAACGACAATAATCTTGGGGCCGCCTGGCGTCTGGGCGGCAGCAATTGCTTCCTGCAAACTGTAACGACCGATAAGTGCCTTTCCACTTCTCTGGAGCGTGCAGCGCGGAGCGCTCAAGCTACCCATGCGCGCCTTAATCGTCTCCTGGGCTCTCTGCATGATTTTCGTCAGCGGAATTGCCACGTTCGTCGCGTGCCGTTCGACCTTGCCCTTGGTTCTCTTTTCTGATTGGTAGACGAACTGATGCAGAGCAGTAGGCTTCATGTCGTAGGTGAGACAAGGTCCGCCCGACGATCCGCGTATCGTGTTCGCCGTATGTAGAACCCGATCGCCGCTGGCTGCGATGCCATTGAACTTCGGCACAGGGCTGCTGGATTCGAACTCGCCGGGCGAGAAGCGCATGCTGAAATTTCCGGGATGATGCGATACGATCATCTTCCCCGCAGCCTCGCGAGGGATCTCATTCACGAGGTTGTAGTATGGTCGATCAAAGCCTGCCGGCTTGTTCAGCTCGATCACTACAAAATCTAGGTAGGTATCAAGCTGCTTGGGCTTCCAATTGCCCAACCTCTCCTCTGGATCTGCACTAAGTCGGCTACCCACCACGAGCCAGTCTTCCGTGACGCCATACGTCCACTTGTTTCCAATTTGGCTCGCCCTGACTTCGTAGTCGAACTCGACCGAAAGACGAGAAGACAGCCGCCTATCCGGATCGCCGGGCCAATCGGGCTCGCCCTGGGGCCCCTCTAGGCCAGCCTCGAACGTTACGAGCGAACTAATGACATGCCAGCATGTGAGCACCAGCCTCGGCCCTATCAGCAGGCCGGTCCCAGTTTCAAGTGATCCCTCCGAGAGCTTGACGGTGAGCTTGCAGGTGTTCCTTGCGAGCCTCGGCATTCCCTCTTTGATTGTGCCCGCATCGGTCATGGGCGTAAAATCATCGAGGATCTTCTGAAGCGTGGCCCGGTACGTTTCTTCTCCCTCTTCGTCATCCAGCAGGTCTGAGGCTTCGACTTCTGTTGCCGACGACGTGAACAGCCGCTCCGAATACGTCTTAACGAATGAAGCTAGGAATCCGTTACGTTCTGCTTCCTCCAAAACGGCCTCGAAGTCCGCACGATTTAGGCCGGGTCCCAACGCCAGGGGTGCGCCCTTTTGACGAAGTGCCGTGATCGTCATAAAGCGCCTGGCGGCCTCGTAATTTGCCGCAAATTCGTCGTAGCACTTCTTGAAGATATCTCGCGACGCAGTGACCTGTTGGGCGAGCTTAGATGGAGTAAGAGCGGTTTTGCCTCCGTTCGGCATTTCAGGCTGTCCATCCCAATCGCTCAAGGATCGCGGCTGGCACCTGACCGGATGCAAGCACAGCCGCAAGAGAATGGGCGTAGTTCGCCGTTAGATTTCGTCCAGCAAAATGCAGACCAAGGATCGGGAAAAAATCGACAAGTTGCGAGACGCACGAGCCGGAGCATCCGGCGAGCGTCGTCGAGTCGTGCGAGAAGACCCAACGATAAGATCGATCGTCGTCTAGGCTGCCAGCGACATCTTCAATGCGTCCCGGCGCCAAGTATTTCCGCCCGTAGTCGAGGCCAAAGATTTCACCGAGCCGTTTAGCAATGTCGTCGCGAACTTCGTGGGTTTCGGGATCTTCGAGAGCCGATATGTCCGGCCTCGCAGGATAGCCTACGACGATGAGCTCAACTTTGCTTTCGCCGACATCTCTGTCACCGACTTGAGATATCTTTGTAGGAAAACTCGATTTTCCGTTGCTGGTCTCGACCTCAAACAAGGCCATGTCCAGGTGAGCAAAATTCACCTCGCGCCCTATTGTATCGCTGCCAGCGAACACCAACGACTTTATCTGGAACTTTTTTGCAGAGCCCAGGCCGCGGTCGTCGAAATTGATGGTGGCGTTGCCTTGCACAATCCAAGTAGACGCCCTGCTTCCGCGGATCTCGTCCGCGATGGCTTCCGCCACGTGACGGTTCGTCATAATCAGACCTTCACCGACGACGAAGCCTGTCCCGACATGCTCGCCGTCCAGATCGACGCGACCGACTCTTTCGAAAAGCGCCTGCAGACCCTTCGGGTCGACCTTGAAGGTGTCTTCCCATTCGGTCGCCGCCAACGCGGCCGGATCGATCGTTCCGTCTGTAACCTTCAAGGCGGGTCGTCCGGTTAATCGGACAAGCGCCTCTATGTCTGCGCGCTCGGTCCAGATCAGATTGTGCCCGCCTGCTCCCTGAGCCTTCTTGAGCAGTTTTTCACTTCGATTGAACAGGTCGCGCCGTCGAGACATGCTTTCGGGCGTGGCGTCGGGACGACCATCCATTTTCTTGATGGCGCTGTCGAGCCGATCCTGTATCTCTTGTGCACTCCTTCCTCGAAGTGGAGGCTCTGCGCTGACTCCGGGCCGCACGATGCGACGTCGCGGCAAGAGCGTTCGAAATGTGCTTTTGGGGTCTGGTTGCCGATCGAGTGGGGCGATCAGTTCTGGAGCATGCTCTAACCGCATCAGCACCCGTTGAAGTACGGGGGGTGCGTTAGCACTGAGCCCCGACGTCGGCTTCGGCCGAATGCGTGACTCGACGAGGCCCGCTTTTGTCGGATCCGACCGGCGTTGCTCATCCGCGGCCAAGAAGCTCGCTTCGGCACCGTATCTTGCCCAATCGAACCCATCGAGTTTTGCACGCGACGCTGCAAGTTCGAACACCGACACCGTGTCTCGTTCTTCATCTGACAAGCCAGTCGGCGCTGCGGCTTCGACCGTCGCAGGGGGGGACGGAATTTCGGCAAGGGGTAACTGCAGGAGCAACTGCGCATCGACGATCCCCGCACCGTAGAGATTCGTGTTCCAGCCCGTAGGTTTGCGAGCAGTCCGCCGTAACGCCGTGCGAAACAGTTCCTGAACGTGGACATTGCGGCGCTTCGCTTCGGAACGAACACGGTCCCGGCCAAAGTGGGAAAGCCAAATTGCGGCCACGCCAGCCGTCAGCGCCGTAGCAAAGGACGTGCCCTGGCCACCGGCAACAACCCCAGTTCCGTTGTCTTCAGGGGTACGACGGGCGACGAAGACGTTCTCAGCTGGAGCCGAGACGTCAACGGCCGAACCGCGGCTCGTGCCCTTCCATGGCACGTCGTCGGCATTCACGCCAGCAAGTGCTATGGAACTGCAGTCGGACGCGGGATAAACCACGAAGCCAACGCAATTTCCGGACGCAACCACCACGATGCAGCCGGCGGCGACCGCCTTTTCGAGTGCCGCAGCAATCGAAGGGCTATAAATTCCGCCGAGACTCATCGAGATGACGTCGGCATTGACCGATACTGCGTGCAAGATTGCACGAGCTACCGGAGCACCATCGAAAATCTTAACATCCTCGATGCACCTGATGGGAATGACTTTGGCCAGAGGGGCCGCGCCGATGATCTTCCCCTGTAGCCTGCTGGCCACAACGCTGGAAGTTGCCGTACCATGGCCCGGATTGGCAGTCCCGGCGCGTAGCGGATCTTTAGGATCCGTGCCTCCTTCGAGCACGTTCGCGGCTCGCTCGAGGTCAAACATCCCCTGCTCCAACTCGGGATGCGTAGCAATGCCCGTGTCGGGCTGAGCAACGAGAATGCCATCACCCTTGCCGTTCTCCAGAGTCCAAGCCAGGTTTGCCTTGATCGCGTTGGGAGCCCAGTGCATGTCCTCCGGTGCAGCGGCATCTGACCAGCAGAATGCATTCGTGATTGCCGACTCAGGCGCACCATCACGCAGAAAGCGTGCATCGGGCTCGGCATAGAGGGTTGATCCTATGTCAGGCACGCTGGATACAAGGCCGAGCTTACCGCAAAGGAAATCGGCCGCAGCAAAAAGCCTGGGCGGCGCAATGGTCCGTGGCACACCCGGGAATTGAAGCACGAGAAACTTTGGCAGTTGCTCATCTAACGGACGAAGATCGAACTTATCCGACCCAAGAATGGATGTGAGTTGTACTCTGGCCTCTGCCAGGTCCGGCTCACTCGGAAATTCCAGAACGAACCTGATGATATGCATCGGAAGGCCATCGACCGTGCCATGTGCCTGCCGCGCAATCTCCCTGAGAACTGTCTCTGAAATAGAGACGCTGGTGCCTTCCGCTGCCATTTTCTCCTCGACAATTATTGGTTACCGGCTGCAGGCGCCGGCAAAAAGCCCACTTGAAAATGCGATGTGGAACGGAGCAATCACCGACCGTTTCAACCATCAATTGAAACGCAAAATCAATCAATTGTCCATTGCTATCTCGAATGTTTTTTTCCCGTAAAATCGCTTCACGCGGGCCTCCGTTGCCCATCTCGGGCAGCATGATTGACCGTTCGGGATCAGCCGGAGGCGCACGCGTTGACATGTTGGGTCAGGTGGCGCCTTCGAATTGGAGCCCTGGCGCGTATTTTTGTCTGAAATTTGGACTGTTGGCCGACATTAAAGGTTCGCTATCCGCGCTCGTCCGATCGGCCGGTACGTGTTTGGACCAGCCACTTGAGTTCGACCTGCACCGCACCTTCCGTAAGAACGTCGAGATTGCGATGGAGCACGACGACATCATGCCTGCCGGGAAGAGATAGCATTCGGCGAGCCGCAGTCTTCAATCGTTGATGGCCTTCACTAGATTTTCGGTCCGCGCGTGAAGCAGTCTTTGAGGAGTCACGAACTTCATCAGAAATGAGTCAGAGCCAAATTTGAACGCCGATTGACACATCGCCGAATGCAAATAGCTTGGTTCGGAAGTCATCGGCCCGTCGCGACGATGGCCAACCCTTGCCGGCTTGCCGAAGCCAGGCCGCGGTTCCCTGGCTGACATTGCCGCCGTTCCGGCAATACACAATGACGCGTCGCCCGGAAAAGCTATGAGCCCAGATCGAAACGGTCTCGGATCATTTGCCGCGCTGTCGGCAATGCCTGCCGGCCTAAATCCTCGCCATCACGGACGAACGTCGACAAGCACCGGTGCGCTGGCAAGACCGATGATGCGGGATAGCTGTGCTACCGAAATTTCGGTTGGTGACAGCATGGCGTCCACCTCGTCATCGAGGGCTTGGACGCGATATTTGGCTGCCGCCTCACGGGTCATCGCGGTATCCCCAGAGGCACATGACGTACCGAAACAGCGCAAATGTCAACCCGGTCGACGACAACACGGCAGGATCGTCGCGGTGCATGACCCGAAGACCATCGAGGTGCTTGAGCTGCGTGTCGGCTATGTCAAGGATCGCTTCGGCAAGCTGTGCAGGCAGGACATCAAGCGTCCGGACGTGCTCGCTTTCATGCGTTCATATGAAGCCGAGGGAAAGCTGGAAACTCGCGACCGCGTGCGCAGCATCGGTGAGCAAATCTGCAACTATGCCGATGTCGAAGGCGACGGCTACAATCCATTCCGCAACCTGAATGGGCAGATGATTGCCAACATTTCGACGCCGCGTCCCGGCGTCACCGAACCACGCGACGTGACGCGCGTGTTCAAGCTCATCAGCGCACCGTGGACGAGAGCGAGGTTTAGTGACGTTGTTGGCCTTGCTTTGCGCTTCGACGCTCTGACCATTCCCCGCCCCGGCATGGTCAATGAAATGGAGTGGAGCGAGGTCGATTGGGATGCCGAACGCTGGACTATTCCAGCCGCCAAAATGAAGACCGGTTGGGACCATGTCGTGCCTTTGTCACGGCAGGCACTCGCAATCCTGCGCAGCGTTCAGAAGCTGACCGGACATCGCCGGTACGCGTTTTCCTGCTCGAAGGACGCGCCTTTATCAAACAACACGCTCAACAAGCGCTTGCGGCTGCTTGGCATTGACACCAAGACTGATCATTGTGCCCACGGATTCCGGACCACCTTCTCGACCCTGTCTCACCACGAAGAGATCAAGGACGCCAAGGCATGGGATGGCGATGTTGTCGAGCTGCAGCTCGCGCATCTCGATAATTCGACTGTGGAAGGGCTCTACAAGAGGCACGGACCGCTCGCGCTGATTGGCTCGCGCACGAAGTTGATGCAGCATTGGGCTGACCGGATCGACCACTGGCTCGATCCCAAGAAGGTGATGCCGATCAAACGCGGCGCGCAGGCCTGAGTCACCGATCATCAGCCGTGGTTAATGTTGCCCAGTTCAATCCGTGGCAAGCTCATATGATAGTCGTCGAACCGTACGAACTGGATGTCAGGCGATCTTGATGGCCGACAGGAGCGCAATGTCTGCGCGATCCAACCACGGCTTTGGATGTTGCTGAGCAAGTGCAAATCCAACGGAGTCGGAGCCCCAAACTTGGAATCGCCGCGATCGGTTGTTGCGAGGACACGCAACACTCGATCCTTGCGGAATGAATCCGGCGACCCCGAAAATTCGGAATCACCGGTATCGTTGGTTGCGGGAGGGCGCAACACCCGATTCTTGCGATTGGTCGAGAGCGCAATTCCAAAGCTAGCAGCATAGTCGGGAGCCTCAGAGAGCGGGGAAGGATCGAGCCGCAGGGCGCTCTCTCGACCGCGTCGGCTCAAACCCATCCCGGCCCGCCTCTCACTCTTACGCAGACGCTGGCGCTAACTGACCGCCAAAAGACGCGGCTCGATTTGCCGAGGGAGCTAAGGGAATCAGCCCTTTTGTCTCGTGATCCTGCGCGCTATCTTTCTGCCCATCGAGAATCGCAAAGAAGTGACGAGATGAACGACCAAAAGCTCAAACGGCAGGTCACGCCAGCCGAAAGAGAGGCGCTGAAAGTATTCGGGCAGGTCAAGACCGAGAAACCCGTAAGCGAGCACGAAAAGGCACAAAAGGCGTTTCACGAAAATCGCGAACGCTTGAAAGCATTGCGATTGGCGCGGGAAGCCGCCGAAAGGGCAAAGCGAACATGACGCCGACGCTGTTTCCTTCGGTCTTTACGATCGAGATCGGCGGCACCCCAACGGTGACGTTCGAAGCAAAGAGCCTCCGTGAGGCAAACGAAATTTGCAACGCGCCGTGGCTACGAAACGATTTCGCGTCAGCATATTCCAATGGCGCACCGTTGTGGGATGGCAAGGCCCAACTGAGAGCGCGCATGGGCTACGAGGACGAGATCGCAACATTCGGTGATGCTTCCAGGGATGCTCAACCATCCGATGGAATGTTGCTGGTCTATCTCGTCGAATTGGATGACAACGAGACCGCAGAGAATTCCGAACCCGGTTCAGCTACGCAACTGCGCTGAGAAGCGATGGCAAGAGTTTCCTGCGAGCTGAATCAGGGACGATCTCGGACGTCCTCGAAAGAAAAAGCCCGGCACGGAATGCCGGGCTTGGGAAGGACCAAGGATAAGTAGGTGTGGGTCGGCCGGAGCCTCCACACCTGGGAGATTATTCTGCCGCAATGATGTGCGGCCGTTCGTCGTCGGCCTCGGTGTCAGCGTCGTCCTCGCCGGCGGCGAGGAACTCCGGTAACGCCTCGGGATCTGCAGCGGGCTCTCCGACCGTACCCACCTCATCGAGACGAAGGGGTTCCGGTAACCATCCGGTCCCCTCGAGCAGTCTCTCGGCCTCACGCGCCATGTCGACTTTCTTGAGGTGGTCGATGAGCTGCACCGATTGCTCGCCCTTTACCTCACGCACCGCTTCAAGAATGCGAGGTTTGGTGACCCGGCCGAGATAGTTGTCGACGGTCGGCTTCCAGCCCTCTGCTGCCATGTCGAGTCCCACGTAACGGGCAAGAACGTTGGCGTGATCGAGCCTTCGGCGTATGCCGTGCGCGGAGACGCGGCCCTCATTGTAGCGGTTGGCGGGCTCGTAGAGCGCATTGACGGCGGATGACGCGCAATGCGCGAACAACGCGGCCTGCTCTTTCCCGTCGAAAGCTGTGAGCACGTCCCACAGACCGGCTTCGTCCTTGGGCAGACGGGCTTTCCAGCCGTCATGTCGCCCGTCGATAGCTTCCGCTGATGCACTCTCCTTCAAGCCAGGCGCCTGAGCGGGGAACGTCGGGGTACGGATCGCAATTTCCAGGCAGCCGCTCGACGACGCGAAGCGGTAGAAGGTCGCCAGCACAAAATTGTGCAGCACCGCCTGGAAGGCGACGGCCGGTTCGTTTGCAAGCGCGTTGCGCAACGCCAGTGTGCGATGTGCGGTCAGCTCGGTGATCAGCCGATCCGGCAGAGGCTTGACCGTATCGTCGTCCTCCTCCTCGACGGGTTCGGTTGGCGCGCCGCCGACCGTGATGACGGCGCGTTGGACCACACCGTTGGTGGTGGGCCGGTCATCGTTGGTTTCTCCGTCGCCTTGTACCTCGCTTTCGGGCTCGACGATCACGGGTGCCTCATCTTCCGGCCGCACGTAGCCACGGGCGATCGCCAGCAACCCCTCGGCATCGATGCTGACGAAGACGCCGGCGCGGGCGATCTGGCCCGGATCGTAGATAAGCGATCGAGATTCCAGGACGGACTGCGCCGCCTCGATTTCTCCGAGGCGCTGATCAATCTCGTCCGGCAGTTCGTCGGCGTCCTGGTAATCCTCCTCGATCTTGACGTGTTCGACGTTAAGGGCGTCAAGCGTCGCCCGCTCCTCCTCCGTCAGATCAGCCGGTTCACCCTCAATCTCGCGCAACCCGTTGGTGTGGCCGTAGGGGAAGTCGACTGCCACCGCGATCCACTTCCAGCCTTCGGCCGCGATCGTCTCAGCCTCGGCCTTCAGCTTCTCGGTGGCGAGACGATCGAGCAGCGGCACATCCTGCAACCAGCCACCATCATCGTGTTCGAACAGATCCCGCAGGATGGCGCCGCCGGCCTGCTCGTAGGCATCCAGTCCGACGAATTGGGCGCGGCGATCGGAAGCGCGCACGGTGTTCTCCGTCAACGTCCGTCGGATTTGATATGTCTCGTCGTAGCCGGATTTGCTGACATTGTCCCAGACCTGCTCCTGACGCGCCTGGACGGCCGTGACAGAGAAGGCCATCAACTGTTCGAGCGTCATGCCATCGTCGGCATAGACGTCGTGCAGCTTCGGCGACACGGACGCCAGACGCAGGCGCTGCTTGACGATCGCCGGCGAGACGAAGTGCCGCGCGGCGATATCCTCTTCACTCATACCACCGTCACGCAGCAGCTTGAACGCGCGGAACTGATCGAGCGGATGCAGGCCGACCCGCTCGTCGTTCTCGGCAAGGGAATCGTCCTCGGCGATGCCGCCATCCCGGACCACGCAGGGGACAGGTTGCGTCTTCGCCATACGCTTCTGCCTCACCAGAAGTTCGAGCGCACGGTAGCGGCGTCCACCGGCGGGCACCTCGAACATGCCGGTCTCCTGGCCGTCGGCATCGACGACCGCACGAACGCTCAGGCTTTGTAACAACGTGCGCTGAGAGATGCTCTCCGCCAGTTGCTCGATCGAGACGCCGGCCTTTACGCGGCGGACATTGGACTGGCTCAAGACCAGTTTGTTGAAGGGAATATCGCGGGAGGGACTGAGCTTGATTTTCTGGACGCTTGCCATGTCGGATTCTCCACGACGGGCGGCCGAAAGACTCTCTCTCGACCTCCTACCCGTCACAGACAAGCCGGCGCTCCTCTCACTCTCTGACGACGCCGCACCAACTGAAGGCGGACACTGAAACGACGTGCGGATGCATCACGCGGCCTCCTCGTTGCCCTCAACGCCGGAATCGATCCCGGGCGGCAGAAAGGCGAGCAGGAAATCGGCGGCCTTCGATGCCGCGCTGGCGGCGCGCACGACGGCGCGATTATCCTCGCGCAGCACCTCCAGCCAGGAACCGATATAGTCGGCGTGGCGCACGGTCGGCACGATGCCGAGCGAAGCACAAACGAAGGCACCCGCCATTTCGGCGACCAGTTCTTCGCGCGCGTACGATTTTGAGCCGAACGAACCCGAGTGGTCGCGGTTGAGGCGGGACGCCTGGCCGGTCCAATGACCGAGTTCATGAAATGCGGTCCGGTGCCAGTTGATCGGCTCGAAATAAGCAGCCAGCGGTGGGACCTGCACGAAATCGCCCGTCGTGTTGTAGTAGGCGCGCGCACCGCCGATGCGGAAATCCGCGCCGGTGGCAGCGATTAACGCCTCGGCTCGTGGCTCAATCTGATCTGGTGGCGGCGGGATGGCCGAGGCAGCGACCCCTTCGGGCAAGCCATCGCACTGGTCCATGTTGAAGACGGTAAAACGCTTGAGAAACGGGATGGCACCCGGCTCTTCACCGGCCTCCGCGGCGCGCCGACGTTCGTCGTCCGGGGTGAAGCGATCGGCATAGACGACGATCGTTCCCCGTTCGCCCTTCCTGACATGGCCGCCAAGCCCGAGCGCCTGGCGAAAAGTGAGCCAGCTCTGTCCGGAAAAACCGTGCTCGATGACGGACCCCCATAGGATCAGCACATTAATCCCGGAATATCCGCGCTGCGTCGACGCGTTGCGCGGCGTCGCGAGCGGCGCCTTGATCGCCGCCGTCCCCCATGGCTGCACCCACGGGATACGGCCAGCCTCCAGCTCGGTGATAATCTTGTCTGTGATTTCGGTGTAAAGGCTCGCGCGGTCGTTGCCGGCACGAACTCGGGCGGTATGTCCAGACATCGCGGTCCTCCGCGACGGGCACCGGAAGCCTCTCCTCCGATCTTCAACCCGTCGCGGCAGATCCGGCCTGCACTCTCACTCTCAACGGCGGTGACGAGGAAATGGACTGCGCATTCGCGCGACTGTCTTTTTGACAGGATGGACGCCCCGAAAGGGTGACGACCCGCGACGCGGGCTTCAGTGCAGCCGACAAAGCGGTCGCGGGGAAGCACCGAAAAGCGCCGGAGCGAAGCGCAGGCAGCAGAAAGAGGCACCCGCAGGAGGGGTCAGCATAGCGCCGACGCGATAGCGGCAGGACCCGGGACCGAGTGCAGTCGCGAGACCGGTTAAGAAGGCACCCGAACGAAGGGCAGTGATAGCGACGCCGGAATGAAATGACGGCGGGCCCGAGGGCGAGTGCCTCCGGCGAGCGACTCGTGATCGCGCGAGGGATCGAAGCCGGATGGCCGTGACGCGAAGCGGCACGGTTCACGAGAGCCCGGTCCGCGGCCAGCGGACGCGTCCAAACAAAAAGCCAGGAAGACTAAGTTCAGGGACGGGGTGTCTGCGCGTCAAAGATTCGAACCAAACCTTGAGCTCCCGCCGTTGCGAATCCCAGCCATGTGTTAGCAGCCGGAACGAATGACGGACAAAATGATTCGCCGTATCAGGGAGCCATTTCCATGCTGATGACAAGTGCACGAAGGCCGGCGATACGGACGCTGCGCGGATGGGCTATTGACGTGCTCCAGGAAGCGGGCGCCATCCGCGAGTGCGAGGAGCACGGTTGGATGCAGGAACGCGCCGATCCGCATGCACGTGAGCGGGCCTTCGATATCGCCCGTGGAGACCCGCCGGCAGGTGTCTCCCCCGATGCAGCGGCGGCCGAGGTTCGCGACGTGCTCAACTCGATCGGTGATACCTGCCCAGAATGTCCTGCTGATTAGAAGGACCGGCGCCGAGCACGATGCCAACCTAGTTCAACTACTGGCGATTTAGATCACACATTTGTAAAACTTCGACACCTCGCTCTTTCATCCCATCAAGATCAAAATGTTCAGTCATCATCACGCCGCTTCGATCGGATGTACAAACGTCGAGTCTGGATGAATTGAACAGCTTTTTCGCTAACTCCGTTTGCAAGGCTTTATCGCGTGGCGTCGATCCTCCGAGGTGGCCGGGCCAGATCGATTGATTAATACCGATCCAATCGGTCTCAAGATTAGGCGCCTCGCCATCCCAGCTCAGAACAACTTCAACCTTGTCAGGGCGCACCGTCGCCCAGCGTTCAAATATGAGCTCCACAGACGCTTCGCCCCCACTGCACGTAATCTTAAGTTTCGGCAATTCGGATGGCATCTCGCGAGTCTCCCAATCCATCTTAAACGTCGCCAAACGAACAATCTCCACAGATAGGTTTGCTGTTAGTCTCTCCCATTTGCGTCTGAACTCCCAGCCCCCATCCGTGTTCCACCGACTATATTGACCAGATTCCTTGGTCAGTTGCGCGCAGCGCTGTCGGACGTCTTGTCCAGATTGGCCTATTGCCATCGTGGGCAATAACAGCAATGCAACAGATAACGTCGCCCATTGTGACAACGTCACGATCCTTCGTTTCCAGTTCATGGAAGGTATCCCAACATTTGCTTGCCAGTTGCCACAAGTTATCTCCGAGATCGCTTTACGCACCTGTGCTGGCGGGCGAGGCAGTTGCCCAGCTCGCCCCACTTTTTTGTCTCTCCCACGCACTAGATGTTCCGAATCTCTGTCACCGTCCACTTGAAGTCGGCGAGCGTCTCGCGACTGTGACCTGAGCCGCTTGTACCCACATGAGCCGAACCTGCATCAAACCCATTAACTGAGCCGACGCCTGTCGTTCCATCGATCTTGAGCAGATTGGGATTGCCACCAGCCGCGTATGCGCCGCCTCGCGTATTGAAGAAAACCACTTGTCGTTCGGGACAATTCCAAGTTGATTCCCGCTCAAACCACGGGCCATGATCTGGCGCTATAAGCAGATCCGCTTCCTTGCCGAGATTATCGGGCGGCTCCGTACAGGTCAGATGCAATACAAACAATTTAGACATAATTGATGCTCCTCAATGTTCTTTGCGCGGTTCAATTTTCCGGCTGCCGCGGCTTCAACTAGCCGACTTCACGTTGGGCACCCGTGGGTGCAGTCCTTCGATAGCTGCAAACCGCTCAGCTCTTATGGGACGCCGCAATATTTGATGACGAATATATTATTCCCCTTCGGTGTAACAGGGCTAACGAACGGCCCCCAACTACCCTTGATCTTGTCTGCCTGATCGTAAGGCCAGTCATCAGTAATGCGCGATGGCTGCTTTGAAGGCGTCTTACCGTCGTCATCCGAAAACCAGACCACAAAGTGCTTGCAGGTCCCAACGTCGTCGCCTGCAGCGTCTCCGGCCGCTTGCAGACACCGATCCCAAATCGCTTTGGTATTTGGATTCTTGAGCTCGTCCTCAGTCGGGATTTTCGCCGGAGCCATACCCGTTCCGTTGCGCTTGTATGCAACGCCGGCGATGAAACGTCTGGCCTCCGCCAGTTTGGCAGCGTTATTGGACAAGACACTCGTTTCGCCAAAAACATGTCCGGCGCAAGTCTCTTTGTCCAGTCCAGCCGCCACGGCAACGAAACGGCTTGCGCCACGTAGTCCCAGCGCGCGTTTCTTCTTGGCAGGCTTCTTGCGGGTAACGGCCCTCCTTTTGGCTGACGATCCTTTTTTCGCTGCCTTCTTTTTGGCGACTGACTTCTTCGCCGCTTTCTTGCGAGCCTTTGCCATGATGATCACCTCATTTCCATCGAGAAGTTCCCGGCTGTTTCGCGCGACGCATTCGATTGTCCTGGATTTGCATCGCCACGACGCGCTCCGGACGATTGATCTCTATCGTTCGATTCTGTCGGCGAGCTATATCGTTATTGTCACCTTTACGTCCGCCGCCGGCGCAACATTCACGACCTGTTTTACCTTCTTCGGCGCGCCGGTCGCGTCGGGCGCCTCAAGCTCGATTTCGTGGGAGCCCGCATCGAGATCGTAACTGCCGTCCTTCGGAAAGCGGCTTGTGTCCGCTGCAACTGTCGCCACCAGTTTGCCATCGATCGACACATTCACGGGCCGGTCAGAGGGCACGTTCTGACGCTTGAACTCGACGACAATCTGCGCCGGCGGCTCGAATGGCGTACGAATTCCAAATTTCCGGAACAACTCATAGACCGTGCTGCTTCCACCGGCGACGATGAAAGCAGTGATGAAGTATCCTGGAGTCGTTCGTGCGAACGGCACCTGCCTATCGGTGAATGAACTGAGCAGGTCTGCGATTGTGTCCAGTTGGTAGTGATAAACGAAGTAGCCAGAAACCGCGATCGCGATAGGCGTTCGCAAACCCTTGTCTTGCAAATGCTCCTGAAAATATTTCCAGTTGAAGAGCGTCGACAGGCCGATTTCGAGGACTATCACCAAGACCAGGATTACTCCAAGCACGCCGGCCACGCGGCTTAAATCATACGTGACAATTCGTTTCGGAGACACATTCGAAAATTTGATCTCTCCTTGGAATGCCTTATCATTAACATCGGTGCCTTTATAAGTGACCGTGGCGACGCCTATTTTGTCTGCTGCTGTGTAGGTAATCCATTTGCCGTCTTTGACTACGGATGAACCGAGATTCGGATCGTCAACGGTAGCTGTATCCACCTTTCCACCTGGTATCTTGCCGTATTCCAAAGCATCGATGGTGCGGGAGGCCCCTCGCTCGACTTCAAGCGGCACGGTCTGATCGTACGCATAAGCGACGATGGTCCCCGAGCAGACCAACATCAGGCAAACCGCGAGAAGACCGAAAATACGATACGCTGATCCTCGTTGCGTCGGCATATCCCTCAGGTCACGCCACAGTATTTCATGACAAATATGTTGTTTCCGGCCGGCGCGGCCGGGCTGACAAACGGACCCCAGTTGTCCTTGACCTTGTCGGCCTGGTCGTACGGCCAATCGTCCGGAAGCCGCGACGGCTTCTTGGATGGCGTCTTGCCCCCATCGTCCGAATACCAGATCGCGAAGTTCAGGCAGTTGCCGAGGTCATCGCCGGCGGCAGCGTCGGCAGCCGCCAAGCAGAAATCCCAGACCACCTTGGTTTGCGGATCCCCGAGATCGGCGGCAGATGGGATTTTCGCCGGAGGCATGCCGCTGCCTCCGCGCCCGTAGGCGACGCCGGCGATGAAGCGGCGGGCCTCGGCAAGCTTTGTATCGGTACCCGCAAGTAGCTGCGTCAGGCCGAAGACGTGTCCCGCGCAGATGACGCGGTCGAGCGCAGGCAGCGGCAGGCGCGAGCGGATGTCGGGCGGACTCTCCGGCAACTGTCCGCCGCCGGCCCGATCGACTTTCAGAAGCGTGGACGAATCCGGCGACCGGGCCGGCAAATCGCCCATCGGCCAGACGAACAGGGCGCGGCGGCGAATGAAACCGATCGCAAGGTCATCGAGCAACTCAGGGAATTCGATCCGCTGCGGCAACGGTGCGGTGGCGTGCAACGCGACCCGCGCAACGGACGGGCCTTGCGGCACCACAAGGCTGTAGACCGCCGGCGGCGGTGCAATGACCGGGCGCGGAACGACCTTGGCTCGTGCAGACAGGGTCCGCAGTACGTCCTTCTTGAGGTTGGGATCACCTGGGTCCGGTTCGTTCTGAGTGAATGAGATCGAGACGACGATTTCGTCGCCATCTTCGAGCGTTACAGGCTGGTTGTTGCTGCGCAATTGATCGAACGAGATTGCATAGGCCTGCCGTGCGGCTACGACGTAGCCAGGACATAGCTTCCCGTCCGGCATCGTCACGACTTTGCCGACTTTTATGCCGGCGATGGACAACGGCTCGACGGCCGTATCCGCGCCATCTTTTCCGCTTTGCCGTTGACGCTGCACCAGCAGGAGAGGCTCCTTAATGACGGCGGTGCCATTGCCAAATGTGCCGGTCTTTTCGTCGATCCTGCCGAACGCCAAATATAGCGGCGTATCGCTGCCATACTCAAATCGATCGAGTCCGACTTTCCAGGACTTACCGTTGTTGTCACGCTGCGTGTCGGACGCCCCTGGACCACACAACGCGCGATCGTAGGAGGGATCGGCGAATACGAGTGTGGAGGTGTCGATCTTTACGCTTGGTCGCGATGTCGGGCGAACCGGCAGGCGCAGTGCGAATTGACGACGGGTCTCTGCAACGAGATCCTTCAAGGAGTCCGGATCGTTCGAGCCAGCCGCTCCGAGATCAAAGACCTTGTCCTGATCGGGTAGCTTCGCGCTCTCGCTGTCCTGGCCACATTGCAGCATCAGCGCGACGACGGAGTCGCCATCCACTGCATCCAGCCGCGCCTGGGCACCCGCTATGTCGTCGGCATGCAGTGTAAGCCTGATGGCGTCTTTCCCGACCTTCGACCATCTGGCCTTGTTGAACGTCACGACCGATCGGTCGATCGACAACGCGGCGTACAATCCGGGCTTGCCGCGCAGCAAGCCGAGATTCGCAAGAGCCTTCGCCAACTCATCGTTATCGGCAGTAAAGCTCGGCGAAGTGACCTCAAGCGTCACATTGCCCTGCTTCCAGTCACCGAACGCCGGCAGGTTCCATTCCGGCACGAGCGGCGTATCCAGCACGCGAATCCGGTAGCTCTTGTTGCCCTTGCGCAGCACGGTGGCCACACCCTCGAACACCCGGAAAGGCGCGGGAAAGCCTCCTTCACTGTCGAGATCGTCGAGTTCGACGAAGGTGCGCCGTCCGTGCGTCTCGACGAACTTCTTCGGCACCCGCGGCAGCGTCGGCGCACGCGGCGGCCGCAACTGGCGCAGCAGCCGCGGCCCGCCATGCCCTGGGCGGCCATATCGCGACGTGTCGCCGCTCATGTCCTCCTGCGGCTGCGGTTGCGGCTGCGCCGGCGGGGTGAAGAGTCCGTCCGTAAACAGCAGCGTGTCGAATTCAGCCTGGATCGTCCCGGGGCGCAAGCCGAAGGTGATGCGCTCCAGGTGCGGCGGGACGATCGGCGCCGCCTTCCCCTTGACGACTCGCGCTAGCGCAGACCTGAGCTCTCGCGCAACCGGCACGACCGCGCGCGCCTCGGAAGAGGTCAGATAGCGTGCCGGAGGCGACACCAGGGGCAGATGAGCAGAACTTGGGCGATCAAAAATCATCTTGCGCGAAAGCGTATAGAATGTTGGCGAGATCGTATCGACGTCCTCGTCCGTCAACCGGCTATCGCGGTCAGCGCGCGCCGGCAGGGAAATGCTGGCGGCACGTCCCGACAGGCCGGAGCCGTAGCGTTTGACGTCGTCCTTGTCATGTTCGGATGCGGGAGGAACCGGATCTGGTTTGGGAACGATATCCTGGAACGGCCAGTCGCCGCCCATCCCCAATGCACCCGAGGCAGCGGCCCTTGTTCCGTCCCTGGTCGGCCAGCCCAGCGCGGGAGAGGCATAGAGGCGATCGGACGGATCAATCTTGATCGGCATGTCGAGCACGGAATTATCGGGATCGCGCGGTACGTCGACCTCGATCCACAATTCGCCTGCACCGATGTCGCGGCGCTGCGTTTCGGCAATGACGACGATGGCGACCGCCTCGCTGACCAGACGGTCGGCGCGCGCCACCTGACGCGCGCGTCCCAGCGCGGCGTCCTTGACGCCTTGGGGCTGGCCCTCCCCCGGAGGTAATTCCTCGAAGCGCGTGACGTTGCGGTCGATGGCGACGAGCACGCCCCGCCGGGCGAGGATCAACGGAAGCTTGTCGGGAGCCTCATCGCGTCGCTTGAGCCTGACGCGAGCGGCCCTGCCGTCGGCTTTTCCGGATGACAGTACCGTGGTGACGCGCTCGGCAAACGGCCGCTTGTCGTCACTGGGTACTTTGTCCCAGACCGTTCGCAGCGCCAGCAAGCTGCGCAACCACATCGGCCGTTCGCCGAGTGTCCCGCCGCCGCTCGAGAGGCGAAGGAACAGCTGTTCGACGGCCGCCAAGGCCCGGTTGGCATCCTTCTCGCCGGCATTTCCCATTGCGCGCCCAAGCAGCGCCCTTATTTCGTCGCTGGCGCTTCCGACCGCCTGAACCGGAACGGATTTGCGCTCGAGCGGCGTCGGCGATCCGACGGCCCAATCGGCGTCGCCAGCATCCCATTTGGCGATACCCGTGCTCGGCGCCTGACAGAACTTCTCGATCAGGCCGTCGAGCTTGTACGAATCGTCCACCGCACCGATCCAGGGCAGAGCAAGCACAACACCTTGGGAATCGCTGGAAATGTAAGCCGGCGCAGCGGCGGGCCAGAACGGTCCTTCCTTCTGGTCCGATGTCTGGACGATCGCCGGCCCGGCGCCGCTGACGACGATTGCATCGCCGGGGTCCTTGGTCTTGAACTTGTCGGCAATCGCCCGCGCCATTGCCTCGACCGGGAAACCGGCCTGGGCAAATGCACGCAACACCAGCCCAGCCTTGACGGCAATCGCGTCGTTTTCGTGCGTGTCGTCGATCAACTTGTAGCGGGGCGCAAACGCGAACATACGGTCGGTCGCCGCCGGCGGCAGCTTCGTCGCAGCCTTCGCCGCGCTCACCAGGGCGCGCGCATCGACTGCGCTGACATGATCGAGCGACATCCAGGTCAGCTGTCTTTGCGCCCCATCATTGACGGTATGCTCGGTCACCGCGTGGAACGACCATGGCTTGACCAGGCTGGCGCCGTTTGCGTCGAGCGCATCGGTTTCGATGGCCTGCCCCTTCACGGAGGTGGTGAAGCTGTGGGTGAGCGCACTTGCATCGTCGAACGCCTTCAACTCGCCGCGCAAGGCTGCCCCCGTCAGCCGGGCGCCGAGATTTTCCAGCTTTACATCCTTGTTATCGATTGTCTTGACGTTATCCGGCAGGCTCTTGATCGGCCATCGAATCCGGCTGAGGCGCTTCTCCAGCACGAGATCGACAGTGATTTCGGAAGACCACGGCGGCTCCTGCCCGGAACGCCGCTCCTGTCCGGCGATCATGTGATCGAACCGCTGCAGCGGTCCTTTCTCGGAGAGCAAATTGAGCTCACCGAAGCCCGAGAAGGATCGGAATCGAAATTGTGGGTCAGTCGGCATGCGCGGAGCAACCGCCACCATCAGGATGCCTCGCACCGAGCCCTGCTCTGCAATCAACCCGACGATCGGTTGCAGCTTCGATTGCCCCGCGTCGATACGGCAGGTCATCACACCGCGCTGGTGATCGATGGCGACCGTCGCCGCCGTGATCTGCTGGTTGAGCCACCGCAGCGCGCCACCAAGCGTGTATACGACCACGTTCTTGCCTGTGCTCGGCGGCGCCGCTTTCGGCTGGGGGTCGTTGGCGGATATCGCCAACGTCCCCTGCAGGAACAACGTCCACGCCGACTCTTCGCCAGCTTCAGGCTTGTCGGCAATCTCCAGCTTGATGGTGTCGAGCTTCACGCCGCTGAAATTCGCCGGGTTGGCGTCCACCGGCGCCCTGAACTCGACGGCGAGAGTCTTGCCTGCGGGCTGCGTGACCGTGCCGTTGGTCAGAGCGACGCTGCAGCCGAACAGCACGGTCTCAAGCGATGCGGCGCCGAACTGGGGAACGCCTCCCTCACCGGCGGCCTGCTTGATGTTCAGGGTCAATTTGGCGGTGGTGTTGCCGACAGATTCCTGCGCGCTGCCGAGCTTCGTTCGCACGGCCGCCATCCGGAACGAGACCGATGCCAGGCCGCCGGCCGTGACAGCCGCCTTGCCCGCGGCCGGCTCGGAGGTGGCAACCTGAACGTCCTCCCATTCCGAGAACTTCAGCAGCTTGCGGTCCTTTCCGTCCACCGAAACCGTGACAAGACTTAACAAAACCGCGACAAGATTTCCGGTCGCATAGGCGAGCTCCGGCTCGAACGGGCCACGATCGCTCGTCCTCGCCAGGCTTGAGCGCAGCGATGCCGTAAAGACGATCTTGGCGGAGTCGATTTGCCAGTTGCCGGACTGCTTGCTGACGCTCAGGTCCAGCAATCGGAGCGGCCGCAACCGCAGCGGTCCGATATCGAAATCATAGGCGCTCTTCGGCAACGCCTGCTCCGGCGGCGTTGCCGCATCGTTGCAAACTCGCCACTCGTACAGCGCCCGCGGCAGCTGCTCGGCGTCGAACGCCTCCTGGCGCGGACCGATGCTGAGCTCTGGCCCGCCGGGGTCGTCCACCAGCGACTTGCCGCCCGCCGTCGCTTCCAGCGGAAGGTCCCGAAACCAGAGAGCCAGCTTGCGCTTGTCATTTGCCGTGACAATCTCGACCGGCTCGAAGATGGTCGTGCACGAATAGCGCGACGTCGTCCCCTGCACGGCACCGCCTGTTCGCAGGAAGTAGCCGGCTTCTCGAAACAGGATGCCGTTTGGCTCGTCGCCGAACTTGTCGGTCGTCGGCATGCTCGCCATCAGTGCGGCGCGGGTATCGCGCCACAGCGGCAATCCATCGAACTTCTGATTGCGAAGCGGCGCGGCGAAGCCGATGATCTTGACGCGATCGCCGTCTCCGTTCGCGACGTCATGAATGTGATCGAACGTCGTCTCCGTCAGCCCTTCGAGCGCAGTGCGTCCCTGGAATCGCCTGCTGCCAAGCGCATAGGTGCCGAACGCGTATTTGCTTCCGCCAATGTCGCTTGCCGACTCGAGCGCGAAGTTTGTTGACCACGTGATCCCTTCGATCATGGTCTTGATCTCAACCGCCCCGCTTTGGCCGGAGAATTCGAACGCGCTCGCAATCTGCACGCGCGACAGATCGAGCCGGTCGACCGCCTTTTGCCAGGCCAGCAGCAGGGAGTCGAAATCGAGCGATGTCGGCAGGTCGGGAGGCGGCTGCGGCGCGGGTGCATCGTTCGACGGCACCGGCGGCTTCTCCGGAAGGCGCGTGGTGGCGAACAGTTCATCGAGGATCGGAAGATCGAAGCGCAACCGGGTCTGCAAGCCGGCGTAGGCGGCGGCGGCCGGCTTCATCTCGATGCCGGGCAAGGTGACCGGAACAAGCGGCACGTTCGGCAACAGCTTCTTGCCCGCCAGCGGCAGTTCGTTCACCGGTTTCGCGAGCGTGAGTGCGGGAATGCCGCGAATGCCGTCGTATTTGAGCGTGATGTCGAACTGGGTGCGATCGAGTTCCCTGCAAAGCAGGTCGCGCGTGGACGAAGGAAGCCCCGAGCTTTCCGAGGTTCGCGTGATTCCAATGGCGGTGACGAAAGGCATCTCGGAATAGCCTTGCCAGACATAGGCCGGAGCCGGAGCGCCACCCTTCGGGATCGAGAATTCAACAGCCTTGCCGGGGGTGAACACTCCCGAGGTGATCCCTAAGAGTTCTCCGGTTGCAGCGGTCTTGCGCGAGAAGGTCAGCGCCGGGCTCTCCAACGCCGCCGGTCCGGCGCCAAAGCCAGGCAGAATGTTTTCAGCCGTGGGACTTCCGGCCGCCAGCCACAGCAGGCCGTCTGCCGTGCCCGCCGCGCCTTTGAGTTCGACCTTGACGGTAGTGAGCTTGCCTTGCTTGAGGGTCGCGTCGACCCGGACATAGTCCGCGGCGGCAATCGATATCCGGCGGCCGACCGGCCCGTCCCCGAACGTCCCGTCGTCGAGGACATAGTCGACCGCGCCGGCGAAACCGATCGAGTCGGAGGCGGCACCCGACAAGCCCAACGCGGTGGCATCCGAATCGGGTTTCGGCAAATCGAACGGCAGCTGCAGCCATCCGTCGGTGAGCGGAAGGAAAGCATAGGTTCTCTTGGCGGCATCAGGCTGCACGCCCGCCTTGGCGTAACGCTCCACCAGCCTGCGCGCGAGGCGCTTCTGGTCGACGAACCAGTTGACAACGGTCTTGCCGGCCTCCGGCCTCGCACTGATCGTGGTTCTCGCGCCGAGCGTAACTCGCGGCCCCGCAATGTCGTCCGGCTTGCCGTCCTGTGACGCCGCTTCGCGGCGGTCCGCGTCGAGTATGAGGCCAACACTGCCCTTGGAGCCATTGAGCTCGAGGCGGTTGGCTACAATCGCGACCTCGGTCGGCAATTCGCCGCCCCGCACCGGTGTTCCGGCCAGGCTGGTTCGGAGCGCCGCGCGATCGACCCACATGCTCCATACATCCGCGCTCGTGCCGGGGAGTTGCAGCGCGTTGTCCTGCAGCGTCAGCGGCCAGCGTACCGCGAGGTCATCGGCGACCGTGTTGATATCGAGAAAGACCGGGTTGCCGACACCGGGCCGCATCTCGGATCTCACTCTGCCCAGCGCGTCGCGGATCCGCCTGCCGATCCCGGTGGTGGCGTTGCTATCGTCTTCCTCGCGCACCAGTTCGAGTGTCCATCGCGTCTTGGTCGGCCGCAGCGGGTCGACGATGCAGACAAGGCGCAGAACCACATTGATGCGGACCGGTACGGCGGTCTCGTCGAACGCACGCAGCGGGTTGACGATCGTGCCGCGAAACTCGATGCCGTCGGGCGTCAGATCCAGCGCAACGAACGGCCCTTCGGCGGAGCCGTTGAGGCTGACCGCGGGCAGTTCGACCCTTGGCAGCTTGGAGGGCGCGGTGACGCCGTCCGCGATGCCCAAGAAGGCTGCGACGGTGTCGGCCGGCTGCTTGACGAGACGAAGGAAGCCCAGCGGGCTGGTGCTGGTCCCGCCCTTGGCGTTGACCAGGACACGAATCCGGTTGGCGGCAAGCGCTAACCGCGGCATTTCGATCTCGCGCGATTTCTGCGGCGTCGGCCAACGATCGAGCGGCGCCACCAGGAGATGCGAAAAGCCGCGGGTATCCGTCCCGACATCCGGCTTGAAATCGGGCTTCGCCGCAAAGATGGTGTAGGGGTTGGTATTGTCGGCGATCCAGAGCTTCGAACTTGACTTGGAATCCGGGTCCTGCCGGGCCTGCGCGTTTGCCGCCAACAGATAGGGCACGCGCAGCGACACCTTGTCCTGCACCGTCCCGCCAGCGTCGTCGATCTTGATATCGATCTGTCTCTTGACCTTGTCCGATTCCGGATCCTGCAGCAGCACGCGCAATCCCGGTGTCGAATTGACGATCGAAAGGTCCGTGCGGCTCGGTCCGAGATAGGACAGCGCGAGTTCGGCGCTCCAGCAGAAGTCGGCCAATTCGTTCGAGGCCTTGAGCGGCTGCTTCGGTCCCACAAGCCTGATGGTGCGAAGGTCGGTGGTTTCCGCCATGGCTTAATGCTCCCGCTGCACGACGTCGTCTTGCGGCTGCGCAAGGCCGTGGAACGCCTGGATTACCAGGTGACGCCGGGGACCGAGCACCATCGTCTGGGTAAGGTCGCCCGCAAGGGCCGGCAAACTGGCATGGGCCGGTTTGAGTTCGGCAATCTCATCCTTGGTGGCTGGCTCGATCAGGATCATCGTCTTCGGGGCCAGAGGTGATTCCGGATGAAGTTTGTCGAGTTCCGGCTCCACCGCCTTGCGGCTTGACCAGCGCATCGCGATATCGGCTGCCTCGCCCGGCCGGTCCATCATCGCCGCCAGGCTTTCCAGCGTGTCGGCCGCATTGGCCTTGTCTTCCAGCGCAGTGAACGCGGCCTCGATCTCGTCGGCCGTGCGCGCCGCATTTTCCGGCAAGTGCACCGTCGCAACGAAATCGACGGGACTTGTCTCGGAAAGCTTTCGAAGCTCGTCGAGATTGATATTGATATCCGCCGGAAGGTTGCTGCGCAGGGGCACGAGGTTGTGCTTTGGTTGTTCATCACTGTCTCGGCGAAGCGCTATCATGCGGGCGCGCATCGCGTTGAGGACGGTACGTCTCAGTTCCTCGAGCAACTTGACCCGGCCGGCATTGCCGGCCGCCGCTGCGATTGCCGCGTCGAGCACCGCCTTGATCTTTTCACGCGCCGCCCCGTTGATGGTGCCGGTCTTCTCGGGCGCAGCGAACCACCGCCACGCGATCGGGCCAAGCGTGATGGAGGGAAACTTGTCGACAGGCAAGCCGGCGACCCAGTGCACCTTGACCGTATGCGGAAGCAACACGCCGGTCTTGGCCTTCCACTCGGCTGCCTTGTCAATGGCAAAGGGCTCGACCGCGTCTGCAATCTCCTTGGCGATTTTCGCGAAGCGCGGTGACGCCGATGCGGTCGTCTCGTAGGTCCGCATCTCCTTGACGAAGGCCTCGACGTCTTGGCGGAATGCAGTCCATTGCGGCGCCGGCGGCGGCGGAAGCGGCGGCGGAAGCGGATCGGGCACATTGAGCGGCGGCGTAATCGTCAGGTCCAGTGTCGCGTCGATCTCTTCGTTGCTCGTCCCCGGCGCGACATCGCCCCACGGCGCAGTGTTTGCGGCAGCCAGCAAGAGATCGGCCGGCACAAACGCCGGATCGAGAGCCGCCGGCGCGAATTTCCCGAGCGGCTTTTTGGCATCCGGATCACCCTTCACCTCCAGGGTGAGGCTCGCAGGATAATGGGTGCCGTTGACGGCCTGGCCAGAGGGCGCTTTGAGGTCGGGCTTGTCGAACCGGGCGCCGATCAACTGTGGCAGATACAGCAAGTCGCGCGGTTTGCCGTCGGGATCGCTGCTCAGCGCGCCGAGCTCGATCTCGCCAACGCGCACCTGGCCGTCGTCGGTTTCGACCGATATCCGGTAGCTGACCGCAGGATCTGGCATCTGGTAAAGCCGTGGTGCTGTGTCCTTGCTGAGGCCGGCGTCGTTTTTGCCGAACCAGATCTTGAGCGCGTCCTCGAACATCCCGTCGACAATGCGAACCATCGGCCATTCGACGACGACCTTCACCTTCTTGTCGTCGCTCGTCGGCCGGTCGATCCGCCAGGACGGCGGCATCACCTTCTTGTCCTGCCAGGCAACGGCTCCATCTACACCGGCCTTCCAGGGTAAGACCAGCCGATAGCCGGCCTCATCCACCGTGGCGACGCTGGGCGGCGAAACCACCACGCCTGCCGCGACATGCGCCGTTGCATGCAGGCGGAAGCCATAGGGCATCGCGGACATGTTGAGCACGTAGGCGCCACGCCACAGATCGGGATGGCGCTCGTACATCTCGCGGATAATGCCGATGTCGACGTCCTTGGGCTCGATGTTCTGGTAATCGTCGCGCTTGGACTCCTCGATAATGGAGAGTCCTTTGGGCACCGGCAGGCGGCTGTAGTCGCGTCCATTGTCCTTGAACGGCCCGAAAGGTTCGAGCAGATCGAATTCAGGATCGCCCGAACTCTTCTGCACGAGCTTGGCCCATTGCGGCGCCGAGAACTCGCGCCAGAAGCCGACGGCCACGTGGCGCATCGAAAGTCCCGCGTCCACACGGATGTTGGCGTCGGAAAGGATCTCTTCCGGGTGGCGAGACACCACGATCTGAACTGAATCGCCGGGACGCACGACGCCGCCCTTATCGGCCCTGTTGTTTCGGCGCGTCGCCAAAATCACGGGCGCAGCCAGCCCTTCGGTGCGTTCGATGCTCACATCGGCAAAGAATTGCCGCAGAGCCACGTCAGCGTCGATGGGTTTCGGAAGCGATGCCGCGAAGTCCTGGACGGCCATCGCAGTCTTGGCCGGCTGGTTCGCCTCCGACTTCCTATTTTCGACCGTTGTTTCCGCGCCGATCGCCAGGTTCTCGTAGCGTCCGAACGGCCGAACCGCATATTTCCGCGCCTTGCCCCAACGATCGGTCTCCAGCAGCGTGACCGACAGCCGTCCGTCGCTGTCCGGTGCGAGCCGCCAGGGATTGGGCCGCGTCAGCATCGCAAACGCGAGCCCGGCCTGACTGGTTGCAGGCTTCGCAGACCCCTGCTCCATGAAGCGGCGGGTCCACGATCCAAGCTGCGCAGCAATCTGCAGACGCTTTTTTGGCTCTTTCGGAATCTTCATGTTCGGCTTGTTGGGGAAGTGGCCGAGAATCCGGATCAGAGTTGCAACCGTGTTGAACGGCGCAGACCGCTCGGGATCAGGCAGCGTCGGGTCGATCTTGGGATCGATCTGTATGTTGTCGCCGAACATCAGCGCCGCAAGCCAGCTGTCGGGCAGGTTCGCAAAGCGTCCCCAGGGACTGCTGCCCTTCTGCGTGCCGTCGTCTTCCTTCGGCGTATCGCTCGGATCGAGCTTGACGTCGCTGGGCAGCGTCAGCGCCCCAAGTTCGGACAAATCCGTGGCATCATCAAGCGCGACGAGACGGACATAGGCCAGCGCATCGTCGGGGTTCATGCCGGCGGTTCGCAGCGTCAGCTTGTTGCTGATCGGCTCGCCTTCAATCGGAAACTGCTTTTCGTTCTTCCAGCCCTGCGCCATCAGGACGCGCCGCTGGCTGGAGCCGTCGGTGGGCACCAGAGGCTCCAACTCGATGACGATCCTGTCACCGCTCTTTGCAGGCTGTATCGAAACAGTTTCGGTCGCCTTTGCGAGCCTCAGCGTTGCATAGCGAACGCGACGCTTCTTCAACTGACCGTCGAGGCCGAGCAACGGCTGCACCGCCGGCCGCAGTTCAAGCTGCACCAGAGCCAGTGCCTTGTTCTGGCAAAGCTGTTTTGCCGCGGTTTCGTCACTCGGTGCGGTGCCGAAATGCGATACCACCTCGGAAAGACCGTCGGTCGTGAACATGACGTCGACAAACGGCGCGCCGAATTGCGTGCCCTGGTACCGCGGCAACACCAGCTTCAGGGCGACATTCAGACGCTTCAGCGCCTCGCCCGACTCCAGGAAGTTACCGGTTTCAATGTCGTAGAGCCTGAATGCCGTCGCGAGTCCGAGCGTGCGCAGGATGCCCCAGCCCGCGGGATCGCGGTCGGGCGCCGTTTCGTCGAGGAACGCAAGTATCTCCTCGGCATTGAGCTGGGGAGCGGGATCGACCACCGGCTCGTAGCGGCGATAGACCAGCTGTTTGCCGCGATACTCGATTCCCTCGTAGTGATACTGGACGACGTCGAGAACGTCGGCGAGGATCGGGTGCTGAGGCGTCGCCAGGGAGACATTGACGGTAACGGTGCTCGGATCGCTATTGTCATTCGGGTCGTTATACAGCGAGGTCAGCTTGAGCACCCGATTCGAGAATCCATCGGGGTTCGCGTAGGCTTCCTGGTCCTTCGCCTTTACTTCGGGGCTCTCCATCAGGACCAGACCGCGAAGCAGACGCCGCGCCTGATCCACCGTAAGCGGTTTATTGTCGTCTCCGCCGAGAAGACCTGCGGAAAGCTTTCCGTCGTGCAGAGACGCTGGACCAGTGCCAGGCGTCTCGGACGCGAATCCAAACGTGGTTGGCAACGTCGGTAGTTCCGGTCCGCCCGGCTTCGCCTTCGTCCATTCCACGCGGATGGCGAGCGGCTGCCTCCGCGCAAACAGCGCGGCAATGTCGTTCTCCTCCGGCAGGGTCAGCAGCGAGCGCCGCAACGGACGCGTCGGCCAGACCAGGAAGGATTCTGCCGGCGAGTACCAGCTGGTACGCCGCTTGCCGAAGCGCCGATCAAGCGCCGGATCGGTCAAGCGCTGCATTTCGCTGGGATAGAGCACCTCGACCCGCGCGAAGTCGCCGGTCTCGGACGGCTCCTGGCCGCGCTCCAGCGCCGGCTGGCGCTGCACCCGGCCGATCGGCTTGACCAGCCGCAGGGAGGCATCTGCGCCTTCATCGTTTTTCGGCACCGTGGTCGCATCGAGCGAGAACAGGTCATAGCCTGCGATCAGCGTGTGCAGATCCGATGCCTTGAGTCTGCCCTGTTCATCTCCCTGAACCGTCATCTCGTCTGGCCGCGCGGTCCAGCCAAGTTTGACGGCCGTGCGCTGATCGCCATCGCACAGCAACCGAACGGTATCGGCGTTGGAAGCGACAAAGCTGTCGATCGTGGCGTCCGCCGTAGGATAGTACAAATGCAGCCGCCCGCTCGCGGGGAAGATGAAGTTCGACTTGAACGGCCGGAATTTGACGTCGACCGGATGCTCAAACCGCTCGATCGTGACGTTGACCGGAGGTTCTTCTTCAGGCTTGGCTTGGGGATCGTCGATCATCAACTGGAGTTGCGCCGGCACCCATGCCGGGCTGCGAGGCTCGGTGCCGTCGAACCGCAGATATATCCGCGCCGCCTGCAGGCGAGCGACGTTGGCCGGATCGTCCACCACGACCTCGAGCCTTGCCAGCAGCTTCTTCCAGTCGCCGTCCGATATTCTGTAGTCGATCGTTTCCGTTGCCGGTTCGGGCAACGGGCCCGGTGTCGTTCGCGCCCTGAGGCGGCGCGCGATACGGTTGACCCTGATCTTCTTGCCAGCCCCGGCACCCGTCTGCAGCACGACATCCAGTTCATCCGCACCCGGCTCCAGACGATCCGGCACCGGCGGCTCGTTGCGCGCCTGGGAGACCGCATCAGCCCCAAACACGCCGACGGGGACGGTGCGCTCGGTCCTGACACGAAAAACATAATTCCGGGCGGGCGAAAGCTCGGGCTTTGAATTTTCGTCCGTCTTCGACGCCTCCGTGGGGGTCTCCTCCTCCTCAACGGTGAGTGCAAGGAAGGTGCCGGAAAGTACAGGCGTATTCAGAACCGAAGGCATCGACGGATAGCTGAACCGCGCGATGGCCTTCAAGAGATTGTTCGGTATCTCCTTGCGCCGTTCGAACGCGACGACATGCGTATCCACCTGGCCGCGGGTGCCCGCGCAATCGACCGGAACGATCGCATAGATAATGCGTGTCGTGTCCGGATCAACCACGTCCTTCCACTTCGCTGCCTGTTTGGCCTCATCGCCGTTATTCAGCAGGACCGGCGGCAACAAGGCCGCGCGCAAGCCAGGGTCGATGTCCTTGAAATCATCGACGAACTGCAGCGGTTTTGCTTCACGCAGGCGCCGCTTGCGCAGCTGCAGATTTCCGTCGGCGTCCCGATCGGGATTTCCGTCTTTGTCTTTCAGAACGACGATGGCCGTGTGATCCGAGGGCTTGATCGTCAATTCCAGCGGCGCCGGCCGCTGCTTGAGCAACGGATGATCCGCCAACCCCTCGATTCGGCGTTCCACCCGGTAGTGCTTCAAGTGGAATTCGGGATCGCTATAGAGCGATTTTTCGAGCGGGGACGGTTTTTTCCAGGCAGGCTCCAGATCCCAGGTCGCGCGCACGCCCTTGGTCGTGATCTCGAGCTCCGGCTGATCGAGCACAGGCGACATGATGCGGAACATGCGGTCGGGCGGATTGAACAGTACGACGCCGGGCGGTGGCGGATCGATCGACGGCCCCGGCTGACGTGGAATGCGGGTCCTGATCGTGAAAGTTTCCGATGTAATCGGAGAGTCGGAGGACTTTGTCTTCGTGTCGAAGAGCTCTTCGACACGGTCGCCGCGCAGGACAAAAGTGAGACCAAGCGCCCTCAAATCGAATTCAAGCTTTGAGGCGATATAGTCTTCGGCGTCCTTGTTCAGTTCAGCGATACCGGCTCGGAAGGTCACCAGAGCCGCAATCTGCTCCGCTGCTTCGGCCACCGTGGCAATGAACGACGAGCGCGCCTCGTCGACTTGCTGCATGCGCTTGAATCGTGGACCGCAGTCGGCGCGCGAGCGCGCCGCCTGCGCGATCATGATATTGGCGGCCTCGGCGTCTTCCGGCAGCAAGACCGGATCGTCTTCCCATTGCACGGACTTGATGTCGGTTGCCTCGTAATCGACTCCTCCTATCTTGCCCGCAACCATGAAGCAGCAGTGCTGGAAAATCTCCTTCAACTTGGCATTCTGGCGGGCGTTCTTGCTGTCCTCGGCGCTGAAGCCGGCGCTGTCGCCGTCACGGCCAAACGGCGCGTCCCAGTCGGTCCAGACGTGAAGCGCGGTGCCAACCTCATCGCACCTCATTCCGTTTCTCAGCAGAGCATCCTTCTTGGCCATTCCCTGCAAGACATAGGTGGCTTCGTCCTCCTTCTCCATCGGGGCCGCATAAAAGTGACTGCGGTCGCTCGCTTCGCCCTTGGCCAAGGGACAATTGTCACGCGGGATCAGCTGGACCACGTAGGATTCGGGGCTGGCGCCATCGGACCGAGGAATCGGAACAAGCAGCGCCCAGTACGACACCGGACCGAATTCGACGCCGACGAACTCGAGCGTTTCGCTGCCCGGGACCGGCTTCTCCGTGCTCGACGTCGCTTCGCGCCTGTCGACGCCCTCGTCGAGCCGGGTTTCGGCTTTGCGCGCATTGTCGGCGCGTGACGGCTCGGGCAATGGCGCCGGCCGTGACACCGGCGCGCCGGCCTCCGGATTGGGGTAACTGGTCGCCAGACCAAGCGCCAGGAACCGTTCCACCCTGACCCGCGCCTCGGCGAGCCGGCCGCTGCTGCCCAGCGAGAAGCCGATTCCAAGCGAAAGGTTGCGTCCAAACGCGCCCACCGAGACCGATGCCTCGATCCGCGCGGCAAGGCCGCCCGGCTCGATCAGCAGCTCGACGCCGATATGGATCGTGATTGATCGCGAGAAGCCGCAGGACAGGCTGAACCATTTCGTGCGCAGCCACATCCGCACCGAAAATTCCAGCGACAGGTCGAGCGTGATGACGCCGTAGAACATCGACTCGGAAATATTGGCCGACAGATAGGCGATCAGCTTGGCGCCGAGCGCGAAATTTGCGCGCGCGGTAATGGCCGCGCCGAAGTCGCCGCCGGTGTCATAGGCGAAGGCCGCAAAGCCGCGTGCGCGGAATGCCAGGCCGTACAGCACCGACAGGTCCTCGATGCGCAGCACGGTTCCTCCCTCCACCGAGAGGAAGAAATTGCCGTTGGGCTTGCCGACCGAGAAACCCAGCTCATACGGCCAGCCATATTCCGCGTGGAACAGGCCCGGTCTGATATAGAGCGTGGACGACCATTTCACCGCCTTCATCGCCATCTTCAGTTCGGCAGGCAGCATCGGGTGGTCGCCGATCTCGGCGCCGGGATTGTAGACCGCACGGGCCAGAAACTCGCGGCGCGGCACCGACAGATACATGTAGCCGGTCAGGCTTGGATTGTTGGTCCATGCCGAATTGTTGCGCCGGCCGTCGCGCCAGTCGGCATAATTGTAGGCGATCCAGATGCGAAGGTTCAGCAGGAATGTGAGATCCGTCCTGAGCGCGACCACGATGTCGAACAACGCCAGGTTCGGCAGATTCTTTTCGCCCTGTTCGTTGTACTTGGAAGTGGTCGACACCGAGGTGAACGAGAACATTCCGCGCAAGGCGAGCGTGATCGCGGAGTTGTCGTAGGTCGGCCACCACGCCTTCACGTCGTAAAGGCTGCCCTGATATTTCGAGATTTCGTCGAGAATCTTGACAAGCTCTTTCGGCGTCTCGGCGCGCTCGGCGGCGGCAATTCCCGCCAGCGTGTAGCGATAGCCGAAGCCGAAGCCGACTTCGCGAAGATAGATGGTTCCGATCGGCGTCGGAATCTTCTCCGCCATGTCGTTGCGCTGAACGTACAGGAAGAACGCCGGCCGCTTCTCGTCGACGCCCTTCTTCTCGAGTTGCAGGAATCCCATCGAGGCCGACATCGACGCCCAACCTGATATCCGCAGCGATCCCGAGGCAAGAAAGCCCTTGGCCGTCACATCCGCCGGCAGGACGTCGGGTTGGAACAGCGTCGGCAGCTTGCCGTCGACCGCGATCGCGGTGCCCGATGCTTCCGCCATCGAGCCGAGCGAAAGGCCTACTCCCAGCCCGTCGAACCGCACCCGAGGCAAGGCCTTGCCACGCTCGGGCGGCGCCACCCAGAGTTTGTGGAAATCGAAGCGGGGCGTCACAATGTCCCCGAAGTCGGTGAAATTCACCTGGCCGGAAATCGAGAATGCCGGCGTGCCTCCGAACGCCGGCGACGCCGGGTGGAAGCCGACGCCGCGGAGTTCGAACGAGAACAGGTCGAAGAAGGTCGACCGCTTCGGCGGCTCCACCGTGACCTGGAATTCGATGTGGTTCATCAACACTCGCGGATCGGAGGCAAGCGGCGCTTCGTCCAGCACAATGCGCAGCGCAGAGATGTTCTTCAAAAGGCCATCGGCGAACGCGTTGGAGCTTGGCCGGAATTCCGCCGATCCGGTCAGCGTGAAGTAGAAGTGATACTGCCCTTGCCGGACGTATTTCAGGCCGAGCTTGGTGACAGTGATGGTGAATTGCGTACCCTCGCAACGCAGCGGATCGCCGCTCTTGTCCAGCACCGCCTTGGCGGCCTGGAGTGCAAGCGCGCCGTTCTCCTGGGTGAAGTTGAGCTCGATCGACGCCTTGGCTTCGCCAACCAGCGCCGGCGGCAGATTGCCGTGTCCTGCGAGACCAAAGGTCTGGATCTGGCTGCGCTTGACCGCGAGCTGCCCCTTGTCGAAGCGGAACGGCATGTCGACGCCGGCCAGCGTCACCGGGTTGGACTGCACCTGCGCGCTGAGGTCGATGCCGTCGCGCGACACGATGAAGCTATCGACCTCGAAATCGAGCGTGCTGCCGCTGGTCGAAAGCTTGTCATAAGACAGCTTGATCTTCGCCGCCTCGCTCAGGCCCAGCCGTGGATCGCCGTCGCTGAAATCGAGGAAAAGCGGCGCGAAATCCACGGGTGGATCGCCGCCGTCCTTCGTGAGGAATGTGCCGTGCAGACCGAGCAGATTGATTTCATTCTTGTCGATCTTGATTTCGAACTTGCCGCCCTTGATCGCCATCGCGAGCGTGTAAACGTCGATGACGAGGTCCAGCTTGGTATCGACGGCCGTGTCGGAAATCTTGACCTCGACATCGATCGGGATCCGGATCGTCGGCAGATTGATGACAGGCTTGTTGCTCGCCTTGACCCGAACGTGCTGGCTGAACTGATCCAACAGATTCCCCCCGGGGGTCGCGTCCGCCTTCGGCTTGCGGAACAGCGAGAGGATGCGATCGGGATCGATTTTGGCATCGATATCGAATGCCGATGCGTCGAGGTTTGTGAGTTCAACCCAGCGGGCCGCCAGCAACAGGTGACCGACGGGAACGACCACGCCCCCATTGGGGCCTTGACCCGGGAGTTGCGCAGAGACCGGCACGGTCTTCAACTGCTGAAGAAATTTTACCCGACCGTTGTCGACGACAATCAGCGCTACCGCCGCCTTGGGATCCTTCGGCGTGACGTCAAGCTTCATGAGCGGCGCGTCTGCCGTGCCGTTCGTTTGTCCCGACACCGGCTCGGCCGGCCCGTTCTCGTGCCCAAGCCAGAGATCGGTCGAAAGCGTCACCTTGCTGGAGCCGGCGCTCTCAGGCTGCAGTGCAAGCGCCAGCCAGCCCTTATCCAGATCGCAGACGAGTGCGGGGGACAGGTTGTAGGGGAAATCGAGCTTGAACCCGAGAAATTCGCGCGTGAAAGACTTCAGGCTGGCGCCGGGATCACTGGGGGTGACCACAATCTGGACGATGCGCCATTGGCCGAGATCGACGCGGACTTCCACGACGATGTACTTGGCGACCGTCTGCGCTTCCTTCGCGATTGCCTCAGCCAGGGTGGAGACCAACTCGGCAATCATCTTGAACGCTGCCTCGGCGAGACCGGCCAGGGCCCGGACACCGGCCGCCCCCTGTTGCGCCAGCCAGGCAGCGGCCGACGCTGCAAGCTCCCCTACCCGCCGCAGCACCTTGAGGAAGCCGTCGAGTGAAGGCAGGTCCGGCGTGCCCGGCAAATCCTGCTTGGGCACCTCGAACTTGTGGATCAGCGACATCAAGCGCTCCGCACCGTCCTCGATGACATGCGCGGCAAAGAGGGCGAGCTTGATCGGATAGGGTTCGACCAAGTCCAATTTGGTCAGTTTAGGTGTCAGCTTGTCGCCGGCAAAAGTCAGTTCGAGTTCCGGCGATACGGCCAGCACCAGATTCGAATCAGTACTTGCGCTAATGACCAGCCGCTCGACCTTGATAGTCACCACGACCGTCAGCCCTGCGATCTGCGAGAAGGAGGCTGTGGCGGACACTTTCACGCCGAACGCCGTGACCACGAACGGGTTCGCTTTGTCTAGCAGGTCGATCTTGGCAAGAGTCTGCTCCGCCGTGCCCGTGGAGATGTTTGTCGCGGTGATCGATACCTTGTTACCGTTGACGGCGATCTCGACATCCTCGGCTATTAGGATTTCAGTGCCGGAAAATTTGACCGTCGCTTTCGACTTCGTCGAAGATTGCGTCAGTTTGTTGCCAACAACCGAAAAATCCAGATTGGGCTTGGGGTCCCATTCAACGACAATATCGAGGTGGGGGAGCGGCGGAAGGCGAAGCAAAGGCAGATCCGGAAAGGGGATCTTCAGCGCGTGCAGCGACCATTTCGGCAGTGGGATATGAGGGAAGTGCAAGCCGAGGTGCGGCAGCGCCGGCACTTCGATGCGTGGCAGGGCCTCGAGCACGTTGCTGCGCGTCAGCTGCACCTCGATGTGCACCGCCGCATCCAGTCCGGCAACGGCGAAGGGCGAGTCGAGTCCTGCCGAAAATACCGCCGTCGCGCGCGCGCGAAAGACCGGTTCATTGGAATTTGTGTCTCCGAGCAGTCCGGCCGGATTCAGCTCCAGGTCGAAGCTGGTAGCGACATCGGCAACGCCGGTGATGCCGAGAAAGTCCGCAACGACGCCATCCTGCGCGGTTCCGTCCGTCTTCAGCTGAAGGCTGCGCAGCCGGTCGTGCAGTTCGTTGAGCGCAATGGCCGCGAGGCGCTTCGCTTCGCCGCTCGCCTGCTCGACCGCCTCTTTCCAGTTGACAAGGCGCTTGTCGGAGCCACCGGCGTCGCGGACAAGCATCGCGTCGATCAAGAACGGCGAACCGAGCACCAGCGCTCCGGTTTCGCCGGAAAACTTGAGCTTGAACGTGGTGACGTTGAACGGCGGTTGATCCTGTGCGGCTTCAAGCCACGCAGATACCGGACTATTGCCGTCTCCGTGAAAAAAAATCTTCGTCATCCCGCCCCCAGGGATTGGAAGAACTCAAAAACGTTCTCTAAAAAGTCCAAAAAAAATTATCTATCTAGAGTAGAAGGGACAGGTAGGCGTTATGTCAATTGAAAAATACCTACCCACGAAAAATAAACACTCCACACCGCGCTTCTCTGCTGGGCACCGTTTTCGGGCGAGCTGGATCGAATTCGCTCGCCTGTCCCTCACGGCCAAGACCCGACGCTCGATGTTGACCAAGTGAACGACGCTAATCCCAACTTGGGCACATGGGAAAGCAAGCGCAAATAATGGTGGTTTTCAGCCGCGACTACCTCAACGAGGTTACAGCAGAATGGCTAAGTACAAGAGCCCCTAGCCGGGGCTCTTCGTCTTTCCATACTGGTGATCGACTATAGGGCGGCAAATCGCCTCGATACGCGTCCGAAACCCGTCAGTGAGATCACCGATCTTGTCGTTCTTCTTGTCCTCGTTTGGGCCACGGAAGATCAGCTCGCGCAATTCTCGCTTCTCCTCTTTAATCCGCCGGTCCTGTTCGTCATATTCGATTCTGTCGATGTCGAAGAGCTGCCCGGCTGCGCCAGCCAATTGTGTCCGCGCGTTATAGACCATCTCGAAAATACTATCGGTCTCGGCTCCGAACACTGCCATGAACCGCGGCTCGATCTTGCGCAATCGCTCGAAGAAATCCTCCCGCGCTTCAATACGCCGTATGACCGCATAAGCGCCCTGCTGCCCCTCTTTGATCTTCACAACGATGCCGCCCGGCACGGATCGGCTTACATCCGTGCCATCTTCGTATTCGTGGCTTCCAATCGCTCTTGCTCGGATCGCCTGAAAGACGAATTTCGATTCGTACGCGAGTGTCAGCGCGTCCAGAGCAACTTCAATTCTGCGCTCTTCGATCTTCTCTCGTTTGAATTTCGAGAACGACCTCAACCCGAGCGCCGCCACCGTACCTGTAACCGCAATCCCTGCCAGTGCCACTAGCGGAGCAGTGAAATCCTTGAAAACCTCGTACGTATAAGTGTGTTGCACGCCACCTTTTCCCGACTAGTCCGGCACGCAGTTGCGCGCCTCCCTGTGAGCGCTGTTCACGGCAGCTTGCCGCGTCTTACCCGTCGCCCTGAAGCGAATTTTGGTTTTCGTGTCGCCTTTCCAAAGCTCGCCTTCAGCTACCCATCCGCTGCCTTCCTTTTCGAGCGAATATCTCGCGCTGTACTTATCATTAATTTTGAAACTCGCCATTTTAACGCTCCGCCTCCAGAAGACGATGCAAATGATCGAGGTTGGCGTTAAGGACTTCTATGTCCCTGATAACCTCGCTTGCGAAAGCTGGGGCGTCAGAGTCTTTTTTCTTGTTCAGCAGGACAGAAATATCGCTCAGGATTTTGTTCTTGCCCTGCCCATCCGCGTTAATGCATCGCTCAATTGCCCTGGCAATGTGATTGCCGGCGAACTTGTTTCGCATCTGCCGCAACCGTAGCATCGCTTCCCGTGCAGGCTCATCGTTCTCGTCGAATTCTTTCTGCAATTCCTTGTACGTTTTGGCTTTCGCTCTCCCATTCGCGATCTGCTTTATTTCATCCAGCATTCCTTCGCCCCAGAAATGCAGCTTTCCCGCCGCTTCCTTAGCTTTTGCGATCTCTCTGCCTCCCGACATGTACGCTACGAATGCTCTCAAAGTCTCCGTGACGACTGCTTCTTTAACTCTCTCAGACATTTCCCCTCCCCTAAATCCCGACTTTCCCCTGGAAGCTGAAATTCCGGGGAGATGGAAACCATATGAACCACACAACTTGCCTCCTTGTCCTCAGTTGCAGACCGAGGACCGTTGACTATCGCTGGCACGGGACGTCGCGTTAGCGATCCGTTCGAAGATCAAAGAAGTTACCTGCCTCAACGCTTCGGCCGGCATCTCCTACAACAAGTTTCTGGCGAAACTCGCCTCCGACTACCGGAAACCGAACGGCCAGTACGTCATCACGCCGGAGATCGGGCCGGCATTCGTCGAAGCCCTCCCCGTCGGCAAGTTTCACGGCATCGGGCCGGCGACCAGCGCCAAGATGAACTCCCTAGGCCTCCACACCGGCCTCGACATGCGTAACCAGTCGCTCGAATTCATGCAAACTAACTTCGGCAAGGCCGGGAGCTACTATTATTGGATCTCGAGAGTTGTCGATAACCGGGAGGTACGCGCCGACCGGATTCGGAAATCCGTCGGCGCCGAAAACACATTCTCCACCGACCTCACCGACTTCGACGCCATGGTCCTCGAACTCGAGCCGCTCATCGACAAGGTCTGGCGGTACTGCGAAGGCGCCGGAAACCGGGGACGCACGGTGACGCTTAAAATGAAGTTCAACGACTTCGAGATCATCACGCGCAGCAAATCCGTCCCCGTCGCGGTTTCGAGCCGCAGCGATCTCGAACGCCTATCCGTCGCTTTGCTGCAGAACGAGATACCGGTCCCAAAGCCGGTCCGGCTTCTGGGAGTCTCGCTATAGGCGCTGCAGCATGTCGACGACGCGGAATCGCAGCTAGCGCTGCCGATGTGATCGCGTCATGTCATTTCCTTTTCAGGTCGATCGTTGAGTTCGATCTGTCCCGACAGGATCTTTGGGAGAAGACGATCACGCTCTTCCTGCCGCGTTGCGCGCGAATGTGGTCCTCCAAGGTCACGTGATCCGGCGATCGGCCCGAAAGCGAGGCCAGCCTCCATGCGATTAAAAGCCCAGACGCTGCATCACGAGCTAGGGGGCTTATATCAGCGAACGAACTCGGCGCATTCAACCGAACGCTTCGGTTGCCTTGTTCAGTGCAGCTCCAAGCTTCACGGCCACCTCGGGCGTTGGCATTTCACCTTCAGCGAACTCAACAGTCACTTTGAATCGAAGGGTCAGATTGCCTGCCGCAGCCAACACATCTCCCATCGCTTCGACAAGCTCTGTCAGCTGACTGCTATCCAGCACCCCTGATCGAAATCCGGCTTGGCCGTAAGTCGATTTTGGAACCGCCTCTTGCATGACCGGTGAATATTGTCCGCCAGCAGGTGTGACCTCAGGCAACCCAAGTTCGAGAGATGCTGCTTCATGAAACTGACATGGCCATGATACGGCTCCAGGAAATACACGCAGAAAGCCACTATTCAGCGCGCCCGTTATGGCAGCCTCGACTAACTTCCAAGGCATCGATGTCACGCCACGCTGCGCAGCGACGGCCTGCTCGATTGAATGTGCTGTCGCCTTTCCTCCGCTCCATGCGTCAGGCAAGGCCTCAGGGGTAAGGGATGAAACGTCGATCGGCTGTGGGGGAATTCGAAGGATAGCTGTCTTCGAAACAATCCCCGGGGGTGGCAGTTCGCCCCAAATTGAAGCTGTTCCGCTCGCCAACCAAGCGGAACCTGCCTTTACCGCCTCTGCCACAGCCTCCAGAATTTTACCCTCGGGACAACGCGGAATGGGCTTTTGTTCGGTCCAGCCATCTTCGGGGTGGTCAATCGTAAGCACATAGCCGCCGAAATAGGAGATGAGATCAGCGACCTTGACTCCATTTTTCCAGTCGAGGCCCTCCAGTTTCGATGGTGCCAGCAGGCTTGCATCGATACCGTCAAGAATAGCCGCCGGGTTCTGCACGGCTTCCAATGCATCGTCGTTAAGCGCCTCTTCATCGATCTGTGTACGCCACCAGGTGCGCGCGCTTCCGTCGGGCCGTTGAAGCGAAAGTACGAATAGGCCCTGCTCGCAACCATTTGCCACAGTATCCAGCAGATCCTTACGGCGAAGCATCTTTGGAAGCTTCGGCTGTTCGGCAAAAGCACCCACGATGGTTTTTACCCTCCGCCTATCCTCATCTTCGCGCCACAGATCGAAACCACTTCCCGAACCGGGCAGTAATGCATCGGGCGCCAGAGCTACGTCAGTAATGCGAGATTTCGAATCTTCCTTGATCGTCGTGAACAACGGCTTGGCTGGATCTACGGTTACCTTGAAAGCAATGACTGAATCGTCGCTCCCTCTTGTAACCACGATGCAATATGCCTGCCTAATAGCGTCGACGATGTCCTTCTTCGACCCAGAGACGGCACTGTCCAGCATTGAAGATCGAACCGGGTCAACTGCCTGGGACGAAAGCTGCGCTTTCACCTCCAGCCAAGCCAGATAATCTTTCACCCTTTCCTGAGCCTGGGCCATTCCCGCACGATCCGGCGCGGCAATCACAATGGCATTTTTGGCAGAACGAGGGTTGTGAGGACCAGTAACCTCTTCGCAGAAGCGCACCGCTGACGCAGACGGTTTTCCAGATTCAGACTGTGCATTCGGACCAAGAATAACGTACCGAAATTCACCATCGTTTGGCACTTGATCCGGACCGGTCGGCAGTTTGTGAACGCGAGCGCCTAGCGTCGACGCTCCGGCATCCAGCCACTTAGCAATCTTTATTTCATCAAGAAGCATCTCGTCGACAGCAGATTTGCCAACTCGATTCACTCGGGCGTCGTCATGCATCTGCTTAAGATTCGGCTGGAAGCCAAGTCTCCAGGTTTTTGGAACGCCACGAGATCCGTCCGCGCGCTTCTCGGCGCTGTCGAGATGCATTTCATCCAAGAACCAAGAGCGAGTGGCCCAAGACTGCAGACCTTTCTCTAGCGCAATCTTGTCGGGTTTCGATGCGCCCAAAAGCGAATAGAGATCCGTAATGCGCGCGTGGTTAGCGCCTTGAGGTTGCGAGTGCAGGAACGTACCGGCCACGGCCTGCTCGACCTCACGCCCCGTGAGCGCCGGTAACTGTTCTTGAGCTTCCCGAGCAAATCGTAGCTCTCCCTGCAGAATAGCAACCCAATCTTGTGGGGGGCCGTCTACCTGATCAACCCGCGCTACTCCCGCGAGGTCGCTGAGCGCGGGTGAAAGCTTGTCTTCTCCCGGTTGCGCCAAAAGTATGGACGCTCCCGCGATCGGTGCGGTGTCCCAAGTCTCAGCATCGCGCAACGCGACGGCAAAACTACGAAGCACACCTCTAGTGCGCTGGAACAAGGGAAGGCCACTTGTCCACTTTGTGTAGAACACCTCCATCATTGCCGGATCGAATGGGAAACTCGCGAGATACTGTTTCTCTCTGTCGTCACGTTGTTTTGCTGTCTTGGCAAACTCCGGGTCGATTGCAGACAGTGCCTTCACCATGGCAACAACGTTCGGGCGAAATGCCTCTTGGTCTCTTATTGTATCTGGGTCAAGGAGCCGGCGTCGAAGAATCTCAGCGACGTCATCTTTTCCGACCGGTTGAAACGGTTCATCCTCCTTACGTCCCATAATGTTCGACATATCAGAAAGAAGCTGACGCCCAAACGGATCATCGCGCTTAGGATCTGATGCAAGGAGCGAAACGATCATCGAAGCAGTGCTCACCTTTGCTACAGCCTGGGTCAACGACTGGAGGAAATTCAAGAACTGCTCACGAAACTGCTCACCGCGAATCGGATCCTTCGCCATCTCGCCCGCATACATGAGCACTTCATCGAATAGAATGAGTGTAGCAAGGCCTTCCTCGCCGGGCATCTCTAGGAGCTTTTCCAATGCCAAGTCACGCGGAGGAGTTTCCCGTTCTTCGTCCTTTCCATCGGCGCGTAGGACTCGCAAGCCGTCAGCTCCGGCGACCTGAAAGGCGATGATACTCCACGGATACTTCAGGGTGCGCTGCTCGCCTGACGGACTCCGCACCGGCACGCCAAGCTCCGGGTCGAGTTTGTCGAAGCACACGGCCGCCACACGTGCTTTGGGAAAATCACCGCCCATCGCGCTTAAAAATTCCTTCACGGCAGGTAATTCCGGAAGAGCCGCTGAATCTCGAAAAAGATGGGTTAACGTGATTAGAGTATGCGTCTTGCCGCCACCATAGGTTAACTCCAGCTGACGTATCGCCTTATCGCTCTTCCCGCGAAGGCGTTCAGCGGTGGCCGCTGCGATGTCACGTTGAGCGCTCGTGGCATAGCTGAGAGAGAAAAATTTCGCTGGGTCTTCATAAAGCGGACGTTTACCCGTGCGATTAACAACGTCGAACAGATCCGCCGCAAATTCTTGCAAGGAAAGTTGCCCAGTTCGCACATCTTCGCGGACCCTAACAATTTGCGCCCAGGATTTAACAGTGTTCGCCGACATGGTCTTTCTCCTGGGTTATCAAAAAATAAGGGGCGCTTGTGCAAGCGTGGAAATGCCAGCCCGCGACCTCAGATGATTGCTAATGGACTCCAGAATCGGCGCTTCATCGCCTTTGTCGTCGCGGCGGGCTAGTTCGATTAAGGCCTGCACGAGTTGAGCAAAAATTGTGTCGCGCGCTAATCCATTTTGGTCGAGATATGCATTTACTTTCGATAAATCTCCGACTTTCCACAACTGCATGAGTCGGTGCACGCGATCTATCATGGGCACCGGAAGCCCACCGACCCCCTCCAAACCTAGAGACTTACGTTTCCGCTGATCCCAACGCCGAAGCCGCACCTTGCTCCCAGTACCACTGCTCTCAGCATCCGCCACTTCTTCGTCTTCTGACTCCTCGTCCTGTTCCGTGCCCGCGTCACTAGACCCGATCGTACCCTTGCCGCCAGCGCGCACGAGGATATCGAAACGGTCAGCAAGATCTGCGTCCGAAAGCCCGCAGGACAACGCATAAAGGATACAAGCGCCAATCGGCGCTTCAGTCATACCGAAGCTGTCGCGGTGCAAGACGTAGTAAGTTGTGATGTCGTCCATGCCGATACGCTGCACGTCCTCGTCAGACCCGGTAGCGGGTTTAAGTACGCGACCAACAGCAAATTCCACCACAAGGCGACGCACCTCGCGAAGAAACTCAGACACAGGCATTTGCTCACGTTGACCAGAGCTAGAAGTTTCGCGGTAGACTACCGGATGACGGCTGAACGCTTCGAGTGCCGGGCCTGTGGCAGCCCAAAGAAAATCTGGGCCACGAATGCCGGCGTCCCAAAACCGATGCATCTGGGTGCGAATCTTCTCTCGCATTTGCGCTAACACAGGACCAGAAAAACCCGGACGCGCAACTGCTGGACGTTTGCGACAAACGAGCCAAACGGAGGAAGATAACGCAGCCGCGGTAAGTGCGTTCGGACGACTAGATCGCTCCGTTTGAATAGGCAAACTTCCTTCAACAACAAACCCTGCCCGAATAGCCGCGTTGACAAGGGTTTCCCATGCATCAGGATTCTTATTGGCAAAGACAATAACGAAGATACCATCTGGACGTAGGCACGCGCTGCATCTCCGAAATACAGTCGCCATTCCGTCCTCAAAATTTCGTTTCGAAGCCTCCTTACTACCGCCGAAGCGACTCGCCTCATCAATCAGCTCACCATCTCCCTCCGCGTGATTCCACTTTGGGCCGGCTGCCGCATTGAATGCTGCATCGATTTCGGGAGATAGGCCGACCAACGATCGTCGCAGCCAGACGTAAAAAAAATCCATCAGGTCCGAGTAAGGAATCGCATCGTAATAAGGAGGGTCGGTAATAATCGCGTCGAACTCACCATCTACTTGAGTCGCGCTACTGCACAACACTTTAGGCGGTGAAGCACCTTGCAGAGATTCGGAATTACGGAGAACGACTTTCGAGATCCAATCGATACCGCCGAGATAATTCCCGGTACTACTGGATAGCGGGCTCGTTTCGGTAAAGTCCCACACGATCGGAATCGCATAGCGTGCAAACGTTCCGCGAAGCGTTTCTCTTTTGTTATTCCAGCTGCAGATCACGCTTCCATAATCAGCCAATCGGTCAATCGCAAGGGCAAGATATGCCGTCAGACTCTCGATCCAAGCAGGTGGATATCCGTGGTCGCGGAGCATAGCGGGTGCGTGTCGTATGATGTTAACAAACGTACCCAATGAAACGAGTTGGCGCGGCAGAAAGAGATGCTCCCACCGGGTCAGCCCATATGGCGGCGTTGAAAACCGAGTACCGCCGCCACCTCGACTTCCGCCCAGCGGTATAAGCTCTGTTGGCATACCGTATGGAACGGTCTGAAAAACTTCGGATAGGTCCGCGGCTGCCGACGCTGCAGCCTGTTCTTCCTCAGGTTGAGGACTCCGGTACTCTTTTCCGTGATGCCCCTCGACTATCACGGCAGTCATCCTCGTTCCTAGTCGTCCCGCTACCGACTCGTACTTCAAGTTTTCTAGTGCTGTGATGTGATTGCAGCACGGACACGTTGCGCCAGCCCGCGACAATGTTCCCTGCCCTGCTACCCGATCGATCTCATTGCGCTGGTTAGCGGTACCAGATGGCACAGGAACGTCAGAGTAGACACTAAGGTTTACTCCGTCGCGTTTTCCATTTGGCTCCATTTTCAACAACGCTCGCTTAGTGCGCTTCTGGCAGAGCCACCTTGTCTTGAGGAGCGGATAAACCGCGCGGCAGGCGGGACAGCAAAGTGTGCGGGCCCAAAGGTATGCTACGGTCGGTTTAGAAATCCATCGTGGAGTGCGAGAATCACGGAGCTCTGCACCTGTGAGGTCCCTATTAAGTTCCTCTATCGCAATTGAATTGTCCCTATCTGATGGCAGGCGCTTGAGTAATTTCGGTTCAACGGCCGTCGCACCATCCAACGCTTGCCACTCGGCGAACGTAGGATAGCGCGCAGAGAGTTGCCGGCGAGCTTCTGCTAAAACCCATCCGCCCCAAGCGCGGACATGCCACCCTAATGGTGCCTCTTCCCAAGGATGGTCGTCTAGCAGACCATGCTGAATCGTTTCGCCACGTCCGGCCGCGGACATCGCCTCCACTGCTTGTTCGAGTCTAGCGCCCTTAAGATCCAGAGCCTTCAAGAAGGTCGTAGCGAAACTCGGGTCACGCATGGCATGTTTCGGCAACGGAAACTTCTGACCCGCCAAACGTTGCGGATAGTCAAGAGTGCATTTTAGGATAAGCCACGCGACAGGGTTGAGGTCGTTAGCCACGACGTCACAACCGAGCCTCATTGCCTCCAATGGGATGGCGCCTCCTCCAGCGAAAGGGTCAAGAACACGGGGAGGCCGCCCCCCGTTTGCGTTGGAAATCTTTTCGCGAAACCAAGCGACATCGGGCGAAGCCTCCTGACCCCACCATAAGATTCCACCGTCCGCTTCGACCTTCGCGGCCTCAACCTTACTGCCAGCTTCAGTCTTGGTTTGCTTCTTCAGCTTAAGCCGGCCGCCCAGCCGACGGACCAGTTGATTACGCGCCTCGTCATCAATTGGATCGGGGAGGAGCGCTGCAGCGATTGCCGCGCGCGATGCCGCCAACGGCCTTCTAGCCGGCCACAGATGCAATGTGGAAATGTGCCCATGACGCATGTTCTTCTCATGCAGAGAAGCGGCTGATGCCTCGGCCAGCGGGAACGCAGTTTCGATCAATCGTTTGTCTGACATTGGCTCGTCTCAATCCTGTTCCGCCAGAGCGCGAATGTCTCCGGCAGTAAACGTCATCCCGGTCTTTGATGCACCAAGAAGCCGAGTGAAGGGATCCTGCACTCGAAATAGATTTGGTTTGGGTGAGGCGCAGTCGAGAACAACGTAAAGCCAATAGCGTTCACCGAGATTTGCGGCCTTTGCCCACTCGTTCTGGGTCATGAAGACTTCGCCGCGATCTGCTCTACCCTTCACCTCAATGCATCGCGGCGTAGTGCCGGGACGCTCAGACAGGAGATCGAAGCCAGGAAAGTCCGATAGACCAACCGCCCGAGCGCGCGCCGCTGTAGAAACATCGCGGACGTTGCCCCGAGCATTTTCCTCATGCGAAATCGATAGCTTCACGGCGACGGCCTCAACCTGGGCGTCAAATCGCTTTTCGTCTTCGGCGTCGACTGATGGCACGATCAATGCGTGCGCGACGAAGCGTACGGGGCCGAGCATGATCTGATCTGGTTCGGCCTTGATCGCTGCAAGCCGATTCTCTCGGACTCTGGAAAGAGCTGAGTGGCGGGTTTTGACAAGTTCCAACTGAACCGACGCTTGTTTTTTTCCATCCTGAGCAGCTTGGCGGAGACGATTGCGGGCGCGTGTCAACTCCGCTTCTTGGCGGTTGAAACCTGCCTTCACGAGATCGATGCGTTGGGGCAGATCGGTCTCGACAATCGATCGGTGCGAAGTAACCAAGCCCGCGCCGAACACGTCGGACAGCCACTCACCGGCCTCGCGCAACAGTCTCTGGCACTCTCGGCCGACAGGATATGCTCCCGGCTTGACGTCTTTCGCCCCCCTAAGGAGGAGCAGCCACTCAACGGGGCACTCCCGGATCGATCCGTCTGAATCTTGGCGAAGGCCAACGAGACGATGTTCCAGCACGTCCTCCCCGGTGGGACCTCGGCGGAGAACGGTTGTCGTCGCGAGATGGAACAACGACGCTTCCTTAGCGTGCGGGTCTACAAAGGCAGCACCACGAAGCGCATCGGAACCGAAGCGCTCCTGCAGTTCACTGGAGATCGCGTCAAAAACGGGTTCACCCGGGTGCAGCCAGATCGCCTCCTCGCCAAAACCTGGACGATGGACCATCAATTTCTGACGCGCTTCGTAGGGATAGGTTTCTATCTCAGGCGCAATAGTGTCCATCGCGCCGTGCTGCCGCACCTTAAAGCGAAAGCCGGATGACACATCTCCATCGATTCCGAGACCAAGCAAAGGCGCGGACCTTTCGACGAGCCGTTGTACATAGCCCGGCATCAAACGGAGATACTGTTCACGCTCCATGTCCTCGCGCATGACAGGCAATCGGGCCTTCACATCACCGCCGTCGCCATAAAGCGTGCGCTCCTTAGCTTCGAGTGCGCGTAGCTGTTCTATCGTCAGCACGCCCTCGATCCCGTCTGCGACTTCTTCGCCTCGAATGGCCGCATCAAAATAGGATTTCAGTGATACGTTCTCGAAGAGCCGGCCGATGACGTCGAACACCTTGTCCGAACCGAGTTCCTTACGGATTGTCTCCAGCTTGTCGAGCAATATCTTCATGACCTTGCCCTCGCGGGTTTTCCACGCCACGAGGTTCGCGATGTAGACGGCGTCTTTCTTCTGGCCGTAGCGGTGGATCCGCCCCATGCGCTGTTCAAGCCGCGCAGGATTCCAAGGGACGTCGTAATTTATCATCAGCCAACAGAACTGAAGATTTACGCCCTCGCCGGCTGCGTCCGTGCCGATGAGATACTTAGCGCCGCCGCTATCGATGGGTTTTCGGAAAAAGTCGACCTGTCTATCGCGTTCCACATAGTCCATGGCTCCGTGCAGCTGAGCCACCTGCCCGGCGAAGCCGAGGCGCTCCAGTTGTTCGGTGAGATAATTCGCTGTGTCGCGGTGCTCGGTGAAGATCAGCATTTTTTCGTTCGTAAAGCGCGGATCTTTCATCGTCTCAAGCAACTTCGCGAACTTGGACTCTCGTCCGGCATCGAGTAGGTCCTGTGCCATCTGCCGTAGACTGAGGACGCGATCCCGCTCGTGGATCAGGTCGGCGAGGTTCTCGGTAACTAGCGCGCCAAGAGTCTCTGATTCACCCGCTTCAACCGCCTCGCCACCATCTCCGGCATCGTCATCAGCCGTGGCATTGGCGAAGAGATCGAGTTCGTTATTCTCGGCCTTCTTTTGAAGATCCCGTTGCGTTTTCCTTACTGCCTCAAGGCCATTTTCCTCGATCGCTCTGATGGCTGCAGAAAGCTTTTCAGCGCGCCGTTCGAACGATCTTTTCAGTGCGAATGTCGAGGACGCAAGACGACGCTGGAAAACCGCCATCGCAAGCCGAGCGGCCGATCTATTCAGCGTGGATGCCTTGTTGTAGATATCGCGAATATACTTGCTCGTCTCGTCGTAAAGTTCCTGTTCGCTACCCGGCCCTTGAGTTAAATCGAATCCGAGAGTGTCGCAGATGCGTTGCGGATAGAGCGGCGTTCCATCAAGTTTAACCATCTCTTCCTTGGTACGTCGAATGAAATGGCGTGCACGGCGTTCCCGCGGAAAATCAGCCAACGCCTCCGGCGTGCTCAGCGCATCTGGTTCGAGCAGACGCCAAAGGGCAAAGTATGGATATGGCTTACCCATGTGCGGCGTAGCGGTCAGCAGCATCATTGACTGAGGCGCCCAACCCAAGTCGAACTCGGGCTCTTCGGGAACAATGCCAGCGAGAGATTCAGCCAATCTGTAGCGCGCTGTCTTGCGAACAGTCATATCGATCGGATCACGATCGGCTGAGAGCTTGTGAGCTTCGTCGAAGACGACAAGGTCGTAGCCGTGGCCGGCTAAACCTGCTTCGCGAAGGCGCGCAAAGGTCCCTTTCGACCGAAGTGTGTCGAGGCTGACAATTGCAAAATTTGCATCGGGCTCTAAGAAGGGATTACCCTTTGCCGCTTCGCTGCCACGGATGATGCGCGCCTGGATTCGAAACAGGATGCGCAATTCACGCTGCCAGTTTCCCACCAGGCCGGCTGGAGGAACGATAAGCACCCGCTGGATCAACCTACGAGAGAGAAGCTCGCGGATGGTGAGTCCAGTCATGATGGTCTTACCGGCGCCCGCATCGTCAGCGAGCAAGAAACGGATAGGCCACGACTTTAAGATTTGGTCGTAAACCGCGACCCTTTGATGCGGGAGCGGATCGATTAGTGAAATTTCGGTTGCGAAAGTCGGGCTCGCCAGGTGACCGCTAAGGAGACGAGTGGACTCGGCAACAGCAGCGACGGACTCCGGGTCGGCACCAAAGTCCATTTGGGGACTGTTGAGGGAGTCCGCACCGGGCGTCCCCGCGGGCACGGCAGAGCGGCCCGCTAGATCTTCGATCCGCGTCCATGCGAGGTCGGTGGGATCGTTTTGACCATTTTCCCAACGACTGACAGTTATGGGAGACACCCCGACCAGAGCGGCGAACTCAGGCTGTTTGAGGCCCATGGTCCGGCGAAGTCCTCGGATTCTTTCCCGATAATCAAAAGGAAGCGCCAATATCTCCTCCTCACACCAAAATCGAGAATTAGCACTTGTTAAATATGGACGCAACCATCATAAGTTTACACTTGTTAAAATGCGACGGATGCCTTTTAAGCGGGGTTGAGCAGCCAAAACGTGGTTCAGAAGGGTCTGTGCCCACAAGATATTGAGGGTTCCCAGCTTCGATGCTACCAGATCGTTCACTTTATGTTCGATTGCGGTTATCACTTAAAGATTGCTGAGTCTGGCTTTTCGGGTACCCCTCTGATTTTCGATCACCCAGTGAAGATCAGCTGCGGAACAAATGTTCTGCCAGCATCGCTTTGTTGAATTGGAGGAGCTCCGCCTTGAAGTCGTTTCGCTTTATCCATACCGGCGACATCCATCTCGACAGCCCCCTGAAAGGGCTATCCGGACAACAGGGCGCATCCGCTGAAAGGATCCGAACTGCCACTCGCATGGCACTGGACAACCTCGTTAGCCAAGCGATTGAGGACGAGGTCGATTTCATCGTCATCGCCGGCGACCTCTACGACGGCGATTGGCGCGACTACCAGACCGGACTCTACTTCGTGAGGCAGATGGGCCGGTTGGCGCAGGCCAAGATCCCCGTCTTCCTGCTTTACGGCAATCACGATGCCGAAAGCCAGATCACCCGCAAGCTCACACTGCCGCCCAATGTCAGCGTGTTTCCGGCGCGCAAGGCTGAGACCTTTCGGCTGCCGCATCTCAACGTCGCCCTGCACGGTCAGAGCTTCCGGCAGCGCGACATCACAGACAACTTGGTCCCGGCTTATCCGTCACCGATTACGGGCTACTTCAACATCGGCGTCTTGCACACCGGCTTGGGCGGCATGCCGGGACACGCGAACTATGCGCCATGCGCCATCGAAGACCTGATCAACAAGGGTTACGACTACTGGGCGCTCGCGCATGTGCACCAAGCCGCTGTCCTTCACGAGCGGCCGCATGTCGTATTCTGCGGCAATCTGCAGGGCCGCCACATCCGCGAAAGTGGCCCGAAAGGCGCTTCGCTGGTTACGGTCGAGGACGGCGAGGTCGAGGAGATTTCGCCGCTCTATGTTGATTGCGTGCGCTGGATCCATTTGCCGGTTCCGGTGGAACGGTGCAGCGCAGTTGCCGATGCGGTCGATCGTGTCCGGCAGGCCATCGAAATGGCCGTTGAGCGCGACGCGCAAGGGCGTCTGCTCGCCTGCAGAATTGAGCTTACGGGGCAGACTGGATTGCACGGCGAGCTGCTCACGTCGGCAGATCACCTCCTTGCCGAAGCAAAGGCCGCAGCTCTGGGCTTGGGCGAGGAGGTCGCGTGGATCGAGCGTCTCGTCGTTGCGACCGCGAGCCCCGAAACTGCAGCCTCACGCAAAGATGCGTTGGGCGACCTTCAGCGCATGATCGAGAGCGCCGGCGGCGATGCTGAGCTGCAGGCGCGGCTCGCGACGGATCTTGGCGACCTCGTCCGCAAGCTGCCCCACGACATCCGCACGGATGTGGACGACGCCGTGCTGAAAGCAGCCATCGACGGCAACATCGCAAGCTTGATCGCCCATGGCGGTGCGTATCTCAGCGCACGTCTCGCAGCGGAGAAGGTGTAATCATGCGCATCCGGCAGCTCGATCTGCTTCGATACGGTCACTTCACGGACGCCATCATCGCCCTGCCGGCCGGCAAGCCGGACTTGCAGATGCTGCTCGGCGAGAATGAAGCCGGAAAGTCGACGGCGATGAACGGCGTCGAAGACCTGCTCTTCGGCATCCCGGCCAACTCGTCCCGTAACTTCCTGCACGAGTACAACGCCATGCGCGTCGGCGCGCTTCTGGAGAAGGGAAACGATACGCTCAAGGTGCGCCGCCGCAAGGGCAACAAGGACACGTTGCTGGGTGATGATGATACGCCGATCCCTTCGGGCGAGGGGGCGCTTGCCCCGTTTCTTGCGGGCGCCGATCGCCGATTTTACACGCGGATGTTTAGCCTCGATCACGAGCGCTTGCGCCAAGGCGGCAAGGAAATCTTGCAAGCGCAGGACGATGTCGGCCAGATGCTATTCTCGGCGAGCGCCGGGATCATGGGCCTGCGCGAAACGCTCAAGGCTATGGAGGTTGAAGCCGACGCACTTTGGGCGTCGCGCCGCGCGGCGCACCGAAAGTATTTCCAGGCAGAGGAGCGTCTGAAGGCTGCCGAAGCCTCGATGCGCGACGATGTCGTGACGACCGCCAAGTGGCAGTCGCTCAAGAGCGCGTTCGAGACGGCCAACGATGCTTATGGCGTCATCGAAAGCGAAATCGAGTTGAAATCGGCGGAATTGCGCAAGCTCAACCGCATCCGCCGGGTCTACCGCGACGTTCGCAAGCGCGCGGAGATTCAAAGCGCTGTCGACGCGCTCCGAGAGGTCATCCCGTTTGATGCTGACGCTTCCAAGATTCTGGAGAAGGCCGCGAAGAATGAAGCGGGCGCCACGGCGCGCATCGCAACCTTGAGCGAGCAGATCGTGGCGCTTGAGGCGGAATGCACGGCCTTGATCTTCGACGAAGCCTTCCTGGCACGTGCCGAAGACATCGCACAGCTCCGAGATCGCCGTATTCAGGTTCGCGCCGGGAAAGCCGATCTGCCTAAGCGGCAGGCGGAATTGGCCGCGGCAGAAGCAACTCTCAACCGGCTCGCCGGCGAGCTCGAATGGAGCGAAGATGTCGATCAGTTGATCGCACGCATTCCCGCCAAGACCAAGGTTGCGATCCTTCGCGGCTTGCTCAACCGCCGCGGAGCGCAATCCGGCGCGGTAGAGAATGCGAAGAGCGCCGAGGCCGAGGCCGAGGAGAAACTCGGCGAGATCGCCGCGGAAATCGAAGCGCAAGGGCCGGTGACGGACGTCTCGGAGCTCGCGACGGTCATCAAGGCCACGCGCGAACTTGGCGATGCCGCCGGGCAGATCGCCAATTCGAAGCGCGAGGAACAAGAGGCGAGGACCGCAATTGCACGCTTGCTGAAGACCCTGCGGCCGGCAGTCGCCGATGCTGCCGTCCTGGAATCGACGCTGGTTCCCCCGCTGGCTTCGGTTGAGGCCCACCGAGACGCCTGCCGGAGCCTGGAGCAGCGGCAGCGGACCTGCCGTGAACGGATCCGCAATGCGGAGCAGGAGCGCGTCCGGCGCCGGAAAGCCCATGAACGCATTATCGCTGACGAACACGTCGACGAAACTGGAACCTACACCCTTATTTCCGACCCTCAGCCAATACGGCTTACCTGCGGTCTGACTGGGCGGCCCATTGCGCGCCGCACCTTCACAAGGGTTGTCAAGCAACGCGCGCCGACTCCCGAGCGTTGCAGCCCCAACATCTGTGCGCACGGAGTCGTATGATGTCAGAAGCTGTAATTGCGCCGCAAAAAGGCTGGCCTCGGTGGGCGAACAAGCTGGTTGTGTTTTTCGGCGTTCCAACAGGAATTTTGCTCGCCGTTGTCGCGTTCTTCGGCGCGATGGAACAATTCGGCGGCCAGATGAAACCAATCTGTGAGGCGATGGGGATTTGCGTGGCAGCAAAGCCGTCACCGCCATCCATTCCTAATTATCAGTCACCATGGGTTGATGGAGGTCACAACACGGCGGACTTTTGCGAACCGCAAGCGCAGCATTACCGCCAGATCCATCCCGATTTCAATATAACCTGGCGGGCGCTTGGCGAAGGCCGAAACAAGGATTGGATCGGCCACGCGACATACCAGTATACTTGCGCGTTCGAAGCAGCCGCCAAATAACGGTGGAACCGTACGGGCCGCTCACGCGGCCCGCGTTTATTCGTTACCGGATTGCAGCCTGTTTAGGTAGTCAGCCGCACGCTATGCGTTGCAGGCTGCAATGAAGATCGCGCGCTTGTCCTGCTTCAACACCTTAAGCCATGCATCGAGATCGGCAGCTGGTCAGCGCGAACTGGCGGCAGGCCTCCACCTGCTCGACGTTGAACACGGTGCAACTCTTCATGAACGGAATATCGCGCTCAGACTCTCGCCGGTCGCCTCGTTCGTCTCGGTGCGGGTATCTTGTCGTTCCACGTGCAAGTTGAGTTTGATCGACCGGCAGATCCGAGACGATGTCGGCGCGAGTGCATCTTTTTCCTTAGACACACGCCGACCGTAACCTACACTTGGAGGCCGGACTGAGGGCGCATTTGCACGACGTGCCATACGATCGAAATTAGGTCGCGCCCTAACAGCACAACGCACCAGGATTGTCGTGGTAGCTATCTGGTAGCTGCAACAATTTACCGTCCCCCGAATTTATCTGTAACTGTATGATTTATTTGGTACAGTTGGGTGGGCTCGAACCACCGACCTCCTGTTCCACAGACTGAAGGTCGAAATTCAACCGCACCAATATCGCACCAGAAACGGCGTGAACAAACCGCAAAGAAAGCGATCGAGCTCGAACGAAACTGCAGCAAAATCAACCAATCCGATCGATAGCCTGCCGCTCATAATGGTCTGGTTGAGGTTCGAGTTACTCGCTCCACCAGGAATCAGAAACCTATACAGCGCAAGCCAAAGAGCGCCGCCACAGTGATCGCGTCGAGGCGATAGCTGCTGTCGAGCGGATCATCCGAGCAGCATTTGCTGTAGAGAGCCCCTCCTCCCATGCGATTTACGTTCGGGCCGCTATCGCTGAACAATGCCGCGGAGATGCGCCGTGCAACAGCCTGGAAAGAAAAGCCCCGGGACTCTGCTGCTCTCGGAACTTGTGAATAGGTTGTGGTCAGGCTCCATGAGGAGATTGTCATCGCGATCATGATATTACCGCGGCCTGAGGGCAAACATATACCAGGCAGGTGCCGATGATGAATCGAAGAATTGTTCCCGGCTCGTGTAAACTCTCGTCGCAAGACTCGACGGGTGGCTCACGACATGCGGAGCTCACATCTGTGAGCTTGCTGAAGAGAGGACTTCCCGGTCATATCGGCGCTCATCGGCAGATAGGCCCAATCCGTTGTGGTGCTTTCTCTCTGCGACTTTGTACGCGCCCCCCCCTGTTTTGCCGTGCTCGTCTTGATATAGATTTCAAGGCGATGTTTATCAGCAAGAAGTCAGCACCTGCCGTCGCTGCGCGATGCCGACCATCATGATGACGTGGTGCTCGGGGCAGGCTACACCGTCAAGATTCATAAGAAAGCTGTCATTCAGCTCATTTTCGAGAGAGCTTGAATCGTACGTAGCGTCATATTGTACTCTATCGATTGCGTAGAGTTTCACTTCGGTCCCGCATTTGGGAGGACATTCATCGCGGACGTGTCGAGTTAAGGACAGTACCGCCAATGGCATGAGTGATGCTTCTTGGAGACGTTAGACGAACCCCATCGACGGATGTGCATTCGGCAGCCGTCCAATCCTGCTGGACTGGGGTGTTATGGGAGAGAGCCGTGGCGCATTCTTCATCTGCCGCGCTTGCGACCATGCCGAGTCGCGCTGGTGGACGACGAATCGAGAACTGAAGCATGAGCGAACCGGCATGAGATGCAAATCGACGGTCCCCTCAAATATCTCTTTGTTCCAAACGCGGAGCGCGGAAGTGGACAATATAGAATCGATGACTCCACAGGAGCTGCGCTCTGCAATCAGTGGCGGCAGGGTCTTGGAGATAACTACGACAACTGGCTGTGTCGTCGGATGTTCTTATTGTCCGCAAGACAACTTTGCCGAACGGCAAAGAGCGATATCCGACGTGAAGCATCTTTCTCTCCAAGATTTCAAGCGATGTCTGGCGCGCGTACCAGCAGCCGTCGACATTAGCTTTTCCGGATATTCGGAGCCTTGGCTCAATCCGGCTTGCACCGAAATGGTTGAGCATGCCTATGCGTGTGGCCATGGAATCCGAATTTTCACGACCCTGGTAGGAATGAACGGGCGGGATCTAAGACGTTTGCGTGCGATGCAGTTCCGCGTTTTCCTAGTGCATGTTTTTGATGACGGCACGCACATGGATAGTGGTCTCGTCAGGCGCAACTATGTCGATTTGATGCGCCAACTTGTCGATGCCGACATTTCATCGTTGCTCTTCATAGTCATGGGCGAGGTGCATCCCGCACTTGTCGGCACAATTCCTGACGAAGCGCTGGTTCGCTCGCGTCCGCCGCGCAGCAGGGCTGGCAACGGCGAGAAGATGGTTGGAGCGCGGCAGCCAATCGCTGGAGCACTGACATGTCCTGACGAACGGCAATATCGTAATGTTCTTCTCCCAAACGGCGACGTTACATTCTGTTGCATGGATTTTGAGCGCCGACACGTTTTGGGCAACCTCCTCCGCGACAGGTACAAGGATCTCTTCAAAGGGGCAGCCTTTTGCAACATTGCCGATCGCATGAACGGAACAGACGGCTTTCTGCTTTGTCGATCGTGTGAATTCGCCGAACCAATAACGTCGGAATGCTGATCTTTGAGAGAAGTTAACCCCTGCTCGAGGCGAATCGCGAGCCTAGCAAGGACGGCCTTCCAGCGCATGACCACATCAGCCGCCGGGACGACCTGCGATAAACGGAGGGCCGCCATGGCCTGGAGCATTTTGTTGGTCGCCGGCCTGCTGGAGGTCGCCTGGGCAATCGGCCTCAAATACACCGAGGGCTTTACCAAGCCCGTTCCCTCCGTGCTCACGCTCGCGGCCATGGCCGGCAGCGTGACCCTGCTCGGCCTTGCTCTAAAGACGCTGCCCATTGGAACTGCTTATGCGGTCTGGACCGGCATCGGTGCGGTCGGCACGGCGGCGCTCGGCATCATCTTGTTCGGAGAACCGGCCGCCGCATTTCGCCTTGCCAGCATCGGGTTGATCGTCGCCGGCATTGTCGGGCTGAAGCTCGTGTCCTAACGAAAACACCGAAAGCATTGACCCCACCAGGTCAGCGCCGCAACAATCGCCGGCACGCTAATTCTCCAGGCATGGACGACCGAGCTGGCCACGTTCCAGCGCACCGCCGAACGGCGCGGCGCCGACAGTGGCACGGAAGTCGCCAAGAACAACGAGCGGATGCAAGGCCTCTGGGCCGAGACCATCTGGCCGCGACTTGGTCGTCACGCGAAAGCCCTAGTGCGAACGATACGCCAGCTGCCCATCAGGGTCCCACCTGCATCGGTCTGGCACAATAGCACCACCCAGAACGGCACGAACAATTCGCTGCCGAGATCGCCGTGCGAATAGAACAGCAATGAAACCCAGCTATGGGGCTGATCTCGGGGAGACGGTCAAGAAAGGTCGCTTGCCGGAGTTATACGACGCCTGATCTCCGGAGCAGCATGGGAGAAGATGCAGATCGGCAGATCGTGTTCGTATGTTTCGGACCGCTTCCGGCGTGCCGCGTCGGCATCATCAGGAACTACCGACCCAGTTCAATTCCTAGATCGCAGCGGTGAGCTTGCGATCTTTGACTGAGCTCAGCACTGCGCCTCGAATTAAGGTGCGACTTCATTGTGTGGTTGCAAAGAAGCTCGATCACCTAATCTCTTTCGCAGGAGCGTTCACTGAAATCATCTAACCGGCGGCGCCGGCGCCCGGCATTCGATTCGTGTTCGACCTCAAACCCGGGGCTTGTTTGAGCAATGACTGCTATTGTCGGGTTGGCGACATCGCGATCGAAAAAGGTCAGGAGCTTGCATCGTGCCCGTCGGCACAGAGTCTGCACACCACTAGGCTATGGGAGCGGCGCTGCGAGTTCAGTGGCTCACGTTTCGTTTCGGAAGGCGCGCACTTCGTGTTCGGTAGGTGATATGCGATCTGACGTTCTTGTTGGGGCTGCCGCAGCAGTTGCGCTCGTCGCATGCGGTTTTGCTCATTCAGCGGATCTCCGGCCAGTCGTCAGCGAGCCGTGCTGTTTCCAACGGAACGAGCAGCTGCATTGTCTTCTGAGGCATTGTTGTGATCGGCGCCTGCAAGGCAGATCCACACGTCTTTGTCGCCGAAACCGCGCGTGTGGTGTTCAGCTTGTTACGCGCCCGGCCAAATTCTGGCGTAAATCGGAGCAGCCGTTGCTTGAAAAGGCAATCGCCGCCGATATCGCCAACAGCAGCGAAGTCCGGGAAGGGACCTATGCGGCGTTCCCGCGGCAAAGGGCCCAATTCGATTACCGTCCTTTCGATAGGCCCCGCGGAGCCGGCGTTGAGCAAGCGCTCACACCGGCTTGCTGCATCAGATTTGAGTGCGAGTGTATGAGTTTTGGTGGGACGGCATCTGGCGACCTCTGGGAATCAAGCTGCGAGCCCTGGGCATGTCAAAACCTGAAAGTTTGCGTCGAATGGAGTGGAGGTCGGCTGCATCCCAAGCCTCATTCGTGTTGCCTACCGCGCCCAATGGTGCCTTGAACGCCCCTGACCTTCTTTCTTCCGCTCAACCTGTACCCGGCGGAACTGATTGTTTTCCGTGCCACGCCTTTGCTTTGTCCGGAGAGCCCGCCATTCTTCCGAGTAAATGCGGCTCTCTCGAACTCAAAAGGCGCCGCCTTGGCATGACTGCGAGTCCATGATTCCGAAGAATTAGGGCGAGAACCATGGCGTTCCTGTGGAGCTCGCGATTTTCTGTCTTGCGACTTTCGCGCTTACGAGAGCTTGAGACCATCTTACCGCTTTTGAGCATGGTGGCGCGGCAGTGGTAAGCTTGCTCACTCGCGGCCGACGCCAGCTCGCCCGTGACGGTCACTTTGTGCGGAACGACTCTGGCGTATATTCTGGTGTGAGGAATACCGGTCAAGGGTGAGCATTCGCGTCGTCAGAACAGCTGGCTGGTCCACCACCTGACCGAATGCACGCTCGATATAGCCAAGGTACGGCAAAGCTGCCCGCCCACAAGCCCAGTCCGGCACGATCGGCCGCGCGTTGCGCAGTGTGGTATCGGCCCCTGGAGTATCGCTCCCAATCGAGCACGAGACCGTTGCGCACCAACCATTCTCCGAGATCGATGCCATCAGCTGAACAGATCGCCAATGTCCGTCCACACTCATCCTCCAGGACTGACAGACAACTGACTTCGCGCTCTGCAATGAAGGCTTCAAGATCGCTCGCGGCCATGAGGCCACATCGATACGGATTGAGGTTGATATCTCGGCACATTTGAGACTTGTCCGGCGCGTCGATGCCCCAGAGCCTAACGCGTGTCCCGTGAATTTCAAGGGTGTCGGTGCTAATGACCTTTGCCGGCCCGGTCAATTCGCCGGCAAACACGATGCTGCACAGTGCGAGCGTGGTCAACACCACGATCAATCCATACATGGCGATCTTCTTTGTCGAACTGCGAACATTCCGGCCGAATGCAGCAGAGCATGGGAAGCCGCCGAACGGCAGTCCATCGCGGCTGTGCTGAGGAGGCTGCCAATGTTGCATGGATAAGCTCGTTCGACGGATGACTCCCAGTGTATCAGCAGCGCAAGACGCCCTCGTGTCCAACCTCGCCCCCGATGCTCTGCGACCAGGCTGCTGCCCTGAGCGCGTCCCGCCATTCCTCCAAGTCGTGGCGGCAGTTCGCCTTCGCCACATCACGCACCAGCAGGTCGAAATCGGTAGTGCGCGTCCGATCACCAGCGACCGGGCCGGCGCAGACGGCCGGCCGCAATTCGGCAAGGAATGATTTCCTGGTCGCCTTGTGCGGAATGAGCCAAAAGTCGGCCCCCTCGCGGATAACAGCGAGCGCGCGTCGCCCGGGGATCGCTGCAGCCGGCTGCTATCGGGGAAAGCGTACGTATCGCTTGAGCAAAGCGGCCGAGATGGCGGCCATCGTTACTTTCAACCGCAACATGCCTTCTGGGAGCGGTAGGCGACAGATCCCCTCACACTCACGCCGCCCAATTTGTTTCCCGAGCGCCAGCGCAGCCAGATCAGCCAGCGGCTCGACCAAGGCCACAACTGCATAGTAAACCGCGAGCGATGCGACTTTACCGAGGTTGGCGGCGCCGAAGCCCGCGCGATAGAGCGCCAAAGACGCGATCCAGACAGCGATACCGGATTGATACGCAGTCGAGAGCGCAAGCGCCTTGCTGTACTGCAGATCGCGATAGGCAGCCTTGGATGGATGAGGCGCTTGGCGAGCGCCTTGATCGCAAACAGCGGCATTAGAGGCGTCGTGACATTCATCCGATATTGCGGCAGGTCGGTCGGAACAAAGAGGACGCTTTGCAGCAAGAGGCCGAGCGCAAGACCTAAGGCCGCCGGCGCCGCGCCAAACAAGAGGAACAGCGTGGAGCCCAGGACGAGGTGCACTTCCGAGGCCCAAACCGCAAAGTGCGGCAGGAATTCGAATAACGTGAACACAAGGCCCGTCGCGGCGATGGCTTGCACAGCAAATGACAGAGCGCGCCGGTCGTGTATGGCCTCGACCACAAGCTTGGCGACGACGCAGCCCATCGCAATGCCTGTCGCGCAGCTCAATACGAACTTGGCGCCTGTTACTATTCCCGGTTCGATATGCACGGTCTCTAGTCCTTTCTGCCGTTGTACTCGGGCCTTGGCTCAAGAATTTGCCGTGACGTTCGTGTGGCTGACGGTTGGAAACGGCACTTCACCTTCCCCAATTTCGGTCCACGGGCAACGTGCTGTTTTCGCCCGATCGGACCAGGTCTGCACTCAGCCTTCGCTCGGTCTTTGCGACATTTCATAGCAACAGCTATGCCAGCGCCGCTGCCGCGGTTAAGGCTCTGATTGCGCTTTGAAAGCTTCCGCGGCGCGCAAGATTCGCTGTGTTCTGTAGCCGACATGCTCTGGAGGAAATTGAACACACATCGCGACCAGCTTTTTGATCAACCTACGCCGTTCCAATCGATCATTTTCGCTCGCCCATTGAAGCGGAAATCCTGACGCCGCTGGCGCGAAGACACCGGTTCGGCATCAATCTTGCTCCACGTTGTTCGAGGAAGGCGCCTACGGCGCAGCCAAATGTTTGGCGGCCGGGGATCGTCGAATTCCTCGAAGAGCTTTGCTGGGCGTTCGATTGAGCTTGCGGGCAAGCATGCACGAACATGAAATAGAGACCACCCATCCAAACTCTGGAGCCGGCATTTGCTGGATCTCAGCGTCATCTCTCAGCAACGCGCCCGGCAAATTCCGCTGCACCATCTGCGACGAAGTTCTGGACGTGTTTCTGGGGGAACGCTATCGCGTCGCAGTGGCGCCAAACCGGACGCTAAAGTGAACATGGATCAACTTACGCGCGGTAAGGCTGTGGTCTCCGGACAGACGGCGGCCGCCTCGGTGCTGCGCATTCGGGCAGTCATGCTGGGAGATCGTATCAACCCGTCGGCTCTGGAAATCGGAACGCTGGTGTCCTCGACGCCGGTCGCTTTCCGCATTCATGCGGGCCTTGTCGTGGTCTTCCGCTATGGCGTTGTAGTGCTCATCGGGTTGTCGCCCTCGGAAGAAACCGCTCTGATCGAAACCCTGATACCGCGCGTCATCGGTGAACTCACCTCCTTTGAGGAGGATAGCGCGCAGGCGCAGCTCTGCAACGAGCAGAGCGCTGAGGTCATCCTGCCGGGCGGGCGGATTTGTCTTAGAAATTTTAGTGACGATCGGCTGCTGCTGATCGCCGATACGCTAGCCAAGAGCACGGCGCTGGAGCGAGATGAGCGCCGTGTCGCCGCGGTGTTCGACGTGATCGAACCCTTTGCACGCGAACTGGCCGAGCGCGGCCGGACGCCGCGGGGCCGCAAGGGCATTCTCCAACTGATCGGCAATGCGCTCCTGGTCGAGCAGCGCGTCGCGGGCCGCATCGCGATTGCCGAAAAGCCCGACGCACTCTGGGAGAAGCCGGAACTCGAGCGGCTCTATGCGCGTCTGAAAGACGAATACGAACTGAAGGAGCGTCTTGAGATGCTTGAGCGCAAGCTGTCGGCCATCTCCGGAACGGCTAACGCACTGACGGACATTATCGACACACGGCGCTCGCTGCGTCTTGAGTGGGTTATAGTCGTGCTGATCGTGATGGAAGTTGCGATCGGATGCTTTCAGATTGTTGCAGCAGGTCACTGACGTGCGGCTGGCCGCAGCGCGTGAGGCGCCTTCGTGGGGTTTGAGCAGGCCTACTGACCGACCTGGCCGACATTGACGTTGGACGCGCCGTTCGGCCGTACTCAGCTGCGGATTTCGGCTGTGTCTTCGGCGTGCTCGTGGACACGACGTTCGGCGAAAGCCGGTGCGGCTCGCGAAGACAGCGAATAGCCGACGCGAGTTCGGCGTATTTCCCGGCCTCGAGCAAGGATAGGGGGTTTATGGCAGACGCTCGGCGGAGCGTTCATGTCGACGATCCAGCGCCACCCAAGAAGGCCCTTTCGCCCAATTTGCAGCGGGCCGCCACTCAGCTTTTCTGCTATTCTCGACTTGCTCGCGGAATACTTGCCAGGGCCGCGGCCCCCAGGGCGCAGCCAGCGACTACCGAAACAAGGGCTGTCGATTTCACCAGGACGCCTCACCGAGTTGAGCGACCGCCTTTCGCCGCTTTGGCACATCGCCGCGGCTCGGGCGACGTGTTCCTGCCGTGATTTCCCTTGCATGGCTGTTAGCGAACGGTTCCATGATCCGCCAGCGGGCAAACGCGCGCTGCAACTGAACATGAAAGCTCAGAATGCGGATCTCGTCCTCGCTAACGCGAAGGTCGCCGAGCTTGACGCGGCCGGGGACTGCGACCGGACGTGCATAGCGGCTCCGCGCCAGCGATAAACGGGAAACGGATGACAAAGGCGCTACGCCCCGAATTTCGAGGCGGTTTTGACCTCGCAAGCAGGCGCCGAGATTTTCTGACGTCCCCATCCGCTCTGGACATTCCATCTTGCAGGACTGTCCCTCAAAGCGCCCTGGACACTCACGCACGCTCGGCAGCTCCTCTCAAATCCGCTTCCGAACCGATCTCGGCATTGCAATCCTTCGCTGGCTGGTTCAGGAGCCCGGCGAGCCTAGAGGCCTTCAAGGACTCCTTCGAGCCGCTGTTCGCGAATGATTGCGGCTAGCAGCGAAACGGCCTCCTCCCGGTCGACGGTGCAGCAGACGTGAGGCGCTCGCTCAACCAACAGGTCCAGCAAGGTCGGAAGGTCAGCAACGTGGTGGCGTAAGGTCGAGACCACATCATTTGCGAGATAGGTCGCGAATCAGCATTCGGCGGCGGATCAAAGTCCAAGTCGACCTCGGCGCGCTTCTCGATCGCATGTCGTATCAACTCGCCCTGCCGTCTTGCATTCATCGAGAGCATGAACACCGCATCCGCGAGTTCTCGCGCGGCAAGCTTCTCAGTTCAGCCATGCGGGCCTGGATGTCGCCCACCGAACTCTCACGGCGTGCCTCTGCTCGCCGCGCATTAGCGGCTGCCCTGCTCTTTTGTAATCCAACCATCGTCATGCTCTCCGGCCGACCATATGTCCCAGCGATACAGGCGAAGGAAAGGGCAAAATTGTGTGCTGCATGCGCGCAGCCCGCCTGACGATGCGCAACCCGGCGGTCGCGCGGAGGAGTCGCAAATCGCTAATTTTGTGATCCGCCGTGCTTGTCTAGGGTCTGTTGAGATTCAGGATTCACAGATTGGCATGTCCGTGATTCAAGCTCCGAAATGAGTTCGGCATGCACCGATTCGTTTTGACGGATGCGCAGTGGGCGAAGATGGAGCCGCTTTGCTTGGGTAAGCCTACCGATCCCGGCCGCACCGGGGCGGACAACCGTTTGTTTCTCGAAGCTGTGTTGTGGATCGCCCGGACGGGCAGCCCATGGAGGGATCTGCCACCGACGTTCGGCAACTGGAATACGGTGTTCAAGCGCTATCGCGATTGGGTGAAGGCCGGCGTTTTCAAACGGATTTTCGATGCCGTATCAGACGATCCGGACATGGAGTTCGCCATGGTCGACGCGACAATCGTCAAAGTTCACCGTCACGGGCAGGGAGCAAAAGGGGGACCCAAAATCAGGCCATCGGCAAGTCGAAGGGTGGCTGGACCACTAAAATCCTCGCGCTGACCGACGCGCTCGGGAACTTGGTGCGGTTCATCCTGCTGCCCGGCCATCGCTTTGACACCGTCGGCGTTGCGCCCTTGATCAAGGACATCGAATTCGGCGGTTTGATCGCCGACAAGGCTTTCGATTCCAATTGGATCATCGAAGACCTGAACGAACGCAGAGCGAAGATCGTCATCTCGCAACATCAAAGGCGCGCCCAGCCTCTCGATATCGACAAGGACATTTACAAATGGCGCCACCTGATCGAGAACTTCTTCGGCAAGCTGAAAGAATTCAAACGCATCGCAATGCGATGCGACAAGACAGACGGCAGTTTCGAGGCGATGATCTACCTCGCCACCGCCGTCATCCATTCCAGATGAATCTCAACAGACGCTAGTCTACAAGGCGCTCGATGGCACGTTGTCGGGTCGGCGGCTATGGCGAAGCGAAATCGCGAGGCAGCGGCGACAGACGGATGGCTGCGAACTCCAAGAAGGACGAAACCGGCCAGCTATTGGGAAGAGAACCAGGATCGGTCCATCCGAGATGGACGACCTAATCCCGCCAATGAGTTGCGCCCTGTTTCGGATCCGGCTCGCTTTGGCTATCTCCGGGCACATTATAGCGGAAGCTGGTAAGGGCCCGCCCGGTAGATGGAAAGATCGGGACTCGATCGAATCAGGTGAAATCTCAAACTCGCGCGTGATCTCGTTGTACCGCCAGAACGCCGCAGCCTGCCAATCAGCCCCGACGCCGAAGCTTTAACCAAATTTGAATAGCACACCGTAACCGCCACGTGGGTAGCTCCACTCGATATCACCACTTTCTTCGCAGATCACCCGGCAGGTGCCGCACTCGATACACCCGTCGACTGTCACCTCAACATGACCTTTATCGCTGAGCTCGTAGCACCGTGCAGGGCAGGCCTTCAGCATCGAGAAGAGCCGCGAGGATGGTGTGGTGTGCGGCCGCACCTTGATATGGGCGCGGCCGGAATCAACGAGATAGCGGTTGTAGAATAGTTTGTCCTCGACACGTCGGGATGGCTCGCTCGGCATTGCTTCTGGCTCCGTCGTTCGTCGTTGTCTTTGGTTTGTGATCACCGCCAAGCCCGGGCAATGCGCAGGGCATCGCTGAGCAGTCCACTCCACGACCGCGCCTTGACGAACGAGCTCAGCATCAGCTTCTCTTTCTCAAGCTTTGGTGTGCCGTCGACGCGCACGTAATCCTGCATCGCCTTGGAGAAGAGCTGCGGATATGTGAGAAAGAAGTTCTGCGAGTGGGTGTGCATCAGTGCCGGCATATCCTTGTACTTCTTCAGGTCCTTGATCACGAAGGAATCATTCAGCAGTTTTTTGTAGAGCGAAAGATTTTTGGCCGTCATCGGATCATTTCGCGATTTGATAAGGCAGATCGCTTCCGCGGCGATACGGCCCGACGTCATCGCCAGATTGGACCCCTCGCGATGGATGGCGTTGTTGAGCTGGGCGGCGTCTCCGACAACGACCCAGCCCTCACCACAAAGCTGCGGGATCGCCCTGTATCCACCTTCGGGGATCAAATGCGCGGAATATTCCTTTACTTCCGAACCCTCGATCAACGGCGCGACGGACGGGTGACGCTTGAAGCCCTCGAGGAGGCCGTAAGGCGTCTCGCCAGTACGCTGGAAATCGGCAACAAGACAGCCGATACCGAGCGATATGCATTCCTTGTTGGAATAGATGAAGCCCATACCGGTCATGCCGCGGGAGATGGTTCCGGCGGCTTCGATAACGAGCCCCTCGTCGCCTTTGAGATTGAAGCGAGCATCGATTGTCTCGCGCGACAGGAAATGCATCTCCTTGACCGCGAGTGCGATCTTGTCCGGTTTCGGCCGCCCTCTTAAGCCCGCACCCGTCCCGAGCACTCCGTTTACCCCCTCGGCCAGCACGACGACATCTGCATGGATTTCACCCCCATCTCGGTCTGTGCGCACCCCGACGACCCTCCCATGGGAATCCTGGAGGAGCTCGGTCACGGTGGTCTCGCACAGCACCGTGGCGCCGGCCTCACGGACCTTCTGCGAGAACCATTTGTCGAACTGCGCGCGGATGATGGTGTAGCGGTTCGGCTTCTCCTCGTTGAAATCATCGGAGCGATAGTGAATCCCCGTGTGCGAACGCTCGTCCACGATCCAGAAGCGTTGCTCGACGAGATGCCGCTCAAGCGGTGCATCTTCTCGGAAATTCGGGATCAGCTTCTCCAGCATGTCGGCATAGAGGATGGCGCCTTGCACGTTCTTCGACCCCGAATACTCGCCGCGCTCCAGCTGCAGCACTTTTAGGCCCCGCTCGGCCATGGTTAGCGCTGCCGCATTCCCGCCCATGCCAGCACCGACGACGATCGCGTCGAATCTTTCCTCGATCATAACAAGCTCCCCTAGCCGGCGATGCGGTCGTGCGAGTGCGGCGACAGTTGCGCGCGGAATGCAGAGGTCAATGCGGGCAACAGTCGAATAGCGTCGGTGACGATGCCGATATGGGCAAAGTCGAAGATCGGAGCGTTCTTGTCCGTGTTGATGGCAACGATGAGGTCGCCCCCCTCCACGCCAACGCGATGCTGGATCGCGCCGGAAATACCTGCCGCGATATAGAGCTTTGGCCGAATGGTTTTCCCGGTCTGGCCGATTTGGCGGTCCGAGGTGACCCAGCCCTTCTGGACCAGCGGCCGCGAGCAGCCATATTCGGCGCCAAGCACGTCCGCGAGCTGCTGTACCAGTTGGAAGTTCTCAGGCGATCCCAGACCGAGCCCTCCAGCGACGACCACGTCGGCATAGGCAAGGTTGGACTTTGTAGAATCGCGGTCCGGGAGGAACGACAGCACTTTTGTGACGATATCTTCCTCTACAAGCCCGAGCGGATGCGAGATGACGCGCCAGACGGCGCCGGTCACGCGCTCGGGCATCGGCATCACGCGCGGACGGACGGTTGCCATCTGTGGACGATAGTTCAGTGTGTAGATCGTGCACAATAGTGAGCCGCCAAACGTCGGCCGGGTGGCTGCAAGCGAGCCGTCGGCATCGACATCGAGCTCGGTGCAGTCGGCAGTTAGGCCGGTGAGCAGTGTGGTGGCCACTGAGCCGGCGAGATCGCGGCCCAGTGTGGTTGCCCCTAGGAGTAGGATTTCCGGCTTGTACGTATTGACCAGCTCTGACAGGGCCTTGGTGTAGGATTCATTGCGATAATCGGCCAAGAGATCATCCGCGACGATATAGGCAAGATCGGCGCCGTAGCAGAAGGATTCGGCGACCGCCTGCTGCGTTGTCTCCCCGACCGGGCCGATGACAACCGCGGCGAGGTCAACGTTGAGCTTGTCGGCGAGCCGGCGGCCGGCACCCATCAGCTCCCAGGAGACGGGGTGCACTATCCCGCGTTCCTGCTCGATGAAGACCCAGACGTGCTTATACGCCTTGAATCGTTCGGGCAGCTCCCTCTTGGTCGCCGCGCGACCACCACCCGGGGCCGGAGCTGCGCTTTTGGGTGCGGTGCTCATCATCTGTACTCCCATCCGTGTTCAGTAGCGGCTCGCCAGCGAAGCGTGCTCCGCCTCCAGCTTTGAATCCGCGGGTGAAGATTGCTTCAGTTAAAGTTCGGCCGCGTGCCCGCCGCCATTTTTTCAACACCGCCTGGCAGCAGCGCGGGGCCGAGACACCCATTGCGGGACCTTTGTCGACGAGCCCGGAAGCACGCGCTTGGGCGTTCTTGCCCGGTTCGGCATTCTGGGCCACCGTTTGGCAATGGAACTAGTGAGGCACGCAACCGCGCGGTCACTCGATCCGATCGATTGGTCCCGCTCATCTTCGAGATGCAACCGAGTTGGAACAGACCGAGGACCTGCGAGAGGCTCGGCTGGTCCCATTGTCGGCCGCGAGCTTGCCGGTGAAAATGCGATCCATTACTCCGAATGCCCTCGCAATATTTCCGATTGCAGCGACACGCCCGCAACTCTTGGCGAGGGCACGAGGGCCGGCGGTGAAACCGCCCGTCAACGGCGCCGCGCGACCAGCGCCGGAGAGCAAGGGCGCCGCCCGGAAAACCTCGGCCATAGATCGGCCAGCGGGAGTGATTTCGTCGACGAATCTTTGGCGCGGATCAAGCGCAGCTTTCAGCTCAGCCGGGCCGGAATATGCAACCATCGCTTTGGCGTCGCGACGTATCATGGTGTCGACAGGCAGCGCGCGCGAAACTGCGCGGCGTCAGAAACAAACTCGATGCGGACCAAGATGTGCATTCGTTTCTCCAGACTAGCTGAGTAAATGTCAGCAATTGTCGTACCAATTGCGCAGACGATGAAAATTGACCGCCAATACAGAATTTACTGAAGGAAATCGGATTGACAGCCTCTCACGACGATCGGAACATTCGACACCGTGCTGGACCTATGTCCAGAATGCGACAGAAGACAGTCATCCGCATCTTGGTGCTCTTTCCTCGCCAAATATGTGCTCCCCGGGGCCGGCGTACCATTGCAGGAGATAGGTGCACCATGGGCACCAGCTTAAAACGGCGGAAATATCAGCGCTGAGCCGTGATTGGCTCTTAGGGTGGCGAGTGTCCAAGCTGCGGATCCGCGGCAGTAACTGCAACTTCCGCTTGAATTCGACGCCCTGGGGTGGTTGGCAGGTTCTCTGAACCTTCACGCTCCAGAGCACGATATAAACAGAATTCACTCCAAAGAACCGAGCTGCACCAATGCTGGATGCTTGTTCGATTGTGGTGCGGCCGCATCCCTCAAGACCTTGAACACGCGCTGTTCGATCGGGGAGGACGTGACGAAATCGGCATAGGCGCGCTCGAGCGTGGCCTTGCAACGCGAGGCGATGTCAGGATCGGATGCACCGGTAAACTCCTCGCCCGCGAGATATTCACCCATGCGACGCAGAACATGAAGCCGCGCCACGTCGATGATTTTCGCATCGTACTCGACGCCGAGCAGTGCAAAAAACTCCTCTGCCGCGGAGGCCTTGTTCAATTGCGAAAGGATCCCGTCCGTCGTCATTCTCAACCTCCATCTAGATCCGCGACCAGAACCGTCCTGGCCCGAATGTTCCAACCTGATCGCGCGAAGCGCATGTCTGACCACCTGATCGCCCTCCGTTGAGGAGCGAGCTCTCATGAATGTCGCGCCAGATCGCCACCACCGTTTCCTCGGAAACCGGGCCTTTGTGCTCGACGGCATGCTTACGGACGCGCGCAAGAATGGTTTGGGTTTGGTCGGCGATGACCGAAAGCTGCAACTCGGACCACAGCGAAGTGATAGCGGCAAGCTCTGAATGCTCGCCGATCACAATCGGTGGGAGCGGCCGAGCAACCTCGGGTCCCGCGCTTGGTAGGTGGCCCGGTCTTGACGTGGATGGCGGATTCATGGGGCAAGACATGCTCGCCACAAATCGCTTGTTGAGCGGAATGGTGGGGCACGCTGCGGCCGCAGCGGCGGCCGCGACTTTTTCCAGCTCGCAGAGCAGCACGCCGGTATCATGCCCGTAGAGCTGGCTGAGTGCGACGGCAACTTCCTCCAGCGGCACATTGCCGGCTCGCTCGCCCAATCCAATAAGCGTCACAGAGTCGTGCGTCGCACCGGCCTTGATCGCCGCCAGCGTATGAGCCGTCGCGAGCGCAAGATCGTCTTGGTCGTGGAATTCGAACTCGAGATCGGTGCTGGCGCGCAGTGAGGCCATGAGCGCAAAGGACGCGTCAGGATTGAGCACGCTCAGCGTATCTGCGAGACGAACGCGCCGCGCGCTGGCCGCTTTGGCGCTTGCGATCAGGTCGATCAGGTCGATCAGGTCGATCAGGTCGATCAGGAAGTTGACATCAGCACGCGAGGAGTCTTCGCCACCTAGCGCGACACCCAGTCCCTTGTCGCGAGCGTGGGCCACGACACGCTTCACCCGCTCCAGCACGGCCAAACGGCGCCACCGAGCTTCGCCGCAATCTGCGCGTCCGACGATGGAATCGATAGGATTACCATCGAAACACCGGCCTCGATCTCCGCATCCACATCCGCGGGGTTTTATCTGGCACCAGCCGATGATCGTGGCCGCAAGGCCAGCTTCGGCGACCGCTCGGATCGCGGCAATCTCTTCCTGACCCATCGCCGGCGTGCCGGCCTCGATCTCCGTGACTCCCGCCGCGGCCAGCGACACGCGCGATCGAGACATTTTCCGGTGTCGCGAAGGCCACGCCCGGTGTCTGTTGTCGCGCAAGGTGGTGTCATTACGGACTATGGACCTCGACTGATCTTTGTCGGGCGCGGTGATTGCGGCAGCGAACGCCATCAGCGGCTCCGTAGGTTTATTCCGGAAGCTGTTCAGCAACTGCTGTGCCAACCCGCTCGAGTTCCCGAGAACCTGTGAATGACGTCGCATTTCAGATTTGTCGGGTGTGTCGCAAATCCGACAGGGTGGAACCGGCGGAGCGCCAGCTTCGCTGCGCTTGCGACCGAGCTGGAGGCAAGCGCCGAGCTTGAAAGCTTGGCAGCCGGGCAACGGTTCGGGCCTGACCTCAAGCTGCAACAGTTCGGGGAAGGCGCGTGCATCCCGGCGCTGATCGAAGAAGATTCTTGAGCCATCGCATCGTCCAACCACAAGTCGGCGTTCGTAAAAAGTCAGCGGGGCGCGATCGAGAGGGCGGATGTTGGCCTCGATCGCGTCAACATAGAACATATTGGCGGTAAATGTGACGGTCGCATCCACCAGTTATCAAGCCCGTTGATCAGGCCCCGCCGCGTCCTGCTTAGGCTGCCTGCGCGAAGTTGTTTACCCGGTGTCTTTTCAAACCCTCAGTCCGGTCATGTGACCGTTGGCCGAAAGCTGGTCCGATACACCGGGACTCGCGCCGAGGAGCGGGCATCCAATATGAGCTCAGCCCTGCGAACTTCGGATGGCTTGGACGGAGTCATCGAGACGACGCAGATGATCCCGCCGGCGTCCGGCCATCCGGCTCTCCCCGCTCTCCTCGCCGAAGCAAAGATCAAAATCATTGCATTCCGTGCAGACCGGCGTGGTACACATCACCAGACCGTCATCTTCGCATAGCGTGCGATAGAAGAAGCGCTTCCACCGCATGTTCTTGGTGTTGCGAGCCGCCAGCGGCCCGAAATGGCGCATCAGGAGGCGGGACAATTCGTCCCGCTCCCGCAGACCGAGATCTTCCCACAGGTGATTAGGCTCCATGGCGCGCCGCGCGATCATCGTCGCGAGCCAGCCGCCGACCTCTCCATGAGTGGAACGTTGCGCAAGCAGGAGGTCTCGCACCATAATCGTCTCGTCAGGAGCCGGTAACGCGGACTGTTCGCGCCAGGTACAACTCCTGATCGGCGTCGATGGAAAGCATTGCACCAACAGCGCATCGAGCTCCTGGTTAGTCAAGCCGGCCCGTTCGGGAAGTTGGCCGCCATCCATAGCGGATGCGGCGAGAACGCAAGCGAGCACATGGCGATCGAAATCGTTATCGTCGCTGATGTCGACTTCTGTTGGATGGCGCCCGGTCAGAAGCCCGTAGAGCTCACTCGCATCGCGCTGCTCGGCGACGTGAGCTGCTGATACAGGAGATGACACCGTATTGGCAAATTCGCTTTGTATGCCAATCATGAAGGTCCCGCAGCTTCTGAGTGGACGATGTCGGCCTTCCCCGGTCGAGAAGGCCGACAAGATGAACTATGCCGAAACAGCGGCGAGCTCGGCGGCGGTCTTGCCGACCAGGCTCTCGTCGACAGGCTTGATGATGCCGTGCTCCATGAGCATATCCTCGAGCTCGTCCATACTGATTGGCGTCGGGATGGCGCCTTGTCCCGCATTATTGTGGATCTTGGTCGCGAGATTGCGATAGTGATCCGCCTGCTTGGACTCTGGCGCGTATTCCAGCACAGTCATGCGGCGCAGCTCCGCGTGCTGCACGACATTGTCTCGTGGCACGAAGTAGATCAGCCGGCTGCCGAGCTTCTTGGCAAGAGCATCTGCCAGCTCCAGCTCCTTGTCGGTCTGGCGCTCGTTGCAGATCAGGCCGCCGAGGCGCACGCCGCCGGAATTCGCATACTTCAGAATACCCTTGGAGATGTTGTTGGCGGCATACATGGCCATCATCTCGCCGGACATCACGATGTAGATTTCCTGTGCCTTATTCTCGCGGATAGGCATCGCGAAGCCGCCGCAGACGACGTCGCCCAGCACGTCGTAAGAGACGTAGTCGATGTCCTCATAGGCGCCATTCTCCTCCAGAAAGTTGATCGAGGTGATCACGCCTCTTCCGGCGCACCCGACCCCCGGCTCTGGACCGCCGGACTCGACACATCGAATGTCCTTGTAGCCGAGCTTGATGACGTCCTCAATTTCGAGGTCCTCAACGCTGCCGGCAGTCGCCGCCAGACTCAGAATGGTGTCCTGCGCTTTGGCGTGCAGGATGAGGCGAGTCGAGTCCGCTTTGGGATCACAGCCGACGATGAGAATCCTTTGGCCCAGCTCAGCAAGAGCCGCCAGCGTATTTTGCGACGTTGTCGATTTGCCGATGCCACCCTTGCCATAAAACGCGATTTGTCTCAGCGAAGACATGTTGCTCTCCATCAACCGATTGCCAATTTTGCGCGCCGAACGCGCGAGGCTGTTTCTCTCTCAGAAACGTGGGCACACGGGTTTCGGGAAGGAGGCCATCGCTCGCCATCGGCGTCGGCGTGCCCTCAGCCCGTCACTCCTTGTTGCTGCATTCAGTTAGCAACTGGCGTGCCATTCGTTCGCACGCGCGTTAAGCATCTGATTAGGCTTGACTAATAGCGCGGCGCCCGAGACCGGAAGCTGTGGTGGACCCGACAGCGGCAAGGGCTCTGACAGAAAACCGACAAAGCGGGGCGCGTGGATTCCCCTGCGAGAGGCGGGCGAAGGAGCGCGCAACGGGGAATGCCGGGCCGAGTCAATTGAGGAGACCACACGGTGCAGATAGGGACACCGCCATCATCAAAGGCGAATGTTCCACGACCGGCATGATGGGACTTGCCATCAGAGGGGTGGCATATCGCTTGCTTTGCCAGTCGCGGAACGCTGTTTCCGTGTGACGCGATGCTGTGAGGACAATATGCCTGGAATTGGAAGTAAGTTGCCGCCGTTCGACATCACAGGCGTGAAGCCCGGCTTTCACCTGCCAGAGGAGAACGGGCAGAGCGCCTTCGAGACGCTGACTGAGAGGAGTTTCCCCGGAAAATGGAAAGTCATCTTCTTTTACCCGAAGGATTTCACATTCGTCTGCCCAACCGAAATCGCTGAGTTTGCTCGCCTGTCCAAGCATTTCGCCGATCGCGATGCAATCGTGCTTGGTGGCTCGACCGATAACGAGTTTTGCAAGCTCGCCTGGCGGCGTGAGCACAAGGATCTGCACCGTTTATCGATCTGGCAGTTTGCGGACACCAAGGGCGCACTGGTCGATGGCCTTGGAGTGCGATCGCGTGATGGCATCGCGCATCGCTACACGTTCATCGTCGATCCTGAGAACACGGTCCAGCATGTCTATGCGACAAGCCTCAATGTCGGCCGCAGCCCGACGGACACGTTACGCGTTCTGGATGCGATACAGACGGAAGAGCTCTGCCCTTGCAACCGCGAAATCGGCGGCGACACGCTTAAAATTGCCTGAGGCAACATATCGAAAGTTCAGCAAGGAGCAGCTCCCGAATTCGAAGGACGTCATATTCAATCGTTTCTGGATACAGGCGATCTTACCGCAAATGCGGCCTGCTGCTAGCGAGTGCGGCACGCAATTCAATTCTCATCGCCACCATGGAGTCTACCGCGGCCGCCGCGCTGTCCGCGCGCGGCAGTCGCGGCGGCGAAATCAACAGCCTCGATGATGACGATGAACAAGGTTCACCACCGCTCTTGCTCACCTCATAACAAATCCCGCATACAAGAGGATGCCGAGGCGGCTCCGCATGAACATACAAAATACTTGTACGCTTCTGCGCCTACTCGACGCACATCTCCTGCCGGAGTTCCTTTATGTTGTCGCCGTAGGCCGGACCGCGGCTATTCCCTTCTTTCTGCGCCTTGCCGGCCCGCAGCATCATCGGAGCGATCTGCGTCAGCCGCAGGCCGCTAATGCTGTAGGCCGACATGCCGGCACCCACGGACTCGGAAAAATCGTGCCAAGCTCCCTCTTCGGGGCAACTAGGTTCCAGTAGCCGCGCCTCGAGAAGGATGGAGGCAGAGGGAGATAGCTCAGCGCCGAATGACGTCTACCGGCCGGGATGATGATCCGCCGGCACGCTCGCGGACCGTATTTCCGGGCTCGATAAATCTATATTGACCGATGTAAGCCGCACTATGAGACGAACGAGTCGGGCTTATCAGTCCCTGATTAAAACCATGACTCGACGAGTTTTAGGCCAAGTGAGCCGGTCTATCAGGAAATCGGTCAGCTCGTTCATGGCGCGAGCTGACCCTTGGGCGCAGGGACCTGAAGCGATCGGGTGGCCTGGCGGTCGTAAGCCGCCTGGCCGTCTCGATCATTACGCCGGTCAATTTCCGAACATTGAGGCGGATATCAGCGCTGGTGACCCAAGCCAATCCCCAAGGTACGTGCTTTCTGTCTTAGAGAGCCCTCGGATCGCTTCATAAGCTTTGAAACCCTAGCTACAGGGGTGCGGGCCTTTGAGTGCGCCTTGAGCAGCTTGACGTCATCCTTACTATACTCTTTGCGCTTGGTGCTTTTTGCCACGTGTTCTCCGATTTCGCTTTGCACATCTGCCTGGAGCGTCTTGTTTTTGGCGAAGACGCAACTGCTTCCCATTACCATATCAATGGTCATCGACAACTATTCCAGCGGATTTTTCTCTTTGAGATAAGAACCGGAACTACACGCGAATTTGTCCTCTGTCATCTGGATCTTTATTCGCGTGACAAACCTGATTTTCCACGTGCACGTCAGCGCCTTCAACATGGAAGCAAGCGATAGAGATGGGACACTCGATGCGTCTTCAAAACAACAACTCGAAAAGCGCTTCTGCTTGAACGCGCCGACTTCACTCACTAGTTTGTAGTATGATATTTCCAAGCCCCAATACTATTGATGCACTAGCATTACAGTTGCATTTGATTGAAGGTTCTGAATCCATGGGTGACCATGATTCGGGATTTGATGATTGGTGGTGCGTCGGTCGAAGATACGCTGAC
>NZ_JADPKY010000006.1 GCF_023074185.1 Bradyrhizobium sp. 132 | reverse complement strand
GGCAAGCCGGGACCAAAAACCATGCGCTTGGGGCTCGAAGCCCTCCAGCGCATCAAATTTGGCGCCTCACTGCGAATGGCCGATGTGTGAATCCGATAGCCGCTCGCGGGGAGAGGGGCTCTCAGCTCTCTCCCCGTCATTGCGAGCGCAGCGAAGCAATCCAGAATCTTTCCGCTGAGGGATTCTGGATTGCTTCGTCGCAAGGGCTCCTCGCAATGACGGCGTAGAGAGAGTCTACACCCGCGGCATGCTCGCAGGCCGCACTTCGCGCGCCTGCGCTGCAAGCCTGATCCCGGCATTGGCCGCGCCGAAGCCCTGATAATCCCGCCGCTCCACGATCTCGAAGAAAAACCGCTCGTCGAAAATGTGGGTGTAGACCTGGAAGAATTCTCCGTCGCCTTCGCGATCGTAGAGGATGTGGTTGGCGCGCAGCTGCGCCATCAGCTCGGGTGCCAGATCGTACTTGGCTTCGATGTCGTCGTAGTAATTATCAGGGATATCCAGGAAATCAGCGCCGCGCTTGCGCATCTCCGCGACCGCCGCAAAAATGTCCCGGCACGTGAACGCGACGTGCTGCACGCCTGAGCCGAAAAACTCCGAGATGAAGCGCGCCGGCAGTGTACGGTTGGCGGATGAGCCGTTAAGCACGAAACGCAGGCTCTGGTCGTCATTGATGACGGCCTGGCTCTGCACGAGCCCTCTGGGATCGGCGATCTCCATCTGTGGCAGACGCGTCAGGTCGAGGATCCCGGTGTAGAACAACAGCCAGGACAGCATCTCGTCATAGGGCATCGACTGCGCGATGTGATCGACGGCCAGCAGCGCGTCCGCGCCGGCGTCGCTCGCAATCGGCTCGAAATCCGTGTCCCAGTTCTTGCCGGCCTGATCGAGGAAATACAGCAGGCTGCCGCCGACGCCATGGATCGCGGGAATTTCGAGTTCGCCCGGCCCGACCGGCTGGTAGAACGTGCGCGCCTTCAGCGTCTCGGCGCGTTGCATGGCAAGGCCGGCATTGTCGACCTCGATCGCGATGGCGCAGACGCCGGGACCGTGCGTGACATAGTGCGAATGCGCAAAGCCGTCGGTCTCGGAGTTGACGACGAGTTCGACCTTGCCTTGCGACCAGCGTTCCACCGCCTTGCTGCGATGCTTGCCGGTCTTGCGGAAGCCGAGCTGCGAAAGCAGGTGGGCGAGTTCGCCGGCCTTGGTCTCGTTGACGGCAAACTCGATGAATCCCGTACCGCGACTTTTGGCCTTCGGCGCCAGGGGCTCGCTGATGAGCTTTGGCCAATCCGGTGCAAGCTGGTCCTCCAGCAGAATCAGCGAGCGCAGGCCGTCGACCGCGGTCTGCATGGCCGAGCCGGCGCGGAACTGGTCGTTGAAGATCTCCAGCGACAGCGGCCCCGCATAGCCGGTCGCCGCGATCGCCGCCATGAACTCGCCGACCGGCAGATCGCCCTGGCCGGGGAAGGAGCGGAAGTGCCGGCTCCACGACAGGATGTCGAGCTCGAGTTTTGGTGCATCCGCAAGCTGGACCAGAAAGATCTTGTCGCCGGGGATCGAGGCCATCGCGCGAACCGGAAAGCCGGGGGCGAGCGCGTGAAAGCTGTCGAGGATGACGCCGATCGCGGGGTGATCGGCGCGCCGCACGATCTCCCAGGCGTCGCGGTAGTCGTTGACGTGGCGTCCCCAGGCCAAAGCCTCGTAGCCGACGCGCAAGGACCGTTTTGCCGCGCGCTCGCCGAGCTCGCGAAAATCATCCGCAGCGCGGTCGATGCCGCCGAGCGAGCTGGGGGACACGTTGGAGCAGATCAGCAGCAGGTCGGTACCGAGCTCCTGCATCAGGTCGAACTTGCGCTCGGCGCGGGCAAAGTTGCGCGAACGCTGCGGTTCCGGCATGCCCTCGAAATCGCGGAACGGCTGAAACGCGCAAATCTCGAGATTGAGGTCGCCGCAGAGCTTTGCGATGTCGCGCGGGCTTGCGCCGAACGACAGCAGATCGTTCTCGAAAATCTCGACCATATCGAAGCCGGCGGATGCGATGGCGCGGAGCTTTTCGTCGAGGCTGCCTGACAGGGAGACGGTCGCGATCGAGCGCTTGTTCATGCTGCGTTGTCCTCCTCCATCGCACCGCCCAGGAAGAGCTGGCCGATTCGCGGGTCGTTCAGGATTCGCTTCGCGCCGTCGACCATGCGGGTCTGGCCGAGCTCAAGCACGATGCCGATGTCGGAAATCTCCAGCGCCGAGCGTGCGTTCTGCTCGATCATCAAAATCGTGACGCCCCGGTCGCGCAGGGATTTCAGGATGTCGAAAGTCTGCTGCACCATCAGCGGTGACAGGCCGATCGAGGGCTCGTCGATCAGCACGAGCTTTGGTTCGAGCAGCAGCGAGCGGGCGATTTCGAGTTGCTTCTGCTCGCCGCCGGACAATGTGGAAGCCTGCTGCGTCGATTTCCGCCGCAGCACCGGGAACAGGTCGAGCGCGGCCTTGATCCGGCTCTGCAGGTCGATGCCCTTGCCCGCGGAAACGCCGCCGAGCTCGATGTTGTGGCGCACCGACAACTCGGGAAAGATGTTGCGGCCCTGCGGCACGTAGCAGATGCCAACATTGAGCAGCGCGCGCTGGCTCAAATTGGTGACGTCGCGGCCGGCAAAACTGATCTTGCCCTCGCGCAGCTTGAGCAGGCCGAAGATCGCCTTGAACACGGTGGACTTGCCGGCGCCGTTCGGGCCGATGATGGTGGTGATGGTGGCCTGCGGCACGGCGAAGGTCGTGCCGTTCAAAATCGTCATCTTGCCGTAGCCGCCGACGAGATTGTGAACCGAGAGGATCGGATCGCTCATGATGGCTCTCCCTAATGTCCGAGATAGGCTTCAATCACGGCGGGATCCTTGCGGACCTCGTCAGGCCGTCCCATCGCCAGCACCTTGCCTTCCGCCATCACCATCACGCGCGAGCACAGCGACATCACGAATTCCATGTTGTGCTCGATCACGACGAACGTGGCGTTCTTCTCGCGGTTGATCGCGACCAGCCGCTCCTTCAAATCCGTCAGCATCGACGGGTTGACGCCGCCGGCGGGCTCGTCGAGCAGCACCAGGCGCGGTCCACCCATGAAGGCCATGGCGGCGTCGAGCAGCTTCTGTTGGCCATAGGAGAGTCCGCCGGCCGGCTCGTCGGCGAGATGATCGAGCTTGAAAAAGCCGATCATCTGGTTGGCAGCCTCCGTCAGTCCGGCATCGGAGCGGCCGACCAGGCGCGAGGCCATGCTGCCCTGGTGCTCCTGGCCTGCGAGGATCAGGTTCTCGCGCACCGAGAGCTTTGGAAACACTTGCAGGAGCTGGAAGGTGCGGCTGACCCCGAGCTTGTTGAGCTCGGCAGGGCGCAGGCCGGTGACCACCTTGCCGTCGAGCTTGACCTCGCCGCCTGATGGCGTGAGCTGGCCGAGGATGCAGTTGAACAAGGTGGACTTGCCGCAGCCGTTCGGGCCGATCAGGCCGAGGATCTCGCCTTCGCGCACGTCGAAAGAGACGCCGCCGACGGCACTGATGCCGCCAAAGTTCTTCTTGATGTCGGTGACTTCGAGGACTGCGCTCATTGCACCGTCTCCAGCCGGGATTTTGCGACAGCGCGCAGCGTAGAAGCCGCCTTGGTGCGGCGTTCGGCCAGATAGCGATCCAGGATTCCCAAAATGCCGGTCGGCGACCAGATCAGCAGCCCCATCACCGCGATCGCGTAGAGCATCAGATAATAGCCCTCGGTGAAGCGCAGCCATTCCGGCAGCAGCACGGCGATCATCGCGCCCAGGAACGGACCCAGGAAGAAGCCGGCGCCGCCGACGATCACCATCATCAAGAGGTCGAGCGAGAGCGACAGGTTGAACGGCACGGGATCGATATATTGCGTCAGCGGCGCATAGAGCGCGCCGGCCACGCCGCCGAGCGCCGAGCCGATCGCGAACGCCATCAGCGTATAGCGGCGCGTGTCGACGCCGAGCGATTGCGCGCGCAGCGGATTTTCGCGCAGCGCCATGAACGCGCGGCCCCAGGGTGAGCGGATCAGCCACCACACCGCCAGCGACACGATCGCGAGCGAGCCGAGGCAGACATAGTAGAACGGCAGCGGCTTGCTGGTTGGGATGCCGAAGATGTGCGGGCGCGGAATGTTGGAGATGCCGTAGATGCCGCCGGTGAGCCAGCTCTCGTTGCGAAACACCAGGAAGGCCAGCGTGGAGAAGGCGAGCGTGACGAAGGCGAGGTAGTGGTGCTGCACCCGCAGCGCGGGGTAGCCGAGCACCCAGCCGACCGCGAAGCTCAACGCGATCGCGACGACGATCGCCGCCGGCAGCGGCCAGCCATGCGTGGTCATCATCGCTGCCGCGTAAGCGCCGATGCCGACGAAGGCGCCCTGCGCCAGCGAGACCTGGCCGGCATAGCCGAGCGTGAGGTTGAGGCCCATGGCGGCGATCGCCATCACCGCCCACTGGCTCAGGATGAACAGGCCATAACGGTTGAAGTTCATGGGGATGACGATCAGCGCGGCGATGACGATGAGGCCGAGCGCGATCTTCAGAGGCTTGGCGAAGGCGCTCATACGGTGCGCTCCTCGGCGCGGCCGAGCAAGCCCTGCGGCCGGAACAGGATGACGGCGATCAGGATGATCATCGGCACAGCGGCGCGGTATTGCGTCGAGACGTAGGCGGCGGCGAGATTGTCGAGCACGCCGATCAGGAGGCCGCCCGCGATCGCGCCGCGCACCTGGTTGAACCCGCCGACGATCGCGGCGATGAAGGCGGCCTGGCCCAGCACCTCGCCCGATGTAAATTTTGCGAGATAGATCGGCGTAATCAACAGCGAGGCGAGCGCGACCAGGAACGCATTGATCAGGAAGGTCAGGAGGATCATGCGCTCGACCGGGACGCCGATGATGCGCGCCACCGTCGGGTTCTGCGCCGCCGCCTGCATCTGGTGGCCGAGCGAAGTTCGGTTCAGGAGCGCGGTCAGACCGGAGACAGCAAGGATGGCGAGGACGAGGACGCCGATGCTTTGCAGCGAGACGGCGTGGCCGAGGATGGAGACGTCGCCGGTCGGTACGATCGAGGGGAAGGGTGAGGCCTCGGCGCTGAAGAACTGCTTCACGGCCTCTTTGATGCCGATCGCGAGCGCCATCGTCGCGATCGCAAGCGGCAGCACGCCATGGCGCATCATCGGATCGACCAGCAGCATCTTGAAGGCGAGGCCCAGCAGCAGCATCGAGAGCAGGATGCCGAGGATGATCGCGAGCCAGAACGGCGCGCCGGCATGCATTGCTGCCAACATCAAAAATGCCGGCAGCATCACGAACTCGCCTTGCGCGAAATTGATGGTCTGCGAGGTCTGCCACAGCAGCGTGAAGCCGACCGCGACCAGCGCATAGATCGCGCCGGTGGCAAGTCCCGCGACCAGAAGATCGAACAGATTTGACATGGGTTCTCTTTGATCGTTAGAGCCCGAGTGAAAGCGCGTTCAGGTCTATCACTCCCTCTCCCGGCAAGAGCGGGGCGAGGGAGAAGAAAGAAGCCCTCACTTCACCTTCGGCAGCACCTGCTTCACGACCTGCTTGCCTTCGACCACCTCGACCAGAAAGCTCTGGCGATCGATGTCGCCGGTGTCGCTGAAGGTGACGTCCATCAGGATGCCCGGCTCGTCCGCGGCCTTGATGGTCAGGCCATGCAGCGTGTCGGCGAAGGCTTTGGAATCGACTTTGCCCATTTTTTCGGTCGTGGCTTTCACCATGTAGACCGCAAGATAGCCCTTCAGGCCGTTATGGTCGGGCACGTAATTGTACTTCTTCGCGAATTTGTCGCGAAACGTCTTGATCAGGTCGACCGGGGCGTCGGTGGTCAGGCCGACATGGCCGCGCGCGCCATTGGCCGCATCGCCCGCGAGCTCGATCACCTTCTGGCCGATCAGCGTGGTCTCGCCCATCAGCGGCGCGGTGACGCCCTGACGCTTCAGTTCCTTCAGGATGCGCGCGCTCTCTTCCTCGTTCAGGTAGACGAACACGGCGTCGGGATTGGCCGCCTTGATCTTGCCGACGTCGGCGGCGAAATCCGCCTGGCCCGCTTCGGTGGAGAGATCGGCGACCACCTTGGAGCCGAGCCGGTCGAGCTCCTTGACCACGACGTCGCGACCGCCGCGGCCGAAATCATTGTTGACCCAGACCACCGCGACCGACTTCGCCTTCATGTCGTCGTGAATGTAATTGGCGACCTTCGGCATCGAGGATTGCTGGCCGAACGAGGTGCGGAACAGGAATTTGTTTCCGGCCTGCGTCAACTCGGCGGCTTCGCCGCCCATGATCTGCGCGATGCCGGCTTCGGCTGCGAGCGGCGCGGTGACCTTCACGGAGCCGGAATAGCCGGGCCCGAGCAGCACATAGGGCTCGGCGTCGAGCGCCTTCTGCACCTGCGCGCGCGCAACGCCGGGGTTGGATTGCGAGTCCGCATGGGTGACCTCTAACTTGCGGCCGAGCACACCGCCCTTGGCGTTGATCTCTTCGATCGCGAGGTCGATGCCGTTCTTCCAGTTGGTGCCGACGGTTGCGCCGCCGCCGGAAAGCTCGGCGACGTCGGCGAGCTTGATCGCCTGGGCGTGAACACTGGTTGCAGTCGCGAAGGCAAGCAGGGCGCCCGCCAGAATGGCCGATTTCATGGTCTATCCTCCCATTTTTCGTTGATGTTGTTCGCGGCCTTGTGTCCGGCCGCTTTGGTTACGCTGCGTGATAGGCCGAGCTTCGTGCCGCCATCACCTCGTCAAATGCCTCTCCCATGACCTCGGTCGATGGGGCAAGGCCCGTGAACAGTTCGAAAGCGTCGGCGGCCTGGTAGATCGCGAGCTCCCGCCCGGTCATGATCCGCGCGCTCGTGGCTTGTGCGGCCGCGAGCAGCGGCGTGATCAGCGGCGAGTAGACGGCATCCGCAACCCACAATTTTTCATGCAGCAGCGTGGCCGGGACCGGCATGCCGCGGTTCGGCAGCATCCCGACCGGCGTGCCGTTGACGAGGCCGGTCGCGCCTTGCAGCGCGTCCTCGATGCTCGACGCCAGCCTTGCGACGCCCTGTGCGGCGAGCAGGGAGACGAGCGTCTCGGCGCGCGCCGGCTCGCTGTCGAAGATGCGGATGTCGGTCACGTCCAGGCTCGCCAGCGCAAACGCGATCGCCTTGCCGACGCCGCCGGCGCCGATCACGGCGACGGCGTTGCCCGACGGCGCCAGCAGTGGCGCCACCGCGCGCGCGAAGCCGGTGGTGTCGGTGTTGTGGCCGGTCAGCCGGCCGTCCCGGGCGACGACGGTGTTGACCGCGCCCATCGCGGCAGCGCCCGGCGCCAGTTCGTCGAGCAGCGGGACCACCGCTTCCTTGTAGGGGTAGGTGACGTTGACGCCGCCAAAGCCGAGCCGCCGCACGCCCTCGAGCATCAAGCGAAGCCCGGCCGCATCGGCGCCGGCGACCTCGATGAGCTGGTAGTGGCCGCGCAAGCCCAGAGCCTCGGCGGCGCTCTCATGCATGGCGGGGGATGCGGAATGCGCGATCGGCGCGCCGATCAGGCCGGTGAGGAGCTTTTTGCTGGCGGCGTATCCGCGCTCGGACATGGTTCGCTATCGTCTCGTTGGGAGTGTTCGGTCCCGGCCATTAGCGGGGAAATCCGCGCAATTCCAAGGGGGCTTCCATGTGCGACGATAGTCTTTCCCCTGCCTAACACAATTACCCATTTATCTGGCAAACCTAACATAATGTTATTTCTTGCGCCCGCGCGAAGGGATGGCCTTGCCGTTGATGCGGGACGGCTCCACCGCGCGCATCTCGGCGCGCAGGGACTCGATGAAATACTCGACGTGAAGCGACAGCGGCGCGCCGCGCTTCACCGCGATGTAGGTGTCGAACCGCGTCGGCTCGGTGATCTTCAGGAGCTCGACGCCGGGATAGCCGCCGTGGGCGACCGTGAACTGGTCGATGATGGCGATGCCGAGCCCCGCCTTCACCAGCGCGCAGACCGTGGTACCGAAGCGCGCGCGGATGGTGATGTTGTAGTCGAGCCGGTTGCGCGCAAAGATCTCGGCCATGATCCGGCCGTAAGGGTCGTTGGGATCGATGCCGATCAGCGGATAGCGGGTGATCTCGGCCGCGGAAACCTGCTTGCGGCCGGCGAGCTCATGGCCTGATGGCACGATGCAATAGAGCTCGCCGGAGGCGAGCGGCATGAAGTCAAGCCCGGAATGGTCGAGCCGATAGCTCATCGCGACGCACTCGCCGCGGCCGAGCAGGAGATAGTCGATGGCTTCCTCGAGCTTGAGGATGTTGATGTCGATGCCGAGGTCGGGATAGCGGCGGCGGACGCGCTCGATCGCGCGCGGCACCATCACCTGCGAGATGCTCGGTACCGAGCCGATGCGCAGCTCCGACAATCCACCGCGGCCGATCTTGGAGATGAGCTCGGAGAGGTCGTCCACCTTCTTGTAGACGCCGTTGATCTGCTCGAAGATGTTCTCGGCTTCCGGCGTCGGGAAATAGCGGCCGTTCTGGCGCTGGAAGAAGCGGATGCCGAGCGAGCGTTCGGTGTATTTGACGAGGCGGCTGATCCCCGGGGCCGAAACGTTGAGCAGCTTCGCCGCGCCGCCGATGGTGCCCGTCACCATCACGGCACGGATCACTTCAACCTGGCGCAGCGTCATCATGTCCTGGGCATCCGAAAGATAATCGTGGTCGCGATCATCTCACGAGAGCCGCGAGGTCATCCAGCGGCAAATGTTCGACAACGTGAATTGGCGGCGCGCGCCCCGCGCTGCCGTGACCGCGTTTAGCTCGACGGTCCTTCGGGCGACACGCTGCCGGGTCGTTCCGGGCGCTCGCTTTGCAGCACCTCGCGCGCGAACTCGATGATCTTCTGCTTGTTCGCCGTTTCACGGACGGCGAAAAACACGCGGTTGAGTTCCAGGCCGAGAACGCTGTTGAGGGCGATGTCCTCGTCTTCCATCGTGGTTTTCCCGCTTCAGACGTCATAGGTGTAACTTGACGTCTCATCTTCCACAAGTAGATCAAAGCTTCGAGGTCAATGGGATACCGGACAACTACGGAAACGGTGAATTGAGGCAGCCCGCGAAGACGTGCTATACCGGAGCCCAAGGGTCAGGAAACGCACCGATGTCCGCCGTGGATTATGGCCGGGAGGCGCTCGACTTCATTGAAGGCCTGGCGGCCTATCGTAAGGTTCCGGACGCTATGAACGCGCTCGAAGGGGCGTTCGGGCGCTTCGGCTTCGAAACCATCATCGTGACAGGGTTGCCGAATCCCGACCAGCGGTTCGCACAGATGGTGCTCGCCAAGCGCTGGCCCGCGGAATGGTTCAGTCTCTACACACAGAACAACTACGACCGCGTCGACCCGGTGGTGCGGATGTGCCGACAATCGGTCAACCCGTTCGAATGGTCGGAAGCGCCCTATGATGCCGAACTCGATCCGGGCGCGGCGGAGGTAATGAACCGCGCCGGCGATTTCCGCATGTCGCGCGGCTTCATCGTGCCGATCCACGGGCTCACCGGCTATGAGGCCGCCGTGTCGCTCGGGGGCATCCATCTCGATCTCAACGCCCGCAGCAAGCCGGCATTGCACCTGATGGCGATGTACGGCTTCGACCACATTCGCCGTCTGCTCGATCCGGCGCCGTATTCGTCGACACGCCTCACCCCGCGCGAGCGCGAAGTGATCTCCTGGGCCTCGCAGGGCAAGTCGGCCTGGGAAATCGGCGAGATCCTGCACATCACGCAGCGTACCGCCGAAGAGCATCTTGCAACCGCCGCGCGCAAGCTCGGTGCCGTCAACCGCACGCATGCGGTTGCACTGGCGATTCGCAACAAGATCATCAATCCCTAACCGACGTACTGGGAAATTTCCCAATATCGAGCCTGCCTCTTTTCGCAGACGCTGCTCCCCATTAAGGACGAATGGGGGCTTTCATGATTCACGCCATTTCTGCGGTAAATCGTCACCTTTACGAAGACGTGCTCGAGCGGCATTTCCGGCTGCGGCACGACATCTTCGTCGAAGAGCGCCACTGGGAGGCACTTCGCAAACCTGATTGCCGCGAGATCGATTCCTATGACGACGAGGATACCGTCTATCTGCTCGCGCTGGAGGGGCGGCGCGTCATCGGCGGTCACCGGCTCTACCCGACTACCAAGTCTTCAATGATGAGCGAAGTCTTCCCGCATCTGGCGGCGGTGCGCGGCTGTCCGGCGGATCCGCTGGTCTGGGAATGGTCGCGCTACTTTGTCGTGCGCGATCGCCGCGACGGCGCGCTCAACCTGCAACTGATGACGGCGGTGCAGGAGTTCTGCCTCGGTCAGGGGATCGCGCAAGTCAGCGCGATCATGGAAACCTGGTGGTTGCCGCGCTTTCATGAGGCCGGCTTCGTCGTGACCCCGCTCGGTCTGCCGACTCTGGTGGAGAACGCATGGACCATGGCGGCGACGATCGACATTCGTCGGGAGACGCTCGATGCCCTGCATGATCGCATCGGCATGCCTTCGATCGTGCAACAGGACGGCCCGCGTTTGGACGCCGTCGCCCGTGCCAACCTCTGCGGCCTCGCCGCGCAACGAAAGAGCGCTTGAAATGTCGAACATGATGCGGAACAGCCAGATCATGGCGCAGACCAAGGACGAGAATCTCGGCTACATGTCCGACATGGCGCTCGAGCTTGCGCAGATGGCGGAAGACACCGGATTGGGGACGCTCGCCTATCTGTTCCGGATGGCGGCGCTGGAGGCCTCGACGGCCAACAGCGTGCTCGCTGAACCGGATAACCTTTCCCGGCAGATGACGTCGCACTAGGCGCCATCCTTCCTGACGTTGCGACGAATTTCACACCCTTCCTCCGGCAACGGGGGGAGGGTGATCGTTTGGGTGCGGCAGGTTGACCCATCCCGCGCGGCAGCCTTCTTGCACAGCGCTTTGCATGGCGGCGCTCGCTCGCATGCATCGGCATGCAACAAAGTGCATGTTTGGTGTCAAATCGCTCTTGCCTCGGAACGATACTGCCATTACCCATTTTTCCGCCTTGTACAGGCAGGGGGAGCTCTTTCACTGATGGCGACCGTGTTCGAACATCGGCGCGAACCTGCGTGCGCCTGAAAGAGTTTTGATGTTGCTCGTCGTCGAACAGTTCTTGAACGGATTGCAGTTCGGCCTGCTGCTGTTTCTGCTCGCCGCCGGCCTGACGCTGGTGTTCGGGATCATGGATCTCGTCAACCTCGCGCACGGCTCGCTCTACATGATGGGCGCCTATTTCGCCGCGACCTTCGCAGCCTGGACCGGCAGCTTCCTGCTCGGCGCGCTGCTGGCGCTCGGCGCGACGCTCGTGCTCGGCATCGTGCTGGAGATGAGCGCGCTGCGGCATCTCTACGGACGTGACCATCTCGACCACGTGCTCGCGACCTTCGGCCTGATCCTGTTCTTCAACGAAGCCGTGCGGCTGATCTGGGGGCCGGCCGGCCTTGCGCTGCCGCTCCCGGCTTGGCTCACCGTGCCGGTGCCTATCCTGCCCGGCATTCACTATCCCGCCTATCGCCTCGCCATCATCGCGGTGGCGCTGCTGGTCGCGCTCCTGCTCTATCTCGGCGTGATGCGTACCCGCATCGGCATGCTGATCCGCGCCGGCGCCTCCAATCGCGAGATGATCGGCGCGCTCGGCATCAACATCAAGCTGCTCTACACCCTGGTTTTCGGCCTCGGTGCCGCGCTGGCCGGCCTTGCCGGATTGATGCAGGCGCCGATCCTCACCGTGCAGATCGGCATGGGCGAGAACATTTTGATCCTCGCCTTCGTCATCATCGTGATCGGCGGCATCGGCTCGATCCGCGGCGCCTTCCTGGCCGCGATCTTCGTCGGCATGATCGACACGCTCGGCCGCGCCTTCCTGCCCAATTTATTGCGGCAGGTGCTGAGCGGCGCCGCTGCTTCCACCGCCGCGCCCGCGCTATCGTCCATGCTGATCTATCTGCTGATGGCGATCGTGCTGGTGGTGCGGCCGGAGGGGCTGTTTCCGGCCAACCGTCGATGAAGACTTTCACTGTGAGCAAGGCCGTCACGGCCCTGATGCTGGCGGGCCTCGTGCTGCTGCCGCTCTATTCGCAAGCCTCCGGCAACATCTTCATCCTGACGCTGTTCACGCGCATCGTCATCCTGGCGCTGGCGGCCGCGAGCCTCAACCTCATCATGGGTTTTGGCGGCATGATGAGTTTTGGCCACGCCGCCTATCTCGGCATCGGCGGCTATGCGGTCGGCATGCTGGCGCAGGAAGGCGTCGGAAGCGGCTTCATCCAGTTTCCGGTCGCGCTCGCGGCCTCCGCTACTTACGCGCTGGTCATCGGCGCGCTCTCGCTTCGCACGCGTGGCGTTTACTTCATCATGATCACGCTCGCCTTCGCGCAGATGGCCTATTACGTCGCCTCGGGGCTGGCGCGTTACGGCGGCGATGACGGCCTCACCATTTACAAGCGTAGCGACTTCTCCGGGCTGATCAATCTGTCGAATCGCACGCAGTTCTACTATCTCTGCCTCGCCTGCCTGTTCGGCGTGGTCTTCCTGATCTGGCGCATCGCCAATTCGCGCTTCGGTCTCGTCTTGCAGGGCCTGCGCTCCAACGAGCAGCGCATGCAGGCGATCGGCTTTCCCTCGAAACGCTACCAGCTGGTCTGCTTCGTCATCTCGGGCACGATGTGCGGCCTCGCCGGCGCGCTGCTCGCCAACAATACCGATTTCGTCAGCCCGGCCGTGATGTACTGGACGCGTTCCGGCGACCTCATGGTGATGGTGATCCTCGGGGGCATGGGCACGCTGTTCGGTCCGGTCATCGGCGCGGTGGTATATTTGCTGCTGGAAGAATTCTTGTCGCAGCTCACCGAATACTGGGCGCTGATCATGGGCCCGCTGTTGCTGCTGGTCGTGCTGTTCGGCCGCGGCGGCATCATGGGCCTGCTCGGGAGGCTCAACCGTGGCTGAACCGCTGCTCCGCGTTGACAAGCTGGTGCGCCGCTTCGGCGGCATCATTGCCACGGACAACGTCTCGCTCGACGTCGCGGCAGGTGAGCTGCACGCCATCATCGGCCCGAACGGCGCCGGCAAGACCACGCTGATCAGCCAGCTCACCGGGCATCTGGAGCCGCATTCCGGCAGCGTCTCGCTGGCGGGGCGCGACATCACTTATTTGCCGGCCTATCGCCGCTGCGCGCTGGGCCTGGCACGTTCGTTCCAGATCACTTCGCTGCTGCTCGATTTCACCGCCGCCGACAACGTCGCGCTCGCGGCGCAAGCGCATGCCGGCACCTCGTTCCGCTTCTTCGCCGATGCGCGCAAGGAAAAAGGCCTGCGCGATGCCGCGCATGCCGCGCTCGACCGCGTCGGTCTCGCCCATCGTGCCGATGTCCTGGTGTCCAGGCTCAGCCATGGCGAGCGTCGCCAGATCGAGCTTGCGGTTGCGCTGGCAAGCAAGCCGAAGCTGTTGCTGCTCGACGAGCCGATGGCGGGTCTCGGCGTCACTGAGTCCCAGCGCATGGTGCAGCTGCTCCAGGAGCTGCGGAAGGAAGTCTCGATCGTGCTGGTCGAGCACGACATGCCCGCGGTGTTCGCGCTCGCCGACCGTATCTCGGTACTGGTCTATGGCCGCGTCATTGCCTCTGGCGATCCGGCCGCGATCCGGGCGAACGAGGACGTCAAGCGCGCCTATCTCGGCGAGGCGCATGTGGTGACGCACCATGTCTGAAAAAGTGGCGGCTGACGCGCTGCTCGAGGTCGACGGCATCGAGACCTGCTACGGCCTGTCCCAGGTGCTGTTCGGCTTGTCGCTGTCGATCAAATCAGGCGAGATGGTCTCGCTGATGGGCCGCAACGGCATGGGCAAGACCACGACCATCCGCTCCATCATGGGCCTGACGCCGGCGCGCGCGGGCAGCATCCGCTTCGCGGGCTCGGAAGTGCGGACGCAGCCGTCCTACCGAATCGCAAAACTCGGTGTGGGCCTCGTCCCCGAGGGACGTCAGATATTCCCGAACCTCACCGTGCGTGAAAATCTGGTCGCGGCCGCCGCGGATCGCTTTGGCAGCGCCAATCCCTGGACGCTGGCGTCGATCTACGTGATGTTTCCGCGCCTCGCCGAGCGCGTCTCCAACATGGGCAACCAGCTCTCCGGCGGCGAGCAGCAGATGCTCGCCATCGGCCGCGCGCTGATGACCAACCCGAAGCTCCTCATTTTGGATGAAGCGACCGAAGGCCTGGCGCCGCTGATCCGCGAAGAGATCTGGAACTGCCTGTCGCTGCTCAAGAGCCGGGGACAGTCGATCCTGGTCGTCGACAAGAACGTCGACCACCTCGCCCGCATCTGCGACCGCCACACCATCATCGAGCGCGGCAAGACGGTGTGGAGCGGCACCTCCGAAGAGCTGATGGCGGAACCGGATCTGCAGCACAGATATCTGGGAATTTGAGCCTCCGCTCTCTCCCGTCGTTACGTGCGTAGCGAAGCAATGACGGGGAGAAAGCCGAGGTCAAAACACCTCGAAATATTCGCGATGCTCCCAGTCGGTCACCTCGGACAGGAAGCGGTCGATCTCGGCGTTCTTGATGTGGGTGTAGTAGTCGACGAACTCGGCGCCGAGTTTTTCGCGGAAGAACGGATCGTCCTTCAACGCGCTGACCGCGTCACGAAGCGACTTCGGCAGGAGCGGGGCCTTGGTCTCGTAGGGTGCGTCGGCGGACGGGCCGGGGTCCAGCTTGCGGTCGATGCCGTCGATGCCGGAGAGAATCTGCGAGGCCATGTAGAGATAGGGATTGGCGGCGGGCTCGCCGATGCGGTTTTCAAGGCGCGTGGCGGCATCGCCGGCCGCGCCGAGCACGCGGATCATCACGCCGCGATTGTCGCGGCCCCAGATCGCGCGGTCCGGCGCCAGCGAATAGGAGCGGTAGCGCTTGTAGCCGTTGATGGTCGGGGTGGTGAACACTGTAGATGCGCGGGCGTGGTCGAGCAGGCCGGCGAGCCAGGCCCGGCCGAACGGGCTGAGCGGTTCGCCGCCCTCCTTGGTCGCTTCCTTGGCCATGAACTGGTTGTCGCCGCTCGTGCGTGAGACGACCGATTGGTGGAGATGCCAGCCGCTCGCGAACAGGTTCGGCAGCTTCGGCCGACACATGAAGGTGGCGTGATAGCCGTGGCGGTGCGCGATCTGCTTCACGGCAGAGCGGAACAGCACCATATTGTCGGCGGGCTCCAGCCCTTTCTTCGGCGCGAAGGTGAATTCGCACTGGCTTGGCCCGAACTCGACCTCGACCGAACGCAAGGGCAGCCCGAGCGCGACGATGTCACGCCGCAAAATCTCCAGCACCGGCTCCATCTGATCGAAGCGCTGCTCGGTGAGGTACTGATAGCCGTGGCTGAGCAAGCTCACCGAGGGCGGCGTGCCTGGCTGTCCCGCATCCTCCGGGCGCATATGCGCGTCGTCGAGCTTGAAGATGTGGAATTCGACCTCGAGGCCCGCCACGAAATCGTGGCCGCGGCGTCCAAGCTCGTCGAGCGCCTTGCGATAAAGCGCGCGCGTCGCAAACGGCACGGGACGGCCGTCATTGAAATAAAGATCGCAAAGCACCCAGCCCGTCGCCGGCGCCCATGGCAGCACGCGGAACGTGGTGGGATCGGCGACCATCAGCGCGTCGGCCGCGCCCTCCATCTCCTTCATGCCGAAGCCGCCGCCTGACGTGAACACCGGAAACACCGTGCGGTGCGAGGTGTCCTTGGCGAGCATGGTCGTGGTGATCGAACAGCCGCTTTCCAGCGCGGCGATCGCCTCCGAGGCGATGATGGTCTTGCCGCGCAGAATGCCGTGCTGGTCGGGAAAGGCGAGGCGGATGACTTCGAGATTTTTCTCCTCGACGAGACGGCGCATGCGGGTCGCCGCGTCCTTCTGCTCATCCGACCACAGCGCATGACGCGCGACGAAACTCACTATGTTTGCTCCTTCAGTCACCGATGCACGACGGGTGCAAGACGCCTGCCACATTCTCCGTCATTGCGAGCGCAGCGAAGCAATCCAGTATCCCTCCGCGGAGACAGTCTGGATTGCTTCGCTTCGCTCGCAATGACGAAGGAGACATCTGCACCAGGCCTCACTCCGCCGCCGTCAGCCGGTGCACGTTGTCCGCGATCTCCTTCGGCACCGGTGCCGTCCACGGCGCGCCGCGGCGGCGCTTGACGTCGACTTCCATCCAGTAGGTCTCCCAGCCACGTGTCGGCCCGATGCCGTCCATGGTCGCCGGACCCTGGATGCTGCGTGCGGTGCTCTCGTCGAGATGCAGCATCGGCTTCTCGCCGCCCGCGACCTTCTCGATCTCCTGCCGCAGCAGGCGGCGGTACTGCACGATCGCCTTGTCGCTTGTGCCGAGGTGCTCCCTTGTGCGGTCCTGGATCGCGCCCATCGACTCCACCGCCCATTGGTCGTGGACGTTGATGTCGGTGCCCATGCCGGTATAGGTCGCGGTCTGCTGCTCGTGCGGATCGAAGCCGTAATCGTTGTTGCTGTTCTTGCGCGATTTGTAGTCCGGCAACTCGTAAAGCTCGAGCCGCTGGTCGCGCATCTTCTGCTTGTCGACCGGGTTCGAATAGCTGGTGAAGATCGCGTACCAGTAGCAGTTCTCGTCGTCTACCGGCACGTGCCACTGCGTGATCGTCATCTCCGTGCTCATGGGAATGACGAAACCGTGCGGGAAGAGCTGGTTGGTGACGCGCACATGCGTCCGCTCCTCGTCGATCTCGCGCAGCGCGATCAGCCGCAGGCCGTATTCGGTGTGCTCGACATTGATGATCGGGCGGTCGTACTCGCGCAAAATCTTCGTCATCGGCAACTCGCTGCCTGCGGAGGCGCCGCGGAACTGCTTGCCATACGCCGTGGACGTGTCCTCGTCCTCAAAGAAGCGATGCAGATAGGACGCGTGCGCGGGATCGATGCCGACTTCGAGTGCCTGGAGCCAGTTGCAGGCCATATGGCCTTTGAACGCAAAGGTGTGCGTGCCGGGCGCGACAAAGCAATCGAGTTCGGGAAATGCCGGCGGTTCACCTTCGCCGAGCCAGGCCCAGAGGATGCCGCTCTTCTCCACCACGGGATAGGAGCGCTGGCGAATGTTCTGGCAAAGCTTTGAGTCCTTCGGCTCGGCCGGCGTCTCGATGCATTGTCCGGTCGCGTCGAACAGCCAGCCGTGGAATGCGCAGCGCAGGCCGCCATGCTCGAGCCGTCCGAAGGCGAGATCGGCGCCGCGATGCGCGCAGTGGCGATCGATTAGGCCGTAGCGTCCGGTCTCGTCGCGAAACAGCACCATGTTTTCGCCGAGCAGCTTGACGGGGCGGATCGGGCGATCGCCGTCGAGCTCGTCCACCAGTGCCGCCGGCTGCCAATAGCTCCGCATCAGCTTTCCGCAAGGGTTCTTCGGACCGGTGCGTGTGATCAGGTCGTTCTGCTCCTGGCTCATCATGGCGAGTGCATCCTTGTGGAGTGGCGTTTGTTCGCCTATTGAACGAATGGGCGAATTATGACATGCCTTGGATCGGCAGCAAGCACTATTTTGCAGGAATGTCCCGACGCCATGCCCAAGCTGAAGCGAAGCGAGAGCGACGAACGCGCGACGGATTTCGTCGAGAGTCTCGATCGCGGCCTGCGCCTGCTGCAATGCTTCGGCACCGCGGCCGGCTCGATGACGCTGAGCGATCTCGCCCGCGCCGCCGATCTGCCGCGCGCCACCGCGCGGCGCATGCTGTTCACGCTCCAGCGCGGCGGCTTCGTCGCCGGCGACGGCAAGCTGTTTTCACTGACGCCACACGTGCTGACACTGGCCGCATCGTATCTGCGGTCTAGCCAACTCGTCACGGTCCTGCAACCGGTGCTCGATCGCGTCGCGACAGCGGCCAACGAGATCTGCTCGCTCGCGGTGCTCGACGGCGACGAGGTCGTGTTCATCGCGCGCAGCAGCCCGGCGCGCATGTTCTCAGGCGGGCTCGAAATCGGCTACCGCCTGCCGGCGTTCTGCACCTCGGTCGGCCGCGCCATGCTCGGCCAGCTCGATGATGCCGAGCTCGTTGCGCGCCTGAAAGCGATGAAGCGTGAGGCGCTGACGCCGCAGACGGAGACCGATCCCAAGGCGTTGCTCGCGCGCATCGTCGCCGACCGCGCGCAGGGCTATTCGCTGGTCGACCGCGAAGCCGAGCCCCATTTCCGCTCGATCTCCGTCCCCGTCCGCCGCTACGACGGCGTGTTCGTCGCCGCCATCAACATGGGCGCCCATGTCGACCGGGTGCCGGCGCAGGAATTGGTCGGCCGCTTCCTGCCGCTGTTGCGGGACGGTGCGGAGTCGGTGCGTTCGCAGCTGTTGTAGCTGAGGCCAGGAGAGTAAAAAGCCCAGAGAGCAAAGAGGTGGGTTTCGCTCGTCCTGCCTGGCAGGCTATAATGCGCGCGGCAAAAAAGAGAACAGGGAGGACGCCATGCACCATACCATGGTTCCCAGTGATCGCGTGGAGCATGTCGCCGTCTACGGGCGCGACGGCACCAAGCTCGGCACGATCGAGCGGTTGATGCTCGACAAGGTGAGTGGAACGGTCGCCTACGCCGTGATCAAGACCGGCGGGCTGCTCGGCACCCACCATCATTATCCTCTGCAGTGGAGCGCACTGAGATATGATCCAGGACGTCAGGTCTTCCAGGTCGAGCTGACGCCGGAGCAACTGAGCAGCGGCCCCTGCGAGGTCGATGGCGATGAATTCGACTGGGGTGACCGCTCGCGGCCTTACCCGCATCCGAATTACTGGTCGATCTAGTCGCGTCGCAAGTCTCATAGTCCGGGTCAGCGAAGCGGTACCCGGAACGCCACACGTCGGCCTTGATCGACGCTTTTACGGCCGGTTGCGCATCCAGTCGGCGAGGCCGGACAGCGCCTTGTCGAGGTCTTGCCGCGCGGCAGCATCGACGACCGTTTCCTCCAGCGCGCCGCGCATGCAGAGCATCCATGCATCACGCTCGGCGTCGCCGATGGCAAAGCCGATGTGGCGCTGGCGCAGCCGCGGGTGGCCCTTCTCGACCGAATAGAGTTTAGGGCCGCCGGTCCATTCGGTGAGATAGCGCTTCAGCACATCCCTGATCGCGCCGAGATCGGCGGCGTGCATCGCGCGGATGACCTGCGCCTCCGGCAGTGTGTCCATGCGATCGTAGAAGCGATCGACCAGCCGATCGATCGTGGCACTGCCGCCGATCCGCTCGAACATCGAGATTGCGACGTCGCTCTCGGTCATCCGCGTCCCGGCCTACAGCGCCACGCTGCGCAGCCCGAAGCTGCGCGCCTCGTTTTGCAGCACCGGCCGCACCGCATCGATCAGTCGCGCCGCGGCGGCATCGACGGAAAGTCCCGCCGTGTCCACCACCGCCGTCGCGCGCGCATACAGCGGCTCGCGGCTCAAGAGGATGTTGCGCAGCTCTGCCATAGCGGAGCGGTCGTCGGCCATCGGGCGCAAATCGCCCTGGCGGCGGACGCGGGCCATGTGCTCCTCGGGCTCGGCCTTGAGCCAGATCGTGTAGAACGACGACAGGATCTGGTCGAAGGTCAAAGGCTCCGAGACGATGCCGCCGCCGGTCGCCAGCACCATCAGCTCGTTTCGCGCGAGCAGCTGTTGCAGCGCCGCCTGCTCCATGCGGCGAAAGCCTTCCTGGCCGTAGAGCGCGATGATCTCGGCCACCGAGAGGCCGTTCTGCTGCTCGACCTCCTTGTTGAGCTCGACGAAGCTCCAGCCGACCTTCTTCGCCAGCATCCTGCCGAGCGTGGATTTGCCGGCGCCGCGCAGGCCGATCAGCGCGATGCCGCAGAACGGCGCGCGCCGCGGCGCCGATGCGCTGCCGCCGGCGAGCAAATCCTTGGCTTGCGCGATCTGCGCAGGCGTCGCCTTGCGCAAGAGATCGCGAAACATCTGCCAGTCCGGGGCCGGATCGGCTGAGGGAAGCAGGTCTTCCAGATGCGCGCCCATCGCGTCCGATACGCGGCGCAGCAGCACGATGGAGACGTTGCCCTTGCCGCTTTCGAGCTGCGCGATGTAGCGCTCCGAAATTCCTGATACCTTGGCGAGCACTTTGCGCGACATGCCGCGCAGCGCGCGCATGGTGCGCACGCGCTGGCCGAGCTGTTCGAGAAATCGGGATTCGGCGTCGGGACTGTCGGTCATGGACTACGGATCACGGGCCTTCTTGAGCGGATGTCCTGCGGCGCATATTAATGAAACATAGTGCCTGCTGGCATTGACAGCAAGCCGCCACAGTGTCTTTCTATGAATTATAATTCTAAATTCGGGGGAGAAGTCCGTGAGCGAGGGATCCTATAACGCGGTGACCTGGCTGCTCGACCGGAACGTCGAGGAGGGTCGCGGCAACAAGACCGTGTTCGACGACACCGTCTCCCGGCTCACCTATGGCGAGCTCCAGCACCAGACCCGCCGCACCGCCAACATGCTGCGCCGGCTCGGCGTCCGCCGCGAAGAGCGCGTGGCCATGATCATGCTGGATACGGTCGATTTCCCCGTCGTGTTCCAGGGTGCGATCCGCGCCGGCATCGTGCCGGTGCCGCTGAACACGCTGCTGACATCAGATCAATACGCCTACATCCTCGCCGACTGCCGCGCGCGCGTGCTGTTTGTCTCCGAGGCGCTCTATCCCGTCATCAAGGACGTCGTCGGCCGCATGCCCGATCTCGAGCATGTCGTGGTGTCCGGCGCCAAGCTCAACGGCCACAAGCAGCTCGCTGAAGAGCTCGCGGGCGAGAGCGACCAGTTCACGACCGCCGCGACGCATCCCGACGAGCCGGCGTTCTGGCTCTATTCCTCAGGCTCGACCGGCATGCCCAAGGGCGTGCGCCACATCCATTCGAACCTGCAGGCGACCGCCGATACTTACGCGAACCAGGTGCTTGGCATCCGCGAGAACGACGTTTGTCTTTCTGCGGCAAAGCTGTTCTTCGCCTACGGCCTCGGCAATGCGCTGACCTTTCCGATGTCGGTCGGTGCCACCGTGGTGCTCAACAGCGAACGGCCGACGCCAGCGCGCATGTTCGACCTGATGAACCGCTACAATCCTTCGATCTTCTACGGCGTGCCGACATTGTTCGCGGCGATGCTCAACGACGAGGCGATGAAGAGCGAGCGTGGCGGCAAATCTTTGCGCATCTGCACCTCGGCCGGCGAGGCGCTCCCTGAATCCGTCGGCAACAGCTGGAAGGCGCGCTTCAACGTCGACATTCTCGACGGCGTCGGCTCGACCGAGCTGTTGCACATCTTCCTGTCGAATGCGCCCGGCGACATCAAATACGGTTTCTCCGGCAAGCCGGTGCCGGGCTATGCAGTGCGGCTCGTCAACGAGGCCGGCCAGGATGTCGCCGACGGCGAGGTCGGCGAGCTGTTGGTTGACGCGCCCTCTGCCGGCGAGGGCTACTGGAACCAGCGCCACAAGAGCCGCCGCACATTTGAAGGCCCTTGGACCCGCACCGGCGACAAATATGTCAGGGATGGCGAGGGCCGCTACACCTTCTGCGGCCGCGCCGACGACATGTTCAAGGTCTCCGGCATCTGGGTCTCGCCGTTCGAGGTCGAGAGCGCGCTGATCACGCATCCCGCCGTGCTGGAAGCCGCCGTCGTGCCCGAAGCCGATCCGGAAGGGCTGCTGAAGCCGAAGGCCTTCGTCGTGCTGCGTCCCGGCGCGACGACGACGGACTTGCAGGAGATGCTCAAGGAGCACGTCAAGCAGAAGATCGGCCCATGGAAATATCCGCGCTGGATCGACGTGGTGGACTCTTTGCCGAAGACGGCGACGGGCAAGATCCAGCGGTTCAAGCTGCGGGACGGGGCGAATTGAGTAACAGCATGACCGACCTCACCCCCACCGGCTTCCTCAGCATCGGCAACGCCAGCCTCGAATACAAATGGCTGGCGCCACAAACCGCGGACGCACCGACCATCGTCATGCTGCATGAAGGCCTCGGCTCGGTCGGGCTCTGGGGCGACTTCCCGGAAAAGCTGCAGCAGGCGACCTCCGCCGGCATCTTCGTCTATTCGCGTGCGGGCTACGGCCAGTCGAGCAAGGTTGCGCTGCCGCGGCCGCTCGACTATATGGAGCGCGAGGCGCTGGACGTGCTGCCGAAGGTGCTCGATGCGATCGGCTTCAAGCGTGGCCTCCTGCTCGGCCATTCCGACGGCGCCTCGATCGCGACGATCTATGCCGGCGCGCATCAGGATCATCGCCTGAGCGGGCTCGTGCTGATCGCGCCGCATTTCATCGTTGAGGACATCTCGGTGAAGTCGATTGCGGACATCAAGACGGCATTTGAGACCACCGACCTGAAGGCAAAACTCGCGCGCTGGCACAAGGACGTCGACAACGCCTTCCAGGGCTGGAACGGCGCCTGGCTCGATCCGAAATTCCGCGACTGGGATATTTCCGAGTCTCTCGCCTACATCCGCGTCCCTTTGCTGATCCTGCAAGGCCGGGACGATCAATATGGGACATTGCGTCAGCTCGAAATCGCGCAGGAAGAGTGTTATTGTCCGGTAGATTTGAAAGTCATTTCAGACGCGGGACATTCCCCGCATCGTGAAGCGCCGGGGACGACGCTTGACGCTATTGAGCAATTTGCAAAAGCGGCCCTGCGCGACGATCAGGGACTCCAGGGACGCGCCGCATGACGTTGCGGAGGCACATCGATGAATGTGCCTTCGAACGCGAGTGATCCAATGCGCGCGCTGAACTCGCGCAGCGCTTTCCGGTCCCGGCGCTGACGGCCTGCTTCAAGCCAAGCTCGGCAGGCCGCAACTGTCCAAAGCCGACTGGATCGCGCTCAGCGCCGGCGCGTGATCCCAGCGGGGGTCATGAAACAAAGTGCATGCCTCGTCCGTTAAGGGCTAGACGCGCCCAAAAAGATGCACTATTGTGCATCTAACGCGACAGCCAAAACGCATAGACAAGCTCAAGGGTGGCCCATGGCCGGGGAAGATCGGCGCCTCGCAGGCGGCGCGACATTCATCGATTTCCAGACCGAACCGTCCCGCTACCGGCACTGGAAGCTCGCGGTCGACGGTGACGTCGCTACCCTGACCATGGACGTCGACGAGAACGGCGGCCTGTTCGAGGGCTATCTGCTCAAGCTCAACTCCTACGATCTCGGCGTTGATATCGAGCTTGCGGACGTGGTGCAGCGGCTGCGCTTCGAGCACCCCGACGTGAAGGTCGTGGTGATGCGCTCGGCCAAGAACCGCGTGTTCTGCGCCGGCGCCAACATCCGCATGCTCGCCGGCTCGACCCACGCCCACAAGGTCAACTTCTGCAAGTTCACCAACGAGACCCGCAACGGCATGGAAGACTCGTCGGAGAATTCCGGCCAGCGCTTCATTACGGTGGTAAACGGCTCGGCCGCCGGCGGCGGCTATGAGCTTGCGCTCGCCACCGACTACATCATGCTCGCCGATGACGGCGCATCTGCCGTTGCCTTGCCCGAAGTGCCGCTGCTGGCGGTGCTGCCCGGCACCGGCGGCCTCACGCGCGTGGTCGACAAGCGCAAGGTGCGCCGCGACCATGCCGACTTCTTCTGCACCATCGAGGAAGGCGTCAAGGGCAAGCGCGCCGTGCAATGGCGCTTGGTCGACGAGATCGCGCCGAACAGCAAGCTCGAAGGCAGGGTCGTCGAGCGTGCCAGGGAGTTTGCGGCTGCGTCGAAGCGCAACGGAAGCGGCAAGGGCATTGCTCTCTCCCCGCTCAAGCGCGTCATCGACGAGACCAGCCTGCGCTATGGCTTTGTCACCGTCGATATCGACCGCGCCGCGCGCATCGCCACGATCTCGATCAAGGCGCCTGAAGCCGCGCCGCCCGCCGACATCGACGGCATGATGGCGCAGGGTGTCGCGTTCTGGCCGCTCCAGGTGGCGCGCGAACTCGACGACGCGATCCTGCATCTGCGCATCAACGAGCTCGAGATCGCCATGCTGGTGTTCAAGAGTCACGGCGATCGCGCCCATGTGCTCGCCTGCGATGCCTTCCTCGAAGCCAACAAGGCGCACTGGCTGGTCAACGAGATCAGGCATTACTGGAAGCGCGTCTTGAAGCGCATCGACGTCACCTCGCGCACGCTGGTGACGCTGGTCGAGCCCGGCTCCTGCTTTGCCGGCACGCTCGCCGAGCTCGTCTTCGCCGCCGACCGCTCCTACATGCTGATCGGCACGCGCCAGGGCGACAACCGCCCGCCGCCGTCGATCGAGCTGTCAGCGATGAATTTCGGCCCGTATCCGATGAGCCATGGCCTGACGCGGCTTCAGTCGCGCTTCCAGGCCGACCCGTCCGATGTGGAACGCGCGGAAGCCACGATGGGCACGGCTCTGGACGCCGAGCAGGCCGAAGAGCTTGGTCTCGTCACCTTCGCGCTCGACGACATCGACTGGGACGACGAGGTCCGCGTGTTCCTGGAGGAGCGCGCCAGCTTCTCGCCCGACAGCCTCACCGGCATGGAAGCCAGCCTGCGCTTCGTCGGCCCCGAGACGATGGAATCGAAAATCTTCTCGCGTCTCACCGCGTGGCAGAATTGGATCTTCCAGCGCCCGAACGCGGTCGGCGAGGAAGGCGCGCTGCGCCGCTACGGCAGCGGCCAGAAGCCGAAATTCGATATGACGCGGGTGTGACGACTTTCGTGTCCCGGGCGCGCTGCGGCACGAAGTGACGCTGCGCAGAACCGGGACCCATTACGGACCGGACAATAGGTCCCGGCTCAGCAGTGCAGCACTTCGCGCCGCACTGCATCCGGGACAAGAGATCGCAAGGAGCACGGCCATGAGCATGAACATCATGAACGTCGACTACTCGACCAAGATTCCGAACAACGTCAATCTCGCCGAAGACCGCCAGGTGCTGAAGGCGCTGGAAGGCTGGCATCCCGGCTACATGGATTGGTGGAGCGACATGGGGCCGGAAGGTTTCCAGGAGTCGCTGGTGTATTTGCGTACCGCCTACTCCGTCGATCCGCGCGGCTGGGCCAAGTTCGACTATGTGCGGATGCCCGACTATCGCTGGGGCATTCTTCTGGCGCCCCAGGAGGAGAATCGCGTCGTGCCGTTCGGCGAGCATTTTGGCGAGCCGGCCTGGCAGGAGGTCCCGGGCGAATATCGCGCCATGCTGCGCCGTCTGATCGTGATCCAGGGCGACACCGAGCCTGCCTCGGTCGAGCAGCAGCGCCACCTCGGCAAGACCGCGCCCTCGCTGTACGACATGCGCAATCTGTTCCAGGTCAATGTCGAGGAAGGCCGTCACCTCTGGGCGATGGTCTACCTGCTGCAAAAGTACTTTGGTCGCGACGGACGTGAAGAGGCTGACGATTTGTTGCGCCGCCGCTCGGGTGACGCTGACTCGCCGCGCATGCTGGGCGCCTTCAACGAGGCGACGCCGGACTGGCTGTCCTTCTTCATGTTCACCTATTTCACCGACCGCGACGGCAAGATGCAGCTGCACTCGCTGGCGCAGTCCGGCTTCGATCCGCTGTCGCGCACCTGCCGCTTCATGCTGACCGAGGAAGCGCACCACATGTTCGTCGGCGAGACCGGCATCACCCGCGTCGTGCAGCGCACCTGCGATGCGATGCGCGAAGCCGGCATCACCGATCCGTCCGACATCGCAAAAGTCCGCGCGCTCGGCGTGATCGACCTGCCGACCATCCAGAAGAAGCTGAACCTGCACTATACGCTATCGCTTGATCTGTTCGGCTCGGAAGTCTCGACCAACGCGGCCAACGCCTTCAACACCGGCATCAAGGGCCGCTATCACGAGACCCAGATCGACGACGATCACCAGCTCAAGAACGCGACCTATCCGGTGCTGAAGTTCATCGACGGCGAGATCAAGCTGGTCGACGAGCCGGCGCTGACCGCGCTCAACATGCGCCTGCGCGACGATTACAGCCAGGATTGCGTCAAGGGCATGCTGCGCTGGAATAAGGTGATCTCGACCGCGGGCTATCAGTTTGAGCTCAAGCTGCCCAACGTCGCTTTCCACCGCCATATCGGCGAGTTCAAGGCTATCCACGCGACGCCCGACGGTCTGCTGATCGACGACGCCAATTGGGCCAAGCGCAAGGATGATTGGCTGCCCTCGACCGCGGACGGCGACTTCATCACCTCGCTGATGCAGCCCGTTACCGAGACCGGCGTGTTCGCATCCTGGATCTCGCCGCCGAAGGTCGGCATCGACAACAAGCCGGGCGATTTCGAGTACGTGAAGATCGAGTCGTAGGGGTCAGGGTCTGACGCTCTCGCAATACAAATGGTGTCATCACCCGCGAAAGCGGGTGATCCAGTATTCCAGAGGCAGCGAGGCCTAGAACCGATAGGCCGCAGCGTACTGGATGCCGCGCCTGCGCGGGGCACGACACTGAGTATGAGGCGAGGGCACGCCGCCCTCGCGGCAACCCTCAGCTATCCCACCCGCTCCCCTTGATCCCCGGGTTTGCGTAAACAATTCCACCATCCACCGCGATGGTTGCGCCCACCACATAGTCGCCCGCGCGCGAGGCGAGATAGATCGCGGCACCCGCCATGTCCTCGTCGGTGCCGATGCGCCCCGCGGGCACGCAGGTCGAGACCTCGTCGCTGTGGTCGCGCGCGGCGCGGTTCATGTCGGATTTGAACGGGCCCGGCGCGATCGCGGTGACCACGACATGGTCGGAGATCAGCTTCACGGCCATGCGCCGCGTCAAATGGATCAGCCCGGCCTTGCTCGCCGCGTAGGAATAGGTCTCGCCCGGATTAACGAAAATGCCGTCGATCGAGGCGATGTTGATCACCTTTGCTGGCCGCTCTGCCGAGGCCGCCGCGCGCAGCATCGGCGCCAGCGCCTTGGTCAGGAAGAACGGCGCCTTGAGGTTGAGGTTCATCACCTTGTCCCAGCCGCTCTCGGGAAACTCGTCGAACTCCGCGCCCCAGGCGGCGCCCGCATTGTTGACGAGGATGTCGAGTTTTCGCTCGCGCTTCCCAAATTCACTCGCGAGCAGCTCGGCGCCAGCGAGCGTCGAGATGTCGATCGGCAGCGCGATGCACTCGCCGCCATACTGCGCGGTGAGCTCGTTCGCGGTCGCTTCGCAAGGCCCGGCCTTGCGCGCGGTGATGTAGACCTTCGCCGCACCGGCGCTGAGAAATCCCGCCGCGATCATCTTGCCGATGCCGCGCGAGCCGCCGGTCACCAGCGCGACGCGGCCTTTGAGCGAGAACAGATCGTTGAACATGATGCCTCCCTTGGTTTGCGCTGGTTGTGAGCGGGGTGGGGAGGGGAGTCAACTCAGCTCGTCGTCAGCTCCGCCCTCATCCTGAGGAGCGCGCCAGCGCGTCTCGAAGGATGCGGGCGGCCCATCCTTCGAGACGCGCTCCTTCGGAGCGCTCCTCAGGATGAGGTCTGAGTGTGCGGTTGGATCAAGCCGCCGCGATCCTTCGAAAGCCATTCCACATCGCGGTCGCGGCGCCTGAGGTCAGCACCGGCAAAATTCGCGTGTCCTGGTAATTGCCGTTGAGCGAGACGCGTGGCAGCGCGGTCATGTGGCCGGCGTTCTCGGCGAACAGCATACCGGGCCGCGTCGTCACCGCGGTCTTGAAACCGGCGGCCGCCGCAAGGGCGAATTCACGCTCGCCTGCGGCTTGGCGGTCGCCATAGGGATAGGCAAGATGCTGGACATTGCGGCCGAGCGCCTGCTCGATCCGCGCGCGGCTCACGGCTATCTCTTGCGTGGCGATCTCTTCGCTTTGCTTGGCGAGATTGCAATGGCTGATGGTGTGGGCACCGATCGTGACCAGGGGGTCGGCGGCAAATCGCTTCACCTCGTCCCAGGACAGGCAGAGGCCGCGGCACAACGCGGTCATATCGACGCCGTACCTGGTGCAGAGCGCTTCGATCTCGCGCTTGAGATCGTGCTCGCCCGGCAATGCGCGGAGCCAGTCGTGCACGCGGTCGAACGCCGCCTGCTTGGCGGCCGGCGTCGTCGCATCGAGCCGCAGCGCGGCATTGCCGATTTTGACCTCGATCTGCTCGGTCTTGGCGATCACGGCTTCCAGCGCCTCCCACCACAGCCGCCCCGTGCCCTCGGCGAAATCGCTGGCGACATAGACCGCCAGAGGCGCGTCAAATTCGCGCAGAACCGGCAGCGCATAGTCGAGATTGTCGCGATAGCCGTCGTCGAGCGTGAAGGCGGCGAAGCGGCGGTCGAACCGGCCCCGCACCAGCCGCTCATGCAGCTCGTCCATGCTGACGATGTCGATCTCGTGCGAGCGCAAATGGCTGAGCGTGGCGCGCAGGAATTCGGGGGTGACTTCGAGATGCCGGTTCGGCTGGAAGGCGGCGTCGCGGCCCGGCCGCACGTGGTGCAGCATGAAAATAGCGCCGACGCCCGATAAAAGCGGGCGCAACAGATGGTGCGCCCCGCTGAAATAGAGTGCTCCCAGCCCGGCGCGGATGACGTTGTTTCGGAGTTGTTTCATGACCGGCGGGCGGACTCTGGCATTCCGGATTCAACTTACGGAAGAACCCTTGAAGAAAAAGTTATTCCAATTGTCCATGCAGGGCCTTTGGAAGGGCGTCATTTCCGGTTTGACAGCCTGCCAAGGGTTTGTTTTGTCTCCGGTTCCAGAGTTCGGGTCGTCGAATGCAGAAGCTTTTCAGGTGGGCCAGCAAATGGTGGCCGGGGTTAATCCCGCTGGCCGTCATGTGGGGATTTGCGGCCTGGAATAATACCTTGCCGGTCGAGGCGGACCTTTCCGCCCGGAGTTCGGCCGCCCTCAAGGACACCGTTCTGGACAAGACCCGGATCGCGGTGGACGGCCGCGACGTCAGCCTGGCCGCGGACGCGTTTTCCGAGGAGGGGCGGCGCGACGCCGTGGTGGCGGTCGAGACAGTCCCCGGCGTGCGCCTGGTCGACGACCGGACCCGCCTCGTTCCCGAGGCCAAACCCTTCGTCTGGAACGCCGAACGCGACGTGGTGCGGGTGACGCTGTCAGGCTCCGCGCCCTTGCCGTCGATCAAGGGCCGTCTGACCGAGGCGGCCCGCAAGGAGCTCGGCGGCGTCGAGGTGGCCGATCAAATGGGGCTGGCGCGCGGCGCGCCGCCGCGGTTCGAGGCGGCTGCGACGCTGCTGCTCGACCAGATCGGCAAGCTCAAGGACGGCAAGATCACGATAACGGACACCAAGGTCAATCTGTCGGGCATGGCGCGCGACCTCGGCGGCCGCGAAGCGGTCGCAGCCGCGCTCAAGAACCTGCCCGAGGGCTTCTCGATTGCTGCCAACGACGTCAAGGCGCCGCCCTACGTCTTCCAGGCCTACAAGGATCCGGTGGCCGCGACGGTGACGCTGACCGGTTATGTTCCCGACAACAATGTCCACACGGCAATCGTCACCAGCGCGTCGCGGAAATTCTTCAACGAAAAGGTCGTCGACAATCTCAAGGCCAGCCTCGGCGCGCCCGGCGCCTTCAATCCCGCCGTGGTCGCAGCGCTCGGCGCGCTGTCGCGACTGTCGACCGGCACGCTTGTCGTATCCGACCGCGAGGTAAAGCTGTCGGGCGATGCGCTCTATGAAGGGGCCGCCAACGACATCCGGGCAGGCCTCGGCAAGGATTTCCCGAAAAACTGGCAGTACAAGCCGGAAATCACGGTGAAACCTGCGGCCGGCCCGGTCGACGGCACCGTGTGCCAGCAATTGTTCTCGGAGCTGCTGGCCAAGGCCAAGATCCGCTTCGGGGCGAAGCGCGCCGACATCGATCCGGATTCCGCCGGCATTCTCGATCATCTGATCGAGACGGCGCTGCGATGCCCCACCACCAATATCGAGGTCGCCGGGCATACCGATGCCGACGGTGAGGACGCCTTCAACCAGGCTCTCTCGCAGAAGCGCGCGCAGGCGGTGATCGATTATCTGGTCAAGGCCGGGCTGCCCGCCAGCCGCTTCACCGCGGTCGGCTATGGCAGCACGCAGCCCGTCGCCGGTAACGCCACCGAAGACGCCAAGGCGCAGAACCGCCGCATCGAATTTCTGGTGAGGTAACGATGCCCTATCTCGTCTCGTTTCATCTCGGCTGGTTGATCGGCTCGCTACTGCTCGGCTTTTGCATGGGCTGGATCTCGGTGGTCCAGCGCGGCAACGGCACCTCGAAAGTGACCGCGCGCTGGCTCGCCGTGCTTGCGGCCGCCCTGGTCGCCGTCTCGTTCGCGCATGTGGTCCCCGGCCGTTTCGGCTACTGGCTCGACCTCGCCCTGATCATGTTCGCCTGCTACCTTGTCGGCTGCACCATCGGCGCCTGGCTGCGCGACCGCGTGGTCTCGCGCACCGCGCCGCCGGCCGCTCTGTGATGTTGCCGTGCCCCCTTGACCACGGGAGTCAGGGTCGGGCTGCGCGGCCGTTCGGCACATCGGAAAACCGCGATCAAGCGCTCAAGTCACCCCTCTTTCAAGAGGTGGGTGCGGCCCATAGATTGACGTCGGCTTAAGCCGTGACGGAACATTGTGCGGTCGAAATCATCAAAACTTCATGGCGACTGCGCAGGATCGCCATGGAGATTCGCGTCAGTCTTGCCGCCGAAAGCGCCAAACCGTGCACCAGGAGCCCATAACCCTGCCTAAAATACTGAAGGCACGAGTTTTTGTTCGAATTGCCGAATTCCACTCCGCCCGAAAACGCGCTAGGGGAGAGGAAGGGGGCCTGCGCGATGCCGGAGCCGGCGGCGAAGGTTCGTTGAGCGCCTGCGTGTCGTCCGCCTGTTCGCCGGCCTTCCTGGCCGCTGAAGCGTTGTTCGAGGTTTAGATGCTGGAAGCCATACGCAGAGCGATGTCGTTTCTGCGCCAGAAGCAAATCCTGCATAAGCTTGGAGTTGTGATCAGCGTCGCGGTCATCGGCATCGCTTGCTACGTGCTCTACCACATGCTGCGCGGCATCGATGTCAACGAGGTCCTTGAAGCGATCAAGAGCACCGAGCCGAGCCAGATTGCGATGGCGGGGCTGTTCGTCGCCGCGGGCTATTTCACGCTGACCTTCTACGATTTGTTCGCCGTGCGCGCGATCGGCCACGCGCACGTGCCCTATCGCATCAACGCGCTCGCCGCCTTTACCAGCTATTCGATCGGCCACAATGTCGGCGCCAGCGTCTTCACCGGCGGCGCAGTGCGCTACCGCATCTATTCGGCCTACGGCCTGAACGCGATCGACGTCGCAAAAATCTGTTTCCTCGCCGGCCTGACTTTCTGGCTCGGCAATGCCGCCGTGCTGGGCCTCGGCATCTCCTATCATCCGGAGGCCGCCGCGGCGATCGACCAGCTGCCGCCCTGGCTGAACCGGACGCTGGCGATGATGATCATCGTCGGGCTGGTCGCCTATGTGGTCTGGGTCTGGACCCAGCCGCGGATGGTCGGTCGCGGACCCTGGACCGTGATGCTGCCGGGCGGCCCGCTGACGCTGCTCCAGATCACGATCGGCATCATCGATCTCGGCTTCTGCGCGCTCGCGATGTACGTGCTGGTTCCGGACGAGCCCAATCTCGGCTTCGTGGTGGTCGCGGTGATCTTCGTCTCGGCCACCTTGCTCGGCTTTGCGAGCCATTCGCCCGGGGGCCTTGGCGTGTTCGACGCCGCCATGCTGGTCGGCCTCTGGCAGATGGACCGCGAGGAACTGCTGGGCGGCATGCTGCTGTTCCGCGTGCTCTATTATCTGTCCCCCTTCGTCATATCTGTAGTCTTGCTGACGTTTCGCGAGGTTATCATCGGCGCACGATCGAAACGTTTGCAGCAGGCCGCGCTCAAGCTCGACCCCGGCCCCGCGCCTGAAGCCGCTTATGTGAGAAAGCGCAGCGACAGCGGTGCCTGACCGGCGCAAGTCTTGAGCCTAAAAGCCCCTTGGAGAAGCCCGCCCCGATGGCGATCGACGCCCCATCGTCTCCCACCGCCCGGCCCTGGTCCGACCGGCTGCGGCACTCGACCATCATCCTGATCGCCGCAGCGCTGGCGCTGTCGGTGGTGGTCTCGCTCGGCGAATTGTCGATGATGCGGGCGGCGACAGTGTTCCTCTGCATCGCGGCCGCAGCGCTGATCCCGTGGCGCCTGCACGATACTGCCGCCTCGCGCGAAGACACCCGCCGCGTCAACCCCGTCGAGAGCGCGGCGGTGGCCGCGGTTGTTGCCGGAATGCCCGATCCTGCGGTGCTGCTCGACCGTGCCGGCCGCGTCATCCATCTCAACGCTGCGGCCGCCCAGCTTGCGCCGGCGCTGCGCCGGAACGAGCTGGCCCAGTTCGCGCTGCGTTCACCGGAGATCATCACCGCTCTGCGCGAGTCGATCGCGACCACCGAGCCGCGGCGCGCGACCTATCTCGACCATGTCCCGGTCGATCGCTGGATGGAGCTGACCATCACGCCGGTGCCGGTGCCGACCACCTTCGGCGGCGCCGACAAATGCATGCTGATGACCTTCCACGACCAGACGCCGCTGCGCCGGGTCGAGGAAATGCGCGCCGACTTCGTCGCCAATGCCAGCCACGAGCTCCGCACGCCGCTGGCCGCACTGTCCGGCTTCATCGACACGCTCCAGGGCCAGGCCAAGGACGATCCCAAGGCGCGCGAGCGCTTCCTCGGCATCATGCACAACCAGGCCACCCGCATGGCGCGCCTGATCGACGATCTGCTGTCGCTGTCGCGGGTGGAACTGTCGGCCCATGTGCGGCCCGATACCCTGGTCGACCTGCTGCCGATCATCTTCCAGGTCGCCGACGGGCTCGAGCCGCTGGCGCGGGAACGCCGGGTCGAGGTCGAGACCCATCTGCCGGAGACGCCGGTGATGATCGCGGGCGACCGCGAGGAGCTGCTCCGCCTGTTCGAGAATTTGATCGAGAACGCGCTCAAGTACGGCGCCTCGGGCGGCCGTGTCGTCGTGTCGCTGACGTCCAGTCCTGCCATTGATGGAACTCAGGAAATCCGGGTCCTGGTCCGGGATTTCGGCCCCGGCATCGCGCCGGAGCATTTGCCGCGGCTGACCGAGCGCTTCTACCGGGTCGATATCGGTGACAGCCGCTCGCAGGGCGGCACCGGCCTCGGATTATCGCTGGTGAAACATATTCTTAACCGCCATCGCGGCCGGCTTTTGATCGAAAGCGTGCCCAAGCAGGGCGCCACTTTTACCGCCTGTTTTCCCCAGGTGAAGGCCTTGATCCAGAGCTGAAATACAAGCGATTCCAATTGCTTGTCTCCGTCATCCAGCTGTCACGAAAGCTTCGTAAAAGCTCAGCTGTCCGCTCCTAAAGGAGCGGCACGGGGAGCGCGATCGGGCGCGGATGGCGCTTCGCTCCCCTGCATGGAGACCAACATGAATTTCCTCAAAACGATCGTCGCTGCTGGCTTGGTCGCCGCATCGACGACGGCGGCCTTTGCCGCCGATATCACCGGTGCCGGTGCGACGTTCCCGTTCCCGATCTATTCGAAATGGGCTGACACCTACAAGAAAGAGACTGGCAACGGTCTGAACTACCAGTCGATCGGTTCCGGCGGCGGTATCAAGCAGATCCAGGCCAAGACCGTGACCTTCGGCGCCAGCGACGCGCCGCTCAAGGCCGAGCAGCTCGAAAAGGACGGCCTCGTCCAGTGGCCGATGGTGATGGGTGCCATCGTTCCCGTCGTCAACATCGAGGGCGTGAAGCCCGGTGAGATGGTGTTCGACGGCGAGACCCTCGCCGGCATCTATCTCGGCAAGATTACCAAGTGGGACGACGCCGCGATCAAGAAGCTCAATCCGAACCTGAAGCTGCCGTCGGAGGCGATCACCGTGGTCCGCCGTTCGGACGGTTCGGGCACCACCTTCAACTTCACCAACTATCTCGCCAAGGCCAGCGCTGACTGGAAGAGCAAGGTCGGTGAAGGTACCGCCGTCGAGTGGCCGGTCGGCGTCGGCGCCAAGGGCAACGAAGGCGTGTCGGGCAACATCAGCCAGACCAAGAACTCGATCGGTTACGTCGAGTACGCCTATGCCAAGCAGAACAAGCTGACCTACACCGGTCTCGTCAACAAGGCCGGCAAGCCGGTGCAGCCGACCGTCGAAGCCTTCCAGGCAGCCGCCTCCAACGCCGACTGGGCCAAGGCTCCCGGCTACTACGTCATCCTGACCGACCAGCCCGGCGAGAAGTCCTGGCCGATCACGGCGGCGACCTTCATCCTCATGCACAAGGACGCCACCGACAAGGCGGCCTCGCAGGAAGCCATCAAGTTCTTCCGCTGGGCCTTCAAGAACGGCGGCAAGGCGGCTGAAGAGCTCGACTACATCCCGATGCCCGAGGGCGTCGTGACCCTGGTTGAGAAGACCTGGGCTGCCGAGATCAAGAGCTAAGCTCGCGATGCTCGTGTCCCGGACGCGCTGCAGCCTGAAACGCTGCCGCGCAGAGCCGGGACCCACAACTGTGCCCCGGATCAGCGTCGCATCCGGGGCGCGGACCAACAAAAAACGTATACTATTTGGTACAGGGGATCGGCGTGGCAGAGATGGCCGTTCAGAGCGATATAATCGACGACGCCGGACCGTATGATCGCGCCAAGGCCTTGAGCGCGTTCAAAGTCGGGGACGTCACCTTCTACTGGATCACGCGGCTCTCCGCGATCTCGGTGCTTCTGATCCTCGGCGGCATCATCCTGTCGCTGATCGTCGGCGCCTTTCCGGCGATGAAGGAATACGGTCTCTCCTTCCTGTGGACGCAGCGCTGGGCGCCGTCCGCCGATCCGCCGGTGCTCGGCGCGCTCGGGCCGATGTACGGCACGCTCGTCACCTCCTTCATCGCGATGCTGATCGCCATCCCGGTCGGTCTCGGCATTGCGATCTTCCTCACCGAGCTCTGCCCGCAATGGCTGCGCCGCCCGATCGGCATGGCGATCGAGCTGCTCGCCGGCATCCCCTCGATCATCTACGGCATGTGGGGCTTCTTCGTGTTGGGTCCGTTCCTCGCCAACACATTCCAGCCCTTCATGATCAAGATATTCGACGGCGTGCCGGTGCTGGGCGCGATCTTCGCAGGTCCCCCGTCCTATCTCAGCCTGTTCAATGCCGCGCTGATCCTCGCCATCATGGTGCTGCCCTTCATCACCTCGATCTCCGTCGACGTGTTCAAGACGGTGCCTCCGGTGCTGAAGGAAGCCGCCTACGGCGTCGGCTGCACCACCTGGGAAGTCGTCCGCAGCGTGGTGATCCCCTACACCCGCGTCGGCGTCATCGGCGGCGTCATGCTGGCGCTGGGCCGCGCGCTCGGCGAGACCATGGCGGTGACCTTCATCATCGGCAACTCGTTCCGCATCTCGACGTCGATCTTTTCGCCGGGCACCACGATCTCGGCGGCGATCGCATCCGAGTTCGCCGAGAGCGACGGCCTGCACCAGTCCGGCCTGATCCTGCTCGGCCTGCTGCTGTTCGTGCTGACGTTCTTCGTGCTCGCGGGCGCGCGGCTGATGCTGATGCGTTTGGAAAAGAAGGCGGGAAACTAACGCCATGAACCCGATCTATTCACGTCGCCGCCGCAAGGACTTCGTCATCCGCGGGCTCTGCATCGCCGCGACCGCATTCGGCGTCACCTGGCTTGCGCTGATCCTGATCACGCTGCTCTACAACGGCCTGGCTGGCCTCAATGTCCAGCTGTTCACCGAGAACACGCCGCCACCCGGATCGAACGAGGGCGGCCTGCTCAACGCAATCGTCGGCTCGCTGATCATGACCGTGATCGGCGTCGGCATCGGCGCGCCGCTCGGCATGTTCGCCGGCACCTATCTCGCCGAATACGGCCGCAACGACCGGCTGACCTCGGTGATCCGCTTCATCAACGACATCCTGCTGTCGGCGCCCTCGATCATCATTGGCCTGTTCATCTACGGCGCGGTGGTGGTGCCGATGCGCGGCTTCTCGGCGATCGCCGGCAGTCTCGCGCTCGCGGTCATCGTCATCCCGGTGGTGCTGCGCACGACCGAGGACATGCTGCTGCTGGTGCCGAACGCGCTGCGCGAGGCGGCCTCGGCGCTTGGCCTGCCGCGCTCGCTGGTGATCAAGCGCATCGCTTATCGTGCTGCCCGATCGGGCCTCATCACCGGCGTGCTGCTTGCGACTGCCCGCGTCGCCGGCGAGACCGCGCCGCTGCTGTTCACCGCGCTGTCGAACCAGTTCTTCAGCCTCGGCCTGAACAAGACGATGGCGAACCTGCCGGTCACCATCAACAACTTCGTGCAGAGCCCCTACGCCTATTGGAAGCAGCTCGCCTGGAGCGGCGCGCTGCTCATCACCCTGACCGTTCTTGCCCTGAATATTGGCGCGCGCATCCTTGGCGCCGAGAGGACCGCAAAATGAGTGATCTTTCCGTATCGATGAGCGCGTCCGGCGGACTGCCCCACGCGCCGGTGCTGCCCGAGGCGCCCCCCAAGGTGACCGTGCGCAACCTGAACTTCTATTACGGCGAGCATCACGCGCTGAAGAACATCAACCTGACGCTCGGCGCCAACCGCGTCACGGCGTTCATCGGCCCGTCGGGCTGCGGCAAGTCGACCCTGCTGCGCATCTTCAACCGGATGTACGACCTCTATCCGGGTCAGCGCGCCACCGGTCAGCTGATGCTCGACCAGACCAACATCCTCGATCCCAGGCTGGACCTCAATTTGCTGCGCGCCCGCGTCGGCATGGTGTTCCAGAAGCCGACACCGTTCCCGATGACGATCTACGAAAACATCGCGTTCGGCATCCGTCTCTACGAGAAGATCTCGAAGTCCGAGATGGACGGCCGGGTCGAGAAGGCGCTGCGCGGCGGCGCGCTGTGGAACGAGGTCAAGGACAAGCTCAACGCCTCCGGCCTGTCGCTCTCCGGCGGCCAGCAGCAGCGCCTCTGCATCGCCCGCACCGTCGCGGTGCGGCCCGAGGTGATCCTGTTCGACGAGCCCTGCTCGGCGCTCGACCCGATCTCGACCGCCAAGGTCGAGGAGCTGATCCAGGAGCTCGCCGAGGACTACACGATCGCGATCGTCACCCACAACATGCAGCAGGCGGCGCGCGTCTCCGACAAGACCGCCTTCATGTATCTCGGCGAGCTGATCGAGTTCGACGACACCAACAAGATCTTCACGTCGCCGACCGACCGGCGCACGCAGGATTACATCACCGGCCGGTTCGGCTGAGGAGACGCGACATGGGTTCTGAACATACCGCAAAGGCCTTCGACACCGACCTCCAGGAACTCACCCGGCTGGTTGCCGAGATGGGCGGCATCGCCGAGCGCATGATCGTCGATTCCGTCGACGCGCTGATCCGCCGTGACGTTCCGCTCGGCCAGCGCGTCGTCACCATCGACATCGAGCTCGACGCGCTCCAGAAGAAGATCGAGGAGCGCGCCGTGCTCACTATCGCCCGCCGTCAGCCGATGGCGGTCGATCTGCGCGAGATCGTCGGCGCCATGCGCGTCGCGACCGATCTCGAGCGCATCGGCGACCTCGCCAAGAACATGGGCAAGCGTGTCGCGGCGCTGGAGACGGATTTCCATCCGCTCAAGCTGTTCCGCGGCCTGGAGCACATGACCGACCTCGTGCAGCAGCAGGTCAAGTCGGTGCTGGACGCCTATGCCGCGCATGATTTGCCGGCGGCGATGGCGGTGTGGAAGGGCGACGAGGAAGTCGACGCCATCTGCACTTCGCTGTTCCGCGAGCTCCTCACCTACATGATGGAGGATCCGCGCAACATCTCGTTCTGCATCCATTTGATGTTCTGCGCCAAGAACATCGAGCGGATCGGCGACCACGCCACCAACATCGCCGAGACCGTGTTCTACATGATCGAGGGCCAGGCAATCACCGACAAGCGGCCGAAGGGCGATATGACGACCTTCGCCAGCTCGATACCGAACACCTAGGGAGCAACGACCCAGATGGGCGCACGCATTATGGTGGTTGAGGACGAGGAAGCCCTGACCGAGCTTCTCCGCTACAACCTCGAAGGCGACGGCTATGACGTCGAGACGGTCATGCGCGGCGACGACGCCGACACCCGTCTCAAGGAGCACATCCCCGATTTGATCGTGCTCGACTGGATGCTGCCGGGCCTGTCAGGCATCGAATTGTGCCGGCGGCTTCGCACCCGTCCCGAGACCAAGCAGCTCCCGATCATCATGCTCACCGCGCGCGGCGAGGAAAGCGAGCGGGTGCGGGGTCTTGCGACCGGCGCCGACGATTACATCGTCAAGCCGTTCTCGGTGCCGGAGCTCCTGGCGCGCGTGAAGGGCCTGCTGCGGCGCGCAAGCCCGGAGCGGCTCGCCGCCGTGCTCGCCTTTGGCGACATCGAGCTCGACCGCGACAAGCGCCGCGTGGCGCGCTCGGGCCGGCCGATCGATCTCGGCCCGACCGAATATCGCCTGCTGGAGTTCTTCCTGGAGCATCCGGGGCGGGTGTTCTCGCGCGAGCAACTGCTCGACAGCGTCTGGGGCCGCGACATCTACATCGACGAGCGTACCGTCGACGTGCATATCGGCCGCCTGCGCAAGCTGCTCAATCTGGGCCGCGAGCAGGACCCGATCCGCACCGTCCGCGGCGCCGGCTACGCGCTGGATGATCGTTTTGCCAAGGCGGAGCAGCAGGCGTAACTCGCTTCAAGCGCCGCCGTCGTTCCGGATCGGCACGCGCTTTTGGCACGCTTGTCCGGGACGACATCAAGTGGGCCGAGGCGTCATCGTGTGACGGCGCCGCCCTTGCAGTCAGCTAAATCCGCTAGCTCAGCGCGGGCCCGGCTTCACTGGTGCGCGGCGCCGATCCGACGCCGGCTGATATGCGACGCGCGAGTGCTGGGCGCAATAGGGCAGCCCGGAAAGCGCCTTGCCGCCGCAGAAGAAGAAATCCGGCGTCGAGGGATCGCCGACCGGCCAGTGGCAGGTCGCCTCGTTCAGCTCGAGCAGCGATAGCCGCTGGCTCATCGGCACCACGTTGTCGTAGGTGACCGGTTCGGCCTCCACTTCGACCTCGAAAGCCTGTGCCAGCGCGGTGTTGCCGCGCGAGATCGGACGGGTCACCCGCATCATATGCTGCGCGGGGCGCGCCTTGCGCGGCCGGGGCGCTGCCGATGAAGGGCTCTTGGCGCGACCCGACAGGCCGAGCCTGTGCACTTTGCCGATCACGGCATTGCGGGTCACATTACCGAGCTCAGCCGCGATCTTGCTGGCCGAAAGTCCGGCCTCCCAGAGCTTTTTAAGCTGCTCGACGCGATCATCGGACCAGGTCAAAACTGTCATTGCACCCTTTCCCTCGCTGCCGGCCTGCCATCCTGGCGCCTCGCAGCGAATGCCTAAGCCTTTAAAAACCCGTGCCGCCAGAATCCCTTAAGGCTCGCCGGGCGTGACTAGAACGCCCGAACGTTTACGCCGGTACATAAGGACTTAGAGATCAGAACCACTGCACGAGATGTCGTATCTGACAATCCAAACGCTACAATATGGCGTGACTCCCGCGCAAGAGTCCGCCGACTCGCTTCCACATGTTCCGTGGTGAAATCCCGCGAAATCGGCACCGCAAGACTACGGATTCAGCGTTTCGCGAGGCTTTCCGGGCGGCATTGACACCCGTCTTCCCAAGCATAAGATAGTGACACGTGCCGCCCCGAAAAGGCGGCACGTTTCGTTTTCCGGGCCGGTCAATGGTGCGTTGCGCAATGCACGCGTCACACCGTCCGCAACATCCAAGTGACATCATGACCAACAGCGCAGCGCCGCATTTGCTCCCCGTTTTCGCCAGAACCGACCTCGGTTTCGAGCGCGGCGAAGGCTGCTGGCTGATTGCGACCAATGGCGAGCGCTATCTCGATTTCACCTCGGGTGTCGCGGTGAACGCGCTCGGCCATGCCCATCCCGCGCTGGTCAAAGCGTTGCAGGAGCAGGCCACGAAGCTCTGGCACATGTCGAACCTGTTCCAGAGCCCGGATGGCGAGAAGCTCGCCAACCGCCTCTGCCATGAGAGTTTTGCGGACTTCGTGTTCTTCTGCAATTCCGGCGCCGAGGCGCTGGAGGGCGTGATCAAGCTGGTCCGCCATCATCACTTCTCCCAAGGACATCCGGAACGTTACCGCATCATCACCTTCGAAGGCGCGTTCCACGGCCGCACGCTGGCGACGCTGGCCGCGACGGGATCTGCAAAATATCTGGAAGGTTTTGGTCCGCCGATGGATGGCTTCGACCAAATCCCGCATGGCGATATCGAGGCCGTGAAGAAAGCGATCGGTCCGCAGACCGCCGGCATCCTGATCGAGCCGATCCAGGGCGAGGGCGGCGTGCGCTCGGCAACCCCGGCCTTCCTCAAGGCGCTGCGCCAGCTCTGTGACGACAAGGGCTTGCTGCTCGCGTTCGACGAGGTGCAGACCGGCATGGGCCGCACCGGCGATCTGTTCGCACACCGCCGTCTCGGCGTGACGCCCGATGTGATGTCGCTGGCGAAGGCGCTCGGCGGCGGCTTTCCGATCGGCGCGGTGCTGGCGACCGCGGATGCGGCGGCTGGCATGGGGCCCGGCTCGCACGGCTCGACCTTCGGCGGCAATCCGCTCGCGATTTCGGCTGCGAACGCCGTGCTCGACGTCATGCTCAAGCCCGGCTTCTTCGACCACGTGCAGAGGATGTCGCTGCTGCTCAAGCAGAAGCTCGCCTCTGTGATCGACCGTCATAGCGATGTCGTCAGCGAAGTGCGCGGTGAGGGCCTGCTGATCGGCATCAAGGCCGTGGTGCCTTCAGGCGATCTCGTTGCAGCCTTGCGCGACGAAAAGCTGCTCACCGTCGGCGCCGGCGACAATGTCGTACGTTTCCTGCCGCCTTTGATCGTCACCGAAGCCGAGATCGAGGACAGCGTTGGGCGGCTCGAACGCGCCTGCACCGCGTTGTCCGGCAACAAGCGGGCGGCAAGCTGATGAGCAAGTCGCCCAATAAAGCACCGAAGCACTTCCTCGATATCGACGCGCTGCCGCTGTCGGAGCTCAAGAGCATGCTGGCCGCGTCCTCCGCGATGAAGGCGAAGCAGAAGGCGCATCAGCCGGTCAGGCCGCTTGAAGGCAAGACGCTGGCGATGATCTTCGAGCGCCCCTCGACGAGGACGCGGGTGTCGTTCGATGTCGCCATGCGCCAGCTCGGCGGCGAACCCATCATGCTCACCGGCGCGGAGATGCAGCTCGGCCGCGGCGAGACCATCGCCGACACCGCGCGCGTGCTGTCGCGCTATGTCGACGCCATCATGATCCGCATTCTCAATCACGATGCCCTGCTCGAGCTCGCGGCGAACGCCACCGTTCCTGTCATCAACGGCCTGACGCGGCGTTCGCATCCCTGCCAGGTGATGGCCGATCTCATGACCTATGAGGAGCATCGCGGCCCGATCGAGGGCAGGACTGTGGCCTGGACCGGCGACGACAACAACGTGCTCGCCTCCTGGGCGCACGCCGCCGAGCGCTTCAAGTTCCAGCTCAACGTCGCGACGCCCCCGGAGCTCGCGCCGAAAAAGGCGATGCGCGATTTCATCAAGGCGACCGGAGCGCCGATCATGCTCGGCAGCGATGCCGAAGCCGCCGTGCGCGGCGCCGATTGTGTCGTCACCGACACCTGGGTGTCGATGGGCGACAAGGAAGGCGAGCATCGCCACAACGTGCTCAAGCCCTATCAGGTCAACGCCCAGCTGATGTCGCTGGCCAAGCCCGATGCGCTGTTCATGCACTGCCTGCCCGCCCATCGCGGCGAGGAGGTCACCGACGAGGTGATCGACGGTCCGCAATCCGTCGTGTTCGACGAGGCCGAAAACCGCCTGCACGCGCAGAAGGGCATTCTGGCCTGGTGCTTCGACGCGGTGAAGTAGGCGCGGGGCGCGCGGTGAAGGCGAAGTCGGTTTGTTTCGCCGTCCTGGCTTTCGCCAGGACGGCACCGAACTTGCAGCATCGTGTGTAACCATAACTGCGCCCGGAACACGCGGCCCGCGCCCCCTTCCATTTCCGCCCTCGGACCCCAGATAAAGCGCCATGATTTCCCAATCCCCCGACATGAAAACCGGGCCCGAAGGCCCGGTTCGCGCACCATCCGCGGTTCCGGTCGACGACGCCGTGCTGCCCTACGAGGTCGACGCGCTCGACGTGCGCGGTCGCCTGGTGCGGCTTGGTCCGGCGCTCGACGATATCCTGACCAGGCACGATTATCCGGCGCCTGTCGGCAAGCTGCTCGGCGAGGCCATCGTGCTGACCACGCTGCTCGGCTCGGCGCTGAAGTTTGAAGGCCGCTTCATCCTCCAGGCCCAGACCGACGGTCCGGTGTCGTTTTTGGTCGTCGATTACATGGCGCCGGATCGCCTGCGAGCCTACGCACGTTTCGACGCCGCGCGTCTCGGCGATGCCAAAGATTCCGGCGCGCTGCTGGGCCACGGCCATCTCGCCATGACCGTCGACCAGGGGCCCGAGATGAGCCGCTACCAGGGTCTGGTCGCGCTCGACGGCGGCAGCCTGGAAGACGCCGCTCACGAATATTTCCTGCGCTCCGAGCAGATCCCGACGCGCGTGCGTCTCGCCGTTGGCGAGGAGTGGCGTTCGAACGATGGCGGCAAGCATCGCTGGCGCGCCGGCGGCATGCTGATGCAGTTCCTGCCGAAGGCGCCTGAGCGCGCGCGGCAGGCCGATCTGCATCCCGGCGATGCGCCCGAAGGCGTCGAGGTGCATAGCGTCGCTGAAGACGATGCCTGGGTCGAGGCGCGCTCGCTGATCGAAACCGTCGAAGACGTCGAGTTGATCGATCCCGAGCTCTCCGGCGAGCGGCTCTTGTTCCGCCTGTTCCACGAACGCGGCGTGCGCGTGTTCAATCCGCTGGTCCTGAAGGCACAATGCTCCTGCTCGCGCGATGCGGTCGCATCGATGCTGAAGAGTTTTTCGCCCGGCGACCGCGCCGCCATGGTCAAGGACGACAAGGTTGTCGTGACCTGCGAGTTCTGCAGTTCGGTGTACGATTTCACGCCGGCCGAGGCGGGCGTGGAAGACGCTTGAGGCATTGGACCGTGTCGCCATCCGGGTCCCGGCTCCGCGCAGCAACGCTCGCGCGTTGCAGCGCGTCCGGGACACGAGAGTAATGACGCCGTCGGGGAAGCCGCGCCCCAAAAGGCCGCGCCGCCGCCTACCTCAGTTCAACACCCGCTTGTTGTCCGGGCTGTCCAGCGAGAATGTCGGCACCTCGACCTCGAAGCGTTCGCCGCTGGCGCTGACCATCTGGTAACGGCCGGTCATGAAGCCCGAGGCGGTCGTGAGTGGCACGCCGGAGGTGTATTCGAAGCGTTCGCCGGGGGCGAGCGTCGGCTGCTCGCCGACGACACCCTCGCCCTTCACTTCCTGCTGCCGGCCCGTGGCATCGGTGATGATCCAGTGTCGCGTCTTGAGCTGCACGGTCTCGTCGCCGGAATTGATGATGACAATGGTGTAGGACCAGAAATAGCGGGAGCGGTCGGCCGACGACTGCTCCGGAACAAAGTTCGGCTCGACGGTCACTTCGATCTGGTGGGTCACGGCGCGGTACATGATTGCCATCATACCGAAATCCGCCGGGGAACCAAACGCCGGAGGCGGCCTTGGTGACATCGTCCCGCCAGAATTCGAAAGGAAGTACACATCCAGGTGTATTTGCCAGGTGTATTTGCAAGTGTACTTGCATGTGATCCGGTCGCTTTGCGAGATGACGGCCGGACCGGTACACTCCTTACCAAGTCGCGATTTTGCGGAAGGGTTTTTAGGCCCCGATGACCATTGCCGACCAAGTAACGGGATCGACGGTCGCGGGAACCGCCAAGCCTCTGCAGGCCAACCCTGCAGGTGCCAGGCCGCGCACGGCCTCGCCGGCTATTTCGCTGCCGGCCATCGGCGAGCGCGAGCTCCGACTCGATCTGTTCCGCGGCCTCGCGCTGTGGCTGATTTTTATCGACCATTTGCCGCCGAGTCTTCTGACCTGGTTCACGATCCGCAATTACGGCTTCAGCGACGCCACCGAGATCTTCATCTTCATCTCAGGCTATACCGCCGCCTTCGTCTACGGTCGGGCGATGCTGGAGTCTGGCGTCGTCGTCGCCACCGCGCGCATCCTGCGGCGCGTCTGGCAGATCTATGTCGCCCACGTCTTCCTGTTCACGATCTTCCTTGCCGAAATCTCCTACGTCGCGACCAGGTTCGAGAACCCGCTCTACACCGAAGAGATGGGCATCATGGATTTCCTCAAGCAGCCCGACGTCACGATCGTGCAGGCGCTGCTGCTGCGCTTTCGTCCCGTCAACATGGACGTGCTGCCGCTCTACATCGTGCTGATGCTGGCGCTGCCGTTGATCCTGTGGCTGATGAAATGGCGCCCCGACGTGACGCTCGGCCTCTCGGTCCTGCTCTACGCGGTGACCTGGGAATACGACCTCTATCTGTCGGCCTATCCGAACGGCTTCTGGGCGTTCAATCCCTTCGCATGGCAATTGCTGTTCGTGTTCGGTGCCTGGTGTGCGCTCGGGGGAGCGCGACGCATGTCGCGCATTCTGGCTTCGCGGGTGACGATGTGGATCTCGATCGCCTATCTGGTCGCGGCATTCTACGTGACGCTGACCTGGTATGTGCCGCAGCTGTCCCAATTCATGCCGAAGCTGCTCGAGCAGTGGATGTATCCGATCGACAAGGCCGATCTCGACGTGCTGCGCTTCACGCATTTCCTGGCGCTGGCCGCGATCACCGTGCGCGTCCTGCCGCGGGACTGGCCGGGCCTGAAATCGCGCTGGCTGCGGCCGCTGATCCTGTGCGGCTCGCATTCCCTGGAGATATTCTGTCTCGGCGTCTTCCTTGCCTTTGCCGGCCATTTCATCCTGGCCGAGGTCGGGGGGGGGCCGGCCCTGCATGCGCTGATTAGCCTCTCGGGAATCCTGATCATGTGGGCCATGGCCTGGGTGATTTCGTGGTACAAGCGCGTGGCTGACAAAAGCGGTTCGAAAACCAAAAGCGCCGTCGGCAGCGCCGATATGGCGGGAGGGGGCTGATGAAGGCGAAGGTTTTCCTGAGCCTGATCCTGCTGTGCGGTGGTCTCGCCGCGCCTTCGGCGCGCGCGGGCGATGCTGCGCCTGCTGCTTCAGCCGCGCCTCCAGCCTGCGAATTGCCGTCCTACCTGCTCACCAGCGAAAGCCAGCTTCCCAAGGTCGCCGATGCCGTCAAGGCCGGCAAGCCGCTCGAAATCCTGGTGATCGGCAGCCGCTCGACCACGATTCCAGCCTCCGAGGACGCCTCCTATCCGGCGCGGATGCAGGCCATCCTGAAGGACAAGCTGCCGCCGTCCGAGACCGTGCACGTCTCCGTAGAAATACAGAGCAAGAAGACGGCAGAGGAAGCGGCCGCCAGCTTCGTTAAGCTGATGGAAGCAAAAACGCCTACTTTGGTCATCTGGCAGACCGGGACTGTCGATGCTATCCGAGCAATCGATCCCGATGATTTTCGTGGCGCAGTAACCGAAGGGGTTGCTGCGCTGCAAAAGGCAGGGGCTGACGTCGTCTTGATGAATTTGCAGTACAGCCCGCGCACCGAAACCATGATCTCGGTGCCGCCATACCTCGACAATATGCGGGTGGTGGCGCAGGAGCACGATATCCCGCTGTTCGATCGTTTCGCGATCATGCGGCAGTGGAATGATCAGGGCCAGTTCGACCTGTTCAGCCCGTCGCGCGGGCTTGAGCTGGCGAAACAGGTCCATGATTGCCTTGGCCGGGCGTTGGCACAGTTCGTCATCGACGCTGCCCATCTGGAGCCGGCCCAGCAGCAAAATTGAGGTCTAGCGTTAATGAGTTCTCTCCGCCCTTTTTGCCTGACGGCATGGCTGGCTGCGCCCGCTGCGGCGGCGTTGCTGTTGCTAACGCCTGTATCGCAGTCGCGCGCGCAGGAGCCGGCCGCGCAGGCAACGCCGGCCCCGCAGCAATCGGCTAATCCCGCTTCCGCTTCACCGTCCCAGACCACCGTCGCCGCGACGTCCCCCGACCAGCGCGGCATCACGGCGCGCGCCATCGACAAGGTGAAGCAGGTCGCGAAATCCGCCGGCGACATCTTCAGCCGCGTCCCCTGCCTGTCGCCGAAGGGCGGCGCGAAGGCGATGGGCACGCTGCCGCATGTCGCGGGCAAGCTCGTCGCCGGCCAGCCCGTCGTCATCGTCGCGTTCGGCTCGTCGTCGACCGCAGGATTCGGCGCGAGCTCGCCGGAGTTCAACTATCCCAATCGCCTTGCCGCGCAGCTGCACCGGCACTATCCGACCGCCGACATCACGGTCGTCAATGCCGGCGTCGGCGGCGAGGACGCGCCCGAGATGATGAAGCGGCTCCAGAAGGCGGTGATCGACGTGCATCCGGATCTGGTGATCTGGCAGGTCGGCACCAATGCCGTGCTGCGCAATCTCGATCCCGGCGAGACCGCGAAGATGGTCGAGGACGGCATCGGCCGCATCCAGGCCGCCGGCGATGCCGACGTCGTGCTGGTCGATCCGCAATATTCGCCCGCCGTCAACCAGCGCGCGGAGAGCGCCGGCAAGATGGTGAAGCTGCTGGGCAAGGTCGCCGAGCTCCGTCACGTCGGCATCTTCCCGCGCTTCGAGGTGATGCGCGACTGGCACGAAAAGCAATCGCTTCCGGTCGAGAGTTTTGTGATCGCCGACGGCCTGCACATGAACGATTGGGGCTACGCCTGCTTCGCCCAGCTCCTCGGCGACGACATCATCCGTTCCGTCGGCCAGATCAAGCTCGGTGTGAACGTGCCGGCGGACGTGCGGACGTACCGGCCGATGTAATTGTCGTCCCGGCCTAGTGCGCAATTGCGCACGGGGGCCGGGACGACCAGCACCTCACGCCTTCTCCAGCGCCGCGGTCAGATCTTCGATCAGATCATCCGGATGCTCGAGCCCCGCCGAGAAGCGGATAAAACCCTCGCTGATGCCGAGGGCGGCACGATCCTCCGGCTTCAGGCGCTGATGCGTCGTCGTGGCGGGATGCGTGACGAGGCTCTTGGCGTCGCCGAGATTGTTCGAGATCTTCGCCAGCTTGAGCTCGTTGAGCACGCGGAACGCACCCTGCTTGCCGCCCTTGACCTCGAAGCCGACCAGCGTCGAGCCGCCGCGCATCTGCTTCTTCACCAGCGCCGCCTGCGGATGATCGGCGCGGCCGGGAAACACCAGCCGCGAAATCTTCGGATGGCTCGCCAGCACGTCCGCGATGCGCGCCGCCGTCTCGGTCTGCGCGCGCACGCGCACGCCCAGCGTCTCCAGGCCCTTGAGCAGGACCCAGGCGTTGAACGGCGAGATCGACGGCCCGGTCTGGCGCATGAAATTGTGGATGTGCTCGGCGATGAACGCTTCCGAGGACAGGATGATGCCGCCGAGACAGCGGCCCTGGCCGTCGATGTGCTTGGTCGCGGAATAGACCACGACGTCGGCGCCGAGCGCGAGCGGGCTCTGCCAGATCGGCGTGGCGAACACGTTGTCGACGACGAGCCGCGCGCCGCCCTTGTGCGCGATCTCGGCAATCCCGGGAATGTCGAGCACGTCGAGCGTCGGATTGGTCGGGCTCTCCAGGAAGAACGTCTTGGTGTTCGGCTTCACCGCGCGCTGCCACTGGTCGAGATCGAGCCCATCGACCAGCGTCGTCTCGATGCCATAGCGCGGCAGCAAATCCTGCACGACGTAGAGACACGAGCCGAACAGCGCGCGCGAGGCCACCACGTGATCGCCGGCCTTGAGCGGCGCCAGGATCGCGGTCGTCACTGCGGCCATGCCGGTCGCGGCCGAACGCGCTGCTTCGGCGCCTTCGAGCTCGATCATGCGGCGCTCGAACATCTGGATGGTCGGGTTGGAGTAGCGCGAATAGATGAAGCCGGGGTCCTCGCCCTTGAACCGCGCCTCACACTCCTCGGCGCTGTTGTAGACGTAGCCCTGGGTCAGGAACAGCGACTCCGACGTCTCGCCATATTGCGAGCGCAGGGTGCCGGAATGGACCAGACGGGTTTCGGGACGGTATTGCGCGGTTGGCGCCGGGGACTTCGACATAGGACCTCCTCTGCGTGAACATCGAAAATGGTCACAAAAAAACCGGCCTGGAATATCTCCACGGGCCGGGATCACAGAGGTCCCCGGCCTGTTTAGCGACTTATTTAACGTGGCTGCAAGCCGGCCGGCTCAAATCACCACGGGATAAGTCATGCTCATATTCCGCAATGCCCTTTCCGTCAAGACGTCCATCGGATAGCCGTAAAACGCTAGTATTTCCCGCATGTCGGGATGCATTTGCCCCCCTGATGAGGACCCTCGGTTGACGTTCACGGTTGCCGCCGACGCCAATGGTATCCTGCCGGACCGCATGATCGCGGCAATGGCGGAGGGCGGTCTCATCCTGCCCGCATACGACTTCGTCGAAAGCCAGATCCAGCCGGCAAGCCTCGACCTTCGCCTCGGCGACATCGCCTATCGCGTTCGCGCCAGCTTCCTGCCCGGCCCCGGCGCCACCGTCGCCGAGCGCATCGACGAGTTGAAGCTGCACGAGTTCAGCCTTGCCGACGGCGCGGTGCTGGAGACCAACTGCGTCTACATCGTGCCGCTGCTCGAAAGCCTCGCGCTGCCGCCGGAAATCGTCGCGGCCGCCAACCCGAAGAGCTCGACCGGCCGGCTCGACGTTTTCACCCGCGTGATCGCCGACGGCACCCGCCGCTTCGACATGATCGGCGCCGGCTATCACGGTCCGCTCTATGCCGAGATCAGCCCGAAGACGTTCCCGGTGCTGGTCAGCGAGGGCTCGCGCCTGTCGCAAGTACGCTTCCGCACCGGCGATGCCATCCTCAACATCGACGAGCTCGAGGCGCTGCACGCGACCGAGCGTCTCGTCGACGTCGACGATGCCGATCTCACCGGCGGAGTCGCGGTGTCGGTTGATCTCTCCGGTCAAAAGAGCGGCGGCTTCGTCGGCTACCGCGCCAAGCGCCACACCGGCGTCATCGACGTCGATCGCCGCGCCGGCTACGCGGTTGACGATTTCTGGGAGCCGATCGCGGCGCGTCCCGACGGCAATTTGATCCTCGATCCCGGCGAGTTCTACATCCTCGCGTCGAAAGAGGCCGTGCAGGTGCCGCCCGATTACGCCGCAGAGATGGTGCCGTTCGATCCGCTCGTCGGCGAGTTCCGCGTGCATTACGCCGGATTTTTCGATCCTGGCTTCGGCTATGCCGGTGCGGGCGGGCTGGGATCGCGCGCCGTGCTCGAGGTCCGCTCGCGCGAAGTGCCTTTCATCCTCGAGCACGGCCAGATCGTCGGCCGGCTCGTCTACGAGAAGATGCTGGCCCGCCCCGACGCCATGTACGGTCAGCGCATCGGCTCGAACTACCAGGCACAGGGCCTGAAGCTGAGCAAGCACTTTCGGGTGTAGTGATCATCCGGGCCACAAGGTGTTGACATGACCAATTCATCCCAACTGGACGCACATATTGTCAACGACGTCGCCGACGCGCTGATCTATTCCGATCCGTCGGGCACGATCACGCGCTGGAATCGTGCATCGGCCGCGCTGTTCGGCTTCGCCGCCGACGAGGCGCTGGGCCAGAATCTCGACCTGATCATTCCCGAACATCTGCGCGCCGCGCATTGGAAGGGCTTCGAGGCCGCGTTTGCCAGCGGCGCGATGAAGCTTGCGGGCAAGCCGACACTGACCCGCGCGCTGCACAAGAGCGGACGCAAGCTCTACATCGAGATGACATTCGCGCTGGTGCGGGACGCCGGCGGCGCGGTGCAGGGATCGGTCGCCATGGCGCGCGACGTAACCGAGCGCGTCGAGCGCGAGCGCGCCGCCAAAGCCACTCACAATTCGTGATGCGGAATTGGCGGGCCGCCGTGCAGGGCGCCCTGCGTGCGGTTCAGGTTGTCCGTCACCCAATGCAGTGACACACTCGATCAAAATAACGATCGGGAGCGAACATGTCCGCCGCATCAGACCCCGCGCAGGAAGCCCAATGGAAACGCTGGCGCGCGGTTGCCGATCTCTATCACGCCTACTTCACCGGCCTGATCCTCACCGTCGTCACGCGTCGCGGCACGGCGGATGCGGCGGAGTTCGTCTTCCGCGTGTTCCGCCGCCAGCAGCAGGAGCGCTTCCTGCCGGGGCTGGAAAAGCTCGGGCTGAGCCATCTGCCGCCCGCCGTCGCCGCTGCGCAATATCACTACCTCTCGAACTGGATCGGCGGCGTGCACGTCGAATACATGTATGAGAGCGACACCAAGGCCTGGATCCGCTATCCGCCGCCGCGCTGGATCTGGAAGGGCACCGCGATCTGCGGCGTGCCGGGCGAAGTTTCGCGCGCGATGCTGCGCGGCTGGCACGCCAACAACGGTGTCGCGCTCGGTGATCTCCGCCTGGGCTTCGTCTGCACCAAGCAGAGCGTCGATGGCCAGGATGGGCTCGAAGGCTATTACCATCAATACGACCAACCGCTCGAGCTCGACCAGCGCCTCGTGTTCGCGCGGCATCTCGAAGCGCCATTGTTCGATGCGAAGTCCGCGCCGGCTCTTCCTGTCGCGAGCTGGCCAAAGCCGCGGCTCGAAAAAGCCTACCGCAACTATGCGATGGAATATGTGCGCACCGCCGCGCCCGTGATGGTGCAGCTGTTCGGTCCGGAGGATGCCGGCTATCTCCTGCATCTCGCGGGTAAGCTGATAGGGATGCAATATTTCGATGAGGTCGCTGCGGCGCTGTCGATGGGCCGTGGCGGGGCGAGCGAATTCGCGACGTTCCTCAACGCGCTGTTTGCCGCGCAGGGCGATGCGGCCGAGGTAACGCCATCCGAAGGCACCTTCGAAATCCGTCAGCAGAGCTGGAAGTTGATGGACGACGTCGCCGACTGTCACCCCGCCTGCGCCAAGGTGCTGGAGGGATTGTTCGAGGGCCTCGCTGCAGGATGCGGGCGGCACATCGGCGTTCACCTGCGGGCGCCCGCAGGCGGCCGCCCGCCATTGCTCTGGCGCGTCGGGTAATTCCACCATGGAACGCGACGCCGCAGGGCACGCCTGCATCTGACGCAGGAGGAATCGCTGCGTGATGTGCTAACAAGCCTCTCGTTGCGCCCTGTGCGCGAATAAATTTATTGACACACCTACTCATTGCGGCGCCGCAACTGGCGCTCGTGCCCCGGAGAGGACATGTCCGACATCGCCGAAATCCCGGTCGATGAACAAGAGCGTCCGCTGCCGCCGCCTCCACGCCCCGTGAAGAGCGCGCTGTTGGACGGCCCGATTCTGCGCACGCTGCTCGGGCTGGCCTGGCCCAACGTGGTCGCGCTCTCCGCCGGCACCTGCACCGTGATTGCGGAGACCTCCTATATCGGACGTCTCGGTGTGGAAGCGCTTGCCGCGATGGCGCTGGTGTTTCCGACCGTGATCCTGACCATGACGATGTCGGGCGGCGCGATGGGCGGCGCGGTGGCCTCCGCCATCGCGCGTGCGCTCGGCGCCGGCGATCGCGATCGCGCCGGCACGCTCGCCGCGCATGCGCTGCTGATCGGCATCAGCTTCGGCCTCGTCTTCATGCTGGGCATGCTGATCTTCGGGCCGCGCGTTCTGGAAATGCTCGGCGGCCGCGGCGATGTGCTGACACATGCGATTGCCTACACCCAGGTGTTTTTCGGGGGCGCCGTGCTGCCCTGGCTGCTCAACACCATGGCGGGCGTCCTGCGCGGCACCGGCAACATGAAGCTGCCGTCGCTGTTGATCCTCAATTCCGCGGTCTGGCAGATATTGCTCGGCGGCACGCTCGGCCTCGGCCTCGGCCCCGTGCCACAGCTCGGCATGCGTGGCGTCGCGGCCGGCGCGCTGATCGCCTATTCCATGAACATCTGCGTGATGGGCTGGTACCTGTTTTCCGGCCGCGCCCGCGTTACGCCGAAGCTGCGCGGCCTGCGCATCCAGTGGGCGATGTTTTTCGACATCCTCAAAGTCGGCGCCATTGCCTGCTTCTCGCCGCTGCAATCGGTGCTGACGATCTCGATCTTCACCCACATGCTGGCGAAATTCGGCACCGCGATCCTCGCCGGCTACGGCATCGGTGCGCGGCTGGAATTTTTGCTGACCTCTATCGCGTTCGCGTTCGGCATCGCCTCGGTGCCGATGATCGGCATGGCGGTCGGCGCCGGCCGCATCGCCCGCGCCCGGCGCATCGCCTGGATCGCGGGCGCGAGCGCCTTCGTCGCCGTCGGCGCACCTGCGTGCCTGGTCGCGCTCTTCCCTGATCTCTGGGTCAATATCTTCACGGACAGCGAGATCGTGCGCGCCACCAGCCATCAATATTTGTCGACGGTGGCGCCGTTCTACGCGTTCATTGGCCTCGCCTCGACGATGTATTTCTCGTCGCAGGGGGCTGCGAAGGTGATCGGCCCGGTGCTGGCGCAGACCGCGCGGCTGATCTACATCGCGGCGGTCGGCTGGTGGCTGTCGACGCACGATGCCACTGCGCAGAACTTCTTCTGGCTGGCCGCCAGCTCGATGGTCGTGCTCGGCCTGCTCTCGTGCTCCAGCGTGGTGCTGACCCGCTGGGGACCGCGCGAGAGCAAGGCTGCGATCAGGCCGGTTCTCTCCGGCGTCGCGGACTAACGATGCCTGTGGCGGCGATGGCCTCCGCCGCCGACATTGGCGAGCCGCATCAATTGCGGATCATTGCCATCATGTCGCCGCCGCCGGCGCCACCGAGCATGCCCATGATATCGCCGCCGCCTATGCTGCCCATACCGGTCGGCATGTAGCCGCCGCCGGCCATCGGCATGTAGCCGCCGTAATTGGGCGCACCGAAACCGCCGCCGAGATTGCCGCCACCGGGGCCGCCAAGACTCCCACCAAGTCCGCCGCCGCCATTCTCTATCATGCGGCTCATCATCGGGCCCATGGTCTGCATCATCATGGCGAAGCGGCGCTTGCCCATCTTGGCCTTCATCATCTCCAGCATCGGCGCCATCTGGGTCATCATGTCCTCGCCGCCGGCACCTCCGCCGCCGAGGAATTGCGCGTTTGCCGGTGCGCTCGAAATCGAAAACATCAGCAGCACGGCGACCGCCTGGCAGATCACCTTGTCCGCACCTCTCATGGCCTGCTCCTCGCGTGCGTGGCGCCGCCGGGAGAGCGGCGCCAACCGGACGCACGCCGCCATGGTTACAGCGGACGAGGGCTGGGTCTGTGAAAAAGATCACGCAGCTGCGGGCGTGATCCGGAAAAATGTGCAGCGGTTTTCCGAAAGGATCATGCTCAAATAAGTAAACTAAGCCGGAAACGCCTTGTGGATGGCGATCACGGCATCCCCGGTTTGGCCCTGTACGTAAGCTGCAAGCTCGTTCGGCAGCATGTCGATGATCCAGACCAGGCGGCATCTCGCATCACCCTCGGCGATCACCTGCACCGAGGCGCTGTAATGCTTCAGACGCTCGCTGTTGATGGCGTAGACCAGCCGTTGCCGCGCATCGTCGCAATCGACCAGCACTTCGCGCGCTACCGAGCCATTGGCAAAGGTGACGACGCGCGCATCGCCGTCGATCGTGCAGGCGGTGACGAAGCCCGGCGCCAGCCGCTGATGCAGCGCGCCGAAATCGCGCACCGCGTCCCAGACGTCGTGCGCCGAGGCGGGGAGGGGAATGTCATTGTGGATGGAGGCCATGAGAGTGTCCTTGAATATGTTAGGTGTTGGCCGTGGACTCCGTCATCGCGAGCGCAGCGAAGCAATCCAGAAATGCTTCCGCGGCTACGGTCTGGATTGCTTCGTCGCAAGAGCTCCTCGCAATGACGGAGAGAACTCACGTGCAGACCGCCTCGACATTGTTGCCATCGGGATCGATCAAAAATGCCGCGTAGTAAGTCGGGCTGTAATCCTTGCGCGGGCCAGCACCGCCATTGTCGCGGCCGCCGCTCTTCAGGCCTTCGCCGTGGAACGCCTTGACCGCGTCATGATTCCCGGCGCGAAACGCGATATGCGCGCCATCGGCTTTCCGTCCCTTGTTCAGGTGCAGCCACAACGCCGGCTCGCCCTTCGGCCCGAAGCCGGCGTAGCCGTCGCCGCTCGAGCACAGGACGTAGCCGAGCGGCGCCAGCACCGCGGTGTAGAAGCGCGCGGCGGCGTCGAGGTCGGCAACGCGCAGTCCGATATGGTCGTACATGTTCGTCTCCATTTCCAAAGCGCGCCGCAACTGGCGCGCGCCGGAGACGAACCTAGTCAGTTGAGGGCAAGCTGCTCTTGGAGAATCTTGCGCTTCCCCTTCGAGGCCTGACGGAACTTGGTCGGCGACACGCCGGCGGCGCGGCGGAAGGTGCGGACGAAGTTGGAGAGGTCGCCGAAGCCGACGTCGTAGGCGATGTCGGTGACCGCGATGTCATCGTCAGTGAGCAGCCGCGCCGCATGCCGCAGCCGTGAGCGCACCAGATATTGATGGGGGGTGACGCCGAGCACGCTCGAAAACACCCGCAGGAAATGGAACGGGCTGAGGCCTGCCTGCCGCGCCGCCTGTTCGAGGTCGACCTCGGCATGCGAGTTGGCGTCGATCCACAGCGCGGCTTCCACGGCGCGGCGGCGATCGCGCGCAGTGGGCGTTGTCGGCTTGCGCGCCTTGCCCGAGACGACGTCAATGAAGCGGCCGGCGAGGATTTGACCGACCTCGTCGAGACCGAGATCGCTGTTGCCATCTGCCGCCGTCTGGGCGAGCTCGCCCAGCACCATCAGCTCGGGCAGCGGCGGCGTCGCGCCGACCTGCCAGATGTCGCGACGTCCCCCGAGGGCGTCAACCAGATCCTCGCCCAGGAAAAAGGACAGGCAGACGTCGCCGGAGACATGCTCATGCGTGCAGGTGTATTCCTCGCCCGGTGCGCCGACCAGCATCGAGCCCGCCACCAGCTCGAAGAACCCGGCGCGGCAGTGGCAGCCGAAGCTGCCCGCGCGGACATAGGCGATGGAATGGCCGGTGCGGCACTCCGCAAACGACGCGTCGTCCGGTCCCGCATCGCAGCGAAACTCGGAGACCGTCATCGAGGGCGTCGTCAGCAGCGTGGTCGCATCCATGCCGCCCTATCTAGGTGGAGGGTCTCGGCAGGGCAACGGGCAGCAGCACCTCGAATAGCGTCTTGCTGGCGACCGGATGAGCGCCCTCGAGCGACAGCAGCCGCCGCTTGGAGATCACCCCGCCATAGGGCGAGAGCCGGTCGGTGTAATTGCCCGCCTCCAGCACCCGGTGGCAGGGCACGATCAGCATGTAGGGATTTTTCGCGATCGCCTGCGCCACCGAATGCGCGGCGCCGGAGACGCCCAGCGCCTTGGCGATCTCGTGATAGGTGCGCGTCTCCCCGCGCGGAATCGTGCAGGCGAACTCGTAGACCCGCCGGTTGAAGTCGGGCACGCCGCCCGCATCCAGGCTGACCTCGGAAAAATCAGGATCGTTGCCTTGCAGCAGGCCCACGATGCCCTCGATCGCAAGCTCGGCGTTCGCGGACGGCCGCTGTTCGCGCGCCTCGGGATGGACCTGGAACATCCGGCGGCGGGTGTCGATCTCCCGCGCCTCCGGCAATTGCACAGCGACCACGCCGGTGCTGCTCCAGATAATGGCGCAGCACCCTATGGTCGTGTCGAATATCGCGTAGCCACGCCCCACCATGCACACGCCCCACTCAGTGCACGTCTCTCCCCAGACAGGCGATCATAACACCGCCACAATCCGGCGCACCCAAAATCTTACCGAGACGTTAACAAGCGTCCGGCCGGACGCGCCAAAGCGCTTGGCGGGAAGCGCCGTCTCGGCTAATCAGAGGCGCGCAGGCTTGCGCATCAGCGGGCGTAGTTCAATGGTAGAACGGCAGCTTCCCAAGCTGCATACGAGGGTTCGATTCCCTTCGCCCGCTCCAGGCTTCTCCGATTGAGATTTTCCTTCCGATCGACCTGACAGGCGCAAGCGCACATCGCGCAGTGCGTGAGTTTCCAATATATTAGCCCATCGTGACCTGCACCCGCTGCTCTTTCGGCTAAGCTTCTCTCGCCTAGTGGCTTGCGGTCACCGCGCCGGGGCATGTTCGGATGAAAGCCAGGACCTACAAAAAATGGACCAGCAAAAGCGCGATCGCGCGATCGGTCGTCGCTTGAAGCCGCTTCGGACGCAGGCCGGCATGACGCTGAATGAACTCGCGGCGCGCTCCGGCGTCAGCCGTGCCGTCGACCTGCCGGCCGGCACGCGGGTGCCGTACAGCCCGTGGGGCCGCAATGCCTTCACCCAGCAGCTCCTGATGCTGGAGGGCGCGATCGCCGTGCACATCGCTACGTCATCATCACGCGCCGCGGCGCTTCCTACGGGAAGATGTAATGGTGCTGATGCGATATGAAATCCTGGAGTGAACCTGACAATGCAGATCCGCACCGGCGACACCTTTGATCCGCGCGTCATCGCGCTGCTCGATCATCACGTCACGGCCGCGCGAGCGCAGACCGCGCCGGGCAGCGCCCATGCGCTCGATCTCTCCGGGCTCCGCGCGTCCGACGTCGCGTTCTGGACCGGCTGGGACGGCGAGACGCTGGCCTCCGTCGGTGCGCTGAAGACGCTCTCGGCCGAGCACGGCGAGGTGAAGTCGATGCACACGCTCCAGACCACGCGCCGGCGCGGCTTTGGCGGTGAGATGCTTCGCCACATCATCACGGAAGCCCGCGCGCGCGGCATGACGCGGCTCAGCCTCGAGACCGGCTCGTGGTGACTATTTCAAGCCGGCGCTCGCGCTCTACCGGGCGCATGGCTTTGTCCTCTGCGGCCCGTTCGATGGCTATATCGAGGATCCCAACAGCCTGTTCCTGACCCTGGATCTGTCGGCGGGCCGATAGCTCAGGAGCGCGTCTCCTCGATCCTGTCGAGCACGCGCTCGGGGGCGATGTCGCGGCTTGCCTCCTCCAGATCGCGCTTCGAGTCGGGCTGGACGTCGAGCCGCTCGGCGATTTGCGTGAGGAGGCGAGCGACCTTGGTCAACTCGTGCTCGGCGAGCAGGCTGATCTGGAGATCGAGATCGGCGCGCTTGTCCGCTGCCGCGGTCATGCGGTTCTGCGAGATCAGCACGAATGTCGACAGGAAGATCGCCTCGACCGAAGCAACCATCGCCAGCACCACGAAGCTCTCGTCCCAGGCCGGGATTCCCGGCAGCCAATGCAGATTGGCGATAATCCAGAAGCCGAACACGGCGACATGGAGGTAGACGAAGACCATGCTGCCCGTGAAGGCCGTGATCGCATCCGCGACCTTTTCCTGACCCCTGGCCGCGCGCCGCTCCCGGAGGCGGCGCTCGACCAACGCCTGGATGTTGCGCTCGAGCGTCGGGCTTAATCCCTCGCCGGGATCATGGGTGATGTCGTTATGCACGCGGCGGCAACGACCGACCGAAGAGGCCGTTCCTAGCAACAGCGACTGAAAAATGCCTGCTGCCCCTCAAAATGAGTTGCGTACCTCAAAAAACCTCTGCTAGCCTTCAGCCATGGCCGAGACGCTCACCACGACCGCGCTGACGCTGAAGGACATCGCCCGCCAGGCGGGCGTCAGCCTCGCGACGGTCGACCGCGTTCTGCACAATCGTCCGGGTGTGCGGCCGGATACGGTCCGGCGCGTCAAGGAAGCGATTGAGCGCAACGCCTTCCAGCCGCATGTGGCCGCCGCCGAGCTCGCCCGCGGCCGCGCCCGCCGTTTCGCCTTCGTGATGCCGTCGGGACCGAACCCGTTCATGCAGCAGATCGAGGCCTATCTCGGCGAGATGTCGGCCTGGCTCTCATCCCGGCGGCTGAGCGTCGAGATGGTCGCAACCGACGTGTTCGATCCGTCGGTGCTCGCTGCTTCCCTGGAAGGGCTCTCGGACGATTATGACGGCATTGCCGTGGTGGCGCTGGATCATCCTGGCGTCCGCGCCGCGATCGACGATCTCGTTGATGCCGGGACCAAGGTCGTGACGCTGGTCTCGGACGTGCCGTCGTCGCGCCGCCACCATTATATCGGCATCGACAACATCGCCGCGGGGCGCACCGCAGGCGCGCTGGTCGGGCGGCTGGTCGGACAAAGGTCGGGCAAGGTCGCGATCATCGCGGGATCGCAGGGCCTGCGCGACCATGCCGAGCGCATTTTTGGCTTCATCCAGGTGATGGCATCGGAATTCCCTGGGCTGAGCGTGCTGCCGGTATTGGAAGGGCGCGACGAGGATGCGCGTTCGGAACAGGTCTTGGCGCGGCTGTTGGGCAGGCATGCTGACATTGTCGGCCTTTATAATGTCGGCGCCGGCACGCAGGGCGTGGCCAACGCGTTGAGCGAGAAGGCGCTGAGCGATGCCGGCCGCGACAGGCAGGTGGTATTCGTCGGACACGACGTCACCGCGCTGACGCGCCGGCTGCTGCTGCAAGGCCTGATGGATGCCGCGATCTCGCAAAACCCCGGACACGAAGCGCGCGCCGCCGTGCGCGTGCTGCTTGCGCTCGCCCGTGGTGAGCCGATCTTGCGCGAACAGGAGAAGATCAGGATCGACATCGTGATGCGGGACAATCTGCCTTAGCGGCAAGTGGATTCAAAACGACCCGTTGTGGCAAGGCGACTCTGAGCTCGCGCACCGCAACAGGCGACAGGGAGGATGGCGTGGATCTCGGAATCGACATCGGCACATCCGGTGTGAAAGCGGTGCTCGTGAGCGAAGCCGGCGCGGTCCTCGCGACGGCGGCGCGCGAGCTGTCGCTGTCGCATCCTGCGCCGCTGTGGTCCGAGCAGGATCCCGATGCCTGGGTCGATGCGGCGGTCGGCGCGGTCGACGATCTTGCCGCCCGCCATCCGCGTGAGGTCGCGCAGGTGCGCGGCATCGGGCTATCGGGCCAGATGCACGGCGCGACGCTGCTGGATGAGGATGGACGGCCGCTGCGTCCCGCGATCCTCTGGAACGATGGCCGCTCGCACGCCGAATGCGTTGCGCTGGAGCGTCGCTGCCCGTCGCTGCACACGATATCAGGCAATCTGGCCATGCCCGGCTTCACCGCGCCGAAGCTGCTCTGGGTCGCCAGGCACGAGCCGAAAATCTTCGCGCGGATAGCAAAGGTGCTGCTGCCGAAGGCCTATGTGCGCTATCGCCTGACCGGCGAGATGGCCGAGGACATGTCGGACGCGGCTGGCACGCTGTGGCTCGACGTCGGTCTGCGCCGCTGGTCGGCCCTGCTGCTGCATGCCACGGGGCTCGATCTGCACCATATGCCGCGCCTCGTCGACGGCAGCGATGTCAGCGCGGTGCTCGCGCCGGACTACGCGCAACGCTGGGGCATGGCTCGCGAGGTCGTGGTGGCCGGAGGAGCCGGCGACAACGCCGCGAGCGCGATCGGGCTCGGCGCAATCGCGCCGGGCGATGCGTTCCTGTCTCTGGGAACCTCAGGTGTGGTGTTCCGCGTTACCGATCGGTTCGCGCCGGCGCCGGCCTCGGCGGTGCATGCGTTCTGTCACGCGCTGCCCGGCCGCTGGCATCAGATGGGCGTGATGCTGTCGGCTGCGGCGTCGCTGGCCTGGCTCGCGGGCGTGATGGAGACGCCTGCGCCTGCGCTGCTGGCGCCGCTCGGCGAGCGTGTCGATGGACCGAGCCCGGTCAAATTCCTGCCCTATCTCGACGGCGAGCGCACGCCGCACAACGATGCCGCCGCCAGCGGCGCCCTCGTCGGCCTGCGCGGTGCGACCGGCCGCTCCCAGATCGTCCAGGCCGTGCTCGAAGGCGTCGCCTTCGCCGCGCGCGACAATCTGGCGGCGCTGAGCGCGGCCAGCGGGCCGCTTTCCGAGGTCGATCTCGTCGGCGGCGGCTCGCGCTCGCCGCTGTGGGCGCAGATCTGCGCCGATGTGCTCGGCATTCCCGTCCACCGCGTCGAGGAAGGCGAGGTCGGCGCGGCGCTCGGCGCCTCCAGGCTCGGCCGGCTCGCCGCCACCGGCGAAGACGCTGCTGCGGTTTGCACCCGTCCGCGGCGGCTTGCGAGCTTTACGCCTCGCGCATCCGTCAGCGCAGCCTATGACGAGGCCTATCGCCGCTGGCGGGAGCTTTATCCGGCGTTGAAGGAGTGTGCCTGAGTGAACGCGTCAGTGAAATTCTTCGATGCAAGCGCGCCTGTCGCCTTCGCCGGCAAGGATGCGGGAAACACGCCCGCCTTCCGCTGGTACGACAAGGACCGCCTCGTCCATGGCCGCAGGATGGAGGACCATCTGCGCTTTGCGGTCTGCTACTGGCACTCGTTGTGCTGGCCGGGCGGCGATCCCTTTGGCGGCGAGACGTTCCTGCGGCCCTGGCACCAGGGCACCGATGCGATGGCGCAGGCGCGCGCCAAGGCCGACGTCGCTTTCGAGCTGTTCCGCCTCCTCGACGTGCCCTTCTTCACCTTCCACGACGTCGATGCGGCGCCGGAAGGCGCTTCGCTCCGCGAGTCCGCCGCCAACCTCAACGCGATCGCCGACCTGTTCGAAGCAAAGATGGCCTCAAGCAAAGTGCGCCTGCTCTGGGGCACCGCCAATTTGTTCACGCATCGCCGCTACATGGCGGGCGCGGCCACCAATCCGGACCCGGAGATATTCAGCTATGCCGCCGGCCAGGTCCGCGCCGCGCTGGAGGTGACGCACCGGCTCGGCGGCCAGAACTACGTGCTGTGGGGCGGGCGCGAGGGCTATGAGACGCTGCTCAACACCGATCTCAAGCGCGAGCTCGACCAACTCGGCCGCTTCGTCTCGCTCGTCGTCGAGCACAAGCACAAGATCGGCTTCAAGGGCCCGATCCTGATCGAGCCGAAGCCGAAGGAGCCGACCAAGCATCAATATGATTTCGACGTCGCCACCTGCTACGGCTTCCTCGCGCGCTACGATTTGCTGAAGGACGTCAAGCTCAACATCGAGCAGAACCACGCGATCCTCGCCGGTCACTCCTTCCATCACGAGGTCGCGCTTGCCGAGGCGCTGGGTGTGTTCGGCTCGCTCGACATCAACCGTGGCGACGATTTGCTCGGCTGGGACACTGACCAGTTCGCGATGAACGTGCCGGAGCTCGCTTTGGTGTTCCACGAGCTGCTGAACCGTGGCGGCTTCACCTCGGGGGGCCTGAATTTCGACGCCAAGATCCGCCGCCAGTCGATCGACCCTGATGATTTGATCCATGCCCATGTCGGCTCGATGGATGCCTGCGCGCGCGCCCTCCTCGCTGCCGCGGACATGCTCGACGCCGGCGCCCTCACTGCGCCGCTTGCGAAACGCTACGAGGGATGGGCCGGGCCCGAGGGCCGCGCCATTCTTGGCGGCCAGCGCTCGCTCGCCGAACTTGCCGACCGCGCGCTCGGCCCGGGCTTCGACCCGCAGCCGCGCTCGGGCCGGCAGGAATATCTGGAATCCCTGGTCAACCGCTACGTCTGAGGAAGGCCGCTGATGACAAATACTGAAGCGACACCGGTCCTCGAGCTGACCGGCATCGGCAAGGAGTTCGGCGCAATCCGCGCGCTTCACAGCGTCGACCTGCAGGTCCTCCCCGGCGAGGTCGTCGGCCTGATGGGCGACAACGGTGCGGGCAAGTCGACGCTGGTCAAGATCATCGCCGGAAATTTCCGCCCCAGCCACGGCGAAATCCGCTTCGCCGGCAGCGCGGTCCATTTCAACCGGCCCGTCGATGCCCGCGGCGTCGGCATCGAGGTCGTCTACCAAGACCTTGCGCTCGCCGACAATCTGACGGCTGCCGCCAACGTCTTCCTCGGCCGCGAGCTGAAGCGCAGGTTCGGCCCGCTCGCGTTGCTCGATCACAATGCGATGGCGGCGCGTGCGCTGGAGCTGTTCGGCGAGCTGCGCTCGGAGACGCGCCCCGACGATCTCGTCAAGCAGATGTCGGGCGGACAGCGCCAGGCGGTTGCGATCGCGCGGACGCGGCTCTCCAACGCCAGGCTGGTGATGATGGACGAGCCTACGGCCGCGATCTCGGTCCGCCAGGTCGAGCAGGTGCTCGGCCTGATCCACCGGCTGAAGGAGCAGGGCGTTGCCGTGATGCTGATCTCGCACCGCATGCCCGACGTGTTCGCGGTGTGCGATCGCGTCGTCGTCATGCGCCGCGGCGAGAAACGGGCCGACAAGCCGATCCACCAAACCTCCCCCGAGGAGGTCACCGCCCTGATCACCGGCGCGAAGGAGGCGGCATGATGGCCATGCCCATGGAATCTCCGATCAGCTTCACCAATGTCGGCCGGATCAGATGGTGGCAGCGCGGCATCTTTGCCTCCCAGACCGGCTATGTCCTGCTGGCGCTGGCGGTGCTGCTGGTGGTCATGCATTTCGCCAGCCCGTATTTCTTTACCGAAGGCAACATCCAGAACGTGGCGAAGAACTTTTCCTTCATCGCCATCGCCACCCTGGGCGTCACCTTCGTGATCATCACCGGCGGCATCGATCTGTCGGTCGGCTCGATGATGTGCTTCTCCGCCATGATCACCTCGATGGTGATGACCGAGCTGTCGTCACCCGGCTCGGCCGCAGGCTCCCTGTTCGTCCACATGGCGGCCGACGGCAAGACTGTGCTGGCCAATGTCCCCGGCCTGATCCTGCTGCTCTCGATCCTCGCCGGCCTCGGCGTCGCGCTGCTCGCCGGTCTCGTCAACGGCTTCTGTATCGCCGTGCTCGGCCTGTCGCCCTTCGTCACCACGCTGGGCATGCTCTCGATCGTGCGCGGGCTCGGCTATGTCGTCTCCAACGGCCGCGGCAGCTTTCCTGGTGGACCGGATGCCGATTATTTCTATGCGCTCACCTCGGGCGACGTGCTCGGCGTGCCCGTGCCTTTCATCTATCTCGTGGTCCTCGCGCTGGCGATGGCTGTGGTGCTGCACCACACGGGCTTCGGCCGCCACGTGTTCGCGCTCGGCGGCAACGAGAAGGCGGCCGAACTCACCGGCATCCCTGTCGTGCGGGTGAAGATCGAGGTCTATGTGACCTGCGCGCTCGCCGCGGGCCTCCAGGGCATCATCATCTCCGGCTGGCTTGGGTCGGCGCCGGCCAACATGGCGACGTCCTACGAGCTCAACGTGATCGCCGCGGCCGTCATCGGCGGTGCCAATCTCGCCGGCGGCATCGGCGGTCCGTTAGGGGCCATCGTCGGCTGCGTGCTGCTCGAGGTGATCCGCAACGGCCTCGTGCTCGCCCAGGTGAGCTCCTACTGGCAGCAGACGCTGGTGGGCGTGATCATCATCCTGGCCGTGCTGGTCGACCGCATCCGTTCGCGGATGATCTGAAATGACGTCGTTCCGGGAAGCCAACGAAAATGCCGCCTGTCCGCTTCCCGGACAATCTTAAGAGGATGGGCGCCAAAGAAGGGTGGAGGAGACGATGAAGAAATTTCTTCTTGCCGGCATCGCCGTCGCGATGATGGCAACGCCGATGTTTGCTGCGAACTACCGTTTCGTGATCGTGCCCAAGGCGATGAACAATCCGTTCTTCGACTTCGCGCGCGACGGCTGCCTGAAGCGTGCCAAGGAGCTCGGCAATATCGAGTGTATCTACAAGGGGCCCGTGGAGCACGAGCCGGCGACGCAGGCCCAGATCATTCAGGACTTCGTCACTCAGAAGGTCGACGGCCTCGCGATCTCGGTCGCCGACGTCGCGGCCATGTCGAAGTCGATCGAGGCGGCGACCGCGGCCGGCATCCCGGTCATCACCTTCGATGCCGATGCACCTGGCTCCAAGCGAATCGCCTATATCGGCACCAACAACAAGGAGTTCGGCGTCGCACTCGGCAAGCAACTGTTGAAGCTGCGGCCCGACGGCGGCAAATACGCCATGGTCTCGGGTGGTCCCGGCGCCAAGAACCTCGCCGAACGCGTCGACGGCGTCCGCGAGGCGCTGAAGGGCTCGAAATGGATCGAAGTCGCCGGCTCTCCGACGTTCTGCAACGACGATCCCGCGCTGGCGGTTCAGCAGATGACCGACATGCGCACTGCAACGCCCGACCTCGCCGCGATCGTTCCCATCGGCGGCTGGCCGATGTTCGCCCCCGAAGGCTTCAAGGCCTTCGCCTCCAGGTACAAGAAGGATATCGATTCCGGCAAGTTCACGCTTGTCGTCGCCGATACGCTGAAGATGCAGCTCGAGCTGTTGCGCGATGGCTATGCCAATGCGCTGGTTGGCCAGCGTCCCCTGGAGATGGGCGAGAAGGCGATGGATACGCTGCTCGCCATCAAGAAAGGCGAGAAGGTGCCGGAGATCGTCTATACCGGCCTCGATCTCGTGACCAAGGACAACGTTGCGCAGATGTTGAAATAGGAGCGGCCCCAGCCCCGCGCTCCTGCGTGCCTCTCCCGCTTGCGGTTTTCGCAAGCGGGAGAGATGATCTTGGCTGTTGGAACCGATACTTTCGGAAGCGGGACTTTCGAAAGCAGGCTCTTGGAAGGCAATGGGAATGAAAAGGTCGCGGCTCGGCTCTCTCGACGTCACGTCACTCGGCCTCGGTTCCGCCCCGCTCGGCGGATTGTTCACCCCCGTCAGCGATGCCGATGCGGAAGCGACGATCGCCCGCGCCTGGTCGCTCGGAATCCGCTTCTTCGACACCGCGCCGCTGTACGGCTTTGGCCTCGCGGAGCGACGCCTTGGCGCATTCCTGCGACAACAGCCGCGTGACTCCTACGCCATCTCCACCAAGGTCGGCCGTCTGCTGCGTGCGCCCGATGGCGCTGCCGCCGAGGACGCGCATTACAAGGGCACGTCGCGCGAGCGGCCGGTGTTCGATTTCAGTTATGACGGCGTGATGCGATCGGTGGAGGAGAGCCTGGCGCGTCTTGGGCTCGACCGCGTCGACGTCTTGCTGGTGCATGATCCCGACGATCACTATGACGACGCCGTGGCCGGTGCCTTTGGCGCGCTCCAGCGCCTGCGCGCCGACGGCACGGTCAAGGCAATCGGCGCCGGCATGAACCAGTCGGAAATGCTGGTGCGGTTTGCAGAGGCCGTTCCGGTCGACTGTTTCCTGCTCGCCGGCCGCTACACGCTGCTCGATCAGGGCGCGCTGGATGCGCTGTTCCCGGTCTGCGCCGCCAAGAACATCGGCATCCTGCTCGGCGGCATCTACAACAGCGGCATTTTGGCCAATCCGCACTCGAGCGCGAAGTTCGACTATCAGGACGCCGATGCGGCACTCGTTGCCCGTGCGCTCGCACTCGACGAGCTCTGCCGCAAGCACGGCACCGAGCTGAAAGCCGCCGCGCTGCAGTTCTGCATGGCCCATCCGGCCGTGACGGTCGCCGTGATGGGCGCCCGCAATGCCGCGGAAGTTGCCGACAACATCGCGATGTCGGAAAAGGCGGTGCCGGCGGCGTTCTGGCAGGAGCTGCGTGCGCGAAACCTCGTCGACGTCCACGCACCATTGCCGGGCGGAGCGTAAAGGCATGATCATCGACGGACATCAGCATTTCTGGGACCCGGCGCGCGCCGACTATCCCTGGATGGACGCGCCCGAGCTCACGCCGATTCGCCGCGCCCTCGGTCCGGCCGATCTCGCGCCGTTGTTGGAAGCGAACGGCATCGACGCCAGCATCGTGGTGCAATGCCGCTCGGCGCTGGAGGAGACCGAGGATTTTTTGCGGATCGCGCATGAAAACCCATTTGTCGTTGGCGTCGTCGGCTGGGCTGATCTGACCGATGCTGCACTTGGTGAAACGCTGGACCGGCTGCGCGCTTCGCCCGGCGGCGACAAGCTGGTCGGCATCCGCCACCAGGTGCATGACGAGGCCGATCCGGACTGGCTGCTGCGCGAGGACGTTCAGCGTGGCCTCACGGCGGTGTTCGCACACGATCTCGCCTACGATTTCCTCGTCCGAGCCCGCGAGTTGCCGGCGGCGATCGCAACCGCACAGGCCTTCCCGCAGGCGCGCTTCGTGCTCGACCACGCCGCCAAGCCGCCGATCGCGGACGGTGGAAGCAACGAATGGTCCGATCGCATCGCCGCAATCGGGGTCTGCGGCAATGTCTGGTGCAAAGTCTCGGGGCTGGCGACGGAAGCGGTGTGGAACGATTGGGATGCGGAGCGGCTGTTTCCGTTCGTCGCGCACGCCGCGAAATGCTTTGGCGAGGATCGCCTGATTTTTGGCTCGGATTGGCCGGTGTGCCTGCTTGCGGGCAGCTACGGCGAGATCAAGGGGGCGCTGGAGGCGTGCCTGATAAGGCTCGGCGCGCATGTGCGCGACAAGGCGTTCGGCGTGAATGCGAAGGCTGCGTATCGGTTGGCGTGATTGCGGCGGTCGCTCTGAAGCGCGATGATATTTCATCGCGCTTCAGCCGCGCGTAAATGTTGTCGTAAGCTTACTTCGCCGCGGTGACCATGATCTCGACGGTGTATTGCGCCGCTGCGAGCTTGGCTTCGACGGTGGCGCGCGCCGGGGTATTGCCGGGCGAGACCCAGGCGTCCCACACCGCGTTCATCTCGCCGAACGTCTTCATGTCGGTGATGTAGATCGTGGCCGAGAGCAGTTTCGACTTGTCGGTGCCGGCCTTGGCGAGATGGCTGTCGATGGTCGCCAGGATGTCCTGGGTCTGCTTGGTCACGCTTTCGCCGGCGGCGTTGTTGGCGACGACACCGGCGAGATAGACGGTGTTGCCGTGCACGACGACCTGGCTCATGCGCGGGCCGGCTTCAAGACGCTGAATGCTCATTGGGGGATCTCCTTTGAATGGCGGCCCTGTCTAGCGCAGCGGCTTGCTCCCTGCCACCCCGAGCACGCATGTGTTGCCGGGCACGCATGCGTTGCCCGCGGCGCATGCGTGCCCGGCGATGCATGCACTCCCTACGGAAACTGGCTGAAAAAAGTCCAGATCGTCTCGGCACCGTCGATGTCGCCGTTCTGCGGCCCGAGCAGGCCGGCTGCGACCTTCGGAAAGCGGGCATCCGGAGAAAATCCGGGCATGCGGTGACCGCCTCGATTGATGCGATAAAGCACGACGTCGTGCCCATCAGGACAGCGCGAGGAGATCCGTGTGACAGTGGACTGGTCTGCGGGCGCCCTGTCGGGCAAATCGGTCATGTCGGCGTTGTCGGTCTCGCAGCCGTTGAGCTTGCGCCAGAACGCCAGCGTCTCGTCGGTGGACCAGAACCCGTCTGCGGCATAATAGCTCGATCCGCGGCCGCCCTCGTAGGGGACCAGCGGGTCGGCCGTACCGTTCATCAACAGCATCGGCAGCGGTCGCGACGGATGGCACGTGACGGCGGCCTCGTCGGTGAGATTCATGATCACGCTCGCGCCGGCAGCAAACAGATCGGCGCGGGCGCAGACCAGCGTCATCGCCATGGCGCCGCCATTGGAGATGCCGGTGACATAGACGCGGCGAGGGTCCGCGGTGCCGTTCGCCACCAGCTTCTCGACGAGCTTTGCGATGAAGGCGACGTCGTCGGTGCCTTTGGGCGGGCCACGGAGCGCGGGTCCCGCCTTGGTCCTCGCGTCGGCCCATGCGTGGTTGAGGCCATCGGGAAAGACCACGGCAAACCCTTCGCGCTTTGCGACCTGCGGCCATGCCGTCCGCGTCATCATGTCGGCGCCGCGCTGGGTCTTGCCATGCAGCACGACCACGAGCGGCACAAGCCGCTTCGCCGGCAGTTGCGCGGTGTAGGACCGCTTCACGCCGTCGATGTCGATCATATCGGCGGACGCAGCCGAGGCGGCGGCCAATGCCGCAACAAGCGCCGCGATGCGCATCCACCGCCGCATGATCTAGCTCACCGCCTTCGCCGCCGCGCGTCCGGCATTGCGGCCCGAGAACAGGCAGCCGCCGAGGAACGTGCCTTCCAGCGAGCGATAACCGTGCACGCCGCCGCCGCCGAAGCCGGCGGCTTCGCCCACTGCGTAGAGGCCCGGAATGACGCTGCCCTCCTCGCCGAACACGCGCGAGGAGAGGTCGGTCTCGAAACCGCCCAGCGTCTTGCGGGTGAGGATGTTGAGCTTGACCGCGATCAGCGGTCCCTGCGCGGGATCGAGGATGCGGTGCGGGGGAGCCGTGCGGATCAGCCTGTCGCCGATATAGCGCCGCGCATTGTGGATGTTCATCACCTGCGCATCCTTGACGTAAGGATTGGCGATCTCGCGGTCGCGCGCCTCGATCTGCATCCTGATGTGCTCGAGCTTGAGGAGGTCGCTGCCAGCGAGCTTGTTCATCGCCGTAACGAGATCCTCGATCTTGTCGCGCACGATGAAGTCGACACCATGGCTTTTGAACGCTTCCACCGGCGCCGGCGCGCCCTTGTTGATGGCGCGGCGCAAGGTCATCCGCCAGCTCTTGCCGGTGAGATCGGGGTTCTGCTCCGAGCCCGACAGCGCAAACTCCTTCTTGATGATGCTCTGGGTCAGGATGAACCAGGAATAATCATAACCGGTGGACATGATGTATTGGAGCTGGCCGAGCGTGTCGGAGCCGGGGAAGAGCGGCGCCGGCAATCGCGTGCCGGTGGCGTCGAACCACATCGAGGACGGGCCGGGCAGGATGCGGATGCCGTGGCGCGGCCAGATGGGATTCCAGTTCTGGATGCCTTCGACATAATGCCACATGCGGTCGCGGTTGATCAGCCGCGCGCCCGATGTCTCGGTGATGCCGATCATGCGGCCGTCGACATGCTCGGGCACGCCGGAGATCATGAATTTCGGCGGTGTACCGAGCCGCTTCGGCCAGTTCTGCCGCACCAGCTCGTGATTGCCGCCGATGCCGCCGGACGCCACGATCACGGCTTGCGCCTTCAACGCAAACTCGCCGACGACGCTGCGCGACGAACTCTTGCCGCGCTCGACATTGTCGGCGGCGAGAATGGCGCCGCTGACGCCATCCACCGTGCCGTTGGTGACCGACAGCGCATCGACGCGGTGGCGGAACCTGAAGCTCAGCCGGCCGCTTCTGACGGCCTCGCGCGCGCGACGCTCGAACGGCTCGACGATGCCGGGGCCGGTGCCCCAGGTGACATGAAAGCGCGGCACCGAATTGCCGTGGCCCATCGCGTCATAGCCGCCGCGCTCGGCCCATCCGACCACGGGGAAGATGCGATGGCCCATCGCACGCAGCCAGTCGCGCTTCTCGCCGGCCGCGAATCCCACATAAGCCTCGGCCCATTGGCGCGGCCAGAAATCCTCGTCGCGGTCGAAGCCGGCGGTGCCAAGCCAGTCCTGCAGCGCAAGCTCGTAGGAATCCTTGATGCCGAGCCGGCGCTGCTCCGGCGAATCGACCAGAAACAATCCGCCGAACGACCAGAACGCCTGGCCGCCGAGCGACTGCTCGCCCTCCTGGTCGACCACGATCACTCGCTTGCCCGCATCGGCGATCTCGGTTGCGGCCACGAGGCCCGACAATCCTGCGCCGACGACGATGACGTCTGTCTCTTCAGCCAAGTGTTTAGCCAAGTGTTCCCCCTCCATCGGTTCCCCCTGTAGTTGCCCGGATTGAAGCCAGCGGTTGCAACTGAGATCAAGAGTATGGCGCGGAAGCCATCGTTAACTTGTTCCACTTCGGGAAAAGACCGCCCGAGTGCAGCGCGGGCGCAACACTGGATTTGAATTTGTTTTGAGCGAGCCGGCATGCCTAGACAAAACCGCGGTTACGACGGACCCTAGCAGGGCATCACCACCTGACACACAGATTCGAATTCGACTGGGGCGGGGGATAATGAAATTTCTGACGGGGTTGCTCGCGGCGGTTCTCCTGATCGCGAGCATGGGGGCTTCTCACGCGGTGGTCCGGATCGCGGATGACCGCGGCGGCCGGATCGGGACCTACGTCGACAAATACCAGGACCTGCGCCAGTCCGGTGATACCGTCATCATCGACGGCCTCTGCGCCTCGGCCTGCACCATCGTCCTCGGCGCCATCCCGCATGACCGTATCTGTGTGACCTCGCATGCGACGCTGGGCTTCCACGCCGCCTGGGATTTCGGCACCAATGGCCGCGCCGTCACCAATTCCGAAGCGACCCAGATGCTCTATGCGATGTATCCGTCGCAGGTGAAACGCTGGATCAATCAGCGCGGCGGCCTCACCCCGCATATGCTGTTCCTGAGGGGCAGACAGCTCCAGGCCATGTACAAGCCCTGCTACCTGGACGCGCAGGCGTCGGCGATCAAGCCGCCGTCGCGCCGGTCTCTGCCGGAAGCGGAACAGCTCGAGTCCGCTCGGGGCCAGGTCTTTCACTGAGACCCTCAGCATGACGGGATCCTTTTGGGTCGCCAGCGGCGCCTTGCCCCCAGGCGGCCCAAAGCCTATCTGAAAGCCTGGGAACCAGGGCCTTCGCCCCGATCGTTGTCATGGCTCAACCACTGCACCCTACCCATCCTGTATCGGACAATTCGCCCACTGCCGGCCGGACGCCGTTCGTGTTGCTGTTGGCAGGTGCTGGCGTCGGCGGCCTGGTCGTGCTCGGCGTGCTCGCGCTCTGGTTCCACTATGGCAGCCAGGTGTTCTTCGAAATGATCAGGACTGGCTTTGCCGCCTGCTTCTGACCCGCGACAGGAAGTTTTCCGCCCATGAGTTCAGCCGCCCGTCCGCTGGTAATCGCGACCGCCTTCGCTGCAAGCCTCGTTCTCGGACTCCTGATCGTATTCTGGGCCATGGGCGGAGTCAGCAAGGTGGCGCAGCCGGCCGCGATCGGCGGCCCGTTCCAGCTCACCGACCAGAACGGCAAGGCCTTCACGGACAAGAACCTGAAGGGCAAGCCGACCCTGATCTTCTTCGGCTACACCCATTGCCCCGATGTCTGCCCGACCTCGCTGTTCGAGATCTCGGAAGTGCTGCGCGCGCTGGGCAAGGATGCCGACAAGGTCAACGCGGTCTTCATCTCGGTCGATCCCGAGCGCGATACGATCGCGGCGATGAAGGACTATCTGTCGAGCTTCGACCCGCACCTCGAAGGCCTCTCTGGCGATCCCGCCGAGACCGCCAAGGTGATCACCTCCTACCGGGTCTACGCCAAGAAGGTCCCGACCAAGGACGGCGACTACACCATGGACCACACCGCGCTGATCTATCTGATGGACCGCGACGGCCGCTTCGTCTCGCCGTTCAACCTGAAGCGCACGCCGGAAGAGGCCGCGGTGGAGCTGAAGCGGTATCTCTGAAGGTCCCCCGTCTAAACGCAATCGGCGCTCGCGTTCCCGGCCGGATGGTCTATAAGGCCCTCCGATCTCAACGAAATTCGTTCATTTCCCGCCGATGGCCGCATCGCGACAGGTAAAACCGCTTCAGACCGTGCGCCGTGTCCTGCTTGGGCTGGCGGCCGGCGTTTGTCTGCTCGCAAGCCTGCCCGGCGCAAAAGCCCAGACTCCGGCCAAGCAGCCTTCCGCGGTGCCCGAAGCCACACCGCAGGTGAGACCCCAGGCGGCCCCGCAGGCCGTGCCCGGCTTCTGGGACCCGCGGCGGCGGCCGGAGCGGCCGGACCTGTCGCGTCTGACCGTGATCCGTTTCCTGACCGAGACCGACTATCCGCCCTTCAACTACACCGGCGCCGACGGCAATCCGGCCGGCTTCAACGTCGATCTCGCCCGCGCGCTGTGCGAGGAGATCAAGGTCACCTGCACGGTGCAGATGCGCCGCTTCGAGACGCTGGTGGACGCGCTCGCCTCCAACCGGGGCGATGCCATCATCGCCTCGATGGCGGTGAGCCCGCAGCTCCGCGCCCGCGTCGACTTCACCGATCCCTATTACCGCGTGCCGGCGCGCTTCGCCTCGCGCAAGGACGCGGTGATGCCGGAGATCCGGCCCGAATATCTCGAGGGCAAGAAGGTCGGCGTCATCGCCGGCTCCGCGCATGAAGCCTATCTCAAGGCGATGTTCACCGATGCCGAGCTGCACCCGTATCCCAACGACGACGTTATGCGGAGTGCTTTACGCAAGGGTGAGGTCGATTTCATCTTCGGGGACGCCATCTCGCTCGCGTTCTGGATCAACGGCTCCGATTCCGGCGATTGCTGCGCCTTCTCCGGCGGCCCCTTCGTCGAGAGCCGCTTCTTCGGCGAGGGCATCGGCATCGCCGTGCGCAAGGGCAACGACGTGCTGCGCCAGGCCCTGAACTGGGCGATGTTCCGTGTCTGGGAAAAAGGCCGCTACACGGATCTGTGGCTGCGGTATTTCTCGGTGAGCCCGTTTTAGTCCCACGCGTCGTTACCAATTCCTCATCCTGAGGAGCTTGCGCAGCAAGCGTCTCGAAGGATGAAGGCCCCGCTGGTGGCCTCGCCCTTCGAGACGCGCGCGAAGAGCGCGCTCCTCAGGGTGAGGGTCTCACAAAATTGCATTCTGCCCGGAAATCGCTATTTTCCGCGGCCCGGAGGCTCCTAGATGTCCGTTATCGATCTTGCCGCGAATCCGAGCGATCTGCGTGCGCTCGCCGAACAATCCAATGCCTGGCCGTTCGAGCAGGCGAAGGCCATTGTCGCGCGGCTGAAGAAAAGCCCGAAGGACGAGGTGCTGTTCGAAACCGGCTACGGCCCGTCCGGCCTGCCGCATATCGGCACCTTCGGCGAGGTCGCGCGCACATCGATGGTGCGGCATGCCTTCCATGTGCTGACCGAAAACAAGATCAAGACGCGCCTGCTCGCGTTCTCCGACGACATGGACGGGTTTCGGAAAGTGCCCGACAACGTCCCCAACAAGGAGATGCTGGCCGCGCATCTCGGCAAGCCGCTGACGCGCGTGCCGGATCCGTTCTCCAACGAGTACCCGTCGTTCGGGCACCACAACAATGCGCGGCTGCGCGCCTTCCTCGATCATTTCGGCTTCGACTACGAATTCGCGAGCTCGACCGAATATTATACGTCCGGCCGTTTCGACGCGACGCTGCTCAAGATGCTGGCGGCCTACGACAAGGTGATGGCGATCATCTTGCCGACGCTCGGACCCGACCGCCGCGCGACCTATTCGCCGTTCCTCCCGATCAGCAAGACCACGGGTGTCGTGCTGCAGGTGCCGATGATCCGCCGCGACGTTGCGGCCGGCACGGTGACCTATGTCGACCCCGATACCAGCCAGGAAGTCGAGACGCCCGTGACCGGCGGCAACGTCAAGTGCCAATGGAAGGCCGATTGGGCGATGCGCTGGGTCGCGCTCGGCGTCGATTACGAGATGGCCGGCAAGGACCTGATCGATTCCGTAAAACTCTCCGGCGCGATCGCGAGGGCGCTCGGCGCCACGCCGCCGGAAGGCTTCAACTACGAGCTCTTCCTCGACGACAAGGGCCAGAAGATCTCGAAGTCGAAGGGCAACGGCCTCACCATCGACGAATGGCTCCGCTACGCCTCGCCGGAATCGCTGTCGTTGTTCATGTATCGCGAGCCGAAGGCGGCCAAGCGGCTGTATTTCGACGTCATCCCGCGCAACGTCGACGACTACCAGCAGTTCATCGACGGCTTTGCCAAGCAGGACGCCAAGCAGCAGCTCGGCAATCCGGTCTGGCATGTCCACAGTGGCAACCCGCCGAAGTTCGATATGCCCGTCACGTTCCAGCTCTTGCTGACGCTGGTGTCGTCGTCGAACGCGGAGAATGCCGAGACGCTGTGGGGTTTTATTGGCCGCTATCGTCCGGGCGTGTCGCCGCAGACGCATCCCAAGCTCGATGCGATGGTCGGCTATGCCATCAACTATTATCGCGACTTCGTGGCGCCGACGAAGACGTTCCGCGAACCGACCGAGACGGAGCGCGCAGCGCTCCAGGATCTGCGCGACGCGCTATCGCAGCTTTCCCAGGACGCAACGCCGGAGGACATCCAGAACGTCGTCTACGAGATCGGCCGCCGCGAGCCGTTCCTCGACCAGGTCAAGAAGGGCAAGGACGGTCGTCCGGGCGTGACACTCGACTGGTTCAACATGCTCTACCAGGTGCTGCTCGGCCAGGAAAAGGGCCCGCGCTTCGGCTCCTTTGTCGCGGTGTATGGCGTGCAGAACGCGATGAACATGATCGACGGCGCGCTGGCGCGGAGTGCGTGAGGGTGTCCAATTTGTTGTTTGCGTGATCTCTCCACAATGTCGTCCTGGCGAAAGCCAGGACCCATAACCACCGTCGGATGTGGTTACGGGGATTCGGAGTGACCACCTCTCGTGACTACTGCTCCCTGGGGTAATGGGTCCTGGCTTTCGCCAGGACGACGCCGAGTGTGCGGCGCATAACGCTCCCTCACTGGCTTGCCCATACGATCCTTGCGACCCATGCCACGTCGCTCGCCGCCATCGTGCGCTCGGCCTGTGAGGCATCGAGCGGCTGCAAGTCCAGCGTCTTTGCCGTGCGGCGCTTCAGCGTCGCGACCGTCACCTCGCCCGCTCTTGTCTTCACCACCACGCGATCCCCTTTGCGGATCGGCGCGCCCGGCGAGACCAGGATGACGTCGCCGTCGCGATAGGCGGGCTGCAGCGCTTCGCCGGAAATGTGCAGCGCGAAGCTGCGGCTGTCCTCGGCGGTGGGAAGCGCAAATTCGGTCCAGCCCTTGCCGATGGGAAAGCCGGCCTCGTCGAAGGCGCCGCTCGCGCCGGCCAGCGCGAAGCCGAGCAGCGGTACCGAGCGGCCGTCGCCGGTCTCGTCGCCGACCAGCCTGGCAAAAATGTCGATCGACGAATCCGCCGCCGCCAGCGCTTTCGCGATCGATTCGGTCGAGGGCCAGCGCTCGCGGCCGTCGGCGGTGACGCGCTTGGACTTGTTGAAGGTGGTGGGGTCGAGCCCGGCGCGCTTGGCGAGGCCGGACGGCGACAAGCCGGCGCGCGCCGCCAGCCGATCCAGTGCGACCCAGATCTGGTCGTGAGTGAGCATCCTCTGCGCATTGGCCTGCCTGACCATGGAAGGTCCAGCCCGTCGCAACTCAGGAAAACTATCCTCAAATCAACCGGTTTTCCGTTTTTCGCGCAAGGGGCGGGAAAGCGTTTTCAAGCGAAGTAGATGCCGGTTCGCGCAAAGAAAACGCGTCAAACAAGAATTTAGAGTCCCGGTTCGATTTCATCGGACCGGAAATGGCTCTAACTCTTGAGTTCGGACGGGGGCGCCATTACGGTCGCGCCCGGGTTTTAAGACCCGCAAGAGACGAAAAAACCCAAGCAACTCAAAGGGCTCCGTAAGCGGTGGTCAAGATCTACAAAATCTGTCCGGCCTCGGCCTGGCGCGAGGCGGAACGGCAGGGTGTCTACCGCGGCAGCGCGGACGATGCGCGCGACGGATTCATCCATTTCTCCACCGCGGCCCAGGTTCCCGAGACCTTGCGCAAGCATTATTTTGGGCAGCGCGCGCTGTTCCTGGTCGAGGTTGACGGCGATGCGCTCGGCAGCGAATTGCGCTGGGAGCGATCGCGCAATGAGGAGCTGTTTCCGCATCTTTATGGCGAGCTCGATTTCGGCGCGGTGATTGCGGTGATCAACCTCAACACGCGCTCCGATGGCGGCCACGACGTCCCGGAGCTTGCCCCGTGATCCGCGCTTTCGACGCTTTCTCGCTGCCGGTGTTGCGCTGGCTCGATCCGGAGGATGCCCATCGACTCGCCATCCAGGGCCTGCGTTTCCTGCCGCCGGTCAAGCCGCGCGCTGACGATCCCAAGCTCGCGGTGCGCGCTTTCGGGCTCAATTTTTCCAATCCGATCGGCATGGCCGCGGGCTTTGACAAGAGCGCCGAAGTGCCGGATGCGCTGCTGCGGCTCGGTTTCGGCTTCGTCGAGATCGGCTCGGTGACGCCGAAACCGCAGAGCGGCAATCCGCGGCCGCGGCTGTTTCGTCTGGAGCGCGACGAGGCCGTCATCAACCGCATGGGCTTCAACAATGACGGCGCGGAAGTCGCGTTGCGCCGGCTCGCGGCGCGCGCGCAGCATGGCGGTATCGTCGGCGTCAATGTCGGCGCCAACAAGGACTCGCCGGACCGCGTCAATGATTACGTGAAGCTGATCGAGACTTTTGCGCCGGTGGCGAGCTATTTCACCGTCAACGTCTCTTCGCCGAACACGCCAGGCCTGCGCAATTTGCAGGAAGGCGCGCTGCTCGACGATCTCCTCGCCAGGGTGATCGACGCGCGCGAGCGGGTGCGCCAGAAGGCCGGCGACACGCCGGTGCTGCTCAAGATCGCGCCGGACCTCAGCCTCGCCCAGCTCGACGACGTCGTGCAGGTCGCGCGCTCGCGCCGGGTTGACGGCATGATCGTGTCGAACACCACGATCGCGCGGCCGAGCACGTTGCGCGAGGAGATGCGCGCAAAGGAGCAGGGCGGGCTGTCCGGCCGGCCGCTGTTCCGGCTGTCGACGCGGATGGTCGCGGAGACCTATGTGCGGGTCGAGGGCGCATTCCCCTTGATCGGTGTCGGTGGTGTCGATTCGGGCGGCGCCGCGCTGACGAAAATCCGCGCCGGCGCGAGCCTGATCCAGCTCTATTCGTCGCTGATCTACAAGGGCCTCGGCCTCGTCGACGAGATCAAGCGCGACCTCACCTCGACGCTCTTGCGCACCGGGAGGGATTCTCTCTCCGAGATCGTCGGCGCCGACGCCGCGACGCTGACGGCGGAAGACTGGCCGGGGATGTAGCCAATCGGGCTACGGCTTCGGAAACGTCTTCCTGAACTGCGCCGGATAGCGCGCGGCCTGCAAGCCACCGCGCGAGACGTAGGAGGCAATCAGCGCGCTCCACAGTCCGGCATTGCCGAACGATTGCAGCGCCCACCATGCGGCGAAGAAGATCGCGAGCGAGGCCAGCATCAGATTGCGCATCTCGCGCGCCCAGGTCGCGCCGATATAGATGCCGTCGAAGCCGAAGGCGAACACGCCGGGAATGGGTGCAAGCACGACGAACGGCAGGAATTCCCGCGCGCCGCGACGGACGGCTTCGCTCGCCGTCATGAAATCGATCAAGCTCGGCCCAAACAGCGCGAACAGCGCGGACACGACCAACGCGAAGCCGAGCCCCCATAGCAGCACCAGCCGGGTCGAATCCGTAAATCCCTTGGCGTCGCGTGCGCCAAGCGTGCGGCCGCAAAGCTGCTGGGCTGCGTTCGCAAGACCGTCGAGGAAGAAGGCGCTGACCAGCAGAAAGTTGTTGAGCACGGAATTGGCGGCCAGCGTGACGTCGCCGGCCCGCGCGCCCTTGGCGGTGAAAAACAGGAACACGGCGATCAGCGCCGCGGTGCGGATCAGGATGTCGGAATTCACCGCCAGCAGCCGCATCAGCTTGGCCCGGTCGAACAGGGCCGCGTATGGCACCGCGAACCCACTGTCCGCATGGCGGCGGCAGACGATCAGGCCGAGCCCGAATCCGGCCGCTTCGGACAGCAGCGCCGCGATCGCAGCGCCCGCGATGCCGGTGTCGTAGACCAGCACCAGCAGGATCGTCGCCGCCGCATTGACGAGATTGATGACGACCTGGAGCGCGAGCGCCGGATTGGCACGGGCCTGGCCGACCAGCCAGCCGAGGATGACGTAGTTCGCGAGCGCCAGCGGCGCCGACCAGATCCGGATTACGAAGTAGGTTTTCGCCGCGCGCGTGACGCCTTCGCTGCCGCCCATCAGGTTGAACAGCACGGCGGCCAGTGGCAGTTGCAGCACGATCAGCGTTACGCCGATCAGGCCGGCCACGATGAAGCCGCGCACCAGGATAGCGGTCAGCTCGCGCGTCTCGCCGGCGCCCAGCGCCTGCGCCGTGAAGGCGAGCGTGCTCATGCGCAGGAATCCGAACAGCCAGAACAGGCAATCGAAGATGACGGACGCGATGGCCACGCCGCCGAGCAGCGCGGCATCGTCCAGCCGTCCGATCGCGGTGGTCGAGACCACGCCGATCAGCGGCGTGGTGAGGTTCGCGACCATCGCGGGACCTGCGATGGCGAAGACCTGGCGGGAGCCGATCCCTAAGTGAACGGGGGCGTGCATGTCAGAACACGAGCACCATGCCGTCTTCGGCGGCGAGATGGGCGATGTCGTCGAGGCGCGACAGCACGTCCTCGCTCATATGGGTGAGGACGAGGCGTTTTGCGCCGATATCCGGCAGATGCTGTTCCAAGGTCTTCAGGCTGAGGTGATTCTTGACCACCTTCTCGTACATATAGGCTTCGGCGATGAAAAGGTCCGCGCCATGCGCCAGCGGAATGAGCGTCTCCGTCCATTCGGTATCGGCGCTGTAGGCCAGCGTGCGGCCCTCGGCCTCGACGCGATAGGCGAGGAAGGGGCCGCCGGATTCGCCGTGCACGACGGGGTAGGGCGTCACCGTCACCGCGCCGAAGCTCCGGCGCTGCTCGGGCGCGAGCTCGACGACGGACAGCTCGAAGCGCTGTTGCATCTTCGATGAGTGCTCGAACAGAGCCTCCATCACCGCACGCAGCCGCGTCTCGATGCCCTTGGGGCCCGCGATGGTGAGCGGCCGCGTCCGCCGCGAGAATTGCGCGTCGAGCAGGACAAACGGCAGCCCGGCAAAATGGTCGCCGTGGAAATGCGTGATCAGGATGAGATCGATATCGTTGCGGTCGATCTCGAGTCGCTTCAGCGCCGGCAGAGCCGACGCGCCGCAATCGATCAGGAAGTTGACCTCGCGCCCCGAGACGTGGAAGCAGGTGTTGAGCCTGCCGCCGGATCCGAAGGCGTCGCCGCAGCCGACAAAGCGCAGTTGCATCGGCCGCTAGCTCCCTAGAGCGTGATCCGGAAAAGTGTGAAGCGGGTTTCCGACAAGATCATGCTCAAAACAACGACTTACCTGCGCGGCGTGCCGAAGACGCGCATCAGCAGCCAGATCGGGATCACGATGACCGCGCCGAGCAGGAAGTAGCGCCACAGCCAGTTCACGGTGTCGAAGCCGAGATCCCACAAACGCTGGAACAAGAGACGAATGCTGGTGATGATATTCCAGGGATCGAAACCGATCGCCGCCAGCACGACGCCGACGAGGATCGAGAGCAGGACCAGGCGAAACGCGACCGCCAGCGGCGAGCCGCCGAGAAAGCGGTTCAGGCCGTCACTGCGGCCGGCCGGCAAATCTCTGACGTCGTGAGCCATCTCAAACTCCTTGGGCGGATTCGACCGTATCATAGGGCACGGCGGGGGACATGGGGAACCCGCAACGGCGCGTCAATCGGTTTACGGGATTTTAATTCGGGCGGGCGGGTTCGCCTTGGTTGTGGGATGATCGTGCCGCAGGCTCGCTGCAACCTCTCCCGCTTGCGGGAGAGGTCGCGCCGAAGGCGCGGGTGAGGGCTCTCGCCTCTTGGGGAATCCCACTGCGGAGCTACCCTCTCCCCAGCCCTCTCCCGCAAGCGGGCGAGGGGGCGCACCGTCTTCCGTCTCCCCTCACGCATCAAGCTCTGCCGCCTCCGCTTTCAGCATCTTTTCCAGCGTTTCCAGCCGGTCGGCCTCCCGCGGCGGCTTGTCCCAGCGCAGGCGGCTGATGCGGGGAAAGCGCATCGCGACGCCGGATTTGTGCCGCGGCGAGCGCTGCAGCCCCTCGAAGGCAACCTCCAGCACCAGCCCCTTGTCGCCCTCGTGCACGACGTGGCGGACGGGGCCGAATTTTTCGGTGGTATGACGACGCACGAAGCGGTCGATCTGCAACAGCTCCTCGTCGGTGAAGCCGAAATAGGCCTTTCCGACCGGCACCAGCTCGTCGCCGCCCGCGCCTGCGGTCCAGACGCCAAAGGTGTAGTCGGAATAATAGGACGAGCGCTTGCCGTGACCGCGCTGCGCATACATCAGCACGGCGTCGATGATGTGCGGGTCGCGCTTCCACTTCCACCATTGGCCCTTCGGCCGTCCCGGCAAATAGGGCGCATCGCGCCGCTTCAGCATCACGCCTTCGACGGCGTCCGCGTCGTCCCCGGCACCGGCGCCGGCGGGATCGGCGCGTGCGGCGGTGAGCGCCTCCCAGCTCGCAAACGGGACGGTGGGCGAGAGATCGATGCGGGGATCGCCGAGCTTCCCGATGAATGTCTCAAGCCGCTCGCGCCGCTCCGCGAACGGCAACTCGCGCAGATCGTTCTCGTCGTCGCCGAGCAGATCGTAGGCGCGCAGATGAATCGGAAATTCCTTGATCAGCTTCGGAGACACAACCTTGCGGTTGAGCCGCTGCTGCAGAACGTTAAAGCTCTGCACCCGTCCTTCGCGCAGGACCAGAAGCTCGCCGTCGATGGCGCCCGGCAGGCGCAGCGCGGGCACCAGATCCGGGAAGCTGCCCGTGATGTCCTCGCCGGTGCGCGAATAGAGCCGGGCTGTGATGTGGCCGTGCTCGTCGCGGCCGGCGACTGCCTGAACGCGGATGCCGTCCCATTTCCATTCGGCGATGTAGTCGGCCGGATCGAGTGGTGCGAAATCGGTGTCCTCGATCGCATGCGCCAGCATCACGGGGCGGAACGGCGCGGGATCGCGGTTGACCGGCTTGTCGCCGCGGCCTTCCAGCCAGGCGAACAGGTCGAGATAGGGCGGCGCGAGACCGGGCCACATCAGCTCGACCTCATGCGGATCCTTGTTGCCGAGCGCGGCAGCCGCGGTCTTTGCCAGGCGCGCAGAGATGCCGATGCGCAACGCGCCCGTGACGAGCTTCAGCAGCGCCCAGCGGCCGGTCTCATCCAATTCGTCGAGCCAGCGCTCGAGCTGCTTTGGCAGCTCGGTCTTGCCGAGCGTGCGCAGCGTGGTGACGACCTCGGTCAGTGTCGGCGGCGGTGGGTTGTTGTGGGCGGCCATGGCCGCTTTCGGCCACATCAGCGCCACCGTCTCCGAGAGGTCGCCGACATAGTCGTAGGACAATCCAAACAGCACCGGATCGGTGCGCGACGCGATCAGGTCGCGGATCAGCGCGGGCTTGGCGTGCTTGAAGCTGAGCGCGCCGGTCAGCGCGGCCAGTGCATAGCCGCGGTCGGGATCGGCGACCTCGCGAAAATAGCCGGTGATCAGCCGCAGCTTGTTGTTGCGGCCGGGCTCGTAGGCGAGGCGGTCGAGAAGTTCGGCGAAGCGGTTCATGCTTCGGCCTCGTCAGCGAGCGGTGTCTCGGTCTCCTCCTCGTCGCCATAGCCGACGAGATCGAGCGGCTTTGCCCGCAAACCTTTGCTTTGGCACCAATGCACCAGCGCATCTTCCTGACCATGCGTGACCCAGATCTCGCCGGCGCCGGTCGCCGCGATCGTGGCGGTGAGGCCATCCCAATCGGCGTGATCCGAGATCACCAGCGGCAGCTCGATGCCACGCTGCCGGGCGCGAGCGCGCACCCGCATCCACCCCGAGGCGAATGCCGTGACCGGATCGGGAAACCGCCGCGTCCAGATATCCGAGGTCGCCGAAGGCGGCGCCAGCGTGATGGTGCCGGCAAGCGCCGCCTTTTTCACGCCCTTCACCGGCCGCAACTCGCCGAGCGCGATCCCGCGGCTCTGATAGTAATGTGTGATGTTCTCCATCGCGCCATGCAGATAGATCGGCGCGTCGTAGCCCGCTTGGCGCAGCAGCGCGATCACGCGTTGCGCCTTGCCGAGCGAATAGGCGCCGACGAGATGCGCGCGCTCCGGAAACAGCGCCACCGACGCCAGCAGCTTCTTCACCTCGTCGGCGGCGTCGCCATGCCGAAACACCGGCAGCCCGAACGTCGCCTCGGTGATAAAGACGTCGCAGGGGACGAGCTCGAACGGCGTGCAGGTCGGGTCGGGCGCGTCCTTGTAGTCGCCGGAGGCGACGATGCAGGTGTCCTTGCAGGTGACCGCGACCTGCGCCGAACCGAGCACATGGCCGGCCGGATGAAACTTCACGCTGGTCTCGCCGAGCCAGATCTCCTCGCCATAGCGGATCGCCTGCGTCGAGCCGGCGAAATTCTCGCCATAGCGCAGCCGCATCATGTCCAGTGTTTCCTGCGTCGCCAGCACCGCGCCGTGACCGGCGCGGGCATGGTCGGAATGGCCGTGGGTGATCACGGCGCGTTCGACCGGCCGGATGGGGTCGATGTGGAAGCCGCCGGGCTTGCAGCACAGGCCGCTCGCGACGGGCAGCAGGATGTCTTGCGGACGCATGCCTGTTATATAGGTTGCGCCACCGCGTGTTCGAGTCACCCGCCCGCTTCGCTTTCTGGTTCCCCCAATGCCCCTGCGCCTGTTCCTGACCTCCGGCGATCTCATGGCCGACCGCCGCTTCGAGTTCGCGCGCGACCTCCAGCTCAAGGGCGATCTGCCGGCCGCCGCCGACCTGCTCGAGCAGACGATCGAGCTTGCGCCGAATTTCACCTCGGCCTGGTTCACGCTCGGCGAAATCCGCGTGCAGCTCGGTGAGCGCGACAAGGCCATTGCGGCCTTTCGAAAATCGCGCGAGTGCGATGCGAGCGATCAGCATGGTGCTCATCTGCATCTGATACGCCTCGGCGCCGCGCAATTGTCCGAGATGCCCAAGGCCTACGTGCAGGCCTTGTTCGATCAATACGCGCCGCGTTTCGAGCATGTCCTGATCAACGATCTCGACTATCGCGCACCGTCGCTGATCTTCAAGGCAGTGGTGGCTGCCCGCGTGGCCGCGAAGAAGCCCGCCCTGTTCAAGCGCGCCATCGATCTCGGATGCGGTACGGGGCTGGCGGCCGCGGCCTTCGCAAAGCAGGTCGATCATTTCATCGGCATCGATCTGTCGCCCGGCATGATCAAGGAGGCGCGAGCCACCGCCCTCTATGCCGAGCTCGAAGTCGCCGACATGATCGAAGGCCTGCGCGCCAAGAGTGACGCGAGTGCAAACCTCGTCGTCGCTGCCGATGCGTTCGTCTATCTGCCCGATCTCGCGCCGGTGCTCGGCGAAGCCAGGCGCCTGCTCGCGCCCGGTGGCGTGCTCGCCTTCACGCTGGAGACGCATGACGGCAGTGGCATCGTTCTCGGCGAAGGCCTGCGCTATGCCCATTCGGCGGAATATGCGCGCGATGCGCTGGCGAAGGCCGGCCTCAAGCTCCTCACCCTGGAGCCGGCCTCGCCACGCATCGAGAATAACGAGCCGGTGCGTGGCCTCGTCGTGGTCGCCGAGAAAACTTGAGTCTAGGCGCTATACGCGACGCTTTGGACGTCATTGCGTCGCAAAGCGGCGACTTCCCGCTTGCGAGCCGTGCGGCGATGCCAGCACAATGCGCGCGCCAAGGGAGAAACAAACAATGACCAGGAATCCATCGCGGCGCGATTTCAGCGCCGCCGCGCTTGCGACCATCGCGGCATCCACCTTGCCCGCGCCCTACGTCTGGGCCGCGGAGAAGAAATACGATGCCGGTGCCAGCGACACCGAGATCAAGATCGGGCAGACCGTGCCGCATTCCGGCCCCGGCTCGCTCTACGGCGTGCTCGGGCGCATCGGCGAGGCCTATTTCCAGATGCTGAACGAGAAGGGCGGCATCAACGGACGCAAGGTCAAATTCCTGACCATGGACGATGCCTACAGCGCACCGAAATGTGTCGAGGCGACGCGGCGCCTGGTCGAGCAGGAGGAGGTGCTGGCGCTCTACGGCTCGCTCGGTACCGCGCCGCAGACGGCTGTGCACAAATACCTGAATTCAAAGGGCGTGCCGCAGCTTTTGCTCAACACTGGCGCCTCCAAGTGGAACAATCCGAAAGAGTTCAAATGGACGATGGCGGGCCTGCCGCTCTATCCGACGGAAGCGCGCATCCTGGCGCGGCACGTCCTCAGCGTGAAGCCGAATGCCAAGGTCGGCATCCTCTACCAGAACGACGATTTTGGCCGCGACTTCCTCGGGCCCTTCAAGAAGGTTTTGGAAGACTCCGGCGGCACCGCAAAGGTGATCATGGAGCAGACCTACGATCTCACCGATCCGACCGTCGATTCCCAGCTCATCAATCTCTCGAAATCGGGCGCCGACGTCTTCTACAACATCTCCACCGGCAAGGCGTCGTCGCAGTCGATCCGCAAGGTCGCCGAACTCGGCTGGAAGCCGCTGCAGTTGCTGTCGGCCGGATCGACCGGCCGCTCGATCCTCAATGCCGCGGGGCTGGAGAACGCCACCGGCATCGTCGCGATCCGTTATTCCAAGGATGCCGGCCCCGGCCCCTGGGAGAACGATAAAGATGTGATCGCGTTCGACACGCTGCGCAAGAATTACCTGCCGAGCGTCGATCCCGACAACACCATCGCTTATGCCGGTTACGGCCAGGCGGTGACCATGGGCGAGATTCTGCGCCGCTGCGGCGATGAGCTCACGCGCGAAAGCGTGCTCAAGCAGGCCGCGAACCTCAACGGCTTCCACTCGCCGTTCTTCCTCGACGGCGTCAATTACAACTACACGCCCGGCGACTACACACCGATGAAGACGCTCTATATCTCGACCTTCAACGGCAAGGATTGGGCCGTGTCCGACAAGCCGGTGACGGAGTAGGGGGTCTCCGCGAATGCGCGGAGCGTTGAAGGGGCGATAGCTCCACACTCGTCATGCCCGGGCTTGTCCCGGCCATCCACGTCTTCGCTTCCGTGTGGCAAGAACGTGGATGGCCGGGACAAGCCCGGCCATGACGCCTGTAGGCGCATCCTGCCCACCCACCCCTCGACGCAACCCCCCCCCCC
>NZ_JADPKY010000177.1 GCF_023074185.1 Bradyrhizobium sp. 132 | reverse complement strand
CTCCTCCGCCACCCTGCCCCCAAGCGGCGCCTGTCGAGCCGCAGGCCAACAGGGCGACCAGCATCATGGCAGAACTGATCTTGCGCATCGTTTTTCTCCATCGTCTTCCGGAACGGGTCGCACGTTCCTGTGGGCCAATGTCTCAGCTCCTGTGACGATCGTCGTGCGTGTGATGCTCATCGCGCTCACCACCGCCTCCTGAGACGTGCGACTTCCGGTCATTTGTGGGAGCCCCCGGCGTCGGGGCTTCATGTTCGCGCCCTCCCTTTTCAGGATGCTTGCGATCCTGCTGGGAGGACCCGGGTCCACCGAAGCGTTCTGTTTCAGAGTTCTTGTGGGGCATCATCGATCCTGCTGGTAGCCTTGGTTTGTGGTGTTCTGCTTGATGTTGCCTTGACGTCCCTGGGTGTCGAAGTTCTCGCGGCTGGGGATTTTTTCGTTGGTCTCGGTCTTTGGATCTGAACCGGGTCCCTTGTCGCTGCGCTGCTCTGCCGGTACGGGGGGCATTTTTGACATTGCGTGCTCCTTTTTTGGGTCTTCACGACCATCATGCAGACCAATGAGATACGGCTACGGTCGTTCCTCGCGCTTGTACTGACGTCTGTCCTTAGCAACGAACGATTCCGGCCCGGGTTGCCCAAGGTGATGATGACGGGAGCTGGTAGGTCGCACCTCCACGTTTTCACCTGCCGAGCTCGTGAACGGTGGGCCGCAGTTCGCCGCTCTCATCCAGATCGAGCGTTGCCAGCGTAATCGGCAGCTTGAAGCGCCTCGGTCCGGCACTCCCCGGATTTAGAAACAGTATTCCGCCGATTGTGTCGATTTTCACCCGATGCGAGTGGCCGGAAACTACAATGTCGATTCCTCGTTGGGCGGGGTTTGCCTTCAGCTCCCTGAGATCGTGCAAGATGTAGAAGAAGCGCCCTGCAAGGCGCACCGTTTCAGTTGCGGAGTAGCATTTTGCCCACTCGCCCTTGTCGACATTGCCTTTGATGGCTGTAACAGGCGCAATCCGGCGAAGGTGTTCCACAACATCGGGAGCGCCGATATCGCCCGAATGGATAATGTGCGACACGCCCGTGAGGCAGCGCTCCACCTCCGGCCTCAGTAGTCCATGCGTGTCGGAGATCACTCCAAGCTTGAACGTCATGTCATGTCGCAACTTCAGTGCAGGACATCCAGTGGTACCCGGCCGATCTCTTCGCCGTCCCGATTGGTGACGAGGATCGAGAAGTGACGGCCCTCAAGCTCGGGACGCTCCTTCAGGAGCCGCTTGGCGATCTCCTCGGCGACATCGAGAGCCTGGATGTCATCCGGCAAGTCGGCGCCCTCTTCGTCAGCTACGGTTTTCGAATCCACCAGGTCAAAATGATAGTGCGGCACGTCGCCCCCTCGCATCTGTCGCAGAAACGCGCGATCCCAAACCTTCGTTCCGGCGCGGGCGCGTGGACTTCTGGCACGTTCAGGAACCTGCGGGTCACCGGGACATTGCTGCTGGGGACGTTCGGAACTGGATAGACCCATGCTCGACGAACTACGCGTGCTAGTCCAGCCCGGAGCGGTCATCGCTGTCCTCGCCGTCTTGTTGCTCATGGCTGCGGGTGATGCGGTTATCTTCATCGCCGTCAGGGGATGGCCATTCTAAATTCGCGGTCTGACGAGCAACGTTGGACATATCTCTTCTTTCTTCCAAGCTCTCTTGCAAAGGCTGCGCGCGGCTCGCTCCAACAGCAGATAGGAACCTTTGTAGGATCGGCCAGTTCCCGCCTGTGAAGGGGAACCGCGAGCGTCTATGCCAGTCTGGGTGCGAATTGTTCTGGTGCTATGCACGACTTGGCCGCTTGCTGCGTGCGCCGGCCGGCAGTCGACGCTCGACCCGCAAGGGCTACAATCCGAGCAGATCCTGCATACGCTATTCATCTTTCTCGGGGTTGCTGCGATCGTCTGGATCGCAGTCGTAATCGTGCTCGCCCTCGGAATGTTGCGCCGGAAGCGCTTGGCCGATCAGCCGCTCGATCTCCATCAAGCCTTCGAAGAACGCACGGGCCGAGTCATCATTGGGCTGGGCGTTGCAACCACGGTGATCGTGCTCGGCCTCTCCTTCGTCAGCTATGCCGGGCAGCGCATCGTCTTCGCCAAGGGCGAGAACGCCCTCACGCTCAAGATCATCGGACACCAATGGTGGTGGGAGGTTCGCTATGAGGATGACAGTCCGCATCGGAGTTTCGTAACCGCGAACGAGATCCGGATCCCGACCGGCCAGCCGGTGAAGGTCGAGCTGGAATCTGCAGATGTGGTCCACAGCTTCTGGGTGCCGAGCCTGACCGGGAAGATGGACCTCATCACCGGGCAAAAGAACGAGTTGCAATTCACCGCGAAAAACGCCGGCGTCTATCGCGGACAATGCGCCGAGTTCTGCGGACTTCAGCACGCGCACATGGCCTTCGCGGTGATCGCGCTACCGCCGGACGAGTTCGGCCGGTGGCGCGATCGTGAGAATCAGAGCGCGAACAGCCCCGCGGATCAGCTCGGCAAGCAGGGCGAGGCTCTCTTCCGGGCCCGCGGCTGTGCCTTGTGTCACAACATCAGCGGCACACTGGCCGGCGGGCAGCTCGGCCCGGATCTCACGCATATCGGCAGCCGCACGACCATCACGGCGGGAACGCTGCCGAATACCCCGGCGACGCTCGGCGCCTGGATCGCCGATCCTCAGCACATCAAGCCCGGCAACCTCATGCCGAAGATGCCGCTGCAATCGGGCGAGCTCATCGCGATCCTTCATTATCTGGAGCAGCTCAAGTGAGCATGGCCGCTGAACCGAATGAGTTGCGGGACGACGTCCTGAATGGCCTTCAGCTTTCCACGCAACTGGAGAAAGTGTGGCGCACGCCGTCCGGACTGGTCGGCGCGCTCATGTCGGTCGACCACAAGGTCGTGGGACGTCGCTACATCGTGACTGCATTCGCATTCCTGCTTCTCGGCGGCATTCTTGCGATCCTGATGCGCGTTCAGCTTGCCGGGCCGGAGAAGACTTTTCTCTCGGCGGACAAGTACAATCAGATCTTCACGATGCACGGCTCGACGATGATGTTCCTGTTCGCCGTGCCGGTGATGGAGGCGTTCGCCGTCTATCTGGTGCCGCTGATGGTCGGTACGCGGAACATCGCCTTTCCGCGACTGAACGCCTTCAGCTATTGGATGTTTCTGTTCGGCGGTTGCTTTCTGTGGATCTCCTTCCTGTTCAACGCCGGCCCCGATGTCGGCTGGTTTTCGTACGTTCCTCTCTCCAGCCTGCAGTTCACACCGACCAAGCGGGCCGATGTCTGGGCGCAGATGATCACCTTTACCGAGGTCGCGGCGCTCGCGGTCGCCGTCGAGATCGTCGTGACTGTGTTCAAGCTCCGCGCGCCGGGCATGACCCTGGACCGCATTCCCCTGTTCGTCTGGGCCATGCTGGTCACAAGCTTTCTGGTGATGTTCGCGATGCCGTCGATCATGGTCGCGTCCACGTCATTGATCCTGGATCGCCTGGTCAACACCCGCTTCTATGATTCCTCCTCGGGTGGCCACCCCCTGCTCTGGCAGCACCTGTTCTGGTTTTTCGGCCACCCCGAAGTCTACATCATATTCATTCCGGGAACGGGGATGGTCTCGGCGATCCTCGCTACGTTCGTGCGCCGGCCGGTGATCGGCTATCCCATCGTCATTCTCTCCTTGATCGCGACCGGCTTCCTGTCGTTTGGCCTGTGGGTCCACCACATGTTCGTCACGGGCCTGCCCCAACTCGGCGCTGGCCTGTTCACGGCGTCCAGCATGCTGATCGCGGTGCCGAGCGGGCTGCAGATCTTCTGCTGGCTGGCGACGCTCTGGGATGGACGCCCGGTTTACCGGACGCCGCTATTGTTCGTGATCGGATTCGTGGTGATCTTCGTGCTCGGCGGGCTATCCGGCGTAATGGTCGCTTCGGTCCCGATCGACACCCAGGTGCACGACACCTATTTCATCGTAGCCCACTTCCACTATGTTCTGATCGGTGGTGCTGTGTTCCCGCTGGTCGGCGCCGTCTACTACTGGTTTCCCAAGATCGCCGGCCGCATGCTGAGCGAAAGACTCGGGCGCTGGAATTTCTGGCTGGCCTTCATCGGCTTCAACGTCGCGTTCTTTCCGATGCACATCCTCGGGCTGATCGGAATGCCGCGCCGGGTCTACACCTACACGGCCGACATGGACTGGGCGCATTTGAACCTCTTGTCCAGCGGCGGTGCCCTCATTTTCGCGCTCAGCTTCGCGCTGCTTCTGGTCAATGTGATCTACAGCCTGCGCAAGGGTGAGCTCGCGGGCGACAACCCCTGGAATGCCTCGACGCTGGAATGGGCCACCTCCTCGCCGCCTCCGCCGCAGAATTTCGACCGCATTCCGGTGGTCAAGCACCGCGATCCGCTGTGGGCCGACAGCGAGAGCCTGCCCGTGGTCGCGGGTCTGAGTGCCGAGCGGCGCGAAATCCTGTTGACCTCGCTCGCAGAAGCGGAGCCGCAGATCCGCGAGGCTTCGCCCGAGCCGAGCATCTGGCCGCTGCTCGCCGCCATCGCGACGACGGTGTTCTTCATCGGCTCGATCTTCACGCCCTGGGCGGTGCTCTGGGGCACGCCGCCGATGGCCGTCACCTTGATCGGCTGGTTCTGGCCGGCCGGCAGCAAGGAGGACGAGGAGTGAGACAGACCATCGTCCGCAATGTCGCTGAACTGCCGACTTACGGTTACGGCCCACGCAGCGGACCGTGGTGGGGCGCCATGGGCTTTATGGCGCTCGAAGGCATGGGCTTTGCCATTGCCATCGGCGCCTATCTCTACCTCTACGCCGTCAACCCAACTTGGCCGATCGGCGCCTCGCCGCCCGATCTCTGGCCGGGCACGGCCGAGACCGTGATCTATCTGCTCAGCATCATACCCAACGAATATACCAGCCGTGTGGCGCATCGGCAGGATCTCGCAAAGGTCCGCATTTGCCTGATCGTGATGGCCGCGATCGGCATCGCGCTTCTGGTGCTGCGCGGCTTCGAATTCGCACATCTCAACACCCGTTGGGATAATTCCGCCTACGGCTCGATCGTGTGGCTCATTCTGGGACTGCACACGACCCACCTTGCCACCGATGTCGGCGACACGGTCGTACTGGCCGTACTGATGTTCACGCGCCATGCGAAACCGCGCCGCTTCAGCGACGTGACCGACAACGTGTTCTATTGGAACTTCGTCGTGCTCGCCTGGCTGCCGCTTTACGTCCTGCTCGATTGGATACCGCGCCTATGACCGAAGCTGACGGACATTCCAGGTTGCTTTACTGGGCCGGCGTTGCGCTCGGGCCCATCGCGTGGGCCATCAATTTGCAAGGCGTCTACGTCATCGAGCATTTCTCCTGCGAAAAGACCAGGACGAGCGGCGCGATTGTGAGCGCGATTCTCGCTATCGTCTCGCTTGCAGGCGCGCTGATTTCGGCCCGTGCGGTTCGGCGCAACGCGGAGGCTGGATGGACGGATGCGCGGGGTGGCGGGCCCAGAACGTTCATGGCCTGGCTCGGCGTCGGCTCCGGCGTGCTGTTCGCGCTGGTGATTGCGAACCAGCTCGCCGCGTCGCTCATGATCAGCCCATGCCTGCGCTGAGCTTTGCAGCACTGCTGCTTGCCCTGCTCGCGGGTCGGGCCGATGCGCACGGACTATCGGATGTCGATCCCGGCTCGCTGTGGAGCTACGACCCTTGGCTGATGGCCCCGCTCTACGCGGTGGGGATCGGCTTCTATGTTGGAACGCAGCGGCTCTGGCACCATGCGGGAGGCGGCCGCGGCGTCAGCTTCCGCCAGGTCGCGGCGTTCTGGACCGGATGGCTGGTCGCAGCTCTTGCCGTGACCTCCCCCCTGCACTGGCTCGGCGAGCGCCTGTTCACTGCGCATATGGTCGAGCACGAACTGCTCATGGTCGTCGCGGCACCGCTGATGGCGTTCGCCCGGATCAATGGCCCGCTGCTGTGGAGCCTGCCAGCCGGGCTTCGCCCGGCGGCGGGTCGCATGCTCAATCTGCCGGTGCTGGCGTGGCCGTGGCGTTTTGTGAGCCACCCCATGAGCGCGACCATTCTCCACGGCGCAGCGCTGTGGATCTGGCATGCACCACCCCTCTACGCCTGGGCACTGGAGAATTCCGCGGTCCATCGCCTCCAGCACATCAGCTTTTTTGCGACCGCGCTCTTGTTCTGGTGGGTGCTGCTGCACGGTCGGGGCCAGGGCCGCAGCATCCGAATTCGCGACGGCATCGCGGTCGCCTGCCTGTTCATCACCATCCTGCATTCCGGCGTGCTCGGGGCCTTGCTGACTGTGTCGACGCGGCTCTGGATCCCGGGCCAGGGCGCCCTCGCGGGCGAATTCGGCCTCTCGCCGCTGGAAGACCAACAGCTCGCCGGCATCCTCATGTGGGTGCCGATGGGCATACTCTACACAGGAGCGGCGTTGTTCTTTGCTCACCGGTGGCTGACTGCGAACGATGGCCACTCCCACCTGCCGCTCGTTCAACATCCGGGCTGAGCGACGCTGCATAGGAACCGCCACTTCTCCTCGAACGTTCGCCTGCCGATTGCGACACTCCACGGAGGCCACATGGAAAAACGATCCGTCATGGCGGCAACGGCTATCTTGACCGCGGCATTCTTGTTGCCTGCAGTTTTGAACGCGCAGGACCAACCCCAGCCAGGCATGTCGTGCCCGGTCGACCATGACAAGCTCGCAGATATCCTCAAGAAGAGCGTCAAGCCGGGCGGCGGCCCGAGCAACGGAGGCCTCGACAACAACGAATGGGCTGCTGTCGTCAATCGACAGGGTGTTGTCTGCGCAGTCGCCTACAGCGGCCGCAAGGCCGATGATCAGTGGCTTGGCAGCCGTGCGATCGCAGCCGAAAAGGCCAATACTGCCAATGCGTTCAGCCTGAAGGACAAGGCGATGGCCACGGCCAATCTCTACGCGGGCGCGCAACCTGGCGGATTCCTGTTCGGCGCGGCTCTCAGCAACCCTCCATCCCCGGAGGTTCTGTACGCCGGCACTCCGGACGAATTCGGGACGCCCCACGATCCGATGGTCGGCAGGCCTGTCGGCGGCGTGATCGTCTTCGGAGGCGGGCTGGCACTCTACGACGGCAACGGCGTCGCCGGTGCGCTAGGCGTCAGCGGTGACAGTTCCTGCGCCGATCACAACGTCGCCTGGCGCGTGCGTCACTTGCTCGGACTTGACCGCGTGCCGGCCGGCGTCAGCCCGAACATGAAAGACGCGATCATCTACGACATCGGGCCTGACGGCAAAAGTCCGTCGGGATTTGGTCACCCCAAGTGCAACGGCAAGGAGGATCAGATCGCGGTAGATCTCGGCGCGGGCGTTTCGGGCAATGTGGTGAGATAGCGCTCCGTCAACGTCGGACTTTGGAACCAAGCGGAGGCGCAACGTTTGTACGTTCGCAAGCCGACCTGCAACGCGGCACGGTCCCATCACCGCCGTGGAGATCTTGACAAATGTTAGTGCGTGGCCTTACGCGGTCGCTGAGTGTCGTTTGCGCGTCCTGCGCATTGCTGTCGTCCGCCTCGGCACAAACCGATCTGGCCAGCCGCATGAAGGACCCGGGCCAATGGCCCATGGCGGCGCGCGACTACGCCAACACTCGCTACAGCGAACTCGACCAGATCAACGCCACCAATGCTTCGCGCCTCCAGCTTGCGTGGACGTTCTCGGTCGGCGCCGATCGAGGCCAGGAGGCGGCGCCGCTCGTGGTGGACGGCACCATGTATGTGGTCGGCCCCTATGCGGGCCCCTATCCCAACCGTGTGTTCGCACTCGATGCCACGACCGGTGAATTGAAATGGTCCTACGCACCGAAGCCGGAGCCCGCTGCCGCGGGCGTTGCCTGTTGCGATGTCGTCAATCGCGGACTCGCCTTCGACAATGGCAAGGTCTTCCTCAACACGCTCGATAACCACACCGTAGCCATCGATGCCAAGACCGGCAAAGAGCTTTGGCACACGAAGCTCGGCGAGATCAACAAGGGCGAAACGATCACGATGGCTCCCATCGTGGTGAAAGGAAAGATTCTCGTCGGCAACAGCGGCGGCGAACTGGGCGTGCGCGGCTGGGTGACCGCGCTCGACGAGAACACCGGAGCTATCGCTTGGCGTGCCTATTCGACCGGTCCTGACAAGGACGTGCTGATCGGCGACGACTTCAAGCCGTTCTACGATAATCTCAAAGGCCAGGATCTCGGCGTGAAGACCTGGCCCGCCGACCGCTGGCAGGTCGGCGGCGGCACGGTCTGGGGCTGGATCTCCTACGATCCCGATCTGAACCTGATCTACTACGGTACTGCCAATCCAAGTCCCTGGAACGCGAACCAGCGCAGCGGCGACAATCTCTGGAGCACCACAATCTTTGCCCGCGACCCCGACACTGGGCGCGCCAAATGGGCCTACCAGGTCAACCCGCACGATCTGTTCGACCACGACGAGATCAACGAGAACGTGCTCGTCGACCTCGAACTGAATGGCCAGCCGCGCAAGGTGCTGATCCATCCCGGCCGCAACGGCTACATGTACGTCATGGACCGCGCCACCGGCGAAGTGATCTCGGCGGACGCGTATGATTTCGTCAACACCTACAAGGGCGTCGATCTGAAGACCGGCAAGATCATCCCGAACGAGGAGAAGACGCCGCTTATCGGCAAGACGGTCGAGAACATCTGCCCGAGCGCGCCCGGCGTCAAGGATTGGCAGCCGACGGCGTGGTCACCGCGCACAAAACTCCTCTACGTGCCGCACCAGCACCTCTGTATGAGCTTCAAGGCTTCTCAAGTCGGCTACATCGCCGGCACGCCCTATGTCGGCGCCGACGTCGACATGTATGCCGGCCCCGGCGGGTATCGCGGCGAGTTCATGGCGTGGGATCTCGTCGCGCGCAAGAAGGTCTGGGAGATCCACGAAAAGCTGCCGGTCTGGAGCGGCGCGCTGGTGACAGCTGGGGATGTCGCGTTCTACGGCACCATGGATCGCTTGTTCAAAGTGGTGGATGCGAAGGATGGGCGCGTGCTCTGGCAATTCCGTGCCGGCTCCGGGTTCATCGGCCAGCCGATCTCCTATCGCGGGTCCGACGGACAGCAATACATCGCGATCCTTTCGGGCGTCGGCGGCTGGCCGGGGGTGGTGGCGAACGCCGAGGTCGATCCGCGGGTGCGCAACAGCGCCCTTGGCTTTACCGGTGCGACGCAGGATTTGCCGTTCTATACCGCCGGCGGGAGCGAGCTGCTGGTGTTCAAGCTCGGCGGCGCGAATGGTGAGGGCACCAGCCATGCGCCTGCGAAATAGTTATTCCGTCATCCCCCTCGTCATCCTGCTCGGGCTCTCAACCGCTGCGGCCGCAACGGCGGATGGTGAATTTCGCGTCTGTGCCGATCCGAACAATCTGCCATTCTCGAACAGCGCCGAGGCTGGATTTGAAAATAAGCTTGCAGCGATGGTGGCCGAAGACCTCGGCAAGCAGGTGCAATACACCTGGTGGGCGCAGCGCCGCGGCTTCATCCGCAACACACTGAAAGCCGGCAAATGCGACGTCGTCATGGGTGTGCCGTCCGGCTATGATCTCGCCGAGACGACCAAGCCCTATTATCGATCGAGTTACGTGTTCGTCACGCGGCAGGACCAGCACCTCGATCTTTCGTCGCTGCTCGACCCGCGCTTGCATCGCCTCGTGATCGGCGTGCATCTGATCGGCGACGACGGCAACAATCCACCGCCCGCGCAGGCGCTCGGCGAACAGGGCATTGTCGACAATGTCCGCGGCTACTCGATTTACGGCGACTATCGCCAGGCCGATCCGCCGGCGCGCCTGATCGAAGCGGTCGAAAGCGGCGGGATCGATGTCGCCGCCGTCTGGGGGCCGCTGGCCGGCTATTTCGCGCAGCGCTCAGCCGTGCCGCTGACTGTCACGCCGATCCAGGACTACGAGCGCTTTGCGCCCCAGCAGTTCCAGTTCGCCATCTCCATGGGCGTGCGCAAAGGCGACGACGCCCTGCGCGACCGGCTGAATGCGTTCATCGACGGCCATCGACCCGAGATCACCTCGCTGCTGCGAAGTTACGGGGTGCCGCTGGTTGACAGGCCGGTCACGGCGTCCGGAGGACATGAGTGATGTCTGCTCCAGCCCTGCGCGCGAGCGCCCTATCGTTGCTGCTGGCCGCCGTGCCGAACGGCGCCGGACTTGCCCAACAGACACTGCCGCAGTCGCAGGAGGCGCAGATGCCGACGCTGGCTTCACGCCCGAATTTCGGTGGCAGTGTCGGCAATGGCAGGCCAGGCGTATTCATGCAAGTCCCGGTCACCACCCTCTTCCCGGGCGCGCAACCCGATCCGCCGCAAATCAAGAACCCCGTGCAAGGCGATCCCAATGCGGAGCAGCGCGGCATGACCTACTACGTCAACTTCAACTGCGTCGGCTGCCACGCGCCCAATGGCGGCGGCGGCATGGGGCCGGCGCTGAGCAACAACACCTTTACCTACGGCTCGCAGCCCGAAAACATCTATCTCTCGATCTATCAGGGACGGCCGAACGGAATGCCGGCCTGGGGCAGCGTGCTGCCTGACAGCGTGATCTGGGACCTCGTCACCTATATCGGCAAGATCAGCAACGAGCCGAGCCATCAATGGGGCCGGACTTTCTCGGCGAACCCACTGTCGCCTGAAATGGAGCAAGTCCCGACCGAGCAGGTCTCGACGACAGATCCCTGGTCCGCCACCAAGACTTTCAATTTCGGCCAAAAGCCCTGACCGGTAAAGCGGAGCAGCCGATGGTGAGTTCGGGCACACGATTGTTAGCCGCCTCGCTGCTGGCCATGGCAACCGCCGCCTGCGAAGGCAAGGCTGCGGGCCCGGACAATTTCACAGGCGATGCGCGCCGTGGCACTGACCTCGTCAAGCAATACAAATGCGGCGCCTGTCACGATATTCCCGGCATTGCCGGTGCGGACGGTAACGTCGGCCCGCCCTTGCATCGGATCGGCACGCGGACCTACATCGCCGGCTACATCCAGAACTCGCCGGACAACATGGCTGACTGGATCGAGGATCCACAGAGGGCATTGCCGGGCAATGCCATGCCGAGGATGGGTATCCCGCAGAAGGACGCGCGGGACATCGCGGCCTTTCTCTATACGCTGAAGTGACCATCATGACTCCGACACATCGTTCGACGAACTGGTTCCGTGACGCGCCATTGCTGGCCATCACCAGTGTGGTCGTGGCTATCATGGGACTGGGCCTCCTCGCCGGCGGTGCCTGGCTGGCGGCCCTCGGTGGCTCCGTCTACTATCTGATCGCGGGCATCATGCTTCTGCTCACGAGCTGGCTGCTCGCGCGCCGCCGTGCCGAGGCGCTCTGGATTTATGCCGCGCTGCTGGCCGGAACGATGGCGTGGGCGATCTGGGAAGTCGGCCTCGATTTCTGGTCGTTGGCGCCGCGCGGCGACGTGCTCGCGCCGCTGGGCCTATGGCTGATGCTGCCCTTCATCGCGTCCCGTCTGGCGCCTCGCTTGCGCGGCGCGCGATGGGCGCTTGGCCTTGCGTTGGTCGCTGCGGCCGTCGTTGTCGGCATTTCCCTGACGAGCGATCGCCACGATCTTGCAGGCACCATACCAGAGAGCGACACAACGGGCGCCATTGCCTCGTCCGCGCCGGCACCGGCCGCTGCCGGCCAGGACTGGACGGCTTATGGCGGCAGCGCCTTCGGCACGCGCTTCTCGTCGCTGAGCCAGATCACCAAAGACAACGTCAAGGACCTCAAGCTCGCCTGGGAATTCCGCACCGGCGACCACAAGGGCCCGGACGATCCCGACGAGATCACCAACCAGTCGACCCCGCTCAAGATCGGTGATCTCATCTACACCTGTTCGCCGCACCAGATCGTGTTCGCGCTCGAAGCCGCGACCGGAAAACTGCGCTGGAAGTTCGACCCGCAGGTTCAGCACAACAAGGCTTTCCAGCACATGACCTGCCGCGGCGTGTCCTATCACGCCACCAAGCCCGGCGCGCTGACCGCCGACGGCACGCCGGCGCCGAGCAATTGTGCGGAGCGCATTTTCATACCGACGAACGACGGACGGATGTTCGCGCTGGATGCGCAGAGCGGCGTGCCTTGCGAGAGCTTCGGCAACAAAGGACAGATCGACCTCAAGCAAGGCAGCGAGATCCAGACGCTCGGCTTCTACGAGGGCACCTCGCCGCCCGTCGTCACGGACAAGGTGCTGATCGTCGGCGGAGCGGTGATCGACAACTATTCCGATCGCGTGCCGTCGGGCGTGATCCGTGGCTTCGACATCTACTCAGGGCGGTTGATCTGGGCGTTCGATGCCGGCAATCCCGACCCGAACGAGATGCCATCGGCCTCGCATCATTTTACAGCCGGCTCACCAAATTCGTGGAGCATTTCCGCGGTCGACGAAAATCTCGGACTCGTCTACGTGCCGCTCGGCTCGAGCTCTCCGGATATCTGGGGCGGCGGCCGTTCGCCCGAAAACGAGCGTTACGATTCGGCCTTGATTGCGCTCGATGTCATGACCGGCAAACTGCGTTGGTCGTTCCAGAACGTGCACCACGATCTCTGGGACATGGATATGCCCTCGCAGCCGAGTCTGGTCGATTTGCGCTCTAACGGCGGCGTGACGCCTGCGATCTACATCCCGGCGAAGACCGGCGACATCTTCGTGCTCGACCGCCGCGACGGGCGTCAGTTGGTGCCCGCGCCGGAAAAGCCGGTGCCGCAGGGCGCCGCGAATGGAGACCGGCTGTCGCCAACCCAGCCTTTTTCGGAGCTGAGCTTCCGCCCCTCCGGCATGCTGACCGACGCGCAGATGTGGGGCAGCACGATGTTCGACCAGCTCGCCTGCCGCATCAAGTTCAAGCGCCTGCGCTATGAGGGGCCGTTCACCCCGCCGTCGGAACAAGGGACGCTGGTGTTTCCCGGAGACTTCGGCATGTTCGAATGGGGCGGCATTGCCGTCGATCCGCAGCGCCAGATCGCCATCGCGAACCCTCAATCCATTCCCTTCATCTCGCGCCTGGTGCCGCGCGGAAAGGACAACCCGGCCGCGCCGAACGCTGCGCATCCGCCGGGCACCGAGCTCGGCGTGCAGCCGATGTACGGTGCCCCCTATGGCGTCGATCTCGGCATTTTCCTGTCGCCGCTCGGCATCCCCTGCCTTGCCCCGCCATGGGGCAAGATCGCAGCGATCGATCTCAAGACGCACAAGGTGGTCTGGCAGCACCGCATCGGCACGATCCGCGATCAGGCCCCGCTGCCCCTGCCGTTCAAGCTTGGCGTACCCATGCTGGGTGGTCCGCTCGTGACTGCGGGCGGCGTCGTCTTCATCACGGGAACGATGGATGACTACATCCGCGCGTTTGACGTTCGCGATGGCAGACAGCTTTGGCAGGACCGCCTTCCCGCCGGCGGCCAGTCGACGCCAATGACCTATGACGCCGGTGGCAAGCAATACGTCGTCACGGTCGATGGCGGCCACGGCTCGTTCGGCACGAAGCTAGGCGATTACGTGCGGGCCTATGCGCTGCCGGAACGATCGTAATAGGGGAAGGCAGCAGCGCGGCGCTCATCACGCTCGGCCACGCCTCGTTCTCGCGTGTGGTCTGGGCGCACGAGCAACCCTCGAGGCGGCGAAGGCCAGGCAAGCAGCGATCCCAAACACCGCGAAGCCCTTGCTGATCACCCCGGCGGGTGGAAGTTGCTTCCGTGATAGCCAACCGCCATCAATCGATGTGCCCTGGGGGCCAGCTTCGATCATGGTGCCCTCGCTGCTCTTTGCGGGGTGCGCGCGCGACAGCAGGAAGCGGAAGGCAGCTCCCAGGATATTCTCGGTGATCTGCGGAGCCATCGCGTAGGCAAATTGGCCGGCGCGAGCTGGCCAGCCCACGGCGACCTCGTCACGGGGCGTGCGGACAAGGCTCACAAATGTTTCCGCTACGTCCTCCGACTGATACAGCAGCGGACCGGGATCAAGCGTTCGGCCGGACATGTTGGCGCCGTGGACGAAGCCCGGCGTATCGACCACGGCCGGGAAGACGCCGCAGATATGAATCTTGCGGTGAGTACTGAGCTCCTGACGCAGGCTCGCGGTGAAGCCGCGCAGGCCGAACTTGCTCGCCGCATAGGCCGCAGCAAAAGGTGTCGGCGCCCAGCCGCCCAGCGAGATGTTATTGATCAGGATGCCGCGGTTCTGGCGCAGGAAGATCGGGAGCACCGCGAAGGCGCCATGCATCGCGCCGAGGAGATTGACCTCGATCGTTCGGCGATGAAGCGCAATATCCGCATCCTGATAGGCCCCGAAAACGCCCGTGCCGGCGTTGTTGATCCAGACGTCGACGCCACCGAACGCGTCTTCGGCCTCTCTGGCCAATCGCTGCACCGCCTCGGCATCAGTGACATCGGTCGGGATCGCCAATGCGCGGCCTCCGAGCGCCTCGCATTCCGCCGCGAGGCTCGTCAGGACTTCGCCGCGGCGTGCCGCCAGGACCACGCTTGCGCCCCTACCGGCGAAGGCCAGCGCCGTGGCACGCCCGATTCCGCTCGAGGCGCCGGTTATGACGACGCGCGTGCCGATCATTTGCTGCGGCTCAGATCCGGAGGCGCTCGCGGGAAGCAGCCAGCGCAGGGATCGCCGGAGGCGCTCGGTCCCTTCCGTTTCGAACCAGTCGCCATGCGCGAAGATCACCCGCTCCGGAGACAGCCGTACGAGCCGCTCGGCCGCGCCTCGCGCGGAACGGCCGCCGAGGCGCAGCAGAAGTCGTAGATAGACCGGCGCCATGCCATTCGGTTTGGAGACGCCGAGGAGATTTGCCGCAGCCTCGTTTGGCGCGCTGAGATCATTGGAATCGAGGTTTTGCACGAGATCAGTCAGGATCAATGTACGGCTGCGCTTGTCGAACAGCTCGATCTCGGAAAACATCGGCGCATTTATAGAGACGGCTTCGATGTCGGCCTTCCATTCCTGAGGCGTCGTATCTCCGAGCTCGCGATCGATGCGGATGCGTGCTGCTCGAACTTGCCTGCGCGCCGAAAGGCCGCGCGCCGCGAACGTCGTCACCTGCGGCAGCTCCCTCTGCCAGTCGGACAGGAACATCCAGTGCGCGATATTCGGCGCCAGCAGGTACCTTATCGCGCCTAGACGCTCCAACTCACCGCGGAGAGCCGGCGAATATCTCACCGGCGAATGCAGCACGAGATCGCCGTTCGACAGGCGAATGACCGTCATGCGAACGGGGAGTTTCAGACCGGCGGCGCTGATCGGCGCGTCGTCCACGACCCAGATATCGTCCGTCACGCGTGACAGACCGGCGGTCGACAAGGCGGCGTCGGAACTTTGCATGAGTGTTTTCCATCACGAGGCGTTTGCTCAAGCTACAGGAGCGACGCTCGTTCCTCGCTAGGACCCCCGAGCCTGTTTGCGGGCGTTGCGCCCGCGACGGCGCGCAGCAAGCCGGCCTCTATCCCTCTCCGCCGGAAAGTGCCGCGAGATCGCCGGGGCGAGCTCCGGCTCTGACTGGAGTTCTTGGGCGGCGATCGGCGCTTGGTCCGGACGAGCCTCCAGGAGATCGAGCACGGCGCGGCCCTTGGCCGTGATGCGCCACCCGCCGTTTGTCCGGTCGATCAGCCCTTGCGAAAAGATGTCCAGCCCCGGCATCCGCCCGCCGAGCCGTCTGGTGCGCTCCGTCCAGTCGCGACCGCTGGTCGCCAGCATGGCCATATCCCGCTTGAGATCCTCCATGTCAGCGAACCCATCCGGGTAGCTCACCAGGATCTTGAGGACCGTAACGTGGAAATTCACCCCCGCCCCCACATGGCCATCGTCACATCATCGGAACTTCAGAGAGGGCATTGCGGGCAGCCTGTTTGAGGCAATCCGCAGAGATGTCGCCCCTGCTTGCAGTCTCCAGAAGCTTCGACGCCACGTGGGTACGGGCGCCGATCTCATAGCGGGAAACACTTTCACACACCTCGTCAAGAACGGTGCGCAACAACGCCTTGGTCGCGGTATCGATCATGGAAAGCCCCAGCGGAAAGGCTCACGCTAGGGCAATCACTTCGCCCTGTGATTCAACATTGTTAATGATCTGAAAAATTTGCACGTCGCCTACGGCGTCCGTCCGGTCCTGGAGCGGCGCCGATCACAGCGAAGCGAGCGTCCCAAGCAAGCTGCGACGACATCGCCTGCAGGCGGAACAACGGGAGCCGGCGCGTCGAGCCTGAACACCCCTTCGGACAACAATGGCGGCGGATCAAGCGCCGCGGCGAAATCTGCCCCTGTCCCGCCCCACGGCACTGACACCAACACCCCGGGGAGCACGGCGCAAAGGACTAACTGTCCGCAGCGACGGTCGTAGCGGCGCTTGCCCGAAACCATCGAGCGGACACGGTCGCACCAGATCGTAGATTAGTGCAGAAAATCGGGAGCTGGAGCGGGTGAAGGGAATCGAACCGCGTCCCCAAAGCTTCTCATTGCTGGCGACGTCATTCGAGAAAGTTGTTGACATAGACAGACCTGTCTGTCTATGTCACGCAATGGCCACCTCATCGCCTCGACAACGCATCTTAGAAACGGCGTCGGAAATGTTTTACGCCCAGGGCGTTCGAGCCGTCGGTGTCGACGCAATCATCGCGCGCGCCGCGGTCGCAAAGGCGAGCTTTTACAAACATTTCCAGTCAAAGGATGATCTCATCGTCGCCTATCTGATGCGACGCGACGAACTCTGGCGACGGTGGCTCGAGGAATCGGTCGGGAGACTGGCAAAGTCCGCGGACAAGCGTCCTCTGGCCGTGTTCGACGCACTCGCGGAGCGTTTTGCTACTAACGATTTTCGTGGGTGTGCGTTTATCAATTCGATGGCCGAACTCGCAGATCGCAGCCACGCAGCGCACGTCGCCGCTGCTCATCACAAGCAGCAACTGACCGCATTTCTTCGCAAGCTGCTTGCGGAAGCGGGAGTAGCGGCTAACCCGCTTGCTGAGCAGTTCATGATCCTGATCGACGGATCGATCGTCACCGCTTTGCGTAAGGGCGATTCGGCTCCCGCGAAAACAGCTAAGCAGATCGCCGCAATGCTTCTGCACGAAGCACGCGAACGAAAGTTCGAATCGTGACATCGCTCATGTCAGATAATGGAGTCATCTATGTCAAGAATGCCCCTGGTTGTCGCTGCGGAAGCGAAAAGTGAGGCCAAAGAACTCCTGGAGCGCACTCAAGCCCAGTTGGGCCGGGTTCCTAACCTCTATCGCGCGATGGCCAATTCGCCGGCAGCGCTTGACGGATACCTGTCGTTCCGAGCCGCGTTGGTCCGTGGCCGTCTAGATAGTCGCCTTCGCGAACAGCTTGCGCTGTTGATCGCCCAAGCCAACGGCTGCGAATATTGCGTGTCTGCTCACAGCCTGCGTGGCAGCAAAATTGGAATTGCGGAAGCTGAGTTAGCGGCCAACCGGCAGGCTCAATCGGACGATCCAAGGGTGGCCGCCGCACTTGCGTTTGCGAAGACGCTTATCGAAACGCGCGGCCGAGTCGATGACCGCGCGCTTGCGGCAGTCCGGGAAGCACATTGGAGCGATGAGGAAATCACTGAAGTCGTTGCGCATGTCGCGCTAAATTTGTTCTCGAATTACTTCAATCACGTCGCGCAACCTGCTCTCGATTTTCCCCGCGTGGAGGTCTAATTTCGTGCATAAGACCGTCGTCGATTATGGGCCTGCTTCGGGGCTCTCTGGGGACCATGGCGTTACGGCTTCATTATACCCATTCGAAGAAACGATCAGCCGACTGAAGCGCGCGATCACCGATGCAGACCTCTGGCTCATTCACGAAATAGATCCACAAATGTTGTTGCGTAGAGGCGGATACGAGATTCGCGCTACGCGTCAGCTGCTGTTCTTTCATCCTCGTTTTATGCTGCGGCTTCTCCATGGCGATCCCAGCGCGTTGATCGAGGCGCCGCTGAAACTGGTCGTCATGGAAATGCCGACGGGGGCGGTCATCGTGCGTAGTTCTGATCCGACGGATGCCTTCGCGCGCTATGTCGGTCTTGGAGAACTTGGTCGCGAGCTTTCCGAGCTTTGCGACACGCTCACTGCCGCTGTGACTCAGACCGGCCCCGGCAAGGAAAATTAGGCGCCTGAAAACGCCATCCTGCGCTTTTTCGTGCAGTTCAATGTGCGGAGAGGAGACCGCGATTCATTCCAGCGTCTTTACCGAACCGGACATTCCGACGCGATCTTGCCAAGACGGCAGCGCAGTCGCCATGAGAACGACCAACGGCAGAGGCAACGACCACAGGGCCATGGCGGGCCACCCAACCTTTTGCAGCAGCCAGCCGGAGCCGACGGAGGAGAGCGCGGTTGCGAGGAACACGAACTGATCGTGGGTGGCTTGGGCCTTGGCGCGTTCGGACGGCGCATAGGTTTCGGTGAGCAGTGTCGACCCGCCGACATACAGAAAATTCCAGCCGACGCCGAGCAGCACCAGTGAGATCCAAAAGGCGGCGACACTCAGTCCGCCGTAGGTCGCGACCGCGATACAAAGAAGGATCAACCCCGCCCCGATTTGCAGAATCGGAATATTGCCGAACCGCTTGATCAAGGAGCCTGTCACGAACGAGGGCGCGAACATCGCCAATGCGTGCCATTCGATAACGAATGCGGCGTCCGAATAGGCATGATGATGCTGGACCATCGCGATCGGAGCCGCCGTCATGAGGAAGTTCATGCTGGCGTAACCGAACATGCTGCTCATGACAGCCAGGATGAAGTTGCCTTGTCGCGCAATGACGGCAAGCGGCCGTGCTTCTCTCTTATGCTCGTCCTCCGGAACTGCCGGGATGACAACGAATGCCTGTAAGATCAGGGCTACCAGTGCAAGGCCTACCAGGAAAAGGTAAGTGCCGGTGAACGGGGCCGACAGCAGATCCTTGGTCAGCTTGCTTGTCTCAGGACCCGCAACGGCCCCGACGACGCCTCCTGCGAGCACCAATGAGATTGCCCGGCTTCTGAATGCGGCTCCGGCGATCTCAGCCGCGGCAAATCGATAATATTGTCCAAAGGCGTTGTAACCGCCCATCAGTAGCGTGCCGACGCACAGAAGCCAAAAGCTGCCCGCGAAGACAGCAAACGCGCCGACCAGCGCGCCGATCACGCCAATCATGGCTCCGGTAATAAAGCCGGCACGCCGCCCTGCCCTCTTCATCCATAATGAAGCCGGCACGGTTAAGCACGCGGTGCCGAGGACATAGGCCGTGACCGGAAGCGTCGCCAAGGATTTGTCCGTCCCCAGCAATGAATAACCGACCAACCCGTTCAGCCCGACGAGGATGATGTTGTTGGTCAGCAATGCTGCTTGGCACGCTGCCAGAAGCGCCACCACTCGTGATCGTTTTTCCATGGGCATCAGGTGCCTCTCCTGGCAAATCGCCTTGACATCCGGCGCTCGCGCGGTAGATAGTGAGTACATGCTATCTAGTCAAGACAGGACATCGCGCATGGCCAGTGCCGCAGCCAAACAAGAGCCCCGAGAGCGTTTTTTGGCGGAGGATCGCAAGAGTCAGATCGTGCAGACGGTCTTGCATCTTGTGAACGAACGAGGTGTCGATGCAGTGAGCACCCAACTCGTCGCCGACACCATCGGGCGTTCCCAAGGCATCGTTTTCCGTCACTTCCCAACGAAAGAAGCGTTGTGGACCTCGGTGATCGAGTGGCTTCGGAAGCGGCTGGAAACAGTCTGGGCGGAGGCTCGCGAGTTTCATGACAGCGACAAGTCGCTGAAAACACTTGAGCGCATGTTTTTGGGTCACATCAAACTGATCGATAAATATCCGGGCCTCGCCAAACTCGTGATGTCCGATCACCTTCGTCATCAGTATCCGAGCATCAACGAGAGCTTCCGCGATCTTCATCGCCGCTACGAGAGTCAGGTTATCGCATTACTTGAGGAGGCCGTTCGCTGCGGGATCATCTCGTCGACCATCAACATCCCCGACGCCGCAACCCTGTATTTTTGCACGATCCAGGGCTTGGGGTTCCAATTCGCCATCGCACGTCTGCGTCGAACCCAGCTCAATGCAGATGCTGCCCGGCTATTCGAACTGTTGATGCAGGCGTTCCTCGCGAGCGGAGTCGCCGGAACTCGTCCAACATCGGGCAGGCCGCAACGCGCTTCCAAAGCGCAGCACAGACATTGAGCCGGCATTACCCTTAAATCCACCACCGAAGCGCAGGACCAACATGTTTGAAGTACTTCCAAACTGGCATCCGATATTCGTACATTTCTCAATAGCTCTCTTTGTGATCGCCGCGATGTTGTATGTCGTCCATCTCGTTCTCCCGCAAAGCAGTTGGGCCGCACCGATCTTGACGGCAGCTCGGATCAATCTGTGGCTGGGTGCCGTTCTTTCGATCGCCACCGTCGCGGCTGGCATGCAGGCCTTTCTTACGGTTCAACATGGGGCGGAACAGCAGCCGGTGATTAACGACCACCGCAACTGGGCGCTCGCAACGGCTGTATTGTGGTGGTCGATTGCGTTGTGGGAGGGATGGAGAAGCCGGCATTCAAAGCCGATGAGCTATTTCTTCCTCGCTGCCGTTCTCTGCGCATTGGCACCGCTGGCGGCCACCGGCTGGAAGGGAGCCGAACTTGTTTACCGTCACGGCATTGGCGTGAACAGGCTAGCCTTGGTCGAGCGCATTAGCCATCTGTTGCCTAACGATGCGACACATAAGCGACTGCTCGATCGAATCGACACCAAGTAACGGCGATGAGATCCGGCCGTCATATTCTCGTCGTGGGAAACGGTTCGATCGCTGGATATCTCTTGGGGGCGTTGTCCAGCAAGTCTACGCGAGAGAATCTTCGTGTCACGGCTCTTGCGACAGAACGTTCGGCGCCTGAGTTACGACTGCACGGTCTCAGGATCGAAGCAAAGGACTTCTCTCTGCGGTGCAGGCCAAACATTTTGGTTAATCCGAACGATGTTTCCGATGTTGACATGATCATCATTGCTGCGAGGGCCGAGTGCACCCGCTCTGCATTGTCTGGTTTGAAAGCTGTTATGCAGCAGGGCGCGACTGTTGTTCTCGCCACCAGCGGCTTTCCATGGTGGCTGCCAGCCGCAAACAGCCTTTTGAAAAGTATTCCGATTGAGGCGGTCGATCCAGATGGAATGCTTCTATCCTCGACTCCAATTGGCAATATTGTCAGCGGAATTTTCGACCTGGCGTGCGATCGGCCGGCGCCAGGCTTTGTTCGCCATTATCGCGGGCGCACATTGACAATTGGGTCGGCAATGCCTGGTTCGCTCGTGGCCGCCGAAGTTCAGCAATTGCTATCGAATCCGTGGCTTGATTGCATAGTTGACAGGGACATTCGATCGAAACTCTGGTCAAAATTGATTAATACGGGATCGATCAACCCGATTCGCATTTTGACAGGCGTGTCGCCCAACGATATCGCATCTTCAGGTCTGGGTCAGTCGCTCTCAATCTCCGCGATGAGAGAAATTGAGAAAGTCGGAATGGCTCTCGGATTTGGACCATTTGCCGATCCAGAGCGACGCCTGAGATACCAGAGAGACGCTGGATGCGAAAAAACTTCGTTGATGCACGAGATTGAATATGGTCTCGATCTCGAACTCGATGCCACGATTGCAGCGATTATCGAGATTGGTCTCCGCATCGGAATTCCGACCCCGACATTGTCTAATCTTCGCGAAATTGCGCGCCATAAGGCCATGCTGTTCCAGCACGTCACACATTAAAGTGGCTGAACATTGCGCAAACAATTTGCCGGCTTATAGTTGAGGTACCTTGCGCTCTGCCGCGAGATTGTGAAAAAGGCGCGACGTGTTCCGGCAGATCTTCTTTGGATGGCGTCTGCCGAGTCCTTCGGGTCCGGCTGAACGATTTCGCCGAGCGGGCTGCTCTTATGCGTGAGACGCTCGCAGCGCACCTGCACTGGGCTCGGACGTAGACCCTTCTTCGTCGCGTTCCGCGAAATCTGTCCTCAGAACCCACGGTCAAAAGTTACGGTTTGCGCGGTGACAAGCGGCGACATCGCGGAACCAGTCTAGCCGCAACAGCTTTTTTCACGCTACACGTTGTTTTGCGGTCGATTCGAACAATGCGGGCATCAGAACGTGCAGAGCAGCCCATTTTGTCGGAATAAAATCCGACGCTCTCGCTAAGTCTTTGAAATAGCTTTGGAGCGGGTGAAGGGAATCGAACCCTCGTATTCAGCTTGGAAGGCTGCTGCTCTACCATTGAGCTACACCCGCGACAGGGGCTCCCTAACACGGCCGGGCGTCGGTCTCAACTGCTCAGGAAACGGCTTGTCCGGCGCCTGCACGGCCTTGCGGACAGCCCTCGGTTCCTCCCGACCCGCCTCCTCTTAACAACGGCGGCATTGCCGCCTATATTGAGCTCTTCCGAAACCAACGAAAGGAGGTGATCCAGTGTGTCTTACCAAACGCTGTCACCTCGCTGGGATCGCCCGCTAAGCTTTGAATAAAGGCTTGGCATCGGGGCGCTCTCAGCCCTGGACCAGCGAGCAAGAAATCGGGCGCGACGGGGCTTCCCCGCCGCGCCTTTTTCGTTGGCGCCGCTCAGGCCGGTCTCGCCGAAGCCTTCAGAAACCGCAGACATTGAAGGCGCGCGGGCGCTTGCCGCCGCGGCTTTCGGCGATGCGCTCGCCGCCGTTCTCGACCGAGCTGCCGTAATAGCGATGGTGACCGCTCTGGTCGTGCAAATCGGCAGGCTCCGATTGCGCCGCCCGCCGCGCGTCGCAAATGATCTTGATGGTGTGACCCGACATTGCCGCCTCCGATCGCCTTCCGTGTTCTTGTGGCCATCAGTTGTCCTGGCTTGGGGCAGCGTTCACCCGGCCGGCCCGCAATCGGGTTTCAGAACGGTTTCATCGAGGCCGGCACGACGCAATATTTTCCTCACCGCCATTGTCGGCCCCAGCCATCGTGATACGTCCTTTGAGCTGCGCGCAGCAAAATCAACGAGGAAACGATGCTTTACGCCATCCTGGCCTATCACGTGGAAGACGAGATCTTGTCGTGGACGCCCGAGAAGGACACCGCGGTCGTGACCAAGGTCCTGGAGGTTCAGGCGACCTTGAGGGCGAGCGGACATTTCGGGCCGGCCGCCCGTCTGGATGAGACCCGCAAGGCCCGCACCTTGCGTGGCCCGGGCGCGGGCGTGGTGCTGGACGGCCCGTTTGCCGAGACCAAGGAGCAGCTCCTGGGCTTCCATCTCATGGAGTTCGACACTGACGAGGAGGCGATCGCAGCGGCACGGACGCTGCGCCAGGTCAATCCGACGGCGGTCTACGAAATCCGCCCGGTCAAGCTCTACGTGCCGGCCGATGGGTTCGGTGCGACACAAGGGTGAGCCGCCTTACGCGTCCGGGTTGGTCGGCGGCCCGACATAGAAGCGCTGGATCAGCAGCCCGCCGAAGGCGATGAACCACAGGAAGGGCGCGACATGCGGCGCGAACGCCGCAACGATCGTGCCCGGGATGAATACCAGCAGCGGAAACATCGAGGCCATGATCTCGTGGCGCCAGCCGCCAAGAATCCTCCACCACAGCCAGGCATTGAGACCGGCGATCGCAGTCAGGTGCAGGCCGTAGAGCACGGCGACCGCGCTGCTCATGGGGAAGTTGGTGTAGAGACCGTTGGTCACCGGCAGCAGTACGATCGAGAGCAGGAAGAACAGATTGAGGATCACCGCGCCGCGGCTGCCGACGGGCTGGCGCACCAATCGCCGGTGATGGCTGATCCAGAACACGCCGGCGATGATGAAGCTGAGCGCGAGGCCGGCGAGCTTGCCGGAATAGACCCGGGCGAGATCGTTCCAGTCGGGCGCGCTGGTGAAGACGGCGGCTTTCGGCAAGTCGTAGCCAGCAGCGTCATGGCGACGCCAAAGATGGTGTTGCTGAGTGATTCCAGCCGCCGCATCTCGAACTGTTCGGGCTTGGGCTCGGTCATGCCGGGTGCGCGCTTTTCGGGTTGGAACTTAAGGCGGTCTTGTCCCTAGGTCTTAACATCGGTTCCGTCCAGCCGCATTGCGATTCGCAACGAAATGGCCGACTCTCGGCCTTTCACTGGGGCGATTCGTGGCGACATATCGGGACACGCTCAATGCGGAGCAGCGCCGCGCCGTGGAGCATGGCGTGGCCGATGGTGCGACCGTGGGCGCCCCTCTGCTGGTCATTGCCGGCGCCGGGTCCGGCAAGACCAACACGCTGGCCCACCGCGTCGCGCATCTGATCGTCGCCGGCGCCGATCCGCGCCGCATCCTCTTGATGACGTTCTCGCGCCGCGCCGCGGCCGAGATGGCCGGCCGGGTCGAGCGCATCTCGCGAAAAGTGCTCGGCGAGAACAATGCCGCGATCATGCGCGACGCGCTCACCTGGGCCGGCACGTTTCACGGCATCGGCGCACGGTTGCTGCGCGAATATGCCGAGCGGATCGGCGTCGATCCTTCCTTCACCATCCACGACCGCGAGGATTCCGCCGACCTGATGAACCTGGTCCGGCACGAGCGCGGATTGTCGAAGACCGAGAGCCGCTTTCCGGCCAAGGGCACGTGCCTGTCGATCTACTCGCGCTGCGTCAATGCCGAGATGGAGATCGAGAAGGTGCTGGGCCAGCACTATCCCTGGTGCGCAGGCTGGGCGGCCGAGCTGAAGGGCCTGTTCGCGGCCTATGTCGAGGCCAAGCAGGCCCAGCACGTGCTCGATTACGACGACCTCCTGCTCTACTGGTCGCAGATGATGAGGGATGCGCTGATCGCGGACGAAATCGGTGGCCGCTTCGATCATGTGCTGGTCGACGAATACCAAGACACCAACCGCCTGCAATCCTCGATCCTGCTGGCGCTGAAGCCGGACGGACGCGGCCTCACCGTCGTCGGCGACGACGCCCAGTCGATCTACTCGTTCCGCGCCGCGACTGTCCGCAACATCCTGGACTTCCCGCAAAGCTTCTCGCCGCGCGCCGAGATGATCACGCTCGACCGCAACTACCGTTCGACGCAGACCGTGCTGGCGGCGGCCAACGGCGTCATCGGCCTCGCCCGCGAGCGCTTCACGAAAAACCTTTGGACCGACCGCGCCTCCACGCAAAAACCCCAGCTCGTCACCGTGCATGACGAGGCCGACCAGGCCCGTTACATCGTCGAGGAGGTACTGGCCAACCGCGAGCAAGGCGCGCTCCTGAAGCACCAGGCGGTGCTGTTCCGGACGTCCTCGCATTCGGGTCCGCTGGAGATCGAGCTCACCCGCCGCAACATTCCCTTCGTCAAGTTCGGCGGCCTGAAATTCCTCGATGCAGCCCACGTCAAGGACGTGCTGGCGCTGCTGCGCTTCACAGAGAATCCGCGCGACCGCGTCGCCGGCTTTCGCATTCTGCATCTGTTGCCGGGCATCGGTCCTGCGACGGCGCAGCGCGTGCTCGACCAGATGGCGGAGAGCACCGATCCGCTTGCCGCGCTCGGCCAGCTTCCGGTGCCAGCTCGCACCGGCGCCGACTGGACCGACTTCGTCCGCACCATCGAAAATTTGCGTTACTCGGAATGGCCGACGGATCTCGAACGCGTGCGGCTCTGGTACGAACCGCATCTCGATCGCCTCCACGAGGATTCCGAGACGCGCCGCGCCGATTTGATGCAGCTCGAGCAGATCGCGAGCGGCTATGCCTCGCGCGAGAAATTCCTGACCGAGCTCACGCTCGATCCGCCGGATGCGACCAGCGACAAATCCGGGCCTCCTCTTCGTGACGAGGACTATCTGATCCTCTCCACCATCCATTCGGCCAAGGGCCAGGAGTGGAAGTCGGTGTTCGTGCTCAACGTCGTCGACGGCTGCATGCCGTCCGATCTCGGCGCCGGCACCAGCGCGGAGCTCGAGGAGGAGCGCCGCCTGCTCTATGTCGCGATGACCCGCGCCAAGGACGATCTGCACCTCGTGGTGCCGCAGCGCTTCTTCACCCACGGCCAGGCCGCCAAGGGCGACCGCCACGTCTACGCCTCGCGCACCCGCTTCATCCCGGAGCAACTGGTCCATCTGTTTGAACGCACCGCCTGGCCAAAGGCCGCAGCGGGCGCGGCCCGCACAGCGGCGCAGGGCCCGAAGGTCGACATCGGCGCCCGGATGCGCGGGATGTGGCGGTAGCGCCGGTGCGGCGCGGCCATCCGCTCACGGCGATGAAGCGGCTGAGCTCGCGCAGCTTCCTGAATGCGGGGCATGTCGATGTGAGCCTCGCCGGCAAGACCCGCCGTCCTACGACCTCTTCCTCGCCTCGCGCAGGCTGTCGCGCAATCTGGTCGCGATCGTCAATCACTACAGCGCTGGCTGCACGAGACGCTGGTCGATCCGTTCGCCCGATCCGGCTGAAGGCGCGGGCGAGCCCGACACGATGAAAAAGCGGAAACGCTGCGTTTCGCGAAGCAGCATTGTTGCGCCGGTCACTGCCGCCTAGCTCCACGCCAAAGCTAATCCCTCCCACAGTGACAGGCGCCAGTTGCGCCCGCAGAGACCTCATCAATGACCGCACCGCTCGAATTCGGACTGGATACCTTTGGCGACGTCACCAGGGACGCTTCCGGCGCGATGCTTCCGCACGCGCAGGTGATCCGCAACGTCGTCGACGAGGCGGTGCTGGCCGACGAGCTCGGCCTCGACTTCATCGGCCTCGGCGAACATCACCGTGCCGACTTCGCGATCTCCTCACCGGAGACCGTGCTGGCAGCGATCGCGTCGCGTACCAAGCGGATCCATCTCGGCTCGGCCGTGACGGTGCTGAGCTCGGACGATCCGATCCGCGTCTTCCAGCGCTTTGCGGCGCTGGACGCGCTCTCGAACGGGCGCGCCGAGGTGATCCTCGGCCGCGGCTCGTTCACGGAGTCCTTTCCGCTGTTCGGCTTTGATTTGCGGGCTTACGAGGCTTTGTTCGAGGAGAAGCTCGACCTGTTCACGGCCCTGCTGTCGCAAGAGCCGGTGACCTGGGAAGGCAAGCTGCGTCCGCCGCTCAGGGATCAGCTCGTCTATCCTCCGGTCGAGAACGGCACGCTAAAGACCTGGATCGGCGTCGGCGGCAGCCCGCAATCGGTGGTGCGCGCCGCGCATTACGATCTGCCCTTGATGCTCGCGATCATAGGCGGCGATCCCGCGCGCTTCGCACCCTTCGTCGATCTCTACCATCGCGCGTTCAAGGAATTCGGCCGCCCGGCACAGCCGATCGGCGTGCACTCGCCCGGCTATGTCGCCGAGACCGACGAACAGGCGCGCGAAGAACTCTGGCCCGACTACAAGGCGATGCGCGACCGCATCGGCAAGGAACGCGGCTGGCCGCCAATGGGCCGCGACGAGTTCGTGAGCGAGGCCGAGCACGGCTCACTCTATGTCGGCTCGCCGGAGACGGTCGCGCGCAAGATCGCGAAGACCGCAAAGGCGCTGGGCGTTGCGCGGTTTCAGCTGAAGTATTCGGCGGGCCCGCTGCCGCATGAGAAGCTGATGACGAGCATCGAGCTTTACGGGCGGAAGGTGATGCCGATGGTGCGAGAGATGATGGGGTGAGAAAGCAGTCCGTCTTCGCTTTCGCTATGCTCCAGCTTCGCCGGACATGCTTCGCCCTGACGGGCTACGCTCGGCTGCGCCATGCGTAGCCCGTCAGGGCGAAGCATGGTGGGGGAAGAAGGACTCGAACCTTCGAAGTCATAAGACGGCTGATTTACAGTCAGCTCCCTTTGCCACTCGGGACACTCCCCCGCTCGACGGCAGCACAATCGGGCCGGACCTTTCCGGCGACCGAAGACGGCCATGGAACATGAAGCCGCAAGAGCCCGGATAGGGACGCGACCGGCCGCGTTTATGGGCGAAGCGGTGGGGCAAAGTCAACCGAGCCGACCAGCTAAAATGGCCATCGAAGGCACCCAAATTGCCATATTCCGGGACCCATGACACAAGCAGACCTATGAACGATCGAAAATTCGGCCCGAAAGGTCGCCGCGGCGGCGGTAAGCCCTTCAAAAAACCCGGAAAATCGGCCGGCCGGCCGGCCTGGCGCGAGCGTGATTCGGACACCGACGGGCCTGTCATCCTCTATGGCTGGCACACCGTCACCATGGCGCTCGCCAACCCCGAGCGGCAGATCCGCAAGCTGACGCTGACCGAGAACGCCGCAAAGCGGCTCGCGGACGAGAACATCGCAACCCCGGTCACGCCCGAGATCGTCCGGCCCCAGGAGATCGACCGGCTGCTGTCGCCCGACGCGGTGCACCAGGGCCTGCTCGCCGAGGCCGATCCCCTGCCCTCGCCCGACATCGAGGATTTGGAGCAGGACGGCATCGTGCTGGTGCTCGACCAGATCACCGATCCGCACAATGTCGGCGCCATCCTGCGCTCGGCTGCGGCCTTCGCCGTGAAGGCGATCGTCACCACCGCGCGCCACAGTCCGGAAGCGACCGGTGTGCTGGCCAAGGCCGCCTCCGGCGCGCTGGAGTTGGTACCGATCGTGACGGTACAAAACCTCGCCCGCGCACTGACCACGCTGAACGAGCTCGGTTTCCAGACCGTCGGGCTGGACAGTGAAGGCAGCGCGGATCTCTCCGAGGTCACGCTGCGCGAGCCGCTCGCGCTGGTGCTGGGCGCGGAAGGCAAGGGCCTGCGGCAATTGACCCGCGACACCTGCAGCGTCGTGGCGCGGCTGGACATGCCCGGCGAGATCAAGAGCCTCAACGTGTCGAACGCCGCCGTGCTCTCGCTCTATATCGGCGCAAGCCGGCTGGGGCTGATGAAGCCTTAAAAAACAAAACGCCCGTCCGCATCGCGCGGACGGGCGCTTCGTTGGCTCAGCCGATCAGGCGATCAGTAATACCGGCGCAGCACGCGATGGCCGCCGTAATACGGCGCATGGCGAGGAGCATAGCCGTAACGCGGGCCGTAGCCGTAGTGCGTGCGCGGCAGATAGCCGGCGCGCGGGCCGTAGCCGTAGCGATACGGACGATAGTACGGCCGATGATAGGGATAGGCGCCGGCTGCGACTGCGGCGGCACGATAGCCATAGCCGTTTCCATAGCCACGGCCGTAGCCATAGTTGGCTGGCGCAACGACCGCGTCCTCACGATAGGTCGGATACGGCGCGAAGGCGCCCGGACCGGTATAGGTCGGGCCCTGGTTGACGTAATAATACTGCGTGGTCGGCTCGGCGAGACGCTCATAGGCACCATAGCCATAGCCGCCGCAGCCGGTGTTGCAGCCGGAATAGACCGGCGCAACCGGCTGGCACGGATTGAAGCCGCAGGCCGCGGCCGGCGCGACCCCGATGAACATCACGGCAGCCGCCGCGACCAGTCCCGAAATCATCTGACGCATTACTCTCTCCTGTTGATTTTCGTTTGTTGGATTTTGTCGTTTCTTAACCTGGCCGCCTGCCGGGCATCTCCGCACGTGGCCGAGGCCGAGGACGCCGCGGCTGCTCGTTGATCTCAGGCGCGAGGATCACCGGCGGGGGATCGACGGGCACGTCCATCTGCGCCGGCAGCGGCGCCGATTGCGCGCCCCAGCTCTGGTGATAGCTCTCCGCCGGCTTCGGCAATTTGCGGTTCGCGGACGGCTCGACCTCGAGCCGCCCATAGCCGGGCCGCAGGCCCAGCGTCGGGTAGTAATGGCCGACGTCGGCAGGCTGCCGCTCGGCGACATAGCGCCCGCCATAGATCGTGGGCTGCACCTGGACGTTCTTCCCCAGGCCCCAGGTACCCTCGATCACGGTATAGGACGCGTCGATGTTGTTGATGATGATGGGCACGCCCGGGCGGCCGGGAACGACGATATCGAAGCCGCCGCCGGCAAAAGCGGTTACGGGCAGTCCGATCAGAAGCGCTGCGAGCGCCAGGGCGCGCATGGAAAGGATCCCGGTTATCCAGTCCACAACCTATCGGATCGTCGGGCCGAGTGGGTTAAGGGATGCCGGCAAAATTCCGGTAAGCCTAACGCGTAGGGATCGGAAAGCACTTCAATGCAAGCGAGCGCGCTATCAAAGCATTAACGTGCCCACGGCGCGGCCTACGCCTCGACGGACGGGTTGCATGCCACAAAATGCACATCCCCTGCGGGTTCACGCCGATGTGACCGCACTTGCGCCAAATTGCGGAACGAGCTGCCGACGGTCGCACTTAGCAACGGTCTAACAACATGGAGAGAATGCCATGATGAGCCTGAAACTGATCGGCGCGGCCGCGATCGCTGCGACCGCGTTGGCAAGCCCCGCACTTGGTCAAGCGGCCTTCTCCAATCCCGCCGCTTGCCAATCCATGTTCCCCAGCGCGAATTGCCAGAATATGGGACGGGGCAGCCCCTACGCCACCAGCCGTCAAGAACGACAATATCGGCGAACGGCCTACCACGACCAGAACCGCTACAATGATGTGAACAGGGCGAACAACGGCTTCGGGCCGGTGGCTACTGCGGGCGCGGTTGCAGGCGCCGCCGTCGGGACCGCGGCAGCCGTTGCCTCGGCACCGTTCCGCAGCTGGGACAACTCGTACGCCTATGACAATTCCGGCGGCTACGGCAGCTACAATCGCAGCGAACAAGGTTGGTATGGCAATTGGGATACCTACGCGGCTCGCAACGGCATCGTTTGCCGTCCCGGCACCCGGGTCAAGGGCGACGACGGCCGCCAGCACATCTGCCAATAAGGTGGCATAAGTCGAGCAAATCAGAACAGGCGGCCTTCGGGCCGCCTGTTTCATGCCCGCGACGATCTTTGCGGGTTCTGGCACTTTCCAACCAAGTCTGATATTGCGGCGCGCACGGGGACAAACTCGGCGCATTGCCGAGCCCTGCCCGCTTTCCAGGCGTCGCCGGCTTAGCTCAGCGGTAGAGCAGCGGTTTTGTAAACCGAAGGTCGGGGGTTCAATCCCCTCAGCCGGCACCAGCGATTTAGCCGACATTGCAGCCTTACCGATCGGGGCTCCCTTTGTCCCTAATCAAAACGCTGCCAGCCGTCCACGGGTCTCGATTGTGTAAGGCTCCCCGGCCTTCCTCGGCATAACAATGACGCTGTCGACCAACTCGCGGAAAGCAGCGCCGATCTGATGGTCCACCTTGTCCCCGCTCCCCGAGATTTGCTCCAAGTTGGCTTTAAATCGCTCAAGTGCAGTGGGTGCCCGCCGCGGCCAAGCAGGCGTTTGGGCCGATAGCAATTTCCTTGAAGCCGCAGCGAGAGTGGATTTCAGGTAGATAATGAGATCGATCTATTAGACATGGTCCTTATTGGGGCTATGCGCACGAAAAAGGCCCGGCGTGCGCTGCCCGGCGGAATCACAGAATGTGATTTGTAAAAGTGGATCAATTTGTCGCGCGGTAGAAATTCTGCAGACATTCGTCCCGGTTCACGATTGTTGGCGGAAATTAAGTTCCTGCTCATCCCTCGTTCATGTGCAACTTCCTACCGTGCCATGCGTTCCAGCGCTCCACAGGAGGACACCATGAAACTCAAGTTCGCACTCATCGGACTAATCGCGCTCAGCGGCGCCGCGTTCACCGCTAGTGCGGCATCGGCTATGCCGCTCGCCCCTCTCGGACAAACATCAAACGTTGAGAGCGTCGCATTGGTTTGTGGTCCGAACGGCTGTGTCCGCACGGCACCGGTCTATCGACGGTATGGCTACGGTGTCGGTCGCTATGGCTATGGCGTGCGTCGAGGTTACGGATACCACCGTGCGTATGGCTATCACCGGGGCTATCGCCGGTACTGATTGTTAACGGCGAGGCCGCCCCTTTTGAGGCGGCCTCTCTCTTACAGATTGAAATACAACATAGAGACTAAGACCGTCGAAAAGACGCCCAGTCCAACGATGGCAAGTTTCAAAACTAGGTCGGCTGCCAAGCGCAGCTCCCTCAGTTGTAAATCAGCCAGAATCATACGCCTTACTTCGGCGGTTGCAATCCGCGCGAGTTCAGCCATCCGTCAATGTTGGCGCCGGCATCGAATTCGCGGGCCTTCTTCAAAAACACTTCACGCTCCGCGTCGTCTGCCGGGAATTGATCTGCCTTTTCTCTCGCTAGCCGCGCTTCGTTGATAAGCCGCTCGCCTAGCGTCCTGTCCTGTTTGAACCGGTGGCGCTTCATGAAAATCCTCCTTCATGATTCGCTATACCGGAAATCTTTTCGGGTCCTCCAAGGTTCCAATGGGCAATAATATTGCACGAGGGGCGTTCGCTTGGCGGAACACCCTCGTTCGCAATTTGTACGCTAGGACCAGATCGGTCTATGGCGACGCCCGAGGACGAACCGGCCCCGCGGGCCGCTCCTCCTCCAACCAGACTCCAAAACTGACAATCCTCGGTGTTTCCTGTCGGCTAAACTGACCAATCCCCTCAGCTGGCACCAGCTTTTGACGCGCGGCTCTCAGCTCGACGACTTTCGCGCGCTCCCGCCTTGAAGATGCTCGGCGCCGTCGATCTCGACCCACACTTGTTTCGACTGCTCGAAAACCGATTTGATCGGGGCCGAGAAGTTCGGGTCCGCAATCGTGCCGACGGCGACTCCGATCAGCGCGGGCAGATTGTCCGCCTTCCAATAGACGGTTGGGCCGCAATCGGTGCAGAAATGGAAGCGCACCTTGCCGCCCGCATGCGGCTGGCCGGACGTATTCCTTCGGCGCGCCCGAGATCGTGCGACCTCAACCGGATAAAAGGCACCGACGCCGAACGGCGCGCCGGGTTCGGCGCTGGCAATCGACACAATGACAGGCGGCTACCAGGTTGGATGGACCCGGAAGCGAAAGCCTGACGGTCCCACAACTGCATCTGGCATCGATCATCGAGCACCTCCGCTTCCTCACGTTTCGAACGCCCGGTGTTTTGTTCCAGCAGAGTCTGCATGGGCGATGATGCTGGTCCTGTCCTGCCGCAAGTCGCGCCGATGACGGCCCTCACTTCCTCTCCACCTCGAACGCCAGCAGTACGTTGCCGGCAATGCCGCTCCACTGGCCATAGCCGGAATTGGTGTAGAGCATGCCGCCGGCGATGACCGGCCCCGGGCCGTCGATTGCGCCGCCATAAGCGGGGACGCCGTTGACGGCTTTGAAATCCTGCGCGGTGTCGAACTCCCACAAGAGCTTGCCGTCGGCGGTGGCGTAGGCGCGCAGGAAGCCGCTGACGCCGCCGGAGAACAGGACGCCCGGGATCAGGCTCACCGCCGCCGACAGCGCGGGACTGCATTGGGGGCGGTCACCGCAGGCGACCGGCGGCACTTCCATTGCAATCTTTCCACTGACGAGGTCGAGCCCGAACAGACCGCCGCCCTGGGTGGAATCGAGCCGCCGCGTGCCGTCGCGCGTAAAGCGCACGTCGGAGTTCGCGACATAGATGCGGTCCTGGTCGGCGGCCGAGCCCCACTCGCTGCCGCCGAGCGCGCCGCCCTTCCCGATCCGCGTCTGCCACAGGATCGTGCCGCCGTCATCGGGATCGAGCGCGTGCACGACGCCGGATTTCTGCGCAATGACGAGCACGCGCCTGTCGTCGCGCAGGGTCACGAGAATTGGCGACTGGCCGAAATCGTGATCGGGTCCGTGATCCTCGGGACAGTTGGTCTTGTCCGCGCTGTAGCACGCCACGACATAGGCGTCCTTCGGCGTCGCCTGCTGCTTCCAGAGCAGCTTTCCTGTCGCAAGATCGAAGGCGAGGATCGCGTCGCTGGTTGGGGACGGCGGATTTGAGTAGGAATTGCTGGTCGCGACATAGATCGCGCTGCGCTTCGGATCGATCGTCGGAGCCGACCAGACGGCGGCGCCGGACGGGCCGAATAGCTGCGTGCCCCTCGCATTCTTGCCGGTCGGATGCGGCGCTTCGGGAATCGTATAGGCCTGCCAGACTGTCTTGCCGGTCGCGGCGTCCAGCGCCGCCACGCTGCCGCGGAAGGTACAGCATTCGTAAGAGGCCTGCGAGCCGACGGCTTCCTCGAGCGAGGACACCGGCACGTAGAGCACGCCGGAATGCAGCGTCGGCGCGCCGGTGATGCGCGCAGCCGCATGCTCCTCGACCTTGGTTTTCCAGATCACCGTGCCGGTCAGCGCGTTCACGGCATAGGCGTTGGCGCGCAAATCGCCGAAGAAGATCGCGAACTGATCGGAGCCCGGAAGCTGTGCAAAGCTGATCGCGGCGCGCACGGCGGCATCGGCCGCGAATGTCCACAGCGTGCAGCCGCTTCGCGCGTCAAGCGCGTGCACCTTGCGGTCGGTGCCGCCGATGAACAGCAGGCCGCCCACGATGGTTGGCGGCGCAAAGGATACCGAGGCGCCGGGAAACGCGTAAGTCCATTTCAGCCGCAGGTGCGGCACCTGCTCCGCGGTCAGACCGGCCATGTCGGCCGGCTGGAAGCGACTATTGTTGACGTCAACGCCCCATCCGTTCCATCGCGGGCCGTCCAGCGTTTGCGGGAAGCCGCCGGTCTGCTGCGTGCAGCGTCCCTCCGCGTCGACCGCACTGGCACTGGTCGCGGACTTGCCGGTGACGAAGGCGGCAATTGCACGGCGCTCTCCGTCGCTGCGGTCCTTAGCCATCGTTGACATGCTGCCGGAGGTCAAAGTCTCCAGCACATGATCGAACGACATCGCCTGCATGGCGCTGCGGCCCGGCACGCGGTTTTGGACGTCGCCGTCGTGACACTGTGCGCACTGTGTTGCGTAGAGCGCAGCGCCGTCCTGCTGCGCCAGTGCCGGCGCGGAGCACCAGATCAACAGAGCGGCTACGACAAAACTCGTCCTCATGGCGTGCTCCGGCATCGTCACCGCAATGCGAGATCGCTTCACACAACCACAAGTGTATCGCGACGGCCATCACTGAGGCAATGGACGTTCCGCTCGCGCCTGTCACACATCCGTGGCAATGCGGGCCCCATCCGGCAATTCATCCAGCCGCCACAGCCCGAGGCTCTTGTCGCGCCAGCCGCCACCGCCCTCCTCGCAACGCTCGCTGATCAGTTCGCGCGCCGCCGGCCAGTCGAACGGCGCTTTCTCCATGTTCAGCGCCCGCCAGTCGCCGTCCTCGCAATCGCGATTGCCGTCCCATTCGGGAAACGTCGTGACCAGCAGGAAGCGCGCGCCACTCGTCCGGAAGCGGTCGACGGCACGAACGATGTTGTCGAAGCTCAAATGCACCAGGCAGTCCCGGCACAAGACGACATCCGCGCGCGGCAGTGCATCGCGCGTGATGTCGGCAACGAGAAATCGGCCGGACAGTTCGCCGCGAGCCGCGCGCCCGTTGTTGGCCGCGATCAGCGACGGCACGATGTCGATGCCGGTGTAGTCGAGATCGAGCCTCATGCGGCCGATCCAGCCGGCATCGCCGCAAGGCGCATCGAGCAACGAGCGCACGCCGAGCCGTTGCAGCAATAACGGAAGCGCCTCGCGGATCGCGGCGGTTGCGGCATCCTCCGAGCCGAGGCCTGACACCGAACTGGCCGCGCCCCACAGGTTCGTCTGCTCGATCCGCTCGAACCGCGCGACGAGGTCGAGGCCCGTGAAATTGTCGCGGTCGGCGGCGAACCGCTCATGGGCGAGCACAGGTGGACGATTGGCGATCATGGGACGGGGGTGTGACTTCCGGCGCAACCGCAGTATACAGGCAAAGCGAGCGGTCCGAAATGGTCCGTAAGCGAGCCTGCTTAGGTCATCCGTCGCGTCTGGGCCCCATGCGCTCCACCACAGCCAAAGAGAAGGCCAGAATCGCCGCCGGCGCGGCGACGGCCGTCATCATGACGGCTGTGCTGTTCGTCATCGCGTTCGGTTTTCTGCTGGCGCGATAGCGCGCGCGGCGACCAAAGCCGCCGCGCAGACTTACGCGGCACGCACGGTCCGCAAGAACTTCCCGACTTCGTCCTTCGGCCGGTTGCTGTCGGTCGCCAGCATCTTGGCGGTGGAAGGCACCTGCGAGGAGGCCGAGCCGGTCTCGACCGCGCCGCGCTTGCACGTCGGTGATGTTGGTGGAGACCTGCTGGGTGCCGTGCGCGGCCTGCTGCACGTTGCGCGAAATCTCCTGGGTCGCGGCGCCCTGCTCCTCGACGGCGGCGGCGATGGTCGACGACACCTCGGAGAGCCGCTCGATCGTCGCGGAGATGTCGCGGATCGCGCTGACGAATTCCTGGGTCGCGGTCTGGATGCCGGAAATCTGCTGGCTGATCTCGCCGGTCGCTTTCGCGGTCTGCTCGGCCAGGGTCTTCACCTCGGCGGCGACGACCGCGAAGCCGCGGCCGGCCTCGCCGGCACGTGCCGCCTCGATCGTGGCGTTCAGCGCCAGAAGGTTGGTCTGGCCGGCGATGGTGTTGATCAGCTCGACGACGTCGCCGATGCGCGTCGCCGCAACCGACGAACACGGCCTTCAACTGGTCGCCGATGCTCCTGATCTGGCCCGCGCGCGCCGGATCGTCCTGCTCCGCCGCCTCCAGGAATTGAGGGATTTCATCGCGGTTCTGGATCGCGGTCTTGAGGCGATTGGCATTGCCCGCCTCCGTAGCCTCAGTGAAGACCGCGTAGAGCGCGGCATAATAGGTCTCGGCGCGGCGCTGGGCCCGCGTCAGGTTGAGCGCGGAAGATTGCGCAGCGGAGAGTTCGGCGAAGCCGTCGACGGTCGCCGAAAGTTCGCGCGTCCCGAACGCGGCGACGGCGGCAAGCACGCTGCCCATCACGGCCACGATCAGCGCGACCTTCCATGTCCCGCGGTTCCAATGCCCGACGCTAGGAATTAAGCGTTGGCAGAAAATTGGGATGGCTGCGATGATCGCGACAGGGCCGGCGCGGAACCGGTTGCTCGCCTCAGCCGTTGTCGGCCCATGCGGATCCGAGAAGAAAACCGAAACATGTTTCTGCTGTCGATAGTCACGCTGTGCTGTGGCGTCGTGGCTGGCACAGTTGCGCTGTTCGAGCTGACACTGGGGCCCGCTCCGGCGCAGCAGATGGCCGAAAGGGCTGCTACCGACGTAACCGCGCCGACACCCGTTCGGGTGGTCGGGGCGCCGTTCGAGCCCAACGTCAATCCGCGGGAGCGATAGCGCTCACCCCGGCGAGACCTCCGTGCCCTCCTCGGGCCGGCTTTGGGCCCGCGCCAATTCTTCCACGAACGCGATCACCTCCGCCCGCTTGTCGGGCGGCAGCGACAGGAACGCGCGAACGAGCCTCAGGCCGTCCGCTTCGTCCGAATGGTCCGTTTTGGCATCCATTCCCCACTGTCAGGCGGGCGGGAAAAATATGCAATCCCCAACAAACACCTTCTTGATTCGGCTGGCCAGCTTTGCTGAAATAGCCCCAACAAAGGTGCACCATGAAGTGGATCAGGGAACGCGACGCGCTGATCGCGCAGACAATGGCCTTCGTCCAATCGGTAACCGGCAAAACGGATGACCTCCATCCGCCGGAGATCCCGATGGCGGCAGCGGCCGCGTCGGTGGAGATCATCCCCCTCGAGACCGTCGTCGAGATCGAACCGCTTCGGCCCGCTCCGCCGGCGCAGCCCTCGCCTGTCTTGACGCCGCGGGCGGCGCGCTACGAGGTCCGAGCCGAGATGCAGACCCGCATCGCCAATTTCCGCAAGCATCAGGAGCGGTTCGAGCGCGAGCGCGAGGAATATTGCACGGCCACCCTGACCAAACTGCGCGCCGCCATCCGCGACGTCTCTCCCCGTCCAGCGGCTGAAAAGTAAAGCCGGGCCTCTGTCGCGGGCCTACAGCCAAGACCACACCAGCCAGAGATTGGCCGCACAGGCGCCGAACAGCGCCAGCGTCAGGGGCAGCAGCATGTGCCCGCAGGAGGTTTTCAGGTCGCTCGTCATGGCCGAAAACATCCGCTGATTCCGCCAAACGAGTCCCAAGGATTCTTTTTTTCGGGATTCAGGACTCGTTAAGGACTCAGGGCCCGGCGCCGCACATCACGGCCATGTGATCAACCGGCCGACGGGAACCCCTCCCCCGCAAAATCGTTATCGCGGTTTCCGGGAGCGGGAAGAATGCCTTACGCCCTGTTCTGCAACGATGCCCAGATCAGCAAGGCCTACCCTGATGAGTCCGATATCTGGAAGCTCGCGCAGCGGAGTGGCCTCGTCGTGGATGTCAGTGCCGACGACGATCGCCTTGGCCCGCGCCGGGTGCTCGACAACGATTACGAGATCAAGCCCTGCCAGGCCGCACAGGGTGAGGACCCCGCCAGGAACAAGGCCGAGGCCGATCGCCAGTCCAGGTTGGAGCTCGAGCTGAATTCGTAGAATCCGACTGGACGCCTGAGAAAGTCAGAGCTCGGAAAAGTCTCAGGGCGTCGCGGTTGCCAGCGAGGCCTGCTCGCCCGCCAAGGCCACGCAGGCCTTCCGGCGATGTAGCCCACGGATCGCGCCGGTGACCTTCAGCACCTTGCCGGAGGAGCACGAGGCGTCCTTGACGAAGGCCACCTCATAGGGTGCCAGCATCAGAGGCTCGGATTTGAGGATTGTTTGGGCAGCGCACGGCAAACTGACGAAGCACGAGAGCACCACTGCCGACACCAAGATACGCATGTCCGTCGTCCCACCAACCCGGTAATTGTCATATAACGCGTTCCGGCGCGTGAGTTCCGTAAGCGGCAAAAATTATTTTTGCTTTACCCGAGCTCCATGACGCGCGTGAGAAGGCGCGCGCTGGAATGTTCGCCTGCAAATGACGCGCCAGATGGTTGATGCAATGCAAACAAAAGGCTGGCCCACGAGGGCCCGGCAGACGAAAGGCCGGCGGGAGCCGGCCTTTGTCAGATCGTGGTCGTTGGTGGCGCGTCAGTAGCGCGAGGCTGCCGGACCGCCCCAACCGAAGCGGTAGTTCACGCCGACCTTGACGGTATGCTCGTCGTCCCGGCCCCGGACGCCGATGATGTCGGGCGGACCGGAGGTGAAGGTCGTGCTGCCAAAGTTGTAGTACTGGTACTCGGCCTTGGCCGACCAGTTCGGCGCGAACATGTATTCGAGGCCGGCGCCGACGGTATAACCGTCCTTGCTGTTGCCTGTGGTGGTGAATGTCTGGGGCACGCCGGCGACGTTGACGCCGAGACCGCCATTGCGCCAGGCGTAACCGCCCTTGGCATAGAGCAGCGCCGGACCCCAGGTGTAGCCGATGCGGCCAGTCACCGAACCGATCTGGTCGGTATTGGACGTCACCTGCGAGCCCAGCGGGAACGTGACACCGTTATTGTTGGTCGGCAGCCAGGAATACTGGGCCTCGATACCCACGACCCAGTTGGGCGCGAACTGGTAGTCGAAGCCGCCCTGCACGCCGCCCAGGAAGCGCGCGTCGCTCGACTGGAAGCTGCTGTCGCCGGCAAAGGCGCCCCCGACATGGCCGCCGATGTAGAAACCGGTCCAGTTGTAGATCACCTGCGGCGGCGTATAGGCCGGAGCCTTGGTGTAGGTGCGCGCCTGCATATCCGCTGCTGCGGCCGGCGCGGCCAGCGCAAGCAGAGCGACTGCGCCCAGCAAAATCGTTTTCATGATCATCCCCGTTCTTTCATTAACGACACTCAGGAAACAACGTGGCGTGAATTGGGTTGCTTCGCGGCGATGCCGGAACGTTGATCGTTCGCAACTGTGACAGAGCGGCAACAACGCGACTTTGTTCCATCACGTAGCCTTGTACCGGCTGTCTTCCCAGCCTGCGCAAAGATCTGCGTAACAATTTGTCGCAAGGCGAAACCACCCCGTTCAAAGCTCGCCGAAATGTGATCCGGCAGCTCCGGCGGCCCCTGTCCTACCATCAGCCGATGAAGGCGGGCTTTGCGCTACCGCGTCATCTTTTCCAGTTCCGGAAAGGGTACGTAAACCGCGCCCGCGCACAGCTCGCTGGCGCGATCAGCGACGCGGTCCCCCCGGCCGTTGACGAAAATGACGGCGCGTTCCCGCATGGCCTTGTAGGTGCCGTCGGTTTCGCGTGGGGTGAAGTGCAGGCAGCTGACATAGAACTGGCGGCCGCCGACCTCGCGCTGCAACGGCTCGGCCATGCTGGCGTCGCGCACGCCCACCGGGTTGTTCAGATAGCTGCGCATCAAGGCCAGCGTATCGCTGCGGAAATTGTCGGGAAACGGCTGCGGCCCGCCGGCCTGGGTCCCGTCCATCAGGGTTGGACGGTCACCGTCGCTGCCGAAACATGCCGCCAGCGCCAACGGCAATGCCAGGATCAATGCCAGGCGTACCGCTCGTTTCGCCAATTGCCCCACCGCTTACGCTCTCCGTTCAATCAGACCAGAAGCTCTTCTAGCCTCAAGATTGCGCGAAGGGAATTCGGTCCTGCTCGCACGTCCTGCCGCCACAAGCCTTGCCGCCAAGAGCCTTGCCGATAGCGCACCGGCCCGCCGCCGACGGCTGCGCTTTCGCGCAGGCGCCAAATCGACGGGCCGGCCTGAATTCCTCACGCGGCGACTGGGCAATGCTACGACGTCGCCGCGCCGGATCAGTCGTTAGCTGCGCTTGTCCATTGTCGCCGGCTTGGTCACGTCCGGCTGCGTCTTCAGAGACTTCTTCGCCGCCAGATGCTTGTGATGGTGGCGATGCGTGCGCACGGTCTTGTGCTGGTCCGGCGTGACCGCGGCGTTGGCGTTCATCGCCTTCGACTTGGTATCCACCTTGGCGCCCGCCTTGATGTCGGAGACCTTGGCGTCCGCCTTGAGGCCGGCGTCGGGTTTCGCGGCGGTGGTCGACACCTTGGTCTGGCTCTGGTCCGCCTTGATCACCGGCGTGGTCGTGGTGGTCTTTCCGGCTTCGGTGGCGAAGGCCGGAGCTGCAATCACGGAAGCTGCGAGCAAGGCTGCGGAAATGGTCTTCAACATGGTTAGTCTCCTCTTGGAAGGATCTTGAGGCGGCACCCTCTCGCCTACCCTTCGATCATAGGTGAGAGCCTAGGCGGCGGGCGCTGAACCCAGTCTGAAGCCCTTTGCAGGTTTCCGTTCATCTCGATGACACGTTTGTCATCTGCGGCAGGGCGAATAGACCGGGGCGGCGGGGAATGTTTTTGCGCGCCGGGTGTTCCGGTCTCTGGGCAATCGTGTAGGATCGCCACGCTTCATACGGGAGAACTTAGATGCGCAAACTCTCAACGCTTCTTGTGCCAGGACTTGTCGCCATGACGTTGGCGGCCGGGCCGGCTCTGACCAGCGCCTATGCCGCAGGCAGCGACGAACCCTCGTCGCCGCCGAAGTCGGACACCTCGACCAAGAAGGGCAAGAAGAAGAGCTCCTCCGTCAGCGATCCGAAATTCCTTGCCGCGTACCGTACCGCTTACACCACGATCTACGACAATCACGACTACACGGGTGCGATCGGCCAGCTGAAGTCGCTCAAGCGCGACGACGTCGCCGACGTCGCCAATTTGATCGGCTATTCCTATCGCAAGATCGGCGACTACCAATCGTCGAAGATCTATTACGAGCTGGCGCTGAAGGACGATCCGAACCACGTCCGCACCTGGCAGTATTACGGCCTCTGGCAGCTCGAGCAGGGCAACCGGGAGCAGGCGCAGTATCACTTGAACAAGATCGCCTCGCTCGCCGGCACCGACAGCTCCGAGTATCGCTCGCTTGCCACGGCGCTCGACAAGCCGACCGGCGCGACCCTCGTTTACTAAAGACGCCGCATCTTCGAATGAAGCAAATGGGCACAACCGCAGGGTTGTGCCCATTCTGCGTTCTCGGATAGCCTTCCGCACCAATCCTCCCCTCGCAAATTGGTGCGCAATGGACAAGTGGCTGCGATCCGCGATCGACTACATCGGCTCCTGGATCGAATTCCAACAAACGACGTTTCAACAGCCCGGCGTTATGGTCGCATTCGTCCATCGCGGCGAGGTGGTCGCCGAGCACGCGTTCGGCCTCGCCAATCTCGACACCGGCGAGAAGCTCACCCCGCGCCACCGCTTTCGCATCGCCTCCCACTCCAAGAGTTTTACCTCGGCCGGCATCATGAAGCTGCGCGAGCAGCACAAGCTCCGGCTTGACGATCCCATCGGACAATATGTCGTCGGCCTGCATCCGCGCGTCGCCGAAACAACAATTGCGCAAGTGCTCTCGCACAGCGCGGGACTGACGCGCGACGGCGCCGATTCCAGCCAGTTCATCGACAACCGTCCCTATCTCAACGCCAAGGAGCTGGCGGCGGAATTGAAGCTGCCGACCGCGATCGAACCGGGCACGCGCTTCAAATATTCCAACCACGGCTTTGGCCTGATCGGTCTCCTCATCGAGGCCGTGACGAAGGAGCCCTACCCGGTCTGGATCAAGCGCGAGATCATCGAAGCCACAGGCCTGCGCGAGACCGAGCCGGACGCGCCGCTTCCCAAGAGCGCGGCATTCGCGCGCGGTCACACCCGCAAGCTGCCGTACGGAGAGCGATGTGTAATCCCCGGCGACAATCCCGCGCACGCCATGGCATCGGCCGCCGGCTTCGTCGCGACCGCCGCCGATACGGCGCGGTTTTTCGCGCAGCTCGCGCCCAATGCGAAAAAGAGCGTGCTATCGGTCGCGAGCCGCCGCGAGATGACGCGAAACCATTGGCGCGTGCCGCAGAGCTTCGAAGGTTACTACGGCCTCGGCGTCAACGCCGGCAAGACCGACGGCTGGGATTGGTTCGGCCATGGCGGCGGCTTTCAGGGCTACATCTCGCGGACCTGCTCCATCCCCGCTTGCGAGCTCGCGATCAGCATCCTCAGCAACTCCATCGACGGCGCGGCGCCGTTCTGGATGGACGGCGCGATGCAGATCCTGCACGTGTTTAAAACGCGCGGCGCACCCGACCGGCGCGTGCGAGACTGGACCGGGCGCTGGTGGACGATCTGGGGCGCGAGCGACCTCGTGCCTGCAGGCAACCGCGTGCTGGTCGCCAATCCCCAGTTCAACAACCCGTTCATGGACGCTGCCGAGATCGAGGTCACCGGCCGAGACACCGGCAAGCTTGCCTGGGCCGCCGGCTATTCCAGCCACGGCGAGCCCGTGCGGCGCATCCGCGACAAGCGCGGCAAGGTCAGCGACGTCTGGATCGCGGGCGCCAACATCAAGCCGGCCAAGGTCGTGGCGCGTGAGATCGCGCGGAGATACAAGCCGCGCAAGCGACGGCCTACTCCCGAATGAGAGTCTCGACCTCGCTCCGCAACGCCTGCCGCGAGCCGTCGCGCGAATAGAACATGTGGCCGCCAGGATAGACGATGAATTTCACCCGCTGTGTCGCGAAGGCCGGCAACTGGTCGAGCACCCGCTTCGATCCGAAATAGGGCGTGGCGAGATCGAAAAGGCCGTGCGCGACCAGCACGTTCAGCTTGGCATCCGTGGCAAGGATCTGGCGCAGCTCGGACACCGACTGCGGCGGGTTGATGCCGCGGCCGAAATCCCATTTGCCCTCGACGGCGCCGTTCAGGACCTCGTAGGAGCCGTCCGGCCGCCAGTTGAGTTTTCGCGTCAGGACGTCGACCGCGGCACTCGTCAGCGGCGCCTGCAGCGCATCGCCTGAGGGGTCGCCGAACCGAGAACTGCTCGAATCCGGGTAGGGATCGAAGCCGCGCACCGAGGCATCGTAGCGGCCCGTCACTTTGCCGCCTTTGCGATCGAACTCGCGGCGGAATTCCCCGACATCGAAGCGGCCGGCGAGCCGGCGGCTGACCGCCTGGTCGATACCGGTGAGCTCGGCGACCTTGTCGGCAAGACGGTTGGTGGCCTCCTTATCCACCTCGCCCTTGACGAGATCGGCCAGAAAGTCGCCGCGCGCGTAAGCCTCGACGTCGGCGAGATCGGCGCGCTTGACCGCCCCTTTGGCTTCGCGCGCCACAGCGACATAGCTCGGCAGCGTCGCGACATATTGCAGGAGGCTGGTGCCGGTGAACTCGCGGAAGTCCAGGAGCGGCGACACCAGGATCAATCCCCTGACGCCGACCCCATGCTGGAGCTGCAACTGGCGCACCACCTTCGGCCCGCGAATGCCGCCATAGCTCTCGCCCGCGACGTATTTCGGCGAAGTCAGCCGATCGTGCTTCTCCAGCCAGCGGCGGATCACAAGCGCGATCGCATTGACGTCGCCATCAACGGAGTAGAACGATTTGCGCGCATCCTCGCCGCTAGCGATGAAGCGGCTGTAGCCGGTGCTGACGGGATCGATGAAGACGAGATCGGTGAAATCGAGCCAGGTCTCCGCATTCGGCTTCACCTCGGGCGAGGCGGACGGCGACAGCGCTTCGCCATCGAGCGGTAGCCGCCACGGCCCGGCCGCGCCGAACTGGAGCCATGCCGAGGACGCACCGGGGCCGCCGTTGAACAGGAATATTACGGGGCGCGTCGCACGGTCGGCGTCGTCAAGCTCATAGGATGTATAGGCAATGTCGGCCAGCGGCTCGCCCTTGCCGTCGAACACGCGGATCGAACCAGCGGTCGCGGCGAAGTTGAGGGTACGGCCGGGAAGATCGAGCGTCTGCTTCGTGGTCGAATCCGAGGGGAGACGGTGCGGCTCGGCGGATGACGATGAATTCTGAGACGGGCTTTGTGCGGCGCCGCCACGTCCGCCCTTTTGTCCGGCTGGCGCCGCGGTCTCGGCGCGCGGTTGCGGCGGATCGTCCGCGCGCGCAAATCCCGCGAGCGCGAAAGCCGACACCGCCAGTACCAGGGTCGCGCGGCGGAGCGCCGGCATATTCGTCGCCATGATCGTTCTCCCTGCCCGGCTGCGAGCACCGGTGCGGACCGCAAGGGTAGCGCGGAATTGCGACGGTTTGGGGGATCATGGGTCCAGCGGTGCCTGGAGAGCCCGGTTGGGCGCAAATCGGCCCGATTTTGCCCTCAGATCGGGATGGGCAGCTGGCGGTCTCCTTTGAAAGGCGGTCATCCTCGACAATCGAGGCCCAGGTCGTATAGACGAGCCCGGCGGAACTTTCTCCAGCGGCCCTGCCCCGGAAGCCATGACCAAGCCAGCGCGATACGACCGGATCGCCTTCGTCGCCAGCCCGAGCAGCGAGGCGCAAGCGGCCTTCGGCCAGCTGACGGGGGATTATGGCAATTGCACCGTCGAGGAGGCGGACGTCGTGGTCGCACTTGGCGGCGACGGGCTCATGCTCCAGACGCTGCATCGGAACATGCGCTCGGGCAAACCGATCTACGGCATGCACCGCGGCACCGTCGGCTTCCTGATGAACGAGTACTCGACGGTCGATCTTCGGGCCCGTCTCGACGCGGCGAAGGAATCCGAGATCAACCCGCTCCTGATGCGCGCGACCGACGCCAACGACCGCGTCCACCTGCATCACGCCATCAACGAGGTCGCCCTGTTCCGGCAGACCTACCAGGCCGCGCGCCTGCGGATCCTGATCGACGAGCGTGAACGCATGACCGAGCTGATCGCCGACGGCATTATGGTGGCAACACCGGCCGGCTCGACCGCCTACAATCTGTCCGCCCAGGGACCGATCCTGCCGATCAACGCTGCGCTGCTGGCGCTGACGCCGATCAGCGCCTTCCGCCCGCGCCGCTGGCGCGGCGCGCTGCTGCCGAACACGGCTTATGTCGTGATCGAGGTGCTGGAGGGCGACAAGCGCCCCGTGGCGGCGGTCGCCGACCATGACGAGGTCCGCGACGTCCGCCGCGTCGAGGTGCTGTCCGACAGGACCATCTCGATGCGCATGCTGTTTGACCCCGGTCACAGCCTGGAAGAGCGCATTCTGCGCGAGCAGTTCGGCTCCTGAGCGCCTCGTCAGACTGCCGATCGCAACCCTTCGTTAACCGTCGGCGCGATATGGTTAACGAAAGTTGACCGCTTCGGCCCGGGCTCCATGTTTCGCATCGATTTCAACAAGCTGCGTTTCCTCATCTGCGACGACAATCCGCACATGCGCCGCATCCTGCGGACGCTGCTGCATTCCTTCGGCGCGCGCGAGGTCTACGAAGCCGAAGACGGCGCCACCGCGCTGGAAATGTACAGCCATTACGTGCCCGACATCGTCATCGCCGACTGGGCCATGCCGATCTTCGACGGGCTCGAGCTGGCGCAGATGATCCGGCAGCCGGAATCCAAGGGCAATCCCTACGCGCCGATCATCATGCTGACCGGCCATTCCGAGAAACGCCGCGTCACCGTGGCGCGCGATGCCGGCGTCACCGAATTCCTGGCCAAGCCGATCTCGGCGAAGGGGCTCTACCAGCGCATCCTCAACGTGGTCGCCAGTCCCCGCCCCTTCATCAAGACCAAGACCTATTTCGGCCCGGACCGGCGCCGCAACACCATCTCCGCTTATATGGGTCCCGAGCGCCGCGTCGGCGAAAAGCACGAGGTGCTGCAGCAGCCCTCGCTGCTCGACAAGGCCCGCTCCTCTATCTAGCGCAACGTCTCTCACGGTCGAGGCCGATATCATGGCGAAGAACAGCGCAAGGGACATCAAGGTCACGGCCTTCGCCACGCATCAAATCATCACGCAGCCCAACCCGCTGCGTACGGTCCTGCGCCGTGTCGAAGAGAAGGACATGGACGATCCGGTCGGCCGGGCCGAACAGGCGCTCGCGGGCCTCGCCAGCGAGTTCAAAGACTGGATGGTGACCGAGATCAACCGGCTGTCGGCCGCCTACGTCGCCATCCGGCACGACGGCTTCACCAAGGACAGGCGCGACGAGCTCTTTCGCGCCGCGCACGACGTCAAGGGCGATGCCGCGACCTTCGGCTATCCGGCGGCGGCGGGAATTGCCGAGAGCCTGTGCCGCGTCATCGAGCATGCGCCAGATCTCGAAAAGGTGCCGGCCGAGCTGTTCACGCACCACATCAACGCCATCCTCGCCATCGTGCACGAGAACACCAAGCTCGACCACATCAGCGTCTCCGCCGAGCTCAGCCGGCGCCTGCGCAAGGTCGCCGACGACTATCTCGCCCAGGTCAACCGCGACCGCCCCGAGCATCTCGAGGTAATCCTGGCGCCGAGCATCGCGCCGGCGGAGTAGCCATAGGCGTCGTTCCGGCGAAGGCCGGAACCCATGACTACCAGCGGAAATTATTGCAAAAGGCGGCGGCCATCTCGCTTCAATTGCGAGACCTCGCGGTATGGGCCCCGGCCTTCGCCGGGGCGACACAAGCTACGATTCAGGCCGCGATCAGCTCGTCGTACCCCGGATCGACCGCCTCGTCCGCGACCAGCTCGTCGCAGAACAGCCTTGCCTCCTCGCGCGCGGATTCGGTGGCGAAGCGGCGCAGCAGGACCATCAGCGGCTCGGTGGCGCCGCGGTCGGTCTCGCAATGGGTGAGCACGCGCTCGACCATGCGCCGGCGCAGCCGCGCCGCGTTGTCGTCGCTGTCGACAAAGCCTTGCTCGTGGCAGGCATCGAGCGCGACCTGGAATGCGGCAAACGTCGCCTCGGGAAGCCCGGCGCGGCGGAGCAACGCGTGCAGGCTGTTGCCACCACGATCGTGCAGCAGTGCGGTCACGCGCGCCAGCGGCAGATCGGCGAGTTCAGCCAGCGCCGCGTCGAACAAGTCGAGATTGCTCGACAGCAGAGCGCGCAGAACAAGACCCGCGGTGAGCTGGCCCGTGATGCGCAGGTGCCGGACAAGCCCCTGCATGTCCTCGCCGCGCGAGCGCGCCGCGATGTTCATGGTGGAGCGGTCACGCGCCTCGGTCGCGATGCGCTCGGCGCGGTCGGCACTCAGCCAGTTCCGGGCCACGACGAATTGCGCCAGCGTCTCGGAGAGTTTCGCCACCAGCGCGGCGCGCGTGGCGGACGGCATATCCTCCAGCACCAGCATCGCCTCGCGGATCGCGGCAAGATGGCCGTGACGTTCGACGATGCGATCCCAGGAGAATGGCGCAAGCTCGGCATGAGGATTTTCGATCAGCTCGAGCGCTGCCGCCGCGCAGCCGACTTCGGCGATGGCGGCGCAGACCGATACCGGCAGCGCGATGCGGCGGGCGACCGCGCACTGCACTTCGTCGTTGCCGGTCGCGACGATGTCGACGAGATCGGCGTCGATCAGCAACGGAGAATGTTCGAGCACGGGCAGCGCGACGGTCGGCTGGTCCGCCGACAGCGCCCGCACGATTGCGGCCGGCGCCTCGGTGCTGCGTGCAAACGCCTCGGCCATCGCCTGCCGCACCAGCGGCGAGGGATCGTCGAGCAGCATCAGAAGCGCGCCTTCGGCGGCAACCCGGTCGTCACGGGAAAGGTCTGAGATCAGCCAGGCCCGGGCCAACGCCCGTGTCGCCTCGGCCCGCTCGCCGGCGGGCGCCGTCCTGATCCAATTGATGAACTGCCGAACGATCATGTTGCTTCCGGCTTAACGCAACGAAGACGAAGCGGTGACGGCTTGTCACCTGCAACACAAAATAAACCACGACGCTTAACAAAGCGTTCACCATAACCGTTTGGTTTTATTGACGTTTTGTTAATGGAACCGAAGCGCTTCGACAGCCGTCTGTGCGGCATGGGTCCCGGCTCTGCGGCGCATCGCTTACGCGTTGCGCCTTGTGCGGGACACGAGTGCAGATATTAGCTCGAGAACGTGCCGCTGCGATCGCTGAAGAGATCAAGCGGCTGCGGCGGCCGAACGTCGGGCGTTGCCGATGCGCCCGAGGTCGCGGGTGCGACCGAATTGAGCGAGGCATTGTTGCCCCACAATTTCTGCACGGTCGTCGAGACCGGCTGCGTTGCATCGCCGGGCTGATAGAGCGATCGAAACACTGGCGTGCTCGGCGCATTGTCCGCGACCGTCGTTGGCGCCATGGCGCTCGCCGGCGTCATCGCGCGTGTGTTTGGAAAGGTCTGGAGATAGGCGGCGTTGTCGATCACCGGCGCGACGGGCTGCACGCCGTTGGCGCTTGCGACCTGCGTGGTCGACGGCGTGTCGCCATACGCCGCCATCGCGCTGCGGGTCGATTTCGAATTTGCAGCGCCGGCATAGCGTGCATCCAGCACCGAATAGACCTCGGAGACGCTGCGGGCGCGGCCGTCCTTGGCGTAGAAGATCGAGCGGTTGGCCGATGCCGCATTGGGAAACAACCGCGCGCCAACGGCTTGCGGATTGTCCTCGGCATTGGCGATCAGCTTTGCGGCGCCGCCGAGGCCCATGAAATGGGCCATGTAGAGTTCGCTGTCGCTCGGCCTGCGGCCAAGCAGTGCAGTAAGCTTGAAGCTGTTCGACTGCGTCAGCGCAGCCGCCATGCTGGATGCGGCCTCCGGATCGTCGCGCAGCTTCATGATCGATCGCTTCATCGCGGGATCATCGACGGTGTAGGTGCCCGACGAGGTCCTGGTGATGGCGTCGGAATAATTGCCATAGCCGAGCTGGGCGCCCGCCTCCTTCACCGTGCCGAGCCAGGTCTGGTCGATGAACTGGTAGAGCCCATGCGCCGACGATGTGGTGGCACCGGCGCTCGGATCGAAATCCGATTCCATCTTGGCGGTGGTCAGCATGTATTGGAAGCTGACGCCCGCGACGTTCGAGGCCTGCTTGATCGCACCGGCGACGCGTGCCCGCGACGGATCGAGAACCGCCGTCTGCGAGCCACTGGAATTGTCGACCGACATGATGGAGGGCCCGCCCCGCGCGGCATTGAGCGACGCCGGCAATTCGGCGCCCTGTCGTCTCACCGTGGGACAGGTATGGTTAATGCGGGGTTAATTCGGCCGCCAGCCCGCCTCCGCATGACGGCAGGACTATTTCTTGTAGACCGCGTCCGGATCGAACAGCCGCTCCGCATCGACGAAGACGAGCTTGGCACCGCCGTCTTCGGCCTCGACCTTGCGATAGAAGCAGGAGCGTCGGCCGGTATGACACGCGGCGCCGATCTGCTCGACACGGAGCCAGACCGCGTCCTGGTCGCAATCGGTACGCATCTCGACCACGCGCTGGGTCTGACCCGACGTCTCACCTTTTCGCCACAAGGCATTGCGCGAGCGGCTGAAGTACCAGGCTTCGCCGGTCGCGATGGTCTTGCGCAACGCTTCGAGGTTCATGTGCGCGACCATCAGCACGTCGCCGGTCGCGACGTCGGTCGCGACGACGGTCACGAGGCCAGCGGCGTCGAACCGCGGCTGGAAGGACAGCCCTTCCTCGGTCTCATGGGAGTGAGCGGACACAACGCCCTCGCCGGTCAATTTCGCAAGGTCAGCGCGTGCCTCGCACCAGGGACAGGAAACGAGCCTGCTCCGCCGGATTGTCGCGGAACATGCCGGTGAAGCGGCTGGTGAAGGTGGAGGCGCCATGCTTGGCGACGCCGCGCACCGACATGCAGGTATGCTCAGCCTCGATCAGCACGGCAACGCCGCGCGGCTTGAGGACCTCGTCGATCGCCGCAGCGATCTGCGCGGTCATGTGCTCCTGGGTCTGGAGCCGGCGGGCGAAGATGTCGGTAAGGCGCGCAAGCTTCGACAGGCCGACCACGCGTTCCACCGGCGTGTAGGCGATGTGCGCCTTGCCGTAGAACGGCATCATGTGGTGCTCGCACTGCGAGGTGAACTCGATGTCGCGCACCAGCACGAAATCGTCATACCCGGCGGTCTCGCCGAAGGTCCGATCGAGCACCTCGGCCGGGCACTGGTGGTAGCCCTGGTAGAGCTCGTCGAAAGCCTCGACCACGCGGCGCGGTGTGTCGAGCAGGCCCTCGCGGTTGGTGTTCTCGCCAATATAAGCGAGCAGCGTCTTCACCGCCTGCTCGGCCTCGGCGCGCGCCGGGCGCGGCTGGTCGGCGCGGACGGCAGCCGCGAGGAATTCGGAAGGATCAAGCTCTGCCGGGCGGCTCTCGGGCTGCCGATCGGAGGGCTTGCTGGGGCGGATGGATTTGATTGTAGCGTCCATGTCTACTCCGTTCGACGGCCTTGCGGCCGGAGTGTCACCGGCAGACGGGGCGGCGAAGCCGCCGGACGCCTGTAGAGAACAGCTTTGACGAAAAAGGTCCTTGGGTCATCACGCTGGCAGCGCAGATCTGAAAGACCGCCAGCGCACCGCTGGGCTGTTTTTCCGCCAGTTCCAGCACTATATAGGACCATGGACGCCGCCCGCCAAGGCCGATCGGGTGAGGAAGTGCTGGACTCCATCACATGCTGAACGACATCTATAACAAGCGGATCATCGAACTAGCCGGGAATATTCCGCGACTCGGGCGGTTGTCGGATCCCGATGCCACCGCGACCGCCCACTCCAAGCTGTGCGGCTCGACCGTGAAAATCGACCTCAAGATGGAGGGCGACAAGGTCACCGACTTCGCCCATGACGTGAAGGCCTGCGCGCTGGGCCAGGCCTCTTCATCCATCATGGCAAGTCAGATCGTCGGATCGACTGCGAGCGAACTCCGTGAGTTACGCGAAACTGTTCGCAAGATGCTGAAGGAGAACGGCGCGCCTCCTGAAGGCAAATGGGAAGAGATCAAATTCCTTGAGCCGGTCCGCGACTACAAGGCGCGCCACGCCTCGACGCTCCTGACCTTCGATGCGGTGGTCGATGCCATCGGTCAGGTCGAGGCCAAGGCCAAGCAGCCGGCTCCAGTGCAAGGCTGACTCCGGGCTCGTAGCCAGAGACCCCGGAAACGAAATCGGACATTCGAGGCTACTTCTGCGACGCCGTGCCCGGCTTGGCTACGCCGCCCGTCGGCACCAGGGCTTCCGCCGTCTTGGTCGACTTGGCAGGCTGCTCCGATTCCGCGCCGAACCTCGCCTGCGTCTTCGGTGCAAGCTCCGCCATTGCCGGCGCTGAGATGTCCACATGCGGCAGCACGTCGGCCACGAGATCAGTGGTCACAAGATTGGTGAGCTTGAGCTCGCCTGCGTCGAGCTCGTGTAAATCTTCCCACGGCGGGACGCTGAGCGCGAGCGACAGCAGATCGCCGGCACCGCCCATGTCGAATGTGTATTTGGCGAGCCGACCGATGTCGCGCTCCACGATCATCAGGTCCTGCGCGCTGTAGCTCGCCGCCCTGGCATCGTCGGCGCGATCGCCCATCCAGATCTGGTGGACCCGGACATGGGCCGCGTCTGGCACGTAGCGCTTCTTGCCGGCCAGCAGCAGGAACACGCACATGGATTCGCAATAGGCCTCAGGCGCGACCGCCGGACGGGCCGACTGGCCGCCGCGGTTCTGAACGCTGATGCCGACCGTGGTCAAAAGTCCGAGATTGCGGAAGCGCCGGCCGAGCGTGATCGCGTCGTTGACGGAACCGCCGCTGGAATCGAGCACCACAGTGGCGCCGCCGAGCTGGCGTCCGCGAGAAAATTCCTCGAAATCCCTGGGCGTATCAGCGGTGATGATGCCGGTCGCGCTGACCCATCCGCGGCAATTCGGCTCGCAGGCGATCCAGCCAAACTTCATTGGCAGCTTGCGCTCTTCGAGGGCAACACCGGCTCGGGCCGACGACCCGAATGTGGCGACGGCGCCAGCCACCATGACCCCACAGGCAGCGGCTCCCACCAGCAACCAGCCGCGAAGATTGAGCGCCTTCAGAAATTTCAAACCGGTCCCTTCCCCAAGGCTCCTAAAGCGATTCAGGTAAGCCCTGCTCCGACGTTCCAATAAGTCTCACATGAACGTCACAAAAATGGTATCCGGGGGAATACAGATCGTCCACCGGTACTTGCTGCACTGCTCCCAAAAAGCACGTAAAATGTGGCGTACAAACAACAGCTTACAGTTCCCTGCGTCGGAACCGCGCAAAACCTCGCTCACGATCGCGGCAAAGCGCCCATGAAGCATTCAGCCTGCGAGCACTGTTCCACTCCCATCGCGGGCGCGTTCCGGCTACCGCGCAGATTCGGCCGCGCTCTGATCTGGCTGTATCGCCACACGCTCTCGCCGTTGGTTGGCTACAATTGCCGGCACCTGCCGACCTGCTCCATCTATGGCGATGACGCGATCGAACGGTTCGGGCTCTGGGCTGGCGGCTGGATGACGCTCGCTCGCCTGCTCCGCTGTAACCCGTTCGGTACCTCGGGCATCGACAACGTGCCCCTTACCGCACCACAAAGCGCGCGCTGGTATTTGCCGTGGCGTTACGCCCGCTGGCGCGGCGTCAACGCCCCCTAAGCGGGATGGAGCGCTGCCTTGAGTGGAACCGGAATGCTCCGTTCGCGTTGATGTGATGCTCCCACGGGAGGAAACAACAATGCGCTGGAAAATCAGCCCTCATTCTCGCTTCAGCCTTGGGCTGGGTTCCCGGGGTGGTTCGAGAGGCCACGACCCCAGAACCCTCGACATGATCGCCATCGTCGCCCTGCTGGTGCTCGTCGTCGGCTCCGGCTGGTACTTGGCGACGAGTATTGCAACGCCGCCCAGCACGACGGCGTTCATCGTGCCGAGCCAGAGCGTTCACTGGTAATCAGCGGGACCAGAAAAAGCGTCCGGGCGGCGGTGGGATCGGCTCCGGCGGACGTGGCCGCTTCGGACGCGGCGGTTTCGCCGATGGCTCTGCGGATGAGGTCGTCTCCGCATCCGGCACTGTGTCGCTTCCCGGTACCCTCACCGACAGCAGCAAGTTCGATTCATGCATGCGCCAGCGATAGCCGACGCCGAAATCGATCGGCTGGGCGCGCGTGAACAGGTTGGCGTAGCGCTCCTGATAGCGACCGGGAAATTCGCTGATCGGCCCGAGGTAGCGGCCGAACGGGAAGAACCGCCATTGCCGCGCGTTGTAGCTGGAAAGCGGAATGCCGGAATCGTCCTGGATGATGGTCGCGCTGTTGGCAAGCAGCCAGTCGCGCGCGACGGTGAAATTGCCGGAGTGCAAGAGATAGGACGCGCTCTTGATCAGGCTGTTGCCGGGGCCGAGCGTCTCGCAGAACTTCAGGAAACCCGCCGCGCGTGCACCTGAATTGGAGAGATCGGTCGAAAAATAATACAGGGTGCGCGCTTCGCCGTCGCTGCCGACGAAAGTGATGCGGGCGCCGCGCGTCGCGTTCGGTCCTGGATTGTCGTTGCCGACATGCATCCCGCCCTTGTCGTCGAGCGCGACCATCTCGACATTGCGGATGGTCTTGCCGGAGCGGACCAGGAAGACATAGAGGATCGGCAAGGTGCCATTGACCTGGTTGGTGTGCAGGTCGACTTTCATTTGCTTGGTGATGAAGAAGGAAAAATTCAGGATCGAGCCGAGCGATCGCTCGACATTGTAGAGCGCGGCGCCCACCGAACCGCGCGGCAGCCGCGTCAGGTCGGGCACCGCACCGACCGGCTCCAGCGCGCCGAGCACATAGGTGCTGGCCTTCGAATAAAAGGCGTTGGCATAGAGGAAGTCGGGGCCGCTGAACAAATAGAACACGGTCGGCCTGGGTGCCGCCAGATTGACATCGGACCAGTTGCGGATCTTCGCGAGCTGACGCTGCTCGAGCTGCGCGAAGGCGCCGTCGAAGAACTTTGCGTGGCGCTGCCAGCCCGGGTCCTTCGTGAGCGGCACCAGCGGCGAATCCGCCGAAGGCTGCATGCCCGCAAGGAAGCGCGCGGTATCGTCGAAAGTGACGTCGGCGGCACGCGCGGACGAAACGGCCGCAGCCAGCAAGGCGAGAGCGACGGCCGCAATTCTCATGGGTCGAAACATGTCTATTCGCGATGTGATGACGTGCCAGCGGCGACCGGCCGCCTGCGGAAAACAACATAAATCAACAGGCCCGAGAGCATGACGAGCATTCCCGACAGCGACTGCAGGGGCCGCTCGGTCAAAAGGTAGTACATCATGAAGGCGGTCACGAGCAGGAAAACGAGCGGAGTGAACGGGTATCCCCAAGCCCGATAGGGCCGCGACAAATCGGGATCGGTGATGCGCAGCTTGATGACGCCGGCGACCGTGAAGAACGAGCAGAACAGCAGCGCGAACTGGATGAAATCGAGCACCGCCTCGAAACTGCGCGTGAACAGCAGCAGATTGGCGACGGCGAGCTGAAACAGGATGGCATAGGCCGGCGCGCCGCTCGTCGACTTGCGGGAGAACACACGCAGCGCCGGAATGTCCTCGCCCATCGTCATCATCACGCGCGGGCCGATCCACATCATCGCGCTGATCGAGGAGATCAGGCCGAAGCAGATCATCGCGCCAACGATCCGGCCGCCAAGGTTGCCGAAGATCGCGCTGCCGGCGACGCTGGCGACGTCGAGCTGACCCGCGAGCGCGCCGACCGGCGTAGAATAGAGAAACACCGCATTCAGCGCGACGTACAGCACGAGCACGATCAGCGTGCCCGCGAGCAGTGCACGCGGCAGGTCCCGCTGCGGCATGTTCATTTCGCCGATGATGTAGGTCGCGGCATTCCAGCCCGAAAACGAGTACATCACAAACACAAGCCCGATCGCGAAGGGGGCGCTGACGATGTGTGCGAGGTCACCAGCCTGCGGGGTGAAGGCGATTGGCTGCGGGGTGCCAATGATGAAGCCGGCAACCAGGAAGGCCACGATCAGTACGACCTTCAGGATGGTCGAGATCAACTGGAAGGTCGAGGAGTGCCTGACGCCGGTCAGTTGCACGAGCGAGACCAGCCACACCACGGCGATGGCAAGCGGGATCGGCGGCACACCGGGCACGACCGATTTGGCGTATTCGCCGAACGCCATTGCGGCGAGCGCGACGGGCGCTGCAAAGCCAACCGTCGCCGACACCCAGCCCGCGAGAAAGCCGAAGGCGGGGTGATAGGTGCGGCCGAGGAAATTGTATTCGCCGCTGGAGCGCGGAAACATCGCGCCGAGTTCGCTGTAGGCGAACACCCCGCACAGCGCGACAATGCCGCCGATGGTCCACAGCAAGAGGATCGAGAAGCCCGAGGGGATGTCCTTGACCTGAAAGCCGAGGCTGGTGAAGACGCCGACCCCGATCATGTCGGCAACGACGATGGCGGTTGCGACCAGAACGGAGACCCCCGATCCGCTTCCGGTCAGCCGGCCAGTCCAGGCCGCGGTACCCGCATCTGATGCCGTCATCGGGGTCCTCAACCTCAGGCGTCATGCCTCGTGGGAAGCATCGTGCAGTTCGAGCCAGTCAATTCAAGCAGGGTTAACAAGGGTTAAATGAGGCGGGCTAAATCGGTACTCCGGCACCCTTGCTGCGCGGTCTTGGCCAATAAACCTGCGCAAACACCGGGACGTCCCGTCTCCCTTCCCCACAATCGCGACACGATTACGTGGTCCTTTTGGCCGTTCCGGATGTGGGGAAGTTTCTCCGGACACTTAACGTCGCCTAAACGCCCATCGGTTCAGTTGTCTTAATGATTGCCGATGGACTTGTGGTCATGACTTGGGGTCATGGGTGGATGGTCGGGGCCGTTCCGAAACTGAGAGCTGACATTCGTGCCGACCGGACGACGTCCGGTGCGCGCGGTCGTGCGCTCCGGATCGCTCTGATCCCGGCCTTGGTGCCGCTGTCGCTCACATTGGTTCAATGCGGCAAGGCGCCCAATCCGGCGGCGCTCGCGGCGAACTCGCAGGCCAACGTCCAGATCGTTGCGAAGACAAATCAGCAGGTCGCAAGCAGTGACACGTTCGAGGATCGCTTCCCGGCCCCGCAGTTCACGGAGCGGTTCCCGTCCGCAAGCGAGGGTTTTCTGCAACGGCAAATGTCGGACTTCTCGCCCAAGCGCGCCGTGCAGCAGCCACAGCCGGAGCAGGCGCCCTACAGGGTCGCTTCGCTCGCGCCGCAGGCCCCCTACCAACGTCCGGTGCGCGAGGACCTGACGACGCTCGTCAGCATGAAGTCGTCGGCATTCCCCTATTTCGGCAACAACCCCGCCTCCGACTCGCCGTTCCTCAACATCGCCAAGGGCGACCGCCGCGGCCACCGCAGCTATTCCGGGCGCGTGTTCTGGCAGGACGAGACCTACAGCGACAACCGCGTGCTGATGCACGTGCCCGAACATTTCGACGTGCGTAAGCCAGGCGTGATCGTGGTGTTCTTCCACGGCAACGGCGCAACGCTCGAGCGTGACGTGCGCGACCGGCAGCTGGTGCCGCAGCAGGTCACCGATTCCGGCGCCAACGCCATCCTGCTTGCTCCGCAAATGGCGGTGGACGCCGCCGATTCTAGCGCCGGGAAGTTCTGGCAGGCGGGCGGCCTCAAGCGCTTCCTGGAGGAGTCTGCGAACCATCTGGCCCGGCTCACCGGCGATCCCAACAGCGCGCGCGCCTTCGCCAATATGCCGATCGTGATCGTCGGCTACAGCGGCGGCTTCCTGCCGACGGCCTGGAGTCTCGAGGTCGGCGGCATCAGCGACCGCGTCCGCGGCGTCGTGCTGCTCGACGCCGTCTACGGCGAAATGGACAAGTTCGCCTCATGGATCGAGAGCCACCGCTCCGGCTTCTTCGTCAGCTCCTACACCCGCTACACCGCGCGGCGCGACCGCGAGCTGATGAGCACGCTGCGGCAGAAAGGCATCAGCGTCTCCGAAGACATGGACGGACCGTTGCGTCCCGGCAGCGTGGTGTTCGTCGAAACCGGTGACGGCATCACCCATCGCGACTATGTGACCCGCGCCTGGACGCGGGACCCGCTCAAGGACGTGCTGGTGAAGATGTCAGCGACGCCATCACTCGCACTGACGCGCGTGGCCTCCACCAATCCATCCCCGTCGAGTCGCTGATCAGCGACTAACCGTCCGGCTTGCAGACCTTAGCCATTGGCCTCAGGTTTTGGGCAGCTTCGGAATGCTCTCGGCAAATCCGTTGAAGCAGGCCAGCCGCTCGTCCTCTTCCTTGAAGAATCGGCAATCGGCGTAGCCCTTGGCCTTCGGCGGCTTCGGCTTCGGCGTCGGCGCGATCACCGCGTCGTAGCAATTGAGCCGGTCCTTGGTGCCGTCATCGAGGTCGAGGCAGGCCTGGAGCCGCGCCGCGATCGATTGTGGCTTGCCCTTCGGCGCCGCGGCGGGCTTGGCAGCCGCCTCTTGGATCCCGGCCTTGGGCCCCTTGGGCTTGACCTGCACCAACGGCTTGTCCCCGACCATCGGTGGTGGCTTGTCGGCTTGCGCAAACGCGGAGGCTGAATAGAGCACCGCGGCAACCGCCAGAATCATCCTCATTTCAGTCAACTCTCTTTGGTCCCCATACCTCGCGTTCTAGCGCCCCGGCGCGCGGTTTGCCAAGCGCCTTGCGCACACGAAAACGCTTCCGTTCAGGCCGGGGCGGCGGTTGCCGGCCGGGGCCGGGTCAGGACTACCAGGATCAGCGCCAGCACGACGAAACCGACCGCGACGAAGCCGAGCGTATGCAGGAGCTCGCGGGCGAACAGCAGTCCGCCGACGGCAGAGCCGACAGCCTGGCCGATATAGAGGACGGAGGTGTTGAGTGCGACGGTCGCCGATGCCAGCGACGGTGCGGCCGAGACCAGCCGCACCTGCTGCATCGAATTGGTCGAGGCAAAGCCGAGGCCCCAGATCGCGGCCGCACCCGCCATCAACGCGAGCGTGCCGGCACTGAGCGCCCAGCCCGTGATCCCCGCAAGCAGCAGGCAGGTGAACAGCAGCGAGGTGCGATAGGGTCCCGAGGTGTCGACGATGCGGGTCGCGATGACAACGCCGAGGAAGCCGCAGACGCCATAGAGAGCGAACACCATGCCGATCGCATCGGGCCCGGCGCCGGTCAGCTTCTTGAGCAGCGGGCCCATGAAGGTGAACACCACGAACTGCCCGGCCATCTGCAGCATCGTGATCGCAAGCAGCAGCAGGATCGTCCCGTCGCGGCCGACGGCGCTCCAGGTCTTCAGGTCCACCGGCGTGCCCTTCAAGCCGGCCGGCAGCCGGATCAGCAACAGCAGGAAGCTGATGCAGCCGAGCGCGCCGATCCCGCCATAGGCCGCGCGCCAGCCATATCGGCTGGCGATGAAGGTGATCAGCGGCAGGCCGACGGCGGCAGCGAGCGACCAGCCGAGAAAGATGTAGGCGATCGTGCTGCCGCGACGCTCCACCGGCACGATCAGTGCCGCCGTGCCGGCGGCCTGCGGCGTGTAGAGCGCGCCGACCGCGAGCATCGCCAGGCGGGTGACAAGGAGGCTCGTGTAGTCGGGCGCAAATGCCGATGCGAGATTGCCAAAGGCGAGCACCGCCAGCGTCGTGGTGAGCAGCGTCCGGCGCTCGATCCGGCTGGTGAGCCAGGCCGTCAGCGGCGATCCGATGCACAGGATGATGGCGCCGAAGGTGATCAGGAGCGCGGCCGCGTGGATGCTGACGTCGAGCCCCGCCGCCAATTCCGGCAGCATGCCCGCCGGTGCCAATACCGAGCAGCCGGTGACGAGATTGCCGAGCATCAGGGCAGTAGGCGCGAAACGGCCGGCGCGTGCATTTTCCATGCAGATGCATGTAGAGCAGACCTGCGACCGGTTAAAGGGCGTCGCCCGGAATAGTTCGTGCGGCGCCCCGGCTTTTGCGCGCCAGTTTCTTGGAAATGCCGGATTGCGCAGGCCGAATCGCCTGATATATCGCTCGTTCCCGCTTACCTGCGCTCGTTCGCAGGAGTGAGCCCCAGGAGACATGCAATGACCGACCAGCCCAAGGACCAATCCAGGTCCGAACAAGCCAAGGCCGAACAGACCAAGGCCGAACAAGCCAAATCCGAATCGGGCTTCCAATACAGCCTCAGCAATTTGAGACCCGTGACCCCACCGGAAAAAATCACTCTCACCTTCCCGGACGGCGCCCGGCGTGAATATGCCAAGAGCATCACCGGCCTCGAGATCGCCAAGGGCATTTCGCCGTCGCTGGCCAAGCGCACGGTCGCGATGGCGCTCGACGGCGTGGTCTCCGACCTCGACGATCCCATTGAAGCCGATGCCAAGCTCGAGCTGATCAACCGCGACGATCCACGCGCGCTCGAGTTGATCCGCCACGACTGCGCCCACGTGCTCGCCGAAGCCGTGCAGACGCTGTGGCCGGGCACCCAGGTCACCATCGGTCCCGTGATCGAGAACGGCTTCTATTACGATTTCTTCCGCAACGAGCCGTTCACGCCGGAAGACTTTGCCGCAATCGAGAAAAAGATGCGCGAGCTCATCGCGCGCGACAAGTTTTTTACGAAAGAGGTTTGGGATCGCGAAAAAACCAAACAGGTGTTCCGCGACAAGGGCGAGGCGTTCAAGGTCGAGCTGGTCGACGCCATCCCCGGCAACGAGCCGATCAAGATCTACTATCAGGGCGACTGGTTCGATCTCTGCCGCGGCCCGCACATGACCTCGACCGGCAAGGTCGGCAACGCCTTCAAGCTGATGAAGGTGGCCGGCGCCTATTGGCGCGGCGACAGCAACAACCCGATGCTGACCCGCATCTACGGCACGGCGTTCGCCAAGCAGGAGGACCTCGACGCTTATCTGAAGCAGATCGAGGAAGCCGAAAAGCGCGACCATCGCAAGCTCGGGCGCGAGCTCGACCTCTTCCATTTCCAGGAGGAAGGTCCGGGCGTGGTGTTCTGGCACGCCAAGGGCTGGACCATCTTCCAGCAGCTGATCGCCTATATGCGCCGACGCCTGAGCGGCGACTACAGCGAGGTCAACGCGCCGCAGATCCTCGACAAGTCGCTGTGGGAGACCTCCGGCCATTGGGGTTGGTACCGCGAGAACATGTTTGCGGCGCAGTCGGCCGGCGACGAAGCCGAAGACAAGCGCTGGTTTGCACTGAAGCCAATGAACTGCCCGGGTCACGTGCAGATCTTCAAGCACGGCTTGAAGAGCTACCGCGATTTGCCGCTGCGGCTCGCCGAGTTCGGCGTAGTGCACCGCTATGAGCCGTCCGGCGCCATGCACGGCTTGATGCGCGTGCGCGGCTTCACGCAGGACGACGCTCATATCTTCTGCATGGAGGATCAGCTCGCCGACGAGTGCCTGAAGATCAACGAGCTGATCCTGTCGACTTACGCCGATTTCGGCTTCACCGGCGATCTCACGGTGAAGTTGTCGACCCGGCCGGAGAAACGCGTCGGCACCGACGCGATGTGGGATCACGCCGAGCGCGTGATGGCCACCGTGCTGCGCGAAATCCAGACGCAGAACAATCACATCAAGACCGAGATCAATCCGGGCGAAGGCGCCTTCTACGGGCCGAAGTTCGAATACGTGCTGCGCGACGCCATCGGCCGCGACTGGCAATGCGGCACCACGCAGGTCGACTTCAACCTGCCGGAACGGTTCGGTGCGTTCTACATCGACCACGACAGCGGCAAGAAGCCGCCGGTGATGGTGCACCGCGCGATCTGCGGTTCGATGGAGCGCTTCATCGGCATCCTGATCGAGCACTATGCCGGCAACTTCCCGCTTTGGCTGTCGCCGGTGCAGGTGGTGGTCACCACCATCACGTCGGAGGCCGACGAATACGCCAAGCAGGTTCTGGAGCAGGTCCGGCGTGCGGGACTTCGGGCCGAGATCGACCTGCGCAACGAAAAGATCAACTACAAGGTCCGCGAGCATTCGCTGGCCAAGATTCCGGCACTGCTCGTGGTCGGCAAGAAAGAGGCCGAGACACAGTCGGTCTCGATCCGGCGGCTCGGCAGCGACGGCCAGAACGTGACCACGACGGTGGAGGCGCTCGCCGCCCTCGTCGACGAGGCGACCCCGCCCGATGTGAAGCGGGCGCGTGGCGCGGCCTGATTCCTGAAATCGATCTAAACTCGCTTTCGGTTGCGGGCGTGCATGCTTATCTCGGCATGGCACGCCCGACGACCAGCCGAAGAGGATATTGCAGTGCCTGACGCCATCGAACTCCTGAAGACCCGCCGCTCGGTCAAGCCGCGCGAGATGTCCGGACCCGGGCCCTCCCCGGCCGAGCTCGAGACCATCCTCACCATCGGCTCGCGCGTGCCCGACCATGGCAAGCTTGCGCCCTGGCGCTTCATCATTTTCGAGGGCGATGCGCGTCAACGCGCCGGCGAGGTGATCGCAAAGGTGTTTGCCCGGAAGAATCCTGGCGCGCCTGCCGCCGATGTCGAGACCGAGCGCAAACGCCTCACGGATGCGCCGCTGGTGATCGGCATCGTCAGCTTCACCAAGCCGCATCCGAAGGTGCCGGCCTTCGAGCAGGAATTGTCGGCCGGCGCCAGCGTCATGAACATCGTCACGGCCGCGACCGCGCTCGGCTACGGCGCCTGCTGGCTGACCGGCTGGTTCTCGTTCGATCGCGACGTGCTGGATGGCCTCGGCCTCAAGCCGGACGAGAAGCTCGCCGGACTTGTCCATATCGGCACCCCGACCAAGCCGAGCGATGACCGTCCGCGGCCGGTCCTTTCTGAAATCGTGACGCGATTTTAATCGAAGGCGTGTTGACGCCTTCGACGTCTTGCGGCTTTGATCCCGGCGAGGGAGGAAGCCCGGATGAAGCGTCGTGAATTTCTGGTCGGAGCCGCGCTGCTGGCCGGCACAATGGCGCGGAGCCGCGCCGCCGATATCGCCGCTCCGTCGTCCGACGGGCTCGACCGCATCACAAAGTATTTTGACAACGAGGTGACGAGCGGCCGGCTGCCGGGCGCCGTGGTCCTGGTCCAGCAGCACGGCAAGCCGGTCTATCTGAAGAATTTTGGCGTGCGCGACACCAGGACGGGTCTCGCGATGACGCCCGATACGATCTTCGCCATCCACTCGATGACCAAGCCGGTCACGTGCCTCGGCGCGATGATGCTGATCGACAAGGGCAAGCTTGCGCTCACCGACCCCGTGTCGAAATACATCCCCCTCTTTGCCGACACCAAGGTGGGACTGGAGGTCACCAATCCCGACGGCACGTTGCATCTGGATCTCGTGGCCCCGGTCCGTCCCGTCAACATCGAGGATCTGCTGCGGCACACCTCGGGCATCAGCTACGATTATATCGGCGGCAAATGGGTCGAGCAGGCCTACAAGGCTGCCGACATCTTCGAAGGTCAATTCAACAACAGGGAATTCGCCCAACGCATCGCAAAGCTGCCGCTGGCGCGGCAGCCGGGAACGCTGTGGCGCTACGGTCATTCCACCGACGTGCTCGGCAGCGTCATCGAGATCATCTCGGGCCAGACGCTGTACGAATTCCTCAAGCAGCGCATCCTCGATCCGCTCGGCATGAGCAGCACCAAATTCGCGCTGGCGAGCGCGGACGAGCTCGCTCGGATGGCGCGGCCGCTGCCCAATGACTTCATTCTGCTTGCCGCCGAGCGCGACCGCCTCGACCATCCCGAATGGCAATCCGGAGGCGGCGGGCTGCTCTCGACCATCACCGACTATCTGCGTTTCTCGCAGATGCTGCTCAACGGCGGCGAGTTCGAGGGCAAGCGCTATCTGAGCCCCGCGGCTTTCAAAGCCATGACCACGGATCACGTCGGGCCCGGCTCCGGCGTTGGACGCGATTATTTCTATTTTCCTGGCGACGGCTTCGGTTATGGCTATGGCCTTGCGGTGCGGACCGATCCCGGCAACGCCAAACCGCCGCCGCCGGGCTCGCTCGGCGAGTTGAAATGGGACAGTGGCAGCGGCACCTATTTCGGCGTCGATCCCAAGCTCGACATGGTCTACCTCCTGATGCAGCAGACCCAGAACGAGCGCAGCCGTATCACGCCTGCCTTCAAGGCGCTGGTCTATGACTGTTATCCGTCCGAGTTACGCCGCCCGTGAAGCACGCTGGCCGAAATCGGCGAGCAGCTTTGCGATCTCGGCGCCGCAATGACGAACTGTGACGACAACGCTCGTCTTTCTCGTGTCCCGGACGCGGTGCGGCACGCAGTGACGCGCCGCAGAGCCGGGATCCAGGAAGCCGCGCCGTTCGCTGTTGCATGGGCCCCGGCCCTGCAGCGCACAGCGAAGAGGCGCTGCGCTGCGTCCGGGGCACGAGATCGTTGTTGAATAACTGACATGGGCTTGCATCCTCGCGGCGTGTTTCGCCCGAGCTTTGCTTCGTCGCTTCACCCTCAATTGAAAGAGGGTGCAGGGAAGACCGGGAGCCGGCTGGCTCCTATTGCTCCGCTATGCCAAGGGCAGATTGCGCTACATTGCACAGCGGGAAACAGGGCAACCGGAGCATCCCGGCCTTCCCTGCGCAATGGTTGGAACGGCTTATGCCGTGTTCTCCCCGGGGAGCGATGCACTATTGCCCCCGTCGCGCTGCGGATGGCTGATGCGTGTGCCCGGTCGGGCTGCACCCATCACCGCAAGACTTGGCGCACAGACCCCGGGCGCCAGGACGACACGATTTGGCCGTACGCCGATCACACCGGTCGTGCGCGCGACGCCCTCGCTCACGGCTCTCCGCCCTGCGAAACCCTTCGCGCCGATGTGATCGGCGTCCACCGCCGCCCGGCCCGCGTTCGTGACGATCGCGATACGCCCTCTTCCTTGGGCCGGAGTGAGCAGAAGATACGATAATTCCGAATTCTGTAAAGGCGAATATTTTTACGCCTGCCCGTTGACCGACAATTTGTGTGTGTTGCCCGACAGGCACCGCAAGGTCTCGCGTAGCCCGGGATGAGCGAAGCGACCTCGCGGCGCGGCAGGCTGTAGAGGCGCGCATCGGTCAGAAGCTCGACAATTATCTTGGGATGGCGTTTGCCGAAGGCGGCTATTCACCGGCGAGAGCATCACCGTCCCGAACCAGTCCGACGACGACAGGCGCAGCAAGCCGTCGAGCTGCGTCTCCGCGCCGGACGCACGCCGCTCCAAAGCGAGCGCCTCCTCTTCAATCCGCTCGGCATGGCGCAGCACGGCTGTGCCCTCGTCGGTCAGCACGAAACCATCCGTCGTGCGCTGGAACAGCGTCTGTCCGAGCGACTGTTCGAGCGCAATGCCCGGCACTTCACACTGGAGAAAGTCGGCAATGCCTATGCGCTGATCCGCGATCACGCGGCGCAGGGCAAGCTCGTCGTCGACATCTGACGGCGCTCGCAGAGACGTTTCGGAGCCCGGAGGGAGCGAAGCGCAATCCGGGCTACGGAGCTGTGCCTGCCGCTAGTCCTCGCTGGGGGCCGCGGAGCGGTTGCGCAGATGGGCCTGCGACAACAGGAAGAACAATGCGCGCTCGCCATGATATTTGGCGGACGGCCGGGAGCGCTCGAAGCCATCGGCAAATATCTTGCCGGCGTGGTCGCACACCCGCCACCGCCAGCCAAACCGCTTTCGCCTGGTGAGGATCACTTCGAACATGCCGACGAGCTTGGTCCCCTGCTCCTTGCCGGTCTCGCAGACGCACGAGGCTGCTCCGGCCTCCCCCGTTAGAGGGATGCCCGACATATAACGCAGCAGGATGGAAAGCGAATAAAATTGATTGTCGGAAATAGGTATCTTGCACCGGCTGTGAGGAAGTCGAGACGCTTCCGGAATAAGCGGATGGTGCCGGTGTTGATTGGCGCGTAGCGAAAAGCATCTGCTTCCCGCACGCGCGACGCGACTGACGGTACTAAGATATGGGACATTCGTGCGCTGAATGAGAAGCGTTCGCCAAGCGCACGAACGACAGCGTCGGCCGCATGCGGGATCCCGCTTAAGCGTTAGCGCGCGACGACTTCCACTTCGCCGTCGACGCCGTTGACGACGTTGAAGCCGCGCTCGTAGACCTTGCCCTCGTTCTTGGCGATGGCGCGGTATTCGCCTTCGGAGAGCACCACGCGCGGGAAGGCGCCGATCGATTCCTTGATGACGTCGCCGCCCGGGGTCAGCACCGACCAGGCGGTGTTGGCGAGCGCCTCGCCCCCTCTGTCGCTGACCAGCTTGAGCGTGATGACGGCGGCGCGGTGGGTGATGGTGACGTCGGTGAGCTTGCTTGCCTGGACGCGGATGTCCGAGCGCACCACCGAATTGGCGTCGCCGTAGTTCGAGATGATGTAGTAGGTGCCTTCCGGCAGCAGCACGACGTCGCCGGCGGCGACGTTCGGCACCAGGGAGGCGCGCTCGCCGGACTCGAACTGGCTTCCCTTGTAGATCGCGAACGATATCTGGTTCTGCGGAATGCGGCTGGTGCCGACCCGGCCCTCGATGCGCAAGCCGCCGGCCGGCAGCACGAATGATTCGCGGTCGGTCTCGGCCTTCAGGCTGACTGTGCGCACCGCGCTGACGAGGCCAAAGGCAACGTGCACGACGTAATTGCCGGGCGGCAGCACGATGTTGGGCGTGGCGTTGCGGTCCTCGCGGATCAGCTTGAAGGTGCCGTTCTCGTCGGGACGATCGGCAAATACGCGCCAGACCAGGCCGCTGGTGATCGGCGGGGTGTCCTTGCCGTATTTCGCGGTCAGCGACAGTACGCCCTGTCCGGGCACGGCCGCGTTGAGCGGCGCGGCGGACGGCACGGTCGTGACCGCAGGCGGCGGCATGCTGGGCGTGGTCGGCTGCATGAGGGTCGGCGGCAGGCTCGGAGGTCCGGCACCCGGGCCGGACGGCGGCGCCAGGCTGACGGCGCCGCCGGGGTCCGGCACCGAAGCGGGCGGCACCGGCGGCGGACGATCAGAGAAAAGCTGCGCCTGCGCAGCGTTTTGGCCGAGGGTATAGAGGCAGGCAGCAAGGATCAGCATCGGCAGCAGCGATGCGCCGCGCCGCCATCCGATGATGCCGTCACCCCCGAGAGTCATGCCACCTGCTTTTCACCGAAAACGCGGCAAATTCAAGCCTCCGAAACCCCAAGAAATACGGCCCAATCCGGTTTTGGAACCCGGTTGACGCCCGCGCGATTACCCCACACGCAACCGCCCGTCGCCATACTCCTGCCCCGTGTCCTTCCCAAACCGGCATAAACCATGCTCCGGCCCGGTTCTGGCGGAGCGCGAGTACGGTGCCTAATCTGATGGCGGGTCCAGGTGTAGGAGAGTTTCGGTGCTGGATATATTGAAGGGTCGGGGTTCGAACGGCGAGAAGGTCGGCCTCGGCAGCATCCGCCGGCCGGTCATTGGCCTAGCCCTCGGCGGCGGCGCCGCGCGCGGCTTCGCCCATATCGGGATCCTGAGAACCCTCTTGGCCAATGGCATCGTGCCTGACGTGGTGGTCGGTACCTCGATCGGCGCGGTGGTGGGCGGCCTCCATGCGGCCGGCCGGCTCGATACGCTGGAGGAGTGGGGGCGCAGTCTGCAAGGTATGCGCAACATCCTCGGCTATCTGGACATCCGCCTCAATGGCTCCGGCCTGATCGGCGGCGAGAAGCTTGCAACGCGACTTGAGGAGGCGGTCGGCCAGACCCTGATCGAAGATCTTCCGATCAAGTTCGCGAGCGTCGCGACCGAGGTCCGCACCGGCCACGAAATCTGGCTGACGCGCGGCCGCGTGGTCGACGCGATGCGTGCCTCCTATGCGCTGCCCGGCATCTTCTCTCCGGTCCTGATCGGGGATCGCTGGCTGGTCGACGGCGCATTGGTGAACCCGGTGCCGGTCTCGGCCGCCCGCGCGCTCGGCGCCGAAATCGTCGTCGCTGCAAATCTTTCCAGCGATATCTTCACCTATTCGACGACGGTCTATTCGCACGGCGCGATGCCTGAACCGGTCGTTCCTGCGGCCGAAGAGACGACGTCAAAGCGGCGCTTCCCGAGATTCTTCTCGCCCGAAAAAACGGTGAAGCGCGAATTCTTCGGCGGCGGCAGCGCCCGGCCCGGCCTCTCTTCGGTGATGGTCGATGCCTTCAACATCATGCAGGACCGCATCACCCGCGCCCGCCTCGCCGGCGATCCGCCCGATATGCTGATCACACCGCGGGTCGGCCATTTCGGCTGGTTCGACTTCCACCGCTCCGAAGACCTCATCGCCCTGGGTACCCGCGCTGCCGAGCGAGCGCTGGAGTCCATCCAGGAGGCAATCCACGAGCTGGCGCCCGCGCCCGAGGGCACCGCGCCGAAAGCCGGCCAGCAGGACTGATCAGGCCGTCTTGATGTAGTCGCGCAGGGCTTCCTGCTCGGACTCGTATTCCTGCACCCGGCGCTTGACGATGTCGCCGATCGAGATCAGGCCCACCACCTTGCCGCTGTCGATCACGGGCAGATGCCGGAACTTGCCGGTGGTCATCACCTCCATGAGCTCGGCGACCGTGTCGGTCTCCTTGCAGGTGACGACCTTGCGGGTCATGACCTGAGAAACCGGCTCCTCGAGCGCGCCGGCGCCGCGCTCGCCGATCACCCGCACGATGTCACGCTCCGACAGGATGCCTTCGAGCCGGCTCTGGTTCATCACCAGCACCGCGCCGATCTTCTTCTCACCGAGCAGCTTGACCGCGACCGCCAGCTTCGCGTCCGGCTCGACGCTCATGACCTGATGGCCCTTGTTGTTGAGAATCGAACGTACCGTCATTGTCGCCTCCCTGAATCCGAACCGCCCGCTTTTCGCGGTTGGACTTGTTCATCGAGCCTTCAACCAACAGACTTGGAGTCTTCAACTAACAGTCCTGAACTAAACAGGCTTGGCGCCGGTTTCACCCTCAGGCGCTTGTCGAAGCATTGCCTCTACGGGCTTGTCGCTTCGGAACATTCTTCACGAGAATGATGGATGAATTCGGGCGGCGCCGCAAGCGCCGCTTCAAATACGGTCTGAAATGTCCTGTGATGACGCATTCGCAGCATCGCTTCGCACGCGCGGCACGGGATCGAACAGAGTGAACAGCAACAGGCCGGCAAGGAAGCCGCCGATATGCGCCTGCCAGGCAACGCTCGTGGTCTCGCTATCGACGCCGATCGCGCCGACACCGAAGACGATATTGACGCCGAACCACACCGCGAGGAAACCGAGCACCCGCCCGTCGCGCAGCGCGCGCGACAGCGGCAGCGCCGGAACTCTCGCGGCGGTATCGGCATCCGATCGGCTGAACGACAGGAAGCTGCCGCGAACGAAGGCAAAGCGGATCGCCGCTGCCATCGCGCCGGACACCGAAGCCGAAGCGCCGATCATCGGCGCCACCGCGTGCTCATGGGTGACGAGATGGGCGAGCGCGCCGGCCGCCGCCGTCACCGCGAGGAACAGGAAGAACCTGATGGTGCCAAAGCGCCGCGCCAGCGCGCTCCCGAACGGCAACAGCCACAGCACGTTGAAGCCGAGATGGGTGAGATTGGCGTGCAGCAGCGAATAGGTGACGAAGCTCCAGATTTTTGCGCCGGCGCCGCCCGGAATCTCCAAATTAAGCAGTGAGGAATCGTAGCGCTTGGGGATGAAGCCGAAGACGTCGATGGTCCAGTTCTCCAGGTCCGGCGGCAGCAGCACGCGCAGATGGATCACCGCCAGCAGGATGATGTAGGCGGTCAGCGCCACGGGCAGCGTCAGGATCGGCTCGCGCGGAACCTCCTCATTGACAGCCGGGACCTCCATCGAAGCATGATGCAACGAAGGATCTTGCGGCGGAGAATCTTGCGGGGAATCCAAGGCAGCTTCGCTTTCAGGCGCGATCGGAGCGACAGGATTAACGACAGGCCTTGGAGATAGTCGCCTTTGCCCGCCCTGCGCAAGTGCACAAAAGGAAAAGGCAGGGCCCTGGGAAAGCCCTGCCTGTCCGTGTCGGACTTCCGGTACCCAGAGAGACAGGGGTATCCACCCCTCCCCCGCGGCCGGTGACCAAACTGTTTGACGCCTGTGTACAGGCCTCGCCGAGAACCTGGAGAAAAGCGGCGAGGCTTGCGACTGCGGTCACCATAGCAGCGGGGCGGCGGACGGAAAGCGCATAGTTAATTTAACGTTAACGACGCAAAGGCAGCGCCAGGGAGGCCGAAAACGCCTCCACGGCATGGACGGTGCAAATCCCCTCCTGCACAACAACACAGGGATCGCGGCTGCACTGAAGCGGGACAGGATTGTCCCGCGAGGTTGCGCCCCGGGATAAGCGTTCAGTCATGAAACATCCGTCGAACCGCGAGTTCTTCGCGTATTGGGATCAGAAGCGCGGCACCGAGCGGGCCCCTGACCGGGCCGATATCGATCCGGCTGCCGTGCGCGGCCTGCTCGGCGACATCTTCGTGCTGTCCTGCGAGCCCAATCTCGGCTTCCCGTTTCGCGTCGCCGGCACGCGCGTCTGCGCGCTCGCAGGATGCGACCTCAAGGACGCGAGCTTTGCAGCGCTGTTCAACGAGGCCAACCGCCGCGAGATCGAGGAGATCACGACCGTTGTCGCCGACGAGAGCCTCGGCGCGATCGCCGGTATCACCGCCACGCGCGAGGACGGCAGCAAGGCGCATCTCGAGCTGTTGCTGCTCCCGTTCAACGCCCGTCCGCATACGCCGGTAAGCGTGACAGGCGTGCTTGCGCCATTCGACGACGAATGCGGCGCGCTTGGCCCGTTCACCCTCACCTCCTGGCGTTATCTGCACCAGCCGGAGAAGCTCTTGGCGCGCGCGATCCGCAAGCTGCAGATCGCACGCGGGCTGATGGTGTATGAGGGACTGAGGTAGGAGTGACCCTCGTCTCAGGGCGCGCAGCGTTTGCAAGCCGCCCGATCTTCATTGCAGTCAGACGCGCCGGCCCCCCGGCACGCAGGCTCGCGATCCGTGATTGGAACCTTATCTGTTGAAGTGCGTTTATCCGCTCGCCGTCGCTGGTGTCTGCGCGGCAACGCGGCTCGGTCGGAGGCGATGCGTTTGCTAGCCGCCGGGCCTCCGTCGAGGGGCGATTCCCGTGATGGAGCACGCGACGAGAGTTGGTAATCGCCTGTTAGCTGCGTTACCGCCGGCCGACTTCGCTTTGCTTGCACCGCATTTGCGGAAAGTACCGCTCCAGCACGACGCAGTCCTGGTCGGGTCGGGCGACCGCATCGAACATCTCTACTTCCCCTGCAGCGGCGCGATCGCCCTCATCATGGAGTTGCCGAACGGACAAACGGCCGCAACCGCAGTGATCGGCAACGACGGCGCCGTCGGACTCATGACGGCGCTCGGGCCCGTCCGATCCCCCCTGACCGCGGTTGTCCGCGTGGCCGGGACCGCACTGCAGATCTCGCCCGCGCGATTTCACGCGATGCTCGAACGCAGTCCCGCCGTCGCAAGCGCGGTTCAGATTGTCACCAGGGCGTTGATGACGCAATTCCTGCACGTCGCGGCCTGCAATGCGCTGCACTCCGTCGAAGCGCGCCTCGCCCGCTGGCTGCTGCACATTCACGATCGGACGGATGGCGGTGATGTCCTGCCCTTGACCCAGGAGACGTTGTCGGAATTGCTCGGCGTCCGCCGTACCACGGTCACGCACGTCGTGAGTGCGCTTCGAACATCAAGGGCGATCAAATCCAATCGACGCGGCCAACTCGAGATCGACAGGCAACGGCTCGAGGTCGTCGCATGCGAGTGCTACAAGGTGATGAGCCGCAGGATCGATCGGATCGTTTCGCAGGATGCGTTAAGGCTCCTTCACGCCGCGCCGGCGCGGGACGGCTGCCCACCTCCGGACTTCCCATTCGCCAAGACCGACTCGTAAACCCAGGCCTCCCTGGCGAACCACTCGTGCGTCGCTGCGCACATCCGGCAATAGGTACGCGAAAAGAACACAGTACTGCAGCGAAACCTTTCGCCATCCATCTCGATGCCTGTCGGAATTGCGCTCCCCGTTTCCGGACACTTGATCATCACCATACCCATCCTGATTTCCCTCCAGCTTGGCATCACCTCACGGCAAGGCTGGCCGCCATCGGCTGGACGGCGTCTCTTCTTGCGAAGACGCTCGTCCAGCCGATCCACGTGGCCAGTAGCTTCGATTCAAGCAGCCCTATGCAGAACCCGGTTGAAGCTGTTCTTGATCGGCTCGGCCGTCTCGGTCGCGACCTTCTGGGCCAGATCCCAAAGCTCCCGATTCTGGGCGGAAGCCGCTTCAAAGGTCTTGCGGCCGTGAGCGGTGGAGAGGTTCACGAGGTCCGCAAACGACTTCGCGTCTGCAAGCTGGGAGAGGAATTCCAGCGCGGAGCTGGTATTGTTGTTGGATATTTCGATGACCTTGGTGCCGTAGTCGGCGGCACGCCTGGCATTGGTCGAACAGGCATCGCGGAGAGCTTCGGTGATCTCCTCGGAAGTCGCCTTCATCTGCTCGAAATTTGCCTTAGCCCGCGTGGCGGTCGGCGCGGCGAGATCGCCGAAGATCGCCTGGATGTTGAAAAACGGTATGTCGAATTTGAAGTTTGCATTTCCGTTCGCCGTCCCATTCGGCGGAGCGGCATTCGTTTCGGCTTTCACATTGGCATCACTCACGGGCATTCATCCTTTCAAGCGAAACTAGATAATGGATTGAAGACTCCCCGACGCGCCCAGGTGCGTACTGCACCGGGACCCCAGTGCCTCTACTTTCACGATGGTGGGATGCTGCTGCATATGCAGCTCTTGCCCCCTGCCGGAGGCAACTATGACCGACGAAGGTCGAAGCTTCGGTTCGCTTTCGGACTCTTGACTTGAATTAGTTCGACTCGTGCGATGCTGCGGCGCAATCAAAATTCTGCATCTTTGAAGTTGCTGCTGTTGCATGCGCCAACCTGAGATCAGCGCCGGCGAGCTATTAAGAGGCTCGATCCCGGAGCCGTTTGAGCCAGAATGTTCTGCCGCTTGCGCAACCGGCAGGTCGACCTGCAACGGTCCCTGTGCGATAAATTGGCCGGTCACACGCGGGCTGTATCAGGGGGCTGCGGTAGTTCTCGTTTCGACGTGAGCGAGCGCCGCGATCTCGATGCAGCCTCTCACCTGGACGAAACGACCATGTCCGACATCATCAATTTCGGCTCGCTTCAGCTCCGCTTCCTGCAGAGCAAGGATGACACCGGCGGCAGCGTCGATATTTTCGAAATGACGTTGCAGCCGAATGCGCGGATGCCGATCCCGCATTATCACGACCGCTGGGACGAAACGATCTACGGGCTGTCCGGCGTCTCGACCTGGACGATCGATGGCAAGCAGAACGATCTCGGCCCCGGAGAATCCGTCTTCATCAAGCGCGGCATCGTGCACGGCTTTACCAACCGCTCGACCGGGCCGGCGACATGCCTGTGCATCCTGAGCCCCGGGGTGCTGGGCACGCAATATTTCACGGAGATGGCCGCGCTCCTGTCGGCAGGCGCGCCACCCGACCCCGCGAAGATGAAAGAGACGATGCTGCGCTATGGACTGGTGCCGGCGCCGGCTGCGTGAGCCAAGCTCGCCGCCCAGCGGAAATGGCCGGTCCCGCGCTAGCGATCCATCACGGTCGGCGACGCGGCGAATGCGGTGGGAATCATCGCGAGCGATATTGCGAGCGTGAGCGCGAGGCGGATCGAGGACGTCATGGTATCTCCTGTCATGCAATGGGCTTGCATGGGGTAGGACGCCGCGCGAGCCGTGGTATTCCTGAGATGACGGCAAAGATATTTTTCGCTGCGTGCCTCGTCGCATCGGAATAAACTGGGATGATCAAGACGGAACCACGGATCGACATGAGCAAGCCGCATTGGCGTCCCGCGCGCGCCTCCGACCTGCCGGCGATCAGCGCGATCGCAGCGCGCATCCACCCCGATCTGCCTGAACGCCCCGAGGTGTTCGCGGAAAAGATGCGGCTCTATTCCGATGGTTGCCGCGTGCTTGCCGCGGACGACGGGATCGCCGGCTACGGACTCGCCCATCCCTGGACGCAACACCGGATTCCGCCGCTCGACGGCTTCCTCGAACAACTGCCCGGCAATGCGGACTGCCTCTATGTGCACGACGTCGCGGTGCTGCCCGGCTTTCGCGGCGGCGTCGCGGGCGATTATGTCGCTGCGATCGAGCAGCTCGCGCGCGCGTCAGGGATCGCGACGCTCGCGCTGGTGTCGGTCTACGCCACGCGGCCGCTGTGGGAACGCCTCGGCTTTCGGGCCGTCACGGCGAACGCGGAGCTGCGTGCAAAGCTCGCGTCCTACGACGACAACGCGACCTACATGCTCCGCGATCTCGCTGCGACGTAATGCCCCTTCACGGTGCAGTCCCGCGGCAACATTCTTGCCGACGCCGGAACGCGGCCGTCAGTCTCGATGCTTCTTTTTCGTCTTCGGCTTCTTTCCGGGTGCGCTCTTCCCAGGCCACGAAGTGACCGAAGGCTCTGCGTGGCCCGGCTTGTTCTTGTGCTTCTTTTTCTTTGCGAAGGAAGGAGCATCGTCGAATTTCGGTCCGCGCTCGCCCTGCGCCTTGTCGTATGGCTTGCCGTGTGGTTTGCCGTGCGACTTGAACCCACCCGGCTCGCGCGGGCGATCGTCGCGACGTTCACGATGGTCGCTGTCGCCGCTCTCGCGCCGAGGCGCGTGGGGCCGCTCTTCCGAAGGCGCCTGCCGCTGCGGCGCATCCGCCATCGACTCGATGCGGATATTGTCTTCCTTGTCCGGACGCTTGATCTTGGCGGCGAAAGATTCCACGACCCGCTCGGAAATCTCGAACTCGGTCGTGGTGTCCATGATCTTGATAGCGCCGATATCGTTCTTGTCGATGCCGCCACGGCGGCAGATCATCGGCAACAGCCAGCGCGCTTCCGCATTCTTGCGTCGCCCGATGTTGGCCCGGAACCAGACGGTGGCCTCCCCCATGCCGTGACGCGGCGAGGATTTCCCCTTGGAGCGCGGCCCCGCAGGGCGATCATCGCCGCGCGAGGTGCGGACATCGTCGCGCGGTGCGCGGGCATCGTTGCGACCGCGATCGTCGCGCGGCCGGCTGCTTCGCTCGCCCGGATCCATGATGTCTTCGGGCGACGGCAGCCGCGCGCGATAGAGCCGTGCGAGCGACGCGGCGATCTCCTCAGCCGACCGCTCGGCCAGCAACGCCTGCGCCAGCGCCAGATCGTCGGCGGTCGTCTCCTCGGTGAACAACACGTCCTTCATGCGCTCGTGATCGAGCTTGCGGATCTCATCCGGTTGCGGCGCCGTCCCCCAGACCGCGTCGATCCCCGACACATTCAGCAGCATTTCCGCACGCCGCCGTCGCACGGGCGGCACCAGCAGGATACTCGTCCCCTTGCGACCCGCGCGACCGGTGCGGCCCGAGCGATGCTGCATAACTTCGGCGTCGTTGGGCAGGTCGGCATGAATGACAAGGTCGAGGCTCGGCAGATCGATGCCGCGGGCGGCGACGTCGGTCGCCACACAGACGCGCGAACGTCCGTCCCGCAGCGACTGCAGCGCCGTGGTTCGCTCGTTCTGCGTCAATTCGCCTGACAGCGCGACCACCGAGAAGCCGCGCTCCAGCAGCGCCGCCTGCAAATGCCTGACGTGATCGCGCGTGCTGCAGAAGACCAGAGCGCTCGGCGCCTCGTAGAAGCGCAACACGTTGACGACCGCATGCTCGGCATCGCCGGGCGCGATGCGGATCGCGCGGTACTCGATATCGGCGTGACCGCCTTCGTCGCCGGCGACCTCGATCCGGAAGGCCTGCTGCTGATATTGCTTCGCCAGCGCGACGATGCCGCGCGGGAACGTGGCCGAGAACATCAGGGTGCGGCGCGTGTCCGGCGTGGTCTTGAGGATGAACTCCATGTCCTCGCGAAAGCCGAGATTGAGCATCTCGTCGGCCTCGTCGAGAACGACCACCTTCAATTCGGAGATGTCGAGACGGTTGCGCCGCAGATGATCGCACAGCCGGCCTGGCGTGCCGACGACGATGTGCGCGCCGGCCGCAAGCTCGCGCTGCTCGCGCCGCGGATCCATGCCGCCGACGCAGGAGACGACGCGTCCGCTTGCATGCTCGTATAGCCACGCCAGCTCGCGATGGACCTGCAAGGCTAGCTCGCGGGTCGGCGCCACGATCAGGGCAAGCGGTGCACCCGCCCGCTCGAACCGCTCGGCGCCATCAAGCAGATCCTTGAACAGGTCCTTGGCCATGGCCAGCCCATAGGCCAGCGTCTTGCCGGAGCCGGTCTGGGCCGAAACCAGCAGGTCGCGGTCAGTGGCCTCGTCGGTGAGCACGGCGAGCTGAACGGGGGTCGGACGGTCGTAGTTGCGCTCGGCCAAAGCTCGGGCGAGCGGCGGACTCATGGTCGGAAAAGACACGGGATAAAACCTTGGTTGGTCCAGGCGCGGAACGTTGAGCCGCGCGACCTGAAGCTGCGTAGGCGGCAAATGGTCCAGCCGCACGCGTGGTGATTTGATTTGCACGCTCTTTACGCCAAGCGCGGGCAAATCACCATGCCTATGACGCATGGCTTTGGCGGCATCGAGAATAAGCTTACCGCTGGCGCCACCCACTACATCCAGCGTTTTCCGGCCGTTTTTCCGCATATAGCGAAATTTTGCGTCAAAGCCACCACCGCAGCGTGCAAGCTCGCATAGAGACGACGCGCCGGCCCTAATCCCGGGAGGTCACCAGCCTGCCGAAGCTGCCGACCAGCCTGACTCTTGCCCGCGCAACAGTGTCCTTCGCCGCGCGGCTCAAGGCGCGGACGGCACGCCAGGCCTCGGTTGCTTGCAGCCATGCCCTCACCTCGGCGAACTTCCCGTAACCCCAGGCGAAAGCCGGAATCCGCATCAGCTTGTCGCGCGTGAGATGGAACAGGCGCTCGACCAGCACGAGCTTGAGCAACTCGCCGACGATGAGAGTGGCCGCGGCGCACACGAACTGACCAGTTGCCGCGAGATAGGCCGCCACAGGCTTGATTGGCTCCAGAATGATCACGGGCACCGAAAACAAGGCGAGCGACGGATAAGGCGGCAGCGATCTGATCCAGGCGCGCAATCGCCTGAATTGGAAATGCCGCCCAATCCAGCGCGAGATTGGCCTCGCCAAGGCCATGAAGACCGCATCCACCAGGAAGTAGATGGCGGCCAGGATGTAAGTGACTGGTTTCAGGATTCGCTTCACGATACCTCTCTCGCGAACTGAAAGCCGGAACTGGGGTCTAAGTTTCACCCCCGCGTGAATAACTCGCGGATTCCGATGGAACTTTTTGGACATCGGCCCGCCTCGGCAAGCTTCAGATCTCCGCATAGACCTCCAAAAGATTGCCGTCGGGGTCGCGGAAAAACAGCGTCCGATGCCCGAACGACTGGTTCGTCGGCGGCGACAGCAGCGCAACGCCCTGCCGCACGAGTTCGTCAGCGCACGCATCGACTTCGGCCGCGGACACCTTGAAGGCAAGCTGCAGCGAGGCGCTGCCCGCTGGCGTCGGCGCATCGGCCGCGGTCCGGCTCGATTTTGCGAGAGCGAGCGTGTTGCTGCCCAAGCCGTACTCGATCCAGTTCGACGACAACTCTCGCAGCAGCGGAAACGCAAGGACGTCTTCATAGAAGCGGCGCATCGCCACCATGTCGCGCACGAAGATGATGGTGTAGTCGATCGCGCAGATAGCGTGGAAGGGGGAGCGCGTGCGTTGGTCTGGTTCGGGTGTCTCGTCCATCATCATGCCTTTCATTCCAAACGTCCGCACGCAGCTCGTATGGAGCTAGCGGAATATGAGGAGCCACAAGCGAGAATCCCGGCTTACGCTACAGCGCAATCCGGGCCACGAATTTCTCACTCCACCAATTCCGGCCACGGCACGATGGTCGACTTCACCGTCTTCATCGCCATGGCGTCCCTGACCGCCTGCGCGACGCCTTCTTCCGTGAAGGGGTAGATCGTCTGCATCTTGAGCCAGGGATATTTGTCGCGGGTGCGATAGAGCATGTCGACGCCGAGCGGAAGATCATTACCGGTAAAGCCCCAGGATCCCAGCACGTTGAGGTCTTTGGTGCAGATGCGGTGCCAGGACGTCTCGATCGAGCCGGCGTCGGTGAACTGGCCCATCTCGACATAGGTGCCGCCGTCGCGCAGCATCTCGATGCCTTCGGGGCCGGCGGTCGGATGGCCCGAACAATCCATCACCAGATCGGCGCCGAAGCCCCCGACAATCTCGCGCACGCGCGCGATACGATCTTGCGGCGATTTGATCTCCTCGATGTTCACAGTCGCCTCCGCGCCGAATTCGCGCGCGAGCTTGAGCCGCGGCTCCTCCGGCGCACCGACGCAGATCACGCGCCCTGCTCCCATCTCCTTTGCGGCCGCGACGGCGAGAATGCCGATCGGACCCGAGCCCTGGATCACCACCGTGTCGCCCCAGGTGAAACCGCCGGCTCGGCCAGCGCGGTTGAAGGCGCGGATGCAGGAGGTCAGCGGCTCGGACAGCGCCCCTAACCGCAGCGACATGTCGTCGGGCAGCTTGTAGATCTTGGTGCCCGGCAGCATGTCGAGATCGACATAGACATATTCGGCCCAGCCGCCCCACATGTGAGGCGCTTTGTCGAAGCCGAGATATCGGCCGTAATAGACCGGCGTCAGGCACTTGTTGGCGACTTGCGGATAATGGATGCAGTAATAGCAGCGGCCGCAGGGCATCAGCGGCGGGATCATCACTTTCGATCCCACCTTGAGCGGCTTGCTCATGAAGTCTTCGGTGAATTCTTCGCCGCATTCGACGATCACGCCGCCGATTTCATGACCGAGCGTGAACGGCCAAGGCAGCGGCTTCGGCCAATGTCCCTTCAGAATGTGCAGGTCCGTGCCGCAGACGCCGCACGCGCCGACCTTGATCAGCGCGGCCTTTTTGCCGACCTTTGGCCATGGCACGCTGCGGATGACAGGCTCGCTGCCCGGTCCCGCGTGGGTGCAGACGCGGATCTGTTCCATGGCTGTTTCCTCGCTGCCCGCTTTTGTTATGGTTGGTGGTGCGGGCTAACGGGAAGCGTATGTGAGATGCGCGGTTGTGCCAAGGTGCGGTCTCGTAGCCCGCACGAGCGAAGCGGAATGCGCGACCGGCGCTCCCGGATTTCACTGCGCTCCGTCCGGGCTACGGCGCCTGCCACATTCACCGCCGTCATCCTGAGGTGCGAACCTTGCGATGCATTTGCATCGCAAGGTGAAGCCTCGAAGGATGGGCCACAGGCGCTCGCGGCCTATCCTTCGAGGCGCGCAAGGGCGCGCACCTCAGGATGACGGTTGCGCTTGTGGCAGCAGCGCATGGCTGACGTCCAAGCACACCCAAGTATCTTGAGCGCTTACCGGCGAACGTGTAAGGCCCCAGGAGTCCCACCCAGGTGCCCTCTTGAACCCCCTCCCCCAAAATCCTGTCGCTGCGTCCGGATCGTTCGCGGCGATGAAGTCGGTGCCGTACCGGCTCCAGTTCATGGCTTACGTGCTGGCGATGATGGCTGACAATATCGAGCATGTGATCAGCTATTGGGTGGTGTTCCAGAAATTCCATTCGCCGGCGCTCGCGGGCTTTGCCGTGCTGTCGCACTGGCTGCCGTTCCTGTTGTTCTCGGTCGCGGTCGGGGGTCTCGCCGACCGATTCGATCCGCGCCGCATCATCCAGTGCGGCATGCTGCTGTTCATCGTAGCGTCGAGCGGATGGGGCTTCTTCTTCATCACCGATACGATCCAGATGTGGCACGCGATGCTGCTGCTGGTGATCCATGGCTGCGCCGGCGTGTTGTGGCAGACGCCGAACCAGCTCCTGCTCTACGACCTCGTCGGTCCCGCCGATCTTCCGAGCGCGGTGCGGCTGAACGCGATGGCGCGCTATCTCGGCATCCTGGTCGGGCCTGCCGTCGGCGGAATCATCATGCTGACGCTCGGCACCTCGCATGGCATCATCTTCAACACGCTGTTCTACCTGCCGATGCTGCTGTGGCTGTTCTGGGCGCCGGTACGACACAAGAGTGTCGCCGTGCGGCGCTTCGCGGTGCGCGGCCTTGCCGACATCATGCTGACGACGCGCGCGATCGGCACGCAGCCGGTGCTCACGGCGATGACATGGCTTGCCGGCCTCACCTCCTTCATGATCGGCAACGCCTATCACGCCCAGATGCCGGGCTTTGCCGGCGATCTCGGCCACGGCGACCCCGGAATCTCCTACAGCGTGCTGCTCGCGGCCGATGCTGCCGGCGCGCTGCTCGCGGGGATCGCGCTGGAATCCTGGGGACGGCTCAAGGGCACGCCGCGCACCGCGATCATGCTCGCCATGTTGTGGAGTGTGGCGCTGCTCGGCTTCGCCTCGGTGCGGATCTATCCGGTTGCGATCGTGCTGTTGTTCTTTGCAGGCTTCTTCGAGCTGTCGTTCAACACCATGGCGCAGGCGCTGGTGCAGTTGAACGCGCCGTCCGACATTCGCGGCCGCGTCGTCGGCCTCTACAACATGGCGGGGCTCGGCATGCGGGCGTTCAGCGGCATCACCGTCGGGCTATCAGGTGCGGCGATCGGCATTCACTGGTCGCTCGGCCTGTCGGCCGCGGTGCTGCTGGCGCTGCTGAGTCTCCTGTACCAGCGCGCGGTGAGGAAGGCAGCCGGTTGACTCCGGCCTCGCTCCACCGCACCCTCGATACAGGGCTGGGGAGATGAGGCGTTGCGCAATCGCTGGGGCATTCTTGCGATCCTGTTCGTCGTTCGCCTCACCATTGCGTTCCAGTTCCAGAGCGTGGCTGCCGTCGCGCCGCTGCTGCAACAGACTTTTGGAGTCGGGCTCGCCGATATCGGCATCCTGATCGGGCTGTATTTCACACCCGGCATCGTGCTGGCGCTGCCGGGCGGCGCGATCGGCCGGACCCTTGGCGACAAGCCCACGACCATCGCGGCACTGCTGCTGATGACGGCCGGCAGCCTGGTCATGGCCGCCACCGATGTCTGGGGCTGGCAGATGGCGGGCCGGCTTGCCTCCGGCGCCGGCGGCGTGCTGCTGACCGTGCAGCTCACGAAGATGGGCACCGACTGGTTTGCCGGTAAGGAGATCGCCACCGCGATGGCTATCTTCGTCAACTCCTGGCCGGCGGGCGTTGCGATCTCGCTCCTGGTGCTGCCGGCAATCGGCACCGCCTATGGCGCGGGCACCGTGTTTCTCGTGGCCGGTGCGCTGACCGCGATCGGCATTGTGCTGATCACGTTTTATCAACCGCCGCCGGGAGCCACCGCCAGCGCGGCCGGCTCCGGGCGGCTTGATCCGCTTGCTCTCTTGGCGGTGATCGTCGCGGGCGCAATCTGGGGCCTCTATAATGTCGGCTTCGCCATGATCTTCTCGTTCGGCCCATCACTGCTCGCCGAGCGCGGCTGGAGCATTGCCGCGGCGGGATCGGCGATCAGCCTCGTGATGTGGCTGTCGGTGATCTCGGTGCCGGCAGGCGGCTATCTCGCCGATCGCTTCAAGCGGCCGCTCGTGCTTGCGATCGCGGCCAGCCTCGTGCTGGCGGGGCTGCTGGCCTGGCTGACCCGATCCGACGCCGTGATCACGATCCTGGTCCTGATCGGCCTGATCGGCGGCCATCCGGCCGGCCCGATCATGAGCCTGACCGCCCGCGTGCTCGTGCCGGAAACGAGGGCGATCGGGATGGGCGTGTTCTACACTCTCTTCTATGCCGCGATGATGCTGGGACCGGCGGTGGCGGGGCGACTCGCCAAATCGGCCGGGACCGCCGCGGTCGCGCTCGACCTCGGCGCACTGACGGTGCTGGCCTGCCCGCCGCTGATGTGGCTTTTCGAGCGCATCGTGTCTGTCCGTAATCGACGCGCCCAATCCTAACGCGGCATTAACCCTGTGCACCTTAGGGTCGTCCCGGACTCCGCCAGGCGGGGGGTCGGGTTGTGAAAATGGCGTTGGCGAACAAAAAATTTCTTCCGGCCGCCGAGGAACGTCGGCGTTTCCAGCGGGTGAAGGTTCACCTGCTCGGCCGCTACATGCTGCCGGACCGCCGTGAATTCCCCTGCCAGGTGATCAACATGTCGCCGGGCGGGCTGGCACTGCTGGCCCCCGGCATCGGCAATGTCGGCGACCGCGTGGTCGCCTATCTCGACCATATCGGCCGCGTCGAGGGCAAGATCACCCGCATCATCGACAATGGCTTCGCCATGACGGTGGGTGCGACGCCGCGCAAGCGCGACAAGCTCGCCGCACAGCTCACCTGGCTCGCCAACCGCGACATCCTCAATCTGCCGGAAGACCGCCGCCACGACCGTATCGTGCCGCGCAACCCGATCGCGGTGCTGACGCTCGAGGACGGCACAAAGATGACCTGCCGCATCATCGACCTCTCGCTGTCGGGCGCCGCCATTGCCGCCGAGAACCGGCCGCCGCTGAACTCGACGGTTCTGCTCGGCCGGGTGCAGGGCCGCGTGGTCCGAAACCTCGAAGATGGCTTCGCGCTCGAGTTCATGCATTCGCAGCCGATCGAGACACTCGAAGAGAGCGTTACCGCGCGGTAAAGCGCGAAGGCGCCAAATCCCCTGTATTTCAAGCCCTGAAGGCGGCCTCCGCGATGCGGACGCCGCCTTTTTCATGGGTCGTGACGAGCCTCGCGCGGGTTAATGCGAGGACTGCGGACGCGTGCAAACAACGGTTCCGCCAGCGTTTCCGCGTTAATCGATAAAATTTGAATCAATTGCAGTCATATCGAATTTTATTCGAATTTGATTCAAGTATAGTTTGAATTCGTCGCGCCTTTTACTTGTATTCGTCTCGACTTTACTTGGCCGATTTAGCGGCAACTCAAAAGCTGCGTGCGCAATGTGGTCCCAACAAGAAACGGGGGCCGCAATGTTTGATTTCAGGGGACAGGGGAAGGGAATGGCGCTGGCCGCCATCCTCTTCGGGATGAGCACGGCAGCGCAGGCCGGCGAAGGCCGTCTGCTCTACGCAAGCCTCGGCGACACCACGCGTTCGCCGATCGGCTGGGTCGAATTCTGTGCGGATAATGCCGCTCAGTGCCAGGGCGCGCCGACGCAACCGCGCGACATCGTGATGTCGCAGGCCGCATGGCGCGACCTCGTCAAGGTCAATCGCTGGGTCAACGAGACCGTCAAGCCTTTGACCGACCAGGAGCACTGGGGCGTGATCGAGAAGTGGTCGCTGCCGTCGGACGGTTACGGCGACTGTGAAGACTACGTGCTGTTGAAGCGCAAGATGTTGATCGATGCCGGATGGCCGCGCGAGGCCCTGCTCATCACCGTCGTGCGCGACAAGAAGGGTGAAGGACACGCGGTGCTGACGGTGAAGACCGACAAGGGCGAGTTCGTTCTCGACAATCAGAACGAGAACGTCGTTGCCTGGACGGACACCGGCTACCGCTTCGTCAAGCGACAGTCGCAGAGCGATCCCAACGTCTGGGTTTCGCTGGGCGATACCAGGCCGGCGGTCTCCACCGCCAGCGCAAGAGACCAGTAAGAACGAGACAAGGAGTTACGCGACCCGGTCACATCCCCACCCCTCCCCGTCCCAGACCGGTTCGCGCGCGGCCAGGCTTCCCCCAAAGCCTGGCCGCAACTTTTTTTTGGGGATGTCATTTCGTTCAATCCTGCTGCGTCTGCCGCGACCAGGGCACGCGCGCGGCGGTGAAATCGCGCCACGTGCTTTGCAGGGCGGGCTGCACCCCGACCGACGCGCGCGCCTGCCAGCCGGCGATCGCCGCCGCGGCGGTGGCGCTGTCAGGCTCGGCACCGAGCCCTTCGAGCAATGATGCCGTGACCGCCATGTCATTGAAGGCGCCGAGTTGCTCCTGCAAGCCGGCGAGCCTGCGCGAGAATTTTCGCGCGGATTTGCGGTCCTCGTAGAGCGGCAGCAGGAACTCGCTGAGATAGCGCAGCCGCTTGGTCGCGAGCCGCACCCGGTGCAGATCTTCCGCCGCAAGCGACTTGAAGCGGCGGCCGCGCTTGAGCAGCTTCGCATGTTGCTCCGACAGAATGCGCTGCGCGAAGTTGACGGCGGGCTCGGCGAGCCGGCCGGGGTCTCCGGCGGCGACGTCGTTACGCCAGCCCCGCGTCTCGATCCAGTTTCCGAGGCCGATCAGGAACGCGGTGCAGCGGCAATCGTCAAGCGCGTGATGCGCCTTGCGATAGGCGTCGGACCGACGCGCGGCCGCAACCCGGCCCAGCGCATCGAAGCCTGCGACCGACGGACAGGCCTTTGCGATGGTCGGCAAGGTCTCGAGCCGGAACACGTCCCAGTCACGCGCGGCGGAGAGGTCTTGCGCCAGCCATCTGGCTTCCGACCGCAGCGCATCGAGATTGCTGAGCGCGCCGACCGATCGCATCAGGTCCAGCGCCGATCGAAGCCTGCGCAGCGAGACGCGAAGCTGATGCACCCCTTCCGGATTGCGACCGTCCTCGGCCGCGGGCAGTGATTGAAGCAAATGGAGGAAGCAGGAGCGCAGGATCGTCGCGAACGCCTCGTCGAGCGTAACCGACGCATCGAGGCGAAGTTTTCGCGGACGTCGCGCCGAGGGCGGTTTGTCGGCGGCAAGATCGAAGCCGCGCGCCGATTTGGTGCGAACCGACGGCTTCACCGCCCCGTGCTCGGCAAGCCGCAATGCGATCTCGTAGATCGCGCTCGCGCTGCCGCTCTTCAGCTCAAGTTCGATCTCGCTCACCGGTAACGTCCGGTCGCCGGCCGTGAGGACGCCCCGGTCAAACGCGATTTCGACCGTGCCGGACGGCAGGTCAATCATCCGCGCATGACGATGAACGTCGGCCGTGAACACCGCTTCGAGCGGCTGCGCTTCGAGATGGCTGGGAAGCTTCTCCGCAATGAAGGGCATCGCCAGAGCCAGGTCGGGCGCAAGCGACGACACCCTCGCCTCCCACTCGCCGCGGCGCAGTGGATCATCCACCGCATCGGTTTTCACGGTTTGCACGAAGCGTGCGCCGCTCTGACGAACGCGCAAGCTCAAGCCGTTGCGACGCAGCGTCCGTTCCGGCGTGTCATAATAGACCGACTTGAGATGTTTGCGCGCGCCCTTGTTGCGCGCGTTCGCCGCGATGACCGGCGCTGCGTTGAAATGCGCCATGCGATCGGCATCGACGAGAAGCTTGAGCTCGATTTCACCGGCGTGCCGCGCGGCGGCGTTCGACTGGGTTGGCCCGGGTGCGGGCGTCGTCTCTTGCGATGGCGTCTGGTCGATCACAGCGCCCTCGATGATCCCTGGTTCCGCGCCGGGCTCGGCCGGTTCACGCTGCCTGAAGAAGCCGGCGACGACTTGCATTCTCTTGTCGTCTTTCGAGACAGGATTCCCGTCCGGCGCGCTCGAAGTCTTGCGAGCCGGCTTAGCGTCTGATTGAGCATTCCCGGTGACATGACACTTCAATGACAGAGCGCCATTCTATAGCCGGTACCGTCCGCAAGGAATAGTCACGTTACGCCGCGGTGTGTGGCCGTCGACACGATGTCACGCGCAAAAATCGGGCAACGCCTGTCACAATCCGGCGTAACGATGCGAATTAAATTGCTGCACTGCGCGTGCGCGTCAGCGCGCCAGACTGTTCTTGTAGATCCTGCCGCCCTTCATGATCAGCACAAAATTCTTCGCGGGATCTTCGACGAGATTGATGTTGTCGAGCGGATTGCCGTCGACCAGCAAGAGATCGGCAAGCGCGCCCTCCTCCACCACGCCGAGCTTACCTGGGTAAGGATTGCGCAGGCCTGACAGGTTCAGCAGCTCCGCATTGGTCGACGTCGCCATCGCCAGCGCTTCGGCCGGTGTGTACCAGCGCGTCAACGCGGCCAACATCGAGCCCTGCTTGTCCGCCAAAGCCTTCGAGAACAGCACGTCAGTGCCGAATGCGGTTTTGATGCCGTACTTCTTCGCCAGCGCGTAGACGCGATCGGTGCCGGCAACCACCTGCCGCATCTTATCCTGCTCCGCTGGCCCCAACCCCGCCGCGGCCTGTCGAATTCACACATATTGCGGAGGAATTTGATTGCTGATTCCGTGAGTTGAGTGATGATTCGCGGGAGCGAGCGATGTCTGGGATGGATTACGGTCTGG
>NZ_JADPKY010000194.1 GCF_023074185.1 Bradyrhizobium sp. 132 | reverse complement strand
GTCGCTTTGCTATATGGGCCACGCCACCATGGAGAACCGGCATGGGCTGGCGGTGGCCGGCAGGGTCACGCATGCCAATGGCACCGCCGAACGCCGGGCTGCGGAGGTCATGCTGAAGGCGAGACGCAAAGCCGCAGGTCGCCGCATCACGGCTGGTGAGGACAAGGCATACGATACGGCCGATCATGTCGCCAACCTTCGCGCCATCGGCGTGACGCCGCATGTGACACAGAACCAGGCCATCACCAAAACCGGCAAGAACCGTAACAGCGCGATCGACGAACGAACCACGCGGCATCCGGGATACGGCATGTCGCAATCGCGCCGGGCGATGGTCGAGTGCATTTTCGGATGGGGCAAGCAGCATGGCACCATGCGCAAGACCAAACATCGGGGCATCGCTCGCGTCGCCGCCGACTTCCTGCTTAATCTGATCGCCTATAACCTGATCCGAATTCCCAAACTGCTCGCCGCATAGCCACCCCGCGCCGGGGCACACTCAATAACAAGCTAGAAATTACATCCAACTCTACCGCGCCGCTCCAAAAACGACCGGCGGAAAAATGAAAATTCTCCATTTCAAGGTTTTTCAGCAGACTGCTAGGTTGAACTAGCCAGGGAAGCAGGGATGGAACGCAGGATTGGACAAGACACGGCCGCTTTAGGAAAGACCCCGGCCTCCTGCAGCGCTTGGAACGCGGATCGAACGCTCAAACCCGGGTTCGGCCGTGTCTCAGTTCCCAACCAGCGCCACTACGCCCATGTCCATCGTTGACGCGCTGAAAGCAGCAGCTGTTGGTCCCCGTCAAAAGTGCGCGCCAGCTCTGTTGATCGGCCGAGTGCCCGGCTTTGCCCTGAATTACGTCCCCTCTTCCGGGGCGCCGTGCGCTTCGCGGCGCCATGCACCCGGGCTGACGCCGACCGCGGCCGAAAATACCCGCGTGAAGTGACTTTGATTGGCAAACCCGGCCGAAATTGCAATCTTGGATAGCGGCAGGCCGCGGACCGTCATCAACTGCTTGGCCGCCTCCACGCGGTGGCGAAGCAGCCATTCGGCGAGCTTTGTGCCCGGCGAAATCCTTCACGTGGATGGAAGTCAGAGCGCCGGCGTCACTGAAATACGCGCGTTAACCTCTAAGGTCCGTCAGCAGACGGGTGGCAGCCTTTAGATCTGTCGTCTCCAAGCCTTCGACGAATCGTTCGAATAAAGGCTGTAGCAACCTGCAAGCTTTGTCCGAGCTTCCTTGACCAGCCAACAGCGTGGCCAGGTCGATTGCGGTACGTAACTCCCATGCATGTGCGCCTTGGCGACGGCTCAATTCGAGCGACCGCATGAACCAAATCTTTGCATCGTCAACTCGGGAGGTTGGCATCAAAAGAAGAGCGCATCCTCTGACGCGTAGCGCCTCTGGCATGAAGAAGAAATCCCCGTTCTTCTCGACCTGACGGATCGTGTCATCGACCAATGTTATGGCTTCGCCGACTTGTCCGATCGCCAGGAGGCCCTGCGCCAGAACAATTTTGAACTCCGTGTTGCGCATCGAGTAATGCAGGGCGTTGCAACACTTCAGACAGTCCTGAATGGTTGCAACTCCGTCTGTTGTGTTGCCACGGCGGATGGCCAGCGTACCCTGGTAGCCGCGCCCGACGTGGAGATAGGGTCCTAGGGAATGGGATTGGGCGTGTGCCACAAGTCGATCTGCGTGCTCTTCAGCACTTGCGAGATCGCCGGTCCAGACGAATATGTCCGGAGCCCAGGCTAGAGCGACGGCAAGCGACGCGGGATTAGCGCTGCGTTCGGCGTCCTTGATGGTCTCGCGCGCGCGGGCCGCGGCCTGGGCCGGATGGCCCTGTACCCACAGGCCCCGAGCAAGTCCCAGGCCAACGAGGATGCGGTCATCGAGCCCAAGATAGGTCCGCTGGGCGTGCGACCAATGCTGAAACGCAGCCTCAAGCTCTGAGCGGGCGCCGCTGTGATCGCCGATGAAGTGGAGCGCCCTGCCCAGAGCCGATTGGGCCAAGGCCGTAGCGTCCGACTCCTCGGCAGTTTCAGCAACCGCTCGAGCGCGCCTTGCGTGGTCCAACGAGAGCTTGAATTCTCCGTCGCGCGTAAAGAACATCGACAGCGTACCAAGCATTCCAACTTGGCTGAGGACGTTGCCGCGTGCTTCAGCAATTGCCAGGCTTCGGTTCAAAGCCGCACGCGCCGCGTCGCTTGGCCCATACATGTGCATCGACGCAACTCCGAGGTTCGCCTGAAGCTGGATCTCCTCCGGTCCACCACGGGCCGCATCGCCGAGCGCGACGATTGCGCGTTGCGACCACCGATAGCATTCGGGTAACAGCGACATCGCTAGGAAAACAGGCACGGCGGCTGCTGTAAGCTTGATCCCGATTCCCAAATCGCCGTCTTCGCCAAAACACCATTCCAAAGCCGCCCGAGCGTTGTTGAGATCGGCGAAGTGCGATTCCCGTTCCACCCCACTCGATAGCGTCACCCATTCTTTTCCGCATTGCTCAAGCCATCGCTGGAAGTAAGTTGCGTGGCGGACGGGCAAGCACGCGATCTCGGGATCGTCACTGGTAATACCGAGAACGTAAGCGCGCGTCGTGTCCAGGAGACGATAGCGCATCATGGCGCCGATGGGATGGGTCGCGACCATCGACTTGGCAATGAGGCTGTCGATCGCGCTGAAGACAGCTCCCTCATCGAGGTTGGCGCTTGTCGCCACCGCGAGCACCGCGTCCAGCGTGAAATGTCCGACGAATGCGGCCAGCCGGCGAAGTACCAGCCGCTCGACGTTGGAAAGCAACCCGTAGCTCCAATCCAACGTTGCCTGCAGGGTTTTTTGCCGAGGTGGCGCGGTGCGCGGCCCCAGCCACAACAAGGTCAAACGCTGGTCAAGTAGAGCCGCGGTCTTATGCAGCCCATAGGCCTCGACGCGCCTGGCCGCCAACTCGATCGCCAATGCCACTCCATCCAGCCTCCGGCAGATGCCAACGATGATTGTGGCTTCTGCATCGTCGAAATCGAGACGGGCGCCGCTCGCGGCGGCTCGTTCGACGAACAACTGTGTGGCTGGGAATGTCCGTGCAACTTCTGCTGTTACCAACGCATCGTCCGGCGGGCAGGCTAACGGCTCCAGTCGGTAGACTTGTTCACCGTCGACCTGCAGTGCTTCCCGACTGGTCGCCAGGATATGCAGCCGCGGCGCCCCCCTGAAGAGGCGTGACGCGAAAGCTGCCAGCGGTTCGATCAGATGTTCGCAGGTGTCGAGGATCAATAGGATCCGCTTGTCCTGCAGATAGGTAATTAGGTCTTGCGTCGTATCGTCGGACCGCACCGTCAATCCTAACATCGAAGCAACGGTAGCCGTCACCAGTTCGGCATCGCCTAACATGCTGAGATCGACAAAGAGCACGGCGCCGGCGAAACGCTCGAGCAAGTCGTGCCCCAGAGCAACCGAAACAGTTGTCTTGCCGACGCCGCCGCCGCCGACAACCGTCACGAAGCGCGCCACCTCGAGCAAGGCGGCCACCTTCTGCAGGTCATCCTCACGGCCAATCAACCCGACCGGGCGACTGGGCAGGTTGGCATGTCGAAAGTCCGTTGCGGCAGCTGCTGCCGCCTTGGAATCCTCCCACGACCGCGAAACGGGCGCCACAAAACAGTAGCCGCGGCCGGCCAGGGTTGCGATGTATCGCGCGCCGTCCTGTCCGTCGCCGAGCGTTTTGCGCAGGCTCGCGATTTGGGCACGCAGGCTGCCCTCTTCGACCGTGACATCGGGCCAAACGCGTAAGAGAAGCTCTTTCTTGCTGATGGCTTCGTTCGGCGTGGAGACAAGTGCAATCAAGATGTCGAAGGCGCGTGCGCCCAATTCAACGGGAGCGCCGTCTCTGGTGAGCAGCCGTTCGGCTGCAGTCAAGCGAAAGGGCCCAAACGACAGGACGTCTTTGCGTGGCGCCGCCATTGAAACCATTGCGTTGTCCCCACGCCGTTGGCCCTGCAGGGGCATTGTAAGCCAAGTTTCCGCCGCAAGCCATTGAACGGTCGGCCAACTGCCATGCATCCCCTTAAACCGTCAAGTGCTCAAAAAAAGGTCAGCATTTTCAATTCGCAACAACATTTCACAATGCATGACGGGCGGATTGCGGTGGCTGGGCGTAGCGTGGTTGCCATCGGAAACGGAGATTTCGTCGCCGTCCGACCCACAGCGCAACCCAGGTCCACCATGGAAGCCAAGGCCAAGACCGGAAAGGTCACCAACACCGCCAAAACGCATACCATTGCCGGCCGTGTCTGCCGCAGCTCCGACGGCCATCTGGACGTCAAGCTGGCTATCCCCGGGTCGGCTTGCATTGGGACCAATCCGGAGCAGCTCTTCGCCGCGGGCTGGTCGGCCTCTTTCGAGAGGGCGATCGCACTTGCCGCGCGCAAGAGCAACGTCGCCTTGGGTGAGGTCACGATCGACGCCGAAGTCCGCTTGCACCTAGCTGACGGCGATCACTACTTCCTGAGCGCACGCTTTATCATCAGCATTCCGGGCATCGACCACATGGTCGCACAGAATCTCGTGCGGGAGGCGGAGCACCTCTGCCCCTGTTCCAAGGCGATGCGCGGCAATGTCGACGTGACGTTCAACGTGCTTTGATAAATTAGGGCGCCCTTAAAAAAAGGGCGACGAAGCTGTAGAGCGTCAGGAAGAAAGACAAGGACCTCCGGCAAAATGCGACCAGGGACCAGAGAGAAGAAGGACAGAAGGAGGCCACGCAATTGTTGAGACAACTGCACTCGCCGGCTCGTTCGCCTTTACAACCCCCACCGTGGTTTTCCATGAGCATGACTGCCGACAATAAAGACCACCCACTCGTCTTGATCGTAGACGATGACGAGGAGATCCGGTCTGCACTTCAAGAACTGCTGCTGTCGGTTGGAATCGACGGACACTGCTTTGCATCAACGCTGGAATTGTTGCACGCTGATCTTCCAGAGCGCCCTGGTTGCCTGATCCTCGATGTTCGCATGCCGGGAGCAAGCGGGCTGGACCTCCAGCAACATCTCGCCGTAAACGGCAACGCGCGACCGATCATCTTCCTCACGGGTCACGGTGACATCGCGATGTCGGTGCAGGCGATCAAGGCTGGAGCCGTTGACTTCCTTACGAAGCCTGTAAGAGATCAGACGCTCCTCGACGCGGTTGCGGCTGCGATCGAGAAAGATATCTCGCAAAGGAAGGCGGCCCGGCTCGTCAAGGAGCACATCGACCGCTACGCAAAGTTGACGCCGCGCGAGCGCGAAGTCCTGCGCGAAGTGGCAAAGGGCCGCCTTAACAAGCAGATCGCATTCGATCTCGGCATCAGCGAGGTCACCGTCAAGCTGCATCGCGGCAGCGTCACGAAGAAGCTGCAGGCGACGTCGGTCGGGCAACTCATTCGCATCTGGGAACTACTGCCTGCGGGGGTCCGGAAAGAAAAATCACCCTAGACCAAAGGATGGTTACGATCAGGCCGGCAATGGATCACACGAGGGAGACGGCCATCCGGCCGTGCTATCGAGAGTCATCCGTTGTCAAAAGCGCCCTTAGTCGCAATCGTAGATGACGATGAAGCTGTGCGAGAGGCCCTTTCCGATCTCCTTCTGGTGCTGGAACTATCGTGTCGCACTTTCGATCGAGCGGAGGCCTTCATGGCGGAATACGTCCCGGGCAAGTTCGACTGCCTGATCACCGATGTGAGCATGCCGGGCCAGAGCGGGCTCGACCTGTTGCAGCGGCTGCGGGTCATCAGCTCCTTAATGCCGGTGATCGTCATTACGGCCAACACCAACCCGGCGATCCGGTCGCGTGCCATGCGATACGGCGCCTTTGCCTATCTGACCAAACCGATAGAAGGCGAAGCGCTGCTCCAGCATCTGCAGTCCGCCCTGAGGTTAACTGGCTTTCGATCTGACACCGAGTGAGAGAGGCCTTCCGATGGTCAGCCCCATTCACAAGGCGGTAGCAGACGGACGCGCCGTCGGCCTCTCTGCCGATTTGTCGGATTTCGCGTCCGAGAGCGTAATGCGTCCGCTATACGGCAAGTCACGTTCGGATGACCTGCGCGCAACGGATATGAGTGTCGAGGTGGACGTGCTCAACAGTCTGAAGGTACCCGCGGAAGTCATGCGAAAATGGCAGGAGATCGTAGATCTTCTGGCCGATATTCTAAGTGTTCCCTCCGCCTTGATCATGAGGGTAGAGCCGCCAAATATCAAAGTCTTCATTTCCAGCGAGTCTAAAGGAAATCCTTACGAACCGGACGAGGCCGCGTGTCTCAATACAGGACTCTATTGTGAGACTGTAATGAACACCCGCCGACCATTAATTGTCCCGGACGCTCTGCAGGATGAGGCATGGAAAACAAACCCCGACATCAAACTAGGAATGATCTCTTACCTCGGTGTGCCGATCAGTTGGCCCGACGGCGAGATATTTGGAACGATTTGTGTTCTCGACAGGAAAAGCAACGAATACAGCCAGCTCTATCTCAGGCTGCTGTTGCAGTGGCGTGACGTGTTGCAGGCAGACTTGAAATCCATTGCAACCATGCAGCGAGAGATTGAACAACGTGAGGTGAAAATTCGCCGCCTCGTCGATTCCAACATCATCGGCATCGTCATCTGGAATGTGGAGGGTCAGATTCTTGACGCCAACAGTGAGTATCTTCGCATAGTTGGATATGATCAGCACGATCTCCTGTCCGGTCGAGTGAACTGGGCGGACATGACGCCCCCTGAATGGCGCGATCGCGACGCGCAGGTCATATCCGAGCTAAAGAATAGGAGAGCCGTGCAGCCCTTTGAAAAGGAGTATATCCGGAAGGATAGCAGCCGTATTCCAGTGTTGATCGGCGTCGCGAACCTTGAAGGGACAGAGGGCCAGGGCGTCGCATTTGTGCTCGATTTAACCGAGCGTAAGCGGGCAGAAGCAGAAGCGCGTGAGAATGAGCGACGATTCCGCAACATGCAGATGGAATTGGCCCACGCTAATCGGCTGGCAACTTTGGGCCAACTTGCGGCGTCTATTACGCATGAAGTCAAGCAGCCGATCACGGCCGCACTGCTGAACACCCAAACCGCTCAGCGCTTCCTCACTCGCCAGCAGCCAGATGTTGAGAAGGCGAAAAAGGCAATAGACCGAGCTGTGAAGAACGGCATGCGGGTCAGTGAAGTTGTCGACCGGACCCACGCCTTGGTTAGGAAGGAGCCCGTGCGAAAAGATCGCTTGGAGATCAATGAAGCTATTTCGGAAGTTATCGGACTGACGCGCGGGGAAGCGTTGAAAAACGGGGTTCAAGTGCGGACTCAACTGGCGGAGGGTTTACCTGTCATTCATGGCAGCCGGGTCCAGATTCAACAGGTCATGCTGAACTTGATCGTAAATGCAGTCGAAGCGATGAGCCAAATGAGCGACGACAGTCGGGAATTACAAATCAGCACCCAGGGTGAAGCTGACTACGTCCTCGTTGGGGTGCGAGACTCTGGCCCGGGGCTATCAGAAGGCGCTATCGAGCGAGCCTTCGAGGCATTTTATACGACGAAGTCGAGCGGCCTGGGGATGGGACTATCCATCTGCCGTTCGATCGTCGAGGATCACGGAGGACGATTGTGGGCGACGGCAAACGTACCGACAGGTGCGGTGTTTCAGTTCACAGTTCCTATAAATTCGGACTGCTAGGACTGACCACGTATTGAGCCTCCGAACCTGATGCAATGTTCTCGAAGTGGATCACTGTGTCGACAGATATGGCGCCACGGTTCCACGCGTGACAGGCGAACGGGTTGAGTTGCAGCAAGTGATAATCGACCTGCTGGTCAACAGCGTCTAGGCGATCACACAGTCGGGACAGCCAACGCACCTGGTCGGCATCCGGACTCGGTTCGATGAAGACGGGGCGGTCGTCTTTTCTGTTTTTGACAATGGCCTTGGCATCGCCGACCGCAACGTGGAGCATATTTTCGAAAGCTCTTTTCAGCATCAAGGATGCTGCGATTGGCGTTGGCCTCGCCATTTGCCAGTCGATCATTAGGGCGCAAGGCGGCCGCATCCAGGGTTCGGACCGTCCGAACGACGGCGCATATTTTCGCTTCTCGCTTCCGGCGCCAATGGTCGCGGGCTCGATTCCCGCACTGGCGAGTTCGTTCGCCCGAAGCATTCGTAAGCTTCCGCTTCGCTGATGCGGTTCTACGTGATGACACGCTCCCATCAGTACTATCCCAAGGTACAGGTCAATCTATCCGCCGATCCTGCCAGACCAGGCCCGCGGCACGATTCCGTCAGCCGGCGTTTTCCGTCATATGAGGCAGCAGTGTCGCGCCTCATTGGTTCGGACGCCTGCCGCCACAACGTGAGCACAGTCGATGAGCAAGCAAATCTTGCGGGATCCGTCGGAAACTCTGCCAGCCGCGCCCGAGGCGCGCCGGAACGAGCTGCCAAATGCCGACCGGCGTGCGGAGGCGGAGATGGCGCGCGTGCTTGGGACCGAACCATTTCGCATGGCTTTGGACGCCTCCGGTGCCGGGATCGCCCACTGGAAACATGACCCATTGCACGACGTCGTCGAGCCCATGAGCCACCATGTCATCATGGCTTACAACGGCTCGGTGCAGCGCATGGAGCGGCGGTCAGGACGATCGGTTGCGATTGGAACGTTTCGTCCCGGGGTCATGATAATCATTCCGGAAGGATCAAGCTCCCGATGGGATATTCCGAAACCTGTCGATGTCGTTCAGCTCTATCTTCCGCACACGATGCTCGAGCGCGTTGCCCGGGAAGCCGAGACCGCCAGCCCGATCGATCTCCTGGAGCGAACGGCGCATCCCGACCCCATTACGTCCCGATTGCTCCTGAGCGCGGCCGATTCCCTGGAGGGCAATGGGGCCCTGGACACGCTGTTCAGGCACCAGCTGATAGACCTCCTGACCACGCGAGTTCTGGCTGCGCACAGCGGCTCGCCAACCACGATCCAGCCGACCATGGGTGGGCTGGCGCCGAAGGCCCTGCTCCGCGCCATCGAACGCCTGCGCTCGGACAGCGATGCGGACGTCTCGCTCGCGGCACTGGCGTCCGATGCCGGCCTGTCACGCTTCCACTTCTGCCGTGCCTTCAAGGAAAGCACCGGGCTTTCGCCTCACGCCTGGCTGCGCCAACACCGGCTCGAGCAGGCCATGAACATGCTGCGCGACACCGACGCATCAGTCGTCTCGGTCGCAGCCGCGCTTGGCTATGCGTCGCAAACAGCTTTCGCTGCGGCGTTCCGGAAGTTGACCGGCGAAACCCCGAGCGATTGGCGGCGGCGCAGGCGTTAGCAGCAATCGCTCGACAGGTACGGCAATCGCTCTGGGGCAGCCACTGGTTTGGTCCGTTAGATAAAGACCATCGCGTTGCTCACACCAACAACCAGGGAGACAGACAATGGCCTGGAAGAATTTAATCGGCCCACATGCCATCACATCACGACGCAGGGTCGTCGCGAGTGCCCTCATGTACGGGCTTTCATTGACGGTTCGCTTCACATCGGCCACCGGCGACGAGGCGGAAAATGCGGCGCAAGCCGCTCACACCACCAGCCCAATGCTTTCCATCATGATCAAGGACAGCGTGCCAATCCATTCGCTTGCGAAGCACGCTCACTCGCTCGTGTTTCAGCGCGGCCCGTCACTCAGCTCCAGAAGCTGCCGCGCAGCATGTGAACGCCCCATGGCAACGCCACTCATGCCGGACTGCTCACCGCCATAACAGCCCGGCGTCTTCGTTCCACGTCTTCGCGTCGTCGTCGATCGCTGCCGCCATTGAGCCGCAGCAGCGGTAGCGCGCGGATTTTCGAGAGTACCAACCCACAGGAGAGAACACATGCGACTTATCATCATAGGCGCCGGCTTCGCCGGCATGTACGCTGCACTTTCCGCCGCCCGCCTGCGCGATATCCAGGGCGTTTCACCAGAACAACTCGAGATCGCGCTGGTCGCACCAGAGCCGACGCTGGTGGTTCGCCCGCGGCTTTACGAACCGAAGCCCGAAACCCTGACAGCGCCGCTGCTGGATGTGCTCAAGGCGATCGACGTCGTCTATGTGCAAGGTAGCGCCGAGACCATCGACACCAAAGCCCGCACGGTGGGCATCGTCGCCGCCAAGGGTGCGAAGAAGAGCCTGTCCTACGACCGGCTGGTCGTGGCCACCGGCAGCCGGCTGTTCCGCCCCAGCATTCCCGGCCTTGCCGAACACGGCTTCAGCGTCGACTCGCTCGATGATGCGATCGCCCTCGACAAGCATCTGCACGGCCTTGCGAAACGGCCGGCGGTGAACGGACGCGACACGGTCGTCGTTGCCGGCGGCGGTTTCACCGGTATCGAGGCGGCCACCGAGATGCCCACGCGGCTGCGCGAAATCCTCGGCAAGGATGCCAAGACGCGCGTCATCATCGTCGAGCGCAACAAGGCGATCGCACCCGATATGGGCGAAGGCCCCCGTCCTGTCATTGAGGACGCCCTGCGCAAGCTCGGCGTGGAGACCCGGCTCGGCGCCGGCGTCGCCTCGCTGGACAAATCCGGCGTCACGCTTTCCGATGGCGAACACATCGAAACCGAGACCGTGATCTGGGCGGCCGGCATTCGCGCAGCACCATTGACCCAGCAGATCCCCGGCGAGCGCGACAATTTCGGCCGCCTGCTGGTCGATCGTGACCTGCGCGTGCCGTCGGTACCCGGCGTGTTCGCCACCGGCGATGCCGCAAGGGCGGCAAGCGATGATGTCGGCAATTACGCGCTGATGTCGTGCCAGCACGCGACGCGGATGGGCGCCTTTGCCGGCAACAACGCAGCCGCCGAACTGCTCGGCGTGCCGACGAGGCCATATCACCAGAAGGTCTACGTTACCTGTCTCGATCTGGGCGAAGCCGGCGCGCTGTTCACGCGGGGCTGGGAGCGGAAAGTCGAGCTGGTCGGCGACGTCGCCAAGAAGACCAAGCAGGAGATCAACACCGTTTGGATCTATCCGCCGCGCGCCGAACGCGCCGCGGCCCTGGCTTCGGCCGATCCGGAGCACGTGACAGAAGTGTAGGTGCTTCACGCGAGACGGGCCGCGCGACGAGCTGGCTGCGCGGCCTGCTCAACCGAATCCAGCCAGCAACCTTCACCATGAAACAGGAGACGAACATGAACCTGCACACGACCTCACACCCGGTTACACCGAGATCCGACGAGTTGGTACCGTCGCGCTACGCCCTGAAGATCGGCGAGATTGATGTGCTAGTGGTCAGCGATGGGGTGCTAACGCTGCCGGGCGCGATGTTGGCCCACAACGCCGAACCGGCCGTCCGCGCGGCCTGGCTGAAGGACAATTTCCTGCCGCCGGACGCGTTCGATTGGGCGCTGAACGTGGTCGTGGTGCGTAGCGGCGGCCAGACTATACTCATCGACGCTGGGATGGGGGCGGAGTTCCCCTTGCCGCGGGCCGGGCAGTTGATCCATCGACTGAAGGCCGCCGGCATCGATCTCGCATCCGTGACCGACGTGGTGCTTACCCACATGCACATGGACCACGTTGGCGGGCTGCTCGTCGACGGGGTGAAGGACCAGCTGCGTCCGGACCTGCGGATTCACGTGGCGGCGGCCGAGGTAAAGTTCTGGGAGTCGCCCGATTTCTCCCGCGTCTCCATGCCGCCGGGCTTCCCGGACGCGCTTCGGAACACGGCCAAACGGTTCGTGAAAGAGTACAGCAGCCAGCTGCGGCTCTTCGAGGAGGAGTACGAGGTGGCGCCGGGGGTAGTCATCCATCGCACCGGCGGCCACACCCCCGGGCACAGCGTGATCCGCCTGGCGTCCGGCGACGACCGCCTGACGTTCGCCGGCGACCTCGTGTTCGCAGTCGGGTTCGAACACCCCAACTGGTACAACGGCTTCGAACACGACCCCGAGGAGGCCGCCCGCGTTCGTATCCGTCTTTTGCGGGAACTGGCGACGACCGGCGGGGTGTTGGTGGCCACTCACATGCCATTCCCGTCTGTCGGCCATGTCGCGGTCGCTGGCGACGCCTTTCGCTGGGTACCGGCCATCTGGGACTACTGATCGCTTGTTGGATAGGCCGAACCAGAGCGCGTAGTGAGCGCTTCATCCGATACGGGCCGCGTTTCCAGCACCGGCGCGCGGCCCGTTCACCCAAAACCCTTTTGGAGTTCACCACGATGAAACACGAGACCGTCCGCACGACAGCGTTCGCGATGCCGTTGACTAACCCGGCTTTTCCACCCGGTCCCTACCGCTTCGTCAACCGCGAGTACTTCATCATCCAGTACCGGACGGATCCGGAGGCGCTGCGCCGCATAGTGCCCGAACCGCTCGAGCTTACCGAGCCGGTGGTGAACTACGAGTTCATCCGCATGCCCGACTCGACCGGGTTCGGCGACTACACCGAAAGCGGTCAGGTCATTCCGGTTTCCTACCAGGGTCAGGTCGGCAGCTTTACCCATCAGATGTTTCTCAACGATCATCCGCCGATTGCCGGAGGACGTGAACTGTGGGGCTTTCCCAAGAAACTGGCGCAACCGAAGCTCGCCGTCGAGATCGACACGCTGGTCGGCACCTTGAACTACGGCTCGGTCCGCATCGCGACAGGCACCATGGGCTACAAGCATCGCGCTCTCGACCCCGCGGCCGAAGCGAGGAAGCTCGCCGGACCCAACTTCTTGCTCAAGATCATTCCACATGTCGACGGTACGCCGCGCATCTGCGAGCTGGTGCGCTTCCATCTTGAAGACATCACCGTGAAGGGCGCATGGACCGGGCCCGCAGCGCTCAACCTCTACTCGCATGCCCTGGCTCCCGTCGCCGAATTGCCGGTCCTGCAAGTGCTGTCGGCCAAGCACGTTGTTGCCGACCTGACCCTCGGGCTTGGCACGGTGGTTCACGACTATCTGGCACTTGGCGCGGCCATGCGTCGGCGCGGGACTGGCTCGGAAGTCTTAACCGAAGCGAATGCCGGCTGATCGGTCAGTCGCAATGCAGGGAGTCTTGGCGATGCTGAACGTGATACGCGAGCAAATCAATCCTATGGCGCAGCAAACCAAATCGCTGCCGTACGATGTCGTCGCTTTGGTGCTGCAGGGCGGCGGAGCGCTTGGCGCCTACCAGGCCGGTGTCTATGAGGGCCTGCACGAGGCGGGCATACGGCCGAACTGGTTGGCCGGCATTTCAATCGGCGCCCTCAACGCCGCCATCATCGCCGGCTCGCCTGATGGCGAACGCGTGCAACGGCTGCGCGAATTCTGGGAAACGATCTGTGCGTTTTCGATAGAGTGGCCCGCCGGCGAAGGGTTGGCCAATGCCCTGCCCTTTGCATTCGACATCAACTCGGTGCGCAACGCGATGGCGGCGACGAGGGCCCTGGTCCAGGGCCAGCCCGGCTTCTTCAAGCCACGCTTCCCTTCACCGCTCTGGTCGCCGTTCTCGGGCGATGCCGCAACCAGCTTCTACGACACGGCGCCATTGCAGCAGACGCTGGAGCGAATCGTCGACTTCGATCGGCTGAACTCCGGCGAAATGCGCGTCAGCGTTGGCGCTGTCAATGTTCGCACCGGCAACCTGACCTATTTTGACACCGCCGAACGCCGGCTAGGACCGAAGCATTTCATGGCTTCCGGCGCCCTGCCGCCGGGATTCCCGGCCGTCGAAATTGACGGCGAGCACTATTGGGATGGCGGCGTGGTCTCGAACACGCCTCTCTCCCGCGTGCTGTCGGGCGAACCGCGCGACACCCTGACATTCCAGATCGATCTCTGGTCGGCGATGGGCCGCGTTCCCTATGACCTGATGGAAGTGTCGAGCCGGCAGAAGGACATTCAATATTCGAGTCGGACGCGCGCCATTACGGATCACATGATGCGGATGCAGAAGATGCGTCAGGCGTTGCAGCGGACGATGGAGAAACTGCCGGCAAGCGCAAAGAATGATCCGGAAATCCGCGCCATCGCCGATCTGGCCCGCCATCGCGCCTACAACATTGTCCACCTGATCTACCAATCCAAGATCTACGAGGGCCATTCCAGGGATTACGAGTTCGGGTTGAGCGCGATGCGCAAGCATTGGCAGAGCGGGCTGGAGGACATCCGCCGCACGCTGGCCGAGCCACGACGTCTCGACCGGCCGCCTCCGGAACTTGGCATGATCACGCACGACGTCCATCGCCACGACTGAACTTTAGCACCACCTGCAGGTTTCGGAGAACGCCATGTCGACACTTTCCTATGCCTCTGAGCAAAAAGCCAAAACCGGCCTTCGTCCATCACGTCAGGCAATCAAGCGTGCAGCGCTGGCGCTGGCCGCGGCGCTCGGCGTCGCTGCGGCTACCGATTTCGGCCACTACTACCTCACCACCGGCCGCTACCTGGAAACCACCGACGACGCCTATGTCAAAGCCGACTCGACGATCATCGCGCCGAAGGTCTCCGGCTACATCGCGCAGGTGCTGGTAAACGACAACCAGCCGGTGACGGCCGGCCAGCTGCTGGCGAAGATCGACGATCGCGATTTTCGCGCGGCGCTCAGCCAGGCCCAGGCGGACGTCGCCGCGGCGGAAGCGGCGGTGCGCAATCTCGACGCCCAGATCGCCCTGCAACAGCCGATCATCGAACAAGGCGCCGCCGATATCGCCGCCGCCGATGCCAACCTGAAGTTCGCGCGGGAAGAGCAGGTCCGCTACGACGGCCTGATGAAGACCGGTTCCGGCACGGTGCAGCGCGCCCAGCAGACAGACGCGGCGCTTCGTGCCAGCAACGCACAATTGCAGCACGCGAAGGCCGGCTTGCTGGCGGCCGAGCGCAAGGTCGACGTGCTCACTACCCAGCGGGCGCAGGCGGTCGCGCAGCGCGGTCGCGCCAGTGCGGCGGAGCAGCAGGCAGCCTTGAATCTCTCCTACACCGCCGTCACCGCGCCGGTCGACGGCACGGTCGGTGCACGCTCGCTCCGGGTCGGACAGTTCGTGCAGGCCGGCACGCAGTTGATGGCGGTGGTGCCACTCGATGCAGTGTATGTCGTCGCCAATTTCAAGGAGACCCAGCTCACGTTTGTGCGCAGCGGCCAGCCGGTCGAGCTGACCATCGACAGCTTCCACGGCACCAAACTGCGCGGCCGTATCGATAGCCTGTCGCCGGCAAGCGGCCTCGAGTTCGCGCTGCTGCCGCCTGACAACGCCACTGGCAACTTCACCAAGATCGTGCAGCGCGTGCCGGTCAAGATCGTGCTCGACGATCACAAATTGGCCGGCCTGCTTCGCCCCGGCATGTCGGCCGAGCCGACCGTCAACACCAAGACGGCTGCTGTCGCCGAACGCAAAGCCGCAAAGCGCCTTGCGTCGCGGGGCGGTGAGCCTCGCAGCTGAACGGCCGCGAATGCATCCTCCCTCACATGCGACGAGGAACCATTGTGACCACCTTACCCCTCCCCATCGACGGTGTTCCCGCCAGCGATCGCGGGCAGCCGGCTGCGGCTCCGACGACTCCCGCCGTCTCCGCAAAAACCTGGATCGCAGTGATCGGCGCCACGCTGGGTGCCTTCATGGCGGTGCTCAACATCCAGATCGTCAACGCCTCGCTGGCCGACATCCAGGGCGCAATCGGCGCCGGCATCGATGACGGCGGCTGGATCTCGACCTCCTATCTGATCGCCGAGATCGTCGTGATCCCGCTGAGCGGCTGGCTTGCCCAGGTGTTTTCGATCCGCATCTACCTCCTGACCAACGCCTCCCTCTTCATGGTGTTCTCGGCGGCTTGCGCGCTCGCGCAAAACCTGTCGCAGATGATCGTACTGCGCGCGGTGCAGGGTTTTTCTGGCGGCGTGCTGATCCCGATGGCCTTTACGCTGATCATCACGCTGCTGCCGAAGGCGAAGCAGCCGATTGGCCTTGCGATGTTTGCGATCTCCGCGACCTTTGCACCAGCGATCGGACCGACCATCGGCGGGTATCTCACCGAGAACTGGGGCTGGGAATATATCTTCTATGTCAATCTGGTGCCGGGCGCGCTGATGATCAGCATGTTGTGGTACTCGCTCGAAGCCAAGCCAATGAATCTTGCGCTGCTGCGCGAGGGGGACTGGTTTGGCATCGTCACCATGGCCATTGGTCTCAGCGCGCTGCAAACCGTGCTGGAAGAAGGCAACAAGGACGACTGGTTCGGCTCGCCCTTCATCGTCAAGCTGTCGATCGTCGCCGCAGTCGCGCTGTCGGCCTTCCTTTGGATTGAGTTGACCGCCAGGAAGCCGCTGTTGAACCTGCGCCTGCTGGTTCGCCGCAATTTCGGCTTCGGCATCCTCGCCAACTTCCTGCTCGGCATCGCGCTGTATGGCTCGGTATTCATCCTGCCGGTCTATCTGTCGCGCATCCAGGGCTACAACGCCGAACAGATCGGCATGGTGCTGGCATGGACCGGCTTTCCGCAACTGCTGCTGATCCCGCTGGTGCCGCGGCTGATGCAGCGCTTCGACGCCCGGATCATCATCGGCATTGGCTTTGCGCTGTTCGCCGGTTCCAACTTCATGAACATCCACATGACCAACGATTACGCGACCGATCAGCTGTTCTGGCCGAACGTCGTCCGCGCCTTCGGTCAAGCGCTGGTGTTCGCGCCGCTCTCGGCCGTCGCCACTGCCGGCATCGAGGCGGAGAATGCCGGCTCTGCCTCGGGCCTGTTCAACATGATGCGCAACCTCGGCGGCGCCGTCGGCATCGCACTGTTGCAGACATTGCTCACCAAGCGCGAGCAGTATCACTCCAACGTGTTGATGCAGTCAGTTTCCATGCTGGAGCAAGCGACGCAGGCAAGAGTCGAGAAGCTGACGCAATATTTCATAAGCCACGGCGTGATCGATCGCATCGACGCCACTCGCCGTGCCTATGTCGCGATCGGCAAGATCGTGCAGAAGCAGGCGTTCATCCTGGCGTTCAGCGACCTGTTCTTGCTGCTGGGTGCCGCGCTGATCGTCGCACTTGCTGCTTCCATGATGCTGAAGAAACCCGGCCAGCTCGATGCCGGCGGCGCCCACTAGTTATCGTTTCAACCCCCACCTGAGGAGACCGACCATGAATCCCCGCATGAACTTCCGCCAGGCCACCTTCGAAACGCTCAAAGCCTTGCTTGCCTTTCAAAGCCCGGGTGAGGAGCAGCCGCTGCGAACAATCCCTGTTCGAACGGAAGATGACCAGCGCACCGCGGATCAATCAGTACCGCGGCCGAAATCGACGTAAATCCCCGCGAAGTTGGTTCGTTATCGACCCCGCGACTTCATAACTCAAGCATCGAAAGGAATTCCCATGTTGAAGGGCAAGGTAGCAATCGTAACCGGATCGACCAGCGGCATCGGGCTGGGGATCGCTAAGGAACTGGCGAAGGTCGGCGCCGACCTGGTGTTGAACGGATTCGGCGATGCCGGCGAGATCGAGACGATCCGCAGCGGGATAGAACGTGACCACGGCGTGCACGTCGTCTACGACGGCGCCGACATGTCAAAGGGCAACGCGGTGCGCGGATTGATCGCCGCGACGATCGAGAAATTCGGACGCCTCGACATCCTCGTGAACAATGCTGGCATCCAGTTCACCGCGCCGGTGGATGAATTCCCAGCTGCCAAGTGGGATGCAATCCTCGGCATCAATCTGTCGGCGGCGTTCCACGGCATTGCGGCCGCGGTGCCTCAGATGAAAAAGCGGCGCTGGGGACGGATCGTCAACATCGCCTCCGCACACGGCCTCGTCGCGTCAACGCACAAGGCTGCCTACGTTGCAGCCAAGCACGGGCTGGTCGGCCTGACGAAGGTGGTCGGCCTCGAGACGGCCGGGAGCGGCGTCACCTGCAACGCGGTCTGTCCCGGCTGGGTGCGCACGCCGTTGGTCGAAAAGCAGATCAGCGACATCGCCGCGCAGCGCGGCATCAGCCAAAAGGAGGCCGCCAGGGAGCTGCTGTCCGAGAAGCAACCGTCTCTTGATTTTGCCTCCCCCGAACAGCTCGGCGGCACCGTGGCCTTTCTGTGTTCGCCTGCGGCGGACCAGATCACGGGAACAGCGATCTCCGTCGATGGCGGCTGGACCGCGCGATAGCCGGCAGTGATCGAGCGGTCCGCGCGAACAGTCAAAATCGGAGCAGCTAAAGATGTCTCTGCCCGCTAGAGACTCCCGCGCGGTCCCAAGGACATCGGATTCAGCGGATGACGCAGCGGAGCTGTCACGCCTGGAGGCGCGGCTGCCACTGTTGCTCAGCATGATCGCCGGAATGGTCGACTCCACGGGCTTCTTCACCCTGGGCCATGTCTTCACTGCCCACGTGACCGGCAATATCGTGCTGGCCGCCAGCGTGGCCGTTGAGGGCGGCTCGTTTCACTGGGTGCAGCTATTGGCTATTCCGGTCTTCATGCTGGCGCTGGCGACGGTCTGGCTTGTCGCTCAAGCTTCGCGGCGGCACGGTCCGAGTCTGGCGCGGTTGTTGCTTCTGGTTCAATTTCTGCTGCTTGTCGCGCTGTTGATCTTCACCGTCATCACCAAGGCATCTGCCGATCGGGTTGGATTGCTGGCCGGCACGGCCGCAATGATAGCCGTGTCCGCCATGGCCTGCCAGTACGCCCTCCTTTGCCTTGCGGTACCAGGCGCCATCTCGACCGCGGTGATGACCGGAAATTTGGCCAACGCGGTTTTGTCAGCGATGGACTTGCTCTCGGCCCGCCACCGGTTGCTGCCGCAGGATTCAACACCGCTGAGTCGCTCACTTGGACGCTTGCTTGGATTCCTCGCGGGCTGCGTCGTAGCCGCGGCAGCAGCTTCATTGGCAGGAGACTGGGCTTGGTCTCTTCCGGCAGCACTGGCAGCTGTTGCAGTTGCGGTGAGGTAGCGGCTGCTGGCGGCGCAATTGCGCCGAGCGAGTGTTATCGCCCAATCCATAGTTCGACGTGGGAAATAGCGGCCCGTAGCGGGGAGGCTTTATTGAAGCCCCGGTCCAATGCATCAAGAGGAAGCTTGAGACCAGATCCAGCCAGCGTGAGCCAGTTCGATCTCCTATCCCGAGGCCAACGACCGGTTTGCGCCACAGGACTAAACCGCTGGCGCGGTAGGGCGCCGCGGCGGCCGACACAGCCAACACGATAGCGCCGCGGGGCGTCCTGTCTTGAGATGAGGGGTTCACATCCTTCATCAAGACAGGAGCATCCCCCATGACCGATAAGGCCATAAGCCCGCTGCGGCAGCGCATGATCGAAGACATGACGATCCGCAAGTTCGCGCCGAAGACCCAACATGACTACGTGCAGAGGGTCAAGAACTTCGCTGCCTTCCTCGGCCGCTCGCCCGACACGGCGAGCTTCGAAGACGTACGCCGCTATCAGCTCCATCTGGCGACGAGTGGCCCCGGCGTTCCGACCCTCAACCAAAGCGTCTCGACACTGCGGTTCTTTTTCAACATCACGCTTGGGCGCGCCGACATCGTCAACCATACCCAATTTATCCACGTGCCACGCAAGCTGCTGGTCGTCCTGAGCCCGGAAGAAGTTGCACGTTTTCTCGATGCGGCGCCGGGGCTCAAATACAAGGCGGCATTGAGTGTAGCCTATGGAGCCGGATTGCGAGTTTCCGAGGTAGTTGCGCTGAAGGTATCCGACATCGACAGTAAGCGCATGGTGATCCGGATCGAACAGGGCAAGGGCCACAAAGACCGCTACGTGATGCTTTCACCGCATCTGCTCGAGCTGTTGCGCGCCTGGTACAACGCGGCACGCCCACAGGGGTGGCTGTTTCCCGGAATGAACCCGGTCAACCCGATGTCAGCCCGCCAGCTCAGGCGCGCCTGCGATACCGCGGCCCAGATGGCAGGGATCAGCAAGCAGGTGTCCCCGCACACCCTGCGACACAGCTTTGCGACGCATCTTCTGGAGCAGAACACCGATATCAGGGTGATCCAGGTCTTGTTGGGACATGCCAAGCTCGACACCACCGCGCTCTATACGCGTGTCGCCACCAAGATCATCCGGGAGATCATGAGCCCGCTCGATCGCATTACAAGCAAGCTCAGGGAGGGCGTCGAACCGCCCGCCTGACGCGCGTCGTGTCGCGTCCATCGCTGGAGGTCGCGGACATCTTCCGTGGCCACGGCCCGGCATGGCGCCGGGCCAATGCCGGTCATATGAGCCTCGGCCAACTCAAGGTGATGTCGGCGATCGAGAGCTGCCGCACGGCGGCGCTCGGCGGGCATGTCGCGCGCTGCGAGCAGTGCGCGCATACCCAGATCTCGTACAACTCTTGCCGCAACCGGCACTGCCCGAAGTGCCAGGGCGCGGCGGCAAAGGACTGGCTGGCGGCGCGCGAGGCCGACCTGCTACCAATGCCGTATTATCATGTCGTGTTCACACTGCCGGCGGTCGTCGCCGACATCGCCTACCAGAACAAGGCTGTCATTTATGATTTGCTGTTCAAGGCTTCGGCCGAGACTCTGATCACCATCGCGGCCGACCCCAAGCACCTCGGCGCCCGCGTCGGCATCACCTCGGTTCTCCATACCTGGGGGTCGGCCATGACCCATCACCCGCATGTCCACATGATCGTGCCGGGCGGCGGCATCTCGCTCGATGGCGAGCGCTGGGTGGCGTGCCGCCCCGGCTTCTTCCTGCCCGTGCGCGTGCTCTCGCGCCTGTTCCGGCGGCTATTCCTGGAGAGGCTGCTCGCCGCACACCAGGCCGGCCGCCTGAAGTTCTTCGGCGATCATGCCGCTTTCGCCGATGCGCAGGTGTTCGCGGCGTATCTGGCGCCGCTGCGCCGAACCGAATGGGTCGTCTATGCCAAGCGTCCGTTCGGTGGGCCACAGGCCGTACTGGCCTATCTGTCGCGCTATACCCACCGCGTCGCCATCGCCAACAGCCGGCTGATCGCTTGCGACCGCACCGGCGTCAGCTTCCGGTGGAAGGACTATCGCGCCGATGGCCGTGATCGTCAGACACTCGCCACCGCCGAGTTCATCCGCAGATTCCTGACCCACGTCCTGCCGCACGGCTTCCACCGCATTCGCCACTACGGCCTGCTCGCCAGCGGCACGCGCGCCGACAACATCGCCCGAGCCCGCCGCTTGCTCGACGCATCAACGGCACAGCCCGAGGCCGCGGATACCAGACGCGCCGAGACTGAGGAACCCAAGCCGTTATCGCATCCATGCCCGTGCTGCGGCGGTCGCATGATCATCATCGAGACGTTCCAACGCGGCTGCTCGCCGCACACCCGTCCCGCGGCAGCGCCTGCCACGATCAGGATCGACACATCATGATCAGATTAGATTCGATGCACCACCCCAGTGCTGCACTTCTGCTGCGCCAGCTATCCGCCGGCAACGACCATGCGCGCCGTCGCGCTGCTCACGATAGTCGCCGTGTCGTACCATCACCGCCGCGTAACTCCGATTCTACCCCTTGCAATCGGCCGAACCGCTTCGACGCGCCTGCGATCGCCTGCCGAAAAAGCTCCCAACCCACCTCGGCAAAACACCGGCAAGCGTCCAAATCCCCATAGCGCCTGACGCACCACCCAGCCACATCTTCCGCGGTTTCCTCCTTTGAAGGTTTGCGTACGCCAGCCCCCGGTGCACGCCGCGCCACCTTCGTGGGGCCGCCATCCGCAAACCTTCACAGAAGCGGCCAATCAGGAATGGCCCGCTTGGGCGAGGTCAACCGCCACTACCTCTCGGGCATAGACGCCACTGACGCGCCGAAATTCGACGCACTTCTTAAACGCGATCTATCACACCGCGTGGAGAGACCTTTACGATATCCCCTCGCTACTAAGGCCGATAGTTCTGCCGAATTTACGCTTCCGTCTTATTCCACAAAGTGGCCGAAGGGACGGTGTGGCAGAATCCTAACCGGTTACTTTCGAAACCGCACCCCTTCGCCGGAATTCTTCGAGGCCGCGAAGAACTCAATACCGTACTGGTCTTCTAGGACGCGTTGCATTGCTACGAGAACTTTTCGACGCCGAGGATCCATTTTCTCGCTCTCGTCTGTCTCGACGACGCTCACCGCCTGCCGCGTGACCCCTGCTTGTAGAGCCAGCGTCGCTTGGTCAACTCCCGCTAGAACTCGACCCGCACGGATAAGACGAGGCGGCGGCCAAATATCTTGCCCAGTTGACGCTTCATTAACCATGGCATTGACTTCGCTGGAATTATTCCATTGACCTGTTGACTTCTGCGCCGAGATCGCCGACATTATTCCAGCGAACAACGGAACACCCGTCATGAATTACCACGACTACATCGCGAGTCGCAGCTGGCGTCAAAACCCGGCTCGGCTTGCCGAACTCAAAGCCGCCGGTTTCCGCTGCCGAGTCTGTAACCACGATGGCAGCCTCGGCGCAATCGAGGTGCATCACCGCACGTATGAGCGCCTTGGTCACGAAGCGCTCGGCGATTTGACGGCGCTCTGCCGGAATTGCCACCGCGTGGTGACGGATCATCTGCGCCGCCTGCGCTACGCGCATTGGGTGCCGGCACACGCCAACATCCGCCCGGTACTGCAAAGCCCCTCCCGGCTTTTTGACCCCGCGTTCAAGGAGAAGATCTGATGTCAGTCGAGAAACTCCGCATTCGCCTGACGGGGGAACGACCGCTCCTGATGCACAGCTCGCGCTTGGCGGATCCTCTCGAGGAGATCAAGATCGATATCGACCGGCTGACGAAGAAGCGTGACAAGACTATCGCCGATCACCAGCAGATCGCCAAGATGGAATGGTATGGCGGTCTCTGGTTGCAGGACGATAAGCCGTGCATTCCTTGCGAGGCTGTCGAATCGGCGTTCATCAAGGCCGCGAAGACCAAGCGGAAGGGCAATCAGGCAAAGGCCGGGTTCTCTTGCGGGATGTCTCCGCCGCTTCAGTATGAGGGACCGACGGATCTGCCCTCGTTGTGGGAGAACAAAGATTTCCGATTCCGGTTTCCCGTGAACGTCAACGATTCGAAGGTGATGCGTACACGTCCGCGCTTCCCCACCTGGTACGTCGACGTCGATGTCGAATTTCTGCCGAGCCTGCTCAATCCGAACGAAGTGATTGAGATCCTCGAGATCGCTGGTCTGCGCGAGGGATTCGGCGACTGGCGCCCTAAGTTCGGCAAGTTCTCGGTCACCAAGATGGAATAGGTTCGCTGCGGCGTGGCGTGGCGGGGCGTGGCCCGGTGAGGCATGGCGTGGCCCGGCAAGGCAAGGCGAGAGCCCGTAATTGGCGCTGCTCCTTCTAATCTTCTTCTCAACTCAGCAGGGATTGACGTGCGGCTGGTCCGCGCGACCGGGAGAACATTGCATGCGCAAGAAAGAGCCGGCACCACGGAGGCCGCGTTGCCGGCCTCTGTAACCGTGGCCTACAGCTTGGCGGCCGAGGAACCGCGATGGCTGACTCTCGGGGATGAGCGCTTGTGGCCCTTCAAGGCAGACGACACCACGCCGTTGGCGTGGTGGCGGACGCTGCCATCGGATGCGTTCGGCAACGCCGAGCGGCTCATCCTGCTGGCGACCCTCGAATCGATCGATGTGCTCCATAGCGGCGACGACTGCGCAGCCGCGATGAAAGGAGACCCGGCCGCGGCTATCGGCTTCGCATTCTCCTTGATGCCGATCAACGACATGACGCTCCAGGTCGACATCGCCATGACCGCGCTGCTGCGTTGCGCACTTGAGCGCAATGCGGCGGCGGCGCTGGTGCTCGCGCAGGTCACTGGGTTGACCGACCTTGGACACCCCTACGCCATCGAGATCGCCGCGTCGTGGCTCGTTCACGGCCGGTGTTCCTCGGATAATCCGCGCAAGTTCGGCGAGGCCGAAACCGTGCTGCTGACCGCTTTCCGGGAACGTCACCGTTATGATGGTGACGCATGAAGTTGCAGCCCTTTTCAGATATCCATGCCGACGTCGCTCCAGTGAAGAAGATCACGATCGTGGATGACGTCGATGCGGTTATCGTCCCCGGCGACACTTGCGAAGGTGCTTTGCGTGCCTTCGAGCACCTGCGCGAGATCGTACCATTGCACGTACCCATCGTGATGACGCTAGGCAACCACGAATTTTACCGGCGCTTCATCCCCGACGAACTGGCGTTGGCACGTTCCCATGCTTCCAGCTTCAACATCCACGTGCTGGAGAACGACACCATCACGCTGAGTGGCGTTGGCGCGGCCGGCAGCGTCCGCTTCGTCGGCGCGACGCTGTGGACTGATTTCCGGATCTTCGGTGAAGCCAACCAGGCCGCGGTTATGAACGCCTGCGCCAAGGCGATGAACGATCACCGCCTGATCGGATGGCAGAAGAAGCCGTGGCTGCGGTTCAGGCCGCAAGAAGCGGCGCTTTTGCATCACCAGTCCAAGGCGTATCTGGAAGGCGTTCTGGCGACGCCGTTCGATGGCCCCACCGTCGTCGTCAGTCACACCGCCGTACATTGGAACTCTGTGCATCCCAGGTACCGGAGCGATCCTGTGACCGGTTCGTTCGTTTCCGACCAGTCCGTGCTGATCGAGCGCTACCAGCCGACACTGTGGGTCCATGGCCACGTCCACAACTCTTCCGATTATTGGGTCGGCCAGACGCGGATCCTGTGCAACCCGCACGGCTACGGGTCCGAGAACCCTGACTTCAACGACGCCATGGTGGTGGAGCTCGAGGCATGAGCGCCGACGATGTAGATGACTTCGATCTGCCCGCGGTGGAGCGGGATGCCGTGGTTACGGGTGCGGCAGCCGATTCGGCTGACTGGGAAGAGCGTTACGAAGGACTGCCCAGGCTTCTGCGCTATGCGATGCTGGTCAACGATAACGCCAATCACGTCGAGCAGCGGCTGATGGCCGAGATCGACCAACTCTGCCCGAATTTGTCGCTCAACGCGGCCTGGGCGGCGGCGTTCAATGCCGGCGCCGGTCTTGCGCTCGCTGCCGAGCTAGACCGCCGTGCCGTTACGGAGGATGTCCCGAAATTGCGCGGTCTCGCCGACAGTGTTCGGTTGCTTTCCCTTCCGGCGCCGAGCGACGGCGCGTTCCTCAGAGATCACCAGCGCGTGGCACAGGCTCTATTGCTCGCTTTCAGGGCGACCGATCATAAGTGCGACGAACAGCTGCGCTGCGACGTTGAGCAGTTCGTATTCGGCTGGGCGGCGTTGCCGGCCTGCCGCCACATGATCGTACGACACCAATCGGCCGCGATGAACGCGGTCGTCATCGGCTCGCACATGGCGAAGCACCGCATCGCGGCCGCGCAGGATGCCGCGAGACGAGAACATGAAGAAGAGGAGCAGGCCCGAGAGGAAGCGGAGAAGGAAGCAGCGGAGATCCTGCAGCAGGTCGCCACTCCGGGCGAAGGGGTGCCTGAACAACACCTTGTGGTCGCTCGTCTGAGTGACGAGGCGATGAAGAACGTCAAGCTCAGAGAGATATTGGGGCCGTTGAAGAGCGTCATCAACATTGCCTTGCCATTGGTCGAGGTGCCGCCGCTCCATCAGGTGCGCGCTACGCTTCTGTTCGAATTCCCCTATGCCAAGGATGCTATCGATTTTGCGCTGGCTGATCTTGTCGGCCGCACCACGGTCCGGTTGCGGCCGCTCCTGTTGGTTGGCGACCCCGGCGGCGGCAAATCCCGATTTGGTCGCCGCCTCGGAGAGGTTCTTGGCCTGAACGTCTGGCGGGAGAATGCGTCACGAGCTGACGGCGCCGTGTTCGGCGGTACGGACCGCCGCTGGTATTCGGCGGAGCCGTGCCATCCCTTTCTCGCTGTGGCGCAAGGCAAGACCGCCAATCCGATGGTCCTGCTTGATGAATTGGAACGTGCTGCGACCCGTTCCGACTATGGGCGGCTATGGGACTGCCTGCTCGGCTTCCTCGAGACGGAAACCAGTACGCGCTATCCAGATCCAGCGCTGCAGACGAACCTCGATTTGTCGCACGTCTCATACGTCGCCACGGCAAACAGCTTGGATCCGCTGCCGAGCGCAATCCGGGATCGCTTTCGCGTGGTCATATTTCCGAAGCCGTGCGCGGACGATCTCGGTGCGCTCCTGCCGGCCGTGATTGCGGACTTGGCTAGGGAACGCGGTCTCGACGAGAGCTGGGTGTCACGACTCGACGGCGCCGAACATGCCGCGGTCGCGCGGAACTGGCGAGGCGGTTCGGTGCGCCGCCTGCGCCGGGTCGTCGAAGCCATCCTGCGCGAACGCGACCTGCGCGCCACGAGGAACTGATCATGACGCACGACCCCGCCGAAAAGTCGAAACCGACAGCACCGCACAGGGCTTCGCCATTGCCGCGACCGACACGATTGCCGGGGATAACGCCGCCACCCGGCCCGAGCAACGTCGAAAATCCCGATACTATCAAGACCAATCACCACAGGACCGCGACCGTGAGCGACCCACAGATCATCTGCACGAAATGCGGCACCGAGATCAAGCTGACCGAATCGTTGGCGGCTCCGATCGTCGCCGCGTCCCGCAAACAGTTCGAGGCGCAACTCGCGGCCAAGGAAGCTGACTTTGGCCGCCGCGAGGCTCACCTCCGGCAAACGGAGGGTGATCTCGCCAAGGCTCGCGAGACCCTCGACGAACAGGTGGCGATCAAGATGCGCGCCGAACGCGTGGTCATCGCCGAAGCCGAGGCAAAGAAAGCCCGTCTGGCGCTGGCCGATGATCTTGGCCAGCGCGACCGGCGGCTTGCCGATCTGCAGCAGATGCTTGCCACGAACAACGCGAAGCTCGCCGAAGCCCAGCAGGCCCAGACCGATATGTTGCGTAAGCAGCGTGAGCTCGACGACGCGAAACGCGAAGTCGAGTTGACGGTAGAGAAAAAGGTGCAGGAGAATCTTGGCGCCGTCCGTGACAAGGCCAGGCTCGAAGCGGAGGATGTATTCAAATCCAAGGTCGCCGAAAAGGAGGCCCAGCTCGCCGGCATGCAGCGCCAGATCGAGGAACTGCGTCGTAAGGCCGGCCAGGGTTCGCAGCAGTTGCAGGGCGAAGCGCTCGAAATCGAGCTTGAATCCTTGCTCCGCAGCCGCTTCCCGCGCGATCTGATCGAGCCGGTGGCCAAGGGCGAGTTCGGTGGCGACGTGGTGCACGGGGTGGTGGCCGCCAATGGACAGCGCTGCGGCACGATCCTCTGGGAGTCAAAACGAACGAAGGCCTGGAACCATGCCTGGCTCGGCAAGCTGCGCGATGATCAGCGCGCCGCGAAAGCGGACGTCGCGCTGATCGTCTCGAGTGCTGTACCCAAGGAGGTCCAGAGCTTCGATCTCGTTGAAAACGTCTGGGTAGCGGAGCCGCGCTTCGCTATTCCGCTCGCCGTCGCGCTCCGCCAGTCGCTGATCGACGTTGCCGCCAGCCGAAAGGCGCAGGAAGGTCAGCAGACGAAGACTGAGGTGATGTACGCGTACCTCACCGGCCCCCGCTTCCGACATCGCATCCAGGCCGTGGTGGAGAAGTTCACCGACATGAAGGCCGACCTCAATCGCGAGCGCAACACCATGACGCGGTTGTGGGCCAAACGAGAGGAGCAGCTCAACAGTGTGCTCGATTCCACCGCGGGGCTTTATGGCGACCTCCAGGGTATCGCCGGCAGTGCTATGCAAGAGATCGGGAGCCTGGATGTGCCGATGATCGAGGCGACGGGCGAGGCGGCTGAGTAGCGCTTAGGACAAATTCATCCATCGAATGTTATGGAATTTTGTTTGAGTAAGCTGTGAGGGCCCATGAACAGGCGCTTAATCACCATGGGTGGGGACAGATCTTGAGACGTTTTCTTGATAGCGAGGTCGTTGGTCACCTTCTTCAACCGCGATAGTTTTCAGCATGCATCGTCGCACTGCCATCCAAATAGGTCGTGATGCTGTTGTGCGCGCGTATCAGGCCTTCGATCTCAACCCACTTCGGCTCGAACGGCTTTCCCTTAATGTCCAGTGGATATCGGAATCTGTCACCTTTGGGATCAGCCTCGTGCATGTGGGCGATTTGCTGCCGAACGATGAGACCCCAATCATCATCGGCAGACACGCCCAACGGTCCATGTATCCGGCAAGCTGATCCCACAACTCGAGTAAGTGATGGCCGGCCAGGTCTGCCTTTTTCTCGTCGGTCTTAGCGAATTCGTCGATGGTGCTCTTAATCGCGAGTTCAACTGAATGTCTCGCAAGGAAGAACAGCGGGCTCGAAAGATTGCTTACCCTTTACCTCCCCTCTTCGAAGACTTTCCGAGCCAGCTCTTGAAACGCGCGTTCGTAGCTGTAAGCTACAAATTCCCACGTGCTGTTGTAGGAATTTATATCGCTGTCTTTGTGGACAAATTTAGTAATTTGGGAATGCCCATCAAACTCTGACAAGTCCAGTAGCTCGTCGAAGGTTTCTGCCATTATTTCTTCCGCCCGCGTGCTTCCCACGTCTCAAGGATGAATAACGTCATCGTGTGCGCCGCGTGCACCGCCAGACGCGCATGCCGGGCCTCGATTTTGTATGTTTTGATACCGTGACCATGCGCCGATCCTTCATGGGTTCGAAGTGCACCCACACCGGCAGCTATGCTGAAAAGACCCGACAGAATCTGCTTGAGATCATCATCGGCCATCTGGCCCGGAGAGAGCCCCAGGTTTTTGGCCACTTCGGTCCACAGGGGCGCGATGGTCTGCTTGTTCGGAAGCGGAATGCCCTCGGTTTCGAGGTAATGCTTGCAAACGGCCTCAACGATCGCACAGGCCGCTGTCACCGCGGCGCCAGGGTCAGACCCTATCGAGTTGTAAGCCCGCTGGTATTCGAGGTCTACCGCTGCCAAACCACCCATTTTTAGCCGCTCGCCAAGGGACTTTGAAGGCCCCTTCAGGTGCGCTCCGATGATATAGCCGCCCCGTTGATAGCTCAGTTGTTCTTTTTCGAGGACGATCCTGATGCGCTCCCGAGCGTCCCCGTCCTTCTCATACTGCTCCAACCGCCACGGCGTGGGTTCGACATCCATCATCTCGGCTATCAGGGCGCCAAAAAGGCTCAGCGGGTCGGCGCATTCCGCATTTGCCCGACGCAACCACGAGAGGCATTTATGGGTCTTGTTTCCTTCGGGCGGATCGCCCGGAAACCCGGCCTGCATAAACAGAGCATTGAGTTCGGCGTGGGTATAGTGTGTGTCGAGAATCGGGCCTGCTGTCCCTATCAGCGACGGCGGAATCTGGGGCATATCAAAATCCATGCCCTGACGGGCCTTGGGGGATGCGATGGTAGACGCGAGGTCGTTCTTTAAGGCGATCAGGAAGAAGCCTGCGCAGTACTTTATCATACACTACTCATCGGAGATGCTTTTTGACGAAGATCTTGAGGGGAATTCTCCCGCATCACTTCGATCGTCGTCATGCATTACTCCACGGGCCAGACGCAGAGCTTTGCCTTTCACCTGTCGGCCGACCTGCTGAATATCCACAAGGAAGATGTGGACGCCAATCTCGATGAGATCGAGATGGACCTCCTCTCTAGGTTTTACAAATTCGCTCGCGACCGCCGTTTAATGCACTGGGTGCACTGGAATATGCGTGGCCAGATATTTGGCTTCGAACATCTTGAACACCGGTATCGGAAGTTGACTGGGCTGGACGCCCCAAACATCCCGGTCGAGGTTAGGCTGAATTTGAACGATATTTTGCGAGAGCGCTACGGACAAGACTATGCGCCTCACCAGCAGCTTCCAAACCTAATGCGCCTGCAAGGCGACATGCCAAAGGGTTTTCTCGAAGGTAAGGAGGAATCCGAATGCTTTAGCCGGCGCGAATTCATCCGAATGAACGAATCGACGAACACTAAGGTTCACTTTTTCCGCCACGTCATTGAGCTTGCCCTCCGCGGTAAACTGAAAACGGCCGGTCGATCCCTTGCTGACCGCATTGACCGGCTTCTCGAAAGTCGCACCTCTCGCGTACTGGCCTTTACCGGCACCGCCCTAGGCTTGCTAAGCTGGATAGCTTGGTTGGTCCTGCTCACCAGACGCTAATCGGAACCTGCGAAATGCTTACGCTAACGACAGAATCCGAGCTGACATCTCTTCATGCTGGATTGGTCAAAGAAAGCCTGCATCTCGAATACAAAGCGTCGGATGCGGTCGACAAGAAAAGCGACTCAAAGAAGCTGGAAATGGCTCGGGATGTTTCGGCATTCGCCAATGCTGACGGCGGCCAAATTGTTACGGCATGAAGGAGAATAGGGACCATGAGCCAGATGGATTGGATGCCGGACTAGACCCGCGGGAATATCCCGAAATCTGGTTTGAGCAGGTTTTCCAACAGCACGTCACGCCGTTGTTGACGACCGTAAAGCCTCGGCACGTACCCCTTTCAAATGGGCGGGTGGCAGTTGTGATCGATATTCCCGCCTCCAACACCGACCCACACCAAGTCGATGGGCGGTATTATCGCCGGCACAACTTCAATCGCCTGATAATGGAGCACTACGAAGTCCGAGACATGTTTCGGCGTTCTACAAATCCGGACCTCTTCATCGAATTCTATTTCGACAAGATGTTGAAGTACCACGACCTGCACTACCCATCAGAAGCGGAGGAGAGTGCCCCGATGGGTATGACGCCTGTAATCTCGAACCGGTCGAACACACCGTCGCGTTATGCGGTCGTAAATATCTTCGTTGATGAGCGTCTGAAAGTTCTGAGCACCGCTTACGAAAAGCTTGCCGTCGCGAAGGTGAATGGCTTTCGTGCCATTCCCTACCGGCTAACGTTCTACCCGAACAAGTCTATGCCCATCTTCAAAGAACAGCCAACTCTCATGCCTGCATTGGGAATAGTCGTTCCCATATCGATACTCTACCGGCCCAATGACTACCTTATCGGCTTTGAAATTCGCTCTCCCGGCTGTCAGTGCGACGACTCCAATTTCCTGATTGTCGAATACGGCCGCCGTCTATCAATCGTGACCAAAGCAAACGAGACTAGCTAAAGAAACCAGTGCACCACTGCACGCGCCTGCCTAGGTCACGTCGACAACTTGTTTGAAGATTGGCGACCAATTGAGTTCCTGATCACCGCACCATCAGCGACAGGTAATAAACTGCGTTACCGCACTCACCAAGACCAGCAGCATAACCGCTGTGAACAATGAATACATGGCGTATTGCATTCCGGCTTCGGCCCCAAACGTCATTGCTGGTCACCCGTCTGCGAACGATCGGATAAATTCTTTACTCATGTTCCGAATATTCGAATGACCGGACGCTGTCGGCGCTCGTACTCCGGTTCAATTCTAGGATGTTCCCAGAGGTAATCTCGAGTTCAAAGTCCTTTTCGGAGGCCTTTTGCTTGATTTCCGGCCCCATCGCTGCAACTTGTAGTTAACCGTCGAGGGATTCGTGGCTGAACCGCTCAACATCCGCAAAATCATTCAAGAATTGCTGGCCGGGCGCATGCGTGTCCCTAACTTCCAGCGAGGATTCGTCTGGGACCCGGAGCGCGTCGCCTATCTGATGGATAGCATTTACAAGGGCTATCCCGTCGGCTCGATCCTCCTGTGGCGCACCAAACAGGAGCTGACCCACGAGCGTGACCTCGGGCCTTTCCACCTGCCCCAAAATGACCCCGAATACCCGACCGACTATATTCTCGACGGCCAGCAGCGCATCACCTCGATATTCGGCGTTTTCCAAACCGAGATCGCTCTCATCAACAAACCTCTCTGGGCCAAGGTCTACTATGACATGAAGGCCAGCGAGAACGCGCAGGAGTCGTCATTCACTGCGCTGGACGATGCAGAGGTCATCAAAGCCCAGTACTTCCCCATCGGCTGTCTGTTTGACCCGGTACTCTACCGCAAGCAGACCAAGGATTTTGACGACCCGACGATTTGAACCGCCCCGGGTTTGCCGGAGGCTCCATCTCCTGAGAGGATGGAGCCATGACGAGCAAGACGACGAACAAGTTTTCACCCGAGGTCCGGGCCCGTGCGGTTCGGATGGTTCTGGATCACGCGAGCGAGCAAGCGGTCCGTGACCCGCTCGGCCTGACGCCGGACAAGACGGGCGTGGCGGACGACATCGCGAACGATGTACGCACGATCTTGGGCGGCCTGAATTCCGTCGTGAACGGCGTCGGAGCTCTGCGAACCCATGGTGGCGACGCGCACGGACGGGAGCGTGGATACCGTCGGATCGACCCGCGCATTGCAAGGTTGGCTATTCACTCAGCCAGCACCGTCTCGCTTTTCTTGGTGGAGACTTGGCAGAAGAAGTTTCCGGCGCGACAACTCAAGCCGCACTGATCTGGGCGCGCTGCAATATTGCCGCACCAGGCTCATGATCGCGCCCAGACACCAAACGGCCGTATTGCATTTATCGCTTCGCTGAACTATTACGTGCCCAGGGGAAATGCAGTCGCCCCTTGAGGCTTCGGTCCAAGAACTGTGCATCGCTCGACTTGTCGAGGAATTGCACGCATGGACGAAAGCCGGCCCCCAGTTCCTCCCGTCGATGTTCAATTGCCGTCTGCTTCCGAGCGGACGTCTGGCGATTTTGATCCGGTGCCAATGGCGCCGGCGAAGGCTGACGAATCCTCGGCCGCCGCCTTGCAACGCCGTTCCGAACAAGTCGAGCCTTGCCGAGCCGATCTCGCGGACGGGTCTTCGGTCGCCATCTATTACCGAGATGAGCTGGAAATACGCGATGGCTTCCTGATTGCGCTGCGCGCAATGGGGCTTGCCGATGCGGAACGGCCCTCCGATCCGGCTACGCCTCCCGTAGGGAGGGCAAAGCCGTGAGGGCGCGCTATTTCGCCTGCCTGCTGCCGATTTGCGAGCTGTCGTTTGCCTGCGGACCGACGGCGTCGCGCAGCTCGGCCGATGCCGTCACGTTCGATAGGGCAGAACGGCTTGCCGATTTTGATTTTGCCGCCTGGGGCAAGGGCGGTCCGCCTAAATGGTCGATCATTGATAACGACGCCGGTCGAGGATTGGCGCGGACCGGCCCGGAGCCAAGCGATAAGCGCCTGGCATTCGCCTTTTACCGGCCCTTCACCGTACGTGACGTCTACGTCTCGACGCGCTTCCTGACCGACGGCAAGAACGGCCAGGCCGCAGACTGGTCGTTCGGTTCAGATCGCCCGAAGAACACTACGCCGTACGCGCTGACGCAATCGAGAACAGCGTCACCTTGTACCGCGTTGCCGGCGGACGGCGAGAGATGATCGGAAGCATGGATATCAACGTGTCGGGCGAAGCGCGGCACACACTTGCTGTCTCGGCGAATGGGGACCGCTTCACGGTAATTTTCGACGGCAAGGAACTTATTGTCGCGACGAACAGGAGGTTTCCGGGCCCACCCGGGAAAATCGGCCTGTGGATCCAGGCCGACAGCACGCCTCTGTTCGAAAGCCTCGCAGTCTCAATCATCCACTAATTGGAAACCAGACGACCAAAGGAGAACTACCATGCGCTACCAACTGGCACCTCTTCATTGCCGACCCTGGACGTTGAACGGGATCTCCGCCCGGCTCATCGAAAGCCACTATGAAAACAACTACGGCGGGGCCCTCAATCGCTTGAACGCCATCTCCGAGGAAATCGAGCGCCTTGATCTCGGCAGCGCTCCCGGCCCGTCTCTTGCCCGCCTGAAGCGCGACGAGATTGTCGCGCTCAACTCGACGCTTCTGCACGAATTGTATTTCGCAAGCCTCGGCGGCGACGGACGCGTCGTGCCGGACGGCCTCGCGAGCGCCATCGCAAAGGATTTCGGATCGGTGGATCGCCGGCGCCAGGAATTCGTCGGCATCGCGTCCGCGCTGGCCGGTGGCTCGGGCTGGGTGTTGCTGACCTATGTTCCGCGCGACGGACGGCTCATCAATCAGATCGCGTCGGAACACAGTCAAAGCATCGCTGGCGGCGTGCCGATCCTCGCCCTCGATATGTATGAGCACGCTTTCCACCTGGAATTCGGCGCCAATGCCGGCGCCTACATCGCTGCCTTCATGCGCAACATCGATTGGTCCTCCGTAGAGCAGCGTTATGGGGATGCCATCAAGGTCGCGCCTCCGCGGCCGCTGGAGCAAAAGGAGTTTGGCGACGTGCCGTCGATCTCCGTCGAGGAAGTCCGGGACATGGTGAAGTCGGGGACGCCCGTTCAGATCATCGATACGCGACCGAAGCACTACACCACGAAGGCCCAGGACATCATGGACGGAGCCGTGTGGCGCGACCCCGAACGCCTCGACGACTGGATCGGCACCCTGTCGAAGACCGAGCCCGTCGTTACGTTCTGCGTCTACGGTTTTCACATCGGATGTCAGACGGCTTCGGCGCTGCGCAAGGCCGGATTCGATGCCCGCTACATGGCCGGTGGACATTATGCGTGGAAGGCGATCAAGGGCCCGGTGAAGCTCTTTGAGTGACTTGGACGAGAGCACAGGGACCCGCCCAATGCTTCACCCGCAACGCCGCTGGGGCATCATCGCAACCATGATTTTCTTCATTGGAGTAAGTGACATGTCGAACCATGCGATCAGCTTCGAGAGCACGCAGACGGGTGTCGCGCCCGAGGGCTGGACCTCGACCCTCACGGGATCGGGCGCCCCAAAATGGACCATCGAAAGCGACGAGACGGCGCCGTCGAAATCGAACGTGCTCAAGCAATCCGTCCGCGCGACGTATCCCCTGCTGTTGAAGAACGACAGCAGCATCAAGGACGGCTTTGTTGAAATCAAATTCAAGGCCGTCGCGGGATCGCAGGACCGCGCCGCCGGCGTCGTCTGGCGCGCGAAGGACGCCAACAACTACTACGTGACGCGGGCAAATGCGCTGGAGGACAACGTCGTTCTCTACAAGACCGTCGGTGGCGTCCGCAGCCCCCTCGACGTTGTTGGCCGCAAAGGAGGGTACGGAATCGACGTTAAGGTACTGGCCGACACCTGGCACAGCCTTCGCGTCGATTTCAGCGGCTCGCGCTTCCGCGTGTCGTTCAATGGCAAGCAACTGTTCGAGGTCGAGGATTCCACCTTCGTCGATGCCGGCAAGGTTGGGCTGTGGACCAAGGCCGACAGCGTGACGCTGTTCGACCAAGTCACCTACGGTGAAGCGAAATAGGACGGGTCGACGAAGGAAAAAAGCCGCCTTGGGGGCGACCGATGGATGGAATGTTTCTGGTTCTTTTTTGTTTGGCCGCCTTTGCCGGCGGCTTTGTCAGCGGGTTTTCTGGATTCGCGATGGGGCTCGTCGTGTCCGGCGTATGGTTGCATATCATCACGCCGGTCCAGACCGCGGCATTGATTGCGGGATATGGCCTGCTCACGCAGGGTTACGGCATCCTGAAACTGCGCCAAAGGCTGAACTGGCGGGCCATCTGGCCGCTGTCGCTCGGCACGACGATCGGCATCCCGATTGGCGTGCTCCTGCTGACCTACATCAACCCGCTCTACATCAGGCTCGGCGTCGGCGTGCTGCTGGTACTTTACGCGATCTACAGCCTGGCCCGGCCGGCGTTCAAGCCGATAAAGATTGGCACAGCACCCGACATCGGCATCGGCTTCGTCAACGGCTTAGTTGGCGGACTGACCGGACTGGGAGGCGTCGTCTCGACCATCTCCTGCCAATGGCGCGGCTGGAAGCGGGACGAGCAACGGGCGGTGTTTCAGCCGGTGCTGTTCGCGGCCTTTGTGGTGATCTCGATTTCGATGGCCGTCACCGGCGCCTTCACGGGGGACATCGTCAAATTGTACGGGCTCGGTCTACCGTTTCTGCTCGTTGGCCTCTGGAGCGGCTTCAGGCTCTACGGAAAGATCGACGACGAGATGTTCCGCAAAGTGGTGCTGATACTGATCCTGCTTGCCGGCCTTTCGCTGATCGTGCCGGCCCTGCTTGCCAAACCGTGAGGATGCATCTCGCTGAAGACGGCGACGGACGGGAAAATGACCGTCAATCCCGCGCCGGCAAAGCAAGCGCGTCGGACGGTCTCGTCAGGTCGTCACCCCTGCGCTCCAATTCGGTCGAGACGTAGCCGATGCCGATTATCGGTCAGTAAGCGTGCGCCACCCAGCACGGCGGCCAACGTTCCCAGTCCGGTCCCGCCCGCGAACAGAAACATGATCAGCAGCTGGTATTTTACCGCGTCGACCGGCTCGACGCCCGCGAGGATTTGGCCGGTCATCATCCCCGGCAGGGAAACGAGACCGATCGCCCGGCGACTTTTTGGCGGGATCACTGCCTGCGAACACAGGGCGCAACATGAAGTTTACCGGTACGACCGTCCTGAAGCTCAAGGATGGCAAGATTGTCGAGGAGATCGGCCTCGACGATGGTGTGGCGGCCCTGACACAGCTTGGACTTATCAAGGCTGCCGCATAGGCGTATTTCTCTAGGCGTATTTCCAATGTGACGAACAGCGGGCTGGCGCTGCTCCCAGGAGCAATGATGAGGCCCCAAGCAGCCCCCAAAGACCCGCAGTAAGCCAGATGGCCATGGGAGCTACGGCTACTTTTCGGGGCGTAGCGGTCGCGAGGTCTGGCTCAGTGCTTTTTCCTCTTTTCTATGACCCTTTTTCGGAGAGATGGATTGGCGCTTCAGAGCGGACGCCAGTGCTCTCGCTACCTCGCGGGCGATCTTGCCTGCGCCCATTGCGCGTGCGCCATTTGGCAATGCTCATTCCTCCTCTTGCCGAAGGCCCCATGCCGCAACACCCGCATGCTTTGGCCGTTCCGATTGAGCCCCCTACACTTTCGTTGCGAATCGTAAGCTTTGGCTATCCCCCACTTGTAAAGCCCGGGAAAAGCATCATGCCGCCGTCGATGAACAAGGTGGTGCCAACGACGTAGTCGGCCGCATCTGAAACCAGCCAGGCGACCGCTTGCGCGACATCATTTGGCTCACCGATGCGCCGATAGGGGACGAGTGTCATCAGGCTGTCGTAGGCTTCCTTGGTTTCCCAGGCGGGTCGGTTGATCGGGGTACGGATGGCTCCAGGAGCGACGCCATTCACCCGGATCGCCAGCGGAGCAACTTCCTGCGCCAGGCTTCGCATCATCTGCATGACGCCGCCCTTTGAGGCTGCATAGTTCTCATGACCCGCCCAAGGGATCTCCTGATGGACGGAGCTCATGCAGACGAGTTTGCCCGCTGCCGCTGACACGTTCTTCACTACACCTCGTCTCTTGAACTCACGGATCGCTTCTCTGGCGCAGAGAAATTGGCCGGTGAGATTGACGCCGATGACTTTGTTCCACTGTTGGAGCGTCATCTCGTGAAACGGCGCATCACGCTGCAATCCGGCATTGTTCACCGCGATGTGCAGCGTTCCAAAGTGACCTATAGCGCTGGAGAACATCGACTGGACGTCCTCCTCGTTGCTGACGTCGGCCTTGATAGCGATCGCCTTCCGGCCAAGCGCTTCGACTTGATGGGCCACATCGTCCGCTGCTTGTGGGTCAACGACGTAGTTGACAACTACATCAGCGCCAGAGGCCGCGAGCCCAAGGGCCACCGCGCGCCCGATTCCCGAGTTCGCTCCCGTCACCAGCGCAGGCTGCCCTTCCAGCACGACTGGAAAGCGAACCGGACCTTGAGGTCGCGCCTCCGGACCGGCTGAGGCAGCAGCATCAATCGGCTTCTCTGTCATACTTGCCTCCTCGTGGTGCCCTTACTTTCCTGCTCCTTGCTCGGAAGCGCTTTCTTGCCACCGCGATGCTCGGAAGGCTTTTCGCGGTGAGTGAGATTATGAGCGGTGTTCACCAGGGCGATGTGAGAGAAGGCCTGGGGGAAGTTGCCGACCAACCGATTTCGCTCTGTGTCGTACTCTTCCGACAGCAGCCCGACGTCATTGCGCAGAGTAAGAAGACGCTCGAACAATGCCTTGGCGTCAGCATCGCGGCCGATCAGGTGATAGGCATCCGCGAGCCAGAAGCTGCAGGCCAGAAACATGCCTTCGCCAGGCGGCAGGCCGTCCTTAGCCGCCTTAGTATCATATCGCTGCACAAAGCCGTCCTTGAGCAACTCGCGTTCGATAGCTTCAATGGTCGAGATCACCCGCGGATCTTCGGGCGGCAAGAAACCTATCGCCGGGATCAGCAGCAGGGATGCATCGAGCTGGGACTCACCGTAGACCTGAACGAAGGACTTCCGCTGTTCATCGTAGCCGCGTTGGCAGACATCTTCCTGAATGGCGGCGCGCTGCGCTTTCCAATCGTCCACGGGACCGTGCATCCCGAACTCGTCGGCCGATTTGATGGCGCGATCGAAAGCGACCCACGCCATTATCTTCGAGTAGGTGAAGTGCTTGGCGCCGCCTCGCACTTCCCAGATACCTTCATCCGGCTCTGTCCAAATTCCTTTGAGATGATCGAGGAGGGCACATTGGATTGCCCAGGCTCGCTTGTTCTCGCGCAGGCCGCCGCGGCGCGCCTGGTATAAGGCGTCCATCAACTCGCCATAGACATCAAGCTGAAGCTGAGTGTGGGCCGCGTTCCCGATACGCACAGGTTTTGAGTTCTCGTATCCCGAAAGCCAAGGTACCTCCCACTCGGTCAACCTGCGCTCGCCTGTAACGGCGTACATGATCTGCAGCTGGTTCGGGCTTCCCGCCACCGCGCGGATGAGCCAGTCTCGCCAAGCGCGCGCCTCGTCGTAGTAGCCGGCCCCCATCAGAGCCAACAGCGTTAGCGTCGCATCGCGGACCCAGCAGAAGCGATAATCCCAATTGCGAGAACCGCCAATTTGCTCTGGAAGCGAGGTTGTGGGCGCAGCGACAATCCCGCCGCTGGGTCCAAACGTCAGTGCCTTGAGAGTTATGAGAGATCTCAGAACCTGGTCCGAATAGGGCCCCGCCGCTTCACAGCGGCTGGACCAATCGCGCCAGAAACTTTCCGTACGATCCAGGAGAAGCGACGGATCGCCAGGAGCCGCTGGATGTTCATACGATGTCTGATAGGAGAGAACGAAGGCAACACGTTGGCCCTGTCCGACGGAGAACGCGCCGACTGTCTTCATCGATTTGCCGTGCAGCGGCACCCCCGTTCTTAGCACCAGCATAGACGCTCCCGCGACCAAGCTGACCGCACCATCCTCCAGGCGGCTCACCCAGGGTACACTGACCCCATAGTCGAACCGTGCGACCAGTTCGCTCCGCATCTCGACGGATCCTTCAAGGCCCTCAACGATCCTGACGACCTTCGACACGCCAGTCTTCGGCGGCATGAAGTCGAGGAGACGCGCGCGGCCGGTTTTAGTCGCGAAGACGGTCTCCAGGATCAGCGTGCCGGGAAGGTAGCGACGTTCGTTCGAATATCCGTCGACCGGGCGAAGGCTCCAGTATCCGTTGTTCTCGTCTCCCAGGAGCCGCCCGAAGCAGCTATCGGAATCGAACCGCGGGAAACAGAGCCAATCGATTGAGCCGTCGCGCCCGACCAGTGCGCCGGTCTCGCTATCGCCAATAAGCGCGTAATCTTCGATCCGGGCCATCAGGACACCCTTGGTGGTCAATGGAAAGCCGCGCCCTCCAGTTCCGCGTTCAGGTGGTCCCGAGCATGTACTTTCGTCTAGAGCGCTGGCAACGCGGAAACAGAAGGGATGGTATCAGCACCGCGCCGTATCGCCGCCGTAACAGGTCCGCCGGCCCTCACCACTCCCAGCACCCGCATTTGAATGGAAGGCCCGTTTTTCGCCGACGAAAAGAACCCGCCGTTTGAGGCGTGGCTGGCAGCACCGAGGAGTAAGCAGGCCTCTGGAGAGTGGTACAGGAGCCTAGGCGGGAGCCTTCAGAGAATTGAGACGCTTGCGCAGAAATGCCAACACCATGATCTCGTCGGAAGTGAGCTTGGCGTGCTGGCGCTTGAACTTCTGCGCGATCTTGGCTTCAATCATCTTCACGAGGGCACCGGACATGTAGGCGTTCAAGACTTCCGGGTGCACGTAGCACTTGCGGCAGATCGCCGGTGTGTTGCCGAGCTGCTTCGAGACGCTCTCGATTGCCGCGACTACGTTGCGCTTCGCCTCGGCCTGGCTATCGTACTTTTTGAACTCCGCAAGCGCCAGCGCCGCCAAGACCGTCCCCGCCCAAGTGCGGAAATCCTTGGCGCTGAAGTCCTCTCGCGTGATGTCCTTGATATAGGCGTTGACGTCGCCTGAATCGACGGTACGGGGCTGTCCGTCGTCATCGAGGTACTTGAAGAGCTCATGTCCAGGGATCTCGGCGCAGCGCTTCACGATCGCGGCTATCCGCTTGTCCTCAACGCGAAGCTTCCATTGTTTGCCCGACTTGCCCGTGAAGTCGAACCGAAGGATGCCGCGCCCGACCTCGACGTGCTTGCGACGCATGGTGGTGAGCCCGTAGGACTTGTTTTTCTCGGCATACTCCGCATTGCCGACCCGGATCAATGTCTTTTCCAGAAGACTAACGATCGTGGCCAGCACCTTCTCGCGGGGCAGTCCGTCCCGCGTCATGTCGGCGGCGACCCGCTCCCGCAGCGCGGGCAGCGCGGCAGCGAACAGGATGATATTCTCATACTTGTTCTGGTCTCGCAGCTCGCGCCACTTCGGATGGTAGCGATACTGCTTCCGACCCCGCACATCGAGCCCGGTCGCCTGGATGTGGCCGTTCGACGACGGGCAGATCCACACGGATTCGTAGGCCGGCGGGATGCCGATTGATTTGATGCGTCGGATGACGGCCGCATCGGTGATGCGCTTGCCGTCCTTGTCGTAGTAGCCGAAAGTGGTTCCATTCCGCTTGCGCGTGTAACCCGGCGCGGAGTCGCTGACGTACCGGAGGCCTTCTTCCGCGATGGTAGCCGCCACTTCGACGGTGCGGTCCAGAACCTGTTCGTCGTTGCCGGTCTGTCGGAGCATGGGCCTGTCCCTCGGAAGCACCCTGGGATCGAGGCTCCACTCCTCCCTAAAGGGATGAAGACCCCGGTTAGTTCCGTTCTGAGATCGGTGGAAGCAATCCGTCTCAGGTGAAGGCCGGGCCTGTTGCTTTTCGACAAGGCGCTGCGAGTTATTCGGCGGCGTAGCTTAGCTTCAGACAATCGCCACGAAGTTCACCGACACGCTCCCCACAGTCAGTCTCCACGAAAGCTTCCATGTCCCGATATTCCCTCGATGTGCTGCGTCAGCGCTATGTCGTCGAGAAAAGACCGCTCGAGGTCAGTGTCGAGCAGATCTTGCGGGCCGACACCCGCGCGGGAGCCCGAGCCATCCTGGCTTCGATCGACAAACGGCGCTTCGAAAACAGGTCCGAAGGGCAGCGCCTCCGCAAGATGCTCAGTTTCGAAACCTCTCTCTGGGAGAGCGGCCTTCATGCCGTGGCGGGCGTGGACGAGGCTGGAATGAGCCCGCTCGCCGGGCCGGTCTCCGCTGGCGCTGTGATCCTGAAACCCGGCACGCGGATAGTCGGGATCGACGACTCGAAGAAACTCGACGCCGCGGCTCGCGAAGAACTCGCGAAGGAGATCAAGGCAAAGGCAGAGAGTTGGTGTGTGGCGTTCGTAGAGGTCGAGGAAATCGACACGATCAACATCTATTGGGCGGGCATCCAAGCCATGCAGCGTGCAGTCCGAGGGCTAGGGTTGAGGCCGCAGCACTTGCTGATCGACGCGAAGCGGTTGAAGGAGATCGACCTGCCCCAGCAGGCCATCATCAAGGGCGACGCCAAGTCCGCCAGCATCGCTGCTGCGTCAATCCTGGCGAAAGTCGAACGCGACACGGTCATGCGGACTCTCGACATTCGTCACCCCGGCTACGGCTTCGCGGATCATAAGGGCTACCCCGTGCCTGCTCATTACGAAGCTCTTGCCAGGCTTGGTGCATGCGCAGTTCACCGCCGGTCGTTCGGACCCGTCCGCAAGGCTCTCGGGTTGCCGCCCCTGCCGCCGTGGCCTTCGGCAACCGAGCGCGAAGCAGGCTAAATCCGAGACTTTCCGCCTCCGCTGCCCTTATTTTCGCGACCAACTCTTTTCGCGAGCGACGTCCCTGGCCTTCTTGTCGGACCGCAGGCCGAGATAGACCGGCTGACGCAGCTCCCCCTTGCTGGTCCACTCGGCGAACTTCACTTCCGCGACCAACGAAGGACGGACCCAGGTGGTGACTTGCTCATCCTTCACCTTGGCGGGGAACGGGGACTTGCCTGTCTTGAGCTTCACGAGCTTGCCGTGAAGCTCTTCGAGAACCTGGTGACTGAAGCCGGTGCCGACGTGGCCGATGTACCGCCATGCGTCGCCTTCGCGTACCGCCAGCACGAGGGCGCCGAAGAATGGCCGGGTTCGCCGCGGCGCCGTGAAGCCGGCGATCACGACCTCCTGCCGCTGCGCCGTCTTCACCTTCAGCCAATCGGCGGTCCGGCGTCCGGACGCGTACGGGCTATCGGCGCGCTTGGCCATGATTCCTTCGAGATGCCTCCGCTCGGCTTCTGCAAAAAACTTCGTTCCCTTGCCTTTGCGGTGGTTGCTGAACGCGAGCAGCTTGTGGCGCGGCAGGATCGCCTTTAGCCGCTTCTTGCGCTCGAGGAGTGGCAGCGCGCGCAGGTCTTCGCCCCCCGCGAACATGAGGTCGAACGCGCAGTACAAGAGCTTGGCCTCGTGGCGCAAGGCGTTCTGGAGCAACTGGAAATGGGATGCGCCGTCCTTGCCGATCGCGACGAGCTCGCCATCGATCACGGCGTCCGCCTTCACGCCCTCGAGCGCCTTCGCGACCTCGACATAGGAGTGGCTGATGATTTTCCCGTTGCGGCTGTAGAGCGCGACCCGACCACGCCGGATTTCCGCGACCATGCGGAAACCATCGAATTTGTCCTCGAAGACCCAATCGGGATCGTCGAACGGCGCATCCGTCAACGTGGCCAGCATGGGCTGCAGGCGATATGGCAGGGTCGATTTTCGGGCCATGGTAGGGTCTTTCTACACGGCCGGCAGAGGCCGAAACGAGGAGGACGGAAGGCGAATCCGCGCAGTATCACCAGCCGCGACCATCCCGCCGGCCCGTACCACGCCCAACACCCCGGATTTGAACGGAGGGCCCGTTTCCGCCGACGAGAGCACCTGTTGCTTAAGGCCGGCCCGGAAGCGGTCGATGAGGACACAGGGCGTCCGGAGACCGGTCAGCTCGACGATGGCCATGGGACCTAATTCGATGAGGGTGCCGAGCGGCATCCGCTCGAGGGCCAAGCCGGCGGTGCTGATGTTCTCGACGAGGTCGCCGGCGCCGACCTCGAAGCCGGCTTTAAGTAGCGTCGCGAAGAGTTCGGACGGGATCAGGTGAACCTGCCGGAGATTGGGCAGGCGTGGCCGGCGGCGGGCAAGGTAACGGTGCCGGACGAATGGGCCGGCGTGGGCGTCGCCTTGGACGCCGTGGCCTTCCTCCAGCACGATCCGATCCTGAGGGGGCTTGCTGAAGTGGTGACCGCGATCGGCGGCAACTGCGACCACTGTGCCCTCCAAGGAGAGCGGGTGCGGCTTCGGCATCAGGCGGCCCGGGCGAATGAGCGCCGCTTCTGGCGGAGGTAGCGCGTGATTTCCGGAAGAGGCATCGCGTTGAGGACGCGGTCGGCGGGGACACCGCCCTTGCGCGCCATCTGGACGCCCCAGTGCATGTGGTCGAGCTCGGGGATCGAGTGCGCGTCCGGATTGATGCTCAGTATGCAGCCGAAGTCGAGGGCCGTCTGGTGCCAGCGCCAGTCCAGGTCGAGCCGCCATGGGTGAGCGTTGATCTCGACGGCGACGTCATGCTTGGCGCAGGCCCGCAGCACCTTCTCGATATCGATTTCGTAGCCTGGTCGCCGCTGCAGCTGGCGCCCGGTCATGTGGCCGATGATGGTGGTGTGAGGGTTGGAGATAGCACGAAGCAGCCGCTGCGTCTGCGCCTTGAGGTCCAGTTTGAAGCGGCCGTGTATGCTCGCGACCACGAAATCGAAGCGCTCCAGCACCTCATCCGGATAGTCGAGCGATCCGTCCGCCAGGATGTCGGACTCGATGCCTTTGAGGATCCGGAAATCCTTGCCAAAGCGCTTGTTCAGTCGGTCGGCTTCCCGGTGCTGCTGCGCGATCTCCTCCACGGAGAGGCCGCCTGCGTAGTGCGCGGACTTGGAATGGTCGGCGACCCCGAAATATTCAAAACCGCGCTGGCGCGTGGCCTTGGCCATCGTCTCCAGGGTCTCCGTGCCGTCGGAGGCGTCCGTGTGGCAATGAAGGATTCCGCGCAAGTCCTTGTCGGTGACGAGCTTCGGCAGCTTGCCCTTCTGAGCCAGTTCGACCTCTCCGCGCCCCTCCCGCAGTTCAGGATCGATGAACGGCAGGTCGAGGGCGCTATAGATCTGGGCCTCGTCGCCGCCGATCAGGGTGCGACCCTTGTGCAACCCGTCGCTCTCCAGCCGCATTCCTTTCTCCGCGGCCAAAGCCTGGAGCCTCTCGATGTGAGCGGCTGAGCCGGTGCCGAAAAGAAGGGCGGCGCCGAAGTGGTTGCGGTCGGACAAACGGATCTGCAGTCCGTCCGCCGCCGAAGCATTCGCCGCCTTCTCGATCTTGGCAGCCTCCGCGACGATCGTGAGGTCGCCGACGAGTTCGCAGCCGCGGCGGAAGTCGCCTGCGATCGTCACCCGCTTGAGCTCCGGCCGGGCCTTCCGAAGCGAATCCTTGGCGTGCGAGAGCAGGGCGGCCGCACGGTGCAGATGGAGGCGACCTTCTCCGCTTTTCGCGATGGCGAGATTCTGCAGAATCTTGGTCTGCAGCGCCGCGCCGAGGCCTTTGGCCCTCTTGATGCGGTCGTCCTTGGCGGCGGCCTCCAACTCCGCGAGCGAAGTGATGCCGAGATCCTTGTAGAGCCGGAGCGCCTTCTCGGGGCGGAGGCCGGGAACGGCGAGCATCTCGAGCACGCCCTCGGGTATCTCCTTCCGGAGCTTCTCAAGTCTCGGATGAGTGCCTGTCTCGTGAAGCTTGGCGATGACGTCCGCGATCCCCTCCCCGACGCCGGGGATTTCCGTGAGCCGGTCTTCGGCGATGAGCACGTCCAGAGGGACGGCAAGGGCCGCCAGGCTGTCAGCGGCCCGCGCATAGGCTTTCGCCCGGTAAGGATTGCCGCCACGCAACGCCGTCCGCTGTGCGTATTCTCGCAGGAGACTGACGATCGTGCGAACGTCCACGGAAGCCACTCAACGAGCCTCCCGTTCCGCGCCCGGCCTCACCGGAACAAAGGCTCCTTCAGCGGGTGGGCCGTCATCGCGCCGGCGATCGAGAGATGCCTCAAGTTTCTGCGCTGCCCGGAAGTCCTCAAGGTGCTGCGTGTTCAGGCTATAAGCGGCCTCCTTCTTGAGGAGATTGTAAATTCGCCCGGCAACCAGCTGCAGATGCTTCATCCTGCCGCGCGGCATCGATCGCGCCTTGCAAAGAGCCCGGACAGCGTAGGCACGGAAGTAGTCAAAAGCGTCTGACATGATGTCGGTAACGCCCACTCTTGCCGATAGTTCGGTCGGCATCGAAGTAGCACTGCGGGCCCTGCGTCATCCGCGCCGTTCGTAGGAGCCGAATTCGACCCGCGCGAGCTCGCGAGGCCGGTGAAGTCCTGTTCCGGATCGCGGACTATTTTCTAGCCGCTGCGATCACTTGGTAGATCAATCGAGTCGAATCCTGGTCCACCTGTTTGAGCCAAATCACTGCCTTCATTGCCCCGGATGACGTGGCGGCGTATAGGGTCACTCGATCGAGGTCCCATGACGGCATTCACGGTCCACTCTTCGAAGGATGGGAAGACGGTCCAGACCGTTCGGTTAAGCCCCGCCACGACTGTCGCCAAGGCGCTCGCCCTCCACAGCGAAGGCTGGCAGGTGCACATTACAGACGCCCTTGGAAGGCGATTCGATCCCGCCGATTTCGACCAGGTGCTCGGCGGCGGGAGCGCCCCGGCTCCAGATCTGGTTTAGATGCAACGCGCGCGCTCGACTCGGCCGTGCCGTGTACCGCACCAAATTCCGACGGCATTTCACAAATTCAGGTTGTGGTATTGGAACAGTTCGCAACGAGGGTTGTTGCCTTTCTGATCCCCGAGCCTAGAGGGTCGCGTCGACGCGCCAGCAACATTCGGTGATCATCAATGAACGTCCAAGCAAGAAACAATGTGCACGTCACCGGGCGAGGCAGCCGGGGGATGATTTTCGCCCACGGTTTTGGCTGCGACCAGAACATGTGGCGTTTCGTGGCGCCCGAGTTCGAGGACGACTTCAAGGTCGTCCTTTTCGACCATGTCGGCGCCGGCGGGTCCGACCTTTCCGCTTATGACAAGTCCAAGTATTCGTCGTTGCACGGCTATGCCGACGACCTGGTGGAAATCGGGCGCGATCTGAACCTCGAGGACGCTGTCTTCGTCGGCCATTCGGTCAGCGCCATGATCGGCCTCCTGGCCTCTTTGAAAGCACCCGGCCTTTTCGGAAGGATGGTGCTGGTCGGCCCGTCTCCCAGATACATCGACGACGGCGAGTACGTGGGCGGCTTCACCGAAAAGCAGATCGCGGAGCTGCTCGAGTTCCTTGAAGACAATCACATGGGTTGGTCCGCCGCCATGGCGCCGTCCATCATGGGCAATCCGGATCGGCCTGAACTCGGTGAGGAGTTGACCAACAGTTTCTGCCGCACCGATCCAGAGATCGCAAAGGCATTTGCGCGAGTGACCTTCACCTCGGACAACAGGAACGATCTTTCCAAGGTTACGATTCCAACCCTTATTCTCCAGTGCAGCGAGGACATCATCGCCTCGGAGACGGTCGGCAAGTTCGTCAGGAGCCAGATCCCGGGAAGCGAGATCGTCTTTCTCGAAGCCACCGGACACTGTCCGAACCTGAGCGCGCCGGCGGAGGTCGTCTCGGCCATCAGGGCCTATGTCTGATCTCCTTCCCACCAACGAATACAGAGATCTGTTCGATAACGCCCCTTGCGGCTACCTCACGATGGGACCTGACGGGCGCATCACGAAGGTCAACGCCACCTTGACAGCGTGGACGGGTGTCCACGCCGACGGGTTCATCGGTCGACGCCTCCATCAATTCCTCAACATGGCCGGCCGGATCTACTACGAAACCCACATCGCACCTTTGCTGCGGATGCAGGGTTTCTTCAACGAGTTCGCCCTGGATTTCGAGACCGCCGCCGGCGAGCGGCTGCCTGTCATAGCGAACGCCTCCGAACGCCGCGATGCCGACGGCTCGCTTCTCTTGACGGCGGTCGTGGTGATCAAGGCCACCGACCGACGGCGCTACGAACGCGAACTGGTGGAATCGAGGTTGCAGTTGCAGAAGGGTCTCGCCACCGAGCGCGAGACGGCTGAACTTCGCGACCAGTTCATCGCCGTGCTCGGACACGACCTCCGCAACCCGCTCGCAGCGATAAGCGCCGGCGCACGGATCCTGCAGCGCTCCGGCGCGCTGCAGGAACACAAGCATCTACGCGTCCTCGATATGATCAACACTACCGTCACCCGCATGTCGGACCTGATTGACGACGTGCTGGATTTCGCGCGTGGGCGGCTTGGCAGCGGTATCGTGCTGAATCGCGACGCCACGCAGCCGCTGGAGCCGATCCTCGAGCAGGTCGTCGACGAACTACGGACTTCATCTCCGGAGCGCATGATCGAGACGAGCTTCGACATCGCGGAGCCGGTGAACTGCGACCGCGCTCGCTTGGGGCAGCTCTTATCCAATCTGGTCGGCAACGCCCTGACGCATGGAGCCCCGGATCGGCCCGTCCGGGTCGGAGCGGAGACCGAGGGCGGCGAGTTAAGGCTGTGGGTCGCGAATGCCGGCGAGCCCATTCCAGCGAGTGCGATGGAAAGACTGTTCGAGCCGTTCTTTCGGGGCGACGTCCGCGATAGCCGGCAGGGTCTCGGACTTGGACTCCACATCGCCTCCCAGATAGCGCAGGCCCACGGCGGCCGGATCGATGTCACCTCCACGGCGGAAGAGACCAGGTTCGTTTTCAAAATGCCGCTGGCAACGGCTGCGTCATGACGAATCCCGCGCGACAATCTTTCGAGCATGGAGAGGGACAAAACAAATCTCTGCCCGACTGCAGGAATGGGCCGGAGGCTTTCAGATGGCGCATCTAGTTCCCGTGATCCTGATCGTGGAAGACGAATACCTGCTCCGGATGGATGCCGCCGACATGATCGAGCAGGCAGGCTTCGAAGTCGTCCAGGCGGGCAACGCCGACCAGGCCATCGCGATTCTCGAGGCCCGTTCCGATATCCACGTCGTCTTCACCGATGTCCAGATGCCGGGTTCGATGGATGGGCTGAAGCTCGCCAGCTTCGTCCGGGACCGGTGGCCACCCATCAAGATACTCGCCACGTCCGGCTTCGTGAGAGTGGGGCCCGGCGATCTACCTTCCGGGAGCGAGTTCATGGCAAAGCCATATCGCGGTCCCGAGGTCGTGGCGACGCTTCGCAGATTGACCGATCACGCCGGATCATCCGCAACATAGCATATGGATCGATCTCGACTGTCGAGCCCTTCGCTGCAGCAGCTTCATTCGGCGATCTCGCAAAGAGCCGCCAAGAAAACACACTCGCGGCGTATCTGTTGCTCGGGTCATGAAGATCCCAAGGAACAAACAAAATGAACGCCCAGGAACTCGCAGCCAAGTTCAGCGCAAAGACGGCGGTCGCAGCGGCGGAGAAGAACCGGCAGACCGAAATCGCTGCCACCAACTCTGAAAAACGCACCGCAGATGTCGAGCACTGCAAGGTCGCCATGGAGCGCCATGTGCTCCCTTTTATGGCGGAATTAAAAGAGCACTTCGCCGACAATCAGTTCTCGTTCGCGCCGCAGATCGAACTGAACGACCACCGCCCGGTCGGCGTCTCCTTCAAGGTCGGAGATGGCGCGCCCACCACGATCACGACAGCGTTCGGAAACATCGTAGTGGCGAGGATCGGTGACAGCGGCACGTCGAAAGGAGTTCCCTTCGTATATGGGCCGGACGTGGAGCCGTACATCTCCAACTCGGGCGACCTGACGCGCGAAAAGATGGCCAAGCTGGTCGAGATGGTGATCGATACGGCCGGCTGATCGCGCCACGGCCCGCGCCACCGCATCGAGCAGGCGCCGGGCCGGCGCTTTCCAGTCTGACATCCTAGATCAGCCTTGCCGCAGCGCGGAGGGCTTCAGCGCCATTATCCGAGCCCGGTCGCTTGGCGGACGCCAACCACCTGATTACTGCTATACCCCTTCTCATGATTTTCCGGGCCGGACGCTTGGTTGGGCGGGAACCGTAGGTTGCCGGCTAGGGGAAAAGCTTACGATGACTGCCTTCAATTCAGGGGACGGCCCTGCGGCTTCATCACCGCATTCAGCGGGGCGGGACGAGCTCGGCTACCGACTCCGGCAGCAATCGTTGTTGGGAGAATTCGGCCGCGCCGCCATGCAGACCCGGGATCTCCGGATTATCCTTCAGAAAGCGACCGAACTCTGCGCCATCGGACTGCAGGCGCAATTCGCAAAGGTCCTGGAATATGAGACGAACGAAGAATGCCTGATGGTCCGTGCCGGCGTGGGCTGGAAGGAGAATACCATCGACGTCGTGTCGCTTGCCGCCGACGTCGGATCTCCGGCGGGCTATGCCTACCGGACCGGGGAGTCGGTGATATCGAACCACCTGGAGGCGGAAACACGTTTCCGTACGCCGCAGCTCCTGACGGATCATGGCGTCAGGCGTGCGATCAACGTGCTGATTGAAAAAGGCGCGGAGGGCAAGGCCTACTTCGGCGTTCTCGAAGTCGACAGCGCCGATGCCGGTCAGTTCGACCAGGCCGATGCCGATTTCCTCACCGGTTTCGCCGGCCTGCTCGGCATTGCGATCGAACGCCAACAAGCCGATGCTAAGCTTCAGGAGGCGCTAAAATACCAGGCGCTCCTGACCCGCGAAATGAGCCACCGCGTCAAGAACAGCCTCGCATCGGTCGTGGGGTTGCTTCGGGTACAAGCGCGCAACACACCGTCTCAGGAGGTCAAAAGCGCTTTGGAAGATGCAAGTCTGCGGGTCTCCACCATCGCTGACGTTCACGACCACCTGTGGCGGAGCTCGCATGTCGGCTTCGTCGAGCTGGCCGACTTCATGACGGAACTGTGCAAGAAGCTCAGGGGGAACGTGGGGAAACATACGCTGAATTGCCAATCGGATGCGTTGCTGCTCTCCGCCGACCATGCCGTTCCGCTGGGTTTGCTCATCAACGAGCTCGTCGCGAACGCCATAAAGTATGCATATCCAGATAGCAGAGGACTCATCGAGGTCTCGGCACGGGAGATCGAAGGAAGCCTTCGCGTCGAGGTGTCGGATCAGGGCAAGGGTCTGCCTGAAGGATTCGACATCGATGAGCCGCGCGCCAGCCTGGGGTTCAAGGTAATCACCGGTATGGTGCGGCAGCTTCAGGGCCATCTGACCATCGCCAAAGATTGGAAGGGAAGTCGCTTCCTGATTGATCTGCCGATCATTTCGCATCCGGATCGATCGCAATCGTCTTGACCTGAAACCGCACGCAGCGCAGCGCCGCGCGATCAAAGGTCCTCACGAAGGCCCTTGAAGAACGGGTGCCTGCCCTTGCCCTCGGCCGACTTCGCCCGGTACTCGATTTCGGCAAGCAGCTTCGGCTCGACCCAGACGCCCTTGTGAGCGATCCGCTTTGCGTAGGGCTGCGTCTTCCGGACCAGCGGCTCCAACCGTCTGCGGAGCTCCGCCGTCGAGGTCTTGTCGAATCCATGGTCGACCTTGCCTGCGTAGACCAGATCGGCGCCCTTGCGTCGGCCGACATAGAGGCCGTCCCACTTGGTGCCGTCGAGCGCGAACCCTGCGATCGTTAGGGTCTCGCGTTGCGCGCAAGTCTTCTTCACCCAATTGTTGCCGCGACCGCTGGCGTAGATGCTGTCGCGAACCTTCGAGACCACGCCCTCCAAGCCGACCTTGCAGGCGTGCGCGAACATATCCTGGCCCTCGATTTCGAAGCTTTCGCTGAACTGGACGTCGGTGGCAGCGACAATCTTCTTGAGTTCGGACTTGCGCCGTAACAGCGGCAATTTCCGCAGGTCGCGACCGTTCAGGTAGAGGAGATCGAAGGAGACCAGAACGATGCTGGTGGACTTGCCCTTGAGCTCGTTCTGCAGGACCGAGAAATCGGTAGTGCCGTCGGCGGCAGGGACGACGACCTCGCCATCGACGACCGCCGAACCGGCCTTGAGGTGCCAGGCATCGTCGGCGACTTTCTTGAAGCGATGGGTCCAATCATGTCCGCGGCGGGTGAAGACCTTGACCGCTTGGTTCGCCAGATGGACTTGGACGCGGTAGCCGTCGAACTTGATCTCGTGAATCCATCTGGCTCCGGACGGCACCCTTTCGATCGAGGATGCCAAGGCCGGTTCTACGAAGCCCGGAAACGGCGCCTTGACGCCGATCATCGCCGGTTTACGCCGCTGAAACGCCACCTACCCAAACTCCAACGCAACATTGCGGATTCAAATCGGGACCGAAGGATTCGTTTCCGGAACCCGCGAATCCTGACGGCGTTCTATTTCCATCATCAAAAGAGGAGGAGCCGGTGGCGGCAGCGAAAAAGAAGACGGCACGGTGACGCAAACAAGATCGGGCCCGGGTCGCGAAGGGACAGGACTACGAAGTCCGGTACGAAGCAAAGAAGACTGGCCGTTCGGCATCGGCCGTGAAGAAGGCAGTCAAGAAGGTCGGCAACTCGCGCAAGCGGGTCGAGAAGCGGCTGGATCGCTAGTTCAGCACCCAATCGGCACGACGACCGCCTTCATGCTCTGCAGGAAAAGCGTGTGAAGGCGGTCAGCGTCTGCAGGGGAAGTTCGACGTCGCGTAGGTAGATCTCCGCCCTCAGGAACGCGAGCTCGGCGGCCAGCGTCGTCGCGTAGACATCGATGTACCAGCTTTTCGGACGGCCGTCCGTGCCGTCGCTCCAGCGATAGCCTCGCCTCTTCAACGAATCCTTCAGCTCGAAAGGCGACTGCTCCGCCCATATTCGCAGCGTCGGCTTGCGGGCGTTCTCGAGCAGCAGCGCGAGCGCCGGCGAGCCCGCAGTCGGCAGTTCGAAGGCGAGGACCTCCAGCAACGCGTGGCAGTCGTCGACCGCTCGGTGCGCCTGGTGGAAGTAGCCAGCACCGTTGAGCAGGTAGCCGAGCTGCGAGCCCGCGAAGCCGTGTTTGCGCCAGTCGATCTCGCTCATGCTGCAGCCCCAGGCTTTGTGCTCGAAGAAGGGCCAGTAGCGTTCGGCGAACTTCCTGTCGAATCCACTGTTGTGCGCGATGACGATCACGGCGTCCTCTACGAAGGCCGTGATGGCCATGTCATCGAACCTGTGACCGGCCACTAGCTCGTCGGTGATGCCTGTGAGCGCCGTAACCTCGGGCGAAATGGAGCAGTTCGGCTGGTTGAAGGCGGAGAACGTGTCTCTGACACCGACGATCCGCCCGTCCTTCGTGTAGTCGAATTTGACCATCCCGAGTTCGATGATCTCGTCCCTGGCGTGATCGAGGCCGGTCGTCTCGGTGTCCAGCAAAATGCCGACTCTGGTCTCCAGTCCGGCGGGCGGCGCGGACAGGGGGCGCGGCACCAGTCGGCGCAGCACCCGGTAGTCCGGTGAGCCGGCGAGTGCCTCGGCCAAGGCGGCCATGTCCGTCGTATCCTGAAGCATCTCTGCTGCGAAAGGCACTGCTGGCTCCGGACCGGCCGGATGCCGACCATACCGCCCGTGCCAGCCACGAGGTACCGGAAAGACGAGCAATTCACGGCGTTTTCGGCGCAATTGAGCTTGTACCGGTCGCCTTCGCAGGGGCGGGCGGTGGAATCGACGTCGCTGTAATCAGGATCTCGGTAGATGATCCGGGTCTCAGCCGGAGCCAAGATCACGACATCATGACCTAGGGGGCAGGCCTCGCCCGCCCCGGAGAAGATCGAAGTTGGGGGCGTCGTGCGCGGCAGCGGCAGCGGCCGCTCGACCGCTCTCGCGGGGCGCACCGCGCTACCGCCCTTCACGTCGTATTGCTCGGCCAATTTTTGCAAACGCCTGCTGGTGATGAAATCGGCGCGCCGCGCTTGGAAAAGCTCGAATCCCCGAATCGACTGCTCGCGCGCCCGTCGAAGGGTTCGGCCCCGCGACGATCACTCCGCCGAGGGCGTTCACCAGCAATTGGTGATCGGTCAGCACGTTGTAGATCAGCGGACCACCGCTGATACCGCCGAAATTGTAGTCCTCCGGCACCATACCTTCGCCGAGGACGGGCTCTAGATATTCGCGCTCGAGCAGCGTGGAAACTTCACGATCGTTGACGCTGCTGACCAGTCCGGTACCGCATAGGATCCCGAACTGGACAGCCTCGCGCGAGAGATTTCGCGTTCCGACGCCGGGAAATCCGGCATACGTGATGCCGACGTCGATCCGCGGTGCCGGAGGCGGCCATTGCGTCTGCAGGCCGCCGTACGGCACGCGCTCGATCGCCTCGATCTCGCGGGGCGAGATCATGAAGGTCGCGACGTCGATATCCAGGTCGAGATCGACGCAACGTGCATCCCACGGCAGTTCGATCGACTTGCCGTTCTTCGCGCCGAGCCGCAGCGGCGCCTGTCCATGTTGGGCGCAGGATTCCCGCCATCCGCCCGGCCCGTCGACGACATGCGCGGCGGTCACTCCGAACAGCGCCTCGGGCGTGCAGAGGAAAAAGGCCGTTCCGTTTCGCGCGGAAACGGCTCCTTGCTCTCCGCGCTGGGCCCAGTAGATCGGAGCGACGATCGAAACCGCGAACTCCAAGGTCGGCTTCCCGACGCGTCTCGCAATCGCCTGCGCTTCTTCCTCGGTGATCAATCCGAGCTTCTCTACGGAGTCGCCGCAGGATGCGGGCGAACCTGCGATACATATCAGCCGAAACACCGAGTCGCGACCGGAGCGCATCCGCCGGCCGACGCGCCGAAGTTGTCTTTCGGCAGCAGACATGGCATCCTAGCGCTACCTTTGGGGCTACACCCCGGGGCCACACCAGAAGCTCCTGGAGTGCCGTAAGACCTTATTTTACGGGGCTTTCTCGAAGCCGTTTTATTATGGCGGAGAGGGAGGGACTCTCAGCCGGTTGCAAAAATCCGCGTAAAATAAGGGTTTTTTCAAAAATCCGAGGTGGCGTTGTGTACCAGTAGTGTGTACCGACCCCTACGTGTAATCAACCGAAATTTTAACCCTCCCCCTCGAATATTTTCGCGAAAGTTGGGCTGTATCGCTAATCTATGAGGGATCAAAACTACCCCAGCTGGGCGTCTAACGCCGGTGACTTCAAGGTGGGGACGAATGGATTGGGCGTGACCGCCACGACTTCATTGGGGTCGAGCGATCGAATCTAGAGATCAAGGAAGCAAGATGCCGAAACCGAGAATGAATCGAGAGATGCTGGCCGCGCTCGGCAAGCTCGGGTTTAACTGCGTTGTGGTGGTCCCGCCCACCGCGTGGGGCGCTGAGAAACTGGTCATCGCCGCATTCGAAGATATCGAAGAGGCACTCGCTTATCGCGACGGACGCGCAGACGCTCAAGCTTACGACATCGAGCGCCCCTGGCCTTCACATGATTTATATCATGGGCCGCTGATGCACGCGAGCAAATCGGCGAAGGAGGGGGAGAATGCCGACGAAAGGACCCCCACCGCGGACGAAGCCGAGGGCATGAAGTGGTATAATTCCATGACAAACGAGCAGCGCGCCGGCTGGTTGAAGCGCGTGGGCACCGGCGTACCGGCTAATGCGTGGATGGAATTCAAGCGCGAAAATGGTCGCTTACGATCGTAACCGACACAATCGATAATATTAGTGCCGCGGTTCTGGGAGCCAACAAATGTCACGCGAGCTTGTCATTCCTTCGCCGAATCCTATCGGGTCTGATGCAGACGATCTTGAAAACGAGCTGCGTCAATCCCTCGACCAATTGGCGCGGCGTATCGGGCGATCAGCCGTCCATCATTTGAAAACCATGTATCCCGCCGCTCTCTCGGCGGTACCCAAAAACGCGGAAATAAGCGTCGCGAACTACATTCGCAATCAGATAAATTTCGAAATGCGCCCCGTTATCGAGATTGCAATGAAGCAATGGCGCCAAAATAGCGAAGGCTGATCGGAATTCATCCCCACGGCTCGGCCCTGGACGGGCCGAGAAACGGTTAGCGGCATCTATCTCTTCTGGCTCCTTGGTGCCACGCCTACCGTTTTGGTCGTGGGGACGGCACCGGATAGCGAGGTCTCGTTGATGCCGCTGCCGCGGATACCGTCCGCGACGCATAGGCGTAGATATCTTTGTGGCGCTCGGCCACCCGCGGAGATGCCAGGACGATCGCGCTGGTGATCGCATCAGTATGCCATCCAGCATCCAGCATGGCCGCTGCTGCGGCAAAGTCCGCAGCGGAGTCATCAATCGATCCGTCACTTCGGGTGACACGGCATCGACGCCGCTCCGAAGCGAACAGGTTGACGGCGTTGTCAACATACTGCGCCCCGCCCAATTTGACGACGGCGCGGCTATTAGCATCCGTCCTCACCTTGATCGCTTGTTCCTGCTGAATTACCGCCTGGGCCCGGACGACCAGTTCGGCCCCCCTTGGCGCGACGGTCATCTGCGAGGCGCGGAGGCGCGCAAAGGGCGCCTTGTCGCTACCGGTACGATACTTCGCCTTCCGATTCGTGAACCCAGCAAGGCGACCAAATTGACGACTTCCAATAGCGCCCGGATCACCACCAAAATTGGCCGCAAGGATTCGCGCTGCACATAGGGCCAACTCCTTGGGTATGGGTCCGTCGCTGATCCTCACCCAACCATGAAAATTTGCGGGGCTCGATTCAATCAAGATCGCCAATGGAAGACCGGCCCTGTCCAGCCGTTGAACTGCCTCCCTTGTTAAGTCGTCGATGAGAACCAAGGGCTCGACACATCCGCCATCGCGGGCTGCGGGACGTACAAAAATATCGTGATCCAGAACATTCATGCGTTTGAGCCACTTGATCGTCTTCGGGTCGGCCAACTGAGCCAGCGAGAACGTCCGAATCCGATTCGCATGCAGGTCCGTTCGATGCTTGGGAGGCAGCACACCGATCTCGAAACGATCGCAACCAAAGCCCCTCACCTGCCGAAGGAGCTGCTCAGTCGTAGGGTCCCCGGGCGTTTCGATGTTAGCCAGGTCTGCAATCCTGCGCAGATAAGAAAATGGGCTGATAAACGGCGAGCCGACCGGCGGCCCGCCGCCCTCCGGCTGGGATTTGCGAAGTTGGCGCGCCATGTTGCGGCTCCATTTCCGGAGTGCTTCTTCAGCAGTTTCCGAACCGTCCAACACCTCTATATCCCCAACAGTGCCTTCAGCAGCCGCAACGGCGGATTTCCCGTGGCCTGGGCAATGGCCAAGCCGATGATTGTCGGCGGCACTGACGAGAGAATTCCGACGGTCAGGGCCGCTCGCCAAATACCCCGCCGGTGCCGTTGATCGATTTCCTTGGCGTAGTTCGCCACTTGGACGGCTTGGTTGCATACTTGCATTGTCGCGCTGTAGAGGGACGTTAGCGACTTTTCCGCCTTTCCCGTCGCCTCCTTTATCTCCGTGCAACAGGCTTCCGGCAGATTCGTTACCGTCGAATGCATGATCTTCAGGGAGTCCTTCACCTCGTCGGACAATGTCGCGAGAGATTTTGCGAGGGGCAGCAGCTGCGTCGCGATCTGCTCCGGAGCAGCCTTCATCTCGTTGATCTGCGCGATGCTCTCGTCGGCGGACCGACGAATTTTGTCGATCCGGGCGTCCGTAGATGCATTCGTTGACGCTCTCCAAGTCTCTCTCGATGTCATAGGTCACTCCTCTGCGTTGTAACTGAGGCCAAGAGAAAGAGCGGCCCAAGCTCGAACCTTTCATCTCGATTCCGTCTAAGCGGAACGAAATTCCGGCGATCCGGTTTGTAGTGCCAACATTGAGCTTCACCTCGATGCCAACCGCGTTAAGTCTACGCAGAAACGTGGATAGAGCGACGACATCGTCACCGAGAGCCGCCGAAACGGCCTCCTGCAACTGCCCCCGTACTGAACCGCCTCCTGAGGCACAGACTGCCATCTCTTCTTGAGTCGGCGCTCTCACATGATGAAGAGATTGGCCGCGGTCTCGAAGATGAGAGGGAGGTACCTGCACTAGGCGGAACACTCGCTCAAGTTCCGCCCTGCTCTCTTCTCCACGTCGAAAATCGTCACTGTCTGTCACCACCGAGCCGTCCGCGTTCACGCGAGATGCGGCGATGTGCAGATGATTTCCATGGGAAACTGCCGTCCAATGTAAAAAGCCCAGCCGCTCCGCGTGCAATCTGGCCATCTGTTGCTGATCGATCACCGACGGATTGTCGTCCTTTGTCCATCGGAGAATGAGGTGCGCAACGTTTTTGCGCAGAAGCGGGCGTAGCGAGGTTAGATGCGAAACGTATTGCGCCATTTCGCCAACAGATGAGCCGGGTATGGTGCCACCGAGATCGACTACGCCTTCTCGCGTACGCCTTTCGCCGTCCCGCTGTGCAAAAATATACCGCAGCAACCCGCCGGCATCTGCACCTTTCTTTATCTTGGATATCATGGACGATACCCGCGCGGCTCTTCCACGCCAAAATCGTCCGGCGGTACGTAATCGTAAGTCGCAGATGAGGACTCCGTCGAACCGGTCGAGGCGACTGAGTAAGGCTGTGGCCGGAACGGCCGTTCGGGCAATTTAAATTCCTTTACGTGAGGGAGGTCCAGCCTGCTCCGGCGGCGGTTCAAAACCTTTATGATAGTGTCATAGGAGACTAGGTCGGGTTCTGACGGATAGAGGAAGTTTGCAACGCACCGCCGAATGATCTGTCTCACGCTCATGCGTCACGCGTTTTCATCGACATCTGATCCACCACATCGAGAGTCGGGACTCGATCAGGTTGGCGCGTCTCGATGAGGAGAACAGCGAGGCGACCACAAACGTTCTGAAGTTCAGCCATTTCCTGGGAAGGCCAAGCCGGCGCACTACCGCGATGCGCCAGGGCGACCGCCTGGTTGAGAAGATTCCCCAGGCGAGCGAGCTGTGCTGCGGTTTGCAAGTCAGATTTGGGAACGGGAAAGCGGACCGTGCCCAGGGCTCGCTTGCGGAGGAAGGTTGCAATTGGAAGGCACGCCGCACTGGCGCCAGCGTTGAGCATCGCCTCCTCCTCCAGGTTGGCGCGCACTTTGAAAACCTTTAGCCGCGGGTGCGCAACCGGCGGTCTTCCGGCGCGCCCCACTTTGCGTTGGATCGTCTGACTCCAATCTGACATCAGTTTTCCCACTCAAGGCGACCGACAGGGGAGCATTGGTTTTTGGGCACGAGGGGCCTCAAAACATGGCTGGCTACTGTCTTCGCTCTCTGCTCCTTCGCGGCCTCATCGCACTAGAATCTCACAAATGGGCTCGTTCTCAAGGGCCCGCTAAATTGGCCGCATAGCCGGCTTAGATTCCCGCGATATCTTTGCGAGACATCCGACAACATCTGAGATGCCCGGCGGCTTGGGACCCCCGAACTTCATCCAATCATCCTGCAGCCGACCGACCTCGCTTTCGATGAAACGCCGACCCGGCATCGTCTCTAGGCCTCGCCATGCAATCGTTCGCGTCAAATCGGATCGGGACATTCTCGCGACTATGGAAGCAGCGGCTGGCGCGGATCCGCAGGGGATGTCCTCCGGCCTTAGCTCCGTCGATACCTTGATTGCCCAGGCTCGAATTGCCGGCCATGCTGCCGCTTCCCGGGTCTCTAATTCTCCAAGAAGCCGGGGAGCATGACCGAGTCGCAGAATGGTGTTCCAGTTGATCGTGGGGAGCGTTCCCACGACGTCGGTGGGTTCCGTTTCGTCGGTGGAATCTTCTTCATCGCCGTCAACATCCTCGGTTTGAATTTCGAGGTGCTTTGCGAGGGCCGCCGTTATTACGCAACTGCGTGTGCCAGGCATGACTGCTGCATATTCGAGCCAAAGGGCGCGCATCTGTTCACTGCCGTTAGCAGCTCGGCGTGCAATCTCGAAGGGGGCCAGAGAGCCATCCAGTCGAGCCTTTGCTTTGTTGGCGGTGCCGCCGGCAATCTCCCACGACAGCCCTTTGCCAATGTAGGCGGCGGCGCCTTGAGGATCGTGACTGATGCTTACGTGCTGCCCATTCCAATTCGCATCGAAGCCACGCTTTTCGAGTTCCTGTAGATAGCGCTCGACGAATTGTTTGCAGGCTGCGGTGGCCCTGTCCACATCCGACGTCAACATCGGAATGCCCTGGTGAACATGAAAATGCCAACCTGCTTTCGTGGAATAGGTCACCTCGGGTGCAGACAACACACCGAGAACCTGCCCCGATGCTTGTATGGCCTTCCAGGCCCGCCCGGATCGCGCGGCGCGGCTGGATTCGGTCACCGCCGCTTTTAGCTCCGCCAGGCTTTGTCCACGTTTGTGACGGACGGTTATGACCACGTGCGCAAAGATGCCTCCCTGCGCCTGGGTCGCCTCGGCCACCTTCTGCACACGCGCCTGACGCTGAATGGCGGTCCGCTTGCTGCAAATTGGACAAAGCCAGGGCGACCCGCACCTGTAAATCCCCGAGACAGAGGCTTGCGGCCGAGACCCCGTTCTTCTCACATGCAGAGTAACGTCGTCGTTCGCAGTTGAGGCGTATCCGCATCCGCAGACAGATGGGCCCCTCTTACGCGTTCCATCCTCGGCAACCGGCGGCCTCAGCAATCTTTGGATGGAATGATGGAGCTTCCACAATTCAGAAGTGGAGTTCTCTGGCTGCTCTTTAGGCCCTCTCTCACTCTGGAAACGTAGCTCCTCTGTTCTCAAGGCCGGCCGCTCCGCGGTCGGCGCGAGCGGCCCCGGTTGACGAGCAGCTACCTTGCGAAGGTCAGGATTTTGCAGGTGAATGGCAGGATCGCTCGTCGCCCTGGAGCGTGCCGAGTTGCCATCATTGAAAGTCTTGAGGGGGGCTACTGTGTTCTGAGGCTGGATTTTTTCCAGCCGGGCGGTCACCCGCGACTATCCGAACAATCGGCCAATTTAGCCCTCTATCAGGACCCTAAGCAGGGCCCTTGATAGTCTAGTCAACTAGTCTCCAAAAAACCAGATGTTTGCGGCCGTATCCTGGGGAAAGCGGGAGGGAATCGTACGACGCCAATAGAGACTCGTCATTTCGGAGTTGCCGCATCCCAAACACGGCACAGGGCCGCAACCGTTGAGCCTTTTTGGGTTGAAGAGGAAGTTAACTCGTTTTCGAGGGCGATCGCACCCTACGCTAGGTGTACGCGAGTAGTAACATAGAGTGCGATAGACGCCTGCCACGGTTCTCAACGCGCCAGGCTCACGCATGCTGCCCCGAATGGGAAGCTAAAGTGAGTTCCCGTAACATCACTTGACGAATAGGTCGGCAGCATCGATTGCTCGATGGGAGAGCAGTAACGGCCATGACCCCAAACCCACGGGCCTCGAATAAACATCGCGAGCAAAAGGAATGTGAAGTGGAGCGGACAATGCCCAAAATATATCGGCTGCTTGGTGAGGACCGACAGATTTTTTCTAGCCCCACTCCCGGCACTTTCGGAGGAAATGGCCGAATGAAGGTTTACGGTCAGCTGAATTGCTCTTCCGCCATGAGGGCGGTTGCAGCTGGCACCACCTATCAAAAACATCGAGTATTCTTCGCTGACGAAGCCACAGCAATCGCGGCTGGCTATCGACCCTGCGGGAATTGCATGCGTAGCCAATACAAAGCTTGGCGGGCCACCAAAGCCCCGAGGGGAGTGCTTTGAGCAAATCTGAGCAAGGTTACGATCTTGTCGGCGACATCCACGGTCATGCAGACGCCCTGCATCGGTTGCTAGAAAAGCTCGGCTATATCGAAATTGAAGGGATTTTTCGGCATCCAGAACGGAAAATGATTTTCGTGGGCGACTTCATTGATCGTGGCCCGCAACAGTTTGAAGTTTTTCGGATTGCCCGCGCTATGTGCGAGGCGGGATCGGCTCGCGCAATCTTGGGAAACCACGAGTTCAACGCGATCGGCTGGGCTACTCAACGTGAGGATGGAGATTTTCTTCGAAGCCATTCTGCGAAGAATGCGCACCAGCACGCAGAGTTCCTTAATCAGTTCGAAGAGAACTCGACTTCCCATCAGAACGCTATCGGCTGGTTCAGGAGCCTGCCGGTTTGGCTCGACCTTCCAGGCATTCGAGTGGTCCACGCTTGTTGGCATGAAACTTCGCGCAAGGCACTAACGTCAATGGTTGACGGGCGCGGGTGCCTCACGGAGACGGGAATCCGGGAGAGCTACCGCCATGGGACACAAGCGCATGCCGCCGTCGAAATACTCTTGAAGGGCCCAGAACAGCGGTTGCCTGCGGGAATTCATTTTTTCGACAAAGATGGTCACAGGCGGGAAGAAGTTCGACTCCGCTGGTGGGATCAGGAGGCGACAACATTTCGCAAGGCCGCCCTTGGATTGGAGGGACGGGAAAGTGAACTGCCCGATTCGAAGCTCCCAAATGACTACCGCTACCTCGAAGAAAAGCCAGTATTTTTTGGTCATTATTGGTTGAAGGGCGAGCCGGAAATCACTGCGCGGAACGCAGCATGTCTCGATTTCAGTGTCGCGAAGAAAGGCTATTTGACCGCCTATCGATGGTCGGGCGAGCGAGAGTTAAAGCAGGATCGCCTGGAATCGGTTCCGGCCTAATCAGCAATTCGCAATAACAAGGCTTTATCTTCCAGTCTGTTGGATGCCTGCCAGCCGTCCTGGGGGAGGTTCTCTACTTGGGCTGGGCCCACACTTTTTCAATGGGAATATCCTTGCCTATAATCCGACAATAGGCCTGGTGAAAAAACGCTTGGTAACTCGGCTGAGCTGCCAGCCATCCAACGTTGCCACCAGAATTCTTTATCCGGCCCTTCAACGATTTCGGCGGCTCTGGACGGGATGCGTCAAGCTTTTCTGCCGCATAAGCCGTTGCGCACTGAGAAATGAAGCTGCGGATCAGCTTCGCCTCTTGTCTATCGGCTTCTTGTGACCGTCGTTCGATCTCAATTCGCGACGGCGCTCGTTTGCGGGGTCCCTTGGTAGACTTAGGGCTTTGTCTGTTTTCAGCAGGGTCCAGGGATGTCCATTGAAGGCGGCCATCCTTTCCTCCACGCATGATTGAGCCGCCGCCCGAAAACGTGTCCCGTGTGCCCACTAGTCCCCCCGTTCAGGCGTTCAACATAATACTCTCAGCCCGCTTTTCGCTCAAACTCCGCCCAGCGTTCAAGCAGAGCATCAAGTCTTGGCATTCACCAAGGCTGCTGCCTTGGGATCGTAAGCATAACCGGTAATCGTTCCATCCCTGATCCGCTCGACAGCTTCGTTGATAACGAACAGTGGCGCAAGGAACCATTCGCGCGGGATCACAGGATTGCCGAACCGATCCTTTATTTCGATGTCCAGTCGCGCGGGGTCGAAGACACGATGGATAATGTTCTCAAGCTTCGTTCGGTTAATGTTGTAAAGTTCATAGGAAGCGACGATTTCCACGTCAGCCATCAGGAAGGTCGGGTCAAGTTTCGCGTTCGCGATGCGCCGTCCAACGTCGCCGCTGGTAACCCCGATTTTGTGCAGAACATTGCGGTGAGCGGCAACAACCGGATGGTCAGACTTGCTGCGCAAGACATAGATGGTGCCACTCGCTAGATCGCCGTCATCGGCTTCAGCGGAAAACAGCGGGCCAGCGGTAGGCTCCGATACGCGACGGCTTGTTTCATCCTTGTAAAGCGCGCGCTGAAGCGAACGGAGCAGGATATTGCTCTCCGTAGCGTTCGAATAGATCACACGCAGGCGCGCGTCGAACTCGCCATTTGGAGCCCTTATTTGTTCACCTACATCCGCGATATACGCAGTTTGACCGCCAAGGACAAAGAACTCACCTTCCTTGATGTCCGCTTTCAAGAAACCTGCATCCTTCCTGATCTGCCGAGTGATCCTAATGCCGGCCTCAAGCTCTTTTGCTACGCGGGCAAACAGGGGCTTAAACTGCTCGAAGTCTTCACAAACGGTGCGGTTGGCGATTTCCTCGGCGGCGCGCTTGTCGGCGGCGGTACGAACATGGCGAAGCTCGGTGATGTCGGACGCGCCTGCAGCGCCCTCTAGCTCGGCGAGAAGCTCGTCATCGTCCATCGTCTCCACCGGCGCAGTAGGTGCATTCTCCGCTCCGGCCAGGAGCGCCTGGTGATCGAGCGGCGCGAGAAGCGAACGGCATTCCTCAAACGCACGCATGCGATCGAGGCGCACGGCATACAGTCGCTCGAAGATGCCCTTATCTTCGCCATGCTGCGGCGGCCGTCCGTGCTGTTCGACGAAACGCTGGATTTCCTCAAAGCCCGCGATGATGCGTTCCTCACGTGGCGAGCGCCCGCCACGCGCCTCGGGCTGGGCGAAGTCTTCGAGTTCCGCGCGCAATTCGTCGAGATCGAGGTCACTCATAGCGACCCTCATCCTTGAAGCGGACGAAGGCAGCGGCACCTTCGGCCATCCGCTTTTCCCAAGCGTCCGTCGAACTGATGGAGGGGAGCCGGCCGCGCTCCTTTTTGAATTTGACAGCGCGGACAGCCAATTCCTTGGCGTCCTCCGGTGTCAGGCTGGTGCGCTTAGCGGCAATCGCCGCCGCGACTTGCTTCAAGCTGTCCTCGCTCATCGTCTTGGCGAGGATCGCGTAGGCTTCGCCGAACGGATTTATGCGGTCGATAAGGTCGATATCCAGGTCGCGCACGTCCATCGCAAACTTTCGGACCCCGTCAATCAGGGCGGTGTTGGCGGTTGGCTCAGTGTCACCGCCACCACCGCCAAGCGCTACCTGTTTGGCCTGCTGGGTCAGGTTGAGAGCGGTGATGGCGTGCTGACGCACGGCCTCCTGATCTTCCTCGTCGAGTTCGGGATATTTGTCCTTGATGATCTTGCCCATACGAACTTGTGTCAGCTCCTCGGGTACGAGCTCTTCGTCAAACAGACCGCGCTCGATGGTGGTCTTGTCCTGAACGAAAGCGGCGATCACCTCGTTCAAATCCTCCTGGCAGATTCGCGCGGCCTCCTTGCTCTTGGGTTCGGTCAGCCCTTTGATCTCGATCTGGAAGCGCCCCGTCTCCTCATTGAAACCGACATTGCACTTATTCGGGTCGTAGCCACCTTCGCCATAGTCAAAGCCTTCCACCGGGCCACTTGCCGGATTCTTGGGCTTGAACTCGAAGCGCGGCGCAAGCACCTGCTCCATGAGAAGGCTGGCTGCGATAGCCTTCAGCGTATCGTTCACAGCTTCGGTAACGGCTGCTTCCGAAGCATCCGGTTCGGCAATGAGGTTGGTGAAGCGCGTGCGGGTCTTGCCTGGCGCGTCGCGGGTCGCACGGCCGATAATCTGCACAATCTCGGTCAGGCTGGAGCGATAGCCGACAGTTAGCGCGTGGTCGCACCAAATCCAATCGAAGCCCTCCTTCGCCATGCCGAGGGCGATGATGATGTCCACATGGTCGCGGTTGTTCTTCTGCGCGGGGTCTTTCAGCGCAGCGGAAACGCGGTCGCGCTTGGTAGGGTCATCATCGACCAGATCGGCGATGCGAAGGATGCGGCCTTCCGGCGTCTTGACCAACTGGAAGCCGGTCGTGGGATCGGCCCCTTGCCATTCGCCCAGCGCCCCGATGATGTGCTCGACTTCCTTGATCTTGTCCTTCGTGCTTTCGCGCGAATTGACGTTCGGAATGTGGACGATCGTTTTCTCGGCGGGGTCGAGCACATTCAGGATGTCGTCGGCATAGGAGCCGGAATAGAAGAAATAACCGATGTCGAGTTGCTTGAGATATTCGTAACCGTTGAGCTGCTCGTAATAGGTGTAGGTGACGGTATCGAACTTCGTCTCATCCTGCGGGGCAAGCACGGCTTCTGCGTCACCCCGGAAATATGAGCCCGTCATCGCCACAACATGCACGCGGTCCCGAGCCATGAATTGACCGAGATGAAAGCCGAGTCTGTTGTCGGGATTGGCCGAAACATGATGAAATTCGTCGATGGCAATCAGCCGGTCATCGAACGCTTCAACGCCATATTGATCGACGGCGAAGCGCAACGTGGCGTGGGTGCAAACTAGCACTTTGTCACTGCTTTGCAGGAACGCCTCGACGGACTTGACCTTGCCGCCATTGTCCGAGCCGGGGGCATTGCAGAGGTTCCATTTCGGCTCCACACGCCAATCGGCCCAAAACCCATACTTGGTCAGCGGCTCATCATTGAAGCTCGCGCCGATTGATTTCTCCGGCACGACGATGATGGCTTGCTTCAGGCTCTGATTGTGAAGCTTGTCGAGCGCAATGAACATGAGCGCGCGGCTCTTGCCTGAGGCTGGCGGCGACTTGATGAGAAGATATTGTTCTCCGCGTTTCTCATAAGCGCGCTCCTGCATGGGCCGCATTCCAAGAGCATTTGCCTTAGTCGAATTTCGGTTGCGGGCATAGGAAACGGAGACCGACGGGACGGATTTGGTTTTTTCTGTCACGCGCTTGCCTCCGCCTTGCGGCTTTTTAATTGTGCCCTGCTCTTGGTATAGAGCTCGAACAGCTTTTCCAGACGCTCGGTGTCGTTGCGAAATCGACGACCGATATAGATGCGCTCAAGCACTTCGTCATTGCGTTCGTGTGCTTCGCGAAGGTCAGCTGGCATGTTGTGCGGGTCGTAGAGATCGGCGATTGTCGCCGGGAAATGCGCCTCGCGCGCTAAAATGATGTCCATGGCGCAGCGTTCGAGGTCGGTCTTGTTTTTTTCGGTAAGAATCGGCACCGGGAAGGTGTTCCAGCCAAGAGTGTTGGAATACGAGAAGCGCATTTCTAATCGGCCGCAAACTGTCCCCATCCATACCCAGTGGAGCCTGGATGCCAAGATTGAGAAATAAAACAGATCACAATCGTAGAAGGAAAAAAGCTGGCTGCTGACTATTGTGCCGGCCGGAAGCAATCCGACGGGCAAATAATCCCTGTTCTCCGAGGTTATTCGGGGCAGCGCAATGATTGTTTCGTTACCAACCTGTCGTCGCTCCTCAAACTTATGCGGTTGGGAGGCACCGGCTCTTGTTGGCGCTTTCTGACTTTCGAGCCTCATTTGTCGAACAGCGCGAAGCCGCTCAGCAATAGGCTCTATGCTCTCAGCAATTGGCACTTCGTCGTCATTGATCCAAAAACAATAACGTTCCAAGCCTTTCACGAGCTCGGCAGCGCCAAATACACGTCTGATAAATTGTGCGGCCTTTGGAGAGGTCTTTTCGAGCGCTTCCTTCTCAGTGCGATCCAGATAAAGGTGCCCCCCATCAACTGCTTTACTTCCAAAATCCATTTCTGAAAGTTCATCGGTGCGATGCCGACTTTTATCGACAATGATGTCCTTTGAACCTACCAGGTAGGCATTGATATTCGGAACAGCTCTAACAATGTTTGATGAATCATCCCCGCCCTCAAACAATCGGCATTCCCGCGGCACCTTGTTGCTGCCAATTCCTACGACTACTACTGTAACCCCAGCATTCCTGCTCGCCAAATTTGCCCATTTAAATGAGGTATGGGCAAATACAATCCTCTGCTTTAAGTTGAAAACAAAGGGCCATAGGCTCGGCACTTGGACCCCTTGGCAAATAGAATTAGTGCAGACGAAGGCGCTTGTGGCATCGACATTCTGACTGTAGCGGGCTGCCTTCATGATCCACCCAGTTACATAGTCAAGCGAGTTCCAAGTGCGCGAAATGCCGTCGAAAACTCGCTGAAGATCTGCCTTTTGGTCCGGAGTTTGGTACTTGCTTCCGCGATAAGGGGGATTCCCGCATATATACGTCTCACCGCCTTCATTCTCGAAGTCGATCTGCGCCTGATCGAGTGGCGTATGAAATAGGTCTTCTGCGTGGTGTTTTACTCCCACCCCCGCCGGCGGACAGATGCTCATCCAATCCAGCCGCAGCGCGTTGCCGCAGGTGATCCAGTTCTCCGTATCGAGAGGCAGAAACTCCGCGAGCGCTTCCTTCTGACCACGATAAAGCACATCGCACTGAAATTCCGCGATGATCAACGCAAGGCGCGCGATCTCAGCCGGGAAGTCGCGCAACTCGATGCCCCGGAAATTCGTGAGCGGGATTTCAGTGCGGTGGTCCGCTTCGCCGCGCCGCTTGTTAATCTCGGCTTCGATCCCCCTCATTGCCTTGTAGGCGATGACTAGGAAGTTCCCGGACCCGCAGGCCGGATCGAAGACCCGTATTTTCGCCAAGCGTTTGCGCAGATTGAGCAACATGCGGGCGTTGTCGCCCGCCTCCTCAAGCCGCGCCCGCAGGTCATCGAGGAATAGCGGGCTCAGCACTTTCAGGATGTTCGGCATGCTGGTGTAGTGCATCCCAAGCGCGCCGCGCTCGTCGTCGTCGGCGACGGCCTGGATCATCGAGCCGAAGATGTCCGGATTGATCTTGGTCCAGTCGAGATTTCCGATATGGAGGAGATAGGAGCGCGCAATCCGGCTGAAGCGCGGCACGTCCAAGCTGCCCGAGAAGAGCCCGCCGTTCACATAAGGAAACACGGTGGCCCAACGGGGAAGGTTTGCGGCGGCGCGATCCTCGATCTTTGTGTTCATAGCTAGGAACAGCGCGCCGATAACCTCATGGGTATTGGACGAGTCCCGCGTGCTCATCTGCTCGATCGTTGACGTGAACAGGCTGGCACCGTTGAAGATGTCGGTGTCTTCCGCGAAGAAGCAAAAGATAAGCCGCGCCATAAAATGATTCATGTCGGGGCGGCGCTCGGTGGTGCCCCATTCAGGATTGTCCTTCAGAAGCTCGACATAAAGTTTGTTTAAGCGGCTGGTGGCCCGGATGTCGAAGGAGCTGTCGCGAACCTGCTTGACGGTCGTGATCCCGGCCAGCGGCAGGAAGAAGCCGAAATGGTTCGGGAAGTCGGTATAGGCGCACGCGACCGTCTCGCCGTTCGCCAAGTCCTCGGCCTCGAAGGTCTCTCCATCGGTTGCCAGAACGAATTTTGCCTTGGCCCGGGCGGTCGCCGGGCTGGCTTTGAGTGCAGCAAGCGTCTTCGTGACCTCGCCGGGGACGGCGACGGCGATATGGATGTTGTTGGTCTGAAGCACGCCGGCCAGGTCGGACTTGTTCGACTCGCCCTTGCGCAGGCGTTTGATCGTCGTCTCCTTGTTGCCGAAGGCTTGAAGGAAGGCGAAGGGGAACTCCTCGCGGTCGAACGGCTGCTCGGCGAGCGCCGAGATGGCTTCTTCGATCTCTACGGCGTTCATACTCCCCCGCGCCTTTTCGTGATTCGCTTGGTCATTGCCCGACCATACGGGCTTTTCGCTCTAATCACTGTGATCGATCCCTCCGCACGCAGTAGCCCGGCCTCATTCCGGTAGCAGCCGATGCCTCGGGACGACCCACACGCGCGATCACCCTCAACACTTGAGAGGCAAGAATGAGGATATTGTTTGGTCACGATTTCACTTGCCATAATTTTGACGTAATTTTGAGGGATATAAGATGACGATACCTAATCACATTTTCACATGAAAGCCCGTATCAATATGGACACTAAATCAAATTCGCAGATTCCTGCAGAAGAGCGCGCCACGATTTTTCATGAGCAATACGGAAGTGATGGCGATGCCGCTGCAACGCTCGCCGATATTGTAGCCGCCGCGGGTAATTTCCTCACTCGCATCGTCGGCAAAGAAGAGGTGGATGCCGGGATGGCCCGGATGATTGCTGGCGTGTTGAACGCCTCGGGCGGAAAACTTGACGACCCATCTGAATGGCGCGAAGCCCTCGATGGAGCAAGCAGCTACTGCTACTCGGAGTGGGTACTCGGTACTCATTTGCACGATCTGGCCGCCTATGCCCTCTACGGTATCGTCCTGGATGGCGCCGAAAACGCGGACGAACGTGAAGAGAATCTTGGGAAAGCGATCAGCCACGCTGAACAATTTCTCCTGGCTACGCCCGCCACCCAATGGGGCATCCCTACAAACAGCGACCTCCACCGCTTTGTGCTCATGGCTCGCAATCGATGGGCGCTGGATCACGGACAGCCGATTGAGCCAGCCGCGCTGGCTGTTTTTGGCGGAGTCTCGGAAGGCCGAATTCGCAATATGATGTCGGGCGAGAAGCGAATCTTCTCACCTGTGGAGGGCAAAATTCCCGCCCAGGAAGCCCTTGCTTGGCTTAGCGATCGCCCGGAGTTCTGGAACTCGATCTGGCGTGAACAGGCTCTGCCTCAATATGGAGCCAAGCACTCCCCGCTTGAGCGCGCCGTCTTCGTTCCAGTCGCGCGCGATGACTCGACTTTTCACCCAGGTCTGAAGCGTGGTGGCGGGTACACAATCGGCGCAAAGGGTTCGGAGATTCAGGTCGTCGATTTCGAGGAAGCCCTCGGCGAACTGCAACGAATGCCGATCCCATATTGGCGTCGGCCGAACGCCGTCGGGAATTGGGGCACCGTCTCCGGCGTGCGATGGGCGCGGCTTGAAGCAGCGGATTTGGAAATCCTGGCTAACAATCCAAACCATCGAATCCCCGACAACGGGCGGGCCTGAACGCCTGTCGGTCTCAATCGCCCAATGAGTGAGGATTGCCATGGAACCGGATTATCAATTCACGCGCCATGCACGCGAGCGTTCCGCTGAACGGAGCATTCCACCATTCGTCGCAGAGGCCATCATTGCCTATGGGCACTCGCGCGAGGCCGGCGATGGAGCGCGGAAGTACTCACTAGCCAAAGGGAGCATGCGTGAACTCCGCCAGGACGCTGGCAGCGCCTTCACCAACATCATCAATTTCTACCGTCGCCGCAATGCCTACGTGGTCGCCGTTGGCGACCGCATTGTCACCGTCGCTTTCGCGTCCCGCCCCCTTTTTTACTGAGAGTACGCACAAAAATGGACAGCAAGCTTTTCTCTTCCTTTGCTCCGATACTCCGCATCTTGTCTGAACCCGAACTCCGCGCCGAAATTGTAGAACCCAGGCATTTGCTGATCGACGAGGGGGACGTGCGGGGAAAGAAAATTCATGTGGCATATGCGCCTTTTGACTACGTCAATCTCGGGGCGAAAATTGTTATCGTCGGGCTGACACCGGGAAGGCAGCAGATGGAAAACGCACTCATTGCGGCCTGGCATTGCCTGAAGAATGGTCAAGGCGAGGCCGACGCTATGCGCGAAGCAAAAGTGTTTGCCAGCTTCTCAGGTCCGATGAGAACTAACTTGGTCGCGTTGCTCGATAGCATTGGCTTGAACCAAGTTTTACGAGTCGCCACGACTAGATCGCTTTGGGAAGCGGACGCGCATCTCGTTCATTTTACCTCTGTTCTGCGATATCCCGTCTTTATCGATGGGAAGAACTATAGTGGGGCTCCGACACCCCTAGGGGTACCTATTCTGCAAAAACAATTGATGAACTGGTTCGCCTCCGAGCTTGCACTTCTTCCGAATGCGCTGCTCGTCCCGCTTGGCCCCGTCGCCGATCAAGCGGTTAATATGGTCGCGCAACAAACCGGGTTTGATCGTCGTAGAGTACTCTCTGGTCTTCCACATCCAAGTGGAGCGAACGCAGAACGCATCGCATTCTTCCTCGGTCGCAAGCGCCGCGAAAATCTTTCGTCAAAGGTCGATCCCGAAAAGCTTATCGCCAGTCGGATGAACCTCACTGGAAAGGTAGCAGCCTTGACGGGCGGCCTTTTCGATCAAGTATTTATCTGAGGTAGGAGCATCAAAACATGGCAAGCCCGCAGATCGATGCGTCGAAAGTTTTCGAGCAAGGCGACTGTTTTTTTCAGACGCTCGCGATTCTCCGCAACGCTGTGGGCCCAGATGACGTTCAGCTAAGCGTGACGATTGGTGAGCCGGCGATCGTGATTGGCGCCCTCACCATCGAGCTGTTTTTGAAATGCCTCGCGTGCATCGAGACGGGGGCGGTACCTTGGGGTCATAACCTGAAGGAACTTTACGACGCACTTAGCCCCGCAACGAGGGCTCGAATTCAGCAAAATTGGGATAACGATATTCTCGTACACAGGAAGAGCGAGTGGGACAGGATTGAAGAGGGGCTTGGACGACAAATTGCTAGGGACCTTCCGTTCGCTCTCGCGGCTGGGAGCAAAACTTTCGAGCGCATTCGCTATAGTTACGAAGGCAACACCGCGGACCTGCAATATTTCTTACATGACCTTCCGCAACTTCTTGAGCAAGTCATTTTGGAACAGAAGCCCGAGTGGACCGGGCTTCGGAGAGCGTATCGCCCACTCACATCTTCCATCCCCCGGTCAAAGGACTAAGTCTATTCTGCACTCCACCTTCGAGACGAGATACTTCCTGCCGAAGCCTTGAGCAGCTTGCTTTGAGCGGCTTTGCCGCTACATTGGTCTACAAGCTTACAGGCAGATTTGTTATCGTGTTTCGCGGTATATGAACCAATGTCAGGGACGCTGCTCCCTATACGATCCTCGATGCATATGGCCAATGGCCCATGCGACGCGTAGGAGTGCCTGTAAGCCCTTTTCCCTTGGTGATTTGCATTGTCGATCCTTCAATCCCTTCGCGCTGCAAAAACCCGATATGATCTAGCGGCGCTGCTTGGCTACAGTCCGAGCGGCTTGTCCTTCATCGTCTATCAAATTCCAAAGGCCGCAAAATACACGACCTTTGATGTTAAAAAGAAGGACGGCGGGCAGCGACGAATCGATGCACCGATTCCAATGCTCAAGGCCTTGCAAAAGCGACTCGCCGGCATCCTTTACGAATGCCTTCGCGAACTTGAGGAATCTGATAAACGCAGGAACAATCTGTCTCACGCGTTTCGCAAGAACCGATCCATCATTACAAACGCGATGGCTCACAGATCACGCCGCTATGTGCTGAATCTCGACCTACAGAATTTCTTTCCCAGCCTGAATTTCGGACGCGTACGCGGCTTTTTCCTCAACAATAACCAGTTCAAGTTGGCCGAACCGGTTGCGACCACCCTCGCCCAGATCGCGTGTAACGACGGAGTTTTACCGCAGGGAAGCCCGTGCTCTCCGATCTTGTCCGAGCTACTAACGCATTTCCTCGATATGCGGATGGTCAAATTGGCCACCAAAAGCAGGTGTTCCTATACGCGTTATGCTGACGACATCACTTTCTCAACCAACCTGAAAGCGTTTCCAGCTTCCCTTGCAGTTGCGGTTGGAAGTGGCTGGGCGCTCGGCGATGAGTTGAAATCGCGCATCGAGAGTGCCGGATTTACGATTAACGAGGCAAAGACCCGAATGCAGGTTAGGGGTAGCCGCCAAACTGTGACGGGGCTAACGGTCAATGAAAAAGTCAACATACCGCAAAGCTACTATAAACTTGCACGCGCGATGACGAATTCATTGCTCACCACCGGCACCTATAAGCGCGACGGTGTAAACGACTCTTCCGTACAGCGACTTGAGGGCGTCCTTAATCACATCTATCATATCAAAGAGCGGCAGATTGATCTCGCGATTGATGCTGAAAAGAACAAGGAAAAGCGTCACGCACTGCATGCCGAACGAACCACGCAGAAGAACGAATACCCGTCGGCGATACGCCTTATCTATTTTCAACTCGTCTTCTTCAAGCATTTTATCGACCTAGCAAAGCCGCTCATCCTTTGCGAGGGACCGACCGATTCGGTCTACCTCAAAAGTGCGATTCGAAAACAGGCGGCACTGCATCCGAAGCTGATTTCAACCAAGGACGGGAAGACTTCGCTCAATGTGCATTTTTTCAAGTATTCAAAGCAGTCAAAGGACCTTCTGCAGCTTCGAGGCGGCTCACCCGATCTGAAGTTTTTTCTTGAAGCTTGGAAGGAAACGCTCGTCAAGTTTAAACACCGCCCGATGAAACACCCGGTGATTGTGCTGATCGATAATGACGATGGCGCAACTCAGATATTCAAGCTGCTTCAAAGCAAAAAATTCGGTGTCACTATCGGTCTTGCGACGGACCTTCCCTTCTACCATCTCGGCGAGAACCTCTACCTTGTCAAAACACCGATCAGGGGTCCCGACAACAAATCCTGCCCAGAAGATTTTTTTGACCCGGCCGTGCTGTCAACAAAGATCGACGGCAAGACTTTTAACCCCAACAAGGAGCACGACGCCCCCGGCGAGTTCGGCAAGGTGGTCTTTGCCGAGCGAATCGTGCGGCCGCAAGCTGGTACCATCGACTTCTCGGGTTTTGATCCCCTTCTGGCTAGAATCGATGCCGTGCTTGATGACTACGCCAAACGAACAGCTCCAGGCCCAGCAGCCGCTCCATCGCCTCCCGCAGCGGGAGCGGCACCAAAAATGAAGAAGCGCCCGAGGGCAGCCACCGCGGCGGCCCAGCCCTGATGCAAGAATCGCATGGCCGTGGGTGGCGGCCGGCCCATTGAATCCGGCTCAAGATTCGAATCGAGAAGCGTCAATGCTTTTTACGAACCGCAGTACGGCGCTGATGGAGTCAAAGATGAAACGCGCCTCCGCCTTCTCCAAAAGGACATTATCGTGGGCCAGGCTTTGATTGTTGCGGATATGGTTGAACTTGTCGAAAACACCAATCGAGTTCTTCAGAATCTGTTGGGTCATTTCCCGCAATTCTCGCTCTTGAATGACACTTTTGACGTATTTTCCGACCCGACTCTGAAGCGGTTCGCCGCGATCCCACCTGACGCCTCGCTGGTCGAGCAAATGTCCGAATTTTTTTGCGCAGTAGGTGTGTAATCGATCGAGGGCTGCCGATGGCTTATCAGCTAAAATATCGCGTTCTATAGCGGCGACGAGCTCTTCGAGAGTTTCGTCCGCTGAGAAGCGATCTATGGCGTCCGTTCGAGCTACCGCGCCGCCCCCTTCGATCCTGGCCAATAGCTCGAACAGCTTCGCTTCTATTGCAGCATCCTCAGGCCTTTCGGGAAATATTGCTCGACGGTATTCCCATAGACTGCGAAAAACACGGGAAACGACAGCGGCATCCGCCAATCGCAAGAAGGTACGCAACCGGTTCATTTTGGAAGTGCCATTTGCAGAATATTTGCGATCGTCGATGTCTATCCGAAATTCATCATCGAAATATTCCCGAAATGTCTTATCCGAAAAGTTGAGCACGTAGCCCGCACTCGACTGAAATGCGTTGTCGATTGTCCGGATATCGGAATGCTTTAAATCTACCACTTCCTGCTCCAGTCAGCGCTACGTTTGGACTGTTTTTCGACGACGATCCACCGTGAGTGCAGCCTTCACTTCGTATCGAGGGTGCTTCTTGATCTCAGCAAGCATAGCATCCGGCGTGACCTCGCCATACTTTTCACCTTCGGTGCGCGGGGCATGACCTTGAATGAACTCCAGCTTTATCCAATCCATTCCGCACTCGCGACCAACCGTCTTGAACCTATGCCGCCAGCCGTGGTTGGGCTGCACGCGCTCGTCCTTGATGCCCAGACCGCGCACCCATTCCGCGAGTTTGTTGCCGACGGAGACATAGGTGGGATTCTTACGCGTCTCTCCTCGCTGCCGTTTGAGCGAATAGAACAACGGCTGCGTTCCTTTCTTACGTTTTGCGAACTCCGGAAACTCTTGTTCAACGAGGTGCGGATGGAGAGGAACGAGGCGTTTTTCTGACGTCTTAACGTCGCCAGCCTCGGGCGTAATCTCGATGCACCAAATCCCGCCGATCTTTTGAACATCTTTGGCGCGAAGCTGCGTCATTTCGTTTACGCGGGCCCCGCTATACGCACACAACCAAGGCACCCAGCGACGTGCCGCCCTGTTTTCCGGCGTCATGAGATCGCTAAATGAAGCCAACGTGGCAGAAAGAATTTTTTGAGCTTCCTTTTGCGTGAACCCCCGCATCTTTTTCTTCGATTTGTCGCTCACTTCGACGAAAACGTCCGCACTGGGGTCAAGCGGCAGTTTGTGTTGTCTCTTTGCCCAACCAAAAAATGCCTTCATCGCGGCGATGTACCCATCCTTGATCGTGAGGGGCGACAGGTCAGTCCGCTGAAGTTGGTCCCGCCAAGCAATAAGATGTGCGGTCGTCACTTGGCTCATGTCGTCGGTGCAGACGAGCGCCATTAGAAGATCGAAATATGGCAGCCATTTCTTAATGGTTTTGGGACCCGGCTTCCTGGCTTTGCAGTAGTCTCCCCACAGCCGATCGAATTTGTGTTCAGGATTCTGCGCCCCAGCAGTCACAAATTTTGGAAACCGCGCAATCTTCGGGTCTTCGCTGTAATCGCCTTCCACGTTCCGCGAGAACGTCTGCATGGCCTGTATCGCGGCCAAATTCGCGGCGTCCAAGATCATCGAGTGGGTGAGTTCGTCGACGAGATATCCATGGCGGTGGAGCATCTCGCGCACCCGCCCACCGTGGAGGTTTTCTAGCCTAGCTGACCGCTCAGCCCGGCTGAAAGCCGCTGAATTTTGCACCTCCTCGCACATGCCTAGGAAAATTGGCAAACCGATGAAGCCTTTGATTGGTTCGCCGGTTTTGCGCTGAGTTAAGAAATCGTCATAGATTTCTCGGGAGAGGGCGACGCATTGGCGATGAGTGAACGATTGCTCGCCCTTTCGCATCTGATCCCACCGGTCTTGATGCTCGGCAGCGATGATTCGGAATTTGGCTTTCGCCTCCCGCTCATTTTTGGTGCGCAGCGAGACCTTCTCGAACGGGTATCCCACTTGGCCAACTAAGTCGGCCGGGACCCGCTGCCGGAAATAATAAACGCCGCCCGGATGCTTCCACGGAGAGGCCATTCGCAAACCCATGTGTACCACCTTTGTGTACCACCGGGCCGTTACGAAAGTCCTTATTTCACAGGTTTATTCGGATTTTGCAGTGTTTCTAAGGGCTTTTGGCGGAGAGGGAGGGATTCGAACCCCCATTAACCCACCCCACGTTTGCAAACCGCGGTCCCGCACGTCGGCTCGCGCCGCTGATGCTGATGCTGATCCATTGGCCGCGACCACCGCTTGAATTGATCAGCGACCGTTCCGGATGTATCAATGAGACATCCCTCGCGTCGAAACATTAATCGGCCAAGTCTGGGAAATCAAAGGGTTACGCTGGAATTGGTAGCGGGAGAGGGACTCGAACCCCCGACCCCAGGATTATGATACAAGGTGTGAGGGCTCTGGGACGTTAATCTGTTAAGTATTGCAGGTTCTTGCTAGAAAAACTCGCCCTCACGCGCCACGAGACGCTTGCTTCGACGAGGTAGCCCTGCTTTTGTTTGTACAGGAGTTTGTACGGGAAGCCGGGGAATATGGACGCGAAAGTCGAAAGGCCGAAGGGCAGCCAGCGGCGCTGGCGCATAGGTCCCGACGACGTAAAGGCCGCGATCGCCGCGGCCAAGCTGGCACGTCCCGGCGACGATGCGATCCACGATCTCAACGACACCGAACTGAACTACCTAACGTTGCGCCGTCGCGGGAAGAAGGTTTCATGGCTGGTCCGCGCGTTCCGGAAGACGAAGGTCATCGGGACGCCCGTGGGGATCCACGTCGACCCGGCCTACTTGACGCTCGCCGCTGCCAGGCAGAACGCGCAGCGCGTCTACGTCGAGCTCAGCGAGGACAAGCCGGCCGAGCCGCCCGCCCCACCGCCGCCGTTGTCGTGGACGGTCTCGCAGCTATGCCTCGGCTACGCGGCTTATATGACCAGCGGCCGCTGGCTCAACGAACGCACGAGGCCCGCGTCCCCTTCGACGGTGAACGACATCCGCCAAGCATTCAGCCACGAGGCAGTGCAGATCCTCGGGCCCATGCCCCTTACCGATCTGGATCGCCAGACCGTCGAGAAAGCCCGCGACGCGATCGAGGCCAAGGTCGCCGGCGCCGGCGTCCACAGGGCGAAGCGCAAATTCATCGTCTGGTTCAAAGCCGCCATGGTATGGGCCGCGAAGAAGCATCCGTTCACCAGCGGCCTAAAGGACGGCATGGACAGATGGTGGGAGCGCTTGGCCGTCGCCGATCCATCTCCGGACGAGCAGAAAGCGATCAAGGCGCGCCGGAAGCTGCGCCTGGCGCGCAAGTCGGAGCTGACCGTCGCGGAGATCGGAAAGGTTCTTGCTGCGCACGAAGAATACTGCGCCGGCCGGACTGGCCGCGACATGGTCAGCCCCGGCGTCCGGTTCGGGTTGTGGTGGACAAACTTCACAGCGAATCGACGCTATACCACCGTGAAGCTCGAGCGCTCGAATTTCCTCCGACAGGATCCATACGGCGCACCGGACTGGGGACGCGCGATGTGGGAAGAGGACCAGATGAAGGCGAGGGAGATCTTCTGGCTTCCGTTACCGCCGGTCGTCCGGGACATCGCGACGTTCTCGATGATCGACTGGAAGCAGCTGACGAAGAACGAACACGGCGATCTCGATAGTGCCTGGGTGTTCGCGTCGACGCGGCGCACCGGACGGGACCCGGGCAATGATGACGTTTCAACCTACCCAAGCGCGCTCAATGAACACGTCGGCAAGCTCCGCGCCGTCGGCGCGCTCGATGGCGTCAAATATTACACGTTGCACCTCGCGCGCGCGGCGATGACCGCGTTTCTAGAGAAGAACGTCTCGCCACGAGCCGCGTCGGTGACCCTGGCGCACGCGCTCGAGGATAAAGAGCAGTCCGGCATGTCGGACGTCACGCGCGAGTATTACTCGGTCGACCAGCTGATGGAGGAGAAGGCCGTCGCAATGAAGGCGTGGAGCGACGCGCTCATCGAAACGTTCCTTGATGCCGGCGGCAAGATGCCGGCACCGTCGGCGCAGCAACGCAAGCCAAAAACGAAGCTCCGGCCGTAAAGCCGCGGTTCGCGGACCCGCACGAACGAGCCAGATCCATGGCTCTCGTGAACGGTGATGGCAGGCTTACCCGCCGATCTCGTCGCCATTTCGCGAAGCGTTTTTCACCGCTTGCAAGAGTCGCTCGCGTGTCACCGTCGACGCCATGGCCTTCCACAAGGACTATGCGGCCAAACGCAAATGGAATGTGTGTGTGGCTAGGGGACGAGCGCTGTGAATCGGCGCACGGGGCAGGCTGGTGCAGATATCGGCAGCAACGCTGTGAAGGCAACTAAGAAAGGCCAGTCGAAACGGGGTCACCATCGGCGCCGATCGGGACCCCATCCCGATGCAGATTCTCTTATTCGCCACAAGGGATTGCTGGCATTAGTTCAAGGGGTTCAGTTCGGCGCCGATTCACACTCGGTGGTGACGTTTTCCCGCGGCAGGGGACCGTCTCGCCCGATTGCAATGCCTAGTCTGCTCTTGTCGTGGACGTAGGGGACCGCCCCAGGCGCATCGTGACCGTCTGCTTGATCAGCTTCACTTTGACTTCATCGCGGCAATAGGTTGCCAGTTTGCGCTCGATCCCGATTGCGACAATTGCTTGCACCGGTCGAGCATCACCTCTGCGGGGCCATCGTGGGGACGCTCAACCAAGACGGCCATAAACTCCCGAATGGCCCCAGGGAGATCGCGGTGGCGCAGGTCGCGCGGATGCGTCAAGGGCGAAGGCCGCAAAGCAGCACGTTCCGCGTCTTGATGCGGTCGGTCAGCGTGGCGACGACCTGTACTGCAAGCTCATGTAGCCGAACGCATAACCACTCGCCTTTCGCCACACTGAAGGGTGCTTTGATCGCGAGAGTGGCGTCATCAGTACTGTTACGAGGCGCGCCGTCCACACCTGCGCGGCGTGAAGGATCGAAGGCGCGAAGTGGAGGTCTTTGCGGCGCCGCACTCGGTTCGGTAGCCAGCATCCCCGGAAGGCGGTCGCGAGACGCCCTACTGGCGCTCATGCTCTAATTGTTCGGCAAGTTCTTCATATTCTGCAGTCAGATCCTTGAGCTTTTCAGCGAATTCCGGGTGAGCCGCCCCTTCAGCTAGTTGACACAACCACACGGCCCTCTTGCGCGACCTTTCCGTGTCAAGGTCGATCGGGGCTTTCAGATGCATTTGCTTCACCCTCCGCGCTCACAGAAAAGCCGCCCCGAAGAGCGGCCTTTCCATCCTTGGACGTAATTGTGTGCGGCGTTCGAGCGCCGTCTTTGGCAGACGTCGAAGCATACTCCGACTCCTCGGGCGATTACTATCGTGCAGCGCACCAAACCCTTCCTGCCGCACATCCACCGGCAGTATTGCGCTAGGCCGCCGAGACGCCGCGCTTCCCCAGCCTGATCACCGGCTGAGCCTACGAATGTGCCAAGCCGCGGTCGCGGCACAAACAAGTAGAGCAATGCAGATGCCCCTTTCCAATTGAGGTTTTGACTTTGAGCCACTTGACCGAACCTTCGTCGCCCGAACGGAAGTCTTCATAGTCAGGATTTTCCTGACGGGCGACAAGCGATCTCCCGACTGCCTGGCGAGCTGCCAATCACTACATTCCGTTTGGCCCGAAAGTGTCGTTCGTGGAGACTCCCGTGAGAAGAGTATTTTTTGAGGGTGCCCCGACCGGCAACTTTTTGCGCAGTATCAGAAACTACCCCGCCGTAGAGCCGAGAAAACTCGCGTGTAGATGCCGGCAAGGCTCGGGCTGCAGGCATGGGCCTTGCTCTGCCTGCGTACACACAACTGCCTGCTTATCTCCGCCTGCAATTGCTTGATCGACAACTTCACTCTACCTGCGACGTCGACGCCGCACGTTGTTGAACCACGCGCTCCTCACAGGAGCAGCTCGGTAGGAACCATCTGAATGTACGGCAGCCTGCTGCTACTCGTCGTCCTTATCGCTCTCTCCGCCTTCGGCCTCGTGGCCTTGGAGGTCGCGGCGCGTCGATCGCCTGGCGGCAAACCTCAAACGACCAGGCCGAAGCGGCCTGTGAGATAATCCACTTTTCTCGCTCCATCTACTGGAGATTGCTCAGTCAATAGCAGCCGTGCAACGGCGGCGACTGCGGCCGTCCGTCCCTTATCGGCAGATGCGCACCCGTTTGGCATACGCCCTCCGCGGCAGGAGCGTTGACCATGGTCCGTACCGTACGCACTTTGATGGTGAGCTTCCATAGCCATGCGCATCCTTGCGGGGCTCCCGCCACATTCTAAAAACTTTTCTGGATAACTGGTCCAGCAAGTCGGACTTGTACGATGCGTCTGAGTCAGGAATCCTGACCCGCTGCTCGACACATCTGCACGCGACGGGACCGTTCTGACGCTATATGAGCCGCGCATGTCAGGCCGTGGATGCGACCATTGACCAACTTGCCCTCCCACGATGGGGTCGGTCTGCTTCCCGCGTCACCGGAGGAAGCGGACATGAACATTTGGACCGGAGTTGCGATGTTGGCAATCGCAGCAGTGCTCATCTTCATCGGTCGCCCCAACAAGGCTGGCGAGCATCCAAAATTCTTGCGCTTCGAGGCCGCATTGGTGCTCTACCCGCCCATCATTTTAAGTTTCATCGGACTCGGCGCGGCGGCGTTCATTTCGGGCCTGCTGACCAGGTAACGACGCCAATATCGCGGCTCACAAGAGCAAGCTGATCTTGCTGCGTGAACTTGCGAGTAGACCCTTGCCGCAACGGCCGCGGCCGCTGCGGCACCTTGCCAAGCTTCTTGCTTGGCCGCCTTGGAAGCAATGCCCCTGCGACGAACGATTTCGGAAGTCCAAGTAGTTGCTAGGGCCTTACTTGCTCGGTGCTGAGAGACGAGCCGGCGAGTGATCACTTGATCTGCCCGTCCCATTCGGAGGCGAAGTCCGTGGGCCACTCGTTGCATACACGTACAGGACCACGACAAACGTCAGAACGGATACGACGGTGACAATCCAGCCGACGGGGCCGTTCGCGCGGGAGCCCCACAAGCTTGATCTGCTACCGTTTGGTTGAGGCATTTTATTCTCCCAAGCCAACAATACTGGACCGCGGCCTTTCAGCACATGAGGCTTCTTAGCGCAGTTCGGTTCGGGCATGATCCCCACGAAATCCGGATTGGGAGGCTCGTTTTGCTGGTCGCACTCGTCGTCGTTTTCATTGTGGTTTATGCCGCTATAGCGCTTGAACACCCGATCCAAATAGAGAAATCAGCTTCTGCCCTTTTTGGCGCCGGCCTGCTCTGGACGATGTATGCCATGGGGGCGGCCGACCACGAAGCTATCGCCGATCAGCTCCGCGAGAGCATCGGTTCGACGGCAGGGATCATATTTTTCCTGATGGGCGCTATGACCATTGTCGAGGTCATAGACGCCCACGACGGATTCGAGATCATCACCTCGCAGATCAACACAAAGAAGTTGACGACCCTGCTGTGGCTCATCTGCGCCGTAACGTTCTTTCTGAGCGCAGTGTTGGATAATCTCACCACCACGATCGTCATGGTTTCGCTGATCAGAAAGCTGCTGGACAAGAAGCGTGATCGGTTGTTGTTCGTTGCTATGATCGTGATCGCTGCGAACGCAGGCGGCGCATGGTCCCCCATTGGGGACGTCACCACGACCATGCTGTGGATCGGGGGCCAGATCACCGCTCTCGCCATAGTCAAGACGCTATTCCCCGCCTCCGTAACAAACATGCTGATCCCGCTGCTCATCGTGAATTACCGGCTGCGCGGGCGAACTTTCGCGAGTCCTAAGCTGGATGGCAGCGTCGACCCTTTCACGCCGGCCTTTGAACGAAACGTCATGTTCACTCTTGGTGTTGGGATCCTGATCCTGGTGCCAGCGTTCAAAACCGTTACCCACCTGCCGCCTTTCATGGGCATCCTCTTCGGCTTGGGAACATTGTGGCTCGTCGGAGAGATCATTCATCGCCAGAAGCAAGCGCAGGAGAGGAGGCGATTGACCGTGGCGCACGCCCTCACCCAGATCGACCTCAGCTCTATCGTCTTCTTCTTGGGCATTCTGCTGGCCGTTGCCACACTGGAGCACACCCATATTCTCGCCGCCCTGGCAGCCTGGCTGGATCAAAGCATCGGCCGCACCGACGCAATCGTGCTTGCGTTGGGGCTGCTCAGCGCCATCGTCGACAACGTTCCCTTGGTCGCAGCCTCGATGGGGATGTATGGAATGAGCCAGTATCCACCGGACAACTTCCTTTGGGAATTTATCGCGTACTGCGCCGGCACGGGCGGATCGATACTGATCATCGGTTCCGCTGCGGGAGTTGCCGCGATGGGAATCGAGAAGATCCAGTTCATCTGGTACATGCGAAACATCAGCGTACTTGCGCTCCTCGGATACTTCGCCGGAGCGGCGGTCTACATTCTGCAGTTCCGATACTTTCACTGAACGCAGGGATGCGCGCGCCGAGGCAGTTTGAATGGACCCGCTTGCTCTTCAGAGCCAACGCTCCCCTGTGGCCCTGCGTTGCGGCGTACCGGTTGCGCGCGGCTATCCTTGCCCGACAATCCAGACATCGCCCTTGATCCAGGCGGGGACCTACGCTCCCTGTCCTTTTCAGCGTGTCCTTCCGAGGATGCATCCCCTCGGCAGAGCGGCGCCGCACGGTCCGCACCAGCGCGGGTAAAGGACGGAGCACCGCTCAATTTCTACCCCAACAACCAGAAGCGCGGAAGCAGACATGCACGACGAGCGACGGTTCGACATTTTATCTCCGGAGTTCCACGCGGACCCTTTTGCGACACTCGACCGCATGCGAACCGAAGGCTCGGTGGTGCGCTTGAGGTTGCCGATCGTCGGCCGCACCTGGCTCGCGACAAGTCATGAGAGCTGCGCAGAACTGTTGAAAAACAGCCAGGACTTCGCGCGCGATCCCGCAAACGCCGGAAGCAGGACGCAGGAGCGGATATTGAAAGTTCTTCCGAGGACGCTCGGCCTCCTTGCGTCGAACATGCTCGGCCACGACGATCCGGAGCACCGTCGCCTGCGTGCCCTCGTTGATGACGCCTTCCAGAGGCGCACGATTGCAGTCCTCAAGCCGACGATCGTTGAGGTGGCTGATCGGCTGCTCGACAAGCTGGACGGCAAGCCCGGGGCCGATCTCATGACCGAGTTCTGCCGAGATCTGCCCCTTTCGGTAATCTGCGCGATGCTGGGGTTGCCGGAGAAGGATCACGACCAATTCAAGAACTGGTTGGGCTGGCTGAAGGATGCGGCGAATGTCTTTGCGGTGATACGCGCCATCCCCGGCGTGATCAGCGTCGTCCGGTACCTTCGGCGCGTTTCGAGACCCGGCGGCGGGGCGCGGCCCGAGGGCCTGATCGCTGCGCTGCGCGAGGTCGAAATCGAAGGCCAAACGCTCAGCGAGGACGAAATTGTCTCCATGATCTTCCTGCTCTTCGGTGCGGGGCAGGAAACCACCACGCATCTCATAGCGGGCGGTCTCTACGCGCTGCTCACCAATGGGGACCAGTCGAGCCGGTTGCGCCAAGACCCGGCCCTGATGCCGACATGCATTGAGGAATGTCTTCGTTACGTCTCTCCCGTGCAGATGACCAAGCCCCGTTTCGCGACCCGAGATCTGGTCTGGCAAGGACGTCAGTTCCGGCGCGGCGAGATGTTCGCGGCATTTCTTGCTGCGGCGAACTGCGACCCGGCAAGGTTTGAGCAGCCCCACACCTTCGACATCACGCGCCACCCCAATCCGCACCTTTCTTTCGGCACCGGCGTGCACTTTTGCCTTGGGTTCCAGCTTGCGCGCGCAGAGGCCTCGATAGGGATTCAGCGCATCCTGGAGAGGTTTCCCCATTTGCGGCTTGCAAATAAGCCCGAAGAGATCCGGTGGCACAAACGGCTTGGCATCCGCGCGTTGGCCCGGTTGCCGGTACGACTCGCGGCATAGCGCAAGACGACTGCCGGCTCCGCTTGGTATGGGATCACCAACGGAGGGTCGCAAGGAGCCCGGGCAACGCTCCATCTACTCAGACGTTAGTGCGCAGGCTTCTGCCGCACGTTCGGCTTATGGTGGGTACCAAACCGCTCGACCATGGTTGCACTCGCCTGGTTCAAGCCAATCAGTTCGACCTGCGCACCGTGGCGACGCAGCTTCAGAACGATGTCGTCAAGAGCGCCGATTGCGGTGATGTCCCAGAAGTGCGCGTCGCTCACGTCAATGCGGACGCGCTCGGGCACCTCCTGATAGTCAAAGGCATCGACGAGGCTATTGGACGACGCAAAAAACACCTGCCCAGTGACAAAGTAGGTGATCTCGCGACCGTCGTCCGACAGCTCAGTTGCGATTCCGAGCAACCGCGCAACCTTGGCCGCAAAAAACACCCCGCTCAGGACGACGCCGGTGAGCACGCCCATCGACAGGTCGCGGGTGGCCACCACGACGACTACGGTCGCCAGCATCACCACGCTCGAACTTAGGGGGTGGGACCGCAGGTTAACGATAGAGGACCAGTTGAACGTGCTGATCGAGACCATGATCATCACGGCCACGAGCGCGGCCATCGGTATCTGCTTCACCCACTCGCCAAGGACAACGATCAGGAACAGCAGGAATCCGCCGGCGAAGAATGTGGACAGCCGCGTGCGGGCGCCAGCGGTGACGTTGATGACCGACTGCCCGATCATGGCGCAGCCGCCCATCGCACCAAGGAACCCGGTGATGAAGTTTGCGATTCCTTGGCCGACGCATTCCCGGTTCTTATTGCTGCCCGTGTCGGTCATGTCGTCGACGATCGAAGCCGTCAGAAGCGACTCCAGCAGCCCAACCGCAGCCATCGCCAACGAGTATGGCAGGATGATCCTCAGGGTCTCCAGATTGAAGGGGACTTGGGGGATCGCGAAGAACGGGAGGCTGGACGGCAATTCGCCCATGTCACCGACGGTACGCAGCTTGATGCCGGACCACAGCGTAAACGCGGTCAGCACGATGATGCTGACCAAGGCGGACGGCACTCGTTTGGTGACGTAAGGGAAGAGGTAGATGATGGCCAGGCCCGCGCCGACCATGGCGTAGGTTTCCCAGCCGACGTGCGTCAATTGCGGCAACTGAGCCAGGAAAATGAGAATGGCCAAGGCGTTTACAAATCCGGTCATGACCGAGCGGGACACGAATTTCATGAGTAGACCAAGCCGCGCGGCCCCAGCGGCGACCTGAATCAGTCCCATCAGCACCGTCGCGGCGAACAGGTACTGAAGGCCGTGATCGCGGACCAGGGCGATCATCAGCACCGCGGTCGATGCCGTCGCTGCCGAGATCATCGCCGGCCTGCCGCCGAGGACGGCGGTCACGCAGGCGATCGAGAAGGAGGCGTAAAGGCCGACTTTCGGGTCGACGCCGGCGACGATCGAAAATCCGATTGCCTCCGGAATTAGAGCCAGGGCGACCAGAACACCTGACAGGACTTCGGTTGGAACGTTTGTCATCCACTCGCGGCGGAACGCTTGGTAGAACCTCATTTTTGCTAAAACCAATATGACCAGCGAGGCGACGGGCAGCGCCCGGTCGGCCTAAAGGTAAGCTTCATATCGCTACGCTGAGGGTTTCCGGGGGATGGGCGCCCGGCCGAGCCACCCGATCGATCGGGTCCGACGAAGCTCTTTCATACAGTTGCTGCGTCGCAACATCAACCCCGAAGCTTCGACAAGCTTATCTGCTCGGGACGGTTCCGCGGCGCCAAGCACCGGCCGCGACCTCATTTGAGGCAGATGGAAGGCCGAGAGACTCGCACCCGTGCTATTGCCACACGGTGGGTCCCGGAGTGCGGTGTAAGCGTAGCCTCGCCTTGAGGGCTTCTGGGGTAGGGGCGGAGCAACGCCGGCCAGGCGTTCCGCGCAGGTGTCGCTCCTCATCAGCGGGCTACGTCGGGTGAAGTGCCATCGCAACAAGGCAACAGAAGCGTTGCCATATCGGCGAAGACGCCACGCATCCTCAACCGATCAGCGAAGGATGTTACGGATGTGCCACGCCATGGTCGCGCCATAGACGAGCAGAGCGATGCAAATGCCGATTGTCAGTTGAAAAGTTGAAAGAGTTGCTCTCGTCAGGAAGAAGACGATCCCAAACAGGACGACGACGCCTATCAACGACGGCACATGCTTCATGTTGGTCAATAATCTTCCCGAACGCCGGAGCAATGCTGCCTCTCCATACGTCCAACTGACGTTAAGTCACAAACAAGAGAATAGCCCGGGTCGGTCATCCCGCCGGCGGTTCACAAGTAGCACCGGGATTGCGACGCTTGATCTCCGCCGCGCGGACCTCGACCGACATTTTGGTGCGGCCTAGCGATTCGGCGATCGCCTCCCACGAAGCCCCGACCGCTCGCATCTCGAGGAGTGTAGCCTCGTCCTGCTTCGTCCAGGCCTTACGGCGCCGCACGAGCCTCTCCACTTATCACCCTGCTTATCGTTCCCATGCGGCCATGGTCAGCCGCTCCGGCATCGGCCATCAGTGAGGCGACTGATCCCCGAATGACACGCATCAAATTTCCCCGCTTTGGGTCGAGACGAGCCGAATGGAAGAAGGGCCTTCCACATTGGCATTCGTGTAAGCCTGTGCGGCTGCGATCAGTTGCGTCACGGCCGACCTATCGTAGGCGGGATGCCTTGGATTGAGGTGCAGATCCGTTTCGACGATCATCACCTGAGTGACCCCCGAGGACAATATCTCGACGGCGAACGACACGAACGACACATGCGGAGCTCTAAAGGGCATCGGTTAGACTTTCACAAACGTCGGGCATTGCTGAGGCCCCAGCCGAGGCCGAGCATGGCCGCGAGAAGCGAGCCGAGGAGGACCCCCAATTTGGCAGCGGTCAACAATCCTTCATCCGCGAAGGCGAGCATGGAGATGAAGATGGACATCGTAAAACCGATGCCAGCCAGCAGCCCGACCAGGCAGACCCCGGTCCACGAGACTCCGGGAGCGAGCCGGCACCACCCGAGTCGCACTGCCGCCCAGGTCGCGCCGACGACGCCGAGCGGTTTCCCGGCGACCAAAGCCAGCGCAGTGCCCAGCATCACCCACTGACCGCCGGCCGGCAGGTTGGCATTCGTCAAGCCTACCCCGGCATTTGCCAGCGCGAAGATCGGCATGATGCCGTAAGCCACCCACGGATGCAGTGCCATCTGCACGCGCGAGACCGGCGGCAACATCTCTCGGTGAGCCACGCGAAGATCTCGCAGCGGTTGCGCCAATCTGTGCGGATCCTTTTCCATGACCGCATCGCTGCTTCGCAACTGCTTCACAACGCGAGACACCATTTCCAGCGGTGGCTCCCGCAAAGGAATTGCGCGCGCCGGAGTCATCAGCCCAAGCACCACACCCGCAAGGGTAGGATGGATTCCGGCCGTCATGAACCCGATCCAAACCAAAAAACCGGGCAGGACGTACAAGAACGCCGACCCGAAACCGATCCGCTGAAAGCCCAGAACTGCGAGAATGCCGACCGACGCGATGGCGAAGCCAGCAAGCTGAATATCTGCGGTGTAGAAGAGAGCAATGATCAGGACCGCAATGATGTCATCGATGATCGCAAGAGCAAGGAGGAAGACCCGCAAATTGACCGGGATTCTTCGTCCAAGCAGGGCGAGAACTCCAACCGCGAACGCGATGTCCGTGGCCGTTGGCACCGCCCAGCCCTGCCCGCGATCCGGACCGGCGTTGAGGCTGAGATAGATCAGTGCCGGGAGGATCACGCCACCGGCCGCCGCGATCAGCGGCAGAATGGCCTGATCCAACCTGCTTAGTGCGCCTTCGTGGATTTCGCGCCGGATCTCCATTCCGACGACGAGAAAGAAGATCGTCATCAGCACGTCGTTGACCCAGAAGTGCAACGAGCGTGAAAAGACGAGTTCCCCCAAACCGATGGTCGCGGGAAGATGCCAGAAATCGTGATAGCTATGAGCGACCGGAGAGTTCGCCCAGATCAGTGCAGCGGCGGCCGCAATGAGCAGGACGGCGCCGCTGACGGCCTCGACGTGCAGGAACCTTTGAAGGGTATTGAAGGCCTGTTCGGCCAGCCGCTGGGCTTTCGGCAGATCGTCAAACGGAGGATTGTGGTTCACGGGCGTAGGATCTCCGCGTGGCGGCCCGACCATCGCTTTCCTGTCGCTGCGGATACAGCGAACACCCGAGTCCGGTTATACATCGCATGGGCGTCATTTCAACCTTCCACGACGGAACAGGCGGGCGGGAAATCGGCCGTGGAGAGGATCAGCCAGCAGCAGCTGCATCATCCGGCCCCTCGGGTGGCACTCATTCCGGGTGTGCTCCCAAGCGCTCAGAATGCTTTCAGCCTCAGGAAGGAGTACCGGCGGGTCACAAATGGTCAGCAGGCTCCGACCCAGCGCTTTACGCCACCTCGCCAGCGTAATGAAATTCCCGCCCTGCTTGGTGTTGCGGAGGTGGCGTCATGGAAGAGTTCTACAGGGGATTTGCGCAGCGGGCGCGCGAACTGGCGGAGATGGCCGATCCGTTCACAGGGCGGCGGCTTCTCGACATGGCCAAGCGATACGATACCCGCAGCAAACCGGGGTCCAGACCCGGAGGCCTGCCGGCGCCGTGCCACTCCTCCACCCGCGGCAATCCTCTCCGGGGTCGGCGAAGCATGACGGGCGACCGCGTGGACGAGACCAGATACGAGGCTTGCAGCGGGACCGTATCGCTGCCGGTGCGGAAGCCCGAGCCGGGCCGCAAAAATCTACCCGGCCGGTGCTCGAGGTGCGGTGGCAAAGGCCGATTACCCCTGGGCGAAATGATCGGATCCCGGCCTTCAAGCATTCGGCTTCTGCCAGCGGTGCGTCTCGCCACCGTCCCCAGTGTAGATCCCTGGACCATCACGCTGAACAGCACTACAGCATAGGTTGCCGCCAGTGTCTGGTTTTTGGTCGGGCTGGCGGCAGCGAGAGAGCAAGCGCCACGGATGCCGCCGCGCACGCCGCCCATTCCGCACTACAAACATAAGTGCGCTTGCGGGTGTGCTCCTCTTGTGCGACCGACGCGGTCGGAACACGGCAATCAGTGTGTAACCAGCGGACACGCCGAGTCGGTTAACTTCCCGAATGCTTCTTCGCCCGACATAGTTTGAACCAGCTTGTAGTAGTCCCAAGGTTGTTTGGACTCATCAGGTTTCTTGACCTGCATGATATACATCTCATGCTCCATCAGGCCGTCGGCACGGATCTTGCCGTTGCTGGTGAACATGTCGTCGATCTTCATCTTCTTGAGCTCGGCCATCACCTTCTCTGAGTTGGTGGAGCCGGCAGCCTTGACCGCGTTGAGGTAGGTCATGGTCGCCGAATAGTAGCCCGCCTGATTCATGGTGGGCTCGCGCTTCGTCTTCTCATAATAGCGCTTGGCGAAGGCGCGGGTCTTGTCGTTGAGATCCCAATACCAGCCAGTGGTGAGGTAGAGGCCCTGTGCGGTCTTGAGGCCGAGGCTGTGAATGTCGCTGATGAAGGCGAGCAATGCGGCCGGCTTCATTGTCCTGGCGATGCCGAACTCGTCGGCAGCCTTGATTGAGTTAGTGAAGTCGTTGCCGGCATTGGCCAGCCCAAGCACCTGCGCACCCGCGTTTTGCGCCTGGAGCAGATAGCTCGAGAAGTCCGACGTGGAGAGCGGGACGCGCACGGCGCCAGTGACCTTGCCGCCATTGGCCTCGACCACCTTCGAGGCGGACTCCTGCAACTGGGTGCCGAAGGCGTAGTCGGCCGTGAGGAAGAACCAGGTTTTACCGCCCTGCTTCACCATCGTCTTGGCGGTACCGTTGCCGAGTGCCGTCGTGTCGTAGACATAGTGCACGGTATAGGGCGTGCAGTCCTTGCCGGTCAGTGATGCGCCGGCTGCGCCGATAGCGATGAACGGAATTTTCTTCTCCTTGGCGACATTGTTCATCGCCAGGCTAACTCCCGTGTTCGATCCGCCGAGAATCATCGTAATGCCGTCCCGGTCGGCCCATTCCCGGAATTTTTGCGCTCCAACGTCGGGCTTGTTCTGGTGATCGGAGACCATGAACTCGATCTTGTTACCTAGAACGCTGCCGCCAAAATCCTCGATCGCCATCTTGGCCGCCTCGACTCCGCCGGGGCCGATCACGTCGGCATACAGGCCGGACATGTCGTCGATATCACCGATCACGACCTTGTTTTCGGCCGCGTGTGCACTGGTCACCGCCAATGACGCTGCAAGTAAAAATTGAACCGCTCTTACGGCAACGTATTTCATTTTAGTGTCCTCCTTTTCGATTTCGGCGAGAGGTCGTCAAAGACTCCGCGTCGTGACGTCGCGCTTGGTGAAGAACTAGACGCCGAGAAAGCGTTGGAGCAGCTCCGGTTGTGCCTTGAGCTCGCGAGCCGGCCCCTCGTGCACGATGTGGCCGTTGTTGATGATGTAGATCCGGCTCGCCAGCGCCAGCGTCGCCGCCAAATTCTGCTCGACCAATACGATAGTCTGGCCGGCGGCGGCGAGATCGCGGCAGGCCTTGACGAGATCGTGGACGATCACGGGCGCGAGCCCCTCGAACGGCTCGTCCAGCAGCACGATCTTGGGATCGCGCACCAGCGCCCGCGCGATAGCGAGCATCTGCTGTTCGCCGCCGGACAGCTCGGTGCCGCGGTTACTACGCCGCTCCTTCAGTCGCGGAAACATCTCGTAGATGCGGTCGAGAGGCCAGCGTTTGGGCGCCGTGATCCCGGCGAGCAGGATATTCTCTTCCACCGACAGGCTGCCGAAAATCCGGCGCTCCTCGTGCACGAGCTGCATGCCCGCCTGCGCGATTCTGTGGCTCTTGCGCCCGGCGATATCGATACCGTCGAACTTCACGCTGCCGCTACGCGGCGTCACGACGCCCATCAGGCTCTTCAGCGTCGTGCTCTTGCCGGCGCCGTTGCGGCCGAGCAACGCCACCACCTCATGACGCTCCACACGCATGGCGACGTCGAACAGGATGTGGGAGTCCCCGTAATAGCTGTTCAGGCCATTGACCTCGATCAGGCTCATGCGGCGATCTCTCCGTGAACACCGCCGAGATAGGCTTCCTGCACGGCGGCGTTGGACTTGATTTCCTCGGGCGTGCCGT
>NZ_JADPKY010000018.1 GCF_023074185.1 Bradyrhizobium sp. 132 | reverse complement strand
GAAAGACCCAGCGGTCGGGACGAAAAGCTGGCAGCAATCAAACAAAAAGCTGAACATCCGCCTTGACACACCAAATCCCCATGTGAGCAATCCAGAATCTTTCCGCGGCGACAGTCTGGATTGCTTCGCTGCGCTCGCAATGACGGAGTGTGGGGCTATCAGCCGGGGCTACATCACCACCGGTGCGTCCGGCAGTTCGTTCGGGAGCTGGCCGCTCGGCGGGAAATGCCGCGCCAGCTCCTGCGACACGGCCTCGATGCCGCCGATCACGCCGCGTTCGAACTGGCTAGATCCGAACTCGGCTTCCATCGCGCGGCAGATCTGTTCCCAGCGCTTCACATCAACCTTCGCGTCGATGCCGCGATCGGCGACGATCTCGACATCGCGGTCGGCGAGCAGGAGATAGATCAGGACCCCGTTGTTGTGCGCAGTGTCCCAGATCCGCAAATGCGAGAACACGTCGAGCGCGCGCTCGCGCGCCGGCTGATTGCGAAACAGCGGCCCGCCGTCGAGCGCGCCTTCGACGACGAACCGGACCTGGCCGGAATGCATGGCTTCGCCGCGCTTGATCGCCTGCTCGATGCGGTCGAGCACCCCTTTTGGAAACACCCACTTTGCACGCCAATGGTGCTGGAGCAGATGCCGGGTGATGCGCTTCATGCTCATGACCTACCAGCTCCCCGAGGCGCCGCCGCCGCCAAAACTGCCGCCACCGCCGCTGAAGCCACCGCTCGACGACGATCCGCTGCTCCAGCCGCCGGATGACGAGCCGCTCGACCAGGAGCGGCCGCGCGAGGACCCCGTGCCCGATCCCGCCCCAAACAGATCGGCGATAAACGTCAGGATAGCGCCAAGCACACCGACGCCCAACCCGATGACTGCAGAGCCGATCACGAACCAGGCGAGGACACCAACGATCGCTCCAGTTATCCCCGAACCGAATAGCCGCCCGAACATGGAGCGCAGGATCCCGCCGATGACCAGCGGGCCGAACAGCAGGAAGAAGAAAAGCGGCTCGATGTCGTTCCAGTTGCCGAAATTCACGCTGCGCGAGGGCGTCGGCAGCGGCTCGCCGTCGATGACGCGGATCACGCGATCGACGCCCGCCGCGATGCCGCCGGCGAAATCGCCACTCCTGAATTTCGGCGTGATGTCTTCGTCAATGATGCGGCGCGAGGTGACGTCGGTGAGCGCGCCCTCGAGGCCGTAACCGACCTCGATGCGCAAATGCCGGTCGCCCTTGGCGACCACCAGGATCGCGCCGTCGTCGACCTTCTTGCGCCCGATCTTCCAGGCCTCCGCAACGCGGATCGCGAACTGCTCGATCGTCTCCGGCTCCGTCGTCGGCACGATCAGGACGACGAGCTGGCTGCCCTTGCGCGTCTCGAAGTCCTGCAGCTTTTGCGACAGCGCGGCGATGTCGCCGCTGGAGAGCGTGCCGGTCTGATCGACCACGCGGCCGGTCAGTTGCGGCACGGCGACATCGGCTGAGGCAGCGAACGGCCATATCAGCGCAAGCGCGAGCAGGAGGGCCTTGGCGGCACGCATCGGGGTCGAATGCCCTTACTTCGAGGGCGCCGGATTGAAATCGACCTTCGGTGCGGTCGAGATTTCCTTCTCGTTTGCGACCGAGAAGTTCGGCTTCTCCTTGTAGCTGAACATCATCGCAGTGAGGTTGTTCGGGAATGAGCGGATGGTGACGTTATAATCCTGCACCGCCTTGATGTAGCGATTGCGCGCCACCGTGATGCGGTTCTCGGTGCCTTCGAGCTGCGACATCAAATCCTTGAACAGCGCATCCGACTTGAGCTGCGGGTAGTTTTCGGTGACCACGAGCAGTCGCGACAGCGCGCCGGAGAGCTCGCTTTGGGCGGCCTGAAATTTCTGGAATGCGGCGGGATCGTTCAGTACCTCGGGCGTCGCCTGGATGCTGCCGACCTTGGCGCGGGCATTGGTGACGCCGAGCAACACGTCCTTCTCCTGCTGCGCAAAACCCTTCACCGAGTTGACGAGGTTGGGCACCAGATCGGCGCGGCGCTGATACTGGTTCACGACCTCGGACCAGTTGGCCTTGATCTGCTCGTCCTCGCTCTGGATGGCGTTGTAGCCGCAATTGGTGAGGCTCAGCGAGGCCAGCGCCGCCAGCACGGTCAGGATCTTGCGCATCAAATTTCTCCCGGTGGAATCTTGCGCAAACTATCAGATTGCACGCGCGAGACGCCAGACATCTTGCGAGCAGGCCGAGGCTTGCGAAAAGCAGCCGATTTACGCAAGCCCCTTGCTTAATCCCGGCTGTAATAGTCAACTCAAGAGAACAATAATACCAAGACGGAAACGCCGGGGGGAACGCGATGACCTCGTTCGAGACCATCCTCGTGGAGAGGCCGGAGCCGGCGATCTCGAGGATCGTGATGAACCGGCCCGACGCGCGCAACGCGCAGAACCTGCAAATGACCTACGATCTCAACGCCGCGTTCGATGAGGCGGTGCAGGACGATGCGGTCAAGGTGATCATTCTCGCCGGCAACGGTCCGCACTTCTCCTCAGGGCATGATCTGCGCCCCGGCAGCAAGAATGTTGCGGGTGTCGATTTTCCGCCGATCGGAAATTGGGGCGGCTTCGCTGAACCAAACGCCCATGGCCGCTTCGCGCGCGAGCAGGAGATCTATCTCCAGATCACGCGGCGCTGGCGCAACCTCGCCAAGCCGACAATTGCGGAGGTGCACGGCAAGTGCATCGCCGGCGGCCTGATGCTGGCATGGGCCTGCGATCTCATCCTCGCCAGCGACGATGCGCAGTTCTGCGATCCCGTGGTCACCATGGGCGTCTGCGGCGTCGAATGGTTCGTGCATCCCTGGGAGCTCGGCCCGCGCAAGGCCAAGGAGTTTCTGTTCACCGCCGATAGCTGGAGTGCACAGGAGGCGCATCAACTCGGGATGGTCAACCGGGTCGTGCCGCGCGCAGAGCTTTCATCCGCCGTCCTGTCGCTGGCGCGCAAAATCGCATCAAAACCGTCCTTTGCGCTGAAGCTGACCAAGGAAGCCGTGAACCGCTCGGTCGATGTGATGGGCCAGCCGGCGGCGATCGACCAGGCCTTTGCGCTGCATCAGCTCTGCCACGCGCATAATCTTCAGGAATTCGGAATGGTGGTCGATCCATCCGGCCTGCATCCCTCCGTGCGCAAGCCGCCGGCAGCCGCGGAGTAGACACGATGGATCTCAATCTCAGTGACGAGCAACGTCTGCTGCGCGAGAGCGCGGAGCGCTTCGTGGCCGGAAGCTATGATGCCGATCACCGCCGCAAGATGGCGAACGATCCGCTCGGCTTCAGCCCGGCGGTGTGGAAGCAATTCGCCGAGCTGGGCTGGCTGGCGTTGCCGATCGCGGAAGAGTTTGGCGGGCTCGGCGGCGGCGCGGTCGAGATCGGCATTTTGACGGAAGCCTTTGGCCGCGGGCTGGTGTCGGAGCCGTATATCGCAACGGTGGTGCTTGGCGCAGCACTGGTCGAGCGATGCGGCGGCACGGTGCAGAAGCAGGCAATCCTGCCGAAGGTCGCCGACGGATCGCTGAAACTCGCCTTTGCGCATTCGGAGCGCGCGGCGCGGTTCGATCTCGCCAAGGTCGCGACCATTGCCAACAAGACGGCGCAAGGCTGGCGACTCTCCGGCAGCAAGGTTGCGGTGCTCGACGGCCACGCCGCCGGCGAGATCATCGTCTCCGCGCATATCCATGATTATCAGGGCCCCTCCGGCCGCATCGGCCTGTTCCTGGTGCCGGCAAAGACGCCGAGCGTTGCCGTCAGCGACTATGAGCGCCTGGGCGGCGGGCGCGCCTGCAATATCGAACTGTCGGACGTGCAACTGCCGCAAGCCGCCTTGCTCGGTGACGGACACGACGCGCTCCCCGCGATCGAATGGGCCGTCGATCGCGCCATGGCCGCGCTCGACGCCGAGGCCGTCGGCATCATGCAGGTGCTCCTGGAGACCACGCTGGAGTACACAAAAATCCGCAAGCAGTTCGGCCGGCCCCTTTCGGCCAACCAGGTGATCCGCCACCGCCTCGCCGACATGGCGGTGCAGGTCGACGAGTCGCGCTCGATGGCGCTGCGCGCCGCGCTGAAGGTCGATGCCAATCCAGTCGAGCGCGCGCGGGCCGCGTCGGGCGCGAAGGCGAAGATCGGCAGATGTGCGCGCTTTATCGGCGAGCAGTCGATCCAGCTCCACGGCGGCATGGGTGTCACCGAGGAGCTCGAGGTCGGCGCCTACTTCAAGCGGCTGGTCGCCTTCGACACGCTGTTCGGCGGCAGCGCTCACCATTATGGCCGCCACGCCCAGCTCGGCCGCAACGTCGTGCCTGCCTGACACAAGGAGCGCATCATGGACCTGTCGTTCAACACTGAGGAGCGCGCCTTCCAGGACGAGGTGCGCGGCTTCATTGCGAAAAACCTCACCGAGGAGATGAAGCGCGCGACGGCGCTGACGCCGTCGGTGTTCTCCGACCCCGATATCGGCATGGCCTGGCAGCGCACGCTGCACAAGCAAGGCTGGGGCGCGCCGGGCTGGCCGGTCGAGCATGGCGGGCCGGACTGGACGCCGGCGCAGCGCTGGATCTTCGAGACCGAAAGCGCGCGCGCCGGCGTGCCGAACGTCAACGTGATGGGCGTGAAGATGGTCGGGCCCGTCATCATCGGTTTCGGCAGCCCTGAACAGAAGAACTTCTACCTACCGCGCATTCTCTCCGGCGAGGACTATTGGTGCCAGGGCTATTCCGAGCCGGGCTCCGGTTCCGACCTCTCCTCGCTGAAGACGCGGGCGGTGCGCGACGGCGACGACTACATCATCAACGGCACAAAAATCTGGACCACGCATGCCCATCACGCCAACCGCATGTTCGCGCTGGTGCGCACCAGCGACGGCCCGCGGCAGCAGGACGGCATCAGTTTTGTCCTGATCGACATGAATGCGCCAGGCATCACGACGCGCCCCATCCTCACCATCGGCGGCGACCACGAGGTCAACCAGGTGTTCTTCGACGACGTGCGGGTACCCGTTGCCAATCGCGTCGGCGAGGAAGGCAAGGGCTGGACCTACGGCAAGTACCTGCTCGAATTCGAGCGCGGCTCCGGCATCGCGTCGGCGAAGCTGCGCGAAGGGCTGAAGGCGATTGCGGAGCTTGCCGAGTCGGATTTGACGGGACGCGCGATCGACAGTCCCGACATCGCGACGCGCATCTCGGAGGTCGAGGTCGACATCGACGCGCTGGAGATGACGGAGTTGCGTGTGCTGTCGGCGCTGCAGACCGGGCAGAATCCCGGCGCTGTGTCGTCGATCCTCAAGCTGCGCAACAGCGAGATCCGCCAGGCGGTGACCCGGCTGGGGGCCGATGTGATCGGCCACGACGCGCTCGCGGTCGAGCCGATGCGCCCGCTCTACAGGCTCAACCACGAGCCGGCGATGCCGGAGGAGATGCTGACGGTGGTGCCGGAATATCTCAACGGCCGCGCCTACACGATCTTCGGCGGCACCTCGGAGATCCAGCGCGATATTATTGCGAAGATGATGCTGGGGATTTAGCGCGCGACCCTCTCGCCTGTCATTGCGAGGAGCCGTTGCGACGAAGCAATCCAGGCTGCCTCCGCGGGGAGATTCTGGATTGGTTCGCTGCGCTTGCAATGACGGTATTAACCCGCCATCTTCGCATCCCTGATCGCCTTCCATATCTTCTGCGGCGTCAGGGGCGTGTTGAGCTGGGTGATGCCGAGCTCGGCGAGCGCATCCATCACGCCGTTGGTGACGCAAGGGGGACCGCCGATGGCGCCGGATTCGCCGCAGCCCTTGGCGCCGAGCGGATTGGTGCGGCAGGGCGCGGAATCGTCGAGCGTCACCACGATCGGCGGGACGTCGTCGGCGCGCGGGATGCAATAGTCCTGGTAGCTCGCGGTGAGAAGCTGGCCGTCGGAATCATAGGACACGCCCTCGTACAGTGCCTGGCCGATTCCCTGCGCGACACCGCCATGGATCTGCCCCGTCACCAGCATCGGGTTCACAGCGACGCCGACGTCGTCAACCGTAGTGTAGCGCACGACCTTGGAGACGCCGGTCTCGGGGTCGATCTCGACCTCGCAGATATGCGTGCCGTTCGGCCAACTGGGACCATCGACCTCGCCTTCGGAATCGACGCTGAGTTTTGCGCCGCTCTCCTTCTCGGCAATATCGAACAGGCTGATGCGGCGGTCGGTGCCGACCACGGTGAGCATACCGCCCTGGTATTCGATGTCCTCGACCGAGGTCTCCAGCACGTTCGCCGCCTTCTCGCGCGCCTTCTGGATCAAATCGTTGGAGGAGACCGCAACCGCCGTGCCACCGACGAACAGCGAACGCGAGCCGACGCTGCCAAAGCCTGTTGCCAGATCAGTGTCGCCCTGGACCACGTCGATCTTGTCCATGGCAATGCCGAGCGTGTCGGAGATCATCTGGGTGTAGGTGGTCTGCAACCCCTGCCCCATCGCCATGGTGCCGGAATGCAGGACGACGCGGCCCTGCGCGGTCGCATGCATACTGACCTTCTCGGTATGAGCGCGGCCGCCGGTCCATTCGATATAGGAGGTGAGCCCGCGGCCGTAGAGCAGGCCTTTCTTCTTCGCCGCCTTCTTGCGCGCGGCAAAGCCGTCCCAGTCCGCAAGCTTCACGGCACGGTCGAGCATGTGCGCGAAAGCGCCGGAATCGTAAACCTGCCCCGCAGCATTCGTATAGGGCAGTTGCGCCGGCTTGATGTAATTGGCCTTGCGGATCGCGCGCGGATCCATGCCGATTTTCTGCGCGGCAGCGTCGAACAGGCGCTCGACGATGAACACGGCCTCGGGGCGCCCCGCACCGCGATAGGCGCCGACCGGCGCGGTGTGGGTCATCACCGACTTCACTTCGAAATGCACCAGCGGCAAATCGTAGACGCCGGTCTGAACGAACGGCCCCAGCACCAGCGGAATGATGTTGGCCGCGCCCGAGGAATACGCGCCGGTACAGCCGATCGAGCTGACGCGATAGGCCAGCACCTTGCCCTTCTCGTCGAGCGCGAAGGAAGCGGTCGAGGTCAGATCGCGGCCATGAGTGCCACCGACGAATTCGTCCGTGCGGTCGCCGCGCCAGCGGATTTTTTTGTTCAGCTTGGTCGCGGCATAGGCGACGATGCCGTCTTCCGGATAGAGATTGGTCTTCTGGCCAAAGCCACCGCCGATATCGCCGACCAGCACGCGCACGCTGTCCTTGGGACGCTTCAGCACGGCCTCGGCCAGCACGTCGCGGGTCGAGGCGGGCGTCTGCGACTGCACGTGCAAGAGGAGCCGCCCGGTCTTTTTGTCGATCTCGGCGATGGTCGAGCGCGGCTCCATGGCCGACGGCACAAGGCGCTGGCTGACGAGATCGAGCTCGACGGTATGCGCCGCCTTGGCAAAAGCCTCGCCCACCTTGGCGGCATCGCCGTAAGCCATCGCGCCGACGATGTTGTCGGGCGCCTCCGGCCACACTACGGGCGCGCCGGGCTTCACCGCCTCGACGGGATCGACCACCGCCGGCTGCACGTCATATTCGACCACGATCGCTTCGGCCGCGTTCTGGGCGTCAGCACGCGAGGCAGCCACCACTGCGGCCACGGCCTCGCCGGCGTAGCGCACGATTTCGTGCGCCAGCAGGCGGCGTGGCGGCACCGTCATCGGCTTGCCGTCGGGGCGCTTGAAGATGCTCAGTGTCGGGATGACCCCGATGTCGTCCTTGACGAGGTCGGCGCCGGTATAGACCGCGGTCACGCCGGGCATCGCAGTGGCGGCGCCGGTGTCGATCGAGACGATCTTCGCGTGGGCGTGCGGCGAGCGCAGCAGGTACAGCCACAGCGCGCCCTCTTCCGGCTTGTCGTCGATGAACTGCCCCTTCCCGGTGAGAAGCCGCTGATCTTCCAAACGCTTGACGGGCTGCCCCGCTCCGAAACGCAAATTGCCGGGAAGAATGTTCATTCCGTGGGGTCCCTTAATCTCTCAAATGCGGCAGCCTTTTAGCGGATCGAGGTATGCGAGGCCAGCCGCGGTTTTGAGCGGTATATCCACGATTTCGTCATGCCGGGTATGGCGGCTAGCCCAGCTCCCGCAACGCCGCTTCCACGATTTTGCGCGCATCTTCGGTGAGAGCGGCCTGCGGCGGGACGGGATCGCCAACGTCGTAGCCCTGGATGGCCAATCCGGCCTTGATGCAGGCGGCGAGATTGAAGCGGGCAAAAGCCTCGTTGATGCGCCACAGCCTGCGCTGGAGCGCCATCGCCTCGTCCCAGCGGCCGGCCTTGCAGAGGTCGTAGAGCGCCACGCTCTGGCGCGGGATGATGCAGGCAGGGCCCGCCATCCAGCCGAGCCCGCCGATCAGCATCACCGCGGCCGGGATGTGGGCGGAGGCCGAGAACACCCGCAAGGCATCGCCGCAGCGGTTCATGATCGAGAGCAGCCGGCCGGTATTGGTCGAGGCGTCCTTGATGTAGCCGATGCGCGGATGCTCGGCGAGGCGCGCGATGATATCGAGGGTCAGATCGGAGCGCTGGAATTGCGGATTGGTGTAGATGACGACGGGGATGTCCACGGCATCCGCGATGGCGCGGAAATAGGATTCGATCTGCGCATCGGCGAGCGGGAAATACGCTTCCAGGATCGCCAGAATGCCGTCGGCGCCGAGCTTCTGATACGCTTTCGCCTGCGCCACCGCGTCCGCCGTCGAGGTGGAGGCGACGCCCGCGACGACCGGCACACGTCCCTTCGCCGCCTCGATCGTGGTCCGCACGATCGCCGTGCGCTGCACGGCGTCGAGATAGGCGAACTCGCCGGTCGAGCCCAGCGGCGTCAGGCCGTGCACGCCGACGCCGATCAGATCGTCGCAGAGCCTGCTGAGCACGTTCGTCCGCACCGCGCCATCGGCATCGACAGGCGAGACGAGATAGGGAAAGACGCCGTGAAAGTCGGACATGGCAGGTGTGAATCCCGGAAACTGGCTAACGCCTGACCGGTCTTACCAACGCTCGCGCCGGCGATCAAACCCTGATCAGCCGCGCCCGTGTGCCCCAGGGATCGACGGCCTCCACGCGGTCGGCATAGACCTCGATGCCGTTACCCTCGGGGGTCGTCGAGATAGACCGACTCGCTGACGAGGTGATCGGCGAAGCCCGACATCGGGCACCCGATACGAGGCGGCGTGCACCAGCCAGCGCGCGAGGTCCTTGCGTGTCGGCATCAGCAATGCGGTGTGGTAAAGGCCGGCGGCGTTGCGTGGCTCGCTGAAAATCGTGGAGGCGGCGCAATTTCGCGATTGCAACACGTTCGCGTGAGCGGCTCCCAGTCACATATTCGTCGGCCGTGGTCTTACGGACCAGCTTTCCAGATCAGCTTTCCTGGCCATCCGGCCAGTTTCACAATCCGCCGCGACATCCCAGATTAGGGCAGCTTACAGGAGCCTGCCATGACCGACCCCACTCCGCTGTCTTCACTGTCGTCCGCACTCGCGGATGTGGTGGCGCGCACCGCGCCGTCCGTCGTCGCCGTGCGTTCGCATCGCGCCCGCGCCACCGGCTTCGTCTGGAAACCCGGCCTGATCGTCACCGCCGACGAGGCGCTGGCCGACGAGGGCGAAGTCGAGATCGGCCTCCCCGACGGCAGCGCCACGGCCGCCACGATTGCCGGCCGCGACCATACGACGGATATCGCACTGCTGCGCGCCGATACTGCGCTTGCCCCGGTCAAGCTGGCCACAACGGTCCCGCCCCTCGGCGCGCTGTCGGTCGTCATCGCCACCAACCGCGATACGCCGAGCGCCGCGCTGGGGATGGTATCGCTGTCCGGCACGAGCTGGCGCAGCCTGCGCGGCGGCGATATCGACGCGCGGATCGAGCTCGACGTCCGCCTGCGCGCCAGCCAGCAGGGCGGCCTCGCGCTCGATGCATCGGGCGACGCCTTCGGCATGGCCGTGCTCGGCCCGAGGCGTGTGCTGGTGATCCCGACAGCGACGATCGAGCGGGTCGCAGCACAATTAGAGGCGCGCGGCCGCATCGCGCGCGGATATCTCGGCCTCGGGCTCCAGCCGGTCCGGCTCGACGACGGCGTCGGCGCGATGGTGATGAACGTCGACAAGGCCGGACCTTCGGCCGCGGCCGGCATCCGCCAGGGCGACGTCATCGTCGCCGTCAACGACCAGAAACTGTCAGGCGTACGTGCGCTGTCGCGGACACTGGGTCCGGCGAGCGTCGGAGCGGTGGTCGACGTGGCCGCGCGCCGCGGCGGCGAGCCGGTCAGCTTCAAGGTCACGGTCGGCGAGAGGCCCGAGGCGTGAGCGAGGACATCGCGCCCGAGATCGTGCTGTCCCTGGAGATCGACGATCCCGCCCTCGCCGATCGCCTGGCGGCTCTGCTCGGCAATATCGCCGGGGTTCGCCTCGCCGGACCCGGCGAGAAGGCCACGGCGACGATTGTCACCCGCGATGCGCGTATCATGCCCGACGATATCGCGCTGACGCAGCGCGAGCTCGACGTGCTGGCGCTGATGGCGGAAGGTGGCTCCAACAAGATGATCGCGCGTCAGCTCAACATCTCCGTGCACACCGTGAAGTTCCATGTCGGCTCGCTGCTCGACAAGCTCGATGCCACCGGCCGCACCGATGCGGTCGCGCATGCGGCACGGCGCGGCGTGATCGAGCTTTGACACGATCGGGCTTCATTGCGCCGACGTCTTGGGGAAGCTTAGCCGGACCGTGAGGCCCGGCGCATTGTCATGCAGCGCAATCTCGGCGCCATGGAGGCCGGCAACTGCCGCGACCAGACTCAGGCCGAGGCCGTTGCCCGGCGTGTAGCGGCTCTGTTCGAGCCGGTAGAAGCGCTTGAACACATGATCGCGCTCCTCAGTGGGAATACCCGGACCATCGTCGGCGATCGCGATCGTCGCACCGCCGTCGGCGCTGCGGCAGGTGACGCTCACCTGCCCGCCTTTGCAGCCGTGCTTGATCGCGTTGTCGACGAGATTGGCGATGGCGTCGAACAGCAGGTCGCGATCGCCCGTGATCGCCACCTCGCGGTCGCCATCCAGGCTGAGCCGGGTCGCAACCTGTTCGGCGGCGGCATCGTAGAGCTCGACGACCTCGCCGGCGATCCCGGCGAGATTGAGGGTGCGAAACGCGCGACGGCGGGCGCGGGTCTCGATCTCCGAAATGCGGGTGATGGAGGCGAACATGCCGAGCACTGCGTCGAGATCGGCGATGGTGTCACCGATCAGCGCCGCGTCGGCCTCGCCGTTGCGAGGGGCGTGATAGGCCTTTTCCAGCCGGCCCCGCATGCGCGTCAGCGGCGTGCGCAAATCATGGGCGACGTTGTCGCTGACCTGCTTGACCTCGCCCATCAGCGTCTCGATGCGGTCGAGCATCTGGTTGAGGTTTTCGGCGACGCGGTCCCACTCGTCGTGACTGCCGCGCAAGGGAATGCGCTGATCGAGGCCGGACATCATGATGGCGCGGCTGGTGGCGTTGATCTCCTCGATTCGCCCGACCGTGCGCCGTGTCACCAGCACCGCGGCGAGCCCGGCGAGCACCAGCATCAGCACGGCGACAGCGGCCGTTGCGAGCTCGATCATCGCGGTGAAGCCGCTGTGATCGCCGGCATCGCCGACACGGCTCTGCACATAGGCGATCGTGCCGAAATAGACATAGGCCATGATCGCCGCGACGATCAGCCCGAATGCCGCGATCGCGATCAGTGCCAGGCGGAAGGTCGAGGAGCGGAGCGTTTTAACCAGGAGCACGGAGACAATATCCGATGCCGCGAATGGTGTGGATCAGCGGATAGGCCTGGGCATCGTCGACCTTGCGGCGGACGCGGCCGACATAGACGTCAATGATGTTGGTGGAGGGATCGAAGTGCAGATCCCAGACATGCTGGAGCAGCATCGCGCGGGAAACGACCCGGCCCGCGTTGCGGACGAGATATTCGAGCAACTGAAACTCGCGCGGCAATAGCGGAATCTTCCGGCCGCGGCGGCTGGCGTTGCGCGCGATCAGGTCGATGGCGAGATCGCCGACCCGCAAAATCGTCTCCTTGGCGACGGTGTCGCTGCGGCGGCCGAGTGCCTCCAGCCGGGCCAGAAGCTCGACAAAAGAGAACGGCTTGACGAGATAGTCGTCGCCGCCGGCGCGCAAGCCCCGCACGCGGTCGTCGACCTCGCCGAGTGCGGAGATGATCAGGATCGGCGCGGCGATGCCGTCGTCGCGCAACTGGCGCATCACGGTGATGCCGTCGATGTCGGGCAGCATGCGGTCGATGGTGATCACGGCATAGTCGCGCGCGGCGCCGTGGCTGAGGGCTTCGCGCCCCGTGGCGGCGAGATCGACGTCGTAGCCAGAAATCGTCAGCTCCTCGACGAGCTGGCCTGCGGTTTCCGCATCGTCCTCGACGACCAGAATGCGGCGGTGACCTCCGGTCATGACAAACTCCGCGCGACGATCGCCATCAGACTATCCCGTTCCGGGGCTGAGCGGAACCGCCCGACGACGATCGCGACAATGGTGCGGTACGGCGATGCTAGTACCAAGAGTCTCCGCACACATTGACCCATTGCCGCCCATAGGGCGTCCAGTTCCTGCGCCAGCAACCGTCGTCATAATAATTGGCGTAGTAGAAGGGGGCGCCAACGAAGGCGAACCGGTGGAAGCGATGGTGGCGGAAGAAAAACGCGTGGCGGCCGATAAAGGGCCTGCCGTGCCAGCCGGCGCCGGCGAAACGCGGCCCGAAGGCGGCGCGGGTCGCTAGTGGCGCACCGGCAAAGCGCGGCCCAAAGGCAGCGTGGGCCGCCATCGGCGAGCCAGCAAAGCGGGCGCCACCGAAGTGAGCACCGCCCATGCCACCGAAGTGAGCACCGCCCATGCCGCCGAAGTGCATGCCACCGCCGCCCATACCGCCGGCGTGCATCCCCCCGCCGCCAAAATGCCCGCCGCCAAAACCGCCACCGCCAAAACCACCACCGCCATGTCCGCCACCACCGCCGCCCCCGCGGGCGAGAACGGGCGAGGCGACCGCCAGCGTCGCAGCAACTGCCGCTGCGACGATGCCTGTGAGAAGCCTGTTGTTCATCTAAGTATCCTCCTTGTCGCGGCGATGGTCTCGCCACTCCGGAGGCTCAGATGAGGAAAACCCGCCCTCATCTTCAACTTACAAATGCGCCAGATTCTGACGCGGGAGTTAGAAAGGTGGACCCGCGCGCGCGCTCCTCCGTCATTGCGAGGAGCTCTTGCGACGAAGCAATCCAGAGTGCCTCCACGCAGGCAGACTGGATTGCTTCGCTTCGCTCGCAATGACGACACGGATGGAGCTCGCCATACGTCGAGCGGCTCACCTCTCCCGCAGAAGGACGGGGAGAGAAGTTAAGACGTCACGCCCGCTTGCCGCCGTTCTTCTCGGCGGCACGGCGCAGCGCTTCGGCGAGGGCGCCGCCGCCGGAAGATTCCTGTTGGCGCGGTGCGGACGAGGTCATGCGGGAGGGGTTGCGCGAGCTGTTGTCGCGCTGCATGCCGGGCGCCTCCTTGGCGCCGACCTCGTCGTCGAGACGCAAGGTCAGCGAGATGCGCTTGCGCGCGACCTCGAAGTCCAGCACCTTCACCTTGACGATGTCGCCGGGCTTCACCACCTCGCGCGGATCCTTGATGTAGGTCTTGGACATCGCCGAGATGTGCACAAGGCCGTCCTGGTGCACACCGATGTCGACGAATGCGCCGAACGCGGCGACGTTGGTCACGGTGCCCTCGAGGATCATGCCCTTCTTGAGGTGCTTGATTTCCTCGACGCCGTCCATGAACACCGCGGCCTTGAACGCCGGACGCGGATCGCGGCCGGGCTTTTCGAGCTCGCGCAGGATGTCGGTCACGGTCGGCAGACCAAACGTCTCGTCGACGAAATCCTTCGGCTTCAGCGTGCGCACCATCTCGCTGCTGCCGATCAACGCCTTGATGTCGCTCTTGGTGGCGCTAAGAATCCGGCGCACCACCGGATACGCTTCCGGATGCACGCCAGAGGCATCGAGCGGATCCTCGCCGCCGACGATGCGCAGGAAGCCCGCGCACTGCTCGAACGCCTTGGGGCCGAGCCGCGGCACGTCTTTCAGCGCCTTGCGCGACTTGAACGGGCCGTTGGCGTCACGGTACGCCACGATGCTCGAGGCGAGACCGGAGCCCACGCCCGACACGCGGGCAAGAAGCGGCGCCGAGGCGGTATTGACGTCGACACCGACCGCGTTCACGCAGTCTTCGACCACTGCGTCGAGCGATTTGGCGAGCTTGGCCTGGCCGAGATCGTGCTGATACTGGCCGACACCGATCGCCTTGGGCTCGATCTTGACCAGCTCGGCGAGCGGATCCTGGAGGCGGCGGCCGATCGAGACCGCGCCGCGCAGGGTGACGTCGAGATCAGGCAATTCCTCCGACGCGAAGGCCGAGGCCGAATAGACCGAGGCGCCGGCCTCCGACACGACGATCTTGGTCATCTTCAGTTCGGCGAGGCCCTTGACGAGATCGCCCGCGAGCTTGTCGGTCTCGCGCGAGGCGGTGCCGTTGCCGATCGCGATCAGCTCAACGCGATGTTTCAGCGCGAGCTTGCCGAGGATCGCCAGCGCCTCGTTCCACTGCCGCTGCGGCTCGTGCGGATAGATCACAGCGGTATCGACCACCTTGCCGGTCGCGTCGGTGACGGCGACCTTGACGCCGGTGCGGAAGCCGGGATCGAGCCCCATGGTGACGCGGGTGCCGGCGGGCGCGGCCAGCAATAGATCGCGCAAATTGGAGGCGAACACGCGCACGGCCTCGGTCTCGGCCGCATTCCACAGCCGCATGCGCAGGTCGATGTTGAGATGCACCTGGATCTTGGTGCGCCAGGCCCAGCGCACGGTGTCGATCATCCAGCGGTCGCCGGCGCGCTTGAGGTCGGCGATGCCGAACCGCTTCATGATCTTCAGCTCATAGGCACTCGGCACGCCCGGCGGCGATGCTTCGGCCTCGGCCTGAATCTGAAGATCGAGGATCTCTTCCTTTTCGCCGCGGAACATCGCGAGAATGCGGTGCGAGGGCAGCTTGGTCAGCGGCTCGGAGAACTCAAAATAGTCGGCGAACTTTTCGCCCTCGGTTTTCTTGCCGTCACGCACCTTGGAGGCCATGCGCGCATTGGTCCACACCTCCTCGCGCAGGCTCCCGATCAGGTCGGCGTCTTCGTCGAAACGCTCGACCAGGATGGCCCGGGCGCCGTCGAGCGCCGCAGCGGCGTCGGCAACGCCCTTCTCGGCATTGACGAAGGTTTCCGCCACCACCTTCGGATCGTTGGTGGGTTCTGCCATGAGCCGATTGGCGAGCGGCTCGAGGCCGGCTTCCCTGGCGATCTCCGCCTTGGTGCGGCGCTTCGGCTTGAACGGTAGATAGATGTCTTCGAGGCGCGCCTTGCTGTCGGCAGCGAGAATGGAGGCTTCGAGCGCGGCATCGAGCTTGCCCTGCTCGCGGACCGATTCGAGAATGGCCTTGCGGCGGTCTTCGAGCTCGCGCAGGTAACCCAGGCGCTCTTCCAGAGTGCGCAATTGCGCGTCGTCCAGCGCACCGGTCGCTTCCTTGCGGTAGCGGGCGATGAAGGGAACCGTGGCGCCGCCGTCGAGCAGCGTCACCGTCGCCTCGACCTGCTCCGCCCGAACCCCAAGCTCCTGCGCAATTTTCTGGTTGATATTTGCCACGCGAGAACCCCTCTATCCGAGCACGCACCGCGGCGGCGAGCCACCGGCTGCGGGACGCCGCTTATGGACCAACCGGGGCTGATTCATCAAGGTGCGGCGAGCGGCCGTCGACAAGGGATTTTTTGTCGAAGCGATGCGATCTCGCCACAATCGTGGGGACGCCGCAAACGGCGCACATATTCCGCCGTCTTCCTGGCGTTCAGGACGACGTCGGAGGATAGCCTCGACACCTTGACAGGCGCCCCGGTTCGACGGCTGTTTCACGAGCCGGACCATCGAACTCCCATGAGGACGAGCAATGCGGACGACATCGGTCGGCGTGATCAGGATTGCCACCAAAGGCCCCGGCGACGTCTCCGGCCTCCTGGACATGATCGCCTCCGGCGCGATCGATCCGACATCCATCCTGACCATCCTCGGCAAGACCGAGGGCAATGGCGGCGTCAACGATTTTACCCGGGAATATGCCGTTGCCGCGCTGTGCACGGCGCTGGCGCCGCAGCTCGGCCTGTCGCCGCGGGAGGTCGAGCAGCGCATCGCTTTCGTGATGTCCGGCGGCACCGAGGGCGTGCTCAGCCCGCACATCACTGTGTTCACGCGCCAGGACGTCCCGCAGCGACCGGCAGGCTTGTCCGGCAAACGCCTGAGCATCGGCATGGCGCACACCCGGGATTTCCTGCCCGAAGAGCTCGGCCGCTCCGCGCAGATCACGGAGACGGCCAAGGCCGTGAAAGCCGCGATGGAGGATGCCGGCATTGCTGACCCCACCGACATCCATTTCGTGCAGATCAAGTGCCCGCTGCTCACCAGCGATCGCGTCGAGGCGGCAAACGCGCGCGGCAACAAGACGGTGACGACCAGCGCTTACAGCTCAATGGCCTATTCGCGCGGCGCCTCCGCGCTCGGGGTTGCGGTCGCGCTCGGCGAGATCGCCTCCGACATTCGCGACGACGACGTGCTGCAACGTTACGATCTGTTCTCGAGGGTCGCCTCGACTTCGTCCGGGATCGAGCTGATGCACAACGTCGTCATCGTGCTCGGCAACGCGATGTCATCGACGAGCGAATTCGAGATCGGGCATGCCGTGATGAGCGATGCCATCGACGCCACCGCCGTGCTTGCCGCGCTGGAGAGCGTCGGGCTGGACGTCGCGACGGCGGGCCGCGAGCTCGTCAACATTTTTGCCAAGGCCGAGGCTTCGCCTGATGGCAGCGTGCGCGGCTTCCGCCACACCATGCTGGAAGATACCGACATCAGCTCGACGCGCCACGCCCGTGCCGCCGTCGGCGGCCTGATTGCCGGCCTCGCCGGCACCGGCGCGGTCTATGTCTCCGGCGGCGCCGAGCATCAGGGGCCGGCCGGCGGCGGCCCGGTCGCGGTGATCGCAAAGCTCTCGAATTGATGCATCCGCATGCAATGCGGGTTTGCAGCCGACCTCTCCATCCGGCGCAACCCTGCCCTTCGCGTCGCCTCAGTTGTTTAAAGTGCTCCTGTGCGAAACTAAGATGGCGCCGCACGAAGAGGTTTGGATCGCATGACTTTCCCGATGAGCTGGAATGAATGGGCGCAGCACGACGGCGTGGGACTGGCGGCGCGCGTCCGCAAGGGCGAGCTGACGGCGAAGGAATTGGCCCGCCAAGCCGCTGCGGGCGTCGCCAAGGTCAATCCGGCACTGTCGGGTGTGGTCGAGCTGTTCGAGGACGTGATCGCCGATCCGGCCAAGGACGGCGCCAATCTCGCCGGGCCGTTCGCCGGCCTGCCCTTCCTGATGAAGGACCTCGGCCCGACCATGAAGGGCCGGCTCCAGGAAATGGGCTCGCTGTTGATGCGCGGCAATCGCGCCGCTGCCGATACGTTCCTGACCGGCAAATTCCGCCAGGCCGGGCTGAACCTGATCGGACGCACCACGACGCCGGAATTCGGCGTATGCAGCTCGGCCGACAATCCGGCCGTCTACGTCACGCGCAATCCCTGGGATACCGATTACACCACTTGCGGCTCGTCCGCGGGGAGCGCCGCGATGGTCGCGGCCGGCGTGGTGCCGATCGCACATGCAACCGATGGCGGCGGTTCGATCCGCATTCCCGCCGGGGTCAACGGCAATATCGGTCTTAAGGTCTCGCGCGGCGTGTTCTCGCTCGCCCCGCACATGTCGGACCTCACCGGGCTGGTCTCGATCCAGGGCTGCCAGTCGCGTAGCGTGCGCGACACCGCCGCCTTCGTCGATCATGCAAGGGGAGCGGCGCCCGGCGAATTCATGCCGTTCTGGACCACGGCACAGCCCTATTCCGAGATGATCAAGCGCGATCCGTCAAAGCTTCGCATCGCGCTGTCGCACACCTGGGGCGACTACACCGCGACGCCTGAGATCGCCGCCGAGCTGGAGAAATCTGGCCGCTTCCTCGAAGGCCTCGGCCATCACGTCGATTACGCCTTGCCCGAGCTCGACTTCCGCGCCGCGTTCGAAGCGCAGACCACCTGTTACATCTCGAATTTTGCCGTGGTGATCTCCAATATGCTCGCCGCACGCGGGCTGGAAAAGCCGCCGGTAGATCTCATCGAGCCCATGAATATCCGGATCTGGGAAGCCGGCCGGAACACGAGCTTTGCCGAGCGGGCGAAGATGCAAGGCGTGTTCAACACGACTTCACGCGCCTTCGGCGCCTTCTTCGAACAGTGGGACGTGATCCTGACGCCGATCACCGCGCTGCCGACGCCGAAGGTCGGCACCAGGGAATATCTCACCATCTCCGACAACCCTGACGTGCTCGACTGGTTCGGCAATCTCTGGCGCTTCTTCGCCTTCACGCCGCTCGCCAATCTCTGCGGCATGCCGGCGATATCGATGCCGATGGCCACGCAGGAACACGGCCTGCCGCTCGGCATCCAGGCGATTGCGAAGCAGGCCAATGACGGCCTCCTCCTGCAACTCGCCGCTCAGATCGAGCGCGCGCTCGACGGCAAGTGGAACGATGGCAGGAAGCCGAAGGTGCATGTGGGCTGATGAGAGTCGGCGATCGCGTTGAGATGCGATCATCTCTGCTCTACTTCGCGCCCTGGCCAACACCTCGCGCGATCGCTTTATCGGCCCGCCCGCGCGAGACGCCATGCTCCGCGAGCAGACGTGCCGCGGGGCTTCGCATTTCGGCGAACAGGGCGACGAGCGCGTTGGCGCCGGTCACCGCGGCGTAACCCACCTCCTGGGCGTGGAGCGCGGCACGTTGATCGACGCGCTTGAACGCGGGCGTGGGCTCGGCGCTCCCGGCCTCGATCACGGTGTGCTTGAGCTCGTTGTCGAGATATTGCGTAAGGCGCTGCCTCAGGCTGCCGAGATCAGCGTCGCAGGCCTGCATCACGGCAGATGCTTCCGTGTCTTCGATCAAGGCAAGCGAAAGATGCTCGAGGGTCGCGTATTGATGGTGACGCCGATCAGCGTGATCGAGCGCCCGACGCTTCGTGGCCGCGTAATTTGCCAACACCGGGCGTGCAGGCATGTCGAGCAACGTTTCAATCGCCTCGAGCCGTTTCACGGGATCGAGCGTCGCCAGAAGCTCATACTTGTCTCTGACGGGCAATTTCATACGCGCGGCGACGGTGTCAGCGATCCGTCCGGGATCACGGGCTTGATCGAAGAACAGCCAGATGTCCGGCACGAGAATTCCGTGAGCCGCCGTGTAATCCTCGAAGCGCTGATAGATCCTTCGTATCAGATCGCGGGCATCGCGGGTCGCTCCCTCGCTGACGTCAGCGACCTCGGCCTGATACGTAGCCATTTCCGCGGCAAAGCTGCGCAGCGCAACCCGCCGAAGCCCGCGCGTCAACACCCTGAGCGTGCCATCGCCGAGCGTTTCGAGTTCGAGCAGCTGGGCCAGGATGCCGATCTCATAGACATCGGAAAATCCGGGATCATCGACGGCCGCCTCCCGCTGGATCGCCACCACGACCTCCCGCCCGCCGTCGAACGCCTGGTTCAGGGCCTGGACGGTCCTCTCGCGTCCCACGAACAGCGGGTAGGTCGCGTTCGGAAATGGAACGAGATCGCGCAAGGGAATGGCTGGATAGAACGCCCTTGTCGTTTTCATCCGTGCAGCCGGCGCAGTCGTGTCACGGCGCTCGGCGTGAAGCAGCGCCGACAGCGTATTCCAGTCGGCGACGCCGAGCATCCTCGACACCAGTTCGAGGCTCTCGCTGTGACTGATGGTGACGGCCTTGGTGGTCAGGGATTCGCGCAGCGTCTGCGCCATTGCCTTGGCATCGCGAAAATCGCGCATCGGTTCGTCCTCTGCATGAGCGATCCAGGAGTGTCAGTTGGTTGCGTTGCTGACCCGGTCGCTCGGGCAAAGGGGGCCGATCAAGGGCTCGATACGTTCACCATTCCACGGAGGGGGCAACCGGCAGGTCGTATCAACCTGCGTGAAAGGTGACGCAAACAGTGCGTCGAGTCAATTGCCGTTCAATTCTTCACCGTCGGGATCTCCTCGGCCGGCTGCTGCTGGCCCTGCTGATACATCGCCAGCGCCTTTTCGAGCGCTTCGCGCAGCGCCAGCGCGGCGGCCACGCTGCAGCGCAGATGCGCGGTCTGAACGACGTCAACCCTGACGGCGGCGCCGACCGGCATCAACAGGTTCGCCGCTAGCTCGATCTGGATGGCGCCGTTGTGGTGGCCGAAGCAGGATGCGCCGTCGAAATAGATGATCGGCGCCCGCTCCGAGCTCGAGGTCGAAATGATGACGGGCCCCTGGCTGGTGGCGGGCGTTTCGGGATCGGCCATGGGCACTCCTTACGGCTAGTCGATAGGACGAAGCGCCCACCATCGTTGCTTCGGCCCGCTCTGTCGAGGCCAAACCCGGCACACCTGCCGTGGACGCGCATTCGGGGTTTTGCGCCGCACCCGACACTGGTCTAGAACGTCGTCATGTCCAGCTCACCGACCACACTTCCCTTCGAGGAACTCGCCGAGGCGATCCGGGGGCGCCGCTCCGATTACGGCCATATCAGCGGGCTCCAGCTCGACCGCTTCGCGCCTGGCGAGGCCTGGTCCAGCCTGCCCTACCGACCCGTCTTCGTCGGCGACACCGAGACCGGCGTGCTGCATGGCGGCGTCGTCACCGCGATGCTGGACGAGAGCTGCGGCATGGCGGTGCAGCTCGCGCTCGACGGCACGAGCGCCATCGCGACGCTTGATCTGCGCATCGACTACCAGAAGCCGGCAACGCCGGGCCTCGACATCAAGGCGCATTCGATCTGCTACCGCACCACGCGCTCGATCGCCTTCGTGCGCTCCACCGCCTATCAGGAATCCGAGGACGATCCGGTCGCGACCGCCACCGCCTGCTTCATGATCGGCGCCAACCGTACCAACATGCTCGCGGATCGCAGGATGGATTCGCTCAGCATCCCGTCGCTGGAAGCGCCGGACGATCCGGCGGGCCCGTTCGCCAACAGCCCGTTCGCGCGCTGTCTCGGCATTCGCGTCAATGACGACGGCACACTGACGATGCCGTTCTCGCCAAAGATCATCGGCAACCCGATCTTGCCCGCGATCCATGGCGGCATGACCGGCGCCTTCCTCGAGACCACCGCGATCTTCGGAGTGGCGCGCGAGCTCGGCGCGGCCGCATTGCCCAAGCCGATCGGATTGACGGTCAACTATCTGCGCTCCGGCCGCGCGCTCGACACGTTCGCCAACGTTTCGATCGTGAAGCAGGGCCGGCGCATCGTCGCCTTCGAGGCGCGCGCCTGGCAGGACGATGCGGACAAGCCGATCGCCACCGCCTTCGGCCATTTCATGCTGCGGCCGACGCCCGGAAACGACGAGGAATAGGCGCATTTTCCCTTGACGGCCGGGGCCCGGGCCACAACGATAGCGCGATTCTGCGAGAGGTATTGGGTTGCGGCATCCGCTCGACATCGTCGCCATGTTCGCCGCGCTCTGGCTGCTGGCATCGATGGTGCTCGACGCGCTGACGCCGAAGGAGCTGACGGCGGTGATGATCGGCATCGCCATCGGACCCGCCGTCGTCATTACCGCCGTGTTCTACTATCTGCGCTGCCCGCGCCTGGATTTCGTGGTGATGTTCGCCGCATTGTGGCTGATCTCCGATATCGGCATCGCGTTCATCTCGCCGACGCAGCTGCCGCATTTCCTGATCGCACTCGGCTTCGTGCCGGCGCTGCTGATCGGCATCGTGCTGCACTGGCAACGCTTCCAGCGCCGCCACGAGCGGCTGCCCGTGCCGTCGGTCAAACGGGGCTAGCGCGGTAACAGATTTGTCTTGGCGAGATCGAGCACCTCATCGCCGCGGCCGTTCATCACGGCGCGCAGCACCCAAAGGCTGAAACCCTTGATCTGCTCGGGCGTGATGGTCGGCGGCATCGACAGCTCCTGCTTCGCGGTGACGACGTCGAGCAGCGCCGGTCCGTTGTGAGCCAGCATCTCCTTCACCGCGCCTGGAAGCTCGCCGGGATCCTCGACGCGCCTCGCGAAGATACCCATCGCGCGCGCCATCGCCGCGAAGTCGGGGTTTTCCAGATCGACATTGGTGTCGACGAAGCCGGCCGCTTTCATCTCCAGCGCGACAAAACCGAGCACGCCGTTGTTGAAGATGACCACCTTCACCGGCAGCTTCATCTGCGTCAGCGTGATCAGGTCGCCCATCAGCATGGTGAAGCCGCCGTCGCCCGAGAGCGAGATCACCTGGCGGCCGGACTGCGCGGCCTGCGCGCCGATCGCCTGCGGCATGGCGTTGGCCATCGAGCCGTGCACGAAGGAGCCGATCAGCCGGCGGCGGCCGTTCATGTCGAGATAGCGCGCGGCCCACACCGTCGGCGTGCCGACATCGGCGGTGAAGACGGCATCGTCAGACGCATGGTCGCTGATGACCTTTGCGAGATATTGCGGATGGATCGGCTTGCTGCCCGGTGTGCCCTTGGCGAGAGAATCCAGACCTTCGCGCGCCTTCTTGTAGTGCGCGATCGCATCGTCCAGATGCTTGCACTGCGTCTTGGCCTTGAGCAGCGGCAGCAGCGCCTCGATGGTGAGCTTGACGTCGCCGACGAGACCGAGATCGATCTTGCAGCGCCGCCCGAGATTTTCCGGACGAATGTCGATCTGCGCGACTTGGCAATCAGTCGGGAAGAATTGCTTGTAGGGAAAATCAGTGCCGAGCATCACCAGCGCGTCGCAGGCGTGCATGGCGGCGTAGCCCGAGGAGAAGCCGATGAAGCCGGTCATGCCGACGTCGTAGGGATTGTCGTATTCGACATGCTCCTTGCCGCCAAGCGCATGCACGATCGGGCTCTTCAAGACCTCCGCAAGCTGCATCAACGGCGCATGCGCGCCGGCGCAGCCGCGGCCGCAGAACAAGGTGACGCGCTCGGCGCCGTCGAGGAGGTCCGCGAGCGCCTTCAGTTCATCAGCGTGCGGCACCACCTTTGGCGCCGACAGCGTAAGGCCACGCGCCGTCGACAGCGCGCGCTTGGGTGGGCTACGGAAGGCGACATCGCCGGGCATGGCGATGACGGCAACGCCGCGCATACCGACCGCCGCGCGGATGGCGTTTTCCAGCACGTAAGGTAGCTGACTCGGATCGGAGACCAGCTCGCAATAATGGCTGCACTCGCGGAACAGGTTTTGCGGATGGGTCTCCTGGAAATAGCCGCCGCCGATCTCGGCGGTCGGGATTTGCGCAGCGATCGCCAGCACGGGAACGCGGCTGCGATGGGCGTCGAACAGGCCGTTGATCAGATGCAGATTGCCTGGGCCACACGAGCCCGCGCACACCGCAAGGCTGCCCGTCATCTCCGCTTCCCCGGCAGCGGCGAAGGCCGCGACCTCCTCGTGCCGGACGTGAATCCATTCGATCGTACCGCGCCGCCGCAACGCTTCGGTCAGCGCGTTCAGGCTGTCGCCGACGATGCCGTAGATGCGCTTGACGCCGGCCTGTTCGAGCGTTGCCACGAACAGATCGGCTACATTGTTGATCGCCATGTCGGTCTCCTGATCTCGCTGGTGTAGCAAGATAGGATAACGCGCGACCGTGACGGCATCACGGCTTGTTTATTGCGGGCTCAGTCTTTCGCAATCGCCCGATCGTAGGCCGTGATCGTCAATTTTGCGCGAGCGGCAACGTCCGTTGCCGTCATGCCGGGCTTGTAGAGGCTGGAGCCCAGCCCGAACGCCGTCACGCCACCCTTGATGTACTCAGCAAAATTCTGATCGGACACGCCGCCGACGGCGGCGATCGTCACGCCGGCCGGAAGCACGGCGCGAATCGCGGCAATGCCGGACGCACCGAGCACGCTGGCTGGAAAGAATTTTAGGCCCGATGCCCCCGATCGCGCTGCGAGCAGAGCTTCGGTCGGCGAGAACACGCCGGGCATCGTGATCATGCCGTACTGATGCGCGCGTGCCAGCACCTGGGTGTCGACGTTCGGCGAGACCATCAGCTTGCCGCCGACGTCGTTGAGACGATCGACATCTGCCGTCGTCAGCACGGTGCCGGCGCCGATCAGCACGCCGGCGGGCGCTTGCTTCACGGCCGTGGCGATCGAACGGAACGGATCCGGCGAGTTCAGGGGGATCTCGATTGCGGTCATGCCGGCTTCGATCAGCACGCCGACGATGGCCTGGATCTCCTCAAGCTTCACGCCGCGCAGGATCGCGACAAGTGGTCGCTTCATCGCCGGAAAGGGAACGCTCATCTCAATAGTCCTCTCATTTCGCCCAGATCGCGGCAGCGGCCATCGACAAACCGCGGCGAACGGCTTCATCCGCATCGATCGGCATGGCTGTCACTGACAGCGCCTCGAAAGCCAGCCTATACAGCATCGCGAGCCGCCCCGAGGCAATCAGCGTGATGCCTGCTTTCGGCACCACGCCGGAGAGCCCTGCTGCCAGCTCGACACCAATCAACGTGCCCGACACCGTTTCGCGCGCCGCGGCCGGTGTGCCCTCGAACAGGAGCTGACGCGACCGCGCGGTGAACAGAAGATTGGCCGCGAAGGCCGGAGCTTCGTACGCGGCCTTCACCGCCGCCTTGAAGCTCGCGACATCTTCGGCGTCATCGGCTCCTGCGACCGCGAGCGATAAAATCGTTTCGCGCGACACGACGCTGAACAGCTCGCCGGTCATGAAGGTGGAGAAATGCGCGACCGTTCCGTCCTTCACCCGCACCCATTTCGAATGCGTACCGGGCATGCAGACCAGCGCCTCGCCGGCGGTATCGAGACCGAGCGCACCGAGCAGTTGCGTCTCCTCGCCTCGCATCACGTCCGGCGCTTTTGTATCGCGCTGCGCGATGCCCGGCAGGATACGGATATCGCGCGTCTCGCCCGGCACCCGCGCAGCCTGCTTCAGAACGGCAGAGAGTAGCGCCGGCGTGTCGACATAACCGGCCTCGACCCAGCCGGTACGCGCGCCGGCCATGCCGCAGACGAGAACCGGCAGATGATCCGGGGCCTCGACCGCCGCAAGATGCGATTGCAGCACGGCAGCGAAGCCGGCCTTCGCCGCCGCCAGCATGCCCTCGTCGCTGCGGCGCTCGGTCAGCACCTTGCCGGCGCGGTCGATCAACCAGAGCCGGAAGCTGCTGGTGCCCCAGTCCACCGCGACATAGGCAGGTTCGGTCATCTCAATTCGCATCCTCGTCTCACCGCCAAGACGCCGTCTCGCGACAATGAGACGAGGCCTCGCAAATCTGCCCCGGGATATCGGCTATTGCGGCTGCAAACCAGCGTTTTCTCGCAGGTCTGAGGTGCCGCTCGCGCTGGCACACCGCTTGCGAAGAGGTGGCACACCGCTTGCTAAAGTGTCCCCGCTCACGTCCGTGAACCGCGCAACAAGACGCGTCAACATCAGATGAGGAACCCCATGGAGATCGGCTATTTCACGATGCCTTCGCACCCGCCGGAGTGCGGCCTGAAGGAAGGGAACGACTGGGACCTGCAAGTCATGCGCTGGCTCGACGAGCTCGGCTATCAGGAGGCCTGGGTCGGCGAGCACCACACCGCGCCCTGGGAGCCCAATCCCACGCCCGATCTGCTGATCGCACAGGCGCTGATGCAGACCAAGCGCCTGCGCATCGGACCGGGCGGCTTCCTGCTGCCCTATCACCACCCGGCCGAGCTCGCCAACCGCGTCGCGATGCTCGATCATCTCTCCGAGGGCCGGCTCAATTTCGGGGTCGCGGCCAGCGGCCTGCCGAGCGACTGGGCGATGTTCAACGTCGACGGCATGAGCGGGCAGAACCGCGACATGACCCGCGAGGCGCTGGAGATCATTCTGAAGATGTGGAGCGATCCCGCGCCCTGGACCTACAAGGGTAAATTCTGGACGGTGACCAAGCCGGACACGATGTTCGACTTCCTCAAGCCTCACATCAAGCCGTTGCAGACACCGCATCCGCCGATCGGCGTCGCCGGGCTCTCGAAGAACTCGGACACGCTGAAGCTCGCCGGCGAGCGCGGCTTCATCCCGATGAGCCTCAACCTCAACCCGGCCTATGTCGGCAGCCATTGGGATTCGGTCGTAGCAGGTGCCGCCAAGACCGGACGCAAGCCGAACCGCGCGGATTGGCGGCTGGTTCGCGAGGTGTTCGTCGCCGACACCGACGAGGAGGCCTGGAAGCTCTCGACCGGCGACATGATGGGCCGGATGATGGGCGAGTACTTCCTGCCGCTGCTCGGCCATTTCGGCTTCAAGGACTATCTGAAGCACGCGCCCGACGTGCCCGATAGCGACGTCACCGTCGAATATTGCGCCAAGCGGAACTGGATCGTCGGTTCGCCCGCGACCGTCGCCGAGAAGATCGAGAAGATCTACGACGAAGTCGGCGGCTTCGGCGTGCTGCTGGTGTTCGGCTTCGACTACAAGCACAAGGCTGAAGCCTGGCATCACTCGCTGTCGTTGCTGAGGAACGAGGTGATGCCGCGCCTGAAGCATCTCGGCTCCGCGATGAAGGCGGCTTGACCCGATGCGGGTGCGGCGCCATCGTGCCGCACCCGTTCTTTCTGGAGATTATCGCTTGAGCGTGGACGCAAAGGATTTCAAGCAGGCGATGCGCCAATGCGCCGGCGCCGTCGCGCTGGTGACGGTCGGCGCCGAGCACGGCAAGCGCACGGGGTTGACGGTGACCTCGGCCTGCTCGCTATCGGACTCACCGCCGTCGCTAATCGTCTGCGTCAACCGCAACGCCAGCGCGCATGCCCGCATCCGCGAGGAAGGCGCCTTCGCGATCAATTTCCTGCACGAGGACCATGCACTGCTGGCGCTCACCTTCAGCGGCCAGAAGGGCATCAACGGCGACGACCGTTTTGCGTTCGGCCAATGGAAGCGCGGCGAGACCGGCGCGCCGGTGCTGAGCGATGCGGTCGCCGCATTCGACTGCGTACTGGCGCAGGAATTTGAAACGAAGACGCACTCGATCTTCGTCGGCGAAGTGCGCTACGTGTCGCATTCCGACGCAGCCGCAGCGCTCGTGTATCTCCGCAGCAGTTTCCACGTACCGCACGAAATCCGCGGCACAGTTTCAGTCGGCGACCTCGATTCGCGACATCTGAGCTGGAGCGATTTCTCCTGAATTCGCGACGCCATGCGAATGCGGCCGCCGGGATCCGTTCCCGCTAGAGCAGATTGTAGCCGGGCGTGAGGTGGTTGCCTGGATCGTGGCGACGCCTGGCATCGCGCAGCAACGGCCACTGCACCCCGAAATGATCGGCCCAATCCTGGGACGACATGGGAAACGCGCTCGCCGGGTACAACACGCCGCCGGCGCCGCGAATACGGTCGTACAGCTCGCGGTTCTGCGCGACCAGCCGTTCGGCATTCGTCTTGTCTGCCGATTCCGGGATACGGATCAGATTGAACACGAACACGATCCGCTCGTCGGGCAACCGGACCAGTGGCGTGCGGCATTCATCCGTGATCATGGGATAGCAGGTGATCCGTCCGAACGGGCCGATGTCCTCACTCTTCGTCCCGGCAACGACCTCGCTCGCGATCTCCAGCGCGTTGCTGCCGCGCAGGAACACGAGAAGCCACGGATGCGGATTGAACCATTGACCGTTCGCCCTCAGAAGCGCTTCCAGCTTTGCAAACGCATTGGCGTCGTCGCGGAAGGCAAAGTCGGTGACGACGGCGCTCCCGCGGCGATCCGACAGACCTGCAAGCAGCGCCTCGTCGTCGGGATGAGAATCGCCGTCATGGAACACGCCTGCTTCCAGCAGGTATCGCCAGCCACCGGCCGCCTCTGGCACGACGGCTCCCTGCAGCTGATCGAAGCGCGCCTCCGCCAGGACACGGCGCTGATCGGCCGTCAGCGAGGGGAGATCGGGGTAAGAGAGTTGGAAGCGTCGGACCCGTTCGGGCGCACGCACCAGCCGAAGCGTCGCCCTCGTGATGATCGCGCATTGGGCAAGCCCGGCCCGAATGGCATCATAGAGCTCGGCGTTGGACGTTGGCGAGCAGGTCAATTGCCGGCCCTCGCCCGTCACCACATCGAGCTCGATAGCCTGGTCCGTCAGCAGGCCATGTCGCGACGACGATCCGCCGATTCCGCCGATGGCGAGGGTGCCGCCCACGGACAGGCCGAGGTAGTTGGTCAGGACCGGCGGAACCAGCCCTTTGGCCAAGGTCGCTTCCAGCACCGCGTGCCAGGTCGCACCTGCATCGACCACGACACGGTCCGGCTCGATCCGATGGATGGTGGCCAGCGCGCCGAGGTCGATCACAATGCCGCCTTCCGTCATGACACGACCATAGATGCTATGGCCCTGCCCGCGCGCGGCAACCGTCAGCCCTTGCTCCGCGGCCCATCGCAGAATCCCCGCAATCCCGGGAATCGTCGTCGGCCTGAACACGGCACGCGGCTGCTTGTGGATGATGTGACCGAAATCCTCACCCGCGGCCGCGCAAGTTTCCGGGTTGCAGTTCGATGCGGCACTGGCAAATGGTCCATCGGCCGGGCCGCGCGACTGGCCGGCAAGAGCGAGGGAAGCTAGCGTCGCGGTGGCGCTGACACCTGCATGCAGCAGCGCGCGTCGATTGGGGGTCATGGTGCGGTCCTTCACGCCGGACCGGGCGGATAAGTGCCCGTGGCCCGCAAACTGCGATCGCCCGCGCCTCCGAACAACCGGCACATCGCGGGATACACATTCCCGCAAACCGGGAGAATGCGGACGGAACGCACGCCGGCGATGCACGTGGCCAATGGGTAAGAGAGCCGGGGCTCTTAGAGCCGCTCGCGCTTCAATCGCCCCGCCAGCAGATCGACGAACAGGCGCGTCTTGGCCGGCGGCGCCGCGCTCGGCGGGACTACGGCGTACACCGGCATGCGCGGTGCCTCGAAATCCTCCAGCACGATCTCCAGCGCGCCATCATCGACGCGATCGCGTATCAGCCAGAACGGCGCATAGCCGACGCCGATGCCATGGCAGGCAGCCGCCTGCGCCGCCGTCGTATTATCGGTCCGGAAGCGGCCGTTCACCTGCACCATCTTCACCTCGCCGCCGATCTGAAACCGCCACGCTTCCGTGTCACCCGGGCCGGTCCTGCGCAGAATACATTGATAGTCTGTCAGGTCGTCGGGATGATGCGGACGCCCATGGCGCGCGAAATAGCCGGGTGCGCCGTAGACAACCGTGCGAAGCTCGCCGAGCCGCCGCGCCTTGAGCGAGGAATCCGGCAATTCCCTGATCCGCACGGCCAGATCGAATCCATCGGCGACGACGTCGATGGGCCGATCGGAGACATGGAGATCGGTTTCGATCCGCGGAAAGCGCGCCATGAAATCCGCAATCGCCGGCACGACGTGGGTCGATCCGAACAGGACGGGCGCGGCGACCCTGAGAAGACCCGACGGCTCGACGCGGCGGTTGGCCGCTTCCAGGCGCGCCTCGCTGATTTCGGCAAAGGCCGGCTTGACGCGATGATAGAACGCAAGTCCCGCTTCAGTCGCCAGCGATCGCCGCGTGGTCCGCCGCACCAGCTCAACACCGACGTTGCGTTCCAGCGCCGCCAATGCCCGGTTGACGGACTGCAGCGACCGTCCCAATTGTCGCGCGGCCGCGGTCTGGCTGCCGGCCTCGACGACAGCCAGAAAGACTTCGATCTCCTCCATCGAATCCTCTCCTCTCGCAATTTCTGGAAATGCACGTTCGCGACGGCGTGTCCGCCGCGCGAAGACCCAGGCGCGCCAGCATTTTCCGACTGCTTTCGGCGGAGCCGGGATGTCGAACCGGTCTAGTATGAACCCGAGTCGATCTTCAACTGCTTGATCTTGCGATACAGCGTCGCGCGGCTGAGTTTCAACGCACGCGCCGCATCGGTGACACGGCCGCCATGCTTGCGCAACGCCTCAATGATGGTCGCGCGTTCGGCTACGGCAAGGTCGGGCTCCGTCGCCCTTCCACCAAACGGCGGCAGATCGAGGTCGGCGTCGGTGATGACGCCGTCCTCCGCCGTGCAGCCGGCGAGCCGCAGGACATGCCGGAGCTGGCGCATGTTGCCGGGATAGGGGTAGGCCGCGAGCTGCGACCACGCCTCGTCCGAGAGCCGGCAGTTCGGCGCTTCCTCGCGCGCGATCTGCCGGATGACGTCGTCGCGGTCGGCGCGCTCGCGCAAGGCCGGCAGCCGCACTTCCATGCCGCGCAGACGGAAATAGAGATCGGCGCGGAAGGCGCCCTGCTCGGCCATGCGCCCGAGGTCGCGATGGGTGGCGCTGATCAGGCGAATGTCGACCGGCACGGGCTTCGGCGCGCCGAGCGGCCAGACTTCGCGATTCTCCAGCACGCGCAAGAGCCGCGTCTGCAGCGCGATCGGCATGTCGCCGATCTCGTCGAGGAACAGCGTGCCGCCATCGGCCTGCACGATCAGGCCCTTCGAGCCGTCGCGGCGCGCGCCGGTGAAGGCGCCGGCCTCGTAGCCGAACAGCTCGGCATCGATCAGGCTTTCCGGCATCGCCGCGCAGTTCAGCGCGACATAGTTGTGGCGCGCGCGATTACCGGCCGCGTGAATGGCGCGCGCGAACACATCCTTGCCGACGCCGGTCTCGCCGTGCAGCAGCACCGGCAGATTGTGATCGCCGATGCTCCTGAGCCGCTTCACGCTCTTGATCAAGCCGGGGTCGCGGCCGGCGAGCCGGTGCAGCGCGTCGAAGCGATCGGCAGGTGCATCGCGGCGCGGCGCGAGCGGACGGGTCGATGACCTCGCCCGCAGCGGCGGCGCGACATGGCCATGCCCCAACGGACTGCCATCGGCCCGGCGCAGCTCGACGGTGTCGTCTGCGTTGCGCGCGGCAGGATGATCGAACTTGACGTAGCGCGACAGATCGATGCCGGATGCGATCAAGCCGTCGGTGAGACCCAGCAGTGCGCGCGCCGAACGGCAGGCACCGACGATGCGGCGATCGTCGTCATAGGCGAGCAGGCCGCTGCCGCCGTCGCCCGGCACGGTCGCGATCCAGGCGTTGCGGAAATGACCGCGGAAGATCGCACCCTCCATGCGCCGCGTCGCCTCCATCGTCACCGCGAGCGCAAGCTGATGCGCGGTGCGTTCGAGGTCCTCGCGGCAGGAGGTGATGTTCACCGCACCGGCGAGGCGACCGGCCTGGTCGAACAGCGGCGCCACGGCACACGAGAACATGTGCCACTGCGCGCGAAAATGCTCGTCGCGATGCACCAGGATCGGCTTCTGCTCCGCAAGCGCCGTGCCGAGCCCGTTGGTGCCTTCGAAGGCCTCGGAAAAATTCGAGCCGGTATAGACCTTCCAGCGCATGAAGATCTCGGCATCGGCCGCGCCGGGCACTCGGCTCCACAGCATCGTGGCGCTGGGATCGGCGAGATTGACGCAATAGCCGGTCTGGCGCAGCACGCGGGCGAGATCTTCCAGCTCCGGCGTTGCAAGCCGGATCAGCTGCTCCATCGGCTCGGCGACATGCCGGACCTCCGCCTCGGTCAGCGTCTGCGGCGGGCCCTGGCGGGCGGGATCGAGCTTGTGGCTGATCAGGCAGCGCCGCCAGGAATCGGCAATGCGCGACGAGGCATCCACCTCGGCCACGTGATTGGCGACGGACAAGACACGGGCGACATGGTTCGAGGCCGAAAGGCTGGCCATCGCGGACGTCTCCACCCTGTATTATTGTGCAAAGTCTGGCACCGCAGGCGGGGATGTCAATCGGGAACCGGAAACGGTCGTGCCGCAATCAAATTGCTGCACCGCCCTCACCACGTATCGATGCACGGCCGCTTCTTGCCCGTCCTCGCAGGCGGCTTCGGCACCGACCGCAGGCCCGCCATGATCCAGCGTCGCGTCTCGGAGGGGTCGATGACGTTGTCGATTTCGAACACGGATGCGATCGAGACCGCCTTGCCGTTGGCATAGAGCTCAGCGACCTTGTTACGATAATAGGTCTCGCGCTCGACGGGGTCGGCGATCGCCTCCATTTCCTTGCGGAAGCCGAGACGAACGTAACCCTCCAGGCCCATGCCGCCGAATTCGCCAGTCGGCCAGGCCGCGGTGAAGAACGAGGCGTGGAAGCCGCCGCCGATCATCGACTGCGCCCCGAGACCATAGCCCTTGCGCAGCACGATGCCGAACAGCGGCACGGTGAGGCTCGCACCTGTCACGAACATGCGCGAGACGTGGCGCACGATCGCGGTCTTCTCGGCTTCCGGGCCGACCATGAAGCCGGGCGTGTCGCACAGCGAGGCGATCGGCAGGTCGAACGCGTCGCAGAGCTGGAGGAAGCGCGCGGCCTTGTCGCCGGCATCGGCGTCGATCGCGCCGCCGAGATGGCGCGGATTGTTGGCGATCAGGCCGAACGGCCTGCCCTCGATGCGGATCAACGCGGTGATCATGCCGACACCATAGTCGCGGCGCAGCTCCAGCACGGTATCCTTGTCCGCGACGAGGTCGATCACGCTGCGGATGTCGTAGACCCGCAGGCGGCTCTCGGGGATCGCGCGGCGCAGCAGCCGCTGGTCGGCGGCCTGCCACTCCGTCACCGCACCCTGGAAATAGGACAGGTATTTTTGCGCAATGCGCGTCGCCTCCTCCTCGTCCTCGACGAGGATGTCGATGACGCCATTCGGCGACTGGAACGAGACCGGGCCGACTTCGGCCGGGTGATAGACGCCGAGCCCGCCGCCCTCGATCATGGCCGGGCCGCCCATGCCGATCGAGGCGTTCTTGGTGGCGATGATCACGTCGCAGCAACCGAGCATCGCGGCGTTGCCGGCGAAACAATAGCCGGAGACGATTCCGACGACCGGCACGAGGCCGGAGAGCCTTGCGAACTGCACGAACGACGGACCGTCGAGGCCGGTCATGCCGAGCCGGTCGGTATCGCCGGGCCGGCCGCCGCCGCCTTCGGCGTAGAACACCAGAGGCACGCGCCAGTCTTCCGCGAGCGTCAGCATGCGGTCGATCTTCTTGTGGTTCATGTGGCCCTGCGTGCCCGCGAGCACCGTGTAGTCGTAGGCCACGACGATGCAGCGCCCGCCCTCAGGGCCGAACTTCTCGGCGTTGACGGTCGCGACACCCATGACGAGGCCGTCGGCCGGTGTGTTCTTGACGAGATCGTCGAGCTTGCGCCGGCGCCGCTGCGCCGCAATCGCAAGGCTGCCGTACTCCATGAACGAGCCGTCGTCGACGAGTTGCGCGACGTTTTCGCGTGCGGTGCGCTGGTTGGTGTTGCGGCGGCGCTCGACCGAGGCCGGGCGATTTTCGTCGAGCGTGTTGGCCTGGCGCGCGATCATTTCGGCGAGATCGGGACGGATGTGGTCGAGATCGATATCCGCTTCCTGCGCCGAATGATCGGCGGCGACGTCGAGCGGCTCGAGGTAGAGAATGGCCTCGCCATGCATCAGCGTGACACCGTCGCCGGCGACGAGCTTCATGACCCGGCCGCCCTGCTCGGCCATCACGAGATGCTCCATCTTCATGGATTCGATCACGGCGAGCTGCTGGCCGGGGCGCACGATCTCGCCTTCCCCGACCTGGATGGTGACGATGGTCCCCTGCAAGGGAGCCGCGACCATCACCGCGCCTTCCGGCACGATCTGTGCGGTATGCGCTTCGGTGCCGCGGCCGCTGCTTCGCTCCGTCACTGCAAAATAGAGCGGCTTTGCAGCGCCGTCGGCGGCCTCCACGAGCTTCGCGATATTGCGGTCGATGAAGTCGGTCGCGATGCGGTTGGTCCTGAAATCGGGATGCGCCAGCACCGCCTGAAGGAAAGCGATGTTGGTAACGACGCCGTCGATCCGAAATTCGCGCAACGCCCGCGAGGCTTTTGCAACCACGTCGTGCCAAGCCTCTCCCGGCGTATGCACGATGACCTTCGCCAAGAGCGAGTCGAAGGCGGCGCTGGTCTTGTAGCCGGCATAACCAAAACTATCGACGCGGACGCCGGGGCCCGACGGCGGTTCGAACACGGCAAGCACGCCGCCGGTCGGATGAGTCGCGCCTAGCTCGTCCAGCGTCTCCATGTTGACGCGGAGCTGCATGGCATAGCCGCGCGGCTTCGGGATCGAACCTTGCGCCAGGCCAAGCGAGGCAAGCGAGGCGCCGGCGGCGACCGCGAGCTGGGCGCGGACGAGATCGAGGCCGAGCACCTCTTCCGTCACGGTGTGCTCGACCTGCAGCCGCGGATTGGCTTCGATGAAGGCAAAACTGTCTTCGGCGGTGCCGTCGACCAGGAACTCGAACGTGCCGAGACTGTCGTAAGACGCGGCTGCGGCGAGTTGCTTCGCTGCCTCGATGATACGGCCACGCAAGCCGTCGCCGAGCGACGGGCTCGGCGCTACCTCTATCAGCTTCTGGTGCCGGCGCTGGATGGTGCATTCGCGCTCCCAGAGATGAGAGATTGCGCCGTGGCGGTCGCCGATGATCTGCACCTCGATATGGCGCGCCTGCCGGATCAGGCGCTCGGCATAGACGCCGTCGAAGCCGAACGCGGCCTTCGCCTCGGACTGGCAGCGCGCATAGGCCTCCGCGAGATCGGATGCGTTCTCGACCACGCGCATGCCGCGGCCGCCGCCACCGGCCATTGCCTTGATCACGATCGCCGCGTTGCTGCCGAGCGAGGTGAAGAACGCCGCGATATCCTCCAGCGAGGACGGCCCGCTGGTGCCGGCGATGATCGGCACGCCGCAACGTCTTGCCAATTGCCGCGCCGCGACCTTGTCGCCGAACAGTTCGAGCGCCGCAGCCTTCGGTCCGACGAAGGCGATGCCTGCATCGGCGCAGGCCTTCGCAAACGCAGCGTTCTCGCTGAGGAAGCCATAGCCGGGATGCACAGCATCGCAGCCTCCGCTCTTCGCCGCCTGCACCACGGCCTCGATGTCGAGATAGGCCCGCGCGCCGCGGCCGGGGATTTCGGTCGCCTCATCGGCAACCCGCACATGCAGCGACAGCGCGTCGTCGGCCGGGTAGATCGCGACCGTCGCGATCCCGGCATCAGCCGCCGCGCGCGCGATGCGGATGGCGATCTCGCCGCGGTTGGCGATCAGGAGTTTTTTGAACGACATGCAGCGTCTCCATGCCCGCGTGTCCAAGCGCGGGTCGGCAGGTCCGATGGTTCTGCTTCGTCGCTTTAGCCGAGGCCGTCAAGGGTAGAGGACGCCGGTCGCGATGCCCGTTCCCGCGAGCCGGAATATCAGTTGGTCGCGCGCGCTGCCTTGCGCGGCCTGCTGCATCGCGCTCGCTTTCTGCTGACACCTAGCGGCCCATTTTGTCGAGCACGAGATCGATGGTGTGGGCGGCGATCTTGCGCAGCTGCGGCTCGTCATCGAAGGCACGCTCGATTACGGCGAGGCCGCGCGTCACGGTGATGATGTGCAGCGCTGCGGCCGCGGGGTTGCCGCTGAATTCGCCGCGCTTTGCGCCCGCCGACAACGCATCCTGAACCAGAGCGGTGATGCGCGAGATGAGGTTCGCGAAGGCCTGGCGCGCGTCCTCATCCAGCCCCTCGCCTTCGGCCGCGCCGAGCTCCATCAATCCGCGCGTGGTCGGGCATCCCCGCGGCGGTGAGCCGGAGCGGAAATTGGTGATGGTCGAGTCAAAGAACGCGGTGAGACGCTTGCGCAATGAGCCCGTACCGAGCGCCTTTTGCAAGGCAATGAGATAGTCGCCCGCATAGCGCTCATAGGCCAGGAGGAACAGCGCCTCTTTGCTGCCGAAGGCGTTGTAGAGGCTACCGCGCTGGACACCGGCGTCGCGCGCGATGTCCGACAGCGAAGTGCCGCGCACGCCCTTGCGCCAGAACTGATCGAACGCGATGCGCAGGACATCGTCGTGGTTGAACTCGCGCGGCCTCAAGCTTCGCTCCTGTCCGGTATATTTGACACGGTGTCAAAAACATGCATTCTAGACGCTGCGTCAAAAACAAATTGGGGCCGACGCCCCCTTTCGTCAATGAGGAACTCGCGATGCCTCTCCTTCATATCTCGATGCGCGCCGGAAAGCCGGAAGCTTACCGGCAGGCGATCCTCGACGGCCTTTACCGCGCCATGCGCGAGGCGCTGAACGTGCCGGAAGGCGACGAGTTCATGACCATCAGCGAACATGCCGCCGCAAACTTCCGCTGCGGCAATGCCTACGACGTCAAGCGCAGCGACGACGCCGTGCTGATCCAGATCACCGTATTCGCCTCGCGCACTCCTGAGCAGAAGAAGGCCCTGTACCGGCGGATCGCGGACCTGCTCGGCGAAAATCCGGGCATCCGTCCCGAAGACGTGTTCGTCAACGTGCTCGATGCGCCGGCAGAGAACTGGTCCGTCGGCCACGGCGTCGCGCAATTCGCTTGAAGCGCCAGCTTCACCGATCCGCAACGCACGTCTCCATGATTCCATCGAGCTCCGCTTTCGAGAGCACCCCGAGTTCGGCGATGAAGACGATCCGCGCGCGCGGCACGCCTTCGGCCGGCGCATCGCAGGGGGCGAGCGCGGCATCGCCGGGGGCGAGCGCGGCATCGCCAGGGACGAGCGTGGCGCGGCCGGCGGCGAATTGAAACAGCATCTGGCGCCCGGGCTGCTCGACGGTCTCGAACAGGCCTTTTGCCCGCGCGAGTTTTGGCGCCAGCTTGCCGATCGCCTTTTGCAAGCGCGGCAGCGAGAGCGGTTGGTCCGAGGTCCAGCTCAGCGTTTCGAAGCGCTCTTCTGCCGGCCGGCGCGGCCCGGGATCGCGCGGCGCGGACGCGCGATCGACGGTCGCGGGGAACAGCAGCGCGGACGGAATCTCGCCGTGCGGCGCGTCGACCACCACGGCGGGGACGCGCTGCGCGCGGATGGCCTCGCGCATCCGCCCGCCCGCGCCCTCGTCCGCCAGATCCAGCTTGCTCAACGCCACGATGTCGGCAACGCGCAATTGCGAACGCTGAAGCGCATCGTCCAGGGCGGCCAGCGGTGTCGCCGCATCCATCACGCAGAGCACCGTTTCGAGCGGCGCCTCGCGCAGGATCACGGGATCCATCAGGTTACGGACGATGTCGGCGGGATCGGCGACGCCGCTGGTCTCGATGACGATGTATTCCGGTTTCGGATCACGCCGCAGCAGCGTCGAGAGCGTGCGCAGGAGGTCGCCTTGGAGCGAGCAGCAGATGCAGCCATTGGCGAGGCTGACCACGCCGTCGCTCGCGCCGGCGATCAGCTCGGCATCGATGTTGATCGCCCCGAAATCGTTGACGATTGCGGCGATCCGCCGCCCCTCCGCATGCGCCAGCAGATGGTTGACGACAGTCGTCTTGCCCGCTCCCAAAAAGCCTGTCACCAGAAGAATGGGGACCGGCATGGGTCAGCCCTCGACAACGGTGCGGCGCACGGGCCGGCCGGGCCGCGCGGCCACGTCCAGCACACCATCTGTGATCAGCGGCTGGCCGCTGACGATCAGATGCCGCACACCTTCCGAGGGACGGTTCATCGCCGTGAACGTGGCGCGGTCGCTGAGCTTCTCGTAGTCGAACACGACGATGTCGGCATCGGCGTCCTTCGCAAGCCTGCCCTTGGCGCGCATCGCCGGCGTGCTCTGCGACAGGATCTCCGCCGGGATCAGCGCGCATTTGCGCACGCCTTCCAGCAGCGACACGGTCTTGCGCTCGCGCACCCATTCGCGGATGAATCTCGTGAAGCAGCCGGCCGAACGCGGATGCGAGGTGGCGTCATCCGGCAGCGGCCAGGCATCGCCGGTGTAGGTCTTGCCGTCCGAGGTCGTCCACGGCATCGCGTCGGAGGCGATCGCGCCGCCGGGATAGAGCACCGACATGTCGAGGAGGTCGCGATGATGCGCGTTGTTCTCGGTGTCGAGGATGTGCCACAGCACCAGTGAAGACGGTTCTTCGGCCTGCGCCTTCAAGAGCTCCTCGCGATCGCTAAAGCGATGGCCGTCGGTGACCCGCTGCACGGAATCGTAGCCGGTGCCGTTGCGCTCGACGAATTCGGGGTCGCTGAAGAAGGCAGCCGCCAGCACGGTCGAGCCGGTGCCGTACGGATAGGCCTCGACCGTGATGGGCAGGCCCTGCGCCTGCGCTTTCGCGATCAGCACGCGGCAGCGCTCGACATCGGTCTTGCTCGACGAGTTGAAATGGCAGATGTGCATATGCGCGCCGGTGGCGCCGGCATAGCCGATCAGGCGAATGTAGGCTTCCGCCGCGCTCTCGGGGTCGACGCGCGACATGTAGGCGACGTGGGTGAAGGTCGGCACGTCCTGCGCAGCCGCGAGCTGGCAGACCGCGGTCAGCTCCTGCACGCCGGCGCCCGGCGCGTAGGCGTTGAGGATGCCGATACCGATGCCGCCCTCGTTCAGGCCGCGTGCGAGGCGCTCGAGGATGCCGGCGACCTCCGCATCGCTCGCCACGTTGTCGATCCAGCGACGATCGCGCATGGCGTTGCCGAACGCCTCCAGCGAGCTTTCCGCGTTGGAGCCGGTCATCGCGCCGATGCGCGCAAAGGCCCAGTTGGCGGCGGCGCCATAATTCAGCACGCGTCCCTTCCGCGCCTGGCGCTCATACCAGGACCCGACCGGCAGCACGCCTGCTTCGAGATCGAGCGTCGTCGTCACGCCGTCGAACGCCTGCATGCGGTCGGCCGGGATCGACTGGCCATGTGCGTGCAGATCGATGAAGCCGGGGGCGACCACGAGCCCGGTCGCGTCGATCACGCGCTCGGCCCCGCCGAGCGAGGAGCCGACCGCGGCGACCTTGCCGTCCACCACCGCCACATCCCCGATGGCGTCCATTCCGCTGGCGGGATCCACCACCCGGCCGCCAGAGATCACCAAGCCGCTCATATCGTCACTCCCTCCACGCTGAATTCGCATCAAGGCAGATTCCGGAAGGTACGACCACCTCCACCGATGCCGACGCATCATGCTCGCAAGGGAGGTCAATTCACATGCGCGTCGCAGACACGCGCTCGCAGTCTCGCGGCAGGTTTGCCCGAGCTATGCTTCTCGCTTCACCCCTCTCGAAAGAAAGGGCGCAGGGAAGACCGGGCGCCGGCTGGCACCCATAAAAACCCCTATGCGAACTGATTGCACACGCAATGCACAGGGGAGACACAGGGCAGCCGAGACCAGGCCTTCCCTGCGCGATGGTTTGACGGCCTATACCGCGCTCTCCCCGGAGACGAGTTCCTTCTTGCCTCCGTCACCCCCGCGAAATCCAGGGTACCGCGCCGGTTGACGCGCTGACGCCTTCGCAAAGGCTTGACCGTAGCAACGACGGCCAGGACCACACGGTTTCGCCGTACGCAGGCTGCCTTGCGTCGCCAAAGGGTCCGCAAGACCTGAGCGCCGTCCGTCTATCGCGGTTCGTACCATGCTCACGAGGTTCATCTCGCCCTGCACGCACAAGCCCGCCTTTAACGCCGCCCGCGTCCACCGCACTCCAGCCCGCGTTCGTGACGACGTACGACCGCCCCTTTGCTGGGCTGGGATGGGCGAGAGATACGCCAAATCAGAATTTCGGTAAAGTGGAATATTTTTGTGAGAAGGGGTTGACGGCGATCGGGGTGTTTTGCCCGTCAGGCAGTTGGCGCCTGGAGAACAGGACGGCAGCGTTCCGTGATCACAACCGCGCAATGGCGGCCGCGGGGCTGCTGCGCGATCGGCCGGGGAGTTGCTCGGCTCGCCACCGGCGCGCATATTGTCTCTTCGCTTGGCAGAGCATTTTTACGGTCGACCCGGTCGCTGGTGTTCGCAATGATGAATTCAAACAAGGTGGGACGAAACGATCCCTGCCCCTGCGGCAGCGGCAGGAAGTTCAAGAAGTGCTGCCTCATCTCGCAAAGGCTGGACGAGCCGTCATCCGGATTGCCCCAAGTCGATGCGCAGGCCCCGGACGTTGCCGGGTGGCCGCAGGAAGATGAAGCGATGCTGGAGTATGATCCATTCGTGGAGCCGGACCCGGATCAGTGGCTTGCGCTGGACGAGCAGGAACAGATTGATCTCGTCGTCGCGTACCACCGGCGCGCCGGGATCCGCTTTCCGCGCGAGCAAGCGCATGCCATCTTTCACGCCATCGTCGAGCGCCAGATTGCCGATACCGAGCTGCCGGTGCGCGGCACGGCCGAGCGGCTGATGTCCGAAGGGCTCGACCGCCACGAAGCCATTCATGCGATCGGCTCGGTGCTTGCCGCTCACATGCACGATCTGATCCACGGAGCCGAATCGGGCAGCGACCCCGACACGAGGTCCGATCCGAACGAGGCGTATTTCGCCGAGCTGGAAGCTCTGACCGCGGACGATTGGCTTCAGTCCGGCTGATCAGCCCGTCAATACAGTCGGGCTGGAATGGCGCTCCCTGCCGGACGTCAGCGAGTCCCATCCAGACGCCGCGCTTCGACCTCGAAACGGCCGAGAGTGCTCGCACCACTGATGAGGAAAATCAGATCCAACGGAGCGGTAAGAGACCATGCAACCGACAGCGAAGCGGCTCCGCCGTCTTCTCGCCCCCATTGTCAGCCAGGGAATTGGCGGGGCGGCGTTACGGTGGGCGAAGTTCCCAAAGGTTCCGTGTGATCATCCAACGTCTCCTGCAACGCGACTCCGGTCATTCTGTTTCGCGCCGCGCTCTGCTCGGCGGATTTGTGTCGGCGGGAAGTGCCCTCGCGCTCGGCGGATGCGCCGGCCTGGGTGCGACCGGCGCGCGCTTCGACGCGTCATCGCTCTCCATTGATCCAACCTTGCTCGTCGCCACCACACGCAAGCCCGCGAACGGCGCTCGCACGAAACCCTGGTTCGGCCCGGAGCGCGCGACCAACATGACGGTCGCGCGGGCGAAGCTGGGGGCGCCGGACGAGAGCCGACTTTCTCTCGCCTCGGTCGGACTTGGCGATTGGCGCCTCGACCGGGTCGAACCGGTGTCGGTCGACGTTGGCGATCTCGTTGCGCAGACCGGCGGCGGCGACGTGCTGATCTATGTGCACGGCTTCAAGCAGACATTCGAGACGGCGGTGCTCGATGCCGCACATCTCTCCGACGGGATCAAGTTCCGCGGCCGGACCATGGTGTTTGCCTGGCCGTCCAAGGCAGGGCTGTTCGATTATGCCTATGACCGCGACAGCGCGATGTGGTCCCGCGACGATTTCGAGCGCGTGCTCTCTGCGCTGGTGTCGGCTCCAGGCGCCGGCCGCGTGCACATCGTTGCGCATAGCATGGGAACCATGCTGGCGCTCGAAAGCCTGCGTCAGCTCTATGCGCGCTACGGCGACACGGTGACGGGCAAGATCGGCGCGGTGGTGTTTGCCGCGCCCGATATCGACATGGACGTGTTCTCGTCGGCGATCCACCGCATCGGTCCGCTTGCCGGCAAGATCACCGTGATCGCCGCGACGAACGATCGCGCCCTCGCGCTGTCGGGACAAATCGCAGGTGGAATGACCAGGGTCGGCGCCGCCGAGAAGGCCGTCATCGCGCAGCTCGGTGTGCGCGTGGTCGATGCCTCGCAGGAAGGCTGGGGCCTCATCAACCATGATCTGTTTCTGTCGAATGCGGAAGTGCAGCGGGTGATCCGCCGCTCGATCGACGGCACGACCGCGTGAGAGGGCGCCCGCGCCGAGCTTGTTCCTGCGTACGCTCGTTGCGGCTTCAGGCGGCAAAACGGCCGGGTTTGGACTGCCCAGTCTCGTACGCGAATGGCGCTCCCTAGGGGAATCGAACCCCTGTTTCAGCCTTGAGAGGGCCGCGTCCTAACCGCTAGACGAAGGGAGCGTGAGCGCTAGCCAATAACCTCGAAATTTGTCCGCCGCAAGGACCCGAATGGGCCTTTTACGGCTCATTGGCGAATTTCAGCTTTCCGGCCGGCTTCAAGGTGTGGGCGTCGAAGGCGCGGATCTCGATGACCCCGCCGACATCGAGCGTGACCACGAGGCGGTCGCCGGCAACCCCGGTCGAGACGATTCTGGCGCCCTTCGGCAGGGTGGCGGTGACGTCACCTGCCGGCTCGGGTGCCCTTCCCTCCGACTTGAAAAGGCGGTAGCCCACCGCGATCAGCACGGCGCAGATTGCCAGCGCCGTGGTCAACCCCGCGATCAGCATCATCCGCCGCACCCGCGCGAAAATCGCGGCCTGCTCGGGGCTCGGTTCGGGAACAGCGGTATCAGACGTCGTCATGGAAAATTCAGGCTCTGCGCAAAGGTTGGAGGTTGTCGTCACCGGCGACGAGGACTCGACCCGGCTCGACCGCGTGCTGGCGGCGCACCTCGCCGACCTGTCGCGATCGAGACTGAAAGCCCTGATCCTGGCGGGCGCGGTGAGCCTCAAGGACGCCGCGATCCGCGACCCCGCTTATCACGTCGCATCCGGCGATACGATCACAATCGACGTGCCGGAAGCAGTCTCGCCGGAGCCGAAAGGCGAGGATATCGCCCTCGACATCGTGTTCGAGGACAACGACATCGTCGTCCTCAACAAGCCCAGGGGGCTGGTGGTGCACCCCGCGGCGGGCCACGAGACCGGCACGCTGGTGAACGCGCTGATCGCCCATTGCGGAGGCTCGCTGTCGGGCATCGGTGGCGTGCGCCGGCCCGGCATCGTGCACCGGCTGGACAAGGACACCACGGGGCTGATGGTGGTCGCCAAGAACGACCTCGCGCATGCCTCGCTCACCGCGCAATTCGCCGATCACGGCCGCACCGGGCCGATGCGGCGCGGCTACATGGCGTTCGCGTGGGGGCTGCCCGGCCGCCATCGCGGCACCGTTGATGCGCCGATCGACCGCCATCCGCATGCGCGCGAGAAGATGGCGGTGCGCCAGGGCGGCCGCGAGGCCGTGACGCATTGGGAGCTTCTGGAGAGCTTTGCCGGGCGGGACGGCAAGCCGATCGCGGGCCTGCTCGCCTGCGAGCTCGAGACCGGGCGCACTCACCAGATCCGCGTCCACCTCGCCCATATCGGCCATCCCCTGCTGGGCGACGGCGTCTACGGCCCGCACTTCAAGACCAAGGCGAACCAGCTCGGCCCCGAGTCGCAAGCAGCGCTGGCCGCCCTCGGACGGCAAGCCCTGCACGCTTATTTGCTGGTATTGGAGCACCCCAGGACTGGAGAATTACTCCACTGGGAGACGCCGCTGCCGGAGGATTTGCTTCTCCTCCAGGGAGCCTTGAAAGCGGCGCTATGACGCAGGCAGTTTCAGAAAACCCTTACCTTACAAAAAGTTATAGCTGCCACACGGGGACGTGACGTCAGCAATCCTTCCCTTTTTGCCCCCCGATGGGGTATATTGCGTCTGCGTTGGAAATGACCAACGCGGAACATCGCAGCTACGACCGGCTTTAACAAAGCGGTCGTCTGCCTGGCCCGCCGCTATCGGGGGCCTGAACCTTTGGAGGGCTTAACTATGGCCCGTACCGCTGCACTGCCGGTCCTTAATGGAGAATCCGGCCTTTCCCGTTACCTCGGCGAAATCCGCAAGTTCCCGATGCTGGAACCCCAGCAGGAATACATGCTCGCCAAACGCTGGCGCGAGCACGATGATCGCGACGCCGCACATCAACTCGTCACCAGCCATCTCCGGCTCGTGGCCAAGATCGCCATGGGCTATCGTGGCTACGGCTTGCCGATCTCCGAGGTCGTCTCGGAAGGCAATGTCGGCCTGATGCAGGCGGTGAAGCGGTTCGAGCCCGAGAAGGGCTTCCGTCTCGCCACCTACGCCATGTGGTGGATCAAGGCGTCGATACAAGAGTACATTCTGCGTTCCTGGTCGCTCGTGAAGATGGGCACCACCGCGAACCAGAAGAAGCTGTTCTTCAACCTGCGCAAGGCGAAGAGCAAGATTTCCGCGCTGGACGAAGGCGATCTGCGCCCCGACCAGGTGGCAATCATTGCCAAGCGTCTCGGCGTCACGGCTCAGGACGTGGTCGACATGAACCGCCGCCTCGGTGGCGACGCGTCGCTCAACGCTCCGATCCGCGACGACGGCGAAGCCGGAGAATGGCAGGACTGGCTGGTCGACAATTCGCCCAACCAGGAAGCCATGCTGGCCGAGCACGAGGAATATGATCACCGCCGTGACGCCCTCAATGGCGCCATGGGCGTGCTCAACCCGCGCGAACGCCGCATCTTCGAGGCCCGCCGCCTCGCCGATGAACCGATGACGCTGGAAGACCTTGCCGCCGAGTTCGGCGTGTCGCGCGAGCGCGTCCGCCAGATCGAGGTCCGCGCTTTTGAAAAGGTGCAGGCCGCGGTCAAGGGCACGATCGCAAAGGCCGAACAGGCCGCGCTGGAAGCCGCGCTCTAAGCGAGGTTGCTCCGGCGCCAGAGATTGGCGGATCGACAAGAGACAGAAAGCCGGCGGCAACGCCGGCTTTTTTGTGTGTGAGGTGCAGCATGTTCTTGGAGGCGCGGGGCCAGGCACCTTGAACCCGCACTGCCGGTCGGCCGACCAAAAACATCGGACCGACAGCATCAAGAGAACGGACACGCACTGTGTCGATCATTTTGCAATCTACCGTGGGCGGGTTTTCCGCCCAGTTCATGCGCAAGTTGCCGCTGGTCGAGCAGGCGATGCGCGACCACGGCCTCGAGCCGTCGGAGTTCGTGATCTCGAAGGACTACGCCTCGACCGCGACGATCCCGATCATGGGCCCGTTCTTCTTCAATTACAGCGTCTTCTTCGGCGAGGAAGAATTCACCGTCACCGAGCCGAACGACATGGTGTTCCTGGATTACTTCATCAACCGCGTGCTGGCGGCGGATGAGCCGCCGCAATTGCCGCGGCGGCCGGGATTGATGCGGCGGCTCTTTGGATGGATGTCGGAGCCGGTGTAGCTCGTCACTCGCCCCTAAATTCTTTCCCCCAAGTCCTCGCCAGCGTCGCGAGCCAGCAGCCTTCGCAATAGCGCGCGTCCTTGTAGTCGATCCAGTTGTGCGCATAGACGTGGTCGAGCGGAATGCCGTAGCGCGCGCGCAGGATTTGGACGAGGATCTTCCACGCGGCGACCTGCGCCGCGGTCGGGCCGGTCGTGACGTCGGGATAGTTGCCGGCGAACTCGACGCCGATCGAATTGTCGCGCACCACCTGGCGATAGGTCGGCTTGTTGTCGATGTACTTGTTGTCGTTGCGGTTGGCGCCGTCGCCATGGGTCGGCACCAGATTCTCCGCCACCGCCCAATAGACCGTGCCATCGGTTTCGACCCACAATGTGACGCCGCGACGCGTGGGATTCTTCGATTGCGCCTCGGCGCCGCCGCGGGCCGAGCCCGCCGGCCCCTCGGTCTGGTGCACGATGATGTTGCGCCATGGTCTTGCGTTACCGACATCGCCCCATGGCGCCAGCCACACGATTTTCAGGCCGGGAATGTCGGGCGTGCCGGAGGCGCGCGCGAGTTTGGCCAGCTCGGCGTCGGTTGCGTCTGCGGGCGCGATCAGAATGAGAGCGGCGAATACGGCCGCGAGCAGGCGGGAGATCATCGTGCGGGTCCAATGCGGACCAGACATTAGCACGCCCTTACGCGAATTTGCGCAAGGCCTCGCCTGGACCGATCGGCTCAGGCAGGAGCGGCGGCGCCGGCTCGTAGACGGCAAAGTCGTTTTTGCCGTTCTTCTTGGCCGCATAGAGCGCGTGGTCGGCATGCGCGATCAGGCGGTCCGGAAATTGGCCGATGCCGCGATCCCACTGCGCCAGCCCGATCGAGATCGCGATCGGAATGTCGCCCCCGGTGCAGCTGACGGCATCCTGACGACAGACCTCGAGCACGCGGCGGGCGATCGCGGCCGCCTCGCGCAAGGACGACGACGGCAGCACGACGCAGAATTCGTCGCCGCCAGTGCGGGCGAGCATGTCGCCCGGCCGCAGCCGCGTTTGCGCCATCAGGGTGAAATGCTGCAGGCAGGCATCGCCCGCGGCATGGCCATGGGTGTCGTTGATGGTCTTGAAGCCGTCGAGATCGATCACCAGCAGCGAGAACGGCTCGCTGCTGCGCTCCGAGCGGGCGCATTCTTCACCCAGCCGCTGCAACAGATGCCGCCGGTTGGCGACACCGGTGAGATCGTCGAGCAGCGCGAGGTCGGCCACCTCGTTGCGCAGGCGGTCCATCGCCATCAGCAGGAAGCCGAAATTGAGCGTCATCGACAGGAACAGCAGCCCCAGCACCATGACCGCATGAGCCTGGCCGCCGGCGCTCGCCGAGAAATCGCCGCCGAGCAGATTGCCCGCCGTGCGGACCGCGAGGATCGCGATAATGACGAGGATGACGATGCCGGACAACCGGGCGCCCGGGCTGACGCGGCCTTCCGGCGGCGCCAGCAACAGACGCAGCGACAGCACCAGCGGCAGGCCCTGACCGAGCGTGTAGCAGAGCATGCGCAGCGGCATGTGCTCGAAGCCGACCATGAAGAACACGACGCCGGCGAGGCTCAGCGCTCCCGCCGCGGTCATCATGCGCCACGAGACCGGCCGGTGATAGAAGCGTTGGATGCCCATGGCGGCAAGGCAGCTCGCCGCGATGACGCCGGCCGCGCCAAGCAGAAGTGGCAGTGGAGATGCGATGAACAGGCGGATCAGGGCCGTCATCGCGCCGGTCGCACCGATGAAGGACGATGCCATCCAGAACCGCGCGGCTGCGAATTTCGGATAAGAGCGCGTCACATAGGCCCAGATCAGGCCGAGCGCCAGAAAGTTGACGACGAACACCGTCCAGAGTGTCGGCACGTTCAGCATGGCGCGTGCCGCACGCGCTGCGTCGTGCCTTCCGTCCCTGGCAGCCGTCCGTCCATGACCCCGTCCCCGTTTTCTTGCGGGCAACAATGCGGCCGTCGCGCTTAACGGAGTCTCACTGCGAACTTTAAAAGCATGCCTTTGGTTTTGGATTCATGAACGGCCGGCGCGGTTGTCGGATCGTTAGGCATGTCGGCCGCGATGATGCTCCGACGCCGCGATGCGGATTCAAGAACCAAAAGCGCCCGGAAATGCATCTGAGCTGTGGATAACGCAATGACACGGATGTGACAGCGCGGGGCATATGGGCGCGAATCTGCTGAGCTTGTGGTCGAGGATGTTGCGAGGCTGGCCCTCCGCCGAGCATCCCTCGTGTCGCGTTTCACCATTAACCCTGAAGAGGATCCTATGGCTAAGAAAGCGAAGAAGGCGAAGAAGGCGACAAAGAAGAAGGCCAAGAAGGCAGCGAAGAAGAAGTAACGAGGCTTCTTATTTTTTGCCCGGGTGGAGTTCGCTCCGCCCGGGCTTCGGCAGAGGCGAGAGATTGAAGGCGGCGGGCGCGAGGCCCGCTTTTTTATGGGGTGAAGAAAACTACCGCTCGGCGAACGCGAGCTTGGCCCCAAGTGCGGCGAAGCCGGCGGCAAAACTCCGCCGCAGCCAGGCCATGACGCGCGGACGGGAGATGACGCGCTCGCGCACCCAGGCTGCGCAGAGGCCGTAGACCACGAACACGGCAAACGTCATCGCCATGAAGGCACCGCTCAATTCCAGCATCTGCGCCAGCACATGACCCTCGTCCGCCGCGATGAACTGCGGCAGGAAGGCGAGGAAAAAGATCGACAGCTTTGGATTGAGGATGTTGATCAGGAAGCCGGTCACGATCACACGGCCAACCGAACGCTCGCGAATTTGGCCGTCGACCGCCAGCGCGCCGGTCTCGCGTAGCGCCTGCCAGGACATATAGAGCAGATAGGCGACGCCGCACCATTTCAGCGCGGCGAAGGCGAGCGCGCTGGTGTGGAGCACGGCGGCGAGCCCCAGCATCGCGGCAATCATGTGCGGCACGATTCCGAGCGTGCAGCCGAAGGCGGCCGCGATGCTCGCGCGCGAGCCGCGTGTCAGCGCGGCGGCCAGCGTGTAGAGCACGCCGGTACCGGGCGAGGCGACCACGATCAGCGAGGTCAGCAGGAAAGACAAGGTCATGCACAGACCTTATCACCGCATCTCGGGGCAAGAAAGCCGGCCCGCGGGATCGCCGTCAGGACAGCTGCGCGAGCTCGGCCTCGCGGAGCACGTCCAGCGGCGCCCATGGCTTGGCCCAGAACTTTGCGCCGTTCGGCAAGGGCTGCATCAAGGGGCGGCCGGAGGTGACGACGATGTCGAGCTTCGGATTTCGGTCCTTGGCGACGTGCGCGAGCTCGACCCCGTTCATGCGGCCGGCAAGCTGGACGTCGGTCATCATCAAGCAGAGCGCGCCGGCGCTCTTGTCGAGCACAAGCTCGGCTGCTTCGGCGCTCTCGCATTGAATGACGTCGTAGCCGCTTTCTTCGAGAAGAAGACTGAGCATCTCCCTCTGCATGAGGTCGTCTTCCACAATCAGTGCGGTTGCTCGAAATGGCTTTGCTTGTCCCATTGGCGGCTCCCAATGCTGCCTGTCTGTCTCTATCAAGTAACGTAGGTTAAGGTGGGAACAGCCATGCGGTTCAGTTCCATTATGAAAAAATGTAAATCATAGTTCCGCACGAGGGGCTTGATTGGGGATTCATGACTGCGATTCGCGGCGCCGCCGCCATCACGGGAGCGGCCAGCGGCATCGGCCGCGCGCTGGCGATCGAGCTTGCGCGGCGCGGCTGCGATCTCGCGCTCGCCGATCGCGACGAGGCCGGGCTGAAGACGCTCGCGGCCGAGATCGGAGCCGCATGCAAGGTCAGCCTGCACCGCGTCGACGTCGGCGAGCCCGACGACATCGCGCGGTTCGCGAGCGAGGCGGCAACAACGCATCCCGCGCTCGGCATCGTTGTCAACAATGCCGGCGTGGCGCTGATGGGCTCGTTCGAGGAGATCGACCAGGCGCAGATGGACTGGCTGTTCGACATCAATTTCTGGGGCGTGGTGCACGGCACGCGCGCCTTCCTGCCGCATCTGAAGACGATGGGCGAGGCCCACATCGTCAACCTGTCCTCGATCTTCGGCATCATCGCGCCGCCGGGACAGTCGGCTTATGCCGCGGCGAAATTCGCGGTGCGCGGCTTTTCCGAGAGCGTGCGGCACGAGCTTGCGATGGCGGGCAGCCCTGTGAGGTTGTCGGTCGTGCACCCCGGCGGCGTCGCCACCGCCATCGCGCGCAATTCGCGCACCGGGGTCGGCGTCACCGACAACGCGCGTCGGTCGCAATCGATCGAGCGGTTCGAGAACGCGGCAAAGACCACGCCGAAGGACGCCGCGCTGCGCATCATCAAGGGCATCGAGAGAAACGAGCCGCGTATCCTGATCGGCAACGACGCCCGCTTCATGGATCTGTTGCAGCGCTTCCGTCCGGGGACGTACTGGGCGCCGTTGCAGCGCAAGCTGGAGAGGATGGCGAAGGGGAGCTAGCCGTGTGGTCCGCCGCATCACTTTCAACGTCGTCCCGGCGAAGGCGGAGAGACATCACGCCCCTCACTGCCCCGCCAGCCGATCGGCAAAATACCCGATCGTCTTGCGATAGATCACCGCCCTGTTCCATTCGCGCATCGCCTCGAAATTTGCGGTGCCTTCGCCGTAGGGCTGGCCCATCTTGAAGCCGCTGGTGTGGAGCAGGTTCGCGGTCGACGCGAGCACGTCGGGGACGCTGTGGCGGAGATCGACGTGGCCGTCGCCGTCGAAATCGACGCCGTATTTGATGTAGGAGGACGGCAGGAATTGGGTCTGGCCTATCTCGCCGGCATAGGCGCCGATCAGGTCGCGCAGCGGCAGGTCGCCGCGCTGCACGATCTTCAGCGCCGCAAGCAGCTCGCCCTGAAACAGATCCGTGCGGCGGCAGTCATGCGCGAGCGTCGCCAGCGTGCGGATCACGGGCAGCTTGCCGATGTCGCCCTTGCCGAAATCGCTTTCCAAGCCCCAGATCGCGACCAGGATATAGCGGGGCACGCCGAATTGCTGCTCGATGCGCGAGAGCAGCGCGGCATGGCGCTGCAACATCGCCTTGCCGCCATTGATGCGGCCGGGGCCGACCCGGGTCGAGACATACTGCTCGAAACTCTTGTTGAAGGTGTAGCGCTGGCGCCGGTCGAAGGCGAGCACCGCGCCATCCTGGGCCACCCCGCTGAGCGCCGCGCTGGTCACGCCCGCCGAGACGCCGGCGCCTTGCGCTTCCGCGGTCATGCTGGCGACAAAGCTGTTGAAGTCGCCGCCGCAGCGCGCGGCGTGGGCCGATCCGCTGGCCAGACAGGCAATGAAGGCGATGGCCAAAGCGGGTCTCGACATACCGGAAAATCCTTTGAAGAATGAACGCGAAAGCGGCACGCGATCATGCCCGGGAACCGGATTCGCGTCAAAGCGGCAAACCTCGCCAGAACCCGATCGCATCTTGGCTGCGACAAATGAAATGCGCTCGCCACGTCTGCGCATCGACGGGAAGACGCGCAGGCCAACGCGCTTTCTACATAGTGCACACAACGCTAGCTGCGTTGCGGCAGCGCATAGATGAACAAACTCATTTGCTCATCGAAGCAGTTCGTTTGGGAACTCATGAACGTCGAAATCCGACGCATGTCTGATCCGCCGGCTGCGACATCGACGCCGCCCTGATTTGCCTTGCCATCGCATGGCGCAGCCTATAACCTTCTATTCTAGGTTGTCGCCCCGCCAGCCCCGGGCGACACTGAAGACCAAAAATAAACGGCGGGCTTAGCGGCCCGCCGTTTATTGAGGAAGGGTCTCGGCAGACGGCAAGAGGGCGCCCGGCGCCCCGCCGGCAAAACGAATTCATCCGTGCGCGGCACCCCGCTCCGCGTGAATACGGGCAATTCACCATTTGACTGCGGCGTCCTGATCGACGACAAGCCGCCATGGCCAAAAAACCTGGAACCAATCCCAAAGGCGAATTCGCCTTTTTCAACGTCTTCTATGAAGACGGCTCTCAACGCTCCAACCGGCGCGTGCCCGCCGAATTGCTGGGCGGCCTCGACGGCGACGAGCCCGCACGCGCCTTCATCATGGAGCAGGACCGCGAGATCGCCGAAAAATCCGGCCGCCCGGCGCTGGAGATCAAGAACCTCGAGCGGGTCGGGGCGAAGAAGAAATAGGCTCCGCTCGCGCGACACCTAGAGCATCGGCACAAACAAAAATGGCGGGCCTCAGCCCGCCGTTTTCGTTTGGATGGATGCCCGGATCGAGTCCAGGCACGCCTGAACTAGTTATCCAAAAAGCTCCGCAGCTTCCTTGACCTGCTCGGATGCTTCAGCTTGCGCAGCGCCTTCGCTTCGATCTGACGAATACGTTCGCGGGTCACCGAGAACTGCTGGCCGACTTCTTCCAGCGTGTGGTCGGTGTTCATGCCGATGCCGAAGCGCATGCGCAGCACGCGTTCTTCGCGCGGGGTGAGCGAGGCGAGCACGCGCGTGGTGGTCTCGCGCAGGTTCGACTGGATCGCGGCATCGATCGGGAGGATCGCGTTCTTGTCCTCGATGAAATCGCCGAGGTGTGAATCCTCTTCGTCACCGACGGGGGTTTCGAGCGAGAGCGGCTCCTTGGCGATCTTGAGGACCTTGCGGACCTTCTCCAAGGGCATGCCGAGCTTCTCGGCCAGCTCTTCCGGGGTCGGCTCGCGGCCGATCTCGTTGAGCATCTGGCGCGAGGTGCGCACGATCTTGTTGATCGTCTCGATCATGTGCACGGGAATGCGGATGGTGCGCGCCTGGTCGGCGATCGAGCGGGTGATCGCCTGCCGGATCCACCACGTCGCGTAGGTCGAGAACTTGTAGCCGCGGCGGTACTCGAACTTGTCGACGGCCTTCATCAGGCCGATGTTGCCTTCCTGAATCAGGTCGAGGAACTGCAGGCCGCGGTTGGTGTACTTCTTGGCGATCGAGATCACGAGACGGAGGTTGGCTTCCACCATCTCCTTCTTGGCCTGGCGTGCTTCGCGCTCGCCCTTCTGCACCGAGTGCACGATCTTGCGGAACTCGATGATCTCGAGGCCGGTCAGCGCCGCGAGCTGATGCACCTCGTGGCGGAGGTCCTTGATCCGGTCCTTCTCGTGATGGACGAAATTCTTCCAGCCCTTGGCCGACAGCTTCGAGACACGATTGAGCCAGCGCGGATCGAGCTCCGAGCCGGTGTAGTTGCGCAGGAAGTCTTCGCGCCCGACGCCGTGGCTGTCGGCAAGGCGCATCAGGCGACCCTCATGCGAGACGAGGCGCTTGTTGATGTCGTAGAGCTGCTCGACCAGACTGTCGATACGCGCCTGGTTCAGGCGCAGCGACTTCACCTCGACGATGATCTCGTCTTTGAGCTTGCGGTATTTGCGCTCCTGGTGCGGTGACAGCGAGGGCCCGTGCGAGGTGCTCTCGAGCTGGTTCTGGATGTCCTGTTCCTGAAGCTTGCGCAGCTTCTTGTAGCTATCGGCGATCTTGTCGAAGATCTCGACGACCTTCGGCTTGAGCTCGGCCTCGATCGCCGCAAGCGACATCTGGTTCTCGAACTCGTCGTCCTCGTCCATATCGGCTTCGGCGGCGGACTCCGCAGGATCCTTCGCGGCTTCGCCGGCATTGCCGGGCGCAGGCGCGGCGCGGAACGGGGTCGGCGACGGCGGTGCGGCGGGCGGGGCGACATGCGCGGGCGCGGCGCCAGTGACCTGGCCGCCTTCGGCCGAAGCTTCACCGGTCTCGCCGCTGGGACCGGCGATCATCGCAGTGTTCATGCCGGCCTTGGCTTCGGGCCCGGCATAGGTCGCTTCGAGATCGATGATGTCACGAAGGAAAATCTTTCCTTCGTTGAGCTCGTCGCGCCAGATGATGATGGCCTGGAAGGTCAGCGGGCTTTCGCAGAGGCCTGCGATCATCGCCTCGCGGCCAGCCTCGATGCGCTTCGCAATCGCGATTTCGCCTTCGCGCGAGAGCAGCTCGACGGTGCCCATCTCGCGCAGATACATGCGCACGGGATCGTCGGTGCGCTCGCCCGGCTCGCTCTTCTTGACCTCGGTGACGGCCTTCTGGGTGACTTCGACGAGCTCGTTGTCGGTCTCGTCCTCGCCGCCCTCGTCCTTGTCCTCCTCGCCTTCGCTATCGTCGGCTTCGGTGACATTGATGCCCATGTCCGAGAGCATCGACATGATGTCCTCGATCTGCTCGGGCGAGGTCTGGTCGGACGGCAAAACTTCGTTGAGCTGATCGAAAGTCACGAAGCCGCGCTTCTTGGCCTGCTTGATCATCTTCTTCACGGCCGCGTCGGACAGATCGAGCAACGGCGAGGGCGCGTCCTGGGAGTCCTTCTCCGGCGCGTCCGCTGCCTTGTCGTCTTTTTCCTTGTCCTTCGCCTGCAGCGTCTTTGCCTTGGTGGCCATCCATTGCTCCTAAACGCGTTTCACACAGACGTTCGCCGCGCCCGCGTGAAATCACTTGAACCTGTTGCTCGCTGCTCTCGCTTCGTCAGATCTCGACACGGAAAGGGCGGCGCGAACCTCTTTTCGCCACCCCCGACCTTATCTCTCGCCGGATTTGCCTAACGCTTCGTAGAGCCTCTTTGTCGCAGCGGATGCAGGTGTAGTGCCAACAGCAATTGCGCGGATTCATTCCTGACGCGTCTGTTCTGCCTGCGGCCGCCTGGTGGCCAAAGTGCTACAAGACCGTTAAGCCTCGATTAACCCTGTTTTTGCCGCCAAACCTCGGATTTGGCGAGTCTTTTAGCGGTCCCGGCCGCGGCCGTCCGCATGATTCTTTCATCACACGCTCTTCTGGAACCGGCCCGACAGCTCGCCAAAACCCTCGATCAGGGCTTCGGTGCCGTCGACTTCGCCTATCCGAGCCTTGACGTCACGCAGCCACGCCATACTGGCCTCGCTGGAATCCTCTCCCAAGGCCAGCTCGGCGTCTTTCAGCTCTCTAAGTAGTGAATGCCACTGCCGATGCAAGGCAACCAGCTGATGCCAGGTGGAGAGAACGTCGTCCCGTGCGGCGCCCTCGCGGGCGCCCCACACCGCCGCGGTCGTGATGCTGCCATCAACCTTTTGAATAACCTGCGAAAATCCGCCCTTCTCGAGGTCGCCGCGCATCTTTTCGGCCTGCTCGCCGGGGTCCGGCGAGTGGTGATGGTCGTTGGCAAAGGCGGCGATGATGCCGGCCCTGAGCTTATGGGCCTCGGGATGGGCGAATTCCAGGGCCGCGACCTCTTCGAGATGGTCGTGCAGCAGCCAGGGGTGGTTGATCAGGCTCTGCAGGATCAGGGCTTCCCGGCGCGAGATGGCGCTGCGCTGGCTGCGCATGATCGGGCTTGCCGCCAGCTGGGCGCTCGCCGCCTGGTAGGGCCCGGAGGGCAGCTGGATGGGACCGGGCGGGCCTCGGCGGCCTCCACCAAATCCTTGGCCGCCAAGTCCTTGGCCACCAAATCCCTGGCCGCCGAATCGATTCGCGCTTCCGCCACCGCGGGGCTGGAACTGGCGACCGCCGGGGCCGGGGCGGAAATTGCCACGGCCGCCAAAGCCGCCGCGTCCGCCGTCGGGGGCAAAGGCGCGCTGGAGCCGCTCGGCAAGATCCTGCCGATAATAGCGTCGCACCACCTCGTCGCGGATGCCGTTGGAGAGATCCTTGATGCGCGCTTCCAGCGCGGCGCGGCGCTCGGGCGTTGCGAAATTGCCGCCTTCGAGCTCGCGCGACCAGATCATCTCGGCGAGCGGACGCGCCGCCGCGATCACCTCCTCGATGGCGCCGCGGCCGCCGGAGCGCACGAGATCGTCGGGGTCCTGCCCTTCCGGCAGCAGCGCGAACCGCAGGCTCTTGCCCGGTGCGAGGAATGGCAAGGCAAGATCCGCCGCACGATAAGCCGCCTTCTGGCCGGCGCGGTCGCCGTCGAAGCAGAGGATCGGCTCGTCCGCCATTTTCCAGAGCAGCGCGAGCTGGTTTTCCGTGAGCGCGGTGCCGAGCGGCGCCACGCTGCCGGCAAAGCCCGCAGTAACCATGGCGATGACGTCGACATAGCCTTCGACCACGACCAGGGCGCTGCCGTCATGGGTGGCTTTGCGCGCCGTCTGGTGGTTGTAGAGATTGTCGCCCTTGTGGAAGAGCGGCGTCTCCGGCGAGTTCAGGTATTTGGCCGGAATGTCCTTCTCCAGCGCGCGCCCGCCGAAGGCGATGACGCGGCCGCGCAGATCCGTGATCGGAAACATCACGCGATCGCGGAAGCGGTCATAGGGCACCGGGATGTCTTCACCGGCCACCAGCATGCCTGCCTCGACCATGTCGTCGACGGAGACGCCGAGCTTGCCGAGATGCTCCTTCAGCGCAAAGCGATCGGGTGACGCATAGCCCAGCCGAAACTGCAATTGCGTCGCGGGCGAGATCGCACGGTCGGCGAGATAGCCGCGCCCCTTGGCGCCGACACGTGAGGCCAGCGTCTCGGCATAGAACTTTGCCGCGAGATCCATCACGTCATGCAGCGACTTCCGCCGCTGCTCGTGCCTGGCAGCATCGGGCGTCACCGCCGGCAGCGGCAGGCCCGCCATGTTGGCGAGCCGCTCCACGGCCTCGGCAAACGGCAGGCCGTCGGTCTCCATCACGAAGCTGATGATGTCGCCGTGCTTGCCGGAGGAGAAGTCGTGGTAAAAACCCTTCTGGTCGTTGACGAAAAACGACGGCGACTTCTCCTGCTGGAACGGCGACAACCCCTTCCACTCCCGCCCCGCCTTCTTCAGCTTGACGCGCTTGCCCACGACTTCGGAGACCGAAAGCCGGGCACGCAGCTCGTCGAGGAATTGGGGCGTGAAGCGCATGGGCTCTGGGTCTAGCGCGAATCAGCATGAGTCAGGGTGAAGGATCAGGGATATAGGTGCGACAGGGCTAGAAGTCAGGTTTCTCCGGGTTATGCAGGTTATTCGACCTATGCACAGGGCAGAAAATCTCTCACGCAAAGGAATGCCCACCCGGAACCCTAGACTGCTCTCGACGAGCAAACAGATTTTGGCTTTTCCAGTGGAATCCGAAATCGTTGACATCCGACGATTACGTTTGTATATACAGAAAACGATGAAGTCGCGGCTACGGCTTCAGACGTCATAGCAAACCTCATGCGCGGCAAGATGCGGTGTCATTTGGATGATTTGCCATGACGGAAGACTTGCAGCTGCTGTTCGCAGGCGTTCGCGACTTTGGATGGGATCCGAAGAAGCGCGCGTCCAACCTGCGGATTCACGGAATCGACTTCGAGGACGCGCGCGGAATTCTCGACGGCTACACCTTCATCCGCCGGTCGGATCGCAATGACGAAGTCAGGTACCAAATCTTCGGTTACGTCGCCGGGCGGGAAGTCGCGGCAGTCTGCGCGATCCGCGGGGCGGTCTGCCGGTTCATCTCGGTCCGGCGCGCGCGCGAAGACGAACGAAAGAAATATTATAACCGTTTCAAGGGACTACCCAAGGAAGGGCAAGACTGACTGGGCCCGCGTCGACGCACTGACCGACGAGGACATCGCCAAGGCCGTCGCCAATGATCCCGACGCAGCGCCGATTGACATCGATTGGTCGGATGCCGTGCTGGTGATACCGCCGAAAAAAAAGGCCATCTCCATCCGCGTCGACGAGGATGTGCTCGACTTCTTCAAGCGCGATGGCGAGGGCTATCAGCGGCGCATGAATGCGGTGCTGCGCTCCTACATGGAACAGAAGTCGAAGCCGAAGAAGCGGGCCTGATCCGGGCAAATCCCGTAGAGATAAATCCCGTAGAGATAATGACGAGCCACTTGAACCCGACCCGGTTCCACGCTTCCATGAGACATGTTCAGGACCTTTCGAGGCGGCCAGAGCGGGGGATGGCGCATCACCTCGATTTCGCCCGTGACGGGCGAGCCCCTCGCCTTCATGCCGGCGCTGTCGGTCACCGATAGCGAGGCCATCTCGTTGCCGCTGGTGCCCTCGCGCAATGCCTGGCGGCTGGTCGGCGTCGCGAGCACGCTGCGCTACACCGAGCGCGCCGAACAGCAGCAGCTCACGTCCGTGCAGGCCGGCCTCGGCCGCCTGGAAGCAACCAGCGCGGCGCTGATCCCGATCCGCAAGTCGCAGGCCTGGTGGGAGTTGACCCAGGAAGAGCGCCGCAGGATCTTCGAAGACAAATCGCACCACATCGCGAGCAGCCTGCGCTTCCTGCCTGCGATTGCGCGCCAGCTCTATCATAGCCGCGACCTCGGCGGGCCGTTCGATTTCCTGACCTGGTTCGAATTCGCGCCCGCGCACGCCTCGCTGTTCGAGGAGCTGGTCGCGATGCTCAGGCGAACCGAGGAGTGGACCTATGTCGAGCGCGAGGTGGACGTGCGCGCGGTGAAGGAAGTGCTGTCGGCTTAGTGGCCGAGGAAGCGGCCGGTCTCGATGCGCGGCAGATCGGTGGCCGGCCAGTTGTAGATGTAGGTCCAGGCCGGTGCAGTCGCGCCGTCCGCGCCTGTCACCTCGACCAGCTTGCGCAGATATTCGGTCGGCTCCGGAAAGCCCTCGCCGCAGGCCTCGTACATGTCGAGCTCGCTCAACAGCTCGTCGGGCACGTGAAGGCGAAAAAGCTCGCCGTGGACGACGTCCGAGGCCGCATCCGACAGCAACAGCCCAGGATAATGCTTCACCAGGATGAGCCGGCCGCGGCAGGTCGCTTCACTCAGGAAATCCGCGTGGCCCGCAAGCAGCCGCGCCATCGGATGGTCGAAGCCGCGCATCAGCGTGCCGTAAACGAAAAGACGATCGGAGGTCATGGCCTTCTATAACCGTCAATCAGCAGCGTGCAAATCGCAGTAGACCTACGAAACCTCCGCCTTCAGCTCCCGGCCGCTGCACTGTTCGTCCGACACCACCCTGATGTTCACTTCCATGACGTCGAAGACGTCCTGCGAGCCGATATAGGTGCCGTGCAGCGGGATCGCCTGGCGCGGGTCGCGGGCGACCGCAACGCGGATGAGGTCGCGGGTGCCGACGATGCCGTTGGTCGGATCGAACTCGATCCAGCCCGCGGTCGGCAGATAGACCTGCACCCAAGCATGCGTCGAGCCGCCGCCGACATGACGTTGCGCGATGTTTTCAGGCACGAAGATGTAGCCGGAAACGAAGCGCGCGGCGATGCCGAGCCGGCGCAGCGCCTCGATCATGAACAGCGCATAATCGCGACAGGTGCCGGTGCCGGACTGCAAGGTGTCGAGCGGATGCTGGGTGCCGGGCTCGTGGCGGTTGCGGTACTTGAACTGCTTGCGGATGGCGTGCGTCATGCCGCTCAGGATCTTGAAGGTCGGCGTCGGCGCGTCCTCGTCGAGAAAGCCGCGCGCCCATTCCGAGAGCTCGCCATCGGGATCGGCATAGTGCGGCGTCGTGTACTGGACCAGATCGGGATATTCCTCGTCGCCATAGACGAACGGGTAGAAGTAGGCCGCATCGTCCGCCGTCAGCGCGAACTCCTCCACCGGATTGTGTTCGACGGTGACGGACCAATCGAAGGTCAGGCAATCCGTGCGCTCGTCGAAATCGGCGATCGCGACCGAATTGCCGAACACGTCGTGGATCCAGCGCAGCGACATCGGCTCCGGCGAAATCTCGAGCTGAGAATCGAGCACGCGCAGATCGTGCCCGTCGCGCGGACGCAGCATGATCCTGTGCTCGCCGAACGCCACCGGGCGCTTGTAGCGATATTTGGTCTTGTGATGAATCGTCAGCAGCGGCATCGTCAGGCAATCATGGTGATGTCAGGCGGACCAATCTATAGCGATTCCCGTCCGATTTTTCGGGGTGACTGCTTTTTCCATAGGCAATCTGGATGGCTTTAGACACAATCAACACGACCGATCAACTCCTCGGCGGGGGTGACATTCCGCCAGTGCATGAGGTGAATGCGCAAGCGACATCGCCGTTTTTGCTCACTTCGGATCACTACGGACGGATTTTGCCGCGCGCGCTCGGCGACCTCGGCGTCACTGAGGCCGAGCTGACGCGGCACATCGCCTGGGACATCGGCATCGCCGGCGTCGCCGATCGGCTGGCAAAAATGCTCGACGCACATCTGATCGCGCAGCGCTATTCGCGGCTGGTGATCGATTGCAACCGCCCGCCAGCCGCCGTCAGCTCGATCCCCGTCATTTCCGAAGCGACCGCGATTCCGCGCAACGAAGGCATCTCCGAGGGCGAGCGCGCCGCGAGGCACCGCGAGATTTTTGAGCCCTATCATCACCGTATCGATGCCGCGATCGACCGCCGCCTGCACGACAAGCGGCCGACGGTGCTGGTGTCGCTGCACAGCTTCACGCCGGTCTATGCCGGCGTCGCCCGTCCCTGGCACATCGGCGCGCTGTATAATCGCGACACCATGCTGCCGCATCTGCTGCTCAGGCACCTGCGCAGCCAGAGCGATCTCGTCGTCGGCGACAACGAGCCCTATGCAGTGAGCGACCTCACCGACTACACCATCCCTGTTCACGGCGAGGCCCGCGGCCTCGTCAACACCGGCATCGAGATCCGCCAGGACCTCATTGCCGACCAATCCGGCCAGCAACAATGGGCCGAGCGGCTGGCAAGGATTTTTGCGGAGATCGAGGTGGAGCTGAGGGCGGAGCGGCTGGTCGATTAGCCCCGCGTCGCAACGATATCCTCGCCGATCGAGATGCGTATCGCCGCCGCAAAGGGTTCAGGGCCAACCGGCCCGATGGAGCTATTTCGCCCTGGTCAGCGCCAGCCAGATGCCGCCGCCGATCATGAAGCCGCCGGAGACGCGCGACATCAGCCGCGTGCGGCGGGCCGAGAAGAATTTCCGGGCGCGCCCGGCCGCGATGGCGTAGAGCGCATCCGTCATCGCAGCGGTGACCATGAAAGTCGCCCCCAACAGCGCGACCTGCGGGAAGTGGTCGCGGTTCATGTCCATGAACTGAGGAATGAAGGCGCCGAAGAAGATCAGCACCTTTGGGTTCGACAACAGCACCAGGAAACCTTGCAGGAAGAACCCGCCGCGCGGCGGCGCCGGCGGCTGGTCGACATTGACGCCCTCGACCGGCGCCCAGATCAGCTTGACACCGAGCCAGATCAGATAGGCGGCACCGGCAAAGCGAACCCAGTCGAACCAGTAGCCCATGGTCGCCATCAGCGAGGTCAGACCGACCGCGACGATGCCGATGACGATGGCGAGGCCTACTTGCGCGCCGGCGACATTGGTCAGCGCCGCACGCGTGCCGTGGCGCAGGCCATTGGCGATGACGAGGGTGACGATGGGACCCGGCAGCAGCGCCAGCGCAATGCAGGCGGCGACGAAGGCGAAATAGGCTTGCATAGACATCGTGGGGAGGACTCGCTGAGGGCAGTTTGCGGCATTAATGCATGGCACTCACTTTCCGTCCAGCGCCGCCATCACCCACGTCTTGATCTCCTGGGTTTCGAGGAACGCGAGTGCCGCGCGCTGCATCACGCCTGCTTCCCCACGTCCCTGCGTCGCTGCAACGAAAAGATCGCAGCGCCGCGAGACGGCGATGCCGATTGCGGCATGACGAGCGCCGTCGGGCATATCCAGATCATAGCGCCTGGCACGCCCGTGCATCGCTCCGATGCCCACTTCCTCACCCGGCGCGACGGCCGCAAAGCGCGGACTGATCAGATCGATATCGGCGACACGATCCACCTCGTCGTCGTCAGCGACACCGCGGTCGCAATTGCAGAAGCCGCGTTTCGCGCGCAGGTACAGCTCAGCGCCGGCGCAGGCGCCATCGCAACGAAACGCGCGGCCGGCGGACCAGCCGTCGCGCGGGAACGGCCAGGCGATCTCGCGCCAGCGCGCTGTCTCTTCGGCCGGTGCCGGCGCGAGCTGATAGGCCCCGACACCGGACGCGCCGAGCGCAAACACCACAGCTGCGATCGCCGCCCCGCGCCGCATCGTCAGGTCTTCGGCAGACCGGCGGCCGCGCGCGCCGGTCCGGTCAGTTCGAGAATGTGCAGGCCGGTATTGGCACGATCGACGATGTAGACGTAGCCACGATCATCGGTCTCGACATTGTTGGTCTGGATCGCGACCTTGCAGCGTTCGCCGCCCTCGATCGGAATGCAGCGTTTGTCGGTCGCGCTCGTGATCGACGGAACGAAGTAACCGACTTCCTTTGGATGATAGGGATCGCGGATGTCGAGCGCGCGCACCCCGGCATTGAAGAAGGCGATGAAGGCCATCTTCTTGTAATAGACCGGCGCCATGCTCTCGTTCGCCGAATGCGAGCCGAAGCGCCCGCCGCGCCGGCAGAACTGTCCGCTCGCCTCCGGCACGGTGTAGCTCGAGATCATCATCGGCCGCGTCTCGGTGGTGACGTCGGCGAACCACACCATCTGCCGCGCCTCGCCGCATTCGTTCAAAATCGCCTCGTCCACGATCATGACGATGTCGCGGGTCTTGCCGTCCTTGTCCTCGGCAAATTCCGCGACCGGCATGTCGAGCATCGGAAACGTGGTATGCGCGCCGTTGAAGGCCGACATCGGCATGCGCGAAATCTCGGGATAGCGCAGATTGTCCGGCGTCGGCTCCTTCGGGCCGTTCAAAAGCTTGTCGCGATCGACGATCTGCAGGATGCCGCCCTTGTTGGTGCCGTAGCCGAAATAGACGCGATTGCCCTGCGGCCCCGTCGAAATCGGCCCGTGCAATTCGGTGGGCACCGCGCCGGTCGAACCGGGCTCCTGACCGGGCAAGCCAAAATCCCTGATCTTCTGCGGATGCGCGGGATCGCTGAGATCATAGACCTGCGTCATGCGCCGCGTGCGCCAGTCCGGCGCGCCCGAGACGAGGAAGGCAATGCCGGTGTCGCACTCCCACCAGCTCTTGTGCGTGTCCTTCAGGCCGTCGATGCGCGTGACGAGCACCGGGCTTGCGGGATCGGCGACGTTCCAGATCTCATGCGCCTGGCTGCCGAAGGTGCGCAGCATGTAGACGGCGTTGGGATCGCCCTTCGGCAACGACTTGCCGTCGCAGATGCGCACCATTTGCGCGCCGCCGGATTCATACTTGCCCTCCTGTCCCGGCAGGTGCCGCAAATATTTCGGGCGCGCGGGATCGGTGACGTCGACGATCGAGGTGCCGTTCGGTTCGGCCTGCCCGGTCATCGGATTGACGGGAGCGGGCACATCGTCGGTGCCGCCGTGATGGCCGATATAGGCGATCCAGCGGTCGCCCTGGTGATGGATGGTCGGCTGATAGGCGCTACGCGCCTGGAGGTCGCTCGCACCGACCAGCTTCATGTTGGAAGCTTCGGGCGGCGCGCCGATGGTCTGCTTCTGCGCATGTGCCGCGGTGCTGCAGGCGAAAAGGACGAGGCCTGCGGCAGTCAAGACGCAACGGAACATCGAAGTCCTCCCGGAACCAATCTACGTTGGCTGAGATTTGATTCTAGCACAGCCATTTGTGCGCGCCAAAGACACCATTGTGCGCGCCAAAGACACCATCTTGACATGCAACTGTTTGGTTGCCTATTATCCCCGCCATGGATGACGTCTTCAAAGCGCTCGCCGATGCGTCACGACGGTCGCTGCTCGACAGGCTTCACGCCAGGAACGGCCAGACGCTGAACGAGCTCTGCGAAGACCTCGCGATGACGCGCCAGGCCGTGACCAAGCACCTTGTGATTCTGGAAGAGGCCAATCTGGTCACGACCATCAGGCATGGCCGCGAGAAGCTACACTACCTCAATCCGGTGCCGATCCATCAGATCGGCGAACGCTGGATCAAAAAATTCGAGCGCGGCAAGCTCGCCGCGCTGAGCGAGTTGAAACGCCAGTTGGAGAAGCGCGATGAGTAAGCCGCAATTCGTCTATGTCACCTACATCGAGACCACTCCGGAGACACTGTGGGAGGCTCTGACGTCGAGCGAATTCACGAGGCGATACTGGTTCGGCGCCGAAGTCCAGTCGGACTGGAAGGTCGGTTCTCCCTTCGCGCTCCTGCTGGAGGGCGAGACCACCGATTCCGGCGAGATCCTCGAGGCTGATCCGCCGCGGCGACTGTCCTACAGCTTTAAGCACCAGAAGTACGAGGAGCTGCGCGGTGAGCCGATATCCCGCGTCGTGTTCACGCTCGAGCCGTTCGGCTCGCTCGTCCGTTTGACCGTGCTGCATGACGGATTCATCGAAGGCGGGAAGTATCTCGGGGCCGTCTCCAATGGCTGGCCGGCGATCCTGTCCGGGCTCAAGAGCCTGCTGGAAGGAGGCAAAGTGCTCGCCATTCCGCGCGCAGCCCTCAACAAGGGATTCGATGCAAAATGAACCTTGACCAATTCAAGCCGCTCACCGTCTACACCATCTACATTGCCTCGACGCCGGAAAAGGTGTGGGAAGCACTGACTTCGGCCGAGTTCAGCATGCAGTACTTCTTCGGCAATGCCGTGGAGGTCGAGCCGCGACTTGGCGGCGCGTTCATCGTTCGCACGCCCGATGGCGCCCTGCACATCAGCGGCGAGGTGCTCGCATACGATCCGCCGCGAAAGCTCTCGGTCACCTTCAACGTCAATTGGCCCGAGCTGCTCGAAAAGCTCGGACCGACCCTGGTCACCTACGAGATCGAACCGGTCGGCGAGGCGGTTCGGCTGACGATGAGCGAAGGCCACGACCGTCCGCTCAGCGACGACATCCTCTCCGGCGGCCGCACCGGCTGGCCCGCAATCCTGTCGGGGCTGAAGAGCCTGCTGGAAACGGGCAAGGCGCCGCAGATCAAGACGGCGCCGCCGGTGCAGATGCTGGAAGCGTTGAAGGCGATGGGGATCAAGACACCGTAGCGGGCGGGCTCTGCGCCCTCATCGCTTCTTCTTCACCGCCGGCGGATTGATCTCGTCGATCTTGCGATTGCAATCCGCTTCCGAGTCGTGCGGTCCCGAGACAAAGGTCCCGCTGACCTTGATCGCGTACCAGCCCGACTCTACGCCGAGCCGAAGCGCTTCTTCTGTCTTGACGTGCCGTGGGGAGAACGTTTGCATCAGGGGTGCTTTCGGTTGGCGTTCGATCTCATGATCGAATCGCGGTGGAACCTTCAGGCGTCCGCGGCATGAGCCTGCCGCGTCCAGCTCACCCGCTGGAATGGGCAGTATGCGCAACGACCGCTGTTATGACGTCGGCGACGAGTCGACTTTACCGGTGCGAGGGAGTGAGGCGCTTCACGTCGCGCGCGAATAGTCGTGGCGCTGCGTATGCGCAGAGAAGACAGGCCTTTCCGACATTCCCGCACCGTGCGCGCAATCGCTGCAATTAGCTATCGCTTTCTCGCCCGCGCCGCGCTTTTGGAGCGCCAAAGGCCGCTTTCGATCGAATAAGCCGTCGAAAGCCTTGTGCGCGACCGCTCCGTAGCCATGTTGGGAGCTTAGCCAAGGGAAAAACGTATGAAGCTCCGCGTCGGGTTTGAGATGCTGTACGAATTCCCGCAGCCCACGCCTATGCTCATAGTGTTGGGCACGCACTTCACGCGCGCCTCCGATGTCATCGTGCCCGACCTGCTGACCACCAGACCCTCGGTGGCGATCAGTCCCTATCGTGACCTCTTCGGCAATTGGTGCAGCCGCATCGTGGCGCCGGCCGGCGCCTTTCGCCTTGCCGGCGACGGCGTCGTGAGTGATAGCGGCCTGCCCGACCCGGTGTTTCCGAACGCGTCTCAGCACGCCGTCGAAGCGCTGCCGGCCGACACGCTGGTCTATCTGCTCGGCAGTCGCTACTGCGAGACCGATCGCCTGTCGGATATCGCATGGAAATTGTTCGAGCACACGCCGCCTGGCTGGGCGCGGGTCCAGGCGATCTGCGATTTCGTTCACCGTCACATCGCTTTCGGCTATGAACACGCGCGCCCAACCAAGTCGGCGCGGGAAGCCTACGACGAAGGCAAGGGTGTGTGCCGCGACTATGCGCATCTTGCCATCACGTTCTGCCGCTGCATGAACATCCCGGCGCGCTACTGCACCGGCTATCTCAGCGACATCGGCACGCCGAAGCCCTGGGCCGTGGGAGATTTCGCCGGCTGGTTCGAGGCTTATCTCGGTGGAAGCTGGCACATGTTCGATCCGCGCAACAATACGCCGCGGATCGGCCGCGTGCTGATCGCACAAGGACGCGACGCCGCGGACGTCCCGATCACCCAGACATTCGGTCCGAATACCCTGCTCAATTTCAAGGTATGGACCGACGAGGTTGCCTGATGACCGGCAGCAGCGCCGCCCTCAGCGCCGATGAATTTGCATCATTGGCCGAGATTAACTCGAACCGCCCTCATCCGGCGCTCGCCGCCTAGCAACGGGCGAATAGCTCGCTGCCGTTGCGTCCGGCTCCTGTTCCGCCACCGGCACCACGATCCTCCGATAAAGATGCCAGTTCGCCTGCCCGCGCACGGGCAGCGTCACCGCCGGGGCCCAAGAAATACGGCAGCGCCGAGACGATCAGCAGCATCACGATGACGGCGGCCCAAAATCCGGTCAAGGCGCCCGACGGGGTCGGCAACGCCTTCATCCTGACCAAGCCGTTCCGGGGACGAGACCTCGCAGCGATGCTGCGGTCAGCGCTGTCGGCGCCGTCGCGATAAGATGACGACGTGCTCTACCCGAGCGCCCGCAGTTCGCGCCGCAGCACCTTTCCGGTCGCCGTCATCGGCAGTGTCTCCGCGAACTCCACGAAGCGCGGGTATTCGTGGGCGGCGAGCTGCACCTTGACGAACTCCTGGATCTCGCGCGCGAGCGCATCGCCGGCGGCAAAGCCCGGGCGCAGCACGATCCAGGCCTTGATCGATTCGGTGCGGATCGGATCGGGAATGCCGACCACCGCTGCCATCGCCACCGCCCGGTGCTTCATCAGCGTGTGCTCGATCTCGGACGGGCCGACACGATAGCCGGCGGTCGTGATAACGTCGTCCTCGCGGCTGACGTACCAGAAGTAACCGTCCTCATCCTGGATGCCGAGATCGCCGGTGAGCAGGAACTCGCCGGCATATTTCTTCGCCGTCGCGTCCGGATTGCGCCAGTACTCGATCATCGTGCACGGGCACGGCTGGCGCACGCCGATGATGCCGCGCTGTCCCCTCGGCTGCTCCTCGCCTGTGTCGTTGACGATGCGAACATCGAAACCCGGCGTCGCCTTGCCCATCGAACCGGGGCGGATCGGAAACAGATTCGCGTTGCTGCCGATCACGAGATTGCATTCTGTCTGGCCAAACACCTCATGCGCGTCGATGCCAAAAGTCTCGCGCACCCAGCCGAGCAGCTCGCCGCCGAGGGATTCACCGCCGGTGAAGATGCTGCGCAGCTTGACACCGGAATGCGTCACGCCGGCCTGCCGCATCAGTTTTAGCGCAGTCGGCGGCAGGAAGACGTTGCGGACACCGAGATCGGCCATCATCTGCATCGCCGCCTGCGGCTCGAATTTTCGCGCGCGGTGACCGACAAGGGGGATGCCGTGATACCAGAACGCGAACAGGCCGTTGACGAGTCCACCGATCCAGGCCCAGTCCGCCGGCGTCCACATGAGATCGCCGGCGCGCGGCAGGAAGTTGTGGCACATCTCGACATTGGGGAGATGGCCGAGCACCACGCGATGCGCATGCAGCGCGCCCTTCGGATTGCCTGTCGTGCCCGAGGTATAGATGATCAGCGCGGGATCATCCGCAGACGTGTCCACCAGTGCGAAGTCAGGCGATGCGGCCTTGATCGAATCCCAGAACGATTTCGTGCCCGCGGCTGCGCGCTCGCCGACGACATAGACGTTCTTCAGGTCCGGCAGGCGGTCGCGAATCTTCGAAAGCTTCTCCCAGCCGCCCTCGTCCGTGACGATCGCCTTGGCCTGTGAATTCGAAAGCCGGAACTCCAGCGCGTCCTCGCCGAACAGTGCGAACAGCGGGATCGAGATCATCGCCGAACGGAATGCCGCCATGTGCGCGATCGGCAGCTCCAGCGATTGCGACAGGAACACCGCGACGCGGTCGCCGCGAGCAAGACCATCCGCCTTCAGCACATTGGCGAAGCGACGCGACATCTCCGCGACCTCGTCGAAGGAGGTGCGCGTGATGGCGCCGTTCTCGTCGGCATAGACCAGCGCGAGGCGGCCGGTGCCGTCGGCATGGCGATCGCAGCAGGCCTCCGCCATGTTGAAGCGCGCCGGGACGTCCCAGCGGAAGTTGCGATAGAGCTCGTCGTAGGTTGCGGCTTCAGTGAGCATGAACTTGATCCTACCTCACGGTCGCGAAGAACTTGCGGACCTCGCCGACGTACAGCTCCGGCTGCTCGAACGCAGCGAAATGCCCGCCCTTCTCCATCTCGCTCCAATGCGTGATGTTGTGGAAGTTCGGCTCCATCCAGCGCCGCACCGGCGTGATGATCTCCCTGGGGAAGACAGCGACGCCGGTCGGCACCTTGACGACCGGCGTGGTGCGGCGCTTGCCAAAACTTTCCCAATAGAGCCGCGCCGATGAGGTCGCCGTCTCCGTCGCCCAATAGAGCATGACGTTGTCGAGCAGCTCGTCCCGGGTGAAGATGTTTTCGGGATGGCCGTTGCAATCGGTCCAGGCCCAGAATTTTTCCAGAATCCAGGCCGCCTGCCCGCTCGGCGAATCCGTCAAGCCGTAGCCGAGGGTCTGCGGCCGCGTCGATTGCTGCTTCGAATAGCCGGAGTCGAGATCGACGTAATGCTTGAGGCCGGCGAGCGCCCGCTTCTCCTTCGGTGTCGGTTCGCCATCGACCTTCGGCGCTGCGTTGAAGGCGAGCGTGATGTGAATGCCGGCGCAATGGTCGCCGTCCTGCATGCCAAGCGAGGTCGTCACCGCCGAGCCCCAGTCGCCGCCTTGCGCGCCATAGCGCGCGTAACCGAGCCGGTCCATCAGCTTGGCCCAGGTCGCGGCGATGCGATCAACGCCCCAGCCGGTGGCCTTCGGCTTCGCGGAGAAGCCAAAACCCGGGAGCGATGGACAGATAACATGGAAGGCATCGGCGGGATTGCCGCCATGCGCGGCGGGATCGACCAGCGGCGCGATCACCTTCTGGAATTCGACGATCGAGCCGGGCCAGCCATGGGTGATGATCAGCGGCAGCGCCGCCGGCTCCTTCGATCGCACATGCAGGAAATGGATGTCGAGCCCGTCGATCTCGGTGGTGGATTGCTCGAAGCGGTTGAGCTTTGCTTCGCGCGCGCGCCAATCATACTCGTTGGCCCAATAGGTGCAGATCTCCCGGATCCATTTCAGCGGCGCGCCCTGGCTCCAGTCGTCGACCAGCTCCGCCTCCGGCCAGCGCGTGCGCGCGAGGCGCAACTTGAGGTCGGTGAGGATGTCGTCGCTGATGGCGATGCGAAAGGGTTTTATGGCGCCGGTCATCGGTTGCCTCCCGAGTTTCTTTCGTCATTCCGGGCGCGCGAAGCGCGATCCCGGAATGACGGCTCAGCCCGTCAGCGCGGCCTTCACCAGACCGCTGGCCTTGCCGAAATCCATCTGGCCGGCGTACTTCGTCTTCAACACGGCGATCACCTTGCCCATGTCCTTCATGCCGGCCGCGCCGGTCTCGGCGATCGCGTCCGAGATCGCTTTCTTCACGTCGTCGTCCGACATCTGCTTCGGCAGATAGGCCGAGATCACCGCGATCTCCTCGCGCTCCTGCGCGGCGAGTTCGGCACGGCCGCCCTTCTCGTAGAGCTCGACCGATTCCTGGCGCTGCTTGATCATCTTCTGAAAAACGCCGAGCAGGTCTGCGTCCGACAGCGGCGGCTTGCCGTTGCCGCGCGCCTCGATGTCGGCGTTCTTGATGGTCGAGTTGACCATGCGCAGCGTGGACAGCTTGCGCTCTTCCTTGGCCTTCATGGCCTCCTTGACCGCATTGTTGATGTCATCGCGCAGCATGATCGTGCTCCCCTAGAATATCCGACGCCTGATCTAGGCCGTTCGCAGCCCTGAGACAACCGGGGTTCCCAGCCATTCGACCAGCGCTCGCACCGTTGCCTCAGGCTGCTCCGGCTGCGGCAGATGTCCGCAATTCGACAGGACCACGAGCTTTGCGCCAGCAATGCCCTCCGCCATCTCTTTCGAGAACGCGTTGGGGATGGTGTTGTCGGCATCGCCCGTCAGCACCAGCGTCGGGCATTTGATCGTCGCAAGCGTCGGCCGTGAATCCACCCGCGCGATGATCGCGGTCTGCTGCCGCAGATAGCCTTCGACGCCGACATCCTCGCCCTGTTCATGCACGAGCTGACGAATGCCGGCATCGTCGCGGCGCGAGGGATGCACCAGTTCGGGAAACATCTCCTCGCGAGCCGCACGCAGCTCGCCGCGCTTGGCCCGCTCCATCAGGCCGCGGCGGCGCGCGGTCGCCTCCTCCGTGTCCGGCCGGGCCTGGGTGTTGATCAGCGCGAGCCTAGCCACCCGCTCGGGCGCCTGGCGCATGATCTCGAGCGCGACGTAGCCGCCCATCGAATGGCCGGCGAGCGCGAAGCGCGGCGGCGCCTCGCTCAGCACCCGACGGGCGATCGCGGCCATGCTGTCGTCACGGATATGGTTGGCGACCATCACCGGGCCGAACCGCCAGAGCGAGGGGATCACCGGGGCATAGATCCGGGCCGAGGACGCCAATCCCGGAACCAGCACAATCGGGGTCGTCTGGTCCATTATTGCCTCTCAAGCCCCAACAATTGCCGGAAATTGTGCCGCTCAAGCTGAAGGGCCCGAGGCGAGCTGTCAAATATGCAAAAACGCATGTGAATCCGCGCTTCTCCGCTTTGACGGCAGCGCCCGCGGGGACTATGAACCGGGCTTATGACACAATCCGAAAACGATACCGCCTGGCCGGACCACAAACCGACCGCGCTGTTGGTGCTTGCCGACGGCACGGTGCTCGAAGGCTTTGGTCTCGGGGCCGAAGGCCAAGCCGTCGGCGAGGTCTGCTTCAACACCGCGATGACCGGCTACGAGGAGATCCTCACCGATCCCTCCTATGCCGGCCAGCTCATCACCTTCACCTTCCCGCATATCGGCAACGTCGGCACCAACGACGACGACATCGAGACGGTGAACATGGCCGCGACGCCCGGCGCGCGCGGCGTGATCTTGCGCACCGCGATCACCGATCCCTCGAACTACCGCGCCACCAAGCATCTCGACCAGTGGCTGAAGGCGCGCGGCATCATCGGCCTCTCCGGCATCGACACCCGTGCACTGACCGCGCTGATCCGCAGCAAGGGCATGCCCAACGCCGTGATCGCGCACGCCAGGGACGGCGAGTTCGATCTGCATGGCCTGAAGGAAGAAGCGCGCGAATGGCCGGGCCTCGAGGGCATGGACCTCGTGCCGATGGTCACCTCCGGCCAGCGCTTCACCTGGGACGAGACGCCGTGGCTGTGGGAGAAGGGCTTTGGCCGGCAGGACAAGCCTGAGTTCAACGTCGTCGCCATCGACTACGGCGTCAAGCGCAACATTTTGCGCCTGCTCGCCGGCGTCGGCTGCAAGGTGACGGTGGTGCCGGCAACGACCTCATCCGAAGATATTCTTGCGATGAAGCCGGACGGCGTGTTCCTGTCGAACGGTCCGGGCGATCCGGCCGCGACCGGCAAATATGCCGTGCCTGTGATCCAGGACGTGATCAAGTCGGGCACGCCGACGTTCGGAATTTGTCTCGGTCACCAGATGCTCGGCCTCGCGGTCGGCGCCAAGACGAGGAAGATGCATCAGGGCCATCACGGCGCCAATCACCCCGTGAAGGACGAGACCACTGGCAAGGTCGAGATCACCTCGATGAACCACGGCTTTGCCGTGGACGAGAGCACCCTGCCGACGGGCGCGACCCAGACTCACATCTCGCTGTTCGACGGCTCCAATTGCGGTATCCAGCTCGACGGCAAACCGGTGTTCTCGGTGCAATACCACCCCGAGGCCTCACCGGGTCCGCGCGATTCGCACTATCTGTTCCAGCGTTTCGCGGACCTGATGCGGCAGAACAAGAGCGCGTAAGGCGCGCTCTTGCGACCACTTTGATGACATCGAGCCCGGGCCTTCTCCCGGGCTTCTGTCATTGAGGAACGCCACCTAATTTCCCTCGTTGATCCCTGCTACGCTCACGCAGGAGCCCCGCCATGCCCGCCGTCCGCGATAATGCCGAGCCGCTCGCCATCGTGTTCGAGGACGACGGGCTCGTGCCGAACAACATCCTCCCGTTCCTGGTCTACCAGGGCGCGGTGAAGTTCGATTCCAGACAGCCGGAAGAGACGATCGAAAGTTTGTTCGAAGCGAACGGCTGGGGCGGGACGTGGCGCAATGGGGTCTTCGACTATCTGCACTATCACGCGACGGTGCATGAGGTGCTCGGCGTTGCGCGCGGGAGCGCGCGGGTCCGCTTCGGTGGCGACCACGGTCAGGAGCTGGAGATCAAGGCCGGGGACGTCGCGATTCTCCCTGCCGGCACCGGGCATCAATGCATCAAGGCGAGCGAGGATTTCTGCGTGATCGGCGCCTATCCGCCGGGTGCGAAGATGGAGATCACCCGGGCAACGCCGGAGAATCACGCGAAAGCGCTGAAGACGGTTCCAAACGTCGCGCTGCCGCCGGCCGATCCGGTGACGGGCAAGAATGGCGCGTTGATGCGGTTGTGGCGGTAGTCGCAACGGCGGTGCCGCAGGGTGGGCAAAGCCAAGCGTGCCCACCAAATGACTTGAACTGCAGATGGATGGTGGGGCACGGCGCGCGAAGAGCGCGCCTTTGCCCACCCTGCCACAGCGTGCCCTACGCCTCGTTGGCGCCTTCCTGACGTGTGGCTTCGAACAGGAACCAGGTGCGGCGCTCGGTCTCGTCGATGAAGTTCTCGAGGATGCTGGCGCTGGCGACGTCGCCGGCCTCGTCGCACACCTCGTGCGCTTTTCGCATCGCGCTCGCGACGTGCTTATTGTCCTGCATCAATTCACGCAACATCTCGCGCGGCGGGACGTAGTCCTCGTTGTTGTCCTTGATGGTCTGGAGTTTCGCGACCTGGCCGATCGACTTCAGCGTGGTGCCGCCGATCTTGCGGACCCGTTCAGCGAGTTGGTCCGTGGTGGCGAAGATCTGGTCGGACTGTTCGTCGAGCAGCAAATGATAGTCGCGGAAATGCCGGCCGCTGATGTGCCAGTGGAAGTTCTTGGTCTTCAGATACAGCGCGAACGCATCGGCCAGAAGCACGTTGAGCGCCTCCGAAACCTTCTTGACCGCCTGAGGCGACAGATCGGTGGGGGTATCGAGGTCGGGCGAGACCTTGGTAGGGGCTTTGCTCACGGGAAACCTTCCTGTTAGGACGCGGACATTGACGGCGCGCCGTCGCACCCCTAACGCAGGCGGGCAGCGCCGGTTCCTTTGGCGGAACCGTTTGGCCGGGGCCCTCAGATACCATGGACGATTGGATCGATTATTACGACTCGACGCATACGATCTATGTCAGCAAGTTGCATCGCGACTTGCACTTCCAGATCATCGCACGGGACATCATCGGCTATATCTCCTCGCCCGAGGCGACCGTGCTCGACTATGCCTGCGGCGAGGCGCTGTCCGCGAGCCAAGTGGCGGCGGCCTGCGGCAAGTTGATCCTCGCCGAGCCTGCGCCCGGCGTTCGCGGCCGGTTGATCGCGCGGTTTGCCCCGAACACGAAGATCCGCGTCCGCTCGCTCGACGATGTCCGCAACATGCAGGAGCAGTCGATCGATCTCGCCGTGATGAACTCGGTCGCGCAATACATGACGCCGGACGAGCTCGATGCCGCGCTCCTCAACTTCCGACGTATTTTGAAGCCCTCCGGCAAGCTGGTGCTCGGCGACATCCTCCAGCCCGACGTCGGCATGTTCAGGGACGTCACAGCGCTGCTCAGCTTCGGCCTGCGCCACGGCTTTTTGAAAGATGCGCTGATCGGGCTGATCAGCACCGCGCTGTCAGATTACCGTCATCTGCGTACGCGCATCGGGCTGCAGCGCTATAGCGAGGACGAGATCACCGCCAGGCTCAAGGCCGCCGGCTTCGCGGTCCAGCGCGCCAACGGCAATATCGGCCACAATCGCTGGCGGATGACCTTCATCGCGCGGCCGCCTTTGGTCCGTTAAGCATAACGATTGCCTGGGGTGGCTTGTCGCACCCCGATCGGCAATGATCGCCACGGCCCGGTGGCGGAAGCGTCTACGCGAGAGCAGTGCATCGCTCTTCATCCTGGTTCAAATCCAGGCCGGGTCTCCAGCCTTCGCCAGCTTCGGCCAGGCGAGCCCTTTCGTAGCGAAGGCTGCCTCGACGAAGCCCGAAGGGCGAAATCGGGCGTTGGCGCGCAATCGTCTCAACTTCAACCCGCAGCAGGCGCTTCGCACTCCGACAGCAGCTGAAGCCGGTCGGCATCCTTCGCTGCCGATTTCACCACCGCATCGAGCAGACCGGGGAAACGGGCATCCAGATCCTCGCGTCGCAGCCGCATGAAGCGGTTGGTGCCCGCCACGCGCGTCTGCATCAGACCGGATTCCCGCAGCTTCGCGAAGTGATAGGCGAGATTCGACTTGCCGCCGAGCGCATTGAAGTCGCCGCAGCACAATTCGCTACTGACACCTTGCTGCTGGGCGAGCTGGTAGACGATCGCCAATCGGATCGGATCGCTCAGGCAATCCAGAACCATCGGTAGCTCGATCTGCTCGCGGGTGGGGTGGGGAGGCGTGCGGCTCATGGTCTGACGATCATAGCGAAATGGCCTCGATGTTCAATAGTTCTTGAACCAATTGACTCATGCACCGGTCCAATTGATAGTTCAATAAACATTGAACATGGGGATTTTCCGATGAGCGTATTCTGGTTGGCCCTGGCGGCCTTTGCGATCGGCACGGAAGGCTTTGTCATTGCAGGACTTTTGCCGGCGATCGCAACCGACCTGTCAATTTCCGTCTCCGCCGCCGGCCAATTGGTCACCACCTACGCCCTCACCTATGCCGTGGGCTCGCCAATCCTGGCGGTGACGCTGAACAATATCGACCGCCGCACCGTGCTGGCCCTGGCGCTATCGACCTTCATCGCCGGAAACCTCGCGGCGACGGTGGCGTCCAATTACGGCCTGCTGCTGGCCTCGCGCATGCTGATGGCGCTGGGCTCCGGGCTGTGCATGCCGACCGCGCTGGCCGTATCCGTGGCCGTCGCCTCGCCGGAGCGGCGCGGCCGCGCGGTGGCGCTGGTCACGTCGGGACTCACGGTTGCGACCGTCATCGGCGTTCCCCTCGGCAATCTCGTCGGCAGCCTCTTCGGATGGCGTGCGACCTTTGCCATGGTCGCCCTGATCGGCGCCGTCGCGCTCGCCGGCCTCCTGCTCGGCCTACCCCGCGGCCTGCCGCGCAACACGGCCTCGCTCAGCGAGCGGCTGGCGGTGGCGCGTCACAGCAATGTCCTGATCGCACTCGTGATCACGATTTTATGGGCGCTCGGCGGCTTCACAATGTTCACCTATTTCGCGGTCCCGCTGCGCGCGCTGGGCTTCGACGCCTCGCGCATCAGCCTCGCGCTCCTGGTGTTCGGCGCGGCCGCCGCGATCGGGAACATGCTCGGCGGCCTGTTGGCCGACCGGCTGGGCACCATCGTCACCGCGGCGCTCGGCCTGACCGGCATGGCCAGCGCGCTTTTCCTGCATTCGCTGGTGCTGAAATTCCTCCCCGGCCAGGCGCATTACGCGATCCTGGGCCCGATCTTCCTCCAGGGGCTTTCGGGCTGGGCGTTCTATCCGGCCCAGGTCGCCAGCATCATCCGGATCGACCCCAAGGCCTCGATGATTGCGCTCTCCCTCAACGCCTCGGCCATGTATCTCGGCTTCGCGATCGGCGGAGCCTTCGGAGGCGCCGTACTTGCTGCGTGGAGCCCGGCTGATCTCGGCTGGGTCGGCGGATTGAGCGTTTCGGCTGCCCTTCTGGTGCACCTCGCCCGTGGCTGGCAGGCCCGGCCAAAACCGGTCAAAATTGCCGGTTGATGGGCGTTTTTCGGGGTTTCGCCGCCCCGAAAACTGGTCTAAGACCCACCCGCGCGCAGGGGAGACCACCGCGCTCTCGGCCAAAGGGACGCGCAGCAAGCGCGCCCTTTTTTTGTGCCCAAATTCCACTTCGGCGAGAGTTGATGCCCAAACGTACAGACATCACCACCATCCTGATCATCGGCGCCGGTCCCATCGTGATCGGACAGGCCTGCGAGTTCGACTATTCGGGCACGCAGGCGGTGAAGACGCTGAAGGAAGAGGGCTACCGCATCGTCCTCGTCAATTCCAACCCGGCCACCATCATGACCGATCCGGAATTGGCGGATGCGACCTATATCGAGCCGATCACGCCGGAGATCGTTGCAAAGATCATCGAGAAGGAACGTCACGCCATCCCCGGCGGCTTCGCGCTGCTGCCGACCATGGGCGGACAGACCGCGCTGAACTGCGCGCTGTCGCTGCGCCGGCAGGGCACGCTCGAAAAGTTCGACGTCGAGATGATCGGCGCCACTGCGGACGCGATCGACAAGGCCGAGGACCGCCAGCTGTTCCGCGAGGCCATGACCAAGATCGGGCTTGAGACGCCGAAGTCGCGGCTCGCCAACGCCTCCGCCCTGAAGAAGTCCTTCCGCGACAAGTACCAAGCCGAACGCGCCAAGGCCTCGGGCGCGGCGCTCGCAGAGCTCGAGCAGCAGTGGACCCTCGGCGAAAGCGACCGCCGCAAGCGCTATCAGGAACATGCGCTCGGCCAGGCGCTGATGGCGCTGTCCGAGATCGGCCTGCCCGCGATCATCCGCCCCTCCTTTACCATGGGCGGCACCGGCGGCGGCATTGCCTACAACAAGGAAGAGTTCCTCGACATCATCGAGCGCGGCCTGGATGCGTCTCCCACCAACGAAGTGCTGATCGAAGAATCCGTGCTCGGCTGGAAAGAGTACGAGATGGAGGTGGTGCGCGACAAGAAAGACAATTGCATCATCGTCTGCTCGATCGAGAACCTCGATCCGATGGGCGTGCACACCGGCGATTCCATCACGGTGGCGCCGGCGCTGACGCTGACCGACAAGGAATACCAGATCATGCGCGACGCCTCGCTGGCGGTGCTGCGCGAGATCGGCGTCGAGACCGGCGGCTCCAACGTGCAGTTCGGCGTCAATCCCGAAGACGGCCGCATGGTCGTCATCGAGATGAACCCGCGCGTGTCGCGTTCCTCCGCTCTGGCTTCGAAAGCCACCGGCTTTCCGATCGCAAAGGTCGCCGCCAAGCTTGCGGTCGGCTACACGCTCGACGAAATCTCCAACGACATCACCGGCGGCGCCACGCCGGCCTCGTTCGAGCCGACGATCGACTATGTCGTCACCAAGGTGCCGCGTTTCGCCTTCGAGAAATTCCCCGGCGCCTCCACCACGCTGACGACGTCGATGAAGTCGGTCGGCGAAGTCATGGCGATCGGCCGCACCTTCCAGGAAAGCCTTCAGAAGGCCTTGCGCGGGCTCGAGACCGGTCTCACCGGCCTCGACGAGATCGAGATCGAAGGTCTCGGCCGCGACGACGACAAGAACGCGATCCGCGCCGCGCTCGGCACGCCGACACCGAACCGGCTGCTCCAGGTCGCCCAGGCGATGCGGCTCGGCTGGTCGGACGAGGAGATCTTCAATTCCTGCAAGATCGATCCGTGGTTCCTCAGCGAGATGCGCGGCATCGTCGACATGGAAGCGAAGGTCCGCAAGAGCGGCCTGCCGGGCAACGCGTTCGGCATGCGCACGCTCAAGGCCATGGGCTTCTCCGATGCCCGGCTTGCGATGATCGCGGAGACGACCGAGGCGGAGGTGACGGCGAAGCGCCACGCGCTCGGCGTCCGCCCGGTCTACAAGCGCATCGACACCTGCGCGGCCGAGTTCGCTTCGCCCACCGCCTACATGTACTCGACCTATGAGGCGCCGTTCGCGGGTGCGCCTGCGGACGAGAGCGCGCCGTCCGACAAGAAGAAGGTCATCATCCTGGGCGGCGGGCCGAACCGCATCGGCCAGGGCATCGAGTTCGACTATTGCTGCTGCCATGCCTGCTTCGCGCTGCATGACGCCGGATACGAATCCATCATGGTCAATTGCAACCCGGAGACGGTGTCGACCGACTACGACACCGCCGACCGGCTCTATTTCGAGCCGCTCACCGCCGAGGACGTGCTGGAGATCATCGCGAAGGAGCGCACCAACGGCACGCTGCATGGCGTGATCGTGCAGTTCGGCGGCCAGACCCCGCTCAAGCTGGCGCGCGCGCTGGAAGCCGCCGAAGTGCCGATCCTCGGCACCTCGCCCGACGCTATCGACCTGGCTGAGGACCGCGACCGCTTCAAGCGGGTGCTCGACAAGCTGCGGCTGAAGCAGCCGAAGAACGGCATCGCCTATTCGGTCGAGCAGGCGAGGCTCGTCTGCACCGATCTCGGACTGCCGCTGGTGGTGCGCCCGTCCTACGTGCTCGGCGGCCGCGCGATGCAGATTATCCGCGAGGAGAACCAGCTCAACGATTACCTGCTCGGCACGCTGCCGGAGCTGGTGCCGTCTGACGTCAAGGCGCGCTACCCGAACGACAAGACGGGGCAGATCAACACTGTGCTCGGCAAGAACCCGCTGCTGTTTGACCGCTATCTCTCCGACGCAACCGAGATCGATGTCGATTGCCTCTGCGACGGCAAGGACACCTTCATCGTCGGCATCATGGAGCACATCGAGGAAGCCGGCATCCATTCCGGCGACAGCGCCTGCTCGCTGCCGCCGCATTCGCTCGATGCCAAGATGATCGAGGAGCTGGAGCGGCAGACCCGCGAGCTCGCGCTGGGCCTCGACGTCGTCGGCCTGATGAACGTGCAATACGCCATCAAGGACGGCGATATCTACGTGCTCGAAGTCAACCCGCGCGCCTCGCGCACGGTGCCTTTCGTCGCCAAGGTGGTCGGCACGCCGGTTGCGAAGATCGCGGCGCGCGTCATGGCCGGTGAAAAGCTCGCTGACTTCAAGTTGAAGAAGGCGGACTTCAAGCATGTCGGCGTCAAGGAATCGGTGTTTCCGTTCGCCCGCTTCCCCGGCGTCGACACCGTGTTGGGTCCGGAGATGCGCTCGACCGGCGAGGTCATGGGTATCGACCGCTCCTTCGCGGTGGCGTTCGCCAAGAGTCAGCTCGGCGGCGGCACGCGGGTGCCGCGCAAGGGCACGGTGTTCGTCTCGGTTCGCGAGAGCGACAAGACGCGCATCGCCGAGGCCGTTCGCGAGCTGCATTCGCTCGGCTTCAAGGTGCTGGCGACATCGGGCACGGCGCGCTTCCTGACCGACCAGGGCATCCCGACCGAGAGGGTGAACAAAGTGCTGGAGGGCCGGCCGCACATCGTCGACGCCATCACCAATGGCGACGTCCAGCTCGTCTTCAACACCACCGAAGGCCCGCAGGCGCTCGCCGACAGCCGTTCTCTGCGGCGCGCGGCCCTCTTGCATAAAGTGCCATATTACACCACTCTTTCCGGGGCCGTGGCGGCCGCGCAGGGCATCCACGCCTATCTGGGCGGGGACCTTGAGGTTCGGACCCTGCAGAGCTACTTTTCGGAAACCTGATCGCGAGCGGAAAGGCCCACTTTCCGCTAAGTGACTGGCGATGAAGCCACAATGACCGGAGGAACTGTCCGGCCATTTGGTTGTTCAGTTCCGGCGCCACGCCCATATCAACGTCCGGCGGCGAGCGCGTTGAGCCTCCGGATAGACTGACGAATCAAGTTGCGTGCGCGCTGACATTTCGGGGCGCGCGCGACCGAAGGACGAGAGAAGAGATGGAAAAGGTACCGATGACAGCGAGCGGCTTTGCCGCGCTCGGGGAAGAATTGAAGAAGCGCCAGTCGGAGGACCGTCCGCGCATCATCGAGCATATCGCGGAGGCGCGCTCGCACGGCGACCTTTCGGAGAACGCGGAATATCACGCCGCGAAGGAAGAGCAGTCCCACAATGAAGGCCGCATCGCCGAGCTCGAGGACAAGCTCGCGCGCGCCGACATCATCGACATTTCCAAGCTGTCCGGCGACACCATCAAGTTCGGCGCCACCGTGACGCTGGTCGATGAGGACACTGAGAAAAAGAACGTGTGGCAGCTCGTCGGCGAGGTCGAGGCCGACGCCAAGAAGGGCCGCATCTCGATCACCTCACCGCTCGCACGCGCGCTGATCGGCAAGAAGAAGGGCGCCACCGTCGAGGTCAACGCACCCGGCGGCTCCAAGGCGTATGAGATCACCAAGGTGGAGTGGCGGTAGCGATTTGCCGTTGCGCGTGATTTGAAAAAGGCCGCGGACTGCGCGGCTTTTTTTGTTTCTGCATGTTGCTGGGAATGTGATGGGCTCGCGCCCTCTCTTTCGTGTCCCTGACGCGCTGCAGCGTTCTTGCGCTGCTGCGCTGCGTCCGGGGCACGAGATCGCGCGAGCTACCTTCTTCCCCTCACGTCGAGCGGCACGGCCGCCTCGTATTTCGAGTTATGCAGCACGAGCGAGGTCCGCACGTTGCGGACGTGCGGGGCGGCGGTCAAATGGGTGACGAAATCCTGGAAGGTGGCCATGTCGGGTGCGACGCATTTCAGGATGAAATCGACTTCGCCCGACAGCATCCAGCACTCGCGCACCAGCGGCTCGGCACGGACGAACTCCTCGAAGGCGCGCAAATCAGCCTCGGCCTGGCTGGAGAGGTGCACTGCGGCAAACACCGTGACGTCGAAGCCGAGCTTTCGCGCGTCCAGGAGCCCGCGATAGCCGTGGATATACCCCTCCTCCTCCAAGGCCCGGACGCGGCGCAGGCAGGGCGGTGGCGAGATGCCGACGCGCCTGGCCAGCTCGACATTCGTGATTCGACCGTCGGCCTGAATCTCGGTGAGAATTTTCAGGTCGATCTCGTCTAGGTTCCGCGACACGTGATTGGAACTCCTGGCCTTTGCGGCGCTATTGGTGCGTTTATCGCAATCCTCATAGCGCAGACGGCCCGACCAGCGCAATTTTATTGCGCGTGCAGCGCAATCGACTTTTGTTCCTTGTTGGAAAAATCCGCCGACAGGGAATGCAATTCTTGCATAGCTCACCAGAAGGCTTAGATTAGCTCTGATATTTCAGCGCCTCCGCGAGGCCTCCCGGCACGTTCCGCGCCCGCGCTGCAATCCCCCGTGAAAGGCATCTGTCGAAATGTCCGCCGCTGTCCATGCAAAGGTCGTCATCATCGGCTCCGGCCCCGCCGGCTACACGGCGGCGATCTACGCCGCGCGCGCAATGCTCGAGCCGATTCTGATCCAGGGCATCCAGCCGGGCGGCCAGCTCACCATCACGACCGATGTCGAGAACTATCCGGGCTTCGCCGACGTGATCCAGGGCCCCTGGCTGATGGAGCAGATGGAGAAGCAGGCGCTGCATGTGGGCACCCAGATCAAAACCGATCTGGTGATCAAGCTCGACACCACGCAGCGGCCGTTCCGCCTCACCTGCGATAGCGGCGACGTCTATCTCGCCGAGACCGTGATCCTGGCCACCGGCGCCCAGGCGCGCTGGCTCGGCATCTCCTCCGAAGAAAACTTCAAGGGCTTTGGCGTCTCGGCCTGCGCCACCTGCGACGGCTTCTTCTACCGCGGCAAGGAAGTGGTCGTGGTCGGCGGCGGCAACACCGCCGTCGAGGAAGCGCTGTTCCTGACCAATTTCGCCTCGCAGGTGACTGTGGTTCACCGCCGCGACCATTTCCGCGCCGAGCGCATCCTGCAGGACCGCCTGTTCAAGCATCCCAAGATCAAGGTGGTCTGGGACAACGCCATCGACGAGATCTGCGGCGAAGGCAATCCGGGCAAGGTCACTCATGTCCGTCTCAAGAACGTCAAGTCCGGCGCGCTCACCGAGCACAAGGCCGACGGTGTCTTCATCGCTATCGGGCATGCGCCGGCGACCGAGCTGGTGAAAGACCAGGTCAAGCTCAAGCCATCGGGCTATGTCGAGGTCGCCCCGAACTCGACCGCCACCTCGGTGCCCGGCCTGTTCGCCGCCGGCGACGTCGCCGACGAGACTTATCGTCAAGCGGTCACAGCGGCCGGCCTCGGCTGCATGGCGGCTCTCGAAGCCGAACGTTTCTTGGCCCTGCGCGCCAGCGAGCGCGCGGCAGCGGAATAAAGATCATGGCACGAACACGCGACGGATTCACGGATATGGACTGGGACAAGCTGAAGGTGTTTCACGCGGCGGCGGAAGCGGGAAGCTTCACCCATGCCGGCGAGCAGCTCGGCCTGTCGCAATCGGCGGTGTCACGCCAGGTCTCGGCGCTCGAGCAGGAGCTCTCGGTCTCGCTGTTCCACCGCCACGCCCGCGGCCTGATCCTCACCGAACAGGGCGACCTCCTGTTCCGCACCGCGCATGACGTGTTCATGCAGCTGCAGGCGGCGCGCGCCAAACTGACCGACAGCCGCGAGCGGCCGAGCGGTGATCTCAAGATCACCACCACGCCCGGCGTCGGCATCAACTGGCTGATCCCGCGGCTCGGCGAATTCACTGCGCTCTATCCGGAAATCCGGATCTCGCTGATCGTCACCGACGAAGAGCTCGACCTCTCGATGCGCGAGGCCGACGTCGCGATCCGCACCCGCAAGCCGACGCAGCCGGACCTCATTCAGCGCAAGCTTTTCGCGATGGGCTTCCACGCCTATTGCTCGCCTGATTACATCAAGCGCTTCGGCACGCCGCGCACGCTGGAGGAGCTCGATTCCCACCGCATCATCACGCTCTCCGACGGCACCTTCGCGCCGCATCTTCAGAACCGCAACTGGCTGGTCGAAGCGGGACGCAACGGCTCGGGTCCGCGCGAAGCCTATTTCAGGGTCAACAACATCCTCGGCCTCGTCCGCGCCTGTCAGCAAGGCCTCGGCATCGCGGCGCTGCCGGACTATCTGATCGAAGAACAGAGCCGCCTCGTGCAGCTGTTCGGCGAATCGGATTCGATCCAGCTCGATACGTATTTTGTCTATCCGGAAGAGCTGAAGACGGTCGCGCGTGTGCAGGTGTTCCGCGACTTCGTGGTGAGCAAGGCGCAGCGCTGGCCGTCCTAATTTCCGCATGACTGACATGCGGCCTCGGCTGTTGCTGCAGGCCGCTCGTCAAGCTCATACTGTTTGCACGCTGAGCCTTCGCGTTGCGCATTTGTCCCCCTCCTCCAGTGGCGCGGGAGTTCAGTAATCCCTCTTGGAAGGTGATTGTGTCGGCCTCACGTGGCCAATACCTTAAGCCGGGCTCGTTCGAGCCCGGCTTTTTTTTGACCTCTACGGCTTTCGCGTTCCGCGAGTGTTGACAGTTCCATGCGCACCCCGCATCATTTGCAAATGATCACGAAGTCGTGCGCAATTTCGTTCGAGGCAGCCGTCTCGAAAAAAGGCCCCTATCGGGGGACCTCGGATTTTTGCGCGCGCTAAACAAGCTTCGTCATCGCGCGCCAAACCCCGAAAACCCCGCCGCCTGGACGGGGTTTTTTCATGTGCCCTCGTCTCAGGTTTTTTCCCGAGAAGGAGATGGAACATGACCGGACTACAGGAACATTTGCACGGGCTGTGGCTGCCGCTGGTGACGCCGTTTCGCGACGGCGCTCTCGACGAAAGGTCGCTGCGGCGGCTGACACGGCATTACAGCGGACAGGCCGTTGACGGCTTCATCCTGGGGGCGACCTCCGGCGAAGGCATGACGCTGCGCGACGCCGAGCTTGAACGCCTCGTCGCCATCGTGCGCGACGAGATGACCACCGGCCCCAGCAGGCTTCCGATCTGCCTCGGACTATCAGGCGCTGACACGGCGCGGCTGAAGGACCGCCTCGATGAAACCGCGGACTGGCCGATCGACGGCTATCTGATCGCGAGCCCCTATTATGTGCGGCCGTCGCAACGCGGCGTGCTGGCGCATTTCGAGGCGCTCGCCGATCACGCCGCCTGGCCGCTCGCGCTCTACAACATCCCCTATCGCACCTCGGTCAACATCACCAACCAGACGCTGCTGCGGCTTGCCGAGCATCCGAACATCATCGGCCTGAAGGATTGCGGCGCGAGCCGCGAGCAATCCATCGCGCTGCTGCGCGACCGTCCCAAGAACTTTCGCGTGCTGACCGGCGAGGACGCGAACTATTTCGAGGCACTCCGCGACGGCGCCGACGGCGGCATCGTGCTGTCAGCCCATCTCGAGACCGCGACGTTTGCGGCTGTGTATGCCGAGCTGAAGCGCGGCAACCACGATGCGGCGCTGGCGCGCTGGCAGGAGGTCGCGGAACTGACGCGCCTGTTGTTCACTGAACCCAGTCCCGCGCCGGCAAAGTATTGGCTGTGGCGCACGGGCCTCGTCGACAGCCCCGAAGTGCGCCTGCCGATGGTCGAAGTCGGCAGCGAACTCGCCGCCCAGCTCGACCGCGAGATCGAGCGACGGATGCAAGTCGCGGCGTAGAGCTTCCTCTTTCGATCCACGCACGCTCGCCCTTCTCCCTTGCGGGAGAAGGGAAGACGCACCGTGGTTAACCACGCGCCAACGGCCTTCGCTGCTGCCGCATGGCGCATCCACGGCTCGTTTACGCAAACGCGCCTATCGTTTTCATTCACAGTCTTCAAAAGGGGGAATAACCATGGGGCAACGCATCCGCCCGCCGGCGGCAGATATATTCGCGTCCGCCGATCTGTTGCGCGGAATTCTGGTGGTGTCGTCGTTCGGCTTCTGGGCGGTGATGCTCGGCCTGATGCCGGTGCTGGTGTTTCGGGTCTGGCTCGCCTGACACGGAGCACGTCCGGATGGTTAATCCGTGGGTTAGACTTGTGTTCGAATGCGCGCGAGATTGCGACCCGGAATCTTAAAGCATCCCGCCTATCGTTCATGCCCATAAGCGAAGAAATCGCGGGGGCGTTTGTGAATAGTCATAACGAAGTGGCGTCGCATTACGACGCGGGACAGCAGGGTTTTACCACCGAGGACATTCTCTGGGCCGCCGGCATCTGGTCGGTGATCCTCACCCTGTCGCCGGTGATCGTATTCTACATGCTGATGGTGGCCTAGCTTTCATAGTGATCTCCGGAAACGCAAAACGCGCGGAGATCCGCGCGTTTTTCGTCCGGGGAATGATTTATGGAAATTACGCCGCCTGCTTGTGCATTGCGCCGGAAGCCGACGCCGTGCCGCGAATAGCCTTCACCGAACGTTCGATCGCCGCCCACAGCCTTGCGATTTCCTGAGCCGCACGGCTCTCGGCCTGATATTCCCGCGCGCCTTCGCCGTGGCTCAGCGCCATCAGCAAATCCGAACGGTTGGTGATCTGGCCGCCCCACACCGGGGCCCGGAATTTTGCCAGCGCCTCGCGGGCGATGGTGACGATCGGGCTTTCGGACTCGTCGCGGCGCGCCGGCGCACCGTTGAGCACGACCGCGTAGGGCTTGCGGGCCGCACGGCACATCTGGATCGTTTCCTGCACCGCGTTGACGTCGAACACGCCGGGACGGGCGGGAATCACGACCATGGTGGCATTGCGGATGGCGTCGTCGACGACGGCCGACAGGTTCGGCGGCGTGTCGATCAACACCCATTCATAACCGTCGCGCTTGGCAGCGGAGACGATGCCGCTGACCGAGTTCACCGCGGACTTGATCGGCGGCTCGTTGGTGCCACGCAGCTTGTGCCACAGCGTGAGCGAGCCTTGCGGATCCGCATCGACGAGCAGGATCGGCTTGGTCGCCTTGATCTGCGCGGCGAGATGCGCGGCCAGGGTACTCTTGCCCGAGCCACCTTTACGCGATGCAAAAACAATAACGTTCATACCTCTGCCTCCAGATTGACCCCAGGCAGCGAAAATGAATCACCGCGGTGATTCGGGAAAGAAAAATTTATCGTAAGTTATGCTGGAGCCATGAAATAACAAAGCACGTTGGCTTTTGAGTCACACTGCTGCGTGCGACGGACAGCGACCAACTGCAGCGGACCGCCCTTCACCCCAGCAATCGTACGTTTTTTGAGCAGGCGGGCGGGAAAATGCGGAATGCAACCTCGCCGCGCAACCATTTCGCGACTCGTTTACATCCCGCGTGGCCGCAAGCGTCCGCAAGCGGAGGCGAACAAAAGGAGTCCGATGGCTGGTGTGGGGCTGATGACCCGGCCATTTTGACTCAAGGCCGTCGAACGAGGGACCGGAAACGCAAATGCCCGGGACTTCAAACGCAGTGAGCGCTTTGCCCGGGCATGATCGCGTTTCAAAAAGGGAACGCGGTGCCGCGCCCTCAGCTTTCGCTGGATTTCTTCTTCTTGGCCACCTTCGGCGCCGGCTTGGTGGTCTTCTTCGCGGCTTTGGGCGCGATGCTGGTCGGCTTGCCGGCGCGGGGCGCGGCCGCCATGCCGGGCTCCCGTCCAGGCCGGAAGAACGCCCGGCACTGCGGCGAGAGCTGCGACTTCTTCTGGATCATGCAGGCGGTGATGGCGTCGACGTTCGGAACGAAGTCGCCGCACAGCCGCATCGCATCCGGCGTGCAGGCCTGCTGCTCCTCCTGGGAGTAGGCAAAGCCTGCACCCGGGTGGATCAGGACGGCCAGGGCGATCCCCGAGATCGCCGCAGCCATGTATTTCATCATGGATGTCTTAAAGCGGAACGCCGGCATTGATCCCCCAAAATGTCGAGTCGGACGGAATAGTGGGTGAATGGGCGTTCGTTGGCAACCGAGCGGAGATGCGAAAGCCGGGACGTGTGCGGTCTCGGCAACAGGATGGCCTCGCGAACAAAAACGCGAAAACAACCCCATGCACAGTAGCCAAGTCACGGCGATTGCTGGCATTTCAAATCTTAGGATTTAGCGAAATGCAGTTTGACTTGTCGGGCAAAACAGGGGCATCATGTCATCATCACAGCATGTGCGTGGGGTGGTCGGCTTGCTCCTGCGCTGGTCGAAAGCGGGAGCGGATTGCATGGAGCGAAATGAGGCGGACCTGCCGCTGTCGGGCGTGACGGTCGTCTCGCTCGAGCAGGCGATTGCGGCTCCTCTGGCCAGCCGGCATCTTGCGGACTGGGGCGCGCGGGTCATCAAGATCGAGCGGCCGGGCGACGGCGATTTCTGCCGCGACTACGATCACGTGATGAACGGGATGTCGAGCCAGTTCGTCTGGACCAACAGGTCGAAGGAGAGCCTCGCCATCGACATCAAAAGTCCGGACGGCCAGAAGGTGCTCGACGCCTTGCTGCCGCAGGCCGACGTCTTCATTCAGAACCTGGCGCCCGGCGCGGCGGAGCGGCTGGGCCTCGATGCCGCATCGCTCGTGCGGAAATTTCCCCGGATCATCGCCTGCGACGTTTCGGGCTATGGTGCGGGCGGACCCTACAGCAACAAGAAGGCTTACGATCTCCTGGTCCAGTGCGAGGCCGGCGTCCTCGCCATCAACGGCACCGAGGCGGAGCCTGCGAAGGTCGGACTTTCGGTGGTCGACATCGCCACCGGCATGTACATCCTCAACGGCGTGCTGATGGCGCTGTATCGCCGCGAGCGGACCGGCAAGGGCACCGCCTTCCAGGCCTCGCTGTTCGATTCCATCACGGACTGGATGAGCTATCCCGCCTTCTACACCCAGAGTGCGGGCCGGCCTCTGCCGCGAACCGGGGCAAAGCATGCAACGATAGCGCCGTATGGCCCTTTCCGCGTCGGAGACGGCAACACGATCTTCTTCGGCATCCAAAACGACCGGGAATGGCGATCGCTGTGCGCCATTGTCCTTGGCGATGCGGCATTTGCCGACCACCCCCGCTTCCGCACCAATCCGCTGCGCATGCAGAACAGGGACGATCTGCAAACACATATCGAGCAGCGTTTTGCAGCGATGACCAGTGAAGAGGTGCTGCGGCTGCTCGACGAGGCCTCGATCGCCAACGCGCACCTGAATTCGGTCGAGGCTTTCCTGGAGCACGAGCAGCTCCGCTCCCGCTCCCGGGTGCAAACGGTTGGCTCACCGTGCGGACCGGTGATGAGCTTCCTGCCGGCTCTCACCATTCCAGGTCTGTCGCCCCGGATGGATCCGGTGCCTGGCCTCGGGCAGCACAACCAATCCATCCTCAGCGAACTCGGTCTCGCAAAGGAGACATGACGATGGCCCCTCAGCGGCCGACGCGGGTCTATCTGGCCGTTCCCGCGCATCGCTCCCGTCTCGTCGCCAAGGCAGCTGCCTCGGCCGCGGATGCGGTGTTCATGGACCTCGAGGACGCCGTGCCGCCGTCCGAGAAGAGTGCGGCGCTGGAGGAAGCTGCGCGGTCGCTGTCCTCCCTGGATTGGGGCAACAAGATCGTCGCTGTCAGGATCAACGCCGTCGACAGCGCCTTCATCGCGCAGGAAATCCGCGAGCTCGCTGCGCTCCCCAGGCTGAATTCGGTGATCGTGCCGAAGGCGGAGCGCGCGAGCGACATCGCCGCCATTGCCGATCAGCTGCGCACGGCAGCGCCCGGTCGCCCTTCGCCTGTGACGCTTGAACTGCTGATCGAGACCGCGCTGGGTGTCGTCAATGTCGACGCGCTCGCCGCTTCGCACCAAAGCGTCGCCGCCCTTCATCTCGGTGTCGGGGATTTCGCCGCCTCGATCGGCGCCCGCTCCTCGGAAATCGGCGCGTCGCCGGACGGCTACCGGCACGTAGGCTCCGCCCAGAGCGGCTATGCCTCCGCCCCGCTCGATCTGTTCGCCTATCCGATGATGCGCCTGCTGGTGGCCTCGCGCGCGTTCGGCCTGCGCGCCATCGACGGTCCGTGCGGCGCGTTCCGGGATGCCAGATTGACTGAAAGCAGCGCGCTCAAGGCCGCGGCGATGGGTTTTGACGGCAAGCAGGTGATCCATCCCGACCAGATCGAACCGACGCTGCGGGCGTTCGTCCCGTCCGACACCGAACTGGCGCACGCGCGGCGGGTCGTCGAGGCCATGGAGCAGGCCGAGGCGCAGGGCCAGGGAGCGGTGACACTCGACGGCAAGATGATCGACTATGCCAATGTGCGGATGGCGCGCAGGATCATCGAGATGGGGTCGTAGCGCCGCATGGCCACGATGTTGATCGTCGCGCCGGTGTTTGCGCTGATCGCGGCCGGCTATGCCGCGGTGCTGTTTCGCTTCGTCTCCGAGACCGCGCACAAGGGCATCTCCGAATTCGCCTTCAGCATCGCCATCCCCGCGCTGCTGTTCCGCACCATCGTGGTGTCGGAATTTTCCGGCGTCAGCCCGTGGCGGATGTGGGGCGCCTATTACGGCGCGCTCGCGCTCACCTGGATCGCGGCGCTGGCGCTCTCGGCGCTGCTGCGGAAGCGGCGCGAGGATCGCGAGGACGGGGTCGTGTTCGCGATCGGCTCGGTCTACGGCAACATCGTGATGCTCGGCATTCCCCTGACGCTCTCAGCGCTGGGTAACGAGGCCGCGGGCCCGATGGCGCTGATCCTGTCGGTGAACACGCCGCTGCTCTGGCTCTGCGGCACGCTGCAGATGGAGCTGGTCGACCGCAAGCAGACCGCCTCGGCCGCGTCGCTGATCGTGCCGGTGCTGCTGGATCTCTCCCGCAACCCGATCATGCTCGCGATCGGCCTCGGCCTGCTCTGGCGCTTGACCGGCCTCGGTCTTCATCCCGTCGTGGACAGGACCGTCGAGCTGCTGGCGCAGGCGGGATCGCCGGCCGCGCTGATCGCGCTCGGCATCAATCTGTTCCGGTTCGAGGTCAAGGGCGAGAAGCTCGGCATTCTCGCCATGAGCGCACTCAAGCTGCTGGCGATGCCGGCCGCCGCGTTCGTATTCGCAAAGCTGCTCGACCTGCCGCCGCTCGCGGCCGGCGTGGTCGTGCTGTTCGCGGCGATGCCGACCGGCGCCAACGCGTATATTTTTGCAGTCCAGTATCAGCGGCTGGTGAACCCGGTGTCGGGCGCGGTGGCGCTGGGGACGCTGCTGGCGGCGGTGACGTTGCCGGTGGTGGTGTGGGTGGTGGCGGGGTGAGGTAGCACTTACGAGGCCCTCCTGGCGACTTCAGCCGGGATACCCGGAAAATAGGCCTCCTTCTGGGGTCGGAAAATCATCACCAATCGAATACTTATATGTATTCATAAGTTTACATTTTGGATATATATAACTATTCGGAGTTCTCCTATTTGAATACATATAAGTATTCGAAATGAACCTCTATGTATACGGATGACTTGCCAAATGAGCGTCAAAACCATCGTTCAGCAGCAGTACCGCAACATCGTCGACACGGCCGCCGCAAGCGCTGCCAGTCTGAAAGCACCGCCGGAAGGCTGGCTGCGCACGGTCCGCAGCGCGCTGGGTATGTCGGGGGCCGACGTCGCAAAGAAAATGGGCGTCACCCGCGCACGCGTCACCACGGCAGAACGTGCGGAACTCACGGGCGGCATCACCCTGAAATCAATGCAAGCCACAGCAGAGGCGATGGGGTGCCGCTTCGTCTACGCGATCATTCCGGCCTCAGGACAGGTCGAGGATCTCATTACGGCTCAGGCTCGAAAAAAGGCCATGGCAATCGTCGGCACGGCCAGCAAGCACATGGCCCTCGAAAACCAGAAACTGCCGGACGACAAAATTGCTCAGGAAGTCGAACGTCTCACCCGTGAGATCGCGCTGGAAATGCCTTCGAATTTCTGGAGCGATCAATGATCGATCTCTGGTATCCCGAGGGAGCGACGCCGCTCGACCCAAACGAGCTTGGCGGGCTGAAGCATAAACACATCACAACGCAAGGCGAACTCGATCAATTGGAACAGGCCAACATCGAGTCCGGCTTGCGTTGGCTTGGTCGCCAGAGAGCTCACGTTCTGACCGACGACTTCGCCATCATTTTGCACAAACGCTTGTTCGGCGACGTCTGGGACTGGGCGGGAACGTTCCGAAAGACGGGGAAAAACATCGGCATCGATCCCATCCATATCCCTGTAGCGCTTCGAACCCTCATGGATGACGCCCAGTTTTGGGCTGACAACAAAACCTACTCGCCTTCCGAAGCTGCAATTCGATTGCACCATCGTCTCGCAAAGATTCATCCGTTTCCGAATGGTAACGGCAGGCACGCCCGTATCATGGCGGATGCTGTTCTGAACCGCGTCTACAAGGCAAAACCAATCGATTGGGCAGGCGGACATGATCTTCAAAAGATGAATGAGCGGCGTACCGCTTACATCGCGGCTCTCAAGGCTGCCGACCAGGATGACATTGGTCCTTTGATGAAGTTCGTTGGTCCGCGAGGTGATCTCTAAAGCGCGATGTGATTGGGATGAATCCTCATCGTGCTTTGTGCAGTTCAATGCCAGCGGCTGGTCAACCCGGTGTCCGGGGCGGTGGCGCTGCTGGCGACGGTGACGTTACCGGTCGGGCGGTGAGTGATCCGCTTAGGCAGCCCAGTCCACAATCGCGTCAATGAAAGTCCGGGTCTGGCGGATCGCATCCCCCCTCGTCGCGCAGACACCGACCGACACGGTTCGGCCCTTTCCGACGGTCCATTGCCAACCGGACAAATAGCGCATTCTAGCGATCGAGAAGCTGACGCCGCGATGTTCCACGGAGGACCTCCGCTGACATGTTGCTGTGCGAAAAGACTGCGCGAAATGATGAATGCGGTCTAGCGGGGACAGCCGACAGACGTGGTTTCGGCTAGGCTTTCAGGAATCGTGACGGAAGCTCGGCCCGACAGATCGAGCAGCACTGTCATCGTCATTGTATAACCTTCAGGTGATGAGCCTGATGACTGCCCAAAGGGCTATTGAACACGCTGGCCCGCGCGCCAGGCCATCTCCCAGAAGTCTGCCTCGAGGCGGGTGGCTTCCTTGAAGATCGCAATCAGTTCTGCCTCGCGGGCCGGTGTGGCGTAGAGATCGGCGAGATGCTCCATATGCGCCCGCGCTTTGCCAGCGACCTCCTGGTACGGCACGCCGGCGTACTCGGCGATCCAAACGCGGTAGGCGTTCGTCGCAGCATCCGCATCGGGACGCGAGGCGAGCCGCGTTGCGATCTCCGCGTACCCGATCACGCAGGGGGCAAGCGCCACCTTGAGAGCCAGCAGGTCGCCGCGCATTCCCGCGTCGAGCACGTAGCGTGTATAGGCCAGCATCTCGGCCGCCGGAGGCGCCTGTTCAAGGTCGGTCGGGGACAGACCCCAATCGGCACAGAGCTTCACATGCAGGTTCATCTCGACATCAAGGATGGCCGAAAGGCCGGCCGCTGCTTCACGCATGTCGGCAAGTCTGGGCGACTTGTAGACCGCGAGCGCGTAGGCGCGAGCAAACTCGATGAGGAACAGGTAGTCCTGAACGAGGTTGACCTGCCCCTGCCGATTTCCTCCGGTTGAAGTTAGAGTCCGGCCTTCTGAAGGACGGACAGATGAAGCGAGCCAGGTTTACGGAAGAACAGATTATC
>NZ_JADPKY010000054.1 GCF_023074185.1 Bradyrhizobium sp. 132 | reverse complement strand
GCTCAGAACGGCGATCTCGCCAACTGGATGATCCCCGGCAAGATGGTCAAGGGCATGGGCGGCGCGATGGATCTCGTCGCCGGCGTCAAGCGCGTCGTCGTGGTGATGGAGCATTCGGCCAAGGACGGTCCAAAGCTCCTGAAGCAGTGCAATTTGCCGCTGACCGGCGAGCGCGTGGTCGACATGGTCGTGACCGATCTGGCCGTCTTCACCATCGACAAGCACGGCAACGGCGGTATGGCGCTGATCGAGCTCGCCGACGGCGTCTCGCTCGACGAGGTCAAGGCCAAGACCGAAGCCGAATTCCGCGTCGCGCTGAAGAACACGTAAGGTCTTCGAGAATGGGGGCGCGCATGACGATACGGTCTGCGCGTCCCGAAGACGCCGATTTCAGCCTGCTGACTCTCTCACCTCACCCTTCTCGAGCAGTACTGTCGTTTCTGCCTTTACAAGGCTACCGTGGTTACAAATGGACGATCAACAAACGATACGGCTCTAAGGCGCGATGTAGCCAGCTTTGTGGCACCGCTTCCTACAGACGTGGAACTATCGCGCGAAAGGCTATCTCCGTACTGGTCTAGCCGACACATCGCCCAACGCCGAATTCTAATCACGAGCTGCCGGCTCTGCTCTTGGCAGCTCAACGTTTTTTCGCGCTTACTGCCGCTGGCGTCGCCCCAACGAGCTTTTCGTAAAGGATAGGATCAGTCGCGCCCTCGGTGTTGATCAGGAAGACCCGTGAATTTGATCCAATACCAATCGTGTCTCGAAATGCCGAATCGGAAGCCGCTTTCAGTAGTGCGGCGAGGCCAACACCACCACTTTCCCCTGCGACAACGGTCGGATCGCCATCCGTCGGGTTCGCCAGACGTTTCATAGCATTGATCGCGTCGTGATCTTCGACAGTCGTAAAAGCGTCCGCTACTCGCGAAAGGATGCGCCAAGCAACGAGCGACGGCTCATAACATTCGAGCATTGCCATCACGGTTGATTGCCCATGATTCACCTTCACGGGATGCCCGGCTCGCGCGCTTTCGAATAGACACGCTGCACGCGAAGGATCGACAACAGTGAAGAACGGACGGTCGTCGCCTGATAAGACCGCAAAATGTCCTGCAATGGCGGCGGCCACTCCCCCTACACCTGACTGAATAAAGACATGGGTCGGATGCTCAGGCAGTTGACGGAAGGCCTCGCTGAGTAGGGCGGTGTACCCCTGCATCACCAGCCCGGGAATACGCTCGTAGCCCGACCAGGATGTATCAGAGACTGTGATCCAACCATTCTCCGCTGCAACTCTGGATGCCTCGGCAACCGAATCGTCATAGTTGCCCTCGATGCGGATCATCTGCGCTCCATATCGCGCGATGGCAGAAATGCGCTCATTGCTCACGCCAGAATGAACGAAGATGGCACATTTTGCACCAACTAGCTTAGCACCGTAAGCAACCGAGCGGCCATGATTGCCATCCGTAGCGCAAGAAACTGTCATGCCTCCTGCAACCGACTTCACTTCAAGTGTTTGCAAATCGGACACGTCAACATCACGACCGAACTGCCGGCCTGCTTCCTCGAGAACCAAGCGAATTACAGCATAAGAACCGCCCAACGCCTTGAAACTACCTAGGCCGAGACGATGACTTTCATCCTTGAGGTAGATCGCACCGATTCCAATCTCGCGAGCAAGGCCCGTCAACGAGATGAGAGGGGTTTCTTTGTGGCCATCGCGATGCCTGAGAAATCGCTCGACCCGTCGGGCGGCCACAACGCTCAACGTGTCGGCGTCGGAAGCATCAAGCGGAGCGCGGTAATCAGTGTGCTGGTTCAGGAGAAACATGGTTTTGCTTTGTTGCTTATTGGCCGTTCTGTATGGATTATCTCATTCAGGATCACAAAGGCTGCCACACTTTCGGATCGTTTGTGCAAGATCCGCTCAGACTTAGAGCGTGAGCCTCTGATTAGGGAGGATCGCTCCTTCGATTGGCTCGAATTGCTCGAACGGAACGTCGAAAACAATACGGAGTCAACAGCAATTCAAAAAGCGCCCTGTTGGCCGCTTCTTTCAGGATCGACGCAAGGCATAGCGCATTTCACCATCTCAACTCGCGAACTGGCATTGGAGCAGTCACATGGCGAGCCATTTCTACCGACTCCGTATGGGCATGTATAATACCAAGACATTGTTTCAATGCAGCAAGCGCTGTCTGCACAAAGGCTTCGGCTGCAATAAAACCTAATGCGGTTGGGCTGCGAACTAGGGCGATCCGAGTGCCAGTCCCGCGCCACCGCGGCGGACCAGCCGGTCCCGCATGGATAAGATTCGGTCGAAACCCTCACAAAGCTGCATTGACTTCATTGAAGGTTTTGCGCGCTAATCCAGCGAGGATCCAGCGGACGATCCAGACGTGCTCGGACTTTCGAGCATCTAGTCCGCTCAGGAAGACCCTGCCGTTCAGATTGCTGAACTCCAGAGTACGCGGTCTCGTCGTCGCGTCAGTTTTTTGGTTTATGATCCTGGGGCCACGCCGTCGGCTCTGAAATCCGATCAAACATCCTTCTTCGCTCGTTTCGTCAACCTTCTTCAACGAACACCTTTATGACGCATCAAATCGTGAAGGGATATCAGGCGATACCGGGGTGAACGATGTATTGGAGGCGGGCGGTGCTGTCGGTTGCGAGCTAGCACCAGCAGAGTTAGATACTTCTCACACCTCGCACACGGTGAAATCCGTCGAAATCGCAGGATTCGAGCGTCAACGCAAGACCTGTGGCACTTATGACATCGTCACTTGGCTACTGAAGTCAGGGCAAGCGAAGCGTGCTTGAACAGGTGACTCCCGAGACATTGCTCGGCACAATAAGTGATCAAGTAACAGGCACAAGACGAGGAAAGGACGACGGAGCAGAGAAATAGTTGGAGATCGCTGCCGGAGGAAAGGCACGCGATTGGACAGTTGGGTTTGGATTTCCGCTCCCTCAATCCTTTTGAAATTCAGGAACGTCGTCGAGCACGGAGGAAAATCTCTAAATGTTGGACGCTAACCACAGCGCTTTGCGCGCCGTTCTCGGGTAGGTCTGCGAGAATTTCTCTCGCGGCGATACGGGCTCCGCGCGGTAACTCTCCGTTGAGCCTTTCAAGTACCCACATTTCCGGCCATGCCGAGTTCAGTATTCCTCCGTTGAGGGCCGCCTTGTTTGACGGACGCGAACGCTGCAGGTCCTAGGGGTAATCCTAGGAGAAGCGCTATGACGATTTCGAGGGCGGAGGTGATCACATCGGTCGAACGGCGGCGCCGGTGGTCGCAGGATGAGAAGGAACGGCTTGTTGCAGCATCGCTCGAGCCCGGAGCCAGTGTTTCCGAGGTGGCTCGCATGGCTGGCCTTCATGTAAGCCAGCTGTTCCGGTGGCGCAAAGAGCTTTGCAAGCACGGTGAAGCGAGTATAGCGCCGTTCGTGCCGGTCGAGATTGGGCCGTCTGTGCCGCCGCGGGAGATGGCCGAAGCGCCATTGACGACGACGGCGGCGCGGCGACGGAAGAGCCTGGGCATCATCGAGATAGATCTTGGTAGCGGGCACCGCATCCGGGTCGATGGCGGTGTTGATGGATACGCGCTACGTCGCGTTCTCGATGCTTTGGTGCGCCGATGATCCCGGTTCCGATGGGCGCACGAGTGTGGCTTGCGACAGGCTACACGGACATGCGCCGAGGCGTTCCGTCGCTGGCACTCCAGGTGCAGGAGGTGCTGCGCAAGGACCCGCTCAGCGGTCATCTGTTTGTCTTCCGCGGTCGCCGAAGACAACAAGCGACATTCTACATACAGTTTTCGTTATGCGGCGATCGCGTATCCGTGGCACCCGCTGTTCAGGCGAACCCTGCAGGTATCGCCATTCCGGCGCGGCAAGGATTTGACTTGCATCTACACGGATGAGCGGCCTGACCTTTGCCGTGAGCTGCCGAACTGGATGTTTGACGAAGGCTACTGCGCCGGCATGACGCTCGGGCTGCCTGAGATCAGTATCGAGGGTCTCAACGAGTTTGCTGCCGTTCTCGCGTCGCTCGGAACGAGTCGGAAGCGAGGAGCACACTCCGGTCCTTCCAAGCAGAAGGAGACGGGTTGTGCAGAGAAGCCTTTGTCGCAGTCGAGCTCAGTTCGTTCTCGAGCTCGAAAATCACAATCGTCAAGCGCCAGCGGAGCGAAGCACGGAAGGACTGATCGAGGCCTTGGCGGACCTTCTGCTGGAAGCCCTGAGGGTGGAGGAATCGGCGATGAAGGGGGGCGGCGATGAGCAGCAAGGTCACCTCTGAACACCTCGGCCGTATCGCCGTGGTCTACGTTCGCCAATCGACCATGGTGCAGGTCACGGGCAATCTTGAAAGCCAGCGCCGGCAATATGAGCTGGCGGGAGCTGCGGAGAAGGCGGGGTTCGCGTCGGTAACAGTATCGACGACGATCTTGGACGTTCCGGTTCCGCCAGCTGCAGCGGCCCGGCTTCGAGCGGCTTGTGGCGATGGTTTGCTCCGGCGATGTCGGAGCCGTTTACTGGATCGAGGATTCGCGGTTAGCGCGAAACGCGCGCGACTGGCACCACCTGATCGACTTTGCGTTGGCGGGAGCCGTGGTCATCGACCCAGATGGAGCCTATGATCCGCGACTCGTCAATGATCGCTTGCTGCTCGGTCTGAAGGGGACGATGTCGGAATATGAGCTGAGCTTACTGCGACAACGCGGCATCGCAGCCCGCGACTCCAAAGCGCGGCGCGGGGAATGCCGCTTCATGCTGCCCCTGGCTTCTGCTGGAGCGAAGTGGGCAAGATCGAAATCGACCCAGACGAACATGTGGTCGCCGCGATTCGGCTCGTCTTTGCCAAGTTCACCGCGTTGGTTAGCGCGCGTCAGGTCTTTCTTTGGCTGCCGTCGGTCGACCTCAAAATGCCCGTCGTCCTGCGCAATATTGATGTCTACAAGCTGATCTGGAAGGCGCCAGCCCATCACAGCGTTATGCAGATTCTGCACAATCCACTGTATGCTGGAGCCTACGCGTTCGGGCGGAGAGCTCAGCGAACGCGGATTGTCGATGGACGGGCGCGCAAAGTCAGCGGGGTCGACAAACCCCGCGAAGAGTGGAACGTTCTGCTGCGCGACAATCATCGCGGCTATATCAGTTGGCAGGATTATGAAGACAATCAGAAGCTGCTTCTCGAAACTGCTCATATGAAGAAAAAGTCGCGCACGTAAATCAGCGCGCGGCGGCCGTGCGCTTCTGGCCGGTCTCATGCGGTGCGGACGCTGTGGGCGGATGATGCGTGTCTTCTATGGCATGGCGAAAGTAAACGCGCATCGCTACCAGTGCCGCGGCGACGACGCACATGTGGGTGCGGGACTGTGCATTGGTATCGGTGGGGTTCGAATTTATCGCGCGGTTGCCTGGCAGATACTGGAGGCCGTCTCAGATCGCGCTGTGGAAGGGGCGATCTTCGCTTCAGATCAGGTCGATTGTTCAAGAAAAGAAGTTGTCGCCGCTGTTGAGCGGGACCTTGAAGGAGCGCGCTATGATGCATCTCTCACCTCGCGTCGATACGAACTTGTGGATCCCGCCAAGCACCGCGTCGGCCGCGAGCTTGAGGCGCGTTGGAACGAGGCGCTGGAGCACGTGGCGGGACTTGAGCGTCGAATAGAGGAACTGTCCGCTATGTAGGCGACGCGTCCAAAGATTGATCGCGCTCGCCTGCTCCAGAACTTGCCCGTGACCTGCCGGCAGTATGGAACGCATCTTCAGCGGACACGCGAACCAAGCAGCGGCTCATCCATATCCTGGTTCAGGAAATCGTGTGTGAACTCGACGACGCCACCAACGAGGCCGTTCTACTGGTTCACTGGCGCGGCGGACGCCATACAGAGGTGCGTGTCGCGCGCGTCAAGACTGGCCGGTATCCGACCGACATGGCGCCCACCGCAGTTGATGCGCTCCGCAAGCTTGCCGGACACTGGCCTGATCGAGAACTTGCGGTATCGCTCAACCGAATGCGCTGCAAGATCAATAACCGCCACCGCCTGACTGGCCAGGCGGTCACCACACTTTAGCGATAGCTCTGCCGCAAGATTACACCCACCTTGCAACTATATGAACCGGCTCACCTCCGGCGCCAAATCAGGTTTACCAAGGTATCTTTGAACGACGACCTATCAGCGTTCGTCACTGCGATACTGCGAACTGTCGCTAAGTTGCGCCGGAAAACTGCATTTCTGGCGCACAACAGAAGGAAATGTGCGTCTACTTTGAATAATAATTGAGGTCTCGGCAACACGCAGAGCAAGCAGAGATCAGCGGTTTCTGTTCGACGCTGCAAATGAGGCTTTCATGCGCAATCATGACCTTGTCGCCAGTAGCTTCCTGGGAATAACCGCAGCTGGGCTCGCACTACTCTGCTCCAGCCTTCTTGCCCTTGCCCTCATCTAGGGCGAACACTCCACTTCGGGATACCGATGCCGCCCGCGAGACGTCCACTTCGATACAAGGTGCAGCTGATAGCCCAGCAGAACGCTTGCGGTCAGTCGACGCCGCCTTTGACCCGCGCGCAAATGCGGCTCAGCCGCGCCTGATAGTCGACGGCACCACCTAAGCTTGAGATCGTTAATGCGGTTCGGCCCCACATCGTAAAAAGCTCTCCGAGGCTCGCGCGACGTTCCACACGAGGAACACTCCATGCTTCGCATGCGCATCCAGATGTTAGCCCGTGCTCTCCTTGATCCAAGACCGACGTTCGAGGGCAACCTCGTACTCTGAATTGGCGATCCAGGAAAAGACGTCCTTCGAAGAGGACTCGCGGGATGAAATTGGTAGCTACGTGAGATTGCTTCCGGAGAGGCTCGCACGGTGGTTCAATGCGTCCGACGAGCTGGGTGGAGATCGTACAAGCTCCCGCAGAACTTCAGGGAGACCAAACCATCGAGGTGTGAACGGAGGGGCTCGCTCGCTAAGCCTTCAGAGGTCAGGGCGCAACAATCTTCGCTTGCAAAGCGCGCTGGATCTCCAACAACCAGCCACATTCAAAGAGGGGAATGCATTTATGAAACTCAAGATTTTCGCTGCCGTAGCTGCAGTACTTTTCAATCTGATCGCGCCGGTTGCTTCCGCGGGACCATTAACCAGTCGCTTAGAGTCGGGAGCAGCGATTCGTATCGGCTTTGCCAACTCGCCGCCCTATGCGTTCGTCGGGCCGGGCGGCGAGCCCGCTGGGTTCATGAACGCTTATGTCATCAACCTTTTGAAGAAGATGGGGTACACAAAACTCGAGGTGGTGACTTCCGACTTCTCCGGATTGATACCTGCCCTTCAAGCCGGCCGAATCGATATCGTCACATCTGGTTTGTACATCAAGAAGGACCGATGCAGCACGATCGCCTTCACTGACCCGATGCTGAAAACCGCTGATGCTTTGCTTGTTCCTAAGGGCAATCCGAAAGGCCTTCAGAACTACGAGGACGTTGCCAAGAAGAACGCAACAATGACAGCAGTTGTTGGCTATGCAACCATTGACAGCGCAAAAAAGTTCGGCGTCCCGGCGGATCGTATTATGCAGCTTCCTGATGGGCCATCGGTCTTGGCAGCAGTCAGATCGGGACGCGCAGACGCCGCAGCAAATTCGGATCTATCTCTCCAAGCTCAGGCCAAGGGCGCCGACGGTTCCGTCGAGGTTACTGATTCGAGTAAAATGCCGGAATCAACGTTCAACTGGGTTGCATTCGGCTTGCGCAAAACCGATTTTGACTTCATCTCGAAGTTCAACGCCGCTCAGAAGGAGTTTCTCGGCTCACCCGAAATGCTCTCTGTGGTCGCGCCCTTTGGCTACAGCGAAAAGCAGCTTCCTGGTTCGACTTCGCTCGAATGGATCTGTGAAAACCGCTGATCTGCCGGAATGGACGATGAACGGGCAGCAGGCTCGTTCATCGGGTTTTCTCGCTGAGCGTCAGGAGCATACATGTCCCTTTGGCTTTTTTTGGTGCAGTATGGATCAAGATATCTCAGCGGCAGCTTAGTGACGGCCAGTCAATTTGTTCTTGCTTCACTTGTAACAGTCGTATTCGCGGTCACTTTCGGGCTGTTGCTATTATCGAAAACTTATTGGCTTCGCGCATTTGCAGCTGCCTACATCGACTTTTTCCGCGGTAGTTCTTTGGTCGTACAAATATACTGGATCTTCTTTGTACTGCCGCTCCTAGGATTGAGCCTTTCTCCCTTTATCGCCGGCTTTTTGGCCGTGGGACTCAATACAGGCGCATATGGCGCGGAAGTCGTGCGGGGAGCGATTCTTGCAGTGCCGAAGGGACAATGGGAGGCGGCTTATGCGCTTTCGATGTCACCTGCAAAGCGCATGTACCGTATCATCTTTCCGCAGGCATTTCTGATTATGCTACCCCCGTGGGGCAACCTACTGATTGACGTCTTAAAGGGCACCGCGCTCGTTTCCTTAATTGGGCTGGCAGAGCTCATGTTTCAGGCAAAGCAGATCAACAACCTTACCTTCCTTTCAGCGCAAGCCTTCGGCGCTGCGCTAGCGATTTACTACCTGCTAGCGCGCTTCCTTATTACACCAGCTGTCCGCGGTCTCGAGTCGAGATTGCGGCGAAAGATGTCGAGGACGTGATATGGAGCTAGATTGGAGCTGGCGCTTCGCCTGGGAAATACTGCCAGATTTGCTCGCCGGCGCATTAAAGACACTAGCCGCGGTTGGCATCGGCTATTCGATGGCCATTGTTGGCGGCCTTATCCTGGCTCTTCTGCAAAGAACACGTAGCCGGCTCTTGTCGGCAGCCGTGCGCGAATTCGTCGAGTTCATCCGCTCGACACCGCTTCTGTTGCAGATCTACTTCGTGTTTTTCGTAGGACCTCAATTCGGTGTTCAACTTTCTCCATGGGCTTCAGGACTGATAGCAATTGGCCTTTACCGGTCGGCGTATCTTTCTGAAATCTATCGAGGCGGATTGGAGGCGGTTCCGGCCGGCCAGTGGGAGGCTTGCACCGCGCTTAATCTTTCCGGAAGAGATGCCTATTTTAGAATCATCATACCGCAAGCTCTGCCGCCGGCTACCGCCGGCATGGGCAATGCTCTGATCGCGATTTTCAAGGATACGCCTATGCTCTCGGCGATTGGTGTCGCCGAGTTGATGCATGCCGCGACAGTAGTGGGAGCGAATAGTTATCGCTACCTTGAGCCCTATACACTCGTTGGTCTGATATTCCTTCTGCTCTCTCTGCCCGCTGCCTGGGTGATCCGCATCTTCGAGCGATGGTTGCGCAGCAAATTAGGAATGGTTTGATGGACAGTTCGCAGGACTATCCGCTTGAGTTAACGGGCACCAATGTACCGATGGTGCGGTTTATGAATGTGTCCAAGAACTACGGCGGTCTGAAGGTGCTGGACAACCTCAATTTGGACGTCGCCGAAGCAGAGAAGGTGTCGATAATTGGGCCTTCGGGCTCAGGAAAGACGACGGTCTTGCGTATGCTGATGACATTGGAATCGATCAACTCCGGCGTCATTTATGTAGACGGGAAACCGCTTACACACATGCCGAGAGGTGGAAAGCTGGTCCCTGCCGATGCATCCTATCTCCGACGGATGCGAGCAAGCATCGGCATGTGCTTTCAGAGTTTCAATTTGTTTCCTCATATGACGGCTCTCCAAAATTGCGTAGAGGGTCCCATTCAGGTTCTTGGTCTTAGCAAAGCGGAGGCCCGAGATCGGGCGGAGGAATTGCTGAGCATGGTAGGCATGATCGAAAAGAAAGACCAACATCCTGCGCGGCTTTCCGGTGGGCAGCAGCAACGTGTCGCGATTGCACGGGCGTTGGCGATGCGTCCGAAGGTCATGCTGTTTGACGAAGTCACGTCGGCGTTGGATCCAGAGGTTATTGGAGAGGTGACGAACGTTATACGCAAGCTTGTCTCGGAATTTCGGCTAACAATGTTGATGGTCACTCATCAGATGGGATTTGCGGCAGACATTTCCGACAGGGTATGCTTCTTTTTCAGCGGCAAGATCGAAGAACAAGGCGAGCCCAAGCAGTTATTCGGAGATCCGAAGCGAGAAAGAACACAGCAATTCTTGTCTGCAGTAAAGGATGCTGTCTAATAACGCTTTTGCGGAATGAGAATGTCTATTACTGAATGGAAGTTCTTCGCCCGAGCTAGACGCAATGGCATTTGCTTGCGGGCTGACGTTATCTGCCTCCTCTCGCGGGCATCCCCATTTGAAATTGATAGAGGGGCTCATCTTCTGCGCTTCGTGAGCCTGCCTCCGTTGAATTGGATCGAGGGGGAAAGCTGTCCAGAAGACGAGATCTGCTATGGCTGATTGTGCATCATTGGGCTAGCATGCGGATGAGCATGACGATCATCATTTCTGCAAAGCCCTTATGAGTGATTTCGCTTACCATCCCTTTCCGAAATACCTGCAAATTCGAGAGATCGTAAGACGGCGACTTCGCCTGCTTCAGCCCGGCGACCGCCTGCCAACGGAGTCGGAGTTGGCGGCAGAGTTCGGAGTCAGTCGAGTCACGGTGCGGCAGGTGATGAAGATTTTTGCCACCGAGGGGGTCATCGAACGCCGGCCGCGAGTTGGCACGATACTCAGGGCTGTACCAGCCGCTCCGGCCGACGATAGGCTAACTGGACCGATCGAAGAATTCAGTATCGCCGGTTTGGAAACAACGAGCGTGGTGATCCAGAAGGGCGAAGTCACGGCGGAGAGGGATGTGGCGAGTGCCTTGCGTATCGGCGCACCGAGTACCGTTTACGAAGTGCGACGGGTTCGAATGCTTGAGACGTCACCGTTCGTAGTGCTTGAGGCTTTCTTTCCCCTCAACGTTGGAAAGAAGATAGCTGCTCGGGAATTCCCTGGCCTCTTTGTGCCTCTGCTTCGCAAGATCGTGGACAAGAATATTTGGGAGGAGCACCAGGAGATCGATGCGCTGGTCGCCGGGACTAAATTCGCCGCGGCATTGCAAATCCCTGTCGATGCGCCCATCCTCTGCGTTAAACGCTTGTTCTTAGACTCCAAAGGACTCCCGGTAGTGTATTTCAGAGAAAACTTCCGGGCGGACCGCTATTTTTACACTATCCGCCTACCTCAGCCAACTTCACCGTCCGGCTGAAGTCAGTTTATCGTGACCGCTCCTCTATTGGCTCTCGATGTCGGTTAAGGGTGGGGCGACCGAGGCATTGTGTTCTACGGTTCGTACTATTGCCCCGGCGCATCGCGTCGCAATCGTGCGAAGCTTATGGTCGCGTTTGTGAGCTCTCCAAGTCTCGACTTCCCATTGCTCTGTTGATGCCGCGCGTCTCGTCGCAAAATTAATCGCTACTTCTTGCAGACCAGTAGGTCAGTCTGCATAGCGAGGTTATGTCGTATACCGGGAATCCCGTCGCTCTACGGATGGAGGAAGAAACCGTTGGGAAGGCGGTACACTCGAAAAGCAACGCGGATATACCCGAGTGCTTTTCAAGGATGCGCCGCACGCACTCCAGAACATCAGACTCGATATCCGCCGGCGTCGTGCGGGGAGGAGGGCGCCTCATCTCATTTTGCCACAACCGGCCGCCCTCCACACCTCCTATCACGACCCGTTCAATGTCGGCTGGGTCATCGATTTCCAGTAAGTCGACGCCGAGACATTGCGAATCCGCGGTGATGATGGCCACCTTGCCAGTCGGAGGAAGTTGACGAAGGAGGACAGGCAGAAGGAGCAAGCTCGAGGTTGCGACCGGAACATCGACAGCTTCGGCAATCGCCTTTTGATGTCGGATTGTGAAACCACAATTCGCGCTAATTGCAATCGCTCCCCGATTGACCAACCGTTTCGCAGCGGCAATATAAGCGGCCTCCAACGAAGGGTCCCCGCGGATGACGTTTTCTGCCCATGCCCCCTCTACCGTCTCAGAAACAATTGGGAAATCAAATGTCCCCGGGTAGAACAGGTGGCCAGGCCTCGGATCCACTGGATCGGTGCCCCGCGGCAAACCTCTTTCCAAATTAAGAATGCCGAGAGATTCCGGTTGCTGCTGCGACATCGGTAGACCCCTATCAATGACTTGCTGCGCAATTTTCATAAGCCGCATTGCTAATCCCAGCTAATGGTTGCTCGAGGACCTAATGAGGCGACCTCCGCCGGCATCGACTCTTTCAACGTTTTTTCTTCGCGGCACACCGGCACCGCTCGAAACCTGGTTCCCGCCACTAAGCGACGCGATCGGCGACTGTCATAACATACCAAAGCAGAACGTTCGGTCAGACAAACGCGTCAAACACGTGCGAGCCGCAGGATAGTTGCGTTACGCCGGCGCCGACAATCGCTTTATTACACCGGCTAGAAGCGCTCCTTGTTCAGTGATGCTGGACACTTCGGTTCGCTCCCGCCTGCTGCACATTTCATGCGTGATCGGGCCTAGGCCGTCCAAAGTCGGCGTACCGACCGAAGCGGCATAGCTGGCATCAGAACCTCCTCCAGAGAAAACCGGAAACATTTCGATAGCGAGTGCCGCACCAGTGTCCTTGGCTAGCTGGAATAGAAAGCGGCTTCCGTCGCCTTCTTCAAATGGCGGTCGCATCCTGATAGAGTGTTTGATTGTCACTCTCGGATCAGCCGCGGCAAGCTCTTCCGAAATGCATCGCTCGATATTGTCGATTAGGGTTTCTGTGGCTGCCTTGTTCCGCGCCCGGAGGTCGGCATCGAACCAAGCAGTTGCCGGCATCACTTGTCTGGCTTCCCCACCGTGCATCAACCCGACGGAAACACTTAGGCCACGCTCATCATCGCTCAAGCCCTCAAGACGGGTTACAAGACGAGCGAGCACCGAGAGCGCCGAGGCTCCAGCCTTCTTATTGTTACCGACATGGGTTGTGATACCGAATGCCTCTACCCTCAGATGACCAGTGGCTCCTCGACCGATAACAAGCCCTCTGTTGGGCCTGGCAGGCTCAAGCGTGAGACAAAAATCCGCAGCTCTTGCCTCAGTCTTGATCCAGTCGGCGCTTGCGTCGCTGCCGACCTCCTCGTCTGGTACAATCAAGAATACCACACGTTTGATACCATCGAGGCCCATTTGGAAGAGTTCGCGGAGGGTCACGATTGCCGTGGCTACGCACACCTTCATGTCCCCGACGCCGGGTCCGGTAAGAACTCCATCCTTCTGCTCGAATCTCCAGCCCTCGACAGTGCCTGTGGGCCAAACCGTATCCGCATGACCTAGGATAAGGATCGACCGGCCCGGACGACCAGACTCCCAACGAGCTGTCAATTGATCGCCAGCGCCTTTCCTGATCTCCCGGTCGACCTTAAATCCGGCGGCTATCAACGCTTTTTCGAAGACGTCGTTTACCCGATTGACGCCCTCGCGATCATAACTGCCGCTGTCGATGTCAACCGCAGCCTTGGTAAGCTCGATAATTTCGGGTAGTTTTGTCTCCAACTTTCGAAGAAACAAACGGTCCCAGTTCATGTGATGTGCTTTCGCTGTGGTGAGTAGAATTGCGCTCAGGTAGCCCCAGCAAAGCTATTGTATCACTTCATGGGACATTGCGGCCGCACCGGCGCGCCGTTCGAACTTGAATGAGTAACAACCGTCAGAAGCCTCGCCTTAGCAGCCACTCAGATTTCCAAACAGGGCTTCGGTTCGACCCAGATCGCTACCGCCACCGTCTTTGCCATGTGCTGGGAACAGTGTGGCTTCGTTACAGCGGGTCGTAGTAGCGATTGCCTCCCTGCGTCGAGCACGTCTTTTTAGCAAGTAGGAGGAACAATGTTTGCGCGGCCGAATGCTTCAACCGCAATGCCGTCCCTCGGCTCTGACGATGCTATTCCATTCATCATCATCCAAATGGCCCTCAAAACCGCAAGTGCGAAGCGGCCCGATATCGGTCAAAGAACTGCAATGACCTGCGCGCCACGATCGAAACCAGAAGTCAAGTTGGCCAGCCATTTTCTGCAGGTGTACAGCCGGCCTCTGTAGCGCAGTTGTTCAAGTGATGCCTCGCGGGTTTGGCTGGCTCGTGCACTTTCTTTCGGCGTTGCTACTGGTCATGTTCAGCGGGCATGATTATCGAAGACCAGCCTTCCGCCTTTGACAACACCGATGCAGTGGTTGGCGCCGAGAAGGTAGGAAAGGTCGTCTGGATGCTCGATATCCCAAAAAGACAAATCCGCAGCTTTGCCGACCTCGATAGCGCCGCGCTCCCTCTGCATGCCGAGCGCGTACGCAGCATTGACAGTGAACCCGCGTACCGCCTCTTCTGGCGTCATGCGGAATAGTGTACATGCAAGGTTCATTATCGCGGTTGGCGAATTTGTGGGCGAACTGACGGGATTACTGTTGGTAGCCAAAGCCATTTTTATCTTATGTTTGCGGAACAATCCGATAGGGGGCACGCGCGTCTCTCGCAATGTATAGTTTGCGCCGGGAAGAATTCCTGCCACAGTCTCGGCTTCTGCCATCGCTACGATCGATTGTTCGGACGCATATTCGAGATGATCGGCGGTGAGCGCTCTGTGGCGGGCGGCTGTCGCCCCGGCGGACGCGTCGGAATATTGGTCCGCATGCAAACGCACCGGAATCGAGTGTGCTCGTGCGGCTTCGAACAATCGGCTTATTTGAGCGTCACTAAAACCAATGGTGTCCACGAATCCGTCAACCGCATCAACAAGGCCTTCGGATAATGCGATGGGCAGCACCTTTTCGATAAGGAAAGAAATATAGTCATCGGGCCGCCCTTTGAACTCCGGAGCAACTCCATGTGCGCCGAGAAATGTGGAGACGATCGTGACAGGTAGATCCTGTTGTAGTGCGCGAGAGCAACGTAGCTGCTTTAGCTCCGTCTGAAGGTCTAAACCAAAACCGGATTTGCTCTCGATCGTGGTGACGCCATGCGCGATGAATTCGCGGACGCGCCGCGAAGATGTCGCGAACAACTCCTCCTCGGAACAAGCTCGCGTCGCATTGACTATCCCGGGGACACCGCCCCCAGACCCATAAATCTCGTCACGGGCGGCCCCCCTGATCCGCATGCCAAAATCGCGGCGACCGTTGCCACTGTAGACAACATGAGTGTGCGGATCGATGAGGCCAGGCAGGACCCAAGCCCCGGCCACGTCGTGAATTTCGGTCGCATGCTCATGAAGTGTATTTGGGAGAGCATCGCTACGGCCGACCCATGCGATACGTCCACGTTCTACCGCGACCGCACCGTTCTCAACGATTCCGTAGCCTTCCTCGTCCGCCATCGTTGCTAGGTGACCGTTGACCCAGATTGCATCCCACATGGTGTCACTCCCAGTCACTCAAAGCTGATGTTGCGGCGCGTGGCCACAGCACGAACACAGTAAGGAAGCGGCAAATCGATAGTCGGACGCTTGCACGACTTACACGCCCATAGCTTCAATTTCGCGCTCATAGCGCACTACTATTGGGTCTACCTTGTTGCGTCCAAGGAAGCTTCCTTGCTGGGAGCATTTCACCACGTAGTAAGCGGCTTTGAGACGCTTATGTTCATAGGTAGCGAGAGCCTCATCAACATCCCTTGTTTCGGCAAAGACATCTCGCAGAACTCGCGAGTCAATGAGCGCTTGGCCGGCACCCTGCGCAAGATCAGGAACTGGTGGATGCGCGGCATCCCCAAGCAGCGTAATACGGCCGTGCGTCCATTTTTCGGGCAGCCCTTCCGGAACATCGAGAGAGCTTTGAATAATTGCATCCTTCGGGGTGAAGCTAAACGCCCTTGAAATAGGAGTGTTTGTCCAAGAGCTAAAGTAATCAAGGAACTCGTCCGGATTTTTTGCTCCACTTACTGAACCAAACCAGTATGCCTTTCCACTTCCTATGGGAAGAAACGCGATCCATCCACCCGGCGCGTAAAAGCCGGTCTGCGCTGCCGGATCTATGTCTAGCTGTTCAAGGTTGAATATAGCGCGCCAACGATATGCGTGATGCTCGTTGGGTTGGAAACGAACCCCACCTACCAATTTCTGACGGACGGCTGAAAAAATTCCGTCAGCAGCGATGATGAAGTCGGCCTCATAGCTCGAGCCATTACTGAAGTGGCAAACTGCTCTGTCGCTGCCACTCTCGACAGACGCGACCTCATGACCAAACCGTATGAGATCCGTTCCGCATGAGTCAGCTAACATCGAGCTCAATGCCCAGCGATGCACTCCAATTGCCGACGCACTATATTTGGCGGGCCAGTCACTTGTATCTTTCTCAAAGAGCAAATCGCCCATGGCGTCATAGTTATAGTAGCGCTCGATTTTGACCGAAATGGCATCAATCTGCTCCTTCAGTCCCAGGCCATATAGTGCCCGCACTCCGTTCGGCCAAAGCATCAAACCAGCTCCGGTCGCCCTGAGGACAGGAGACCGCTCAAACACAGCTACATCAAATCCCAACGCCTTCAGCCCGACAGCTGCAGAGAGTCCGCCCAGTCCGGCGCCACAAATCGCAACTCGCATCTCAAACTCCGCCAAAATCGCGCAATAGGTTAAGTCCGCACATCATTGCTCATGCCCAGCGATCCTGAATCGAACGGCCGACTATAGATCGATTTTCGTATATTTGCAAAGCCAATGATACAAATCCCGGCTCTTAGTCTGTAGGGACAGAAATCCCGTCGGCTCGGTGGTAAACTTCACACCAGGCGACAAAGTCCGCGAAGAAAGCGAGACGTATGGAGAGAAGGGGCCGGCCCAAGGCGACGTACGCCCGCGAGATCCGGACACGAAGGCACATTGCTTTTCTGAGCTTCGAACGTCTGCCAGTAAGCTCCGGTGAGACGCTGCCCTTAAGCCGCGGCAACGTGAGCAAAATCACGAACGACTCGCGGATGCGCTCGCAACCACTAGTTTAGCGGCTTCTCAAGGAAGAATGGCTCGCCTCGCATAAACTCCGTCCCCCATCGCGAACGAGCGGGCACAGATTTAGGTAGCTGGCGTCGCGAGGCGAGCCTCGAAATCGAGCTCAGGCCAGCCTTTCGCTTCCGGCATTGGGCGCGAGAATACCGGCGAGTCCGGATCCCAGTCGAGCCGCTTGGTAATCCCTCGATCCGACAGCAGTGGGGCGCCGAGCACAAATCGCTCTTCGTACCGCCGGTACAGGGTCGCAAAGAATTGGCTCAAGTGCAGCGGGCTCTCGTCCGGCGGAAAGGAATTCACGACGTCTCCCGCCTGGTCCCCGCGAGGTTCGATGAGTGCCATTGTCATGGCTTCATATCGGCTGATTTCGTCGCGCAAACCGCGGCGCGACGTCATTTCGCGGAGCGCAGCGTGAAAACGAACGATACCCTCGACGATGCTTCCGTCTTCCAGGATCGCGATGTCGTTAGCCTTTAGCGTTTCGACTTTCTTTGGCGTCAGTTCGGTAGGTTCGAGTTCGGAGTCAGACTCGACTTCGACCTCAGTTGGGGTGTCTTCTACGTCCAGATCGGGCGCTGCGAGTGCATCTTCGATGGTGCGGTTCGCGCGCAGAATTGAGAAGTATCCGACGACCATCGCCGGATAAGTAATGTGCAGATTTGTGCATTCGCCGATCGTCTCTTCCATGCGATTCGTGAGATTCCGGAACGCCTTCGTCACGCCCTTGCATGAGATCGCGAGAACGGGGCCGACGCTCTTTTTATCTACGACGACGTCAACGTTCTTTGTCTTGAGACCGCCCAGGATAACCTGCTCGCCGGCCCGACCTTCTTTGGGATCATACTTCAAAATATTGCGCACGCGGCCCTTGCGCCCTTTCTTCGTCTCGACAACGAAGGGCGGGCGCGGCGTAATGTCGTTCGGATGGAATCCTCCTTCGAGCACCAAACGGCACGCGATGTACCAGTGGAGCGGCTTAATGTGGCGGGCGCTTTGCGTTTTGCCCTCGTGTGTCGCAAATTCTCTGAATGCCTGGTGTCCGCTAATCCAGCGGCAGGGCGAAGCGTCAGCTTTCGCCATAGTGCCTCCAGGTACGCAGGGTGTGGACGGCCTGTGCGATTTCAGCTGCTGGCACCCGCTCGATCGCACGACGCGTAGGAAGCGCGACCTGCGCCGCTTCCCGTGGCTCAAGCTTGAGCATTCCTCCTCCGAGCGGATGACCTTCGAGTTCGCAGCTGAGCTGCACGAACTCGCTTCCCCACGTCGCGAGGTAGCGTCTTGCGGATACGCTCTTCAGCCGGACACTATGCACGGAGTTGGTGCACGTGCACTGAGCATCGTTGCGGACGAGGCTCGGCTCCAGCCCGGACATGTACGACAGAAAATAGTCCGGCACCTGCACGTCAGGGACCGAATACCAGGGATCGCGTACGCGACACTTGTACGCCTGGCGGGCCTCCCGGCCTGCATCGGTGTCGAGATAGCGCCGCACGCTGCGCGGCAGATCGTCCGTCTTCGACAACTTGAGCAACAGTATTGGGTCGTCGTTTGCCTTCCAACGCTCAACCAGGGCGGTCGTGACGCGTATAGCTGGGAGCGCACGCCCATTCCGGACGGTCGGATGAAGGAGTTTTCCGGGAACATCCCACTTTTCCGCTTCGCTTGGCCGCAGATGGAAGAAGTCGTTCGCGCCGCTGACGTAACCGATGCCGACATTCGCCAACTCCCCGAGGCGGTGTGTGTCGCAGCCCGTCGCAAGGTGTCGGTAAAGCTCCCGGCCGTGTTGAGAAATTAGGTAGGGGCGCAGGCGGCGGTTCCACTCAGAGCGCCACTCCTTAACGCTGACCCGCGCAAACTCCCGGGGCGGGCGGCTGGAGGGGCGGAAGTGATCAAGCACCGAAAACCTAATCTCCTGGGTCCTGCCTTCAAATCCGTCGGTGTATAGCAGCCAACAGTCCTCTGAGAGCTCCGGGAAGAGCTTCTTCCGGACCGCTACGACATGAACTGTCTTGAACCGGTCAACCAGGAACTCCAGGAGCGGTGCGGCGTATGGTGCGTGTCCGATTTCTGCGGGGACGACGAAGGCCATTCGACCGCCCGGCTTCAGGAGTGAGGCAGTGCAGACCAGGAAGGGTGCCCACGACGATGCCAGGCCCGAAAAGTGCGCGCCAAGGGACCCGCAAAGAGCGATTGCGCGGGCCCGAATCACCCCATTGAAGCTCTGATATCGAATAAATGGCGGGTTGCCCGCCGCGCACTCGAAGCGTTCGGCCGTCTCGGCCGCCCAGGAGAAGAAATCGCCCTCATGGACAAGCGCCCAGGGCGCCCGAGCCATTGCCACCTGCGTGGCCTGGAGATCCTGCTCAATGCCGACGGCGTTCCGGTGTCCGGCAATAAAGCGCCCGTCACCGCATGCCGGATCAAGCAGGCGGTCGTCCTCTAGACGGACCGCCCACTGCAACAGGCTCGAAACAACAGGGTCGGGGGTATAGTAGGCGCCCGCTTCCTTCTGGGTTAAGCGCCGCACGCTCTTCCTCCTCGCGAATCGGTTGTAAGTCTACACTGGAGCATGCTGAGTAAAGCACCCTCCGGCACTTCTCCAGATGATTCACAGGTCGGCCGAGCAACTGAGGACTGCCCGATCGTTAGGGCATGGGGCAACCGGCTAGGGGGCGGCGCAAGCCGGCTCATCCACTCGCAACGACCAAAGGTCTGCCGCCCGTGACAAGCGGGCGATGCCGTCCTCCCGAGGAGCCGGCTGCCGCCGATTTGATTTCCGGCCCATGCCGTGTAGAGGGGACTTTGCTGTCTTTTGATGATCTCGCGGCGATTAGCATGGACCGAGCAAGCCTAGCTGATGCAGCCATCGGGAGGCGCGGGCCTTTTGATCTATCCAGCATCCGCTTAGGACGATTGTGGGATGGTAACCCGTCATCCTGCATACCACGGATTTTTAGGGGGGGCCGTCGTGTGATGTGGCCAACCATAAGGAGACAATAGGCGCGCGATCGGCGCAGCAACTGTTGGCAGCTGCGGACGCTCTCGGCCTACCTTAGGTGCTTCGATGCTTAGGGCGAATGCTCGATCAATGAGCGCGGACGACTTACCCGCCGCTTACGCCTCAAGCAAAGCGCCTTCCTTCGAAGAAGATGGTTTTCCGTCAACACCGACGAGAGCCGTTGAAGAAGTCCGCAGGGAGGGCCTGCGTTCATACGACGGTATCGGAGCTTGAATAAAACGTGGGCGTTATCGGCGCAGCCCCAGTCCATGCCGTGAATGCGTACCATATCGCGATGAGCGCGCTTGATGAATGAGCGCTCAACGGTACGACGGGCAAATAACGAAGCGACCAGCGCAAGGCCACAAATGAAATAGCTGTTCGAAAAGCTCCAAAATCCACCGACGGCCACCACGGTAAAAGTGAGTGCCGCGGCGGCGTTGCAAACCTTGTTCACCATGAACTTGCGGCGTCCCATCACAACTGCTGAGGCAGCATAGCGGTTTGGCCTGTGTGATTGGCGGCGTTTTTGGTCCATATTCGCCGCTTTGCGATCCATGACTCGTACCGCGACCTCCCTCTCGGCCGCGAGAGAATCATTCCCACGATGATTGCGCGATCATTGGGAGGTTCGGTGCGCCCTTCTTCCAGTTTGGAGGGAAAGCTTTCTTTGTGTATCGGTGGATTGACCCTTATCTCTCCTCTCGCCTAGGAAGCGCCGGGAATTGAAGTGCCGGCGTCAAGAAACAGATCAGGACCGAGATGAGCCACACGCCGCAGTCGCCAACCCAGCGAGTTACGATACCACTTGTTCAGCAATGGAAGGAGGAGGGGCGGCGGATCGCTATGACCACCGCTTACGACGCGGTTGCAGCGCGCATCGCTGATCCGATCGTGGATATTCTCCTCGTCGGCGACAGTGTTGGCAATGTTTGCCTCGGATTCGACAACACCTTGCCAGTCAACGTCTCGATGATGAATCATCACCTCGAAGCGGTTGCGCGGACAAGACCGCGTGCCCTTCTCATTGCCGACATGCCCTTCCTCAGTTTCCATGTCAGCCGGGAAGAGACCATCCGCAACGCCGGCGGCTTCCTCCAGCGTGGCGCCGATGCGGTGAAGCTCGAAGGCGGTGCAAACCGCCTCGATATGGTACGCGCCCTGGTCGACTGTGAAATTCCTGTGATGGGACATCTCGGTCTCACCCCACAAAGCGTCAATGTCATGGGCGGTTTCAAGGTGCAGGGTCGGACTGCCACCGACGCCTTCCGCCTGCTCGAGGACGCGCATCGCCTCGAGGAGGCCGGTTGTTTTGCTCTCGTGCTGGAGGGAATCCCGGCGGAGCTAGCAGCGCGGGCGACGGAGATCCTAAAGATTCCGACCATCGGAATCGGAGCCGGTCTTGGTTGTTCGGGGCAGGTGCTCGTGTTTCATGATGTCGTGGGTCTTACCGACGGTAAGCCGCCCAAATTCGTGCGCGCGTATTCGAATGGATTTCAGCTGATGCAGGAGGCGCTCTCGCGCTGGGCGACTGACGTGCGTCACGGGTCATTCCCAGGAGGGCAGGAATCCTATCGCCTCCCCGACGCGCTCAAGGAGCTCGTCGCAAACTGGACTCCACACGAACCAACCTCAGAGTCGTGATCATGCGAACCATCCGATCCGTTGCTGAACTGCGTCGCGCTTTAGCTGAGGCTCGGGGCCCCGACAGACACATCGGATTGGTGCCCACGATGGGTTACCTGCACCAGGGCCACATGGCCCTGGTCGAAGACAGCCAGGCTCGTTGCGACGCCACGGTCGTCAGCATCTTCGTTAATCCTACGCAGTTTGGCCCCAAGGAAGATCTCACCACCTACCCTCGCGACTTCCCTCGCGATGAACAACTTTGCCAGGAGGCAGGAGTCGACGTCCTCTTTGCTCCCGAGGTGCGGGACGTCTACCCCCCTCAGTTTGATACCTTTGTTGAACCCGGTGCACCCGCACAGCCCCTGTGCGGGCCGTTCAGGCCCGACCATTTCCGCGGCGTTGCAACCGTTGTCTGCAAGCTCTTCAACATGGTTCAGCCGGACGTCGCGTTTTTCGGGCAGAAAGACTTGCAGCAATGTGCAGTCGTCCGCCGCATGACCTTTGATCTCAACCTGCCGATCGATATCGTCACCGTGCCGACGGTCCGCGAGCCGGATGGCCTCGCAATGAGCAGCCGAAACCGCTATCTCAGCGCCCCGGAGCGCAAGCGTGCATTGGCGATCAGCCGGGGCCTGCTCGCGGCGGAAACCGCGTTTCGCGAAGGAGAGCGCGATCCGGTCCGGCTGCTATCGCTTGTCAGGCCTCCCCTGGAGGCGCTGGATGAGTTGCAATACCTCGAAATCGTGGACGCTGAAACGCTAAAACCGGCCACGAACCCGTTATCGCGTCCGGTCGCCATTTGTGCAGCAGGCTATGTTGGCTCGACCCGGCTTATTGACAACGTCATGCTCGATCCGGACGCCAGGAGATAGGAAGCTCCAATCGGGGGGCCCCTCACAACGTGACAGCAAGCAGGTGCAGAGAGGCGCTAGCGGAGAGGAAGCGAGCGACTCTTGGAGGGGCGCCACCTGACGAGCTTAGTACGAGCAGGCGTGGAGCGTGTCTCTATTGAGATGGCGGATCCGGTCGCTCGGATTTTTTTATCTTGAGGGCACGGCGCTTCATCGTCGCGGTCAGTTTTTTCGTTTTCCCACCAAGTACTTTGCCGACGAGGCTCCCACGCTGTGATCTCTCGTTTTGCTTGGTCTGCTTCATCGACATTCCCTAGATGCATTCAGCAAAATACGAGGACTGGGACATGGTCATGACATGGCCACTCACAGACCAGGGCCTAATGGCGCGGGAGCCAACGCGGTGACCGACACCGCTCGCCAGCTCGGCGTGACGAAACTGTTGCAGGCGGGCCCATTGGCGTGCTTAGCAGCAGAAATAACGCCCTGTTCGCTTCCTATCTGGCGGCGGCTCGACTGATTCGTGAGCCTGCTATAACCGGCGTGCCCTCGCTCGTGCTGACGGACCATGACCAGCTTCGCCCACGGCGCTTAAGGGAAATCTCAAAGAAAAACGATCGGACATAAACACCGACGGTCTGTCTGTACCGGAACGCCCGCTGCGGCTTCCCCGGCGATGGATTCGCCGCGGCAAAATAGACACTCTGCAAGTGGCGAGACATCGCACGGACATCGCGGCGAAAATCGTCAAAAAGAGCCCCTCCAGCGCTGAATTCCATCACGGAGGCGGTTCCTCCAGCGCTGGCGTGGCGGAGCCAGACCAGCACAACTGTCCTGCTTCGACGGCATGGCGGCAACGTCTTGGACAATCAACAAGCAACGACGACTGTGGTGAAGTTCATACTCGACTTTGGAATCAGCTATTAGTTCTTTGAGGAGTTCACCGTGCTTTCTCTGCTACCATTTTTTGCGCCTTGCGGAGCCGCCAAGTGCTTGGACGCAACGACCACTGCGCTTCTGCGTGCTGTTCTTGAGGAGGTTTGCGACAGTCTGCCTCGCAGCGAAACCGGCACTCGGGCCCATGTCGCTTCCAAGATCTTGGAGGCCGCCAACAAAGGTGAGATCACGGCGGAGCGCCTTCGGCAGGTCGCAATGCAAGCTCTTCGCTCCGCGCCAACCATGTGGCGCTAGATACGGACAAGACCGATAGTGCTCATGTGAATTTCCAGGTCACGGTGTTGAAGATCCTTGTGAGCTACCCGAACGGCTTCGCATCCATGCCGGACCTCAAGCGAGACATGGCCATTTTGGCCACGAGCGGTCCGGATTGGGCGGCACGCACCAAACGAATGGGCGCCCGTGTGCCCGAGCTCGACCTTTTTACGCAGCAACTCGTCGAGCGCTTGAATGGAGGGTGGCGCATCACGGACAAGGGACGAGCGGTGCTCGAGCTGATGGAGCCGCGCCCTAGTACGCACCAACTCCAACCAGAGGACACGAGAGCTCCTGAGCTGCCATCGCCAGTGCCGGCAGGATCTCTTCCTGTCGAACTACGCCGGCGCGAGCCCGAACGACTGGGGCGGCGCCGGTCCTCCAGAGTCACTGATGGCTAGCGAGGTCGGCGCAACGATGTTGGACTCTCACGATCTCCGCCGGCGGATGGCCCGCCGGATCTGATTGACCAGATAAGTGCCCCAAATGATCATCATCTCGCCGACACGTGCCGTGCGCTTGCGCTCAGGGTACGTTGACCGGAGGCATGGCCGCAGTCGGGCGCAACACGAATTGTTCTCGCTGCTGCCCACGCGCTGCCAGGATGACCGCAAAAACCACGAGGAAAATCAGAGACCGAGTCATGACCAAGACTTACTTCAGAATCCATATCGCAATTATGAAACCCCTCACACCCGGGCCAAACGACGCACGTCGCGCGCATAATATCGCGCCGCTCTTCAGGTCCCGTTTGCTGAGCCGAAAGCAATAACGATTATTCGTGCCGCAACACGGCCGAGTAGCCTTGTGTGGTGCTCAAAAAATGCATTTTCCAGACGCAACAGCCGGAAATCTGTGCAAAATCAGGATAAGAACTGACGGCGCGGGCGCAGGAAAGGTCTGTTGCTATCCAGGACCCCAACCAGGGGCGCTCATGCGCAAACAATTCTGCTTCCGGCGCGCTCCTAGCGCTGACTGCAGCGGGACTATACTCCTATGTTCGAGCCTCTTCGCGTTATTGTGAAGCTTAAGTAATTCAAGACCTCGCATTGCCTCTGAGGTCAAAGGCAATAATTCTCTTTCGACTGCCGACTTGCCAGCGTGGCCGGCTTGATGTCGCTCGCAAACAGCTCTTCGGCTTCTTTTCTGACGAAATGATTTGAAGGCGCCGCTGAGCGGTGTGATCTTGATGCTTTGGAGCAAGCGACCAACAAAGCGCGTGCGTTTCGAACGAGAGCATTGGGTCACCCTTTTGGGGGTAAATGGAAAATGGTGGCGCGATTGCGTTCTCGTTGAGATTTCCGAAACTGGCGCCCGCCTACGCGTTGACGGATCTCCAGACGTGCTCAAATCACGACACTTTTTCTTGCTACTTTCCAGAACTGGATTGGCGTTTCGCCGGTGCGAATTGGTCAGGCTAGATGGCCCGGAAGCCGACGTTCAGTTCGTCGTGCGTAGCACTGCTGGTTTGAGCACTCCTAGTGTTGGCGGCATGTGACAAGGGGGAACTGCAAGCGAGCACGCCCCCGCTTGAAGAAAACGCGCAGGAGCAGGCAGCTTACATCCTGCCGGTTGTTCTGACGAAATGGGTCACTTTTTGCAGGAGCCGGTCGACTAGCCCGGCGCAGAGATCGATTCCCCCGTCCCCGCACAACGTTGAAATCGTCCACCGCGTGGGTAGACGTGGCAAGAGGACGGTCGGCCGCCCTTCGAAGGTACTTTGTCGAGGTGACGACCGAAAAGGAACGCCTCGATTTTATCGATTAGATGAAAAGGCGGTTTGTGAGCTGCCGGCAATCGATGAGTATGCGTCGCCTACGCCGCAGCTGTCAGATGACGTGCGCACGGACGCGCCGAGGTGCGTGAGCTCTGTCATCAGCCAAAGGGGGAGGGGGCCTGAGGTCCTCTCCGCCTAAGCCAAAGTCAAGCGATGATCGCTGCGAACGTCACTGCTCTGTCAAGACCGGCGCTGATGGTGGACTGCAGTCGTTACGAGAATGGTCGCCACGCGGCACAAGAAGGCCGCACTCGAGCCGGATAGCACGAGCGTGCGCAATGCTGGCGCGCAGAACAACGCGCCAGCATTTCACGAGAAAGCTTCGGTGTTTTGGCAGCGTCTATTTCGATGGTTTCATCGAAAAGGCGCAAGCGGCAGCCACCAGGGCCAACCCTCCCAAATAGAAGCCGATGGCCAACGTGCTGCCCGTGGTGGTCAGCAGCGTGGTTGCGATGATAGGGGCAAGGCCTCCGCCAATTGCAGCCGCGATCTGAACGCCGAGCGACATGCCGCTGTAGCGAACCCCGGGCGGGAATTGAGCCGAATACAGCGCGGGCTGAAGCCCGAACATTGTTGGATAGATAAGGCCTAAGGAGACGACGATAGCGAGGCGGATCAATAGGGGGTCCTTGGTGTTGACCATCAGAAATAACGGAATGGCAAACAGCGCGAGCAGAATGCCGCCGACGCCGTAAATCGTGCGGGCGCCGATCTTGTCGCCGAAGTATCCATATATTGGAATTGCGAACAGTCCGACGGTTGCGGCAATGAGAATGCTATTCAATACCTCAGCCCTCGAAAGACCGAGCGTGACGGTCGAATATTGAAGAATGAAGATCGTTACCAGATAGAACAATGTGACCTCTGCCAGCTTCGCTCCGACGGCCAGAAGAAGAGGGCGGAGATGTGAGCTCACGATTTCAGCGCTCGGCATAGCGACGGTGTGTCCTTCATTCTTGGCTTGCAGGAACACCGGGCTCTCGGGAACCTTCGATCGGACAAAACTTCCCAGCAGGATGAGGACGATGCTCGCGAGGAAGGGCACTCGCCATCCCCAAGCCAGAAAATCGTTCTCGGAGAAGGAGCTCATATGGGCGAATACCAAGGTCGCCAGGATTAATCCGGCTGGAGTGCCTGCCTGCGGCAAGCTGCCGAATAGCGACCGCTTGTTGCCATCGGCATGCTCGACGGCCATCAGTACCGCGCCGCCCCATTCGCCGCCCACGGCAATTCCCTGGCAGATTCGAAGAAGGACGAGCAGCACGGCCGCCCAGATACCGATCTGAGAGTAGGTGGGGAGCAGGCCAATCAAAACAGTCGGGATGCCCATCAGGAAGAGGCTGAGGAGAAGCATACTCTTTCGGCCGATCCTATCTCCGAAATGTCCGAAAACGAGTCCGCCTAGCGGTCGCGCAAAGAGCCCAACGGCAAAGGTCGCGAAAGAAGCCAGCGTGCCGCTGACGGGATCAATGCTGGGGAAGAACAGCTTGCTAAAGACCAGGGCGGAGGCCGTCCCGAAGATGAAAAAGTCGTACCATTCGATGGTTGTTCCGACCACGGTCGCGGCCACAACCCATCCCTTCGAGGTCGGCTTTGCGGCGGTTGTCGTTGATGCATTCTCATAGACAGTCATCTCTTCTCCGTTGAAGTTGAGTGGCCCCGGCTGCCTTGACAATTTTTTCCACGCGTAGTCTGTCGGACAACATGTTGCCCAGCGGGAACCATATATCAGTCCGTCCCTATTGAAAAGGGCGCGGCTATAACGGACTAAGGCGAGGTGTGGTCATGACGAGCGCCCGAGGCCTACCGCTCCGCGCTGGACCTCTTCGTTCATTGACAAAGCACATTCAGCCGCCACGATGCTTGGGGAGACAAAAAATCGTGGAAATCTGGTCTGCCAGTCCGGTGATGAAGAATGATGAGCAAGAAGACAATTCGGACGACCAAATTCGAAGCGAGTGTTTCAGAGCAGCTGCCGGCGGGACGGATCGGCGCTCGTTTGCGTGCCTGGCGCCGCAACAAGAACATGACACTCGACGAGCTGGCTCTCGCGACGGGACTGAACAAAAGCTTCCTGTCCCGGATTGAGAAAGACGCCAAGGCACCGTCGATCGCAACCGTGATGAAGCTCTCTCGTGCTTTGGACATTCCCGTGGCGCTGCTATTTGGTGAACAGGTCGCGGACTCGGACATCCATCTGGTTCGTACAGCGAACCGGCAGCCGGAGGAGGATCCGGTCCATGGATACTCTTTTGTATCCCTATCGCCAGCGGGGCCGGGCCGACGGGCGGAAGCTTTCTTAATGACGCCCCCGGCCCACTTCAGTGAGGCAACCTACGCAGAACATTCCGGCGAGGAGTCGCTCTACGTCATTACAGGCCGCGTCGAAGTGAAGTTCGCGGACCGCAGTGTCGTCATGGGCCCCGGAGATTTCCTGCAGTTTCCGGGGCACCTCGTTCACCACGTGCGGCGGGTTGGCGCCCGCGCAACCGTCCTTATCGTCATTAGCCGAGACTGATCCACGCCCACCACCTTCCGAAGGCCTGATGCTATGCTTGATCAAGATGCGCCATTCATCGACTACTATGTCTGGCTGATGTCGGACTGGGCCTATTTAGGGCAGGTCAGATTGTCACAGATAAGCGCGCGTCACGGAGTTCGTGTCAACTATATCCCAATGCGCATGCAGGATGTCTATGCAGCAAGCGGCGGGATCGTTCTTGAAAAGCGTTCATGGCAGCGACGCGACTATCGCATCGAGGAGCTTAAGCGTTGGAGCGAGCGGCTCGGGATGATCGTCAACATCGAGCCTTCCTATTTTCCTGTCGACGTGGATGTTGCGTCCTGCATGGTAATTGCGGCGCAAAACCAAGGCTTGAATGTCGACCGTCTCGCGAACGCAATGATGCGCGCGATTTGGGTCGAGGACGAGAACCTCGCCGACCGCGACACGCTGCTGAGAACCGCGGATCGCGCGGGTTATGACGGCTTGAAGCTGTTGGAGGGGGCGGCAGGTGCTGCCCGCCTGGAATATGTATCCAATACCTCTCGGGCATTGGAAGCTGGTGTCTTTGGATCGCCGTTCTATGTGTTCAAAGGCGAACGGTTCTGGGGGCAGGATCGGCTGGATATGCTTGAGGAGCGACTGATCCGCACAAAAGGCGCTCCGCTGGGGCGCAGGCCGCAAGCCTGATTCGTTTCGAGTGTCTGAGCCGATCCGACGTCGACGCGGTCACCGTGTCGGCTTCAGAGGACTGTCGGCCCAACTGCGGGCAGGCGGCTCGGCAGCGGGTCGTCTTCCAAACGATACAAGCGTAGCACAACCGCCCCTCGTTGGAGTCGTCGGCACGCTGGCATTGGCTTGCCGCAGGCCGGACACGCCTTCCGGATCGGAAAAGCGCTTGGGTCTGGTGTTTCTCACCGCGACTATGAGTCAGCCACTCTCGTTCGCAATTGTTCGGGCGCGGTGCTGGCCAAAGCGCCAGCTGATCGTGCCGTGCTTCGGCGCCTACACCAACGCCGTGCGGAGATTGCGCAGCCGAGTGGCGCCAACGCCGGATACAATGGGGGCGCAGACGGGAGGTGCGCGCGCACTAGCAAAGGGCCCTTCTGATCCACTTTCCGGACGACCCGGAGTATATCTCTTGATGCGGTCCGATGGGCGAAGCCCTTGCGCCAAAACAACAATACGGCGGGGCTAATCGCCGTACTGCCAAGCTGGTTTGAGCTAGATTTGATCCTGAGCACGCCTTCAACGCGTCTGCGTTAAGCAAACCTTTGAGTATTTCGCCCGTGAGCGCGCATGCGGATTGGAATAGGGTTAAAAAAGCGTTAACCTGAAGCTACACGGAGTAGCATCCAGGCAATGAACCTCTCTCGCCGGAACTTCATGCAAGCGGCCCTCCTAGGCGGCGCCGCGTTGAGCGGAGGTGCCGCGTTGAGCGCGGTCGCCACCTATCAACGTCGCCCCCTCCCGTTGTCGCCGCTCCCGCACGCCGCTGATCTTGCAGGCTTGGCTCCCTCGTCCGCAGCGTTGAAATCGCAATCCTTGGCGCTCGGTAGATACTTTCCGTCCCTGCTGGATCCCGATGCCGCAGGCGGTCCTTTCATCGGCAACACGCTTTCAAGCGATAATTCTGTTGCCGATTACATTCGCCAGGGCGAACCCGGTAATTCGGTTTTCCTGAGGCAGGCTGACGGCCGCGCCACCATTCCATGGACCCCCATTTTCTTGAGGGGAAACAACCAGCTATTGCAGTTGCCGTCGTCTGTGACGCGACAAATAGACTGCTCTGATCTTTTGGTGATGAATGAGAGTAGTGCGCGTTATCCCGTCTTTGGCAACAAGGCGCGGAAGTACGAATTCCTGCTCCCGAATCTGAAGTGGTCCGGCTCCAAGCGTTTAGGGACGGTTGGCGCGGTCTCCAGCAATCATGCTCTGCAGTTTGCCCTGGCCAATCGTGTGGCCGATTTGACCGGTGACGGACAGCCGCTGAATTGTGCCCTGGACTTGGTACTTTTCGAGGTGCCGGGAGCTACCACGGACATGGCGCGGCTGGGGATTTTGCGAGGCCTGGTTGAACACGTTGCCATAGCCAAGAACAACATTGAATTGGTGGGCGAAGCTTCCCAGGAATATGCGAGAAATTGGCTACATCCGGATACGGATTCGCTCGTTCCCCCAGGCGGCTCGAACGATCTGAGTGTGTTGGGACATATGAATGCGATTGCCGAGTTGGCGCAGTTCCTTAGCGCCGCTCAGGCGTGGAGTGCACCGCCCGACGTGATTTTTGTCGCTATGGGCAGCGGCTCGACGGTCTTGGGCCTTCTCCTGGGCGTCCATTTGATGGGATGGAAGACCAAGGTCGTGGGAGTGGCCGATCAGGACAAATCATATCTGACGCGATGGCTTGTCAACCGGCAACCCTCCTTGCCGTTTGTGGAGGGGAATGTCGCCAAACTCGCTCGCAGCACGGTTGAGTGGCTGCAGCAAATCCGCTTTCCAGGCATCTCTCCTGATGTGCTTCGGGTGATGCAAGGCGAGATATTCGTGCCGGATTCCACCAGCTGGCAGCCCGGCTACGGCTTGGTCGAAGCCACCGACGTTGCGTGGGCGAACGAGTTGGAGGAGGCGGGACTCAGCCTTGATCCAGTCTTTACTTTGAAAGCATGGCGCTCGTTGCTCACCATGTCTAAAGCGGGGGCGCTCAAGAACAAGAAGGTTCTTTTCTGGAATACTTACAACAGCTTTGATTACATGCCGCCTCTTCTATCCAGCTTGGGATAGCCGATGCGTGGTTACCAGCCATTGATCGTCTATATAGCAGTCGTCATGTTTCTGACGCTGGCATATCTTGCATCACCTATTTCGAGAGAGGCCTTTTGGCAGGTGTTTCCGGGGCTTGAAACAATGGCCCAAGCGCATCCACTCGGCACCGCTGTGGCGTTTCTGGTCACATCCACTGTCCTTGCATTTCTGTCCTTTCCCTCCATGCCAATGATTTGCCTGGCCGCCGGTTTTTACATGAACGGGTTGGAGGGAGGCGTCACCGTGCTGCTCGGCAGTGCCTTTGGCGGTTTGAGCGCGTTTCTCTTCTATCGAAAGCACATTCAACGTCCCAGCGCTTCATTATGTCAGCAATCGGCTGTGAGACTCTGGTTGACCTTGCTCGGACTACGCCTCTCGCCCCTCGTGCCCGCACCACTGGTGAATTTCATTGCCGCGATGCTTGACGTCACCCCTCTTCAGTACCTGACGACCAGCATGTTGGGCGGCGCGCCGCTGGTCCTGTTCTATGCGCAAATAGGGCAGCAAGGGCATCACTTATTGTCCGGCGAAACACCGCATTGGCATCAGTTTTCCGGATATTTGACCATATTATGCTTAAGCACGCTGTTGAGCGCGATGGGTCCGTGGCGGTCGGTGCTGAACGATCTCAAGAAACTGAAAGGCACGCCGGGATCGAACAATCTTCCGCTGCACTCAGCACCTGTTCTGTAATCAATCCTTTACCGACAAACTGGTTTTTCCGAAAACTGAAATCTACTTTGTTGTATTTCGCCATCCTTTCTTAAACTCACAGCTATAGATTGCAGGCGCTTCTACTGGCACAAGGTAAAGAGCGCCTCCATGTCCCTGAAACGCTTTGTCCGCGGGTCGCTGAGCGGCGCCATGGTCTTCCTTTTCGCGACTTCAGGCTGGGCAGCTGATCTCGCAGAGATCAAGCAGCGCGGCGAAATCCGCCATATTGGCATCCGCTACGCCAACTTTGTGACCGGCGCGGGCGATGGTTTGGATGTCGAGCTGATGCAGGGCTTCGCCAAAAGAATTGGCGTCTCCTACAAGCTTGTCTACTCGGATTTTTATTCGGTCATCCGCGACCTGCTCGGCAAGGATGTGGTGCGCAAAAATGGCGAAGTGACGCTGGCAGGTGACTATCCCATCAAAGGCGATGTGATATCGAGCGGCTTCACCGTGCTGCCCTGGCGTGAGGCCATTCTTCTATATTCCGAGCCGACCCTTCCTTCGCAGGTTCTCTTGGTGGCACCAGCCGAGTCTGATCTTCAGCCGATCCAGGACGGCGCGGATCTCGCGGCCGACATCGTCAACACCCGGAAGGCGATCGGATCCAAGAGCGTACTCGTGATGGAGCGCACCTGCTTGGACCCATCCAATTACGGCTTGGTCAACGTCGGTATTGATCTAAAGGCTTACAACAAGAGCGCCAACCTGAACGAGATGGTGCCAGCCATGCTCAACAAAGAAGCCGAATTGACACTGCTCGACGTGCCGGATGCCATTCTGGATTTGCGCAAATGGGCGGGCAAAATCAAGATTCTGGGGCCGATCTCCGAGCAGCAAACGTTGGCAACCGCCTTTCCGAAGGACGCTCCAGCTTTGCGTAATGAATTCAACGCGTATTTGAGCGAGATCAAGGCCTCCGGCTTCTATGACCGGCTGGTGGACAAATATTATCCCGGCATCCGTCGATTTTTCCCGGAATATTTCGCGAAAACGAATTAATGATATCTTCGCTGATCAGATTCAGCCGATCGTTAGCTCCACGCTGGCTCTTGATAGCAGCAGCGGCGTTTCTGCTGTCGATGTTTTATCTGATTGGCAATCTGTATACGTCGCAAGTGGAGTTGCGGCAAAACGCCGATGCGCGTCTGGTGTCACTCGGTGAAGGGCGCGCCGCCGAGGTCGGCGATTTCTTAGCTGAACGGCGGCAAGCCGCCGCACGGCTCGCGGCCAGCGAGGACATTTCCAACTATTTCAGCAATCTCGATCTCGGAATGTCCGTCAAATATGGCCTCTTCGCCAATTTGGCTGCAATCGAGCGCCGCTTTCAGGCGACGGTGGGTGAGGAGAAATATCAGGGCCAAGCCGCCTATTTGCGGTTGGCTTTCTTCGATCGCAACGGCGTGGCGCAAGTTAATGTCGGCTCGTCCAGCGCGACGACAGCTTCGCCGATGCGTAACGCCCTGGCCGAACCATATATTCAGATTGACGACAAGCGCCGCCTGATTGTGGTCAGCGTACCGGTACTCCAGAAGGGCAAGATAAGGGGAACGGTCGAGACCGTGAGCAGTCTCAATCTACTTTCCTCATTGGTGTCTACCAACAACCTCGGCCAGCCGCACGAATTCCTCCTGGGAGACGATGGGCAGGTGCTGCTCCCGATCGAGCGAGAGCACTCGGCCGTTGTCACCGAAGGCCCGTCCTTGGCCAAGCTTCCGTCTGGCCGCATACAACCTCTGTCAAATCTCAGCGCTTCCGAGCTGAGAGGATATCTCGCACTTCGCTCGCCAGTTGCCGGTACTCGACTTTCCGTCCTGAGGCTGGCCAGCGAGGATGAGCTATACGGTCGTACGCTTTCACCCCTCTTCGTTTTCTATGTTGGCCTCTTCGCTATCGTGCTATTTATGCTGGCCATCGGCTTCGAGCGAATGCGTCAAAATGCGGCGCGGTTACAAATCAAGTTCGTCGAGTCCAATCGACATAGAGCGGAGCTGGCCGAAAACAATCTCGCTCTCTCTCAAGAGATCAGGCGGCGCGAAGCCATTGAGGCCGACCTGGAGCGACAGAGGGAGGCTCTTGACAAGTCAAATTCTGAATTGCGCATAGCCGCGGCTGCTTTCAATTCTCAGGAGGGCATGATCGTCACCGATACCAAAGGCGTAGTCTTGAGTGCCAACCGCGCCTTCGTGGGCTTAACCGGCTATACGATCGAAGAATTGGTGGGACAAACCCCGCGACTGTTCCGGTCTCATCGGCGTGATGGCGAATTCTACCGCAGTATGTGGGATTCCGTTCAAGCAACTGGCGGCTGGCAAGGTGATATGAGTCTCAGGACCAGGAGCGGAGAAAACTGCGCGCGCTGGCTGACTATATCCGCTGTGAAAAACGAGACGGGCGAGGTCACCAACTACATCGGCTCGTATTATGACATTTCTAAACTGAAGCACGCTGAGGAGAAGATCCAAGAACTCGCTTTCTTTGACCAGCTAACAGGTCTGCCGAACCGCGTCCTGCTAATCGACCGCGTGCGCCAGGCCGTCAATGCGAATATCCGTAGCAAATCCTACGGCGCTTTGCTGTTCATTGATCTGGACAATTTCAAGACACTGAACGACTCGCTGGGTCACCACATGGGCGATATGCTGCTGAAATGTGCGGCTCAGCGCCTCTCCCATTGTGTGAGGGCGGATGACACAGTTGCCCGCTTTGGCGGCGACGAATTTGTCGTTCTTCTCGCCAATCTGGGTACACAGAAAGCAAAGGTCGCAGCCTTACAGGCGGAAGCGATAGGCGAAAAGATTCTCGCAGCCTTCACCGAGGTCTTCCAGCTCGATACGTATGAATATCCCTGTACCGCAAGTGTTGGCGTGACCTTGTTTTCGACTGATGAGTGCAACGTTGACGAGTTGCTCAAGAGAGCCGATCTGGCAATGTACGATGCTAAAACGGCGGGGCGAAATGGCCTGCGGTTTTTCGACCCGGCCATGCAGACTATGATTACAGCCCGCGCTGCCCTCGAGACCGATCTACGAGAAGACCTTAAGAAGGAACGGCTTTTGCTGCATTACCAGCCGCAGGTCGATCACGAAGGAAGGCTGCTGGGGGCAGAAGCGCTTGCGCGCTGGCCGCATGCGCATAAAGGGATGATTTCGCCTAGCGAATTCATCCCGGTCGCAGAAAGCACCGGCCTCATCCTTCCGCTCGGCGCCTTGATGTTGAAGACTGCGTGCCGTCAGCTGGCTCGCTGGTCAACCGATCCAGCGACCGAACGCCTGACCATCGCGATCAATGTCAGCGCCCTGCAGATGCGTCAGAAGAATTTTGTCGAAGAGGTCCGCGCGATCATTGAGCAAACCGGCGCCAATCCCCATCGCCTCAAAATCGAACTCACTGAAAGCACATTAGTCAGCAACGTCGACGATGTGATCGCCAAGATGGGCAAATTGAAAGCGATTGGCATCGGCTTCAGCCTCGATGATTTCGGAACCGGCTATTCAGCGCTTTCATATCTGAAGCGTTTGCCGCTTGACCAGCTCAAGATCGATCGCAGCTTCGTCAAGGACGTTCTGGTTGACTCTAATGACGCCGCGATAGCCCAGATGATCATAGCGCTTAGCAGAAGCCTTGGGCTTTCAGTCATCGCCGAAGGCGTCGAAACGGAAGAGCAATATGCGTTCCTGGCGGGACACGGACAGCTCAGTTACCAGGGCTATTTCTTCGGACGGCCTATGCCGGCGGAGGATTTCGTGAGTCTCGCCCGAGCTTTCTCGCCGCGTCACCGTTTGAAGCGGGTACGCGGGTCGGTCAATCAGGTTTCCGCATAGGCCGTCGGCGGGAGACGCCAATTGCTGTTGTTTCTTGCTCGTTTGAGTGGCGAAGCAGCCATCCGAGTGCAACCGACACCACCAAAGCCTAAGCGAGGCCATAGCGGCTGCTCGTGGTCCAAATCGGGCGCGCCGGTCCCCGGCGATGTCGTGCCTGCTCGCATCATGTCGTCGTCATCGGTGGTTCCTCTGGTTGCGTTGGCGTGTCGCAACCGACCCTACTGGAGAATTGCCGTTGGCCAGCGCAATGGCGCCCGCCTGCCACGGCCCTATTAGGGGCGCACGACCGGGTGGCTTTGCTCTACCGAGCTACACCACAACCGTGGACACGACCCGTACCACCGCTGGAAAGAATGGGCTTCCTGTCTCTGCGCAAGACGCGCCGTCAGTCACTTAAGGGTCCGCTTTGACCGAATGAGTCCGCGTACAATTGCTCGATTTTCACAACTTCATCTTGAGTGAGCTCGGCGAATTCGTTCTCTCGTGCCCGCTTTGAAAGTCTTCCTTGATTCTGTCGCAGAAGCCCAAACAGGTTGTTGAGCGTTCGCTCGGGCATGTCGATGATGTTTTCGACTCCGGATCGGAACATATCGAAGTTGCGAAGGAAGCTCGTCTCATTCGGAAGGTCCAGCTCAATCGTCTGGCGTACACATTCGTACAGAAATTCCGCATGCGGGGTCGCGTCGAAGAAGCGGTAAAAATCCCCGGTGTCGTTCAAAACCTTCACATTATTCTTTGGGGTCGCTTCCCATTGTACGCACGGAAGTAGCCTGCTGGAATAGCTTTCCAACACGCTTTGGTACTCGGTGATCCGGTCAAGAATCGCCGACGACACTGGAAAATGGACCCCGGCCGGATTAAATCCGCGCCGCGTGAGGACATGATGCATCAGATATCGATGGATGCGTCCGTTGCCGTCCTCGAATGGATGGATATAAACAAAGCCGAAGGCGAGCACCGCCGCCGCGAGAATGGGATCGAGCTCGTTCTCGGCGGCGAGATCGAATGCGATCAATCCTGCCATAAGAGAGGCGATGTCTTCATGCCTCGCGCTGATATGGTCCGGGATAGGGCGCTGTGTATCGCGGTCATGCTCCCCGACGAAGCCTCCTTCCTGCCGGAACCCGAGCTTCACGAAACGCTCGTCTCCGATGACGATGCCTTGCAGGCGCAAAAACTCCTGCTCGTCGAGCGGCGCGCGCCCAGCCTCGCCGATGGCGCGTCCCCATCTTTGAATGCGATCCTGAGGCGGCCTTTCTCCCTCGATGAGGTAACTGGACTTCGAATCTTTCAGCAGCAGAAAGGCGGCGGTGCGCGCGAGCAACTCCTTCGGGACTTCGCTGACGACAGCGCGCGCGCGCTCCTTCCAGTTCTGCGCGAGAAATTGGTTCAGCGCGGCCGTCTTGAAAACGAGCGGACAAAATTCCGGGGTGCCGGGAAGGTTGTTGCGAACGCGATGCCGGGCGGAATTCGTGCCAATCCCTCCGAACTGGAGGTCGGTATCGATGGCGTCTACATATGAGACCTTGTCTGTAAGCGACAAATTCAGCTCCCGGCCAAGCAACCACTCGTACAGAAACCAGATGCGCCGTGTGTAAATGCCGGTCGGCTTCTGCCGCACAAGCTCCGCGATATCACCCTCATCGACGACGCGGAAAAGTCGCTTCAGGACGGAAAGATCGACTCCTTCGTTCTTGAGGGCAAAAGTCAGGTGTCCCTCAAGCGAGGCCTGGGGAGCATGGCGAGGCGTGTAGATCCGCCAACCATCCTGTTCAATGATGCGGTGCCGGGCTCCGATGGCCGAAAGGGTGCGGGGGACCGGCACAGAGAGCGTGTAAGCGTCGATGAGCGCGGCATAACCCGCCGGGATGGCGGGCTCAGGCAATCGCCTGTCATGAAAAACCTTCACCGGCCCTGAAGATGCTGCGCTCACGATCGTTTCTCTGAAAGTTGCGGTCCACGAATTTTCCTCATCGGCGGCGTCAATTTCGAAATCACATCATGCCACGTGAAAAATATTCTCCCAATGGGCATTACTGTGAAAAGAGAACGGGAACGTCCACCAATAAACGGGCGGAGAAGGGTCGGTCTGGGCTGGGAACCCGTCATGGCGCCGGAGATCCGTCGATGTTCTTCTTTCGTTCTTCATCAAGTTCGGCCCTCGTTTGCCCGACTGTCCGACCAAGACGACGAATTCTCCAGGCATTCGGACCCACTGCGATGACGCCGGGACCACCCCGGTCCAGCCAATCGGGACGACTACGAGCGCTGCCGCTCTTGAAAATCGACACGGGCGTCCAGAAGCCGGCAGAGGCCACATCCTGTCAATCGCGGCTTCGAGCCCGCCGTCACCGGTGACATCGAAACGAGCAAGCGTCGCGTCATGCTGGTGGGTCTGCTTAGCTCGGCTCGCCGGCAGGCCTGGTGTTGACGGGACAGGTTTCGATCTCGCTCGATAGTCCCTCGATACGCCCATCCAGAGGGCGCTCCGCTAGACCCTTGATGCCTTAACCGCGATGCCTGCCTCTGCGGATAAGCCAGAAGGTGCGCAAGGTTTCGCAGAGAAACGAAAGCACCTTGGAACGGGCGCAAATGGCTGTTGGATTGGGAATAGTCGACAGAGATGTCAAATGGCCTCAAGATCTGCGATCAGCACCGAACCGGTCGATGACTCCGTAATCACCAGCATGTCGGCAGCTATATTAAGTGCGACGGTAGTGCATGTTGGGCCCGCGCAAGATTTGATGCGAGCAACGCATTCGCCGTTCGCTTGCTAGTTTGAGGAGAGCCGCGAATCCAGCGAATACCGCCGCCTTTGTGGGCGCAAGCGAAGATGCTCGTTCAAAGCTTTTCGTGCAGTAACCCCATGTGGAACCATCAAGCGCCTTCCAACAGGTCCGCCCTGTTACTCTTTCTCGTGGTGTTGCGACTACGCGTTCTCGCCTTTCAGCTCCAACTCAATCGCGGCATAGGGCTGCCTCATTCGCACCGCCATCAACGTGGCGCTGCCATCCGGCGCTAAACGGTCTCGGCGTGATCATGCGGCGCCGGGTCCGGCAGACTCATACGCTGACTCAACCGATACAGTTGAAAAGCTGGAGCTCCAGATAATCGCGGGTCAGATAGAAGCCGCCGTCGCCATTGCTACACTCGTAGCGGATCCTGCCGGCGGGACGTGCTTCGCTGACGCCGCATCGAAGGCACCGAGCCCCCGTGCCGGCTCGTGCCTATTAGACCGGCATGTTCCAGCCCGACGGACCAAGAAACCATATCGACAGAGGCTCCACCTCAATGCGAGCACGATGGACGGCTTCCCGCGGCCTGACGAACGGCGGGTACCAATGACGTATCGATCGCGATCGGCCCTCGGCACCAGCCTATTCATGGGAAGCCCTTCACTTCTAGGTTTCATATCGGCAAGAAGCCGTTCGAGCCCGTCGTTCGGGTCGTTGGCACCAGAGGCCGTGAGGCCAATGGAGCAACGGCAAATGCAACGTTGACGCGGACAGCACGGAATAATATCATTTCTAGATGGTCGAGAAGGATACACATATCGTCACCTTATTCCCCGGCATCCCAATAGGCGGGATGCCGGGATGTCGCCCGCTTTAATATCGACAGCGGAACGATACCGAGCCTCGCGCCTTCGTGGACGAGGCTTTTTGCATGACCTGTGCCTCGTCCCATCAACTTCGATGGAGTCCATCATGGCACAAAATATCTACGACAATCCCGACTTCTTTTCTGGCTATTGTCAGCTTCCCAGACAAGTTCAGGGGCTGTCCGGCGCGCCCGAATGGCCGGCGATACGCGCTCTGCTTCCTAACCTGGCCGGCAAACGGATCGTCGACCTTGGTTGCGGCTTCGGCTGGGCTTCCCGCTGGATGCGCGAACAGGGTGCGGCGTCAGTCCTCGGAATCGACCTGTCCGAGAACATGATCTCCCGTGCGCAAGAGTTCACGCGCGAGGACGCGATCACGTACCAAATGGCCGATCTCGAAACACTTGAGTTGCCCGAAGGGACTTTCGATCTCGCTTATAGCGCCCTGACATTCCACTATGTTCGCGACTTCAAACGGCTCGCTCGCATGGTTCATCGATCGCTCGCCCCCGGAGCCGATTTCGTCTTTACCGTCGAACATCCGATTTTCATGGCAGCCACCTATCCGCGATGGATCGAAGATGAGGACGGTCGCAAGACCTGGCCCGTGAACCGTTACTTTGTTGAGGGCGAGCGCCAGACCGACTGGTTCGTAAAAGGAGTGGTCAAATATCATCGGACCATTAGCACGACCCTGAACGCGCTGATCCAAGCCGGGTTTACAATTAAAGCAGTTGAAGAGTTCGCTCCATCACCGGATCAGATCAGAGAAAACCCCGCTTTGGAGGAGGAAATCGAAAGGCCGATGATGCTTCTCATATCCGCGAAACGGTAGCATGTCGGCTTTCTATCTGATGTGCTGATCATAAGATGACGCGCGCGGGCGGACATGAGAAAGGGGGCCACACTAGATCAGGGGCTCGCAACCACCGACACATTTGCTGGTAACCGCCGTCTGACGTGGACAGTTCACTTTCCCCAGCAAGGCCGCTCATCCGAACAAGATGGACGTTGCGTGCATGAAGTATCGCTCAGTTCCGACTGTCAAGCTGCGGCCGGCGTTCGCCCCCTCTCAACCCAGAAGTTGCAATAATCGGCCTGGACCGCGGCGGCGAGCCGCCAATGCGATGCCTGTACACTGGCGTCGGGGACACGCCCAGAAACGGTCGAATGGTCGGCTAAGCACTCCGCTACCAGGGAGACTGCATCGTCTCCAGAGGCTGCAAATCCGCACGGCACATTGCAAAATTTCGTAGTTCCCGACGCTTGCGGCTCGGCGGAAGCTGGCCGGTAGTGGATATCAAGACCTTCTGGGGGGGGTGGATGGACGCGCAGACTTCCGTCAATTCCGGCGTCGCGCCTCGTTCTGTCACGCTTGCGAGGAGGCGCCTTCGGATCGCGCTGCTGCTTTGTGCGACGATGATCACGATCTATTTCGGCTTCATGGCATTGTTCGCATTCGACAAGCCGCTTTTGGGCACTGTGCTTGCGCCCGGGCTCTCGCTTTGCATCGTGCTCGGCCCTCTCGTCATCGTTTCATCGTTCCTGCTCTGCCTCATCTATGTGCTGTGGGCGAACCGGGTATTTGATGCCAGCCTTCGTGACCTCGAACGATAGGACCTCGCGATGGCCAACAACTCGCTCTCGATCGGCTTCTTCTTCGCATTTATGGTCCTGACGCTCCTGATTACTTACTGGGCGGCGCGGCGCACCCGTACCACGGAGCACTTCTTTGCCGCGGGGGGCGAGATCACTGCATGGCAGAATGGCTGGGCGCTCGCTGGCGACTTCCTCAGCGCGGCCGCGCTGCTCGGCATTGCCGGCATTGTCACCTCGAATGGCTTCGATGGCATGGTCTACTCGATTGGATGGCTGGTCGGCTGGCCGATCATCCTCTTTCTGATTGTCGAGCCACTGCGCAATGTCGGGAAATTCACGTTCGCGGACGTGGTCGCCTATCGGCTCAGCCAAAAGCCGGTGCGGCTCGCCGCGGCGGTCGGTACGCTGGCGGTGATCCTGTTCTACCTGATCGCCCAGATGGTCGCGACCAGATCGTTGATCAAGTTGCTGTTCGGCCTGCCCTACACTTGGTCGGTGGCTTTGGTCGGTGGCTTTGGTCGGTGCTGCCATGCTCATCTATGTGCTGTTCGGCGGCATGCTCGCCACCACCTGGGTGCAGGTGGTGAAGGCGGCGCTGCTGCTCGCCGGCGGAGTGATCCTGGCAGTCCTGGTCCTGATGCATTTCGAAATGAACCCGCTCAAGCTGTTCGCCGCAGCGGCGGAGAAGTACGGCACAAGAGTGCTGCAGCCAGGTTCGAAGGTGGTTTCGGGGCAATGGGACGCGATCTCACTCGGCCTCGGGCTGATGTTCGGCACCGCGGCGATGCCGCACGTCCTGATGCGGGTATACACGGTTCGGGACTCCAAGGCCGCGCGACTATCGATACTTTATGCCACCGGGCTGATCGGCTTCTTCCACCTGATGGTGTTCATCATCGGCTTTGGGGCCATGGTGCTGGTCGGCCCGGAGGCGGTGATGAAAGCCGGCGGTGGCGGCAACATGGCTGCACCTCTGCTCGCCCTCACAGTCGGCGGCGACGCCTTCTTCGGTTTCATCTGCGCAGTTGCGTTTGCCACCATGCTGGCGGTGGTGGCAGGCCTGACGCTTTCCGGTGTGGCTACGTTGTGCCATGATGTCTGGACCAACGTCGTTCGCCACGGTACGGCATCGGAGGCTGAGCAGCTCAAAGTGGCGCGGATCGCCACCGTTGCCATCTCGGTGCTGGCAATCGTGCTCGGCATCACCTTCGAAGGCCAGAACGTGGCCTTCATGGCCGGGCTCGCCTTCTCCATCGCCTGTGCCGCCAATTTTCCATCACTGGTCCTCGCTATCATCTGGCGTCGCTTCACGACGCCAGCGGCCGTCGCTAGCATCATGATCGGCACGCTAAGCTCGCTGGTGCTCATTGCGCTGTCACCGACCATCCAGGTCGACGTGCTCGGTAAGCCGCTGGCCCAGGTGAGCGGCGCCTGGTGGTTCGTCTCGCTGCGTAACCCGGCCATCATCAGCATGCCGCTGTCGTTTGCCGTGGCGATCGCGGTGTCGTTGTTAACGCGGGAAACGAACGCGGATGGCCGCTTCGACGAGATGCAGCATCGCATCCTGTTCGGGCGATCAAGGACGATGCCGCAATCGGCGGAGTGAGCCAGAGCTGGGAATTCCGAATGGCATGCGCGGAACTGCAGATGCTCCTGCACAATTTCGCCGTTGGCCCTTCGAGCGTCAATGTTACGATTTTGAGCCGGACATTTTGACCAGGGGGACAGAAATGCGCGACGCCTCACATCACCATCGTTTCATCGGCAGCCTGTGCAGTTGCGGAGCGCATGCTCCCGCGCAGCCGACTGTCGAAGAGGCCGTGTCCGAAAGCGTCCAGCAGGCACTTCTGCATGGCCTTTTCCCGCAGCCGGTTTTGCGGCGGGAACTGCTTCGCACCGTTGGCGCCGGGGTGATCATCGGCGGGAGCAACTGTTTTGCTTCATCGGTCGTCAAGGCGAGAGAGTGTCTCGACTGCCGATCTATTGCGCGAGATGATCGGCTTTCACTCGACCCCTTAAGCCATAGGATACTTCGCCCCGCGCCGCCGCCAGACGACGCCTCCCTTCACAGATCCGAACTCGCATTGTGCGGCCAGCGTTATATGGACTTGGATTGAATGAGTAGCTAGTCGGGCAGACGAAGCCAAACGTCTTTACTGGATAGCGTGCCGGTTGGCGTCGCGATCTCCATATCGACGACGCGAAACGAGCCATGATTTTCGTAGACGTAGCAAAGGTGCCAGACCGGGCCGAGTTCCGGCGAAATGGCGAAGTCGTCCAAGGCGCTTGTGATGTTGTGAACGGCATCGCGTCGCCCCACCGGTGCGGAGAACATCGCCTCTATCAGGGCGGTCAGGCTCATGCCGCCGACCAGCATGGCTCGTGCAGCTTCATCGCCGTGAGTAAGCCGGAGGGCGGTCACGATTACCGCAATAGCGTCGGGGTTCTTGACAGCCACGGCAGGTTCGCTTCGCCCAGCAAAAGCATAATGCCGGATCCCGATCCTTTCATGCAAGCAGGATCGAGCCGTCGCGAACCGGCTGGGGGCCCCCGAGCCATTCTTATGGTCCGCTTATGGATGGTCGGCTTCGATTCGATTTCCTCTGCTGCGATACCACTCGCAAAATTCTGCTCTATAGATAGGAGGCGGCGGGACTGAGTGGGTTCCAGATAAAGAACCCCGTCCACCATCCTGAGATCGCATAAGAAATTTTGCTCCGCGACGAGATCGGCCGGTGCGGCTTAGGCCGCCCGCGCCACCTCGAAACCCGGGTGACGCTTAGATGTGCGTTCGAGCGTCGCGATCGTATCGTGAAGATTGGCGCGCCGAGCTCGGAGGTCCAGCGCGAGCATGGGGTAGGAGAGGCTGGCCGGGTCGGGATTTCCCGCCTTTCGCTCCTCCTCTTGGATATCGCTCCCCAGCATCCGGACCCGTCGATGCAAGTCGGAAATGAGAGCGTGGAGGTGGAGGGACGCAGTTGCATCGAAATGGGGATGTGGGTGCATGTGATCGCTCCAATTTGAAACAAACGCCGTCACGGGTCTGCTTATTAGCGGTGACTGAGCAATAGCGGTGCCAGGGCGCTGACATAGAAGGTCAGAACCGATGCCAATTCTTGGCACGACTTATGCTCAGGCTTTGGCACCGGGATTTTGCTCATCCCCCGGGGCTGGGAAGCCGCCGCCTGCGATTATTCAAGCAGGCGGCGTTTTTTCTTCTGAAATCGATCGTGATTAATCTGCCCAAATTGATCGAAGCGTGCGCGGCCTTAGCCGTCTAATCGTGTGGGTCGTTTCCTTTCGGCTCTTGCAAGATTTTTGGCAGGTGTCCGCGCGTTTCGCGGTCGCGCGGGGCGGGGCGTTCGGACGGGTCGCGGCCGAGCTTGGACTGGAGCTCGACGAGGTCGGTGAAGACGTCGGCCTGACGGCGCAGTTCGTCGGCGATCATCGGCGGCTGGCTGGCGATCGTGGAAATCACGGTCACCCGCACGCCGCGGCGCTGAACGGCCACGACCAGGGAGCGGAAGTCGCCGTCACCCGAGAACAGCACCATCTGGTCGATGTGCTCGGCGAGCTCCATGGCGTTCACGGCGAGCTCAATGTCCATGTTGCCCTTGACCTTGCGGCGGCCGGAGGCGTCGATGAACTCTTTGGTCGCCTTGGTGACGACGGTGTAGCCGTTGTAGTCGAGCCAGTCGATCAGGGGGCGGATCGAGGAGTACTCCTGATCCTCGATGATCGCGGTGTAGTAGAACGCCCGCGTCAGTGTCCCGCGGCTCTGAAATTCCTTCAACAGGCGCTTGTAATCGATGTCGAAGCCGAGAGTTTTCGCCGTCGCGTAGAGATTGGCTCCATCGATGAAGAGCGCGATCTTGTCCGTAGAGGAAGTTGACATTCGATTCACGCTTTCGGTGGAGCAGCTCGGAGCAAGCCTGGAAGCATCTCGGATACGCGATGCGCACGGGCGGTCGCATTCTATATAGATCACTACCGAAGATCGTCGAGTAGACAGACGCTTCAACCTTCTACTTTTTTCAAACGGTATCACGCCTTGGAAGTCTGACATCAGCCGAAAGTCGGCCTGTCAGATTTGTAACGTGTCCTATCTTTTTGCAGGTGCTTGTTTCAGAGTGCTCGCGCCGTGACCGTTGGCGATTTTGCTCTGTTTGATCTTTGGATCCACCGGCGGGTCCGCGGCTGTCGGTGGTCTGTCTCAGCTCCAGGCGGAGACGTTCTCCTGGTCGGAACCGACGAAGCCGACCCCGCAGCTCAATAGATGGCTTCTCGAGCCATGTTCCAGTTGCTGCTGACCGCTCCTTATCGCAACGGAATGAGATCTAAAGATAGGTCGGCGCGGTGGCGTCGACCTGAATGCCAGCAAGGGATTTCGGCGGTGCATCGCATGGGCCGAGACGGACATCCCGGCCATTGAGGCGGGTCTGCAGACGCTGTCGGAGCGGCTGACCGGATAGAAGCGGGGTGCCACGGAGACCTTGAAGGACTGGTCCACCGGCCACCCGAACGAGATTCCGAAAGCGCTTCGTCGCAAGCCTCATCGCGCCGGGAGTCGGTCCACGATGTTGGTGAGAATCTTGGGTGGCAGCCCGATTCCAGAGAGCTTCCAAGTTGTCCCTTCAAGATGCATGCTGATGCTGCCTGCCTCCTGGCCTCCTCCAAGCCGCAATGCAAACTCAACGGCTTCACAAAGGTGATCCGTCCGGCCAAGGCAAAGATGCTCGAGATGTCGAGCTCGGCCACTGAGGACATCGTTCCGAAAGTAATGTCCTCCGTGGCATTGCGAACAGCTCCGCTTTTCAGAAGTACCGACAGATTTTCCGAGGTCATGAGCTTGGCTGCCAGATCATCAGCGATGGTTGCACCAAAAGCGTTGATGGCTATTCGCTCGATCGGCCGCAGCTGGCGTTTTTGTCCGAGCCGGTCCAGGTAGGCCGTCATCACCTGGTCGACGATGGAATGGCGGAGGCGGGGCATATCCGTCCGAGCCAGGATTTGCGCAACATCGGCACCCCGGACTGCGGAAACCAAACCCACCAGCGAAACGAAAGCCGATCCGCCATAGATTCCTACACAGACCAGGACGGCCAACACGACGCCGATCAGCCATTTCATGGAATTGCAATGGAGCCAACTGAGCTTTGTTCCAAGGCCCGCGCGCGCCGGACGCTCGTTAACAGTCGCCAAAGGCACTCACGAGATCAATCGAAATGAGACCGACCGCAAGGCACGTCCATAAGGCTGGCGAGCTGGAACCGATACCGGCAATAAGGATGCCGACGCCGAGGACGACGATGAATGAGATCGCATAGGCAACCGCTTGGTCCATTGGTCCGAGGGCAGCTTTATGGGCATCCGACCCTTCTGCCGTCGAAACGTTCCTAATGAGCGGCCGGGCTCAAACCAAAGGACTGGTGCGGGATTTAGCCGGTGATTTCCACACCCCTTTCATCCGGGGTCCGCCAGGCCGCCACGCCAAAGCAGCCGGTCAGCAATACGGCCGTCACCAACAGCAGCACGGATAAAAAGTGGCTCATGCTTAAACTCCGCAAACCGAGACATAGCGGTGAGCGAGCACGCTCGGGCGCTTCGGAAAATCCAGACCGGCTGACCTACAGGCCGTTTTCTCCAGATTGTACACTTGTCTGTCAACACTCCATGTTGTTTCTTGTTTCGTGTTCGCGTCTGATCATGGCTTAGATGCGCCGAGCGGTCCCGAAAGGACCGGGGCCACAGCCTGTTTTTGTGACGCCCCCGCCTATGCTCGACCGCGCACCATCCCAGCAGCGATCTCACTGTTGCTTGTCTCTGGACTTCTTGTTGATCTTCTCCACCATCGTCGGTTGAGGCGCTAACCCGCCGTCGACAAGTGTCGCGGTACGATTGATCAACGCGGATTAGTGACGAGTACCGAGGCACGCTGGGGCATTGTGACAACGCGCTGCCTTCGAGGTGGCGGGTTTTTCAATTGGGCCATTACGGGTGGTTGGCGGGGCAGGTTTGAGTGGGGAATTTACACCTTCGATCTAAGTGCTAAGTGGCCTCCCGCGGTAAGGCGATAATTGCCAGCACCGGCGCGTTCGACCCACCCTTTGTGGAGGAGCCTAAGCACCATCCTTGGGGTTGCCTGATAGTTTCGGTCGCCCCGAACGCGTCCATCGGCCCCCGTTCTTGGTAGCTCGAGAGATGTGGAGGCGGCCGGCTCATCCTGCGATCCGGACCCATGTCGGAATCATGATACACACAACCAGCGGCCAGTGCCCGGCGGCGGTCAACAGTCTTTGATCAAACTACTCCCGCTGATCGCAAGCTCGGCAGGACTTTTGGATTTACTCAAATCGGGTTTCCCTCTAGCCTTCCAACATTGCGAAAATGACATTGTGGGGTTGCGTTATGTCGAGTGCCATTGAGTTGATCGTCGAAGGCTTCACCCAACTGAACGACCGGAGATCGCTTGAAGAGCTCAGAATGCACCGCCGGCGGTTGGCAGTCGATTTGAAGGCAAGGACTTTCGACTATGGTTTGTCAATCACACAGGTCGAGCAGGACATCGCGGCTATCGAAGCGGGCTTGCATACCCTTTCTGGACCAGTTGCAGGATGATCGCTGCTAAATCGCCGGGGTAGCTCCATCTGACTTCCTTCTACAAGCTGGGGCTAGATTGCGTGTGGTCGCATGTCAATTTTGGCGGGCTCTCTGATCCTCCGAAATAAAAGTACGGATCAACCCACCCCCGCTGCTTTGGCAGTACCTTATCAACCATAACGTTCGGCGGGAATCGTGAGCATCAAAGTTATCATGGCGGCAATGCTGGAGCGCGAGCTAGTTGCGCGAGGCGTACAATCATTGGGGTATTTCGATTGCGTGGAGATCGTGGAGAAGGTGCTCCAGCGCCTGATCGAACTAGATCGGCAGTTGATCTCGCGCAGCTTCGACCGACAGCATTGACCGGTTTTATCGACCCGCCCGCGCAATGGTTCAGGCCGTCAATTTGTGCACGTCCGCGCAAAGGGTAAACCCTGGTACAGGTGCTCACCCTGGCTTCGAGCTGCTCTGCTCCCGCGCAATCTCATTCTTTAACTCGCATTCCAACGCATGTGTCACGACTGCCGATCTTCTAGGAGAACATCGGAAGTTTGAATATCTCGTCCGCCAGCTTGCCGGTTTTCATTGGAGTTTCGCCCCTGGAGCAGCCCTCGAGCGCCGCCGGGGGGTGAATAGCGACGTATCTGCATCTTGTTGGCGAGAACGTCCCTGGCGTACAGCCTCTTCTTCTAGGCAGGAAACGGTTCGAAGGACACAGCCTTTCTATTGCTGCTGGCCCTTGGCGACGGAGCCGTCCTCATCGTCGGCTATGGGGCCTTTGCGGCCGCGCATAGCTATTGACCTTAGGAATCTGTGGTGGTCGCCGGCTCATGCTGGAGGGCGAATGGCAAATACAAAGGCCGCAGCGGGAGGTTTAAACCGCTGCGGCCTGCGCACGGTCGAATGAAGCCGGGTTAAAAAGACCAAGTGAAAATATGTAGCCAGCCCCGGTGACAAAAATCTGCCCTAGCTTTGTCTCGTTTGCAACCACCATTTCGGCGGAACCGAACTCCACTGAATGGACATTTAGTTCCGAGAACGGAACGATTTTGCTGTTCTCCCGGCGAGCCAGAGCGTGGCGGTGCCAAACGACAAACCCAAGCAGTGGACCGAGGCGCGGTAGACGCTGATCAAACTTTCGGCTTGGCCGCGGCTGAAATCTTAACCGAGCTTTGAGGTATATCGCGTGCGTAAAACGCGCGACAGGAGACATCGACATTTTGCTGCGAAGCGAGAGGGGTGCTGCACACAGAGTAGCCGTAAAAGGCGCTGCTAAAATTCCTCTATGCTGGCTCCGCCAAACCCTACGGGAAAGCAGGGAATGGTGAGGCCGCCGCGTCTTACCGCACAACGAGGCGCCCGCCCTGAGCGGATACTCTCGACGTCTTCGTTCTTGAAGGTTGGAGGCGTCTACATCGCTTGTCTGCGTTTCCAGAGGTGGTCCGCTCGGCGCGAAGGGTCATGGAGCATGGGCTACTTGTTTGTTGTGAATTCCGGTTCGCTAGTTGTATCCGGCGCGAGACGACCCATCAGTCCATGGATGTCGCCCAAGACCCACAGATCGCTCACCTTGTCGCCTCGAAACGTGAAGATCGGCGCACCGTACCACCACACGTGGCGTCCGGTGGGCGCGTGGCCGAACATCGGCTTTCGATGGATGCCGTGGAAGCGCAGCTTTCCCGAGACTGCGTTGTCCTCCTCGAGGAGATCGAGGATGTCAGACGTGTAGTTTTCCAGGGAGTCTGTCACCCATCTGACGTAGTCCGCGAACTGATCGAAGCCGACGAGGACAGGACCGAGAGAGCCCCGGAAGGTGAACCCAGGCTGAAATATTTCGGGGATTAGAGCAACATCCGCATTGTCCCACATTTCCTTGTAGAACTTTCGGACGATCTCTTTCTGAGGGCTTAGAGTAATCCGAGCAAAGTCCATGGCGGGCTCGAGTCCTGGCGGCGGCGCAATCATCTTTGGCCTCTCCTTGACTTACGTTCGTTGCGGGCGACCTAGAGACGAGTCAGGGACTGCTCAAGGTCGCCGAGCAAATCTGCCTCGTCTTCCAGACCAACCGAGAGGCGAATCAGGTCATCTCCGACTCCCCTTTGCAGGCGCGCTTCAGGACGAACGGCGCGCCGGGCATGAACCAGGCTCGCGGGATGCATGATAAGCGTTTCAGCATCTCCGAGACTGACGGCAAGCGTAATGAGCTTGAGGTGGTCGAGAAAACATCGGGCGGCATCAAAACCCCCGCGTAGACCAAAGGACAGCATTCCAGAGCCCGCTGCATTTGTCTCTTTGCGATTGCATGCCGCGGATGGGACGGCAGAAATGGATAATTCACCCACTCTACCGCCGAGTGGGCATCGAGCATGCGCGCAATCGCAAGTGCGTTGGACCCGTGGCGGTCCATTCGGAGAGGAAGCGTCTTGATCCCGCGCAAAATCAGAGAAGAAACCATCGGCGACATGACGGCACCGGTGATGTAGCGCAAGCCGCGATCACGTATTTTTTCGATCAACTCGGTCCGTCCCAGCAGAGCCCCTCCAAGAACGTCTCCATGCCCGCTGATATACTTGGTAAGGGAGTGGAGCACGATGTCCGCCCATTGGAGAGGCCTCTGCAGCGCGGGAGATGCAAATGTGCCGTCGACGATGACCAAGAGGCCGGCCCGCCGAGCACGTTGCGCAATGGCTTCGATGTCGAGCACGTCTCCTGTGGGATTGACCGGCGTCTCAAAGTAGACGGCTCTACTGCGAGATGTGAGAACAGTATCCAGATTGGCGGGGTCATTGAGATCGACAGGGATGGTCTTTATGCCGAAGCGCGGCAAGCCCTGTTCCGTCATGGTCGTCGTATTCGAATATAAGGTCCGATGGACGATGAGTTCGTCATCTTGGGATAGGAGCGAAAGTACCAAGGCACCGAACGCGGCCATTCCCGAGGCCAGTACGACGGCGTCTTCGGCACCCTCCAAGTTTGCCAAACGGGATTCCAGCAATGCGGTCGTCGGATTGAACTCCCGCCCATACAGTTTGCCCCCCAATGCGGCCACCGCATCTAATTCGGCGAGCTGTCGAAGGCGAAGGTCGACGTCATATGAATGGGATGGGATAACGCGCGAGAGTGATGGCCAGGGTCATACCCATGGTGGATCGCTCGCGTCGAGAACCCGAACGCAGGTTCATCCGTTCCAATTAGTTCCGAAGCAGCCATATTTGGGGATCTCCCATTTTTTGGACGAGCGGTCATTGCTTTCAGATTTCCCCCGAGGCGGACCGCCACGGTCGCATCGCTCTACTTTTCGGACGATGTCATCTATTGACGTTAACGACGGTGCGCCCGCGCACTTGGCCACTCATCAGGCTGCCAGCCGCGGCGACGACCTCATTCAGACCGATCTCGACCGCCGTCTTCTCCAGATCGGCTTCGGTTAGCAAGGAAGCGAGACGATCCCAGGCTTCGACGCGTTCTGCCTTCGAGCGGGTCACGCTGTTGATGCCGAACAGCGCCACTCCTCGCAGGATGAAAGGGGCGACGCTTGCGGGAAATTCCAATCCTTGCGCCATGCCGCACGCGGCGACCGCTCCGTCCGGTTTGATTCCGGCGCAAACATTGGCGAGCGTATGGCTGCCTACTGAGTCGATCGCGGCGATCCATCGTTCCTTCTGCAGCGGCTTGCCGGGCTGTGACAATTGTGACCGGTCGATGATCTCGGCAGCGCCCAGGCTCTTGAGATAGGGCTCCTCGTCCGGTCGGCCGGTCGAAGCCACGACGCGGAAACCGAGCTTGTGGAGAAGCATGATCACGATGCTGCCGACGCCTCCGCCGGCCCCGGTCACCAGCACGTCGCCCGCGCCTGGACGGATGCCATACTTCTCGAGGGCTACGACCGACAGCATCGCGGTATAGCCCGCGGTACCGATGATCATCGCGCGGCGGGAAGGCATCGAGGGCGGCAGCTTGATCAACCAGTCGGCCTTGACCTTTGCTCGCTGCGCCAGGCCGCCCCAATGTTGTTCGCCGACACCCCAGCCGTTGAGAACTACGCGGTCCCCCGGCGTGTAGGTCGGGTCGGAGCTCGACGACACCACGCCAGCGAAGTCGATCCCGGGCACCAGCGGGAAGAATCTCACGATCGGGCCCTTGCCGGTAATCGCGAGGCCATCCTTGTAGTTCAGCGTGCTGAACTCGACTTCGACCGTCACCTCACCGTCGGGGAGGCGGCTGTCCGGTAATTCAGCGACGTCGGCGCGATATCCCCGCTCGTCCTTCTCGATCAACACGGCTTTGAACAACTCGAACTCCTCTTCACGATTTTCTTCTGGACCTGGCCTTCGGCTCGTCCGGACGCGGCAGGCCGGCGACGAAACCGGCGATGAAGGTATCGAGCGGGAGGCCGTTCTTGACGAGGCGCGCACGCATCACCGCTCCCTCCCAACCGATCCAGAAAAACTCAGCCAAGGCATCGCAGTCCGCGCTGCCGATCTCGCCAGCCTCGTATGCGCGTGCCAGGCAATGCGCCACCTTCCGCTGCCATCCTTTGACGATCTCGTCCAAGGCGGACCTGTAATCGTCGGGCAGCGCTTCGACCTCTTGGCTGAGGTTTCCGACGAGGCAGCCGCGCGTATAGCTGTATTTCGCCATGCCCGCTTTGGCGCCTTCGACGAAAGCTCGCATGCGCGCCAACGGCGCAAGCGTTCCGTCGTCCAGGGCGCGGTCCAGCTTGTGTCGGAAGAAGGAGTCGTAGGCCTTCATGATTTCGCGGCCGTAGTCGGCCTTGCTTTCGAAGTAGTGGTAGAACGAACCCTTTGGCACGGTGGCGCGGCGCAGCAGCGCGTCCAGGCCCGTAGCTGCAAAACCTTGTTGGGTCATCACCTCCATTCCGCAACGGATCAGAACGTCGCGGGTCGGCGCATAGCCGACTTGGTTTCGGCCCTGCCCATTGAGCTCGCGGTGGCTGTCTGTAGATTTCGCCATTTGTGTTCTCTGTAGACCGATCGTCTAGAACACAACGACGGGGTTTGGCAACCCTGGAAGGTCGGGCTGCGGGGCGGCACATTCGGCCTCAATGTGGCGTAGCAGGCATGATGCACCCTTTTTCCGCAGCGTTTGGCCGGTCAATGTGCGCCTCCTGGGCGGATCACGATCGTTTCACACTTGACACAAAGTGTCCTTGGCTTGAAGGTGGGTCGTCCTTCGAAGGAGGTGCTGCATGTTTCGATCGTTCCGAAAAACTGCCTCGATTGGCGCCGGCGCCGCCGTTCTTTGTCTCGGCTTCCTTGCTGGACCGATCGAGGCCGCCGATGCTTATCCCTCAACCACGATCAAGCTGGTCGTCGGATTTCCCCCCGGAGGGCCAACGGACATCATCGGCCGGGTGATCGGTCGTCTGCTGGCGAAGGAGTTGAACCAGAACGTCATCGTCGAGAACAACGGCGGCGCCGGGGGCATGATCGCCGCGTCCAACGTCTCCCGCGCAAACCCTGACGGCTACACGCTTCTCGTCGCGGTGGAGTCCTCGAATACTCGCGCAAAGGCACTGTATTCGTCGGTGCGCTACGATCAGCAGAAGGGCTTCACCTATATCCGCAAGGTTGCGAAACAGCGGAACCTGCTCGTGGTGAACCCGAAGCTTCCAGTGTCCACTGTTCCGGAACTCGTGGCCTATCTGAAAGCGCACCCTGGAGAAGTAAACTTCGGCGGCACGTTCGGCGCGACGTCCCATGTCGGCGGCACGCTGTTCGACATGGCCTATGATACGAAGATGACGTTCATCCTATTCGGGCGGCAATCAACCGATCGTCGATTGCATGTCGGGCATCCTGCAGGTGGGCTTCTTCACCGAAGCCACGATCGGCCAGCAGGTCAAGGCCGGATCCCTGAAGGCGCTCGCGGTGACGTCGGCCGACCGGTCGCCGGCCTTCCCGGATCTGCCGACGATCGAGCAGGCCGCTGGCAAGCCTCTCGATATCTCGCCGTGGTTCGGGGTCGCGGGTCCGCCGAACCTTCCCGCGGACGTCGTCGTCAAGGTTGGCGCCGCACTTGACAAGGCTTCGAGCGACCCGGAATTCTTCAAGCAACTGGAAACGATCGGCGCCACGCTGATCACAGGTTCAACGGTCTCGACCTTCACGGCCGAGGTCGGACAGGAAGAGGCCTACTGGAATAAGTGGGCCAAGGACATTGGGGCGCCTCTTCAGAAGTAGCTCGAAGGATCTCCTGTGGACTTCTATTACCAGTATGACGTTCATCTCTCCGCCGAAGAGCGTGATCACGTGGCGAAGGCGCGGGCGTTCTGCGCCGGTGCCTTCTCCGAGAGCGTCTTCGCCGCGCACGTGTCAGGTGACGCGTTCCCGCAGAGGTGGATCGCCGAGTGGGCCGCTCTCGGCATGCTGGGCCTCCAGGCCAAGCGCGCTCACGGTGGCTTGGAAGCGTCTTATTTGTGCAAAGTCCGCGTTGCGCAGGAAATGGCGCACCACGGGTTTGCGGCAGCGTTCTGCCTGAACCACCATCAAGGCGGAGCGACGCGCCTATCACAAACCGGTACGTCGATCCAGATCGAGCGCCTGCTGCAGCCCGCGTTGCGCGGCGAGCTTCTTCTGACAACCGCCATGACGGAGCCAGCTGGTGGCAGCGATGTCTCCGCCCTGACCACCACCGCGGTTCCAGTCAACGGCGGCTGGGCTCTGAGCGGCACCAAGGCGTGGATGACCAACGGCCTGCTGGTCGGTGGTCTGATCGTCCTGGCCCGCGTCGGAGACGCTGCGGGGACCGGTGAGATCGCCAGCTTTTACGTGCCTTTCGGCCAAGCCGAGACGGTGAAGCGGACCGAGATCGTCGTTCCCGGAGCGCGTTCCTTCCGTCTGGCCGAAGTGGCCTTTGACGCCCACTTCATTCCCGATTGGTGTCTGATCGCAGCGCCCGGCGCCGCGCTCAAGGCATCGATGGCATCGGTCAACGCGGCCCGCGTTCACGTGGCCGCCATGTGCGTCGCAACTCTGCATGCGGCGCTGTGCGAGGCGGTGGACTACTGCGAAGGCCGGCAGGCCTTCGGAAAGCCGCTGACCGGACATCAGGGCCTGCGCTGGGAGCTGGCGGAGGTGTCGGTCCGGCTTGAGGCCGCCAACGCGCTCGTCTTCCGCGCCGCCGAGCAGATACAGACCGGGGGAAATCCGGTCGCGCTCGCGGCGCAAGCCAAGAAGTTCGCTGTCGATACCGCGCTTTGGGGCATCGATCAGTGCGTCCGGATCGTGGGCGCGACGGGCGCCGGCGCAGCCCACCGCCTGAACATGCATTTCGCCGAGGTCCGGATGGCGGCCTACGCCGACGGCACCAACCAGATGCTGCTCGACCGGGTCGGCCGTGGCCTGTCCACGACGTACCTCAAATCAATCCCGTAGCAGAGACGGCGGATTTAACGATGCGCAACGTAGTGGTTGAAGACGCGGCGGCGGCTGTGGAAGGCATCAAGGACGGCGACGCCGTCATGATGGGTGGGTTCGGCGGAGCGGGGCTTCCGCTCGGAGTGGTCAAGGCGGTGCTCGACCGGGGCGTCCGCGACCTGACGCTGATATCGAACAACGCCGGCTCCACGGAGGACGATCTGTCGCTGTGGTTCGAAGCCAGGATCGTTCGCAAGATCGTCTGCTCCTATCCGCGCAGCGCCAAGCAGTTCGCCGAGCAATATCGTGCCGGCACGGTCGAGCTCGAACTCGTTCCGCAGGGCACGTTGGTGGAGCGCATCCGGGCGGGCGGCGCCGGTCTCGGCGGCTTCCTTTCTCCCGTCGGCGTCGGAACGGTATTCGCTGACGGCAAGGAGAGGATCGTCGTCGACGGACGCGAATTTATTCTTGAGCTACCGCTTCATGCAGATTTCGCTTTCGTCAAAGGTCATCTCGCCGACACGCTCGGCAACGTCACCTATAACAAGACCGCGCGCAACCACTGCGCGGTGATGGCGACCGCCGGCCGGACGGTCGCCGTGGAAGTCGACCGCGTGGTCAACGTCGGCGATTTGGATCCGGAAGCCATAGTCACTCCATGCATCTTCGTCGATCGCGTTTTCGCAAGGAGCTCCCGATGACACCGCTTGCACGCGATGCGCTGGCGCGCATGGTCGCACTTCATCTGCCGCAGGAAGGATTCGTCAATCTCGGTATCGGCGCCCCGACGCACGTCGCTGACTACCTGCCGGAGGGGTCTGGCGTGATCCTTCACAGCGAGAACGGAGTCCTCAACGTGGGTCCGAAGCCGGCTGCGGGCGAAGAGGACTGGGATCTCATCAATGCAGGGAAGATGCCCATCTCGCTCCGGACCGGCGGTTCCTACTTCGACTCCAGCCTCTCGTTCGCGATGATGCGAGGCGGTCATCTCGACGTGGCCGTGCTCGGCGCCTTTCAGGTGTCCAAGGACGGTGATCTCGCCAACTGGACGACGGGTGACAACGGGTCTCCGCCCGGCATCGGCGGAGCCATCGATCTGGCGGTCGGCGCCAAGTCGATCTGGGTAATGATGGACCACACCACCAAGGATGGCCGCTCCCGCATCGTGGAGCGATGTGGGTATCCGCTCACGGCGCGCGGAGTGGTGACCCGCATCTTCACCAACCTCTGCATCATCGACGTAACCGAGGATGGCCTTGCCGTTCGGGCCCTACTTGACGGCCTCGCGATCGAGGCACTGCGAGATCGGACGGAGGCGCCACTGCGCGTCATGGGCGATCCCCTGACCATCAGGCAGGACGGGAGCGTCGCATGACCTATCGCGTCGCGGAACTCGTCGCGGACTGTCTCGTCGCGCACGGGGTGGACAGGGCCTTCGGCGTCCCGGGAGAAAGCTTTCTGGCGCTGCTGGACGCGCTGCGCGACCGTAACGATTTCGATCTGGTGACTTGCCGGCACGAAGGAAGCGCGAGCCTCGCGGCGGTCGCTGACGCCAAACTCACAGGGCGCGCAGGCGTCGTGATGACGAGCCGTGGTCCGGGCGCCTTCAACGCAGCGCTCGGGTTGCATGTGGCCGCGCAGGAGGCGATTCCGCTGGTGATGCTGATCGGTCAGGTCGATCGTCCGAACCTCGCAAGGAACGCGGTGCAGGAGATCGACTGTGGCCGATCTTTCGATGGCGTGCTGAAGTGGTCGGTGCGTCTGAGCTCGGCGGATCTCGTTCCAGAGATGATGGCCCGCGCGTTCGCCGTGGCCCATGCGGGAACGCCAGGTCCCGTCGCCATCGAACTGCCGGAAGATCTCCTTGAAGGGGATTTGTGGCCAGAGCCAACGGAGCTGTGCGTCCGGAGCCCGGTGCTGCGGCCATTGAACAGGCGAGGGCGGCGTTGAGGGCCGCGGAGCGGCCGATCCTGCTGGTCGGAGGCGAATGCCGGACGGCATCGTTCCGCCAAGATCTGATCGCGTTTTCCGAGAAATGGAACGTGCCGGTCGTCACTATGAACAAAATGCAGGACCAGTTCCCGAACTCTCACCCGCTGTGGGCGGGTCAGTTCGGGTTCTTCACGTCTCAGCCTCATGTGAAACTGCTCGAACGCGCCGACCTCGTCGTTGCCGTCGGAACACGTCTGGGCGATCTGTCCTCGCTCGGCTTTGCGTTTCCGAGACAGGCCGAGCCTCGCCAGCCATTGGTCCATGTCTATCCAGATCCCGATGCGATCGGAAAGCGCGTCCGAACCGACGTCGCGGTCGTCTCTGGATCGCATGCATTCGTGTCGGCCATGCTCGCAGCTCCCGCGACGGCGCGGGCCTGCGCCGAGTGGTCCTCCGCGGCTGCCGCGGCGCGGACGGCCACGCATGGTTGGCCTCAGTTCGGCGTACCATCGGCGGACGTCTTCGGTCACGCGGTGGCGGCGATCGCCGCGCACTTCAGGCCCGATGGCATCGTCACGACGGATTCAGGCAATTTCGCCGGATGGGTCCATCGCATCTTCAGCCTCGAGCCGACCGCGCGGCTGCTCGGCTCGGCTTGCGGGGCGATGGGCAGTGGGGTCCCGTCCGGGCTCGCTGCCAGCCTTCGCTTTCCGGAGCGGCAGGTGGTTGCCTTCTGCGGAGACGGCGGCTTCCTGATGACGGGCAATGAGCTTGCGACGGCCTTCGCCAGAGGCGCGAACCTCACGATCGTCGTATCCAATAACCAGTCCTACGGGACCATCCGGTCGCACCAGGAGCGTGCCTATCCCGATCGTCCGTACGGCACGGATCTTTCGAATCCCGACTTTGCCGCTTTGGCGCGCGCCTTCGGCGCGACCGGCTTCGTCATCGAGGATGCGGAATGTGCCCCCGGGACCGTCGCGGAGGCGATGACGACCAAGGGACCGGTCGTCATCGAGGTGCGATCAGACGTGCGCCAGACCCTTGACAAATCGCTCGCCGCATCACGTTGAGACCAGTTCGGATTAAGGCCCATGGAGAGAACATGATGGACGCGACCGCAATCGATGAGCCCGAGGTCACCATGTCCTGGCAGGGCGTCGTCCGCTTTTTGCACAAGACCCCGCGTGCCTTTTTGCCGATGCGCTCGTTTCCCTCGCTCGAGCTCGTCGCTGGACGCGGTATCGAGGGCGATCGATATTTCGCCGGCCAGGAAACAGGATTCTACTCCCACAAGCCGGAGGAGGGGCGGCAGGTCACCCTGTTCGAGATGGAGACGCTCGAGGCCCTGCAACGCGACCACAAGATTGAGTTGCTGCCCGAGGAACATCGCCGGAACGTCACCGTCGAAGGCGTCCCGCTGAATCATCTCGTCGGCCGTCGCTTCCGGCTCGGAGAAGCGATTGTCGAGGCGACCCGCCTTTCAACGCCGTGCCGGCACATCGAGGAGATACTCGGCAAGTCCGTCTTCGATCCGTTGATCAACCGGTCGGGGCTAAACTGCAAGATCATCGCAGGGGGCACGCTACGCGTAGGCGACGCCGTGAGGCCGATCTAGATGGCGAAGGCGATCAAGACGGTCTCCACCGTCGTCTCGAAGGTCGAGGATCTCGGCAACGACACCAAGCGCTTCACGCTGGTCGACCAGGACGATTGGGAGCTGCCACCCTTTCGGGCCGGGGCCCATATGGACGTTCACCTGGACCAGGGTCTCGTCCGGACCTATTCGCTCTGCAATGAACCGGACGATGATCGGCGCTACGTGATCGCGGTGAAGCGCGAACGCGAAGGACGCGGCGGCTCGAACTTCCTGCACGATCGCGTGGAGGCGGGACAGCCGATTTCGGTCTCGCTGCCGCGCGGCGGGATCGCACTGGACCAGGAGGGAACGAACGTATTCCTCGCGGGAGGCATCGGTGTAACCCCGTTCATCTCCGCAATTCGGCATCTCGAACGACGAGGGCGCTCGAACTACGTGCTGCACTGGACCAGCCGCGGACGACCGGTCCTGACCGACATGATCGCGCCGGCAATCGGAGCAGGCCGTGTCCGCCTCTACGATACGACCGCGCAGGCCAAGCCCGTCATCGCCGAAATTGTCGGGGAATTTGCCAGATGTGGCCTAGCGGCCTGCTGCGGACCCGCAGCGATGCTGAAGGCTTTCGAAGATGCCGTCTCGGCCTGGCCGGAAAAGCGCAAACACATCGAAATGTTCACCCCGCCCAAGGCCATCGCCCGAAGCGACGTGCCTCCCTACGAGCTGTATCTGTCGGCGAGCCAGAAGCTTGCAACTGTCACGCCAGATGTTGGTCTTCTCGGAACGCTCGATGCCCTCGGCGTCGACGTCCCCGTGTCCTGCGGCGGCGGCATCTGTGGCGCCTGCCGCACGCGCTGGACCGAAGGGCCCCCCATCCATCGCGATCGCGTGCTTTCGCCTGCTGAGCGGCAGAATGAGCTCATCGTCTGCGTGGGCGATTGCGCCGGACAACGGCTAGTGCTGGATCTGTGATCAGTCGGCACCCGTTCTAAGGTTTGAACTATCGGTGGTTTGGTGCGAGATCGATGCGGGCAATAACTTGGGAAAGAGCCGAGCGCAATGACACTCAACCTCAAATTCCTTCGCGTGCAGAGCGGCATGACGCTGGAGCAGCTTGCCGCCGATTCCGGTTTGACCCGCAGCTATCTTTCCAAGCTGGAACGCGGGCTCTCCTCTCCGTCGATAGGCTCCGCCCTCAAGATCGCCGCGGCTCTCGGAACGACCTTAGACCGCTTCTACGGCCAGCCGGACGACCACGACCCGATCACGATTGTCCGCGCGAAGAACGGGAAGGCCGGCGACGTCGACACGCACCTGTCGCTAGTCGCCGGTCTGGCTCCCGACCGCACCATGCGCGCCTTTATCGTGCGACCGACCAAGACGGCGAAACGCGGTCGCATCATGAGTCACCACGAAGGTGAGGAAATCCTGTTCATTCTCTCCGGCCGGATCGAGCTCGTCATCGGAAAGCGCAAGGAGACATTGAAGCCGGGCGATTGCGTCCAGTTCGACTCCACGATTCCGCACAAACTGACGCAGGTGTCTTCCGAACCAGCCTCGGCGCTCGTCGTGATAGCGACCAAAACCAACTAGAGGTGCCGATATGCCGATGATGCTGCGGAAGAAGGACTTCTACGCCGGGCTGCTCATGGTGCTGCTGGGCGCCGGGATCGGCGTCAACTCAGCAACATATTCGCTCGGGACCTTCGCGCACGTGGGACCGGGCATGTTTCCGTTGATGCTCGGCCTCATGATGGTTCTCGTCGGAGCCCTGATCTTCGTCACCGGATTGGCGACGCCTCTCGAAGAGGGAGAGCGCGTCTTGCCCGCGGCGATGGAATGGCGTGGCTGGGCCTGCATCCTCGCGGGTCCTCTGATGTTCGTCCTCTTCGGCCTCTATTTCGGAATGGCCGCGGCCACCTTCATGTGCGTCTTCGTCTCCGCGCTCGGCGACAGGACCGCCACGCTGAAAGGATCGGCCGTCCTGGCCGCGGTCGTCGCGGTCGTCGGCTGTCTCCTCTTTTCCTACGTGCTGAAGGTTCCTTTCCCGCTGTACCGTTGGGGGTTTTAGATGTTCGCGAGCGCGCTTTCCGATCTCTGGTACGGCTTTGGTGTCGCTTTCGAGCCGCAGAATTTCATGTGGTGTTTTGTCGGCGTCCTCGTAGGTAACATGGTGGGCGTCCTGCCGGGAATGGGGCCACTCGCCACCATCTCGGTGCTGCTGCCGCTGACGTTCGGCATCAAGCCGGTCGGCGCCATCCTGATGCTGTCAGGGGTTTTCTATGGGGCCCAATACGGCGGCGCGATTTGTTCGATCCTGCTCAACTTACCGTGCCATCCGCCGCACGCGGTGACGTGCCTCGATGGGTTTCCGCTGACGAAGCAGGGCCGCGGCGGTGCGGCGCTCGGCATCACGGTCCTATCGTCGTTCGTCGGCGCTTCCTGGGGCATCCTGGAAATGATCTTTCTGGCTCCGGTGCTGGTGAAGGTCGCGCTGGAGTTCGGTCCAACTGAAATATGCTCGCTGATGCTTCTGGGCCTGCTCGCCGGTTCGACGCTGGCGAAAGGCTCGCCTCTCAAAGGCATCGCCATGACGTTGCTCGGCCTGTTTCTAGGAATCGTGGGAACGGATGTCGAGACCGGCTCGGAGCGCTTCACCTTCGGCATCCCGAATCTCCTTGACGGCATCGAACTCGTCGGACTCGCTCTCGGCCTATTTGGTATCGCCGAGTTCATGAAGAGCGTGAACCAATACTCCGAGGTGAACACGCGCTATTCGAAAGTCGGTTTGCGCGATCTGCGCCCATCACGCGACGAACTGCGCCGTTCCATCCCTGCGATGTTGCGCGGCACCGTCATCGGGAGCCTTTGCTCGCTCATTCCGGGAACGGGACCAACGATCGCTTCCTTTATCTCCTACGCAGCCGAGAAAAAGATTTCGAAGACGCCGGAGAAGTTCGGCACCGGCATGATCGAAGGCGTCGCCTGTCCAGAGGCGTCGACGCATTCGTCGGTACAGGGCGACTTCATTCCGACAATGAGCCTTGGTATTCCCGGGGACGCAGTCATGGCGCTGATCCTGGGTGCGCTGATGATTCAGGGCATCGTACCCGGTCCCCAACTGATCAAAGAGCACCCCGACATCTTTTGGGGCCTGATCGCGAGCTTCTGGATCGGCAACGTCATGCTGGTCTTGCTCAACGTCCCGCTGATCGGGCTGTGGGTGAAGCTCCTCATGATTCCGTATAAATATCTCTATCCAAGCGCGCTGTTCTTCGTCGCGATCGGCGTCTACTCGACCAACAACGACATGTTCCAGGTCGGCGAGACCGTCGTCGTCGGATTGATCGGCTATCTACTCCTGCTGCTCGATTTCCACCCGGCCTCGATCCTGCTCGGCTTTGTCCTGGGGCCACGCTTGGAGGAGAACTTTCGCCGCTCGCTGCTGGTCTCGCGCGGCGACGCCATGATTTTCGTCGAGCGGCCGATCAGCGCGTTCTTTCTTTTTCTTTGCGTGACGCTTCTGGCGGCGCAGGTCTATGTGCGTTTGCGCAAGCCGAAGGCTCTTGCGGCGCTCGACAATGCGGAGGGGAACGCCGTCTCGACCGCCCGGCCTGCCGAGTGAGCTTCATTCGTTCAAGAGCAGGTCGCTTCGCGGGCCAATAAAGACGACAGGCACTCCAGGCAACAAGAGCCCCAAGATGAGGCGTATCTCGACGAACGCGCCACCCGCGCGATGGCGCAGCATCGGCACGCCAGCAAACGCAAGGTGCAGGTGATGATCACGATCGGCGAAACAAAGGGAAGAGTAGTATCGCAGGCAAGAAACTGGTCCGGTAAACTGCATTTATCTGGCACTGTTGGATAGGCCAGCCTTGCCCTAAATCGAACTCGTGAACCCTGCCACAGGAATAGGGGAAGTTGTCATGAGCAACGAAACTGCTCACGTGAACACGGAAATCCCAGGCGATGCGCCCGTCTACAAAACCTGGATGTGTGCGCTGTGCGGGCTCATTTACAACGAGCGAGACGGATGGCCTGACGAGGGCATTCCGCCCGGCACCCGCTGGGAGGACGTGCCCGCAGATTGGATCTGCCCCGACTGTGGTGCTGGCAAGAGTGAATTCGAGATGACCGAGGTCTGAACCAAGCCTGTTGATGCTGCGCGACCCAAGGGTGCACAGCGTCCTGCAATAGCCAAGGAGTTGTCATGTACGTCCCTCCGCACTTCGTTGAGGCTCGCGCCGAGGTGCTTCACGATCTCATTGAAAATAATCCGCTCGGCATCCTCTTTACGAACGGGAAGAGTGGACTCGACGCGAATCATATTCCGTTCGAACTGCATGCGCACGAAGGTCAGCAGGGCGTGCTTCATTCGCATGTAGCTCGTGCGAACCCTGTTTGGCAGGATCTCGCCACCGGTGATGAGGTTCTGATCGTCTTCCGCGCCGCGGATGCCTACATCGCGCCGAACTGGTATCCGAGCAAGGTCGAGTTCAAGAAGCAGGTCCCGTCGTGGAACTACATGGTTGCGCATGTGTACGGACGTGTCACAATCCGCGATGATGAGCGTTACGTCCGCGGCATGGTCGCGCGCCTGACGCGCATTCATGAGGCGAAACAGGCCGATCCTTGGAAGATGACCGACAGCCCCAAGGACTACATCGACACGATGCTGAAGATGATCGTCGGCATCGAGATCGAGATCACACGCCTGGTCGGCAAGTCGAAGCTCAGCCAGAACAAAGAGGTCCGGGATATCGTCGGCGCCGGCAATGCCCTGAAGGCACAGGGCAACATGATCGACGACGCGATGCTGGCCGTTGCCGCCGTCAAGGCGGAGCAGGCCTCATAGCCAGAGATCCCAAAAAACGACCATCGCGGCGACGCCGATCGTCGATACCGCAACGATCTCCGATCGAAACACTTCGGTTGACCTGCTCCTTGGCGGCGTTGCGCTCCAACTGCAAAGCAGAGTGCAGCTCTTAGCAGGCAATCAGTTAAGGGCTATCGAATCTCTCAGTGGCCCTCGCAACGACCAAAAACGGTCGCAAGTGAAGGGCGACGAAACGGTTGGTCGGTGCGCAGTCATCTGAATAGATTGAAACAAGCCGATGCCGGAGCTTCGACGCAAAACCGTACTCTGCCTTCAATCCGACTGAAGGCGGAGGCGCACATTTACCATCGCGACGCCGAGTTCTCTGCAGAAGCGCCGCTCTGGTGACCACCATTGATGCGGTATAAGTCATCCTACCGGAGCCGTCTTAACTCGCCGCTTCCAGACCCGGCGGCTTCGACATTTTTTAGTCTTTTACAGCACCGACGGAAGCCTCCAGGAGCGTTCTTAGTCGGATCACCGCGGCCCTCAATTCCGGCACCGAAAATCCTCCCAAGCCGAGCATCAAGCATCAAGCCGCAGCGCGCCGGAACATCAATTCCTTGGGCATCGGCCTGAATTCGATGTGTGCTCACACCGAAATTTCCAAGCACTGTGGATCCTCGCCCAGACGGCGTCGCCGGGCGGATGCGCCGCTAAGATGCTCCAGTGGCCGAGCGACTTCTGTTTGTGGCCGATCGCGTCGGTTGCGCCGTGCCGCGGCAGGTGAACTCCGGGGCAGAACAGAGTCATCCCTCCGGTGCGGACCGCACGCTTTGACCCAATTGAGACAGTGGCGGTCCACTGCGCAACGGTTTTGAAGCGGGTCTCAGCCGTACCCCAATAGCCGTCTTAGCCGTTAACGCTGGTGGAAGGACTGCGCGCGGCAGGAAAGCCCAGAAATGCGGTTCCCTTCCCAATTCGTTCTGGACAGCCGCACGGTCCGATGTAGGCTCATGATCATATTTTAATGGTTTCGTTGCGGAGTGTGGCGTTGAGTTTTCAGCTCACCATCCTCATGGTCCTGGACGGCCATCCCAGCGGACGGGCGACGCTCGAAGAGCTGAAGCGCTATCTTGCCGTGCTCATGACCAGCGGGCCGGGAATGGACGGCGCGGATGAAGCGCATGGAGACCCGTGCCGGCGGAAGCGTGGACATCTTCGGCAAGAAGCTGATTGTGCGCGAGCCTGGCGAGTGGCGCATAACCGACGCGGCAGGGTCTTTCTCGCCGCGCTGGAGCGTCCACCAGCCGAGCACGAGCCGACGCTTGGTCAGTCGACCGATGACGCGCCCTCGAGGGGTCTCCCGCGGCTTGCCAACACGCCGCAACGTCGCGTCTATGATCGCAAGGGGCATGGCGGGAGAAGGGGACGGACGCCACGAGAGCGCCGGTTGGCGTAGACCAGGAGGAGTGACGATGACCAGCGTGCTCCTTGTACACGGGACTTGTTGTCTGGATCACCATCATGGGCGCAGCCGTCGGTATTCTGGCAGCGCCCATGCATGAAGGCCGTGTCAGGCAGCAAAAACGGAGGCAGGGTTGACGGGATCGACGCAAACCACGGATCGTGTTGGGCGACATTGGCAAGGCTCGCCACCACGACGACCTCGCTGACAATTACCTCCGCGCCGCCGGCGTCGCGGCGATCAGGATCGATGGAGGCCGGGACCATCGGCGCGGCGGACGATGCGACCGTCGAGGACCGGCCGGCCGCATCGTCTATTGCTGCCCACATCCGCCTCAGCTATCACCTGTACGATTGGAAGCACTCCGTCCAGGCAAGCCCGCAGCCATCGCGCGCAAGCTCGAGGAGGCGGTGGCCGGGGGTCTGCGGAGGGGGCGCTCGCGCCGCGGTGGCGGCCTTCGAAGCCGCCATCGAGAACATGGAGGCCGAGCGGCGAACTATTCGAGTTCAAGGCCGCCTTGAAGGCCGCCCGGAAGGTGGACCCAACCATCCGCTAAAGATTACCTGCGCGCCCGAAGGCGGCTATGCTGGATGGCGAGCGAGGCGCAGCGGTAAGGCGGTCCTCAGGTTTTGACGCCTATTCACATACTAGCCGTCTTCTTCGCACCAAACCCGGTTGTGCCCATTCACTTTTCAGACGAAACCCCTCTTGATTAAATTGACTTGCCGTCCCGTCTTCGCAATGCGCTCGAGATTGAAGGCGTCAAGACTGTCGGCGAGGTCCGGCACATGACCGATGCCGATCTGCTGAGATTCCAGAACCTCGGCGCCGCCTCCGTTCGCCATCTGCGTCAATTATTCGGAGCTTGGCGAAGCGACCCGCGTCGAAAAGGACGCGGCGGCTGACCCAGGAGTGGCGCGCGAGGCGAACGCCGGACCGCTCTTTCAGTGTCCTCGCCGAGACGCGGCGCTGCCGGATAGTTAGCTTTCGACAGAGTGGCGGAGGCTGCGGCAGCCCACGCGAATATTGGCGCTTGACCTACCTCTGGTTATAAACCCGATCAGCCTGCGAAGGGTTGGCCGTGTCCGTCCGGTCTTCAAGAGCGGACGCGGCCAGTTCGCCCTAGGTAGTCGGCCAACGGCCCAGAAGCGGACGTCTCTGCGTAGAATAGCTAGGTTCCTGACAAAGGTAGACGGACGTGAAAATCGGCGCCATTCCCAGCCTTGGCCTTTGCCCAAATCTGACCTCCATGGGCTTCCACTATAGTGCGGACAATTGACAATCCCATTCCCATGCCTTCGGGCTTCGTCGAGAAAAATGGCTCAAACACCATTTTCAGACAGCTCTGTTGTTCGATCGTCTTGGTCGGCACGAACCGCATGTTGGGCCTCGTGACCGCCTCGCAAATAGCCTCCGCATCGGTGCTGTCGTTCTTCTGCCGCTTAACGTAGGGCTTCACAAGGCCGGAGGCATCAATCGCACCGTATGCCCCAACGCCTGCAGCTCGCGGGACCAATGGTGCGATGAAGCGCAAGCCTCGATCCCAACTAGGCACGGCGGCAACTTCTCAAGGAAGGATAGCACGAAACGGCGCTTGAGCTGACGGCGTATGACCACCTGGCCGGCTGCATCGACGCCATGCACTTGAAAGACCGACTTCGCGATATTTAGACCAATCGTTGAAATTGACTGCATAGGCTGCTCCTCCGAATCGTGGGAGCCTTAAACGGCGCCCACTCCTTTGCACTCTCGTGCCCGTGGAGGAGCCGTCCACAGCATCACGAGCGGACCTGTCCGCGGCGCATTCGGGACCAGAGCCGTTAAGCGACCGGTACGAAGAGCTATTTCCGGACGGGCGCGTCGAGATTATTCCTTGCTTGGAGTGACATTTTTGTCCTTTTGTTCCCGTGGCTGCATGGTAGCCTTGTGACGGGTCAATGCACTCCACACCTCCAACGCCTTCAGCGCCGATCGAAGTCAACCGTGGGCCTATTTGCGAGAGAACCGCGGCGGGGTTTCCAATCCAGATTGATGATCGTCTGGATTGCGGCCTATGCCTTGGCATTCCAAACGGTGCTCGTGCCGCTGCTGGCGGCTCCCATGCAAGTGAGCGGTCCGGACGGGGCTCCGCTGTTTGCGCTCTGCCTTGCGGGCAAGGCCGCCGGCTCTCCGGCCTCCACAGACATTCCCGCCGGCAACCATGATCCCGACACCCATTGCAAGCTTTGTGTCCATGGCGCTCTGACCTTCGCCGAGACGTCGAATGTCGGGACGGCCTGGGTCAAGCCGCATACCAGCATGCTGCTCCGATGGGCAGCCATCGAAAATCCGATCCCCGACTCCGCCCGCCCTTTCAGCGAGCACGCGCGAGGGCCTCCGCTGCCGGGTCGAGCCTGAGGGGCCCGCTCGGGTGGCCGCCTCATCCATTCGTCAACGACAGCAGAGTGACCTCTCATGCCTATTCGTCATTTGCGCGCGGCCCTGCCTGGGCTCGCAATCGCGCTCGTTTCTTCCAGTCAAGCTACTGCCCACGAAATCGTCGGCAACCGCTTCTTTCCTGCAACCCTCGGGATCGATGATCCCGGCGTCAACGACGAACTTTCGCTGCCGACGCTCGCCAATTTCAAGACCGGCGATGATCCGTCGTTCAGGCAGCGCGATTTTTCGGCCGAGTTTTCCAAGCGCATCACTGAAGCATTTGCGATTTCGTTTGGATCAACTTTTAGCAGTTTCGCGGCTCCCGGCGGGCCGACCGGGATCGGCGCGAGCGGATTTCAGAACCTGGAGACGACGTTCAAGTACCGTGTCTTCCGGGATCCGGAGCATGAGTTTGTGATGTCGGTCGGTCTCAGCGTCGAATGGGCCGGAACGGGCTCGCAAAGTGTCGGAGCCGACCCTTTCAACACCTACACACCCACAGTGTACTTTGGAAAAGGGTTGGGTGATCTTCCCGACACCGTGTCATGGATTCGACCCATCGCTGTCACGGGACAGATCGGCTATGCGATCCCGGCGAGACGTTCGACGACGACGTTGAGCGTCGACCCTGATAGCGGCGACCTGACCGCCGAAACCGAATTTCATCCGAGGGTGATTAATTGGGGAGCGACCATCCAATACAGCATGCCCTATCTTAAGTCGGCGGTCGTCGATCTTGGCCTGCCGGATTTTGTTAATCATCTGATCCCGATCGTCGAAGCAACGATGCAAACCCCGGTCTCGAATACCTTGACGTCCGGGACCCTGACGACCGGGACGATCAATCCGGGGATTCTGTGGGTCGGAAACTCGTTTCAGGTCGGTGTCGAAGCCCTGATTCCGATCAATCGGCAGAGCGGAACGAATGTCGGGGTGATCGCGCAGTTGCACCTGTACCTCGACGATATCGATCCGCGCGGAATTGGAAAGCCCATCTTCAGCAATGCCGTTCAGCCCGCCAGCCCGTTTGCGAGGAATTGATCATGCGCCGCACAGCTTTTGCCGTACTGGTTCCGCTGTCGCTGCTGCTCGTGACGGGCAACGCACTTGCGCACGCTTCTCTCGACCATGCCGAACCGCGCGTCGGCAACAAGGTCGCGACCGCGCCGCGCGAGGTCACCCTGTGGTTTACCCAAAAGCTGGAGCCTGCCTTCAGTTCCGTGACCGTGACCAACGCCGCCGGCCAGCGTGTCGATACCGGCAAACCACGTGTCAGCGGCAACCAGATGTCGGTCGCACTGCGTTCAGGGGGCGCGGGAACATACCGCGTAAACTGGCGTGTTCTTTCCGTGGACACGCACACGACGGACGGCAGCTTCACCTTTCAGGTCGGGCAGTAAAGGCCTGATGATCTGATGCTGGGGGACGCCGTGAACGTCTCATTGATCGTCGTCCGCGCGATTCACTTCGCTGCCACCGCGATTACCGTCGGCGTCTTGATTTTCAGGGCGGTGATGGCGCAGCCCGCGCCGCATTTAACGGGAGCTGCCCGCATCCTAGTCATGGAGCAGATGATCGTTCGTGCCGCATGGATCGGGGTGGCGGTGACCGTGGCGTCCGGCGCGGCCTGGGTTCTGTTGGAGGCCGCCGCCATGAGCGGTCTGCCGCTCGGCGAGGCCGCGACCACGGACATCCTGTCCACCGTCTTGGCGGAGACGCAGTTCGGGATGGTTTCGGAAATTCGCGTTGCACTGGCGATCGTGCTGGCCGCTTGCTTGAGCTATGACCGACTTCCGCTGGCCCAACCGCTCGCGCTCGCCTCTAGCCTCGGCCTCATTGCGGGCATCGCATGGACCGGACATGCCGGGTCAAGCGCGGGCGATATCGGCAGCATCCACGTGATGGCAGACGCGTTACATCTCATCGCCGCGGCGGCCTGGCTCGGTGGACTTGTGCCGTTCACCCTGTTGCTGGCGGAGGTTCGGCGCAACCAGGATCATGCGTCGGCCTTTGTATCGCAGGCAGCACGGCGGTTTTCCAGCCTCGGCATGCTCAGCGTCGGCACAATATTGGCGACCGGCATTGTCAATGCCTGGATTCTGGTCGGTTCAATCAAGGGGCTGCTCACAACGGAATATGGATGGCTACTCATTGTGAAGATATTTCTCTTCATGATCATGCTCGCCTTTGCCGCCATCAATCGGTATTGGCTGACGCCTGATCTCGCCTTGCCGCTGGGTAATGAAGCGCAGCTCAAGGCCGTTCGTCGACTGACGCGCAACAGTGGAATCGAGATTGCCTTCGGACTTGCGATCTTTGCGGTCGTCGGGGTGCTCGGGACCTTGCACCCCGCAGTTCACTTGGCGAACTAGCGTTCCCAACAGCCCCTCTGCCATAGCATTCAGTTGTTCTAATGTTATTCGCTCGCATTGTCCCTTCCGGGTCACAAGCCGCCGTTCACGCTGAGGGTGGCAGACTTCCGCTTCGCGTTGGTAAGGGACCGAGTGCCTTCGCGCGGGCCAAGATCATCCGCGCGCTGTTTCATCTCAGTCCTTGCCGCCTCGACGACGTGATCGGCGGCTTCGTCAATGCCAGCGACCGCATTCGAAGCCGTGGTCGACCGCGCCGGCATAGATGAACTCGTCGCCCTTCTGCCGGCCGACATAGATGCCGTCCCAGCGGCTGCCGTCCAGGGCGAAGCCAGTGACCTTTCATCGGCCTATTCGGCACCGTGCAGGTATCATGAACTCCTCATCGGCATCTCCGAGGCCCTTTCCGTCGGCGCCACCGTCAGCGGCGTAGTCGCCGCGCATGCGCCCGCTGCTATCGTGGCCGCCAGCAGGCCACGCGACATCTTTCTCCATGCCCGAACTCCTCGATCGGCATTCGGTCCGCCGAAGGGGAAAGACCGGTGTATGTTCCGAGCATGGAACGTCGCCGCTCGCTGCGCAGTTGAGGGACCAGGAGCTGCTCATGAGCCTTAAACGACGGATCGAAAATCTTGGACCCTACCAATCGCTATTTCTGTGTGGCGGTGCCGACGGCGACCGTAGAGCCGTTGAAATTGGTCGCGGTCGCCGTTGCCGGGGAAGGTCACTGGATCGCCGGGACGGCGATGATCGCAACGTGCTATCTTCTCAGTCTGTTCGTGGTCGAACGGCTCTTCGTCATCGTCAAGCCAAAACTGCTCACCATCCCGTGGTTTGCCAAGCTTTGGATGGCAATCCTCGGGTGCGCACATGGTTCGTCGCGGCGTTCCGAAGGATGCGTGCGTGAGTTGAATTGCCGCTTCGTCGGTGCATATCGATCTCGAGGCGACCCAAGGCGGAGTCGGTCCGGGCGATCCGCAGGAGCGGAACGCTACGGCGTTGATTTTCACGTCAACGATCAGCCCCTTCTTCTCGGGCGGTCCGGTACGAGTGGAACAACGACAAGGGCGACCGATCAGCGGCGGGGCTCGAACGGCGTATCATTTGCCGTCCTGCCAACGGCGCGAGCCCCTGCTAATGTCGCGCGATCTCGGCAGCCGGGCGGTCTTCAAGCAGCAGATCGATCTCGTCCCGACAATCGCGGGATCGCCAGGGTTGCCGGCGGCGGCGCCGACCGCAATGCTATCGATCTCTACGCCGGGCCTCGAGCTCGTCAGGTTTGCACGTTAACCGTCCTGACGACAAGTTGCATCGCAGCCGGTACGCTCACGTGTCAAAGCGGGCGCAGGCGCTCGATTTGGGCCATCGGGAGCCCGGGTTGATCCAAATTGGCCGGGTACGAAGCTTCGAACGACTTCTGGCCGCGCTCTATTAAATTGAAATTAAGGACGCCTGGACCGTTCAGCCCATTTTCCAATACACCGTCCAGCCCGGCGGCGGTGCCACGTTTCCGGGGCCCGCTCGCTGTAAGGCCCTGAGGAACGGCTCGGCATCCAGTCTCAGGACCACCTTGGATTTTTGAGACGACCGGAAACTGCGCTAAGTTGAGCCTCGCCGCTGCTGAAGAGCTTGCAGTTGCAGCAAGCCATTAAGCCCCGGGATACCAAACGGCTTTACCCGTCTTTCGTCTCTCCCGCCTAAGTTCTAAAGGGGGTAGGACAATCTCGATGGATTTATTCGCGCGACTACGTGCCGCGTTCGCCGTGGGCGATACAACGGATCCGCTCGGTCGTTCGCTGGTCGTCGAGCAATTCCGGATTCTACGAAAGCAGGTTCCAGTTCTCTACGCTGTGCTGCTGGTCGATAGTATCAGTGTAGCCCTGATCCTCCCGCTAACTGTATCGGCCTGGCTCAGATTCGGCCTGCCAACCGCTCTCCTCGCACTGTGCCTGCTCCGGTTGGTTCAGTGGCTCCGTTTGAAAACGGTCGATGTCGCGCCGGAGGAGGCGCACAGTGAGCTCAGGCGGACTCGCGTTGTCGCGGTGCTACTCAATGCGGGCTTTGTTGTCTGGATTCTGGCCCTGTTCGCGACGGTAGATCCCGGTCTGCGCGCGCCCATCGCGTTGCTGGTCTTCATGGGGTGCATCGGCACGGCCTACTGCCTCGGCAGCTTTCCAGCGGCGTCCCTGCTGACCATGCTGATTGCCGGCACCCCGATCGCGACCGTGCTGCTCGTTTCGGGTGACGGGATCATGATCTCGCTCGGGATCAATTTGCTGTTGTTGCTCGTGCTGCTCGGCCGGATGATCAACACTAACTTTCGCTCGTTTGTCCAACTGATCCAAGCTCATAGCAGCCTGATCCAGGAGGGGGAGCGCGCAAGAGCCGCGGAGCAGACCGCGACCGCCGTGGCTGAACGGTTCGATCGGGCCCTTAACAACATGTCCCAGGGCTTCTGCTTCTTCGACGATGATCAGCGTCTGATCGTCTGCAATCGGAAGTATCTGGAGATTTACGATCTGGATCCAGAAGTCGTGCGGCCGGGGATGAAGCTGAATGACATCGTCGATCTCAGGTACTCGGCCGGCAGCGCACCGAAGATCTCGAAGGAGGAGTATCTGGTCTGGCGCAATAGTGACCCGGTGATCGCCCAAAACTCAGATACGACCGTCGAGCTGACGAATGGACGAATTGTGCGCATCCGGCACCGCCCCATGGAGGGCAGAGGCTGGGTTGCCACGCACGAGGACATCACGGAGCGGCATCGAACCGAGATGGCTCTTGCCGAAGCGACGGCTGCGGCCGAACAGGCCGAAGCTGCCGCCCGCGCCGCTCACTCCCATCTCACCGAGGCGCTCGAGGTCGTTCCTGAAGGCCTCGCCGTCTTTGACAAGGATGATCGACTGGTCCTTTGGAATAGCCAATACGCGGAATTCTATGCTGCCAGCCACGAAGCGCTTGCGGCAGGCGCACCGTTCGAAAGCATCCTCCGGGCTGGACTGGCGCGGCAGCAATATCCGGAGGCGATTGGGCGAGAGGATGAATGGCTCATTGAACGCTTGGCACGCCACGCGCTGCCGAGATACTCCCACGAGCAGCATCTGCCTGGCGACCGCTGGATCCGGGTGGAGGAACGGCGCACGGCTGATGGAGGCAGCATCGGGGTCCGGATCGATATCACCGACCTGAAGCGTCGGGAGGCCTCGTTCCGGCTCCTTTTCGAGGAGAATCCACTGCCCATGTGGGTGGTCGATACAGCAACCCGGCAATTGCTCGCGGTGAACGCAGCGATGTGCCGGCACTACGGCTATCGGCGCGAGGATCTTCTTCTGATGTCCGAGCAGCAGCTCGAGTGCGGAGCATCCGATGACCTTGTGGACTTTGAACTGCACAGAACCGCTGGCGGGGATCTCATACAGGTCGCGATCGAGTCTCGTCCGCTGCAGTACGAGGCACGTTTAGCCCATGTTTGCGTGGCATTCGACATTACCGAGCGCAACCGCGCCCAGGAGAGGATCAGCTATCTCGCTTCCCATGATGTTCTGACCGAGCTGCCCAATCGCACAGCCTTAAATCAGCACCTCTCGGCTGCGGTCGAGCGGGCCGAGGTCACCGGATCCGGCTTCGCCGTGCTGTGTATCGACCTCGATCACTTCAAGGAGATCAACGATCTATTCGGGCATGCGGTCGGAGATGCCGTGCTGCGCGAAGCGTCACGGCGCCTTCAGGAAGCCGCGCAAGGCTGCTACGTAGCGCGGGCGGGCGGCGACGAGTTCATCGGCATTACGGAACAAGAGCCATTGTCGGCAAGCGCGGAACTCCTCGCGACCAAGATGCGCGCTGCATTCGAGGATCCGATCGTAGTCGATGGTCATGGTCTGAAGCTGGACCTCTGTATCGGCGCGGCGCTGTTTCCCAGAGATGCGGATAATATCGTTTCTCTGCTCGCGAACGCGGATGCGGCGCTCTATCGCGCCAAGCACGAGGGCAGGGGCGCGATTCGGCTGTTCACGAGCGCGATGGACCAGCAGCTCCGCGAGCGCCGCGCGCTCGAGCATGATCTGCGGTTCGCCGTCGAGCGCGGGGAGCTCTATTTGGATTATCAGCCTCAGCAGCACCGCGATGGGCACACTACCGGCTACGAGGCCCTCGTTCGCTGGCGGCATCCGCATCGCGGAATCATCCCTCCCGGAGATTTCATCCCAGTGGCGGAGCGGAGTGGCTCGATCGCCCAGATCGACGACTGGGTGCTGATGGAGGCCTGCCGTGAGGCCGCATCGTGGGACCAGCCCTTCAGGATCGCCGTCAACGTCTCGGCCGCGCAGTTCCGCAGGGAAAACCTCGATGCACAGGTCCGCAAGGCGCTGCGTGAAAGCGGGCTCGCGCCTGTGCGCCTGGAGGTCGAGATCACCGAAGGCGTCCTGATCGAGGACGTCTCGCGCGCCAAGAGGACGATGCAATCGCTCAAGAGCCTGGGCATCCTGATCGCGCTCGACGACTTCGGGACCGGGTATTCCTCGCTGTCCTATGTTGAGGCATTTCCTCTCGACAGGATCAAGGTCGACCGGTCCTTCGTCGCCTCGTTGGGACAGAGCGAGCGATCATTGGCCATCATTCGCGCGATCATCGGGCTCGCCCATGGGCTGGGTGTGCCGGTCCTGGCGGAAGGGATCGAAACGAAGGACCAGATGTCATTGCTCATTAAGGAGGGCTGCGACGAGATGCAAGGCTACTTGATCGGACGCCCGCAACGATTTGCGGCCGAGAAAGCTCTTTCATGGCAGAACTCCAACTCGCTCATTCTGTCGACGTCATAGAACCTTGCGACATCGCTGCGGAGCCTTATCGGGCGGCAATCTCGGTGCCGCTGCATTCGGTTTGCTTCAGCGTGCCGGGATCGGCGCAGCGCTGCTCGACAGTTCAAACGTAAGGGCAGTTCAGCGGCCACCTGCCGGATGACGGTGTGATGTGCGAGACTGCGGTTCGGTTTCGACCGTTAGGCTTAGAATGCACACGGTGCATACTGCCACCACGGAGCCGGTGCGGCGGCTTGAAGTCTTCACAGGAGCCGCCAGATTGTGGCCGCAGCAGTCGTTTGGCTCCGACGTCAGTTGCGAGAAGCAGCAGGCGGTCATTCCGAAGCTGACCAAGTACAGGTTGTGCCGGCGGTGGTGGTCGGAGTGGTACCGACCCACGTGTCACCGGGAGCGCAAAGCGGTGCGCAGGGCAGATAGCGGGATCATCGAGATTTATGTTGACGGCATCACGATCCGAGCCTGGCGTGGAGCGGATACGGCGATGATTTCGTCGATTGTCCAGGCGCTGAAGGCGAGCCGGTGATCGCTCCGTCAGGGGCGGTCCGGGTGACGGTGGCGACCAAGCCGTGATGCGGCGCCCAACATTGCCCCCGCAGAATCAAAGCCGGTCAATAGGGTTGTGATGCCGATCGGCGCACGGTCCCCACGCCGATTCACAGACGAGCAGGGCAGGATCAGTCTCTATTTCCGATGGGACGTCATCAAACAGAAGTCGATGCCGCCGACATCGTTTGGCAGTAGCCGCGTGCACAGCTCCGCAGCTCGATCTCACTTTTGTCATGGAACTTCGTAGGAATAAGCCGTTGGGAATCATTCATTAATTCATGTTCATACAGCATGGATTATATCTTTATTTTCCGAAGCAGTGACGCGCGTGACCCTGGTACAGGGTCGCGAAACTGACGAGAGCATCCTGGCAACCGAGGTGGGGGGAAAGCGCGGCGTCCGCTACTGCAAGAGCATGCCTACTGCCCTCGCGCCTTTCTTCAGATTTCGAAAGCGTGCCCGGCGACTAGAAACGGTCGGCAGCGGCACGATCGCTCTGTTAAGGGACTCTCAACAATGTCGGCGGCTGGACACACTCCCGTGCCGAATCCCTAAAATGTCATCCTTCATATCAAGCCGTCCGCAAAAACAGTCGCTTATAGACTGCCCCGTTCGAACTGCGGGGCTCCTTCCATGACTCTTCATCCGATTGCCGGCCGTCTTGTCGCGGCCCTGGGCATCGTTGCCTTAAGCACCGTGGCGGCTTCGTCGGGCCTTGCCGGTCCGCTCCTGACTGAGAAACTGACCTACTCGGAGACCACCGTTCAGAACCCGCAGGACCCCGAGTTCGCGTCGTTCTGGAAGGACAAGCTCAACGAGGTCGACTGGGTCGGACGCCGCGGCGTCAAGGTCTACCGCCGCTGGTTTTTCAACGCGGATGGACGGCGGCTCCTGGTGACCATGCTGAGTGCGGGCGTGGCCTGCGGCATCCGTGAATGTCCCGTCCGCATCCAGACCGAGCTCGGTCAGCCGGTGCTTGAGACGATGGCCTGCGACCAGCCGGACCTTCACGAGATCTCAGCCGACCGGCTGTCCTTCGTCGCCTGCGGGGTGTCCCACGCGATTCCGCAGGCGGGGCCGCGCGACTCGTTCGAGGCCAGCGCTGTTCGCGACTACTCGCACAACGGCTCCGTCGTCCGGGCGTCCTTCTACAAGAACGGCACGATCCGTATCGAGTACGACGAGCTGAAGAAGGGGCTTCCGGCCGAGCTGCGCGGCGCTGTCCTGTTTCAGGGCGGCGTCGATAGGCACGGGACGGTCGTCGGCACCGCTTACACCTTCAAGAGCGGCTGCAACCCGGCGCCCTACGCGGTGCAGGGACGGCTCGGCCGCAAAGGCGAGCTGACGCTGGCCGGCAACGCGCCGGTCAGGGATGCGCGCTCGTGCGACATTGCCGGATTTTCGGCGCGATCGCCGAATGCCGGGCTGGCGTTCGTCGATATCGGTTGGGATGACTAGAACAGAGTGAGACTGCGATGAAGAAATGGGTAACTACCTCGTGGATGTACCAGACATTCGGCTCGACTGCGCACACCGAGCGCAGCAAGACCAACCGCTGGAAGGATGGTATCTGGGAAAAAACCGACTACACCACGGATTATCAGCAGCTGCAGGCCAAGCTCAACGAGCTGACGGAATATTGCAACCGCCACCAGATGTCTGTGAAAGCTCTGATGCCGCTCACGAACGCGAAAACTCATGAATATGGTCAGTTTCTCGACTATGCCGTGATGAGCAGCATTGCCGCAGCGGGGATCGGCCACGGTTGGGCGTTCAGCAACGTAGTCGGCTTCGCGGCCCTGCTCGAACACGTCGAAGAAATTACCGAGGAGGAGTACGAGCGCCGCTGCGGCGAAGGCGTCAGGCATGAATCTTCGCCGCCTCTGGCAGTCGAGCCCGCTTAGCGCAGCAGCGACGTCGTGAATTCGTCCACTGGCATCACGCCAAAGCCATTGCCCGTTCGCGAACTCGATGTGGCTACGGCGATCTACTTCCGGTCCATCGTTTTCTTGCCAAACAATCCCGTCCTCCTCGAACCGGTGAGCGATGGCCAAATTGAGTAGGGTATTGGAGCGGCCTTCTTCGGCCCGCTCGACTAGCCCTTCCTGGACGTCAATTTCTTGAGCATCGACCTGCATTCGATGTGTGCTCACATCGAAATTTCCGAGCACATACCCAGGAATTGTCGCCGGGTGACGCGGTCCGGGATCGGCTGCATTCTCGTCGAGCAGCATGTCGACATGGTCTTGGACTTTGCCGACGATGTTCTCATTCTCGAGCGTGGCAGGCCGGTATTTTGGAAACAGCGAATGAACTTAGGGAAGATCCCACGATGCTTTAATCAAGTGATCGGCTTTGAAAAGACGCCACGGCAGGGAATGGATTGCTTCTGGGCAGTAGGATGAAGCACATCCGAATAGGGTGTACTTTGTCAACGCCGGTAATCATGCGTCCGGTGCGATCTGCTCGTCAATCAGTAGACTGGCACCCCCGCCGCCCAGGCCCACTCTCGCGCAATTTCGCCGACCCGCCCGATGAGGTCTTAATCCGACTCCATTGCGCATCTTACGCGCACGAACTTCCAGAAGAGGACACGTTCAAATTGAAGGAGCCGCAAGCTATTGATTTCACGAAAAATATTTATGCGCATAACATAGATTATGGAATATTTCGACGGATCCGCACGTTCGTCCACAGGTGGAAATCCCATGTGGACACCCACATTCCGCTCTGGCGCCGACACACCAATACGGTTCAATCGCGACTCAGCGACGAATGAGATCAACGCGATGAGCTTCAAAGCGGCAGCCACGAATGGCGCATACGAGCCTACCTTACATTGTCCGAACTGCAATCACGAAATTCGACTGACGGAATCGCTTGCCGCGCCGCTGCTCGAGCAAACCCGCCGGCGCTTCCAGGAACAGCTCGCGGGAAAAGATGCTGAAGTCGCGCGCAAGACTGAGGCGCTCCGTCTGGAACGCGAACAGCTCACCAAGGACCGCGAGGCGGTCGAAGACGAGGTCGCGAAACGATTGACGGCCGAACGCGAGCGGATTGTCGCTTCTGAAGCCAAGAAGGCGCGCGAAGCCTCTGCCACGGAACTATCAGCGAAAATTAATGAGGCTGCCGAGCTCCGTCAGCTTCTGGAGGCGAATAACCGCAAGCTGGCCGAAGCCCAGCAGGCTCAGGCTGAACTTATTCGCAAGCAGCGCGCGCTGGACGATGAGAAGCGTGAGTTGGACTTGACCATCGAAAAGCGCGTTCAAGCGTCCGTTGCAACGGTTCAGACCAAGGCCAGGCAGGAAGCCGACGACGCTGCCAGGCTTCGCGTTGCCGAAAAGGATCAAACGATCGAGTCGATGGCACGTACGATCGAGGAACTGAAGCGCAAGGCGGAGCAAGGTTCGCAACAGGCCCAAGGCGAAGTCCTCGAATTGGAACTCGAAGAGCTTTTGCGCAGCCGTTTCCCAACGGATATCATAGAACCGGTCGGCAAAGGCGAGCTTGGCGCCGACGTCATCCAGCAGGTCAACGGCGCCGTCGGGCAGCCGGCAGGCATAATCCTATGGGAGACGAAACGTACCAAATCGTGGAGCGACGGTTGGCTGGCGAAGCTCAGGGATGACCAACGGCGGTCGGGCGCCGACGTATCGCTCATCATCTCGCACGCGCTACCCAAACACATCGAACAATTCGATCTGATGGATGGCGTGTGGGTCGCTCATCCTCGGTGCGCCCTCCCCGTTGCGGTGGCGCTGCGTCAAGCGCTGCTCGACGTATGCGGCGCACGGCTCGTGCAACAAGGACAGCAGACAAAGATGGAGCAGGTCTATGACTATCTGACCGGCACCAGATTCCGGCAACGTGTCGAAGCGGTCATCGAGAAATTCAATGACATGAGAGACGACCTGGACAAGGAGCGCAAGTTTATGGGTCGCCAATGGGCTAAACGCGAAACACAGATTGTATCTGTGATAGATTCGACCGTCGGGATGGTGGGCGACCTCCAAGCGATAGCCGGCAAGTCAATGCCTGAAATTCCCAGTTTGGCGCCTCCGTTGCTAGAAGCCGGTGATCCGCCCGATCGCAAAGCGAGCTAGTTTTCACTAGACGATCGCCTCCCTTCCCTGCCGCGTCAGCATGACGATTGGGAACGGGCCTGTAGCTCAATGCTTAGAGCCGGCCGCTCATAACGGTCTGGTTCCTGGTTCGAGTCCAGGCAGGCCCACCAATAAAATCAATTACTTGCAGAGACGGTCGACTTTGCCGCGGACCGCTTCGCGGACCGTTTGACTGTCGCCATTAACCGGGTCAACGCGTTCAAAGCAACTGCGCTCATAATCGCTCGCTCGATCTCACAGCAGCACTCACGGAGAATCCTAACTGCTTCGAAAGCTGGCGGCAGCAATCGCGCTTTCCGAAGATGGGGCATCACGTCGTGTCGGTCACTTCGCGAGCGGTGGGTGCCGAGATGGCGCTGAGTGCGCGCGAAGCTCACAACTCACCCAAAGCAGTCAAAGCGAGTAGTGAATGGTCGGTCTGAAGCTCCGGCTGACCACGCCCGAACGCGTCGTTTCTGTGGGATAACTATGTGGGTAGGTGAGCGGATGTTCAAAATAGCATCCCGCGAAAGCCATCAAGTGCGAAGGCGTTGGGGGCAGACGCAAGGGCCTGATTTTAGATCCCCTCCGAGTGGAAAGACAAGCCCACCAAGACCCACGGAGTGTGCGAATCATACCATCAAATTGAATCGCAGTCCGGGGACCCGCAACTTCGCGGGCGAAGTCTCGCAAACGACTGGCCACCTGATGCTACTGAGGGGGACGCCTTGCCCCTGTGCCGGAGGCGGCGCGCTATCGTCATTTCGCGCGTCAACGCCGCGATCTTGACAGGTTCCGCCCCCAACCCCACCTTAACGTTTGCTGGCGATATCCTACGACCTCCGCTCTGTGGCGTAACGTGACGCTACATGACTTCAGACCCTATGCGCCTTGACGTATCGTAATGGTACGACGGGTGAATATTGTCTCGGTTGACGGCTCCGTGTTCACGGGGTCGTAGTTTGCCAGCAGAGACAGGAGACGTGCAATGAGGAGAAAATCCAAATTCACGCGCCTTGCTCGCGAGATACTCGGGCTCGCTCTGTTAGCTGTAAAGCTGGCAGCGGCGATCTGGGGCCTCGTGAGTAAGGCCGTTGACTGGACCGCGTCATGTATCAAAACTTCAAATGGACCTGGCAGCGCAAAGGGAAGCACATTTTCGCGCCGTCCAAAGATGCAGATCGACGCGGGCAAGAGATCATTGATTTTTGCGACCGCGCGGTAGACTTCCCGCTCTGTTTCTATCATTACCGCAAGGGTGGTCACGTCGTCGCTCTCCACGGACACCTGCGAAATCTGCTTTTCTTCAAAATTGATATTCAAAATTTCTTCTATTCAATTTCTCGCAACCGTATCGCAGCCGCCCTTCATTCCGCAGGATTCCCTTGGGCGCGTAACTTTGCAAAATGGTCGTCTGTTCGCAGTCCTTACGCTATAGGACCCCGATATTGCTTACCAATCGGCTTCAAACAGTCGCCTGCCCTCGCCAGCCTTGTTCTCATGCGCTCGCCTGTCATGGCGATCGTAACTCGCGCCGAACAAGCCGGGGCTTTCGTGTCGATCTATCTGGATGATCTCATCTGCTCAGGGAATGATGAAGCGGTGCTTCAAGAACTATACACCGGGTTTCTCGTGGCTTTCGCAGAAGCGAACCTCGCGCCTAACCCGGGCAAGCTCGTACCACCTATCGACGAGCTCGTTGTTTTCAATTGCGAACTGCGGAATGGGTTTGCACGCGTGACGCAGGACCGGATCGACGAATATTTTGCAGAGCCGCGAACGGCTGCATCCCAAACATCATTCGCGGCTTACTGCGCCAAAGTTTCAGAAGCCAACGTATAGTCGTAACGCCTGTAGCAGGAGAACTGAACGTCACGCGTGCCGACAGTGGCGTCCCCATGAAGAGCACGGTCAAATGTGCCCGCACACGGCGTCCCGATCTGCGAACGAAAAATGCGCTTGTGAAAGCGGCCTACAAACGAGGCGGGGTCAATGCCGCGATCAAGAAAGGCATGCAACTCGGCTACACCAAACTCGCAGGCTTCGACATGTGCAGGCGATGGATCAAATTCGAGCCGTGACGCAATGTGAAAACACCTCAACGCAGGGGGGCTTACTCCACTGGGACCTATCCCGGTACCATCTAGTGATCGCGACGGAAGTCAGCCGAGCTAACCATTGAGTTTATGATGCCCATGGACGGGATGCACTTACAATGCCTGACGCCGTTGAAAACGCTAGAGACTCTTTAGCCCAACCTGGAATTAATTTCCCGTGTTGTTGCTCCGCGCCGCTCCGCTAACGCGCTGACCTTTTGCAAGCCATACCGGTATCTCAGTAGTATCAGACAGTTACATAAATTTTTTGCACGACGTAACTCGTCATTACTTTCTTCTGCGGCAGATGATTGGCAAATGGAAATGCTTGTGTGAATCGCCCCAGATGGCAATCTTCAGTTGCGTGTACGATAGCAGCTAACCGAATCGGTCCGGGGGAATAGTGGAAGAACGCGTTGCTCCATCAACTCAGTCTGTCGGCGCGCCGGTTGAGCGGGACGTTATCTTTCTCAGCAAAGCGACGCCGGGCGACGATGAGTTCGCGCTTTGGCTTGCACCAAAGCTGGAGGCGGCAGGGTATAAAGTTTTCGCCGATATCCGCACGCTTGAAGCAGGTGACCGTTGGCGCAACATCATCACCTCCACCCTACAAAACCAATCGTGCAAGATGCTTCTGTGCTGTAGCAACGAGACGCTCGCAGCCGGTGGCGTACAGGAGGAAATCGAAATTGGCCTGGACCTTGTCAAGGAGCTTAAAGACCCTCGATTTGTCATTCCGCTGCGGATCAGACCGTATAGGAAGCTATTCGGAATTGGTGGACTGCAGTATATCGATTTCGTTCGTGGATGGGCCGAAGGTTTAGACAAGTTGCTGGATGTCCTTAAACGCCAAAAAGTGCCCTGCCGAGACGATGGCGGTGTCATCCAACCAAGTTGGGAAATCCATAGACGCCTCGGTGCCGTTACACTGAAGGACGAACCGGAGCGTTTGACCTCGAACTGGCTCCGAATTTCCGAAGTGCCCGACGTTATCAACTATTTCGAGCCGAGCGGGGTTATTGATCGTGACGCGCTCGGAAATGTCGCACCAACAAGTCCGTTTCCTGTCGCGCTCATGCAGCAGGGTTTTGTAACTTTTCAGACGTCAGACGAAGTGGCCGCTGTTTTTGGTGCCGTTGGCCGCTTCGTTCTAAAACATCAAATTCCGCTCGTGGAGTTCGTGGAACACGGATGCGCCGCCGTTAACATCAAACGGCAAGACGCATCAAACGTCGTGCACTCTATGCTGCGCCAGGCGTGGGATCGGTTTTGCCAGAAGCGGGGATTGCTCGGATTTCAATACTCTAAGGGGGTGGGGTTTCATGTTGGCAAAGACCAAATCCCCGTCGGAAAGAAAATTCCGTGGGGAACGCAGGGTGAGCGGCGTTCGTCTATGCTTCGGAATATTGCCAAGGGCCACGTATGGCAATTTGGCGTTTCTGCAATTCCGTCCTTTTGGCCGTACCCCCACTTCAAACTGAAATCCCGCGTTTTGTTTGCGCCCGTCGTGGATGGTGAGGCCGATAGCCCAATGGACGACGCAAAAAAGCAGCATCGGCTGCGTCGCACGGTCTGCAAGGGGTGGAGAAATCGGCAATGGCACGGTCGGCTTCTTGCATTCATGGAGCTTCTTTCAGGAGAGGCTTCGTCTATTTCACTTGAATTGGCGGAAGCGGCTACGGTCCGAGTTGAGGCCGCGCCATTACTTTTCTCTTCGCCCGTCAGCACAGTCCTTCCAAAGTCGATGCAAGACGAGGATGAAGAAGTCGATCTTTCGACCCTCGGCAGACCCGAGCCGGAGGATGAAACGTGACGAACTTCCCAGAGCGTTCCCTTCAAGTCCTACATTTCAATGAGCCGTTGCTTGAATTCAATTTCAAGCAGACAACGCCGCATCCGAAGGATGGCCTTTTTCTCTACGGGCCGCACGAGAAGGCCAAGAAAACAAAGGAAGTGCGCGTCGGTGTGATAGGCACGCCAGCGGGCATCAATTATTTTCGAAAATGGGCGGCCTTGTTGAAGAAAGGTATACCCGTTCCCCCGCCGGGCAAAACTGAAAAGCAAGACAGGTTACATTTGGCAAATTTCCCGGGCCTCGAAGAAGCCTTCGGGATTTCGTTGAATGAAACCGAGTTCGTAGCATATCCGCTCGACTTGAAGGTTATTGATGCCGCTACGCGCATTCTCAATTTGCACGAAGCGGTCAAAAAGGTCGTAAAGCTCTATGCTGATCGAACCAAGAAACACCGAGAGAACGACGAGCGAGCGGTCGATCTATGGATTCTCGTAGTTCCAGAAATCATCTTTGATCGGTGCAAGCCGAACGCACGTAGAGCCGGTTTGAATTTGGAGTTTGGGGATTTCGAAAAGAGGAAGAAGAACCGGTCTGACCTTCCGCTTTTGAAGGAGGTTTTAACGGAAGAAGACGTTTTCGACGACGCGCCAGATTTCCATCGTCAGGTGAAAGCCGAGTACTTAACTTTATCCCCGACGCAAATCGTGCGTGAAACCACGATTGCTCCCGACGAGTTTAAAAACAAAGCGGGCTACCCGCTTCGCCGCACCCAAGACGCCGCTACAATCGCGTGGAATTTGGCAACCGGACTTTATTACAAGTCCCAACCGAAGCCGCCTTGGAAGCTTTCCGGCATCCGTGCGGGTGTTTGCTATATCGGTCTTGTCTATAAAACGTTGCCCGGCAACGTGGCCGATCACTGCTGTTGTGCGGCTCAAATGTTTCTGAGCGAAGGTGATGGCGTCGTGTTTCGCGGTGCAAATGGCCCTTGGAAGAAGGGTGATTATGATTATCACCTGAGCGCCACGGCGGCTACCGATCTCATCAACAAAGTGGTAGGCACCTACAAAGACCTGCACGGCTGCGACCCCCAAGAGCTCTTCATCCACGGGCAAACGTATTTCAACGAAGAAGAATGGAAGGCGTTTGAAACTGCTGCACCCGCGACGACAAATGTCGTGGGCGTTCGTATTCGTACAACGTCTGGCGAAACGAAATTATTTCGTGATGGGGATTATCCGGTTCTTCGCGGAACTGCGATGCTCCTGGACGACAAAAGCGCCTATCTTTGGACCAACGGCTATATTCCGCAATTGGATACCTACATCGGGCCCGAAACTCCAAATCCGCTGTTCATTACCGCTCTTAGAAGTAAGGCGAAGATGCCACTGCTGGCGACAATTCTCAGCGATATAATGGGGCTCACAAAAATCAATTACAACTCATGCAATTATAATGACGGCCTACCTGTAACCGTGAGGTTTGCGAAAATGGTTGGCGAAGTTTTGACAATGGGATCAGCAAAAGGCGCAGATCGTCAACCGTTCAAATATTACATCTGAGGGGCATGCCTGTCGTGTCGATTTGCCCTTCATTGTATTCCAAAGGAACAGCCCATTTTGTACAGACCGAAGCATTACAGCCACCCCCGTGCACCGAACGCAGAGAGATCAACTCCAGGCGGAGCATACCATCCATCGGACCCATAACGGGCACCGAGCTTCACAGCGATCTCCTTGTTGCCATACGGAATCCGCAGTGGCGTCCTGCTCGAATTGCGTGAAACAGAAACCGCCAAACAGGAATCGGCGTCAACTTTTCGTTTGCGAGACCTCTTTGGCGGCGTAGCCGGATGTGCCGCCGACCCAACCGTCCTGTTGGAGGTTTTGCGATTAACGTTGCGGCGTTTTTTACCTCGATTTGTATCGATCCATGCGGACATTGCGGCCGAGTTGACCCTCGCATCATCGGGTATGATTAGTCCGTTCCCCTGCGCCAGCTTCTTGGCGTACAACAATTGTGCAGGACTGACCGGCTTAGGATCGAGCTTACCGGCCGTCTCGACTGCGGACTTTTTAGGCGCGTTTTCGCTAAGGAATTTGCGACAGATCGATATCGATGTCTTATAGCCAGGCGGTGGTTTTATTCCCTTTTGCCGGACGAGGCTGTCAGCAAACCGCTTCATCGCAGGCGTCGGTGGATACGTTCCAGTGCCGTTGTCCCCTGCGCTGCAAAGCAAAGACGGCACGCCTGCGGTAGCCCCTTCCTTCAGCTTGCTAATAATGCGCTCGGCGACACTGCATACGGCGTCAATCGCGCCGACCATCTCCTGTTTGCCTACAACGACCTCATCGAGCAGGCACTCAAGTTGCGCCGTCACGCCCGGATCGACTAGCGCCGGATCTGCTTGTTTGAGAACGCCGAACAACGACAGGCCAGTCTCGGTCGGCGCAATATTCTTTCCCTGGCCAATCAGGAAACCCTGCTTCTTCAGCCCACCGATGATCTCAGCCCGAGTCGCAGGCGTGCCAATACCCTTCGCTTCCTTTAGGCGATCACGCAGAACCTCGTCATCGACGAAACGCCAGGCATTCTGCATTGCCTCGATCAGCGTGCCTTCGTTGTAACGCGGCGGCGGCCGGGTCTCCTTGTTCTCAATTTTGGCATCTTGCAGTCGCGCGGTCTCGCCGTTGCGCAGCGGCGGCAGCAATTGCGCCGCATCGCCCTTTTCGTCGGCGGGCTGCCACTCCGGAAATGCTGCTCGCCAGCCGAGATCAACCGGCTGGCGACCGGCGGCGCGGAATTCGAAGCCGCGTACATCGAGCGTTGCGGTTGTCTGCCGGTAGCGGAAGTCAGGCATCAGCGCTGACAGATAAGCACGCGCGATGACATCAAAGAGTTTCCTCTCGTCAGACGACAGACGAGGCCAGACCTCCGGCAGTTTGTCGATGGTGTTGACATTGGGAATGACGGCATGATGGCTCGCACCCTCAAGCCCTTTGTCGTAGAAGGTGCCGCTCGCACCTCTACGAATCACCGGCGGCTCGGGTAAAGGGATCGTGCTGAACGATTGGCCCACCCGCAGTCCGGCTATGATTCGCGGTACGTCCGGCATCAAGTTTTGCGGCAGATAGCGCACTTCGGCACGGGGATAGGTGACAATCTTCTTGCCCTGGCCGTCATACAGCTCCTGCGCCACTTCGAGCGTTTTACTGGCTGACCAGCCGAAGCGCGAGCCGCAGAGTTTCTGCAACGATGGCAAATCATGCAGCTTGGGTGGCCCTTGCCGCTTATCCTCGACGCGCACGGCAAGCGCACCCTCGAAGCCTTCAGCCGCTTTGACTACGTCCTGGGCAATTTCGCGCTTAACAATTCTGTCCTGCGGCGCGTGGCGCATCTGGAATTGCCCGCCCGCAACTTCCGCGCTGGCGACAACTTCGAAATAGGCAATCGGCACGAAGTTCCGGATTTCCAACTCGCGCTTGCATACAATAGCTAATGTCGGCGTCTTTACACGACCAACTCCAATCACTCTTCGCGCGCCTTGTCCCAGGATGACGGTTGCAGTGCGTGTGAGTGACAGGTTGTAAATTTGATCGGCCTGTCGGCGCGCAACGGCGGCGGCGTATAGGCGGGAGTATTCGGTATTAGGTTTTGCACGACCGAATGCGTCGCGGATGGTCTGCGAATCCTGCGCTGTGAACAGCACCCGCATCACCTGACCGCCATACTCGTAATGCTCAAGAATTTCCTGACCGATAAGCTGACCCTCGCGGTCGCAATCGGTTGCGAGCCAAACTCGCTTGGCAGTGCGCAACGCCTCGCGAATGGCCTTGAGCTTAGCGGCCTTGTTGCCACCCTCTGCCGGGCGCGTTCCGTAAAGACCTTCAGGCCGTAGAAGTATCGGCGACCACCGCTTCCAGGCCGGAACAACGTCCTCCGGTTCGAGTAGATCGAACAAATGGCCCTCTGCTGGAAGAACATCACCGTAGCGAGAACCAATTGCGGCGCGGACGTCTTTGGCCTGGCTGGTTTTCTCGGTGATAACGATCTGATCAGCCATGACGACCCACTCGGGAGGAGGTATTTAACGCGCAATTGACAAAAGAACATATAGAGAACATTATTCGCCGGTCAGGTCAAGCAGTTGGAGTCAGGCCATGGCTGAGGTCACCTATTTTGTCGCGCTGCCGTTCGTCGCCGCCGATGACGGCATTGCCGCTGGCGAACCCACGGAATGTTTCAATCCAAATGCCGCTGTAATGCGCGCTGAGGCGTTATCGCGCAAAGAAGGTCATGTCTGCAGTCGCCTTTAGCCGCACTGGTGACCCTGCTACCGGCGATTTCGGCGATGCCAAGGTGATCAGAAAATTCGGCGACGTGCCGGATGATTTGAGTACGCTGTGACTCTTCAATTCATCTGCGCTGAGATCGAAAGGCTGCACCTGCAAATTCGTAGGCAGCAGAACGAGGTCTTTACGCTTCAACGTTGGGCATTGGTATTGCGTCGGCGGAATTGTTGCTGGCACGGACGCAGGCTTCTGTGGATGCGCTGTGTATAAAGCGCGACAAATTGGTTCGCGAAAAGCGCATTGTGCCACTCTGCACGAACGACAGCGATGTGATTCACTGAGGTTGATCGAGGGGAGCTATCGTGGCGAACGAGGAAGCCGGGTTGACGCCATCGTCGAAGCGTTCGTGACCATGCAGGAAGATTTGCAAGAAGAGCGTCGATCAACCGAGCGGCGGTGGGCAAAACGCGAAAAGACGATTCAGCGGGTTATTACCAACACTTCTGGCATGTATGGCGATCTTCAAGGATTAGTCGGGTCCTCGCTAACAACCATCCCGGCCCTCACGTCAGGGGATTAACGGCTCATCCTGGTGCAAGCTCAAGGTGTGGCAAGCGAACCTGCCCTCCGCAAATTTCCACGATCTCAAACCATGCGGCCAAGACGGCTGCTGCACGGCCGATTGACCCCCGAGCATAGAGCTTAGGAACCCCAGGTTTCTCCTATTATCTCTTCCTTTCTCTTGCTTTCTCTTGTTTTCGCTCAATTTCTCTAGGAATTGACCGGACCGACCCATATAGTTCCCGAATGGCCGACGACATTCTGACAATCCGTGAGGTTGCTGAGCTTCTTAAGATCAACGAGAAGACTGCATACAAGCTGGCCTCGGCTGGCAAGATTCCCGGTTTCAAGGTCGGCGGATCGTGGCGCTTTGAGCGCCAGGAAATCGCAAGATGGATCAAACGGAAGGTTGAGGAGCAGCAAGGGGGCAACGGGGACGCATGAATGCCGTCGAGATCGAGGGAGCCATATCGGCCTTTGCCGAGCAGTCGTTCGTCGGCGAGGAGTTCCGGCTACGCGGTGAGAGCGCCTATAACATTCGCGCGGCCGGAAAGAATGCGAAATGACGAACGAGGCCGATACTTGCCGAAAATTCGTCGTCCCAAAGTTGCAATCGGCTGGGTGGGATAGCGAACCCCATTCCATCGCCGAACAGCGCACTGTCACGGACGGGCGCGTCATTCCCGTGGGCAAAGGTTTTGTCCGCAAGCCGCCCAAACGGGTGGACTATCTTCTGCGCTACACGCGAGACTTTCCGCTTGCCGTGGTCGAGGCCAAGGCCAGCTACAAGTCCGCAACCGATGCCGTGCAACAGGCGCGCAGCTACGCGGAAATCCTCGGCCTCAAATACGCCTACGCCACCAATGGCATTGAAATCATCGAAATCGACTACTTCACGGGGCAGGAAAAGCGCGTCGCGGATTTTCCAAAGCCAGAGGACCTCTGGCAGCGCTATCAGGCGGGCAGCGGGATCAACACGCCCGAACGCGTGGATAACCTGATCGCTCCTTACAACATGGTCGGCGGCAAGCCGCCCCGGTACTATCAGCAAATCGCCATTAACCGGACGGTCGAGTCCATCCTTGCCGGAAAGCAACGCTTGCTCCTCACAATGGCGACTGGCACGGGCAAGACCATCGTTGCCTTTCAGATTTGCTGGAAGCTCTGGTCAAGCCGCTGGAACAGAACCGGAGAGCATCGCAAGCCGCGCATTCTCTTTCTCGCGGATCGCAACATCCTCGTCGATGACCCCAAGGACAAGACGTTCAGTCCCTTCGGCGACGCCCGCCACAAGATCGAATCCGGCGAGATCGTCAAAAGCCGCGAAATGTATTTTGCCATCTATCAGGCGCTGGCCGAGGATGAGCGCCGGACCGGGCTTTTCCGCGACTACCCGCCTGACTTCTTCGACCTCATTATTGTCGATGAATGTCACCGTGGAAGCGCGCGGGACGACAGTTCATGGCGCGTCATCCTTGAGCATTTCAAACCTGCCTATCAGCTTGGCATGACGGCCACGCCATTGCGCGAGGACAACCGGGACACCTACCTCTATTTCGGTAACCCGATTTACGAATACAGCCTTCGCCAAGGAATCGACGACGGTTTTCTCGCGCCCTACCGCGTGCATCGCGTCGTCACCCAATGGGACGCCGCCGGATGGCGGCCAAGCAAGGACGAGGTTGACCGCTTTGGCCGCGCGATCCCCGACGACGAATACCTGACCAAGGACTTTGAGCGGGTCATCGCCTTGCGCGCGCGCACACAGGCCATCGCCCACCATCTGACCGACTTCCTGAAAAAGACGGATCGCTTCGCTAAAACCATCGTGTTCTGCGTCGATCAGGAACACGCTTCGGAAATGCGCGAGGCTCTGGTCAATCTCAATGCCGACCTTGGGGCGCAGTATCCTGACTATGTGGCGCGCGTCACCGCCGATGAAGGTGTTATCGGGCGCGGCCACTTGTCGAAATTCCAAGACCTCGAAACCAAGACGCCGACTATCCTCACATCCTCCCAATTGCTGACCACGGGCGTGGATGCGCCAACCTGCAAGAATGTTGTTTTGGCGCGCGTCGTGGGTTCGATGAGCGAGTTCAAGCAAATCATCGGGCGCGGAACGCGCCTGCGCGATGATTATGGCAAGCTTTCGTTAAGACGCGCGCTTTTCGTCAGCAAGTCGAGGCGCAAGGCTCCACAAACTATGCTGCCATTCGCCCCGATGATGTTCTCGGATACGAAATTCCCCTTCCGCCACTCGACCAGCAACGCCGCATCGTCTCTCGTATCGAGGAGTTGGCGGAGCGAGTGCAGGAGGCGCAACAAGCAAGAATACATGCAGTCAACGAGCTAACGGCTCTCCACACGAAGCTGCTTTTCTCGACATTCGAAGCTGTCGCTAACTCAAGCACCGCGATTGGTGCGGAATTTGTCGTGACAACCGGGGGCACGCCGTCTCGGGCAAATTCTAGCTACTGGGGCGGGTCGAATGCATGGGTCAGCTCAGGGGAAGTGGCCTTCCGCGACATCATCGACACTCGTGAAAAGATAACTGATCTTGGCCTCAAGGAAAGCAACGCGAAAATCTATCCTCCTGGAACCGTATTACTAGCGATGATAGGTCAAGGAAAGACACGTGGTCAGTGCGCAATTCTTCAATGCGCTGCCGCGACCAATCAGAATGTCGCTGCCATACATGTAACCAAGACGATTCATTCGCCGCGCTACGTATACTGGTGGCTGCATGCTAACTATAAAACGAGTCGGTCTACAGAGACCGGCACGGCTCAGCCAGCCCTATCAGCAGACCGCGTGAAGCGAATGCTCATTCCACTACCTGAGCGTAACCGACAAGACCAAATTGTTTCCCAGCTCGACGCCCTTCAATCCAAGCTCAACGCGGTGAGAGCACTTCAAGCCGAGTCTGCCACAGAGTTAGATGCCATGCTCCCCGCGATTCTCGACAAAGCGTTTAAAGGGGAATTGTAGAAACAACATGAGCGCTGTAACGACGCCCGCTCCTTTGACCGAAAAGGCTGCGCTCACAGACCTCGTAACATGGGCTGAGAAACGCCCTGCGTGGCGAAGAGACGCCCTTCGTCGGCTGGTCACAGGTGAAACACTCGACGATCAGGCGATTGCGGAACTTACAGAGCTTTGCCTTGATCCCACGCGCACCCATACGCCGATATCGCAATCGCATATTGTGGCCGAAACCAGCGCGGCGGAGCCGATTTCACTTGTTTCGATAAAGAACCCCACCGCCATCAACGCGCTTGCCAGCCTGCAGGAGCTATCCTTTAAGCCTTCTGGGCTGACGGTGGTTTACGGCGATAACGGCTCGGGAAAGTCCGGCTATGTCCGTGTCCTGAAACACGCATGTCGGTCGCGGGATGAGAAGTTCGCAATCCACAGGGACTTGGAGGACAAGACCGACACGCCGCAGTCTGCCGAGATATGTTTTGCACGGGGCGCGAACACTGAACAATTCAATTGGACGCCTGACGGCGAACCGCACGGCGACCTTCCATCGGTCAGTATTTTTGACTCTCGAAGCGCAAGCATTCATGTCGAAAGCACCAACGAAGTAGCCTATATTCCCCGGCCAATGCGTTTGCTGGAGGCGCTCGCGGAAACTTCCGACCGCATCAAAACCGCACTCGACGCCAGGATTGCCACGCTTAAAAATCAAGTGCCGCTTGCGATTTCAAACTCCTCGTTGAGCAGAGAAACGGCTGCTGGCAGCTATGTCTTTGGGTTAAGCGCAAAGTCCAACATTCCGCAGCTTGACAAGCTCGCCACGTTTAGCGATCAGGAAACCATTCGCCTCTCCACGTTGGAAACCGACTTCGCTCAAAACCCGAAGCGCGCCGTGGCGCGGCTTGAGAATCAACGTGGTGAGGTGGAGCGCATCCAGACGGCCCTCCAAGCTCTTATCGGTGCTACGAATGCGGCGGCGTTCGCCGAAATCAATACGCTGCGAAAGACCCACAGCGATGCCGTGGAAGCCGCATCGGTAGCTTCGCAACAGCTATTCGGCGCATCGCCGTTGCCGGAAGTAGGCCAAGCCGCCTGGCAGAAACTATGGGAGGCCGCGCGCACCTATGCGGACGCCGTAGCCTATCCCGGCAAGACATTTCCTTCGGGCGAACCGGATACGCTTTGCGTGCTTTGCCAGCAGCCCCTTAGCGCGGACGCAATCGCACGCCAACAGACATTCGAGTCCTTTGTAAAAAGCTCGACGAAGGGTGACGAAGTGGCGGCGCGCGCGAAGCTGGACGCTACGCTTACACAGTTGAAAGGGCGGATGCTGTGCGTTGGCGATATTCTGAAATCCAGGAACTTTCTCGCAACCGAGATCGGCGATGCGTTGCTTGCGCAGCAAGTTCGTCGGGCCTTTGTCGTGGTGCTCTGGCGGCTTCGGGCGATGCTTAGGGCATATGGCGAACCTAAGGCACTTGGCGCTGATCCGCTCCAGGCGCTTACGACCTTGGCAGCCGATCTCAAAACGCGCGCCTCGCATCTTTCCGCCGATACACAAAGCGACGACTACAGGAGACTGAAATCCGAATACCTTGAACTCAAGGAGCGCGCCGCGCTCGCACCGCTGCTTCCGGACATCAAGGCTCACATAGCGCGCCTCAAGAAAATAGAGTCGATAAACACCGCGCTGAAGGCGACCGCCAAGAAGCCGATCACCGACAAGAACAAGGAACTTTCGGATCACATGGTGACGGACGCGCTGCGCGGTCGATTTGCGCGCGAGATCGGAAAACTCAAACTGTCCAGAATGCCAGTTGAGCTTCGGAAGGAGAAAGATCGGCAGGCCGTATCGTATTTTCGCGTTGCGTTGGTGGAGAATCCGAACGCCAAGGTCGGCGAGATATTCAGCGAAGGCGAGCATCGGTGCGTAGCGCTTGCCGCGTTCCTTGCCGAACTGGTCACGGCGCAGCGTTATTCCGGTATCGTTTTCGACGACCCAATGTCATCGCTTGACCACGTTCACAGAGGCGCGGTTGCGTCACGGCTAGTTGAGGAAGCGGAGCATCGCCAAGTCATCGTATTCACGCACGACCTTGTGTTCCTGTACGAGCTTCGTCGTGAAGCAGAGAAAGCAAACCGACCCATCGCTTTTCGCAATGTCAGGCGTAGCCAAGATAAGCCTGGCTACATCGAAAACGAGTTGCCGGATAAGGCCAAGTCGGGCCTTGAGATGTGCAATTCGCTGCGATCCTCGCTCAAATCGGCAAAGCCGAACTTTGACAAGTTGACCGATACTCAGCGCACTACTTTCTGTAAGGGTACTATCGGTCAACTGCGCGATGCTTGGGAGCAAGCGATTTCCGACTACGTCCGTCCGGTACTCGAAAGGTTTGACAACAAGGTAAAGCCGACTTCGATCTTCAAGCTCGGCATTCTCACCGAGGACGACGTGGGGTCTGTAATGGCAGCCCAGGGTAGGCTATCTGAAGACCTCCATTCCTCGGCACAGGCGTTGAACCCTGAGGCCGTATCGCTTGATGATCTGCTTAATGAGGTAAAGGCTCTGGAACAATGGATTCAGTCTATCCGTGATCGGCAAAAGAATGCGGCAAGACCTGTGCTGAGGTGAGTTTGGTGAGAGACTGGTTCATCGATAATGCCATTCGGCCTCCTCCCCTCGCGTTACCTCCACGGTACTTAATGCGCTCAAATATCATCGAGGAGAGCCGTGCCACACTCGATGCTTTAGCAGATGCGTGCGCCTTCGCTCGGGAGTATTCCAGCTCCAACAGGCCGGTACGGTGGCAAACTCTTCAAATAACAGATGGTCCATTCCCCGGCTTCATTTTGGACTCGCCTGCGTTGCGTGACGCCCTGAGCCAGGCAAAACGACTCGGACTTCTAGGTGAACGTCACGCCAACGAAAGCCTTTCCCCTCCAGACGAAGTCAACGTTAACCTTCGCGATTGGAGACATCCACGGATGCTTCGAGGAGCTTAGGTCTCTGCTCGACGCCTGCCGAAAGGCCGCGGGCGAGATCGAGCACGATTTCCTCTTCCTGGGCGACTACGTCGATAGAGGACCCGCCTCCGACGAAGTGATTACCTGCCTGATGCGAGAACAGGCCAGCGCCCCGTCGCGCTTCCGCTGTCTCCTGGGGAATCACGACCACATGTTTTGCCTCGCCGCGGATCGGAGCCGCTCTGATGCCGACCTCATTCAGTGGTGGGCGAACGGCGGCGAAGAGACGCTGGATGCTTACGGCATAGATGACCCCTCCGATCTCCCGGCGGAGCACCTCGCATGGATGAGAGCGCTGCCTCTTCAAGTTCGCGACGAGCACAGGTTGTTCGTTCATGCCGGAGTAAGACCCGGCGTTCCCTTGGAGGCCCAGTCCAAAGACGACATGTTGTGGATACGTGAACCGTTTCTGTCCTCAAGGCTGTGGCACGGCGCGCTTATAGTGCATGGCCATACGCCGACGGAAACGCGTGCTCCCGACGTTCAAGCCAATCGCGTCAACCTCGATACAGGAGCCTGCTTCGGTGGACCTCTCACCGCAGCGGCTTTTGGCTCGGTCCAGCCAGGCCCGCTGTTCTTTGTCAACAGCGACGGCTTGAAGTTTGAGCTGCGATCCGAGCCCACAAGAATGCGAAGCCCCAACAGCCAGGTGCGCTGAAAAGTCTCGCACTTGATACACTTCTCACCTTATGTTCACAGTTGAACCGCCAACGTGTCCGCTCGGTCAAGTACCGCGCGACATAGATTCATGTTTATGTTCACAGTCGAACTAGCATTACAGTTGCAGTTTTTTGAGGTGGGCTTTGCGCGCGTTGGCCTGATGAGCCCTGCGCCAGGACGACCATGCGAGGATATAGGCGTGCGGGATGCGCCGCTGGGTTAGCTT
>NZ_JADPKY010000126.1 GCF_023074185.1 Bradyrhizobium sp. 132 | reverse complement strand
GTAATCGATATCGAAGCCGAGAGTTTTCGCCGTCGCGTAGAGATTGGCTCCGTCGATGAAGAGCGCGATCTTGTCGGTAGAGGAAGGTGACATTCAGTTTGCTCGCGTAGAGTTCGTGATTGATCGTTTATTGTTGGCGCGGCGACAGCAAGCCGCGCAGTTCTAAAGTCCCGCCGAAACCCGTCGAAACCGCAAATCCGGAGAAGCCGGGGCAATCAAGGTATAGTTATGGCGGACTTGCATACACCCCGCGCCGCCCTCGATGGCAGCCCGGGAAACCACCCATCCCAGCCCCAATGTGGGCGTAGCAGAGCCGTTTGGCGAGGCCAAATTACAAATTGGCCTTGCGAAACCGTCCCGGCCCCTATAACTAGCGCCAATCATCCACATATTTCGTCCCACCCACAACGGAGCGACAGTCCATGGCTCGCGTCACCGTAGAAGATTGTATCGACAAGGTCGACAACCGGTTTGACCTGGTCCTGCTGGCCGCCCACCGTGCCCGCATGATTTCGTCTGGTTCACAACTAACGGTTGACCGCGATAACGACAAGAACCCTGTTGTGTCTTTGCGTGAAATTGCTGACTCGACCATCTCGCCGGAGGACCTCCGCGAGGAGCTGGTGCACTCGCTGCAGAAGTTCGTCGAGGTCGATGAGCCGGAGCCGGACACTGTGCCGCTGATCGGTTCCGCCGGTGCAAGCGTAGACGCGGACGATACCGAAGTCGCGGTCGAGCGCATGACGGAAGAGGAGCTCCTGAAGGGTCTCGAAGGCCTCGCGCCACCCGAGGAGCAGCCCGAGGAGGACGAGTAGATCGTCCCGTCGCAGTCATCGACTTCTTGTCATCTTGTCAAAGGCCCGAACCGTTGTTCGGGCCTTTGCTTTTGTTGGCGTTTTCGTGGTTACCATAGTGTTGTCGGTTCGCGCGGGGCCCTGTCACCGAATTGATCGGACACGCGCGCGATCGGAGCTAAGATGTATGCAACGGGCTGCTTCGTGGCCCGTTTGAAGGCAGGACGGCATGGTATATCGGCGTCGCACACAAACGCAGATGCAGGCCGCAACCGAATCGGTTGCCGTGGCCCCGACTGCGCCGGTGGCGCGTCCGGCGAAGTCCCGCGCGCGCATGATGCGTCAATACGACCTCGTCGAGCGCGTCAGGTCCTACAATCCCAACACTGACGAAGACCTGCTGAACCGCGCCTATGTCTACGCCATGAAGGCGCACGGCTCGCAGACCCGCGCCTCAGGCGACCCGTATTTCTCGCACCCGCTCGAAGTGGCGGCGATTCTCACCGATCTGAAGCTCGACGATGCAACCATCGTGGCTGCGTTGCTCCACGACACGATCGAGGACACCGAAGCGACGCGGGCCGAGATCGACCAGATCTTCGGGCCCGAGATCGGCGCGCTGGTCGAGGGCCTGACCAAGCTGAAGCGGCTGGAGCTGGTGTCGCGGGAGGCCAAGCAGGCCGAGAATCTGCGCAAATTGTTGCTGGCCATTGCCGACGACGTCCGCGTGCTGCTGGTGAAGCTCGCCGATCGCCTGCACAACATGCGCACGCTGGACTTCGTGCCGACGGAATCGCGACGGCGCATCGCCGAGGAGACGCTCGACATCTATGCGCCGCTGGCCGGGCGCATGGGCATGCAGGAAATGCGCGAGGAGCTGGAGGATATGTCCTTCCGGACTCTCGATCCCGAAGCCTATTCGGTGGTGATGCAGCGGCTCGATGCGCTCGCCGAGCGCAACCGCAATCTGATCGGCGAGATCGAGGCGCAGCTTTCCAACAATCTGCGGCACAGGGGCCTTGGCGCGCGGGTCTATGGCCGCAGCAAGAAGCCGTTCTCGATCTGGACCAAGATGGAGCGCAAATCTGTCGGCTTCGAGCAATTGTCCGACATCTTCGGCTTTCGCCTCGTCGTCAACGACATCGAGTCCTGCTATCGCGCGCTCGGCATCGTCCACACCACCTGGCCGGTCGTACCGGGGCGTTTCAAGGATTACATCTCGACCCCGAAGCAAAACGACTACCGCTCGATCCACACCACCGTGATCGGCCCTGGCAACCAGCGCGTCGAGCTGCAGATCCGCACCGAGGCGATGGACCAGATCGCCGAGCGCGGCATCGCCGCGCACGTGTTCTACAAAGAGGGCGCCGGTTCGCCGACCGAGTTCCTCAAGCGCGAGTCCAACGCGTTCGCCTGGCTGCGCCACACCATCGGCATCCTCTCCGAAAGTGCGAACCCGGAGGAATTCCTTGAGCACACCAAGCTCGAGCTGTTCCACGACCAGGTGTTCTGTTTCACTCCGAAGGGCAAGCTGATCGCGCTGCCGCGCCATGCCAATGTGATCGACTTCGCCTATGCCGTGCACACCGACGTCGGCAACAGCGCGGTGGGCTGCAAGATCAACGGCCAGTTCGCGCCGCTGTCATCGGAGCTCCAGAACGGCGACGAGGTCGAGGTGCTGACCTCGGAAGCGCAAGCTGCGCCGCCGTCCGCCTGGGAAACGCTCGCGGTCACCGGCAAGGCGCGCGCCGCGATCCGCCGCGCCACCAGGACTGCGGTGCGCGATCAATATGTCGGTCTCGGCCGGCGCATCGTGGAACGCCTGTTCGAGCGCGCCAAGATCGAATACGCCGACGACAAGCTCAAGGGCGCGCTGCCGCGGCTCGCGCGGACCTCGATCGAGGACGTCATGGCGGCTGTGGGGCGCGGCGAGATCAAGGCCTCCCACGTCGCGCGTGCGATGTATCCCGACTACAAGGAGGAGCGCATCGCGCGCTACGGCGTCAAGAAGGGGCTTGCCGCCAAGTTCAAGGAGAAGTCGTCGGAACCGCCGCGCAGCTCGGTCGCGATCCCGATCCGCGGCATCAATTCGGACCTGCCGGTGAAGTTCGCGCCGAACGGCGGCGCCGTGCCCGGTGACCGCATCGTCGGCATCGTCACGCCGGGCGAGGGCATCACCATCTACCCGATCCAGGCGCCGGCCCTGAAGGATTTCGAGGAAGAGCCGGAGCGCTGGCTCGACGTCCGCTGGGACATCGAGGACTCCGCGCCGCAGCGCTTCCCGGCCCGGATCAGGGTCGAGAACGTCAACGAGCCCGGCGCGCTGGCGCAGATCGCGACCGTGATTGCCGAGCACGACGGCAACATCGACAACATCAGCATGCAGCGCCGCTCACCGGACTTCACGGAGACGACGATCGATCTCGAAGTCTACGATCTGAAGCATTTGAGTGCGATCCTGGCCCAGCTGCGCGCGAAGGCGGTCGTCGCCCGCGTCGAACGTGTTAATGGATAGACGCCTTCCGGCTTGGTCTGTCCCTATGGTTCCGTGAGTCTGAAATGCCTGCACCTCCGCTCCGCCTCGGCGTCAATGTCGACCATGTCGCGACCCTGCGTAATGCGCGCGGCGGCCGCAATCCAGATCCGGTACGCGCGGCGCTACTGGCGATCCAGGCCGGCGCCGACGGCATCACCGCTCACTTGCGCGAGGATCGCCGGCACATCCGCGACGAGGACATGGCGCGGCTGAAAGCCGAAATCTCCAAGCCGCTCAATTTCGAGATGGCGGCGACCGACGACATGATGCGCATCTCGCTCGCCACCAAGCCGCACGCGGTGTGCCTCGTGCCGGAGCGGCGCCAGGAGGTGACGACCGAGGGCGGGCTCGACGTGGTCGGTCAGCACAACGCGCTGGCGCCCTATATCGCGCGGCTGAACGATGCCGGCATCCGGGTGTCGCTGTTCATCGCCGCCGATCCCGCCCAGATCGAGATGGCGGCGCGGCTGCGTGCGCCCGTGATCGAGATCCACACCGGCGCCTGGTGCGACGCCGTCGTCGACGGCCACACCGACAAGGCCGAGGCCGAATGGCGGCGGATCGTGGCGGGCGTAAAGCTGGCGAAGCAAGCAGGGCTGGAGATTCACGCCGGACACGGGCTCGACTATGCCACGGCGGAGACGATCGCGGCCCTGCCGGAGATCATGGAGCTCAACATCGGCTACTACATGATGGGCGAAGCGCTGTTCGTCGGTCTCGCCGAGACGGTGCGCAACATGCGCGCAGCGATGGACCGCGGCCGGAGCCGGGCATGATCATCGGCATCGGCTCCGATCTGATCGACATCACCCGCGTCGGCAAGGTGATCGAGCGCCATGGCGAGCGCTTCCTCGATCGCATCTTCACCGCGGCCGAGCGAGCCAAGGCGGAGCGGCGCGCCAAGAACGAGAAGATGGTTGTGGCGACCTACGCCAAGCGGTTCGCGGCCAAGGAGGCCTGCTCCAAGGCGCTCGGCACCGGCATAAGGCGCGGCGTGTGGTGGCGCGACATGGGGGTGGTCAACCTGCCGGGAGGACGGCCAACCATGCAATTGACGGGCGGGGCGCTGGCCCGGCTCCAGGCCCTGACGCCGGAGGGGTTCGAGGCACAGATCGATCTGTCGATCACCGATGACTGGCCGCTGGCCCAGGCCTTCGTCATCATTTCCGCCGTGCCGCTGGCCAAACCCTGATGGGTCTCCCTCGATTTTATAATTATCATTAAAAATCAAATACTTATCCAGTTTTGATGCGTTCCTTGATTGCGTGGCCTCCGACAACCGTCTAAAAGTCCGCGGACGCAAATCAGCCTGGGCGAATTCGGCTTTACGCCGGAATTGGCTCTCATTATCAGAATCAGGACAATCTCCTTGGGACGCGAACCGACGGGCCGTTCGCGGGTGGGGGGCGCGCTGTGGACCGCCGGCCGGAATTGAGAGAGCAATGAGCGTGACTTCAGGGACCAAAACTGAGACCGGCGTGGGCGAAACCATCCGGGTCGTGATCCACGCCCTCTTGATCGCGCTCGTGATCCGCACCTTCCTGTTCCAGCCGTTCAACATCCCATCCGGCTCGATGAAGGCGACGCTGCTGGTCGGCGACTATCTGTTCGTCTCGAAATATTCCTACGGCTACAGCCACTACTCGATCCCGTTCTCCCCGCCGCTGTTTTCGGGGCGGATCTGGGGCTCGGACCCGAGCCGCGGCGACATCGTCGTATTCCGCCTGCCGAAGGACGACTCCACCGACTACATCAAGCGCGTGATCGGGCTTCCCGGCGACCACATCCAGATGCGGGACGGTCTGCTCTACATCAACGACACGCCGGTCGAGCGGCAGCGCATGAGCGAATTTGTCGGCGAGGATCCCTGCGGTTCGGAAGGCGGCGGCGTCTCCCGGGTGAAGCGTTGGAAGGAGACGCTGCCGAACGGCGTGTCCTACGAGACGCTGGACTGCGCCGATAACGGCTACGTGGACAACACCAACGTCTACACCGTGCCGACCGGCCACTTCTTCATGATGGGCGACAACCGCGACAACTCCACCGACAGCCGCTTCCTCGGCCAGGTCGGCTACGTGCCGCAGGAGAATTTGGTCGGGCGCGCCCAGATGATCTTCTTCTCGATCGCCGAAGGCGAGCATGCCTGGATGTTCTGGCGCTGGCCGTGGGCGGTGCGCTGGAATCGCTTCTTCAAAATCGTCCGATGAAAGACGAAGTCAAGGACATCGCGACCCACCCGACCGAGGCGCAAGCGGGCGCCGACGGCGAAGCTGCGACCAACACCCTTGAAGTCAAGACGCCTGCAAAGAAGAAGCGGGTGCGGAGCAGCAAGACCAAGGGCCCGGATGCGAACGCGGCGCTCGAGGCCCGCATCGGCCACAGTTTCGCCGATCCGAACCTCTTGATGCAGGGCATCACGCATGTCTCGGCGCTGAAGTCCGGGCGCAAGCGTGGCGACAGCTATCAGCGGCTGGAATTCCTCGGCGACCACGTGCTCGGACTTGTCGTCTCCGACATGCTCTATCACGCGTTCCCGAACGCCGACGAAGGCGAGATGTCCAAGCGACTTGCCGAACTGGTGCGCAAGGAGAGCTGCGCCGACGTCGCCAAGTCGCTCGGTCTGCTCGACGACATCAAGCTCGGCTCGGTCGGTCCTGGTGCCGACGCGCGCCTGCGCAAGAGCGTGCTCGGCGACATCTGCGAGGCCGTGATCGGCGCCGTCTTCCTCGACGGCGGCTACGCGGCGGCGTCCGAGTTCGTCAAGCGCAACTGGACCGAGCGCATGCACAAGCCGCGGCGTCCCTTGCGCGATCCCAAGACTGTTCTGCAGGAATGGGCGCAAGGCAAGGGGCTGCCGACGCCGGTCTACCGCGAGGTCGAGCGCACCGGCCCGCATCACGATCCGGAGTTTCGTGTCGCGGTGGACCTGCCGGGGTTGGCGCCGGCCGAAGGCACTGGCGGCAGCAAGCGCGCAGCGGAGAAGGTAGCGGCTTCAGTGATGATCGAACGCGAAGGTGTTGGCGGCGGCAATGACGGTTGAAACAAGCGGCGAGGCGCCCGCCGCAACGAGCTGCGGCTTTGTCGCGCTGATCGGCGCCCCGAACGTCGGAAAGTCCACGCTGGTCAATGCGCTGGTCGGGGCCAAGGTCACGATCGTCTCGCGCAAGGTGCAGACCACGCGGGCGCTGATCCGCGGCATCGTGATCGAGAACAACGCGCAGATCATCCTGGTCGATACGCCCGGCATCTTTCTGCCAAAGCGCCGGCTTGACCGCGCCATGGTCTCGACCGCCTGGAGCGGCGCGCATGACGCCGACCTCGTCTGCGTGCTGCTGGATGCCAAGGCCGGTATCGACGAGGAAGCCGAGGCGATCCTCACCAAGGTCGCAAGCGTCAAGCACGAGAAGATTCTGGTCATCAACAAGGTGGATTTGGTCCAGCGCGAGAAGCTGCTGGCACTGGCGCAGGCGGCCAACGAGCGCATGGCCTTCGCGAAGACCTTCATGATCGCGGCGATCTCCGGCGACGGCGTCGACGACCTCAGGCATACTCTCGCCGAGATCGTGCCGCCGGGGCCGTTTCTCTATCCCGAAGACCAGATGTCGGACGCGCCGATGCGGCAGCTTGCGGCCGAGATCACGCGCGAGAAGATCTTTCGCAAGCTGCACCAGGAATTGCCCTACCAGTCCACGGTCGAGACCGACAAGTGGGAGGAGCGCAAGGACAAGTCGGTCCGCATCGAGCAGACGATCTTCGTCGAGCGCGAGAGCCAGCGCAAGATCGTGCTTGGCGCGGGCGGCGCGACGATCAAGTCGATTGGCGCGGACTCGCGCAAGGAGATCGGTGAGATCCTCGGTGTGCCGGTGCATCTGTTCCTGTTCGTCAAAGTGCGCGAGAACTGGGGCGATGATCCCGATCGCTACCGCGAGATGGGCCTGGAATTTCCCAAAGAATAGCCAAGAAAAGATCGGTCACCGATGAGCGTACCCGGCAACGTACGGCGCTTCGAAGCGTTGCTCTATGCATCCTTGATGCTGGATGCCCTGTCGGTCGCGGTGCAGGACCGCACACCGAATGCCGAGATGACCGAGCAGATGATCATGACGGCGACGCTGCTCGCCGGCGGCATGATCCTGCTGCTGGTCTATTTCGTCTGGCTCGCTGCACGCTGGCGCAAGAACTGGCCGCGATGGGTGCTGGCGGCAGCGCTCGTGCTGTCGGTGATCTCGCTCGGCCAGATCATCGGCGAGAAGGGCATGGAACTCGACAGCGCCATCGAGATCGTCTCCTGCGTGCTGACGGCGATGGGATTGTATTTCTCGTTCAGCGGAGATGCACAGGGTTGGTTCAACGCGTGAGGATTCGCCGCTTTGCGCGGTTGATCAAATTGGTGGGCACGCTTCGCTTTGCCGACCCTACGATCGCCTGAAATGCGCTAGACTCCGCACATGGAATGGACCGACGAAGGCATCGTGCTGGGCGTGCGGCGGCATGGCGAGAGTAGCTCCATCGTCGAGCTGCTGACGCGTGCGCACGGCCGCCATCTCGGTCTCGTCCGCGGCGGCGCCGGCTCGCGGATGCGGCCGCTGCTGCAGCCCGGCAACAGCCTCAGCGTGGTGTGGCGGGCGCGGCTCGACGAGCATCTCGGCACCTATGCCATCGAGGGCCTCAAGCTGCGCGCGGCGACGCTGCTGACATCCCCCCACGGCGTCTATGGCATCACCCATCTCGCCTCGATTGCGCGGTTGCTGCCGGAGCGCGATCCGCACGAAAACATCCTGGCGCAGCTCGAGCATTCGCTCGACGATTTCGACGACATCGGCGGCGCCGCCGTGCACCTGATCCATTTCGAGCTGGCGATGCTCGCCGAGCTCGGCTTCGGGCTTGCGCTGGAAAACTGCGCGGTAACCGGGGAGACTACCGACCTGATCTATGTCTCGCCGAAATCAGGCGGCGCGGTGTCACGCGGCGCGGGCGAGCCGTGGCGGGATCGGTTGTTGCGGCTGCCGCCGTTTTTGCGTCGTGGCGTAGCCGCGAGCGACGTCACCGACCAGGATCTTCAGGACGGCCTTCGGTTGACCGGGCTGTTCCTGCTGCGCCATGTGCTGGAGCCGCGGGGGCAGGGCCATTCCGACGCGCGGGCAGGCTTCATCAACGCGCTGACGAGACAGCAGGCGAAGGCCGCGATTCCCGCGCCATGAGGCTGGCGCGGCTCTGCATTGCCCCAATAGGCCAACCGTCATTGGAACCAAATTGGGTTTCCTGGACTTGCCCTCGGGGTTCCAACCGGGGATAAGCCTCATGCTGATCAAGGGATTTGTGATATCGGCGGCGCTTGTCACGCTGGCGCCGGACGCCCTCGCAGGCGAGCAACCCGGCGTCTTTCGCCGCGCCTCCTGCACCGTTGTCAGGTTCTATGTGGCTAAATATTCCGCTGCAGCAGCAGAGGCATGGGCGCGATCCAAGGGTGCGACGGAGGCCGAGATCGAGACTGCGCGGCGGTGCCTGACCAATGCCCCGGCCACCACGCAGGCTAAAAACGCGCAACCCACCCAGACCTTCACCGCAGGCTGGGCCGGCCAGTAGGCCGCCCACGGGGAACCAATCGATCCTTGCCCGATTCGCTTCCACGGTTTAACCGGGCGGCATGGGAAAACGATTGATTCCGCCGGAGGAACCGGCCGAAATTCACGAGGTGCCGCTGCGTGAGGCGCTGGAAGAGCGCTATCTTGCGTACGCGCTTTCCACCATCATGCACCGCGCGCTGCCCGATGCCCGCGACGGCCTGAAGCCGGTGCACCGGCGCATCCTCTACGGCATGCGCCTGCTCCGGCTCGACCCCGGCACGGCGTTCAAGAAATCCGCCAAAATCGTCGGCGACGTGATGGGCTCGTTCCATCCGCATGGCGACCAGGCGATCTACGACGCCATGGTCCGCCTCGCGCAGGACTTCTCCTCGCGCTATCCGCTTGTCGACGGCCAGGGCAATTTCGGCAATATCGACGGCGATAATCCCGCTGCCTACCGCTACACCGAAGCGCGGATGACCGACGTCGCGCGGCTTCTGCTCGACGGCATCGACGAGGACGGGGTCGAGTTCCGCCCTAATTACGACGGCCAGTCGAAAGAGCCCGTCGTGCTGCCCGGCGGCTTCCCGAACCTGCTCGCCAATGGCGCGCAGGGTATCGCGGTCGGCATGGCGACCTCGATCCCGCCGCACAACGCCGCCGAGCTCTGCGAAGCCGCGCTGCATCTGATCGAGAAGCCCGACGCGAAATCCAAGGCGCTGCTGAAATGGGTCAAGGGCCCGGATTTCCCGACCGGCGGCATCTGCGTCGATTCCAAGCAGGCGATCGCTGAAGCCTATACCACCGGCCGCGGCTCGTTCCGCGTCCGCTCCCGATGGGAGCAGGAAGAGGGCGCACGCGGCACCTGGGTCGTCGTCGTCACCGAGATACCCTTTCTGGTGCAGAAGTCGCGCCTGATCGAGAAGATCGCCGAGCTGCTGGACCAGAAGAAGCTGCCGCTGGTCGGAGACATCAGGGACGAGTCGGCCGAAGACGTCCGTATCGTGATCGAGCCGAAGTCGAAGAATGTCGATCCGGCGCTGATGATGGAATCGCTGTTCCGGCTGACGGAGCTCGAAAACAAGATTCCGCTGAATCTCAACGTGCTGATCAAGGGCCGCGTGCCCAAGGTGGTGGGACTCGCGGAGTGCCTGCGCGAATGGCTTGACCATCTGCGCGACGTGCTGATCCGTCGGACCAACCATCGCAAGGCCGAGATCGAGCGCCGGCTGGAGATTCTCGGCGGCTTGCTGATTGCCTATCTGAACATCGACGAGGTGATCAGGATCATCCGCAACGAGGACGAGCCGAAGCCGGCGCTGATCAAGGCGTTCAAGCTCACCGAAGTGCAGGCTGAAGCCATCCTCAACATGCGGCTGCGAAGTCTGCGCAAGCTCGAGGAAATGGAGATCCGCAGCGAGGACAAGGATCTGCGCAAAGAGCTGAAGGGCATCGAGGGATTGCTGGCGTCCGAACCCGAGCAGTGGAAGAAGGTCGCCGAGCAGGTTGGCAAGGTCCGCGACATGTTCGGGCCGAAGACCGCGCTCGGCAAGCGCCGCACCACCTTTGCGGACGCGCCCGAGCACGATCTCGCCGCCATGGAGGAGGCCTTGGTCGAGCGCGAGCCGGTGACCGTCGTCGTCTCCGACAAGGGCTGGATCCGCACCCTCAAGGGTCATGTCGAGGATCTCTCGGGGCTGGCCTTCAAGCAGGACGACAAGCTCGGGTTAGCGTTCTTCGCGGAAACGACCTCGAAGCTGCTGCTGTTCGCCACCAATGGAAAATTCTACTCGCTCGACGTCGCAAAACTTCCGGGCGGCCGCGGTCATGGCGAGCCGATCCGCCAGTTCATCGATCTCGAGCCGGAGGCCGCGCCGGTCACGCTGTTCGTCAACAAGGGCGGACGCAAATTCCTGGTCGCGAGCCACGAGGGCCAGGGCTTCGTCGTCAACGAGGACGATTGCGTCGGCACCACCAAGAAGGGCAAGCAGGTCCTCAACGTGGACATGCCGAACGAGGCGTGCGCGATCACCGAGGTGCTCGGCAACACTGTCGCGGTGATCGGCGAGAACCGCAAGATGCTAGTCTTCCCGCTCGACCAGACGCAGGAGATGCCGCGTGGCCGTGGTGCGCGCCTGCAGAAGTACAAGGACGGCGGCCTTTCGGACATCGCGGTGTTCGACGCCAAGGCGGGGCTGACCTGGAAGGATTCCGCTGGCCGCGAATTCTCGGCGACGATGAAGGAACTGGCCGAGTGGCAAGGCACCCGCGCAGACGCCGGCCGCCTGGCGCCGAAGGGTTTCCCGAAATCGAACAAGTTCGGCAAGGTGATCGGGTAGCTCGACTTTCAAACGGGAGGTGCGGTTTGTTGATTCGCAAATCGCGCACCTCCTAACGTTTGATTGCGATTTCGTCCTATGTGCCGATAAATGCAGCATTTTCCGCGGCGTGCTGTTGCCGTTTGAACACGCCGAAAGGCTTTCGCGATTCGCTCGCTCAACGAGAGATAGCGAATCACGAATCTCCGTGATTCCATCTGCACCAGATATTTTGAGAATTTCGTTGGGGACTGGGAATGGGGCCGGGATCGAACACGGTGTTGCGTCCGCCGCGCTGCCTGCTTCTTTGTAGCGTCTCGCTCATCGCATTGTCCGGTTCAGCGCTCGCTGCGGACTTGCCCGTGGTCAAGGTGACGCCAGCGCTCGCCGCGTCCTGGGCGGGCTTCTATCTCGGTGTCCACGGCGGCTATGGTTGGGGGCGCGACGACTTCTCACAGTCGGAAGCGTTTGCGCTGGCGACGCCGCAATCGATCAACGGCATCCGCGGGAAAGGCGCCGTCTACGGCGCGCAGGCCGGCTACAATTGGCAATTTGGCCGCGCCGTCACCGGGCTCGAGTTCGATTTCTCGGCGACCGACATCAAGGGCAGCAACGCGGTCAGCCAGCTCCTCGGCGGGACCGACGCGACGACCATCACCCTCAGCGAGAAGGCGCAATATCTCGGCAGCGTTCGCAGCCGCCTCGGTTGGCTGCCGGCCGACAATGTGCTGCTGTATGGGACCGCAGGCCTAGCCTGGGAGCGGCTCGACTCCACATCGCAGACATTGCAGACCTCGACTGCGCCGGTCAGTGCGACGCTGTCGTCCAGCCGCACGCCGACCGACCGGTTCGGCTGGGTCGCCGGCGCCGGTGTCGAGGCGATGCTGGGCAGCCCGAACTGGATCGGCCGCATTGAATATCTGCATTATGATTTCGGTCATATCGCGGACTCGTCTGCGATCACCGCTGCGATCGGCCAGGTGAACTCGACGTCGGGGTCGCAGACCATCGACCTGGTTCGCGCCGGCGTGTCCTACAAGTTTGGCGAGCAGGCGCGTCTCGCGCCGGTGCCTTACGTCAAGGCGCCCGTGATGGCATCGGCGCGCAACGGCTGGGTCGGGTTCTATGCGGGTACCCATGGTGGCTATGGCTGGGGCGATGATCCCGCGACCTTGCCGCTGCCGCTGCTCGACTTTGCACCGGATGGCGCACTGACCGGCGCAAAGTCGCAAGGCTGGGTCGCCGGAGGTCAGTTCGGCCACAACTGGCAATATGATCGCGTGGTCGCCGGCCTCGAGGCCGACCTCAGCGCGGCCGACATCAAGGGCAGCACCTCGACAGCTTCGATCGCGGTTCCTGGCTTCGCCTCGACGCTGAAGTTTGACGAGAAGGTGAAATATCTCGGTACCGTGCGCGGCCGTCTCGGCTGGACGCCGATCGACACCTTACTGCTGTACGGTACCGCCGGCCTCGGCTGGGAACGGCTGGAGATCTCCCAGGTGCAGCAGGACACCACCGCGACGGGCGTCACCACCACGCGGACGGCCACACCGAGCGACCGCTTCGGCTGGGTTGCAGGTGTGGGGGGCGAGATGATGCTCGGCAGCAGCAACTGGATCGGGCGGCTGGAATATCTGCACTACGATTTCGGCCGCGTCCGTTCCGATTCAAGCCTGGTTTCCGTCTCGCCGCCGCTCGCGAATTTTGCCGCGGCGACCGCGATCGGCCGTCAAACCGTCGATCTCGTGCGCGCGGGCGTGTCCTACAAGTTCGGGCCGGACGCAGCTTTGCCGGTGTCTGCGCTTGCCTACGCCAAGGCGGGCCCGCCGCCATCGCTGCAAAGCTGGTCCGGCTTCTATCTTGGCGCCCATGGCGGCTATGGCTGGAAGCAGAACGATTTTTCGGACGCCTCCCTGCTTGGCGGGGTCACCATCGGCGATATCAAGTCGAAAGGCTGGCTCGGCGGCGGCCAGGCCGGCTACAACTGGCAGTATGCGAGCGTCGTTGCGGGTGTCGAGATCGACGGCAGCGCTACCGGCATCAAGGGCTCGACGCCAACCGTGCTCGCGGGCACCATCAGCGACACGCTGTCGGACAACGTCAAATACCTGGGCACGTTGCGCGGGCGTCTCGGCTGGACACCCTCGAGTGGTTGGCTTCTCTATGCCACCGGCGGTCTCGCGTTCGAACGTGCGCACCGCATCGATAGCTCGGCCAACTCGGCCCCCAGCCCGGTCACGGCCGCCGTGATCGAGACGGCGCGCAATCATTTCGGGATGGCCGCCGGCGCCGGTGTCGAGACCTTCCTCGGCAACTCGAACTGGATCGGCCGCATCGAATATCTGCACTACGATTTCGGCACAGTAGAAGCGACCAGCAACATCACGACCACTGAGCCAGGCGGCACGCCCACCACGGATCGAGGCGGCCGACAGACCATCGATACCGTTCGCGCCGGCCTGTCCTACAAGTTCACGCCATAGAGCCCGGCTCAGATCACCCCGACCAGGCGCAAGGCCACTGCCGCGCCTGCAAATTATCGTTGCCGACGATTTCCGTCCTATGTTTTCATACGAGCAACGCGCGTCCGGTGAGACCGATCATCGCCCGCCCAGCCCACCGCCTCTCGCGCCGGTTTGCGCGGTCTGATACCGTCCGCCATCCCGGTTTTCTGGAACGTTGAGAAGTAGCGCGATGTACGATGTCATTGTTGTCGGCGGCGGCTCCGCCGGCGCCGCTGTTGCGGCACGGCTCTCCGAAGATCCCGCACGGCGCGTCCTGCTGCTGGAGGCGGGTCTCGACTGGCGCGCCGACGAGGCGCCCTGGGAAGTGATGACGCCAAATCCCATCCCGATCATCCACAAGCGCGAGTACCAGGAGAAATGGCAATGGCCTGATCTTCTGACGCGCCGGGTGGCGGGGCAGGAGCCGCGCTTCTACTGGCGCGGCAAGGGCCTCGGCGGCTCGTCGATGATGAATGGCCAGATCGCCATCCGCGGCGTCGCCGACGCGTTCGACGAATGGGCCGCCAATGGCTGCACCGGCTGGTCGGCCAAGGACGTCATGCCGTTGTTCTCGGTGATCGAGGATGATCTGGAGTTCGGCGACGCAGCGGGCCATGGCCGCGGCGGACCGCTGCCGGTCTATCGGGCGCCGCCGGACAAATGGGGCCCGATCGATCGCGGCTTGCGCGATGCGGCGCTGGCGAGCGGCTATCCCTGGTGCGCCGACGTCAATGGTCCCGACGGCGAGGGCGTCGCCTGCTATCCCATCAACAGCCGGGACAGCCGCCGCATCACCACCAATGAAGGTTATCTCGAGCCCGCGCGGAGCCGCGCCAATCTGGAGATTCGCGGGCACGCACTGGTCGATCGCGTGCTGATCAGTGACGGCCGGGCGACCGGCCTTCGCGTTCACATCGAGGGGCAGGGCACCAGCGAGATCAGCGCGCGCCAGATCGTGCTCTGCGCCGGTGCCATCCACAGTCCGGCGATCCTGCTGCGCTCGGGCATCGGACCTGCCGATGAGTTGAAGGCGATGGGAATCGCGGTCGAGCGCGACCTGCCGGTCGGCCGGCACTTCTTCGACCATCCGCTGTTTCGCGCCACGGTCCAGCTCCATGAAAACCTGCGGCCGAGCGATCCCGACACCCGCCATACCAATTGCTGCGTGACCTATTCGTCAGGCCTCGGCGATGGCGGCAAACGGGACATGATCCTGATCGCCTTCAACCACCGCGGCATCGGCGTATCAGGAGCGATCGGTGCCGGGCTGTTCAATGCGTATTCTCGTGGAACACTTAAATTGGCCTCGACCGACCCCGCGATCGATCCTGTTGTCGAGGAGAACATGCTGGCCGATCCCCGTGACATGCTGCGCATGATGGATGCGGTGAAACGGCTGGCCGTGATCACCTCCCAGCCGGCGCTATCAGGCATCGCCGACTGGATCCGGCTGACGGACACCGATCTGACGCTGCCGCAGGCAGCCGCGCTGCCGGATCATGAACTCGATGCGCTGCTGCGGCGCGAAACCGGCGACATCCAGCACGCCGCCGGCAGTTGCCGCATGACCGGCTTCAAGCAGGCCGACGGCGTGGTCAACCCTGATGGTACGGTGAAGGGCATCGCGGGCCTGCGCGTCGCCGACGCCTCGATCATGCCGTCGGACTGCCGCGCCAACACCCACTTTACGACGGTGGTGATCGGCGAAGCGATTGCGCGGATGATGATGCGGTAGTTCTGCTGCGTCAAACCACTCTTCTCCTCATCCTGAGGAGCGCGGAACGCGCGTCTCGAAGGATGGCCTCGGGCAAATATCCGGGCCTTCATGGTTCGAGACGCGCTTCGCGCTCCTCACCATGAGGGTCTTATGACGCAGCAAGATTCAGCCGTTTCTCTTCAATTCACATTTCAAACAGCGGGCGAGAGTTCGCATTCTCGCGGCGCATTTCGCCCGAGTTCTACCTCTCGCGCCACCTTCAAGGAAAGGGCGCAGGGAAGGCCGGGCGCCGGCGGGCACCCGCAAGGTCCGTGCGCCATAGAAATGCACACGGGGTGGACCGCAGGTTCGCCGGATCGCCCGGCCTTCCCTGCGCGATGGTTTTAACGTGTCCTTCGTGCTCTCCCCGGGGAGCGATGCACTATTGCCCCCGTCGCCCTGCGGATAGCTGATGCGCGCGCCCGGTCGGGCCGCCTCATCACCGCAGGACTTGACGCACAGACCCCGGGCGTCAGGACCACACGACTTGTTCGTCTGCGCACGTCTTCGCTGGGACTTCGAGTGCTGGCGTGTGCTCACACCCGAAGCCATGCGAAGACGCTGTCGGCGTCGTGTCGTCGGCGCGAAGCGATTGCTCACAGCCGAAGCCGCCCTGCAATGCCTGTTTACGCCCGACGCCGTCGCGTCCATCGCTGCCCAGCCCGCGGTTCGTGACGATCGCGATCCGCCCCTTGTCTCGGGCCAGGGTGTTTGTGTACGATAAATCAGAAATTCGGTAAAGTGGAATATTTTGCGAGATGGGCTTGACAGGCGGTGTGGCGGAAGTGGTCGCGGCTGTTTTGCCCGACGGGACGGGGAGGCGAGGGTGACGGCTTTCGCCCAAAGGGCGCGTGCTGAGAGACGGCAGCTTCCGAGGGCAGAGCGGAAGTCGTTCGGCGCGGTCATCATCGACCGCTTGTGACCCGAAGCAGACATTGAAGGACTGATCTTGCAAACCAGCCGCGTCGAGTCACTGCAGTCGAGCCAGGCTCGCATTGATCTCGATCGTCTTTGCGCTCACGATAGTTTGTCTGACGGGAGCAGTATATAACTGGATTTTTCGAACCACGACTGCACCAGGATGTTGAATGACTCTCCCCTTCATCGCTTGCGCATCCATCACCGCAATCAGCGCAATCATCAGTCTTGGATTTTCCATGGCGGCGGCATTAGGTGCGAGCAACACTGCCCGCACCATGGCACTTTATGCCTGTGCGAGAAGCACGGCTTTAGTGATCGCGAGCGCGGTCCCATTTATTACGGGGTCAACTGGATGGCTCCAAGCCGTCGCATGGAGCATGATCATCGTTCAGGCCGGTGATGCCGCCATAGGCGGGACGATCAAAGATCCGATGAAAACCTATGGTCCTGCAGGCACTGCTCTACTGAACCTCGCGGCAGTGATTTGGCTGATCCAAGCCGTTCGATTCGGAGCTAGCTGATTGCAGACGATCAGGTGTGGTCCTGGCCCATCGGCGAAGTGGCGACCCGCTTCATTAAAGTCCGCTAATCGAGGCATGACGGACTAGATTAGCGCAGGTTGAGTATTTCGGATTTTGACCCCTTGCGGACATTTGAGGCCGCCGCAGTTGGCGGCCTCTTTCATGACAGCCTTGCCCCACGCGGCGCGCGGCCTTCCCCGCCTGCCAAATGATCTTCGATGTTATCGGCGATCTCCTCGCAGACCGACGCCAACGCAAGCAGTTCGGTTTTAACGAGACGATCGTCGGCCTGCTCAACAAGTTTCAGACACGTGACCGCTTGATCCCGTAGATAGATAAGCCAATCATGTATGCCGAACACGGTACCGTTAAGCTTGGAGTGGTGACAGTCCATGGTGGAGCTTTCACTAGAACTTCCCGCTTTAGGCCGTCTTGGCGAACATCGTGAGCACACCGTCGGCGATGTTGATGGCAACAACCTGCGACGAGCTCAAGCCCTTCGCTTTAAGCGCAGATACTGCCGCCGGTGCCGCGTCAATGGACTTCCGAAGTGATTGCAAATCTTCTTCGCTTGTCTGCGCGACGATTTCATCGACCTTTGAGCGAACCGCAGGTTGCAATTGCTTGATGTCGACTACCTGTATGCTTCGAATGACCGTGTCGGACTGAGCAGGCGGTTCCTGCGCTCTGAGTTGCGGGGACGCTCCTTGAGCCTGCACGAAAGCGGTCATCCCAAGCGAGAGTGCTGCAATAATGACGGATGCAGTAATGATGCGCATGGTTATTCCTTTCCTCAGTTTGGGAACCAAACGCACTATCCACGAACTTTGGTTAGCGTTGGATTCTCTCGTGGCCGTTCGGTGAAACCAATGCGGCAGTAACAGTTCCCCGGCCCACAATGATGTGCGTGCGGGCAGAAAAGTTTGGCGGATAGGCGAGCCACTTCCGCTGCGGCCTAAGCAGAAGAACGTAACAACCACTCATGTCGGCTATTGAGGGCGGAAGCTGGCGAACTTCGCGCCAGGCTGCGTCGACCGCTTCTGGCCCATCACGTTGGCTGGCACAGCGCAGCGACATGTCCGGAGCGAGAGGTACAGCGGAAGTCGTCCCATTCGGGTCCGACCGCCACCTTTGACCCAGATCCGACAATAGTTTGGCTCGAGGGATGGCTGATGCAGGTAAATCCCGCTGACACTTGGCGGTAGGGCTAGCGAATCAGATTCTTTTGGCGCGCGACAGATCTTTGATGTAGGTTGTTTATTCAGCCGCGAGCGGGCAGTGCCGAAGGCCCGTTTATTCTCAGCGGCATGTTGCCCACGGCGGGGTATATGGTCTTTCGCTCAACGCGGTTATGACCGCCTATTTTGTTGAGCCCGAAATAAATCTTGCGCTTTAGTGACCTGAACATCCCCCGACAGGAGGAAGTCACCATGCATTTTGTATGACGGGGCAATACACACCAAAATCCCTCAACAGCATTATGGACAAGCCTGGGACCAATCGCGTGGAAGCGGCCAACAACCTCATCGAAGCCGCCGGCGGGAAACTGATCTCAATGGATAGCACCGCTTCTGAAGGTCCGGGCGTCCTAGTGATTTTTGATGTGCCCGATCCCAGTGCGGCACCGGCCATTTCCGGTACCGTGGTGGCATCCGGCGCCATCCACAATGTAAACCTCGTCAGGCTTTGGACGCAGGACGAAATTGCCAAGGTCCGCCAAACTGTAAGCCAGCTTCGGGGCAAGTACTCCCAGCCTGGCAGTTGAGGGAGATACACGCCGCCGCAGGAGCGCGCCGATTGCCTCGGTCCCGTTAAGTAGCATTTGAAGTAGCATTTGGCGATTCAGAACAGATATTTTTGATGAGGTCATCATGCCGGAGACATTTGAACTATTGCTGTGGTGTGCCGCGCTTGCGACGTGGCTGATGCTTCTCTTCGCGATCGTGAGCGAGGCACTCAAGCCGCTATCAAAGAGCATCCGCCGACTGATCGAGGAGGCTTTCAAGGTCAAGGTGAAGTGATCGGGCTACATTTTTCGGTCGAAACTGAAGCGGCCCGCCCCAGTGACGAAGATCAACATCGCGCCTCCCATGATCGAGATGTTCTTCAGAAAATGATTGTATTGACCAATCTGCTGCGCACCGGATGGATACTCCCAGTAGCGGTGTGCAATAGCAGTTGCCACCAGTACGAACATAAATGTCAGCACTGCGCAGAAGCGCGTACCGATGCCCAATACCAAACTGACGGATATCAATATTTCCAGTGCGATGTTCGTCGCCGTGAACAGCTCGGGTGCTGGAAGGTTCAGCGACCTGGAGTAGCCGACGGAGCCGCTGAAGTTGAATATTGCTCCGTAGGCGCTTCCGACGAATACCCACGCAAACAGGATGCGACCGACCAAGATCAGTGCATCGGCTTTACTTGTGGCGAACTCATCTACCGGCCGTGAGTAAAAATTGGATTTCATTGGCAAAGCCTCCGTTGTTGTCCAACACGGCTGAAAACGTTTACGGCTGAGAGTAACCTATCACGAATAGCGGAATGGCATGAAGCGGCTCTACCAGCTCTTCGGAGCACTGCAACCGCTTCGTCGTTCGTCTGCCAATGGCCGTCAGCGAAGTTGGCCGCCTCTTGTTTTCGGAAATGTCGCCTATTGGCCCATCGCGTCGGTTGGCGCAGTGCAGCGACAGGTCCGGAGTCAGGGGCTAGACCGGACGTCTCGAAGGCAGGGATTGAGCGACGTGAATGGCCCAAGGCCGCCATGCAACCCTGACGGCTTAACGACGCCTTTCAATGGCAAACCGGATGCGACGAACCTATGAGCCCGCTCCCTAGATCACCCCCGCCAGCCGCAGCGCCACGCCCGCGGCGCAGCTGCCGGCGAGCGCCGTGAGCATGCCGAGCTTGAACCGGAAGAGCGCGGTCGCGGCCGCGATCGACAGCACGAGCGCGGGGATGTCGACGCTCGTCAGCACCGGCATGTCGAAGGCAAACGGGAAGGCGTGCACCGGCACGGTCTCGCGGAACAGTGTGTGCAGCGCGAACCAGATCGAGAGGTTGAGGATCACGCCGACGACGGCGGCCGTGATCGCGCTGAGCGCGCCGGCAAGGCCGGTGTTGCCGCGCAGCCGCTCGATGTAGGGGGCGCCGACGAAGATCCAGAGGAAGCAGGGCGTGAAGGTGACCCAGGTCGCGAGCAATCCGCCCAACGTAGCCGCGAGCATCGGCGACAGGCCGCTCGGATCGCGGTAGGCCGCCATGAAGCCCACGAACTGGAGCACCATGATCAGCGGGCCCGGCGTGGTCTCGGCCATGCCGAGGCCGTCCAGCATCTCGTGCGGCTTGAGCCAGTGATAGTGCTCGACCGCCTGCTGGGCGACATAAGCCAGCACCGCATACGCGCCGCCGAAGGTGACCAGCGCCATTTTTGAGAAGAACAGCGCGATGTGACTGAAGACGTTGTCTTGTCCAACAGCGAGCAGCAGCGCGATTACCGGCACCAGCCAGAGCGCCAGCCACAGCGCACCCACGCGAATCGTGCGGGCGGTGTCGGGTCGGACGTGATCGGGCACGGCTCCGCCGAGCATACTGTCGACCAAGGCGCTGCTGCCGCCGTGACCATGACCGGCCGGCGCGAACTCAGGACGGCCGCTTCTCGCGCCGGCATAGCCGATGATGCCTGCGGCGATGATGATGATGGGGAAGGGGACGGCAAAGAAGAAGATCGCGATGAAGGCAACCGCGGCGAGCGCGATCATGATGCGGTTCTTCAGCGCGCGCTTGCCGACGCGCACCACCGCCTCGACGACGATGGCGAGCACGGCGGCTTTCAGCCCGAAGAACAGCGCCTCGACGAAGCTGACATTGCCATAGGCGGCGTAGACGTAGCTCAGGCCCATGATGGCGATGATGCCGGGCAGTATGAACAGCCCGCCCGCCATCAGCCCGCCCGCGGTGCGATGCATCAGCCAGCCGATATAGGTTGCGAGCTGCTGCGCTTCGGGGCCCGGCAGCAGCATGCAGTAGTTCAGCGCGTGCAGGAAGCGGCCTTCGGAGATCCAGTTCTTTTCCTCGACCAGGATGCGGTGCATCACCGCGATCTGGCCCGCGGGCCCGCCAAAGCTCAGGCAGGCGACGCGGAGCCAGACGCGAAAGGCTTCACCGAAGCTGATGCCGTGACCGGCATCAGCTCCTGTTTCGATAGTACGGCTATCCATTACGCCTTCACCTTGTTGGTCGGCCAGTTGTGGGTCTCAGCCGTGGCATCGCGGCACCAGCGGTAGAACGCGTCGTAGAGCAGCATGCCGGCCTCGAGCTGTTCGAGATCGTCGTCGTACATCCGCGACAGCCCGAGCGATGCCGCGAGCAGGCCGGGGGCCTCCGGTGCGAGGTCGGGCCGCGCCGTGTCGGCGCCGCGCACCAGCGTTGCCAGGCGAAGCAGAGCCGGTGCCGCGATCCCGAATTCCTCGATCATCACGTCGAAGGTGCAGAGCTCGCCGCGGTGGCTCCAGAACACGTTCTCGATGTCGAAGGGGGCTGCCTTGAATCGCTCGCCGACGGCGACCACTTCGGGGGGGGCCACGAACAAGAATACCGCGTTGGGATCGACGAAGCGGCGGATCAGCCAAGGGCAGGCGATGCGGTCGACCTTGGGCCGCGCACGAGTCACCCAGACGGTGCGTCCCTTGGCGTCGCGCGGCGGCAGCTTGCTTGTGTCGAGCAGCGGCAGCTTTGCCTCCTTCCAGCCCTCGAAGCCGCCTTCCAGCGTCTCGGCCTGGACCCCAAGCTGCCTGAGCCAGGCCGCCGTGCCCTGCGCGAGCTTTCCGCCGCGCAGGCAGGAGACGATCGCGGTGCGGCCAGCGAATTCGCCGCCCCATTCCGCAACATTGTCGTGGCTGAGCTTGATCGAACCCGGGATCAGCCGCCGGTCGGCGGCAAAATCCTCGTCGGTGCGCACGTCGATCAGGACCGGGGCATTTGCCGTGCCGATCAGCCGTGCCAGTTTTTCAGATGATATCGTCGTGTAGGAAGACATGATGCGCCCTCGTAAAAAACAACGGGACGCGATACTTGGGCATGTCGCCTCGTGGGGAGATCGCTCAAATCCCCATGGACTTCATTACACCGAAACCGCGCCGACCTGTCAATCGGCCCGTTTTCGCCAATTTTGCCGGGAAGACCCGCGGGTCTATATTGCGGGTCAACGGACCGGACCTTATCGGAGAATTCTCGATGCATTCCCATTCCATCGAACAATGGACCCATGACCACGCCTTTCTGGGCGACAAGCACGACGAGAATGAGCGGCGCACCTGGCTGGTTGTCGTCCTGACGCTGGTCATGATGGTCGGCGAGATCGTCGCCGGCTCGCTGTTCGGCTCGATGGCGCTGCTCGCCGACGGTTGGCACATGGGGACGCACGCGGCGGCACTGGGGATTGCCGCGTTCGCGTATCGCTTCGCGCGACGGCACCTCGGGAATTCGCATTTCACCTTCGGTACCGGCAAGTTCGGCGATCTCGCCGCCTTCGCCAGCGCGATCATTTTGGGTTTGATCGCGGTCGAGATCGCGTACGAGAGCGTGCTGCGACTGTTCACGCCGGTGCCGATCGTCTATGGCGAGGCGATTGCGGTCGCCGCGCTCGGCCTTTGCGTCAACCTCGCCAGTGCGTGGCTCTTGCGCGACAGCCACGATCACCACCATCACGGCCATGCGCATGATGACCATGAGCATCATGATCACGGCCACGATCATGATCATCATGACCGCCACCACCACCACGACAACAATCTCCGCGCCGCCTACGTCCACGTCATGGCGGATGCGGCGACCTCGGTGCTGGCGATCGCCGCGCTCGTGGTCGCCATGTATTCGGGATGGGTCTGGGCCGATCCGGCAGTCGGCCTGATCGGCAGTGCCGTGATCGCAAGCTGGGCGTTCGGCCTGATCAAGACATCGGGCGCGGTGCTGCTCGACGTGCGCGCCGACGAGAAGCTCGAGCGCACCATCCGCGCGCGAATGGAAGTCGGCGACGACCGCGTCACCGATCTGCATCTGTGGCAGGTTGGGCCCGGCCATTGCGCGGTGCTGCTCTCGGTGGTGTCGGACCAGCCGAAGCAGCCGGCCGCCTACAAGCGCCGGCTCGCCGGTTTGAAGGGTCTGAGCCACGTCACGATCGAGGTTGAGACCTGCTCGCATTGACGATGGCTTGGCGGGAATTCTGCGTACGGGCCGGGGTTGATCCTCGGTCACAGCCGACATGGCTGCCAGGGAGGAACGAATGATGCCAAGGATCAAGCTCGCTCTCGCCATCGCCGCACTGGCTCTGTCCGGTCATGCGGCGCTGGCGCAGTCGGAAAAGACCGGTGTCGAAAAGCTCTACGTCCTCAATTGCGGGGAAGGCACCGCCGGCGACATCTCGCGCTGGACGCCCGGCCTGAACGAGGGCAAGACGATGGATTTCGTCGATAGCTGCTATCTCATCAAGCACACCAAGGGCTGGTTCCTGTGGGACACCGGCATCGCCGACGCAGTCGCTGCGATGCCAAATGGCTTGCCGCCCGCCGATCCCAAGGCCGTGACCTGGCGGCGGCCGAAGACGCTTGCCGCCCAGCTCGAACAGCTCGGCGTCAAGCCCGGTGACGTCAAGGTGATGGCCGTCTCGCACACCCATCCCGACCACACAGGCAATGTCGAGCTGTTTCCGCAGGCGACGCTCTACGTGCAGAAGGCCGAATATGATTGGCCCGGCGCCAACAACGAGCCGCGCTTCAAGCCGTCGCATCCGGTCGAGCTGCTTGCGGGCGACAAGGACGTATTCGGCGACGGCAGCGTGACCATCCTGTCGACGCCCGGCCATACGCCGGGACACCAGTCGCTGCTGGTGAAGTTGCCGAAGACCGGCGCGGTGGTGCTGTCCGGCGATGCGGTGCACTTCAGGGATAATTGGGACAACCGCCGCGTGCCCAGCATGAACGCCAACAAGGACCAGAGCGCTGCCTCGATGCAGAAGATCGCCGACACGCTCGGCAAGGAGAAGGCGCAGCTCTGGATCAACCACGACAAGGCTCAGCGCGACAGCCAGAAGATGGCGCCGGAGTTTTACGACTAGCTTCCCGCAATGCCTTGTTGCCACTACGGTGGCAGCAGGGACGTGCTAGCGCCCTCAACAAGCTCCGCAACGGGAGACGTTTGTGGGAGAATGGGCCGGGGTCGCGATCGCGCTGGTATCGAGCAGTCTCGGCGGCACGGCCGCGGCGATCACCCGCTATCTCGTTGGTGGCGCCGATCCGATCTTGCTCGCAATCCTGCGCTGGGGGACCGGCTTTCTTTGCCTTCTTCCATGTGCGCTGATGCTCGGCGTGCGCTGGCCGCAGCGGTCCGACTGGCCGGCCGTGACGCTGCTCGGCATCTGCTTCTTCGGGCTGTTCTTCATCCTCTACAACATCGCGGTGTCCTACACGACCGCGGCGCGGGCCAGCCTCGCTCTCGCGACGCTGCCGCTCCACACCATGGTGGTCGGCGCGATCCTCGGCGTCGAGCGGCTGACGGCGCGCAAGATCACGGGCGTCGGCATCGCCGTGCTCGGTGTGGCGGCGGCGCTGGCCGCGGGTCTGGCGCAGAGCCCGCCCGGCGCGTGGCGTGGCGAGCTGATCATGAGCGGTGCCGTGTTCTGCATGGCGTTCTACAACGTGCTGTCGCGTCCGCTGATGCAGCGCTCGAGCCCACTCGGCTTTCTCACCGTCGGCATGGGCGCGGGCGCCGCCGTGCTGGTGCTGGCGGGCTTCGTGAAGGGCAGCTTTGCCGCGCTTGATCACTTCACGATGGGGCAGTGGATCGCCGGCATCTATCTCGGCATCGGCGGCGGCGCGCTCGCCTTCATCCTCTGGGTCATGGCGCTGGCGCGCGCGACGCCGACCCGCGTCGCCAATACGATGACGGTCAATCCGATCGCCGCCACCCTGCTTGCCGCGCTGCTGATCGGCGAGCCGATCACACCCAATCTACTGATCGGGCTGATTGCGGTGTTCGCCGGCATCTGGATCGCGACCAGCGATGCCAAGGCGGCTTAGCTCCGCGGTGCGGTCACGGCGGGCGGACTTGCTTCGGGCGCCTTCTTCGGCTTCAGCGAGCCGGCATAGAACGAGATCAGCCACACAAGAATGATGGCGAGGAGATAGACGCCCCAAGCCTGCGGCGGCGTGGTCGCCCAGCGCAAGAGGCCTTTGAATGTGCGGGGCGGGCTTGTGTCTTCGGTCATGCTTCGCTTGTGCGCGAAAGCTCCGGCCCGGTCAATCCGGCCGCGGTTGCGCGCGGATCATGAACAGCGCGGCCAGCGCCGAGAGGCTGAGCGCGGAGGAGACGATCAGCACCTTGGTGCCCATGACGTCGATGAGCAGGCCGAAAGCCAGCGGCGCCACGGCCTGCGCCATCCGTGCCGGCGCGCCGATGATGCCGAGGCGATAGCCAAAATCCTTCGGGCCGAAGATCGACAGCGGCAGCGTGCCGCGCGCGATCGTCAAAATGCCGTTGCCCGAGCCGTGGAGCAGTGCAAACGCGCTCGCTGCGGGAGCGCCGAAGATGGCGAGAACGGCCGCGCCGAGCGGATGGGTGAGGCAGGCGAGCCGGGTCGACCACAGCGGATGGAAGCGACTGAGAAAACCCGCTTCGAGAATGCGCGCGGCCACCTGTGCGGGGCCGATCAGCGCGCCGGCCGCAATCGCCTCGACATGCGTCGCGCCCGTTGCCTCTAGCAGGCGCGGGAAATGGACGGCCATCGCGCCGGTGACGGTCCAGACCGCCGCGAACACGAAGGCGAGCAGCACCATGGTGCGGTTGAGCGGCAGATGCGGCTTCTCGGCCGTCGCCGCGGCCTGCCTAGCGCCCTTGATCGCCGGCAGCATGAAGAAGTTGAGCGGCAATCCGATCAGGATATTGGCGGCCGCCCAGGCAAAGCAGGTCTCGCGCCAGCCGAAATGCGACAGCCCCCAGGCGGTGAGCGGCCAGCCGACGGTCGATGCAAAGCCCGCCATCAGCGTAATGCCGGTGATGGGCCTGCGCGCCTCGGTGCCGTAGATGCGGCCGAGCGCGGCGAAGGCGGCGTCATAGAGCCCCGTCGCCATGCCGATGCCGAGCACGAGCCAGGCAATCGCCATCACCGCCACCGATTGCGAGAGGCCCAGCAGGGCGAGGCCGGCGGCAATCGTCAGGTTCGAAACCGAGAGCACTTGCCGGCCGCCGACGAGATCGATCTGTCGCCCGATGCGCGGGCCGAGCATCGCCGAGATCACCAGCGAGGCCGAGAACGCGCCAAAGATCCAGTTGGAGGAGACGCCGAGGTCGCGCGCCATGGGATCGGCGAGCAGCGCCGGCAGATAGTAGCTCGAAGCCCAGGCCAGGGTCTGCGTGGTGCCGAGCGCCAGGATGATCGGAAGCTGGCGCTGGCTCATGTCTCTGGATGTCTCGTCAGCGGTGTCATCGGTTCCATTTGCAGCCGGCGACGAGAGCGCGTCAACAGCGTCCGTGACATATTCGATCTGCTGCGGACGGGAGCCTTAATCGCACGCGTTCGCGCGCGGCCTTTCGCCCGTCACGAATGCACGGCATAATGGAGCATGCAATTGACCCCCCGCCTCGCGCTGATGAACTGGCTGACCGGCCAGGGGCTCACGGGCCTGCCTGAAAACGAACTGCTCCGCGGATTCTGCGAGCGCTGCCGCGCCGAAGGGCTGGAACTTTCGCGCGGGCTCGTCGTGATCGACACGCTGCATCCGATCTACGAGGGGCGCGGCTTCCGCTGGAGCGACCGTCCGAGCAACGAGAGCGATGCGTTCGAATACGGATCGACCGCCGAAGGCGACGCGGCCAAGAGCTGGCGCCGCTCGGTGTTCTTCCACATGCTCGAGCACGGCGACGACGAGATGGTGATCGACCTCGCGGACGCGCCGTCGATGGATTTCTCGCAGATCGGCGAGCTCGCCGAGGACGGCCACCGGCACTACCTCGCTTTCGTGCATCGCTTTGGCGAGAACGGCGCGCTTGGCTTGATGGACTGCCTCTATTCCTGCTGGACGACGCGCCGCGACAGCGGCTTCGTCGAAGGCGAGCTCGAGGCGCTGCGCGATCTCGTGCCGGTGCTGGGGCTGGCGATCAAGTCGGCGCAGCAGGTCGACATCGCGCGCACGCTCGGCCGCGTCTATCTCGGCCGCGATGCCTCCGAGCAGGTGCTCCGTGGGCGGATCTCGCGCGGCGTCACCGAGCGCATCAACGCCGTGCTCTGGTATTCGGATTTGCGCGGCTCGACCGGGATCAGCGAGAGCATCGGCCCCGACGAGATCATCCCGTTCCTCAACGACTATGCGCAGGCCGTGATCGACGCGATCCACGACGCCGGCGGCGACGTCTTGAAGCTGATCGGTGATGGCGTGCTCGCGATGTTCACCGGCGAGGACATGGCGGATGCCCGCCGCGCCGCGCTACGCGCCGAGCATTTGTTCCGCAAGAACGTCGCCGCGTTGAACGTGCGGCGGGAGGCCGATGGCCGTCCGACCACGTCGGCCTATATCGGCCTGCATGTCGGCGAGGTCTTTTACGGCAATATCGGCAGCGAGGACCGGCTTGATTTCACCGTGGTCGGTCCGACCGTCAACGAGGTCAGTCGCATCGCCTCGATGAGCCGTTCGGTCGATCGCGAGCTGCTGGCGTCGGCGGAATTCTACAAGGGCCTCGACGCCGCCGGCCGCCGCTACCTCGTCTCCACCGGCCGCTACGCGCTACGTGGCATCGGCCGCGCGCAGGATCTCTACACGCTCGATCCGGAGGTGGACGCGAGCGAGCCGGTGACGGGGAGCTACGAGCGGTATCTGGCGAATTAGGCCGATTGCTCCATCACACGCGGCGACGCTAACACCGCGCCGCCGCCTCATCGCCCACCATTTCCGGCTGCCGATCCAGCGTCACCGCGGGCGAGAGCCAAATGACCAGCGCCTGCACGCCGAACACCGCCGCCGCGAGATAGAGGCACGCTTCCGCGCTCCAGAGGCCGCCGACGATCGCACCCAGCGCCGAGCCGACCGGGCGGGCGCCGTAGCCCATGATGTTGATGGCGGAGACGCGGCCCAAGAGGCGTGGTGGGGTCACCGACTGCCGCAGCGTCGTGGTCGAGATCACCCACAGGATCGGCCCGACGCCGAGCAGGAAGAAGCTCAAACCCGCGAGCCAGGGCGAGGGGACCAGCACCGTCAGCGCCATCACCACCGCGGCGACGAAGCCGGTAACGGGGCCGAGGCCGACGACCGTGCCGAACGCGATGCGCTTCATCACACGCGTGGCGAACAGCGCGCCGATCACCATGCCGACACCGTACATCGTCAGCACGGCGCCGACCCCGGCCGCCGTCAGGCCGAGGTGGCGCACGGCGTAGGGCACGAACACCGCGATCTGCAGGAACCATCCGGTGTTGAAGATGAACTGGGTGATGAAGACCGGCCGCAGCAGCGGATGGTGAAACACGAAGGCCGCGCCTTCGCGGATGTCCTGGAGCGGATGCCGCCGTGGAGCCGGCGTTCGTGCGGGCTCGTAGATGCCGGAGAGCAGCACGACGGCGATGACCGAGAGAGCCGCGGCGAAGCCGAAGGCCGGACTAGCGCCCCACCATCCCACCAGTACGCCACCGAGCGCGGGGCCGCAGGCGAAGGCGATGGTGCGTGCGAGCTCGATGCGGGCATTGGCGGCCGGCAAGAGGTCAGAATTCACCAGCGAGGGGACCAATGCCGGCGCGGCGACGCTGTAAACGACGGTGCCGCACACGGCGGCAAAGCCGAGCAGCGCCAGCAGCGACAGATTGAGGGCGCCGAGCGCGAGCAGGAGCACGATCGTCGCAAGGGCAGCAGCCCGCAGCGCCTCGGCCCCAGCCATCAGCGAACGGCGGGAGATGCGGTCAGCGAGCAGGCCGGCTGGAATGGCGAAGAGGACGAAAGGCAGGGTCAGTGCGGTCTGCAACAGGCCGGTCTGGCCCTCGGCCACGCCGAGCGTCAGCACCGCGACGATAGGAGCCGCGGCCAGCGCGATCTGTTCGGCCGACTGTGCCGCCAGGTTGGACCAGGCGAGGCGGTTGAATGTCTCGGGGAGGCGCGGGGGATTTGACATGGCTCATTTCCTGCAAAGTCGAGTTGGCGCCAGTATTGGCGTCCGAGGACGGCCAAACCCACCCGCTTCCCGACATGGGCGCCAAGGAGCGGCTGCCGCGGGGAACCCATGCGGCTAGATGCAGTTGCAAATTAGTTGCAATAAGGCTCGGCTTCGGTATTCTCTACCCATGGATGCTCGCTCTCCCGATCTGACCCGAGACGCCGCCGGCTGGCGCTCCGACGCGCCTGTTACCAAGAGCCTGGCCGAGGTGAATGCCACGGTCGCAATCCCCATCGCGGGTGCGTGGTGGCGGCGCCTGCTCGCCTTCGTCGGCCCAGGCTATCTGGTCTCGGTGGGCTACATGGACCCCGGCAATTGGGCGACCGACCTCGCCGGCGGGTCCAAGTTCGGCTACACGCTGCTCTCCGTCATCCTGCTCTCGAATTTGATGGCGATCCTGCTCCAGGCGCTGGCGGCACGGCTCGGCATCGTCACCGACCGCGACCTCGCGCAGGCCTGCCGCGCGACCTATTCGCCGGCGGTGAATTTCATGCTGTGGCTCGCCTGCGAGGCGGCGATCATTGCCTGCGATCTCGCCGAGGTCATCGGCACGGCGATCGCCCTCAAACTCCTGTTCGGCATTCCCCTGATCGGCGGCGCGCTGATTGCCGCGCTGGATGCCTTCCTGCTTCTGGTCTTGATGAATCGCGGCTTCCGCTTCCTGGAGGCCTTCGTCATCGCAATGCTTGTTGTGATCGCAGTCTGCTTCACGGTCCAGCTTGCCGCGGCAGCACCGCCGGTTGCCGAGATGCTGAGGGGATTTGTGCCGAAGACCGAGATCTTCACCAACCCTGAAATGCTCTACATCGCGATCGGCATCATCGGCGCGACGGTGATGCCGCATAATCTCTATCTGCACTCGTCGATCGTGCAGACGCGCGCCTATGAGCGCAACGACACGGGCCGGCGCGAGGCGATCAAATGGGCGACGACAGATTCGACCATCGCCCTGATGCTGGCGCTGTTCATCAATGCTGCGATCCTCGTCGTGGCTGCCGCAACCTTCCACAAGAGCGGCCACTCTGACGTCGCCGAGATCGGCCAGGCCTTCGAGCTGCTGTCGCCGCTGCTCGGTCTCGGCATCGCCTCGACGCTGTTCGCGGTGGCGCTGCTCGCCTCGGGCCTGAATTCAACGGTCACAGCGACGCTCGCCGGCCAGATCGTGATGGAAGGCTTTCTCGATTTGCGCCTGCCAAGCTGGGCGCGGCGCCTGCTGACGCGCGGCATCGCCATCATTCCGGTGATCGTGGTCACCGCGATCTATGGCGAGCGCGGCACGGCTGATCTGCTGGTCTTCAGCCAGGTCGTGCTGTCGATGCAATTGCCCTTCGCCGTCATCCCGCTGGTCCGCTTCGTCTCCGACCGCCGCAAGATGGGCAAGTTCGCCATACCGGTGTGGGTGGCGGCGATCGCGTGGATCGTCGCGGGCATCATCGTGGTTTTGAACTTGAAGCTGCTCGTGGATTCGCTGTTCGGATCGTGACTGTTGCGCGCCACTGCGCATCAAATGCCGAAGCTGCAATCACGCATTTGTCTTTCGGCAAACCGACCGTGCGCAGACTAGACCCGGCGTCGCGGCTGATAAGGACTGAGGGGATTTACGTCGAGATCTACAACCTTCACACATTGTTGGCGCTCGCGATGGCTTGAGCCCGCGTGCCATTCCCCGCTTTGAAGCTCGACCCTCGTCATCTCCACCAGCCTAAAGCACTTCCATTCCCCTCCGGGCGGCAAGCCTTTGCTGGAACTGCCGGCAAACTGAAAGGCGAGCGTGCGTTCCTGGCCATCGGTATGGCCCAATATTGCGGGGCAAATTGCGCGCGGGTGGCCTTGATAGAAACAGAGCACCTGTTGGCGCTCGACCATGCCCCGCGCGATCAGATCATAGGTGCTCGACAAGGAAACCTCCGGAGCTGGTCCCATTCTCGCAGGTTACAAGCTGCCCGGCTTATGAGATCGGCGCGCCGATCAATCCTGCGGCTCGGACGCCGCATCGCCCTGCGCGTCGATGCGCAGCCAGCCTGACGGCGCGAGGCGCTGCTGCGGCAGGAAGCGGGCCTTGTAGTCCATCTTCTTCGAGCCTTCGATCCAGTAGCCGAGATAGACGTAAGGAAGGCCCTGACGTCGGGCACGGGCGATGTGGTCGAGGATCATGAATGTGCCCATCGAGCGGCTGACTTCGCCGGGCTCGAAGAACGAATAAACCATCGACAGGCCGTCGCTGAGCACGTCGGTCAGCGCGACCGCGATCAGCTCCTCGCCGCGGCCGGTGATGCCGCTGTCGGGACCGCGCCTGCGGTACTCGATGATGCGGGTTTCGACGTGGCTGTCCTCGACCATCATGGCGTAGTCGAGCACGGTCATGTCGGCCATGCCGCCATGGCGGTGACGGGAATCGAGATAGGCGCGGAACACCGAATATTGCTCGGAGGTCGGCACCGCGCTGCGCTGCTCGCCGATGATGTCGGCGTTACGCGCGATCACCTTGCGGAAATTGCGGGAGGGGCGGAACTCGTTGGCGATCACTCGGACCGAGACGCAGGCGCGGCACTGGTCGCAGGCCGGCCGGTAGGCGATCGACTGGCTGCGACGGAAACCGCCATGGGTCAGGAGGTCGTTGAGGTCGCCGGCGCGCTCACCCACGAGGTGCGTAAACACCTTGCGCTCGTGCCGGCCCGGCAGATAGGGGCAGGGGGAGGGCGCCGTGAGGTAAAATTGGGGGGTGTCGCGCGAGTGCTGGGTCAAGGGACGTCGTGGGCCTCCAAAATACGTATCAGCATCGCGCTACCAAAGCCCCCGGTCAATCGGTCAACTCGGCAGGTCAGATGGGGCAGCATAGCGGGTCCAGGTTGATAGGTTCTTGATCAGTAGGTCCTTGATCAAAAGGTCGTTGTTCAGTAGGTCCGCGCGCCCTGCGGCACCGGCGCGCGAACGGAATTGTTGATCACGACCGTTCCCAGCACGAAATCCTGCAGCAAGCGCCTGCGGCCGTTGAACAGCCCAACCAGCACCACGAAGGGCGACAGGAACGAGACCGTCACCCAGAACAGCACGGCGTGGGTGGCGCCGAGCACGAAATAGCCCGGCGCGCCGTACCAGGTGCGCAGCTCCAGATCCATCAGGCGCATGCCGATCGTCGCGGACGACGGACCGCCGATACAGGCGCCGTAATAGACGATGGCCCAGATCACGGAAGCCGGCCAGGCCAGCCAGAACAGCGCCCAGCCGATGCCGAGCGTGACCACGCCGAATACCGCGATGAAGAGGTAGCCGAGGATCACCGGCACCGAGATCACGACCATGTCGATCAGGAAGGCGAACACCCGCCGCGTCGCAACGCCGCGGAACAGTTCCGGGTGCAGATAGGGATCGTAGGCGTGCGGCTGCGCTCCGCCGTCATTGCGCCAGGCGTTGCCCGAATCCGAATAAGACATGTCCGTCCTCCCAAGGGAAAACTCCCGTGGCAGGAGATGGGAACAGGCCGTCCGTGTGCCAAGGGCGCGCTGGCGTTAACAAGCCGAAATATTCCGGCGATTCGGGGGCGGTGGGGCGAGTTGCGACCGCTACAAACCCGGGACCGGCGTGCCTTACCCCTGCGCGCGCAGCTTCTCCGCCACCTTCGGTGCAAAGTAGCTCAGCACGCCATCGGCGCCGGCGCGCTTGAACGCCAACAAGCTCTCCATCATGGCGCGGTCGCCGTCGAGCCAGCCGTTGTTCGCGGCGGCCGCGATCATCGCGTATTCGCCGGAGACCTGGTAGGCGAAGGTCGGCATTGCGAAGGTGTCCTTTACGCGGCGGACCACGTCGAGATAGGGCATGCCGGGCTTCACCATCACCATGTCGGCGCCCTCGGCGATGTCGAGCTCGACCTCGCGTAGCGCTTCATCCGTGTTGGCGCTGTCCATCTGATAGGTGCGCTTGTCGCCGGTGAGCGTCTTGGCCGAACCGATGGCGTCGCGGAACGGGCCGTAGAAGGCGGAGGCGTATTTTGCGGCATAGGCCATGATCTGCACGTCGAGCAGGCCGGTGCGATCCAGGCCCTCGCGGATCGCGGCGACGCGGCCGTCCATCATGTCGGAGGGCGCGATGATGTCGCAGCCGGCTTCGGCCTGCACCAGGGCCTGACGCACCAGCACGGCGACCGTCTCGTCGTTCAAAATCTTGCCGTCGGAGATCAGGCCGTCATGGCCGTGGCTGGTGAAGGGATCGAGCGCAACGTCGCAGAGAATGCCGACCTCCGGAAACTCCTTCTTGATCGCGCGCACCGCCTGGCAGACCAGATTGTTCGGGTTGGTGGCCTCCGAGCCTTCCTCGTCGCGCAAGGAAGGGTCGGTGTAGGGAAACAGCGCGAGGCAAGGGATGGTGAGCTTCATCGCGCGCTCGGCCTCGCGCACGGCCTGATCGACGCTAAGACGCTCGACGCCCGGCATCGAGGCGATCTGCTCGCGCTTGTTGTTGCCGTCGATCAAAAACAGCGGCCAGATCAAATCGTCGGTGGTGAGGACGTTCTCGCGCACCATGCGCCGGGCCCATTCGGCCTTGCGGTTGCGGCGCGGCCGGACGGTCAGATCGAGGGCAGGGGAGGCGCCAGCGCCATCCCGGCGCGAAACCTCGCGCAATTCGATCGGACGTCCGTATTTGATCGCCATCATTCTTCCTCCGGCTGGAATTATTCTTATACCAGTTCGCATGGTTCCCGTCACCGCGGCTTGACCTGCCGCAAGGCAGAATTGAAGACTTGGGCAGCCGATTGATTTTGCGGGGCAAAGCAGCCAGAAGGGGCCATGTCCGAGATCTCCACCCGCGATGCGGCCCGCGACAGCGCCAGGGACGCCCTCCGAGACAACGCCAGAGACAACGCAATGTCGGTGGCGGCGATCTCGTCGGAGCGTGCCGAGTCCGACGACAATGTCTGGACGCGCCGGCTCGTGCTGTTCCTGCGGGTGATGGCGCTGCTCTCGATCCTGAAAGGTCTCTATCACTGGGCCCAGGTCACCGGCTTCGTCGGCGGCGAGGACGAGGCGTTCGAGAACCAGTCGATGGCCTGGCAGGCCGCCACCGTTTATTTCGCCGTGATCGAGCTCGTTGCCGCGGTTGGCCTCTGGCTCGCCACACCCTGGGGCGCGGTGGTGTGGCTGACGACCGTGGTGTCGATGGCCGTGATCGAGCTGATGTTCCCCGGCATCTACGGCGGCAGCCTGGTCGTGGTCGGGGTCGAAGCCTTCATGCTGGCCGCCTATCTCGCGCTCGCCTGGATGGCCGCACGCGAACGGCCGCCATAGGCGAAGCTTTCGACACACCAATGTTCTCGTGCCCCGGACGCAGCGCAGCGCGCCGCACTTGCGGCGTGGGGCGCTGCTGAGCCGGGGCCCATCTCTCCACGATCCATGCCTTGGCTATCTGGGTCCCGGATCTGCGCTTCGCTTGTCCGGGACACGAGAGTGTCGCGCTTGGTTGACCGTTGGTTGCCTAAAATTCGAGGTAACTTTTCGTTGACTCCGTGCATTTCGCCACAGCTCTTACGCGCACGTTTCGAAACGGGGCGAGGCTGTTCTGGAATGCGACAATCGGGGCGGACGGAGGGTGAACAGGGCCTTGCGAGAGTCAACAGACGGTTGCGGAAAGTGCTTGTGGCACAGGCTTAATCCGCAATTCACTGTCTTAAATTCATGATCTCTTTATTCTCTTATTTAAGCCGATCTTCAAACGAGCCCCTTAAGTTGCACCTATCAGACGGAGCACAAGTTTCGTCGAATGAGTGTCGATAAAAACGACAACAGGGGAAGTGTCATGATGAAAGCCGTCGCAACTGCGGCAGATACCGCAGAGCGCGTCTCCGGCCAGCAGGGTTCGGTGCAGACGCTCTATCTGGAAGCTTTGACTCTGGTGGAGCGGCTGCATCGCCGGCTGCTCGACGTCATCAAGGACGAGTTCGATCGCCGCGGCCGTGCGGACATCAATTCGGTGCAGGCGCTCCTGCTCTACAACATCGGCGACAAGGAGCTGACCGCGGGTGAACTGCGCACGCGCGGTTATTACCTCGGCTCCAACGTCTCCTACAATCTGAAGAAGCTCGTCGAGCTCGGCTTCCTCGATCACCAGCGCTCGCGCGTCGATCGCCGCTCGGTGCGCATCCGCCTGACGCCGCAGGGCCAGGAAGTTCGCCGCATCGTCGACTCTCTCTACCAGAAGCACGTCAAGACGGTGGAGCAGGTCGGTGGCATCTCCGGTGAGGAGTTCTCGACCCTCAACAAGTCGCTGCACCGCCTCGAGCGGTTCTGGACCGACCAGATCCTGTATCGTCTCTGAGTTCGTTCGACGAGACTTGGCCAAGCCGGCCCCACAACAAGACCGGCAAGCCTCCCGAACGTGCCTGAACTTCCCCAAGCGCATCGGCCCGGCTCTCTGCCCGGACCGGTGCGTTTTGTCATTTCGCGGTTGCGAAAAAAATCGCCAACCGGCGGGAACGAGTTCCCGGTTCCGCGCTTATCCTCTTCGGATCGGAGGCTGACGATGCTGGTCGAGCGTGGCGTGGGGGGGAACGTGGAACTCGTGAGCGAGGCATATGCCATCGCCGCGAACTATCTTCGCCGCTCCGGCGCGATCCGCGACACCCTCGTCACCGACGAACGCCTGCTCGAGATCGTCATCAAACTGCTCCAGCACGGCGAATTCAACAAGATCAGGCTGGCCAACAAGGCCATCGCCAGGTTCGAAGCGCAGTCCGAGGCCAAAGCGGTTGCCTGATCACAACTCCCAACATGTCGAAGAACCAGAGGATGCCATGGAAGCTGCCATCGACCGCATCATGCAGACCTATGACCTGCTCGCCAACCGCAGCTCTGCGGCGAGCGCGGAGGCGAGGGCCAAGGTCACGAACTATCTCAATACGTTGATGGAAGCCGGCGAGAAGGACACCCACAGGTTGACGGTCTGCGGCCTGACCTATCTGCGCCAGCTCGACGGCAGCGTGGACCCGGTGAAGGCGGGATATACCGGGCTGTGACGGGACGCTGACCTCGCCTGGCGGGTCCGGCGCGACGTTTGAGGCTCAAAGCGGCCCCATTTCGGAGGGTCGCAGACGGGTGATTCCATAGAACCGCCCCAGCGCCGAAAACCTTCACTCCCACCATATCTTGCACAAATATCACGCCCGACCCGCAAACCCTTGGCCGGGGGCGGGCGATGTGGTAGATCGCGCTCGCCGCTTCCGATCGCCACACCAGACCCGCCCGTAGCCCGCCAAAAGGCTGCGGCGGTGGAGATATTCGCAAGATGACCTTCGCCAAAACCGCCTCCGCCCCCGATTCGTTTTTCACCGCCTCGCTCGACCAGGCCGACCCGGAAATCGCAGCCGCCATCAAGGGCGAGCTCGGCCGGCAGCGTCATGAGGTCGAGCTGATCGCCTCCGAGAACATCGTCAGCCGTGCCGTGCTGGAAGCGCAGGGTTCGGTGATGACCAACAAATACGCGGAAGGTTATCCCGGCGCGCGCTATTACGGCGGTTGTGAGTGGGTCGACGTCGCCGAGAATCTCGCGATCGATCGCGCCAAGAAGCTGTTCGGCGCCGGCTTTGCCAACGTGCAACCCAATTCCGGCAGCCAGATGAACCAGGCGGTGTTTTTGGCGCTGCTCCAGCCCGGCGACACCTTCATGGGCCTCGATCTTGCGGCCGGTGGCCATCTCACCCACGGCTCGCCCGTCAACATGAGCGGCAAGTGGTTCAAGGCGGCGCACTACACCGTGCGCCGTGAGGACCAGATCATCGACATGGACGCGGTCGCCAAGCAGGCCGAAGAGGTCAAGCCGAAGCTGATCGTCGCCGGCGGCTCGGCCTATTCGCGCGCCTGGGACTTCAAGCGTTTCCGCGAGATCGCGGACAGCGTCGGCGCGTACCTGTTGGTCGACATGGCGCACTTCGCGGGCCTCGTGGCCGGCGGCGTGCATGCCTCACCCGTGCCGCATGCCCACATCACCACCACCACGACGCACAAGTCGCTGCGCGGTCCGCGCGGCGGGCTGATGCTGTGGAATGACGAGGCGCTGACCAAGAAGCTCAATTCGGCGATCTTCCCGGGTCTTCAGGGCGGACCGCTGATGCACGTGATCGCGGCGAAAGCGGTGGCCTTTGGCGAGGCGCTGCGTCCGGACTTCAAGGTCTATGCGAAGAACGTCGTCGAGAACGCCAAGGCGCTGGCCGAAACCCTCAAGGGCCACGGGTTCGACATTGTCTCCGGCGGCACCGATAACCATCTGATGCTCGTTGACCTCCGGCCGAAGGGCCTGAAGGGCAACGTCTCGGAGAAGGCGCTGGTCCGCGCCGCCATCACTTGCAACAAGAACGGCATTCCCTTCGACCCCGCCTCGCCGTTTGTCACCTCCGGTATTCGGCTGGGCACGCCGGCGGCAACCACGCGCGGCTTCGGCGTCGCTGAATTCCAGCAGGTCGGCAGCATGATCGTCGAAGTCCTGAACGCGATCGCGCAGTCCGACGACGGCAAGGCGCCGCTGGTGGAAGCCGCGATCAAGGAACGGGTCAAGGCGCTCACCGACCGGTTTCCGATCTACCAGTAAGGTTGGGTTAAACGGATGCGCTGCCCGAACTGCAACAGTCTCGATACGCAGGTAAAGGACTCGCGTCCGACCGAGGACTCTTCCGTGATCCGCAGGCGGCGCGTTTGCGTCGCCTGCAATTTCCGCTTCACCACTTTCGAGCGCGTGCAGCTGCGCGAGCTCACGGTGATCAAGCGCAACGGCCGCCGCGTGCCGTTCGACCGCGACAAGCTGATGCGATCGGTGTCGATCTCCTTGCGCAAGCGACAGGTCGAGCCGGAGCGGGTCGAGAAGATGGTCTCCACCATCGTGCGCGAGCTCGAGACCGGGGGCGAGGCCGAAATCTCCTCCGAGGTAATCGGCGAGACCGTGATGGAGCATCTGCGCACGCTCGACGACGTCGCCTATGTGCGCTTCGCCTCGGTCTACCGCAATTTCCGCGAGGCCAAGGATTTCGCCGACGTGCTCGGCGAGCTCTCCGGTGAGGAGCAAGCGCGGCTCGCCGCGATCCGCAAATGATCTTCCGCATCCTGGAGGATCAATTTGCGCAGAAGGCCCGCGAGTCCAGGGATACCGATCGGCGCTTCATGGCGCTGGCGCTGGCGCTCGGCCGGCGCGGGCAGGGGCGCACCTGGCCCAATCCGGCCGTCGGCGCCGTCATTGTCAAGGACGGTGTCATCGTCGGCCGCGGCTGGACCCAGCCTGGCGGACGGCCGCATGGCGAGCCTGAAGCGCTGCGGCGTGCAGGCAAGGCCGCGCGCGGCGCCACGCTCTACGTCACGCTGGAGCCGTGCTCGCATTTCGGCAAGTCGCCGCCCTGCGCTGACGCGGTGATCGCCGCCGGCATTAAGCGGGTGGTGTCCGCGATCGAGGATCCCAATCCGGAAGTCGCCGGCCAAGGCCACGCCCGCCTGCGTGCTGCCGGCATCACGGTGGATGTGGGTCCTTGTGCGGCGGAGGCCGCCTTCGACCACGCCGGGCATTTTCGCCGTATCCGGGATCGCCGCCCACATGTGATCCTGAAGCTCGCGGTCTCGCCCGACGGCAAGATCGGCGCGGCCGGGGGCAAGCCGGTTGCGATCACCGGCGAGGCGGCGCGCAATCGCGTGCATCTCTTGCGCGCGCAGAGCGACGCCATCCTCATCGGCATCGGCACGGTGCTGGCGGACGATCCGGAGCTCAACTGCCGCCTGCCGGGCATGGCGGCGCGCTCGCCGGTGCGCGTGGTGCTCGATCGGAGCCTGCGCATTTCCGGCGCGAGCAAGCTCGTCGGCTCTGCGCGCGAGACACCGCTGTGGGTGGTGGGTTCTGAGCTCGCGGAAGCTGCGGCCGCCACGCGGCTTGGCGCCGCCGGTGCGCAGGTGATCCGCATATCGCCGGGCAACGCATCCGGGCTCGATCTTGCGGCCGTGCTGCAGGCGCTGGCCGACAAGGGCATCACGCGGTTGATGGTCGAGGGCGGCAGCCGTGTTTCGGCGTCCTTCGTCACGGCCGGCCTCGCCGACGAGATCTGGCTGTTCCACGGCGCGGAAGCGGTGGGCGCCGACGGGGTGGATGCGCTCGATGCATTGCCCCTGTCGAAAATCACGCAGTCGCAGGCCTACAAGGTTCATGCTAGCGAGACATTCGAGCACGATACTCTCACCGTCTACGAGCGCGCATAACATGTTCACCGGCATTGTCACCGATATCGGCGAGATCGTCGGCTTCGCGCCGACGGCGCAGGGCCAGTTGCACCGGCTGCGCATCACCTGCCGCTACGATCAGACCACCATTGCCGATGGCGCCTCGATCGCCTGCAACGGCGTCTGCCTGACCGTCGTCGCCTCGGGTGTCGAAAGTGGCTCCACCTGGTTCGACGTCGATGCTGCGGCCGAGACGCTGGCGCTGACGACCGCAAAGCACTGGAGGGTCGGCACGAGGCTCAACCTCGAGCGTGCGCTCAAAATCGGCGACGAGCTTGGCGGGCATATCGTCGCCGGCCACGCCGATGGCATCGCGACCCTCGTCAGCCGCGAGGACCTGCCCGACATGGCTCGGTTCGAGCTCTCCACGACGCGGGAGCTGGCGCGGTTCATCGCGACCAAGGGCTCGATCACGCTCGACGGCGTGTCGCTGACGGTTAATACGGTGAAGGACGTGATCTTTTCGGTGCTGATCATCCCGCACACCCTGACGGTCACGACGATCGGTACCTGGAAGGCAAGCACCGAGGTCAATATTGAGGTCGATTTGATGGCCCGCTACGCGGCGCGGCTGACGGAAATGAAGTGACGGCGTCTTTGAACTTGGCTTACCCGCTGGCGGCGACTACATAGCGCCAACCCCTGTGAAACGGATCGATTATGGCTGACGCACGGCGTGCACCCCTGAAGGACCAGACCGACATTTCCGGCGCGCGCGCGCTGATTGTCGAGGCGCGGTTCTATGACGATCTCCAGGACGCGCTTCTGGACGGCGCAGTGGCCGAGTTGAAGGCGGCGGGCCTGACCCATGATGTCATCACGGTTCCCGGCGCGCTGGAGATCGCGGCGGCGGTGGCGATTGCCATCGATGCCGCGGCTGCCAATGGCAAGCCCTATGACGCCGTGATCGCGCTCGGCTGCGTGATCCGTGGCGACACCATTCATTTCGAGATCGTCTCGCAGGAATCCTCGCGCGCGCTGATGGACCTCGCGGTGGCGCGCAAGCTGCCGCTCGGCAACGGCATCCTCACAGTCAACACCGAGGCGCAGGCCTGGGCGCGGGCGCGCGCCAGCGAGCTCAACAAGGGCGGCGATGCCGCGCGCGCCGCGATTGCGATGCTGCGGATAAAACGCCGGCTGGCACGGGCTTGATCATGGCCGATAACAACAAAAGGCCGCCGGCTGGCGCGGAGAAGAAGGCGAACCGACGCGGTGCGGCGCGGCTCGCCGCCGTGCAGGCGCTCTACCAGATGGACATTGCCGGCGCCGGCATCAACGACATTTTTGCGGAGTTCGAGAGCCACTGGCTCGGCAATGAGGTCGAGGGCGATACATATCTCCCGGCGGAAGCGGCGTTCTTCCGCGACGTCGTCTCCGGCGTCGTACGCGACCAGAAGAAGCTCGATCCCCTGATTGACGAGGCGCTGTCGAAGGGCTGGCCGTTGAAGCGCATCGAAGCGATCCTGCGCGCGGTGCTGCGGGCCGGGGCCTACGAATTGGAGCACCGCAAGGACGTTCCGGGCCGCGTCGTGGTCTCCGAATATGTCGATGTCGCCAACGCCTTCGTCGATCGCGAGGAGACCGGCATGGTCAACGCGGTGCTCGACCAGATCGGCCGCCAGTTTCGCGGTGACGAGTTCGGGAGAGGGTAGATTGAGACGACCTCCGCCGTAGCCGTCATCCTGAGGTGCCGGAGCGAAGCGGAGGCCTCGAAGGACGGCGGCGTGCCACTGAGGGTGCATCTCGGCCGCGCATCCTTCGAGGCTCGCAAGGGCTCGCACCTCAGGATGACGGGTCTAGTACCGTGACGCAGGACAAAGAACCGGTATCCGCCGAAGACTCTCTCATCGCGCGCTATTTCAAGCCGCTGGCGACCGATCCCGGCGCGCTAGGGCTGGTGGACGATGCCGCCATCCTGAAATCCCAAGGCGAGGATATCGTCGTCACCACCGATGCGGTGGTGGAGGGCGTGCATTATCTTGCCACCGATCAGCCCGACACCATCGCGCGCAAGGCGCTGCGGGTGAATCTGTCCGATCTCGCGGCCAAGGGCGCGACCCCTGCCGGCTTCGTGCTGACGCTGGCGCTGCGCAGCAAGGAGGACGCCTGGCTCAGGCCGTTCGCGGATGCGCTGGGCGAGGACGCGAAAACCTTTGCCTGCCCGCTGCTCGGCGGCGACACGGTGTCGACGCCGGGGCCGCAGATGATCTCGATCACCGCCTTCGGCCGCGTGCCGCGGGGGCAGATGGTCGGCCGCACCGGTGCAAGGCCGGGTGACCGCATCCTGGTGACGGGGACAATTGGGGACGCCGCGCTCGGCCTTGATGTTCTCAAGGGCGGCGCGGTAGCGGGTGCGCTGGCCTCCGATCCGCACGCGCGCGAGGTGCTGATCTCGCGCTATCGCGTGCCGCAGCCGCGCAATGCTCTCGCGCAGGCGGTGCGTGAGCATGCGACGGCTGCGATGGATGTCTCCGACGGCCTTGCCGGAGATCTGACAAAGCTCTGTGCGGCATCAGGCGTCTCGGCCACGATCGACGTGGCGAGCGTGCCGCTCTCGGCTGCTGCGGCCGGCCTGATCGCGGCCAACGTCGTTTGCGTTGAGACGCTGCTGGCCGGGGGTGACGATTACGAGGTGCTGTGCACGGTGCCGCCGGCGCAAAGCGACGCGCTGATTGCCTTGGGACGGGCGGCAGGCCTTACCGTCACGGCCATCGGCACGATCATGGCTGGCCACGAGCCGGCGCGCTTCCTGGACGGGCAGGGCCAGGAACTGGCCTTGAAGCGGCTGTCCTACAGCCACTTCTAGGAATTGCCCCAAACCGGCGTCCAGTCTCTCCGACTGAGCCTAAATACCTGCCGAGATCGGCTTTTTCGGCCTTATCCGGCGTTGCACCCTCAATTTGATTTTGGCAAGCTTGTGACCGACTAGGGCCGCGCCTTCGGGCAAGGGCGGCCTTGTTCAACATCAAGGCGCCGCACCGCACGACGGAAAATAAAAGGCGCCGGGGGTACGTTCATCAAGGATCTGAGGCAAAAAATCACATGACAGCATTATGGTTGATTGTGCTCTGCGGAGTGCTTTCCGTCGTCTACGCGATCTGGGCGACATCTTCGGTTTTGAGTGCGGATGCGGGGTCGCCGCGCATGCAGGAGATCGCGGAGGCAGTACGCGAAGGCGCACAGGCCTACCTGCGGCGTCAGTACACCACGATCGGTATCGTCGGCATCGTCATCTTCGTGTTGCTTGCCTATCTGCTCGGTCTCTATGTCGCGGTCGGCTTTTTGATCGGCGCCATCCTGTCGGGAGGTGCCGGCTTCATCGGCATGAACGTCTCGGTCCGCGCCAATGTGCGCACCGCGCAGGCGGCGACGACATCGCTTGCCGGCGGCCTCGAACTCGCCTTCAAGGCGGGTGCGATCACCGGCATGCTGGTGGCGGGTCTCGCGCTGCTCGGCGTGACCCTCTATTTCGGCTTCCTGGTCCATTCGCTGAAGCTCGCGCCCGATAGCCGGACCGTGGTTGACGCGCTGGTGGCGCTCGGCTTCGGCGCCTCGCTGATCTCGATCTTCGCCCGTCTCGGCGGCGGCATCTTCACCAAGGGGGCGGACGTCGGCGGCGATCTCGTCGGCAAGGTCGAGGCCGGTATCCCCGAGGACGATCCGCGCAACCCGGCGACCATCGCCGACAACGTCGGCGACAATGTCGGCGACTGCGCCGGCATGGCTGCCGACCTGTTCGAGACCTATGCGGTGACCGCGGTCGCCACCATGGTGCTGGCGGCGATCTTCTTCGCCAAGACGCCGATCCTGATGGATATGATGACGCTGCCGCTCGCCATCGGCGGCATCTGCATCATCACCTCGATCATCGGCACCTTCTTCGTGAAGCTCGGGCCGAGCCAGTCGATCATGGGCGCGCTCTACAAGGGCCTGATCGCAACCGGCATCCTGTCGCTGGTCGGCATCGCCGGCGTGATCCATTACCTGATCGGATTCGGCAAGCTCGACGGCGTCGACTACACCGGCATGGCGCTGTTCGAGTGCGGCGTGGTCGGCCTCATCGTCACCGCGCTGATCATCTGGATCACCGAATACTACACCGGCACCGACTATCGTCCGGTGAAGTCGATCGCCCAGGCCTCGGTGACCGGCCACGGCACCAACGTGATCCAGGGCCTTGCCATCTCGATGGAGTCGACCGCGCTGCCCGCGATCGTCATCATCGCCGGCATCCTTGTCACCCACAGCCTCGCCGGCCTGTTCGGCATCGCGATCGCGACTGCCACCATGCTGGCGCTGGCCGGCATGGTCGTTGCGCTCGACGCGTTCGGTCCGGTGACCGACAACGCCGGCGGCATTGCCGAGATGGCGGGCCTGCCGAAGGAGGTGCGCAAGTCGACCGACGCGCTCGACGCGGTCGGCAACACCACCAAGGCGGTGACCAAGGGCTACGCGATCGGCTCCGCCGGTCTCGGTGCGTTGGTGCTGTTCGCGGCCTACAACCAGGACCTCAAGTTCTTCGTTGCAGACTCCGCGCACCATCCCTACTTCGCCGGCGTCAATCCGGACTTCTCGCTCAACAACCCCTACGTGGTGGTGGGCCTGCTGTTCGGCGGTCTGTTGCCGTATCTGTTCGGCGCGATGGGCATGACGGCTGTGGGCCGCGCGGCGAGCGCCATCGTCGAGGAGGTGCGCCGGCAGTTCCGCGAGAAGCCGGGCATCATGCAGGGCACCGACAAGCCGGACTACGGCAAGGCGGTCGACCTGCTCACCCGTGCGGCAATCAAGGAGATGATCATCCCCTCGCTGCTGCCGGTTCTATCGCCGATCGTGGTCTACTTCCTGATCTACGCCATCGCGGGCGGCGGCGTCGCCGGCAAGTCGGCGGCGTTCTCGGCCGTGGGTGCGATGCTGCTCGGCGTGATCGTGACGGGCCTGTTCGTCGCGATCTCCATGACCTCGGGCGGCGGCGCCTGGGACAACGCCAAGAAGTACATCGAGGACGGTCATTTCGGCGGCAAGGGCAGTGATGCTCACAAGGCGGCCGTGACCGGCGACACCGTCGGCGATCCCTACAAGGACACGGCAGGTCCCGCGGTGAATCCGATGATCAAGATCACGAACATCGTGGCGCTGCTGCTGCTGGCGATTTTGGCGCACTGAGCGGCGCGAACGAACAAGACAAAACCCCGCGGCGTGAGCCGCGGGGTTTTCTGTTCGATAGGTTGGATGCTTTCAATCCGTCATTGCGAGGAGCTCTTGCGACGAAGCAATCCAGGGTCTCTCCGCGAAGGGATTCTGGATTGCTTCGCTGCGCTCGCAATGACGGAAGTGACGCCTACTGCACGTCCATCTGCAGCCCTTCCTTCTGGATGATGCCGGCGAACTTCTTCGTCTCGACGTCCACGAATTCGGCAAACTGCTGCGGCGTGCCGTAGTCGGCACGGGCGCCCATAGCGACGATGTTCTTCTTGATGTCGTCGCGCTCGAGCATCGCTTTCACCTGGAGATTGAGCGCCTCGAGCACGGCAGGAGAGACGCCCTTCGGCAGGAAAACCGAGAACCACGACGAGACGTCGAAATTCGCCAGCTCCGGCGCACTCTCGCGCATGGTCGGCAGGTTCGGCGCGAGGTCGCTGCGCTCGGTCGTGGTGACGCAGAGGCCGGTGAGGGTGCCGTTCTGCACCTGCGGCAGGCTCGGATAGAGGTTGTCGAACAGAATCTGGATGTCGCCGGCGAGCGCCGCCTGGAGCGCGGGACCAGCGCCGCGGAACGGGATGTGCGTCATCTTCAGGCCGGTGAGCTGGAGAAACCAGGCGCCGGTGAGGTGAGGGCTCTGGCCGACGCCGGAGGAGGCGTAGCTGAGCTTGTCGGGATTGGTTTTGAGATAGGCGATCAGCTCGGCGATCGACTTGATGCCGGTCTTCGGATGCGCCGAGACGATGTTCGGGATCCGGATCATGTTGGAGACCGGCTGGAGCTGGTCCGGCTTGTAGGTGAGGTTCTTGAAAATGCTGTAGGCGATTGCGTTCGGACCGGGATTGCCGATCAGGATGGTGTGGCCGTCCGGCTTCGAACGGACCACCTCGGCCGCGCCGATCGTGCCGCCGCCACCGGAGCGGTTTTCAACGACGGCCGACTGGCCCCAGGCGGTCTGCAGATGCGCGGCCAGGAGCCGGCCCATCACGTCGGTCGAACCGCCGGCGGCGGCGGGCACCACGACGCGGACGTTTTCGGTGGGTTTCCAGTCTGCCAGGCTCGATCGCGGCAGGATCGCTGCGGCCGAGAGGCCGGCAGCACCGGTGAGCACGCGACGGCGGGACAGCAATCTATTGGGCACGAATCCACTCCCTGCTTCTTGTTTTGCAAGGAGCGTATGGAACAGGACGCGCAACGGCAAGTCGCACGCAGCGGCACGACGCCGCAGGCTGAAGGCTCAGTTAAAGCTCAGCAGCTTGAAGATCGGCGTGAGGTAGCTCATCTCCTGGCCCGACGTCGCCGTGGTGCGGCTGACGAAGTCGAAGATCTTGCCGTCCTGGAGACCGTAATTCGCAAGCCGACGCACGCGTCGCGACTTGTCGAAATAGACGGCGATGACGCGCTGGTCGACCACCTTCTGGTTCATGAAGGCGACCATGCGCTCCGAGCGCTGCGAGATATAATAGAACACCTCGCCGTCGAGGGTTGCGACCGTGGAAGGGGTGCCCATCACGATCAGCACCTGATCCTGGCTCGCGCCGATCGGAATTTGCTCCAGCGCGTTGGGCGGCAGGATGTAACCCTTCTGGAACTGCTCGCCGGTGCAGCCGGCAAGCGCAACGCCAACCAGGGCCGTGGCCGCGAACAGGCGCAAGCCGCGCCAACGTGCTTGAACGCCGCGCCGCTTGTCCGCGCGCCGGCTGGTCTGGTTCGTTATCGTCATAGCGGAACTGATTCCGTCCCCTTGCGTCGCGCGAGGCGCTGAAGTACCGGGCGGAGACTCTGAATGCAACACGCGCGCGCCCGCTTGCGGAAACCACAATGTTTTGGCCGTTCAATCACTTCAGGAAACCCCGGCTAGCCTCGCCGGGCACCATTGAAGCCATCTATGGCATGATCGTGACGCAGGCGCGAGAACCCATATTTTACCGAGACTTGGGCGTGCCGGATACGGTTAACGGGCGTTTCGACCTGTTGCTGCTGCATCTCTGGCTGCTGCTGCGCCGCCTGCGCACGGTCCAGAGCGCTTCCCAACAAGGCGCCACCGAGCTGTCGCAGGCGCTGTTCGATCGCTTCTGCGAGGACATGGACGACAATCTGCGCGAGATGGGGATAGGCGACCAGACCGTGCCGAAGCGGATGCGCGCCTTCGGCGAGGCCTTTTACGGCCGGGTCCAGGCCTACGACCAGGCCATGGAAGGCGGCGCCGCGACGCTGGCATCGGCGATCTGCAAGAATATCTTGAATGGAGCCGGCATGGATCAGGCGCAGCGGCTGGCGGACTATGCCAGGGCTACCGAGGCCGATCTGGGCCGGACCGGCGAGGCCGCACTGCTGGGTGCGTCCTTCAAGTTTCCTCCAGCGCTTCCTGAGGATGTCACGCCATGAGCCGACCGATTACAGGATCCGGGTCCGATCCCTGGCGGGTGCCCGTCGTCGTTGCACAGATCCCCGACACCGGGCTGCATCGCAAGCTCGAGGCCTCGGCCGCCGAGCGGCAGGCCATGGCCGAGACGGCAGGCTTGCGGGAGGTCCTCTCTGTCCAGGCCGCCTTCGATGTCGTGCCGAAAAGCGGCAACCGGATCCAGGTCACGGGGCACGTTCACGCCCGGATCGGCCAGATCTGTGTGGTCACGCTCGACCCGATCGAGAGCGAGATCAGGGAAGAGGTGGACCTTATATTCGCCCCGGAGGCCGAGGTGCGCCGGCTGGCCGATCTGATGGAGGAGGGGCAGAACGATAAGGAGCATGTCGCCGATCCGCCGGAGGCGATCGTCAATGGCATCATTGACCTCGGGAGGCTTGCCACCGATGCGCTGTTCCTGGCGGTCGATCCCTATCCGCGGAAGCCGGGGGTCGTGTTCGAGGTGGAGGCCACCGCCCCCGATCCGGAGGACCATCCCTTTGCGGTACTGAAGGCGCTTCAGGACAAGAAGAAAGACAAATAGGTGCCGTCTTCCCCAGAAGACCGCTTTGCCAGGGGGCGTGAGGTGTTTGCGGCGGCGCTTTGAAAGGTCAAGTTATCTATCTGATTTCTATATACTACCTGTGAAATCGTCCGTCCGCAGCCGGATCGTCCCGGATGCAAAAGGCTGGGGGCAAGAGGTTGTTTCGGGATAACAAAACGCTATTGTCGCGGCCCGGTCCGGGTGCGCGTGGCGCTTGGCCGACCGCCATGTACATGGATGGCGAACCCACTTTGCGGCCCCGCTCGTTCAAGACCGCACCAGACCAGGTTTCCAGGACTTTTATGCCAAGCAAGGTTCGCATCGCGCTTGACGCCATGGGGGGCGACGCCGGCGCCGCCGTGGTCATTCCAGGAGCCGCCATCTCGCTCCAGAGCCATCGCGAGATCGAATTCCTGCTGGTCGGGGACCGCGCCAAGATCGAGCCCGAGCTCGACCGCCACCCCGCGCTGAAGGCCGCCTCGAAGATCATCCACACCGACGTCGCGGTCAGCGGGGAGGAAAAGCCGAGCCAGGCGCTGCGGCGCGGCCGCAAGACCTCCTCCATGTGGCTTGCCATCGATGCGGTGAAAAAGGGCGAGGCGGATGTTACGGTCTCTGCCGGGAATACCGGCGCGCTGATGGCGATGTCGCGTTTCCACCTGCGCACGCTGCCCGGCATCGACCGTCCGGCGATCGCCGGTATGTGGCCGACCAAGCGCGGCGATTCCGTCGTCCTCGACCTCGGCGCCAGCATCGGCGGCGATGCGCACCATCTGGTGTCGCTCGCCATCATGGGCGCGGCAATGGCGAGCGTGTTGTTCAACAAGAGCCGTCCCACGGTCGGCTTGCTCAATATCGGGGTCGAGGAGATCAAGGGGCACGAGGAGATTCGCGAGGCCGGCGAAATCCTGCGTGCCAGGAACCTGCCGGAGCTCGACTATCTCGGCTTCGTCGAGGGCGGCGGCATCGGCCAGGGCGTGGCCGACGTCATCGTCACAGAAGGCTATAGCGGCAATATCGCGCTGAAGGCCGCCGAGGGAACCGCGCGGCAGATGGCGGAATTGCTCCGCAACGAGATGATGCGGGGCTGGATGTCCAAGTTCGGCTATCTCCTGGCGCGCGGCGCCTTCCAGGCGCTGCGCAACAAGATGGATCCGAACAAGTCCAACGGCGGCGTGCTCTTGGGATTGAACGGGATCGTGGTCAAGAGCCATGGCGGAATCAGCGCCGAAGGCTTTGCCTATGCGATCGATGTTGGCTATGAGATGGTGAAATTCGATCTTCTCAACAAGATCAATCAGATGCTCAACCGCGAGGGTGGTGCACTCAATTTCGTGCCCACCGCGCCGGAGGATGTTTCGTGACTCAAATTCGTTCGGTCGTGCTGGGCTGCGGCTCTTATTTGCCGGAGCAGGTGGTGACCAACGCCGAATTGGCGGCGCGCATCGACACGTCCGACGAGTGGATCGTGCAGCGCACGGGCATTCGCGAGCGGCGTATCGCTGCCGAGGGCGAGTTCACCTCGCATCTGGCGCTCAAGGCGGCGCAGGCTGCGCTCGCCGACGCCGGCGTGGACGCGCAGTCGATCGAGCTGATCGTGCTCGCGACCTCGACGCCCGACAACACGTTCCCTGCGAGCGCGGTCGCCGTCCAGCACGGGCTCGGCATCAACCATGGCGCGGCCTTCGACCTTCAGGCGGTGTGCTCGGGCTTCGTGTTCGCGCTCGCCACCGCCGACAATTTCCTGCGCAACGGCGCCTTCAAGCGCGCGCTGGTGATTGGTGCGGAAACGTTCTCGCGCATCCTCGACTGGAACGACCGCGGCACCTGCGTGCTGTTCGGCGACGGCGCTGGCGCAGTGGTGCTGGAGGCGCAGGAGCAACCGGGCAATGCCGCAACCGACCGCGGGATCGTGACCACGCATCTGCGCTCCGACGGCCGCCACAAGGCGAAGCTGTTCGTCGACGGCGGGCCGTCCTCGACCCAGACCGTCGGTCATCTGCGCATGGAGGGCCGCGAGGTCTTCAAGCATGCGGTCGGCATGATCACCGACGTGATCGTCGACGCCTTCGAGGCGACCGGGCTCAATGCCGACAGCATCGACTGGTTCGTGCCCCACCAGGCCAACAAGCGAATCATCGACGCCTCCGCCCACAAGCTCCATATCGCGCCGGAGAAGGTGGTGCTGACGGTGGACCGTCACGGCAACACTTCGGCGGCCTCGATCCCGCTGGCGCTGGCGGTGGCGCGCAAGGACGGCCGCATCAAGCGCGGCGACCTGGTTCTGCTGGAAGCCATGGGCGGCGGCTTCACCTGGGGCTCCGCGCTGGTGCGCTGGTAGCAACAGTCGATAAAATTTTGCCCGAATCAGCACGATTATCGATGCGTCTGCATTGATGAGCGCTGTTGACCGGCGTATCGTAACCTCATAATTTCAGACAACAATTGTTCGCCGTGATGTGGGGGCAGGGCGATGACCGATCAAAGTAAAACCGTAACGCGTGTCGATCTGTGCGAAGCCGTCTACCAGAAGGTGGGACTGTCGCGCACGGAATCGTCCGCCTTCGTGGAACTCGTGCTGAAGGAGATCACCGATTGCCTTGAGAAAGGCGAGACGGTGAAGCTGTCCTCGTTCGGCTCCTTCATGGTCCGCAAGAAGGGCCAGCGCATCGGTCGCAACCCGAAGACCGGCACCGAGGTGCCGATCTCGCCGCGTCGCGTCATGGTGTTCAAGCCCTCGGCGATCCTGAAGCAGCGGATCAACGCCCAGCACCGCACCAACGGCGACGGCAGCAAGGTACAACCCGAGGCCTAAACCGCCTTTCGGATAAGGATTTGGCATTTGGACAAGGCGCCGGATGCGTTCCGAACCATCAGCGAAGTAGCGCAGGAACTCGACATTCCGCAGCACGTGCTGCGGTTCTGGGAGACCCGATTCTCTCAGATCAAGCCGATGAAGCGCAGCGGTGGCCGCCGCTACTACCGTCCCGACGACGTCGACCTGCTCAAGGGCATCCGCCGTCTGCTCTACGGGGAGGGCTACACCATCCGCGGGGTACAGCGGATCCTCAAGGAGCATGGCGTCAAATCGGTGCAGGGCCTGGCTGACGGCGCGGCCGCGGTCTCGTTCGGCGCCATCGAGGACGCCGTCGGCGCGAGCCTGATGGAGCCCGAGGAGGAGACCGGCGTCCGCGGCGCCCGCGACAGCGACGATGACGACTACCAGGGCGAGGAGGAGGAGGGCATCGACTTCCGCTTCTCGGAGACCGACGACGAGGAAATCCTCACCACCTTCCGCAAGGGCGGCGCCCCCGCCGCGCCCCCCGGCCCCAGCGCTATCGACCGGGAGCGCCTCGGACGGGTGCTCGCTGAGCTCATGGCCTGCCGTGAAATGCTGGATCAGGCACTGAAGGACGCCTGACGCCGGATTCCCTCCGCTTGGGGGCAGTTCCGGGGCCTTTCGGCAGAGACACCAAAATGGTGTGACCTCGCCTTGCGCAAACCGGCGATCCTAGCTAATGGAACGACGTTCGGAGCGTGGCGCAGCCCGGTTAGCGCACTAGTCTGGGAGACTAGGGGTCGGAGGTTCAAATCCTCTCGCTCCGACCATTTTTTCCAAATCATCTGTCGGGTGGATCGAGGGGCGGCGTGGAGCCGGCTGCCGCTCGTGACGCATGCGCCGCGATCAGTGGCGGGGCTGCTTCCGTGGCCGGTAAACGAAATGCCGAAAACAACCCCATGCACAGTAGCGAAGCTATTGGCGAGATGAGGTTTTTCCGAAGCGGTTTGACGTGTCGGGCAAAACAGGAGCATGGTGTCATCATGCCAAGCTTCCGAGATGGGGAAGAGACGCCAGGGCTTCGGTGCTGTGCGGGGATTCGCAGTGCGCCTCGGGGGCGGCCCGGCCCGGCCTGGCCTGGTGCTGGTCTGGGAACTAGGGGGCGGAGGCTCAATCCTCTGGCTCCGACCATTTTTCCTAAATATTCACAATGTTGTTTCGGAGCGGCTGGTTTGAACCTATCTGCCCGTTTGCATTTAGTTTGCAATTTGTGTTCCTGGGCTGTTCGGTTGCGGAAGGGCAGCCTGAATGGACCCCATCTGTAGTTGCGGTTTAGGTTCGTCCACAGGGCGGCCTTGCCGCGACAATTGCGTGGTGCTTTGGTCAGGTGAGGCTAGGAGACTTCGTTTGATGCCAGTGTCAGTTGACGCGCCGGTAGCGCCTACTAGAACGCTTCAGGAATTGATCCTGGCCACACACTTTCGCGCACCGTTGCCGTTGACCGTGCTTGACCTCGCGGACTGGGTTGGTGCGTTTTCCGATTTCCCGATCATCCAGGAGCTGCAACCGCTACCTGTGTCAAACATGCCGGCACCTGGAGCGCCGCAGTTTTCATTCGAGATCCATCCTGTCGGAACGCTACCGCGTATGTTGCTGCGAACGGGGGACGGACGTTCTTCGATTCAGCTGCAGGCTGACAGGTTTGCTATGGGGTGGAGCAGGATTGAGCCATTGGGGGACTTGGCCGATTACCCAGGCTTCGAGATAATGCTGCAGAGGTGGTCACAATTGCTGTCGAGATTCGAGGCATGGACTACGCAACGTTTTCATCTTCGTTCTGAGCACCGGCTCGTGGAAGTCAATTATGCCAACGCGTCTCCATTAAACCAGCATGGGCAGCAGAAGCGTATTTCGGAAATCTTTAAATTTGTTCAGACGACGGGACGGCCGGTGAATGTTTTCAACACGACCTGGACTGAGAGCGTCTACCCGCCTGCGGAGGGTAGGTTAACAGGGATCGTTACCGCGATGGTCGCTTTAGGAAACGCCCCGCCGGATATCCCTGTAGTCGCATTCAACTTCACGGGAATGGCAGAGGTTGCGGAAGGCCACGAAAGTAAGCATATAATGAACGATCTGCATGCTAAGATTCGCGAGATGTATCAGAGCGCGATTGTGTCCGATGCCGCTTAACCAATTTTTAGTCGGGTCCCTGACGAGTGTTTTCCTCGCAAATGGTGCTCCGGCGTCCGCGCCGACGCTGAGCGAGAAAGCTCACTGGATCAAGCCCGTCGATTCGGTTGCTGCGCAGCCATCGTTCGGCCAGCCCGGCGGCATATTTGCCGCTACCGGTTCCGACTGGAGGGCACGGCTTGCGGCGAATGCGCACCACTTGGCCCTTCTTCCGGCCGGTTGGGATGGCCCAGGCTCGGTATCGATCTCCTCGGCGCTTCTGTCGCGCGCGCTGTTCTACGTCAAGAGTGCGCTAGAGGGCGCATCGGCCAATGAGGTCGCAGCGCCGCGTTTAGTGCCTGGTGGTGATGGCAGTCTCCAGATCGAATGGCATACGCACCGCGGCGAACTCGAGTTTGACCTTGATGACCAAGGCGAAGCTTCGATTTGGGTTCGTGATCATTCGAGTGGGGCGGAGTTCGACGGTGAAGGTGGCGAAGCGCTTGCTCTCTTTTATCGTTGGGCGCCCTGGATTGCTGCGCAGCAGCGTTATGCAGCTCATGTGCCTCCTCAGACCGACCTGGTCACATTCCCGGTTGCAGCCTGAGTTTCGGTTTATCCGCACTCTTCAGTCGCCCTATCATGTAGTTCGCGACGAACGGACCGGACGCTATCGCATATCATCGAAGGCTTTCAGTCCCTCGAAAGCGGACAGCAAACTGTCCGGCGATCTCGAAGAGATCCTAGTCTCGGACGGGTTGTCCCCTATCGCGATGTATCCAGCTGTCCGCAACCCCGTTGGTGCCGCGTCTCTTACGATCGGACAAATTCGAGCTGCCGGAGCGCAGGTCGAGCACGATCCAGCAACGTGGAATTGGTATCATGGCTCAGTAAGCGGGACCAAGGCGAGGAAAGTAAAGCAAGCGCTGGTAGAGGCCGCTCTCGAAATAATTCCGATTGATCAGGCACGTGCCGCAGAACTTGATCAAGACATGAGTTCGCAAGCGCCGTCATCTTCGGCCTAGTGCCTTCAGCATCGGTTCCGCGGCGCGCGCCCTCAGGCGCGTTTGTCTCGATCGTCTTCGAGCTTCTGAATCGCGTTTGCCGCCAACACGCCACGGCATGCCAGATAGGCATCGATCACCCGCTGGGCCCTATCCACGGTCTAGGTTAGCGCCTCGGCGACCTCCGGCGCCGTTGCGCCGGTCTCGGCTAGACTCTAGTAGGATCGCGGCGGTGCCCCGGTTGTCATGGAAATTGAGATCGCCAGCGCGGACGGCGTCAGCGTCCTCGCGCCAACCGCGGCCGATGCGTCGGTCAGCCGTCCGGAGCAGGTGGCGATCGCGGCGCGCGATCCGATCCAGGATATTCCGGGGATCGTCGAAGCGGGACGGCTCTATGCCGGCGAGCTCGATGTCGGTCATCCCTTCGTCAGCCCGCTCAATGGCGCCTTCCGCGCGCTGGCGCCGATGACGATCTTCTCGGGCACGCACGATCTGCTTTACCCCGATAGCGTCGATCTCGCGGAGCGGGCGAGGCGGTGGCCCTGCTGGTCGAGCTGCATCTGCTCCGTGACCAGCCGCACAATTACGCGCCGATGCCGACGCCGGAGGGGCGGCAGGCGCGTGCGATTATCTGGGTGCGGTGGCCTAAAAGGGAAGGTGTGATCGTTGTCACAAAGTGCGCCGCCGCTGGCTGGCGCTAAGCACTGCCCGCGCGGAGAGACCATGCGGCCCCCGGGACGTTTCCTCGTCCGTCGTCTTGGTATCAGTAGTTTTGCGGGACCTTAGGCGTGGCTCTTGATCTCGTAGTGACCCGGCACGCATTTGTAGCGATCGAGGCGCCAGTTGGCGTGATAGATCGGATGCTCGCCCATCCATTTCGCCAACGGGGCCTGTGCGCCGATCGCGCACTGCATCATCGACATCTCGGGCGTCATGTTGCTGTCGGTCACGATTTCCTCGATGCAACTGCCTGAACTGGCTGCACTCAGCCGGCAGAGCACGGCAACGACGGTCACGAACATTCCAGTCACCTCATCGGTTGTTTCTGACCACGAAGAGGATGCAAGCGAAGTGCCAGAGCCTGTGACGCAAACAACACGCGGGCCTGGCCGACCCGACCCAGCGTCCGGAGTCCATTTGACGATTCGGATTGTAAAAAATTGCCCCAAACCGAAGCCGGGCAAATACGCGGAACCGGGAAGGGATGACCGCAGGGATGTTGAATGCTGAGGGCAGCGCCGCGCGGGCAGCCCTTCACAGGGCCTGCACAGCCGATAGGCTGGGGTCGTGCGGATCCTCGCCAAAAGAGCGGGACCGTTATGGAAACGCGAGGACAGACCATGAAGGCACGACCGACCGGCGTGATTCCGCCGATGACGACGCCGTTCCGCAAGGATGGCGAGATCGACTACTCCCTCGTGGCGCCCCAGGTCGACTGGATGATTGGCGCCGGCGCGCATGGCGTCGCGGCCGGCGGCTCGACCGGCGAGGGGCACACGCTCGATCACGAGGAATATCGCGACCTGATGGAAGCGACCGTTGCGGCGGTGAAGGGGCGCATTCCCGTGATCGCCGGCATCATCGTCGATTCCACGCGCGATGCGATCCGCCGCGGCAAGCTCGTGCGCGACATGAATGTCGCCGCGCTCCAGGTCACGCCGGTGCATTATCTGTTCAAGCCGGACGACGAGGCGATGGTAGCGCATTTCCGCGCCATGGCTGACGAGACCGGCATGCCCATCATCATCTACAACGTGGTGCCGTGGTCGTATCTGTCGCCGGCGCTCTTGACGCGGATCATGACGGAGGTGCCGCTGGTGGTCGGCGTCAAGCAGAGCGCCGGCGATCTCAAACTGTTCGCGGACCTAATGATGATGGCGCCGGACAAGCTGATCTACAGCGCGGTCGATGCGCTGATGTATCCGTCCTACACACTGGGGGCGCATGGTTCGATCGCCGCGATCCTGACCGCAGCGCCGCATGCCTCGGTCGCACTGTGGGATGCGGTGAAGGCGGGCGACCATCCGCGCGCGCTCGACCTGCACAAGAAGCTGCTGACGCTTTGGAACGCTGTGATCGCCGACAATTTGCCGGCCTGCACGCGCTATGCGCAGACGCTCCAGGGGCTGCCCAGGACTTATCCGCGCGCGCCGATGCCGGAGGCCTCGCCCGCGCAGCAGGCGGCGGTCCGCAAGGCGCTGGACGGTCTCGGCGCGTTGAACGGAGCGCGCGTCGAAGCGGCCGAATAGTCCGCGCCCCGAAATAACTGTCGACCATGGCAGCGCCGATCCGCTTTTACCTGCGGATGCGGCGCTGCTACATTTTGCGCTGCGCCCCGATGCGCGGCGCGGCCATGAAGAAACATACCGACAAGGGGAGGGGCCGAAAGTCCCATGAAGGATTTTGTAGGAAAGATCGCCGTCATCACCGGCGGCGGCACGGGAATGGGACGCGAGCTCGCGCGGCAGCTCGTCGCCGAGGGCTGCAATGTCGCCATGTGCGATGTCTCGGAAGCCGCGATGGCCGAGACCAAGCGGCTGTGCGAGGTCGAAAAACTGCCGCAGGGCCTGCGCGTCACGACCCATGTCGCCGACGTCTCGATCGAGGATCATCTGAAGCGATTTCGCGACGAGCTCGCCGAGCAGCAGAAGACCGACCGGATCCATCTCCTGTTCAACAATGCCGGCATCGGTGGCGGCGGCAGCCTGTTCACCAACACGCGCGAGCAGTGGGAGCGCACCTTCAACATCTGCTGGGGCGGCGTCTATCTGGGCGTCCGCACCTTCCTGCCGATGCTGGTCGCGGCGGACGAGGCCCACATCGTCAACACCGCGAGCGTCAACGGCTTCTGGGCCTCGATCGGCATGGGGCAGGCGCACACAGCCTACAGCTCGGCGAAGTTCGCCGTGAAGGGATTTACCGAAGCGCTGATCAACGACCTCCGCCTGCACGCGCCGCACGTCAAATGCTCGGTGGTGATGCCAGGCCATATCGGCACCTCGATCGTGTCCAACTCGCGCAAGGTGCAAAGCGTCGACGGCTCGGAGCGGCTCAACGCCGACGAGGTCGCGCTGACCCGCAAGCGCATGGTCGCGGCCGGCGTTCCGGATGCTGACAAGATGTCGGACGACGACATCCAGGCGGTGTTCGCCGAGCGCGCGCGCAGCTTCCTTGAGGATGCACCGACGACCGCCGCGCAGGCCGCGAAGATTATCCTCGACGGCGTCAAGGCAGAGCAGTGGCGCATTCTTGTGGGCGAGGACGCAAAGCGCCTTGACGAGCGCGTTCGTGCTGCGCCGGAGCACGCCTATGAAAGATCCTTCTACGAAAGCTTTACGCAGGAAGTCGGCTGGCGGCTTGGTTGAAGCTGCTTGCTGAGGCCGTCGGCGAGCGCGCGGATATAAGTATGATGATCATCATGGCAAGAGGCGCGCAGGTCATTTTACGTGCCACCTCTTGCCAGTGCTCGGCCACTTATGACGAATTGGAATGTCACGCATGCGACACATTCCATGCGTTCAAGCGATGGTGATCTCGAACGGCTCTCATTCAGTGCACGGCAGCTTGGTCAGGGAACTGAAATAGTTTAGTCAGTGATGTGTAAGGCGATGACCAGAGCGTAGCTCCCGATGATACCCGCATGTCTCTCCGACGACTGGATCCTTTGCCCGGAGCGAGAGGACATCTCCGCTGAATTCACGCGGCTCCTCACCGCGGCCCAGGAGGGCGGCGCCACGATCGCGGAATGCCTGATGATCGCGCGGCGGCTGAAGCGGGGCGAAGACCAGTCCTGGCATCGCGAGTGGAAGAAGCTGGCGCAGGCCAATCGGCATCGCGCCGAGGCCGCGTTCGCCGAAGGTCACAGGGCGACCGCACAGCGCAACTGGCTGCGCGCCATGAATTACTACAGTGCGGCCGCAATGCCGCTCGATCAGGCCGACGAGCGCCGCTGGGTCGCGGTGCTCGCGATGCAGGATTGCGCCCGCCGCTCCCTCGCGGCGCGCGACCCGGCCGGGGAAGTCGTGACGATCCCCTGGCTCGACGGACATTCGTTGCAGGGCTATTTTCTGCCCGCGCCGTCGGGAAGAGTGCGTGCCCCGACCGTGATCTGCATCGGCGAGCCCGGCCACCGCAAGGAGGAGTTCCTGTTCAAGCTCGCGCCGCATGCGCGCGAGCGCGGATTCTCGTTGCTGGCGCTGGATCTCTTTGGCGACCAGCGCGACGATTATCTCGACGCGCTGTTGCGGCGCCGGGATCTCGAGAGTTCGATTCCGTGCGTCATGGACTATCTGGAGACGTGCAGCGACGTCGATTTCGATCGCGTCGCGATCGTCGCCGATGGCTGGGGCTCTTCCTTCGTGGCGCGCGCGGTGTTGCAGGAGCCGCGGCTTGCCGCCGCCGTCTGCGACGGCGGACTGTGGGATCTGCACGAGCGGGCCTTCTTTGCCAGCCGGTTCGCCATGAGCGACGTCAGCATCGTCCCGGTGCCCCATGCTCCGCTGATGGCGTCCAGCGCCGACTGTCCGGTGCTGATCACGCTGGGCGAGGACGGCTGGCTCAAGGCCGATCGGGCGCGTCAGATCGTACGGACGTCCCGGCTCGGTAGCTCGGATGTGATGCTGAAGGTGTTCACCGCGACCGAAACCGGCGCGGCGCAGGCCCATGCGGACAATCCTAGCCTTGCCAATGAATACATCTTCGACTGGCTCGAATCGCGGCTCGGGGCCGCCGGGCGCATCTAGCAGCGGCCGCTGCGTCAGAAGTCGAGGGTCAGGCGGACGCAGGCCTTTTCGAGACGGGTTTTCAGCATCGCGAGCTTGGTGGTGAATGCCGTCAGTTCTTTCTCGTTGAACTCCTGGAAGACGAATTCCTTGATCGTCTTGTACTGCTCGTCGAGGCTCGCCAGGTGCTTCTGCGTCTTCTCGGTCAGGGACAGCCGGACCACCCTTGCGTCGGTCGGCGAGGGGCGACGGCGCAACAGGCCCTTCTTCTCGAGCAGCTTGGACTGGGTGGTGACGAACGAGGGATCGACGTGGAGGAGCTTGGAGACGACGTTGACCGGAATCCCGTCGTCCTTGTCGAGGTCGGAGATCGCCATCAGGATCAGCCATTGCGGGCCGCTGATGCCGAGCGTTCTCGCCCAGAACTGACGCAGCTCCTCCAGGTACATGTTGATCGACGATATCTCCCAGGTGAAGCGCTTGATGATATCCAGATTGCCGATGGAGCGGAGGCGCGCCCCTTCTTTCCTCGTGGCTGACACAGCGTCACTCCCGTGATCTGATTTCTTTGCGGCGGGTGTCCTGCAACTGATAGTCCACGCAAGCCTGCTCTGACGCAAGTGCAGAGCAGGGTGATTTTGTCACTAAAACTACAAACATGATCTGCTCAGCTGAATCGTTCCTCCCGGGTGTTGCGCGCGGGGCACAGGTTTAATGAAACCCATAAGGCTGACTAAATAAACTATTTTGATTAGGGAACAGCGGATGCATATTGATCCGTGACGGTGGGGGTACTCGATCGTCCCGTTGCAGGTGGTCCGCTCACGTCCCTCGCGTCGAAAGCGGGTGTGTCCGAAAGCGCGAAGCGGCCGAGCGGATTTAGAGACGGGGATCTGGGGGGCCTCACGGTCCAGTCTCCGTAAAATGAGCAACTTGGAGGTTTTAAATGAAAATGGTGAAGAGCCTTTTGCTCGGCACTGCGGCGGGTCTGATCGCCGTCGGTGGAGCTCAGGCGGCTGATCTTCCGGTCAAGGCCAAGGCGGTCGAGTACGTGAAGATCTGCACGCTGTACGGCGCGGGCTTCTACTATATCCCGGGCAGCGATACCTGCATCAAGCTCGGCGGCTACCTGCGTGCTGAAGTTGCGCTCAATGCTGGAGGCAACTACAGCGGTGCGTATAGCAGTGTTGCCGCTGCGAACAACCGTCTGGCGAACTACTACTCGACTCGCGCTCGCGAGGACCTCAACATCGATACGCGTACCGCGACCGAGTACGGCGTGGTTCGTACCTATTTTGATGCGGTGTTCACCTGGACGACTGACATTTATACGGGAAGCGGCACGACGCCGGGTGCGACCGTTTACTCGCAACTCGGAAGTACCGGTGTGTCTGCGCCGAACAACGCAAGTTCAGGCACGATCTCGGGCGGTTCGCTCGGCGTCTACTACGCCTTCATCCAGTTCGCCGGCTTCACCATGGGTAAGTCCGTGTCGCAGTTCGACGCGCCCTGGATCAACTATCCCGGCAACAACTTCGACCAGCTCGTCGGCGGCAGCGGCACCACCAACGGTGTCAATCAGTTCACCTACACTGCCGATTTCGGTCAGGGCGTGACGGCGTCGATCTCGGCGCAGGACCAGTCGCTGGCCTTCCAGACCAACGTCTGGAACACAGCCGCGATGTCCACGGCCGGCGTTCTCGGCGGAGCTTATGGCGCGAACGATCTCGGTGGCACCACTGCGCCCGACATCGTTGGCATGGTCCGCGTCGATCAGGCCTGGGGCCTGTTCCAAGCATCGGTTGCCGCACACGACAACCATGTCGGCTACTACGGCGCAACCGAAGCCACCGGTCACCCCGAGGACAAATGGGGCTGGGCGGTCCAACTCGCACTGTCGATCAAGAACATTCCAACGGGCGCGGGCGACCAGATCAACATTTCGGGCGTCTATACCGATGGCGCGAGCCGCTACAACTTCCAGGAGCTGGCAGCGACCAGCTACTCGATGTTCGGCAGCTCGAGCTCCGCGTATCAGAGCATCGGCTTCGCCGGCGTGTCTGATGCGGTGTTCGGTGCCGGCGGCGGCCTCGAGCTGACCAAGACCTACGGCTTCCGTGGTGCCTACACCCACAATTGGAACCCGTACTGGAACTCGGCGCTCTATGGTGCGTGGGCTGCGGTCAACTACAGCGGCACGGCCAAGGGCCTGATCTGCGGAAGCGCTGCGTTTGCTTCGCTGACCGGTACCTGCAACCCGGACTTCAACATTGGCCAGATCGGCGTCATCACCCGCTGGACGCCGGTCAAGAACCTGACCTTCTCGGCTGACTTCGTCTACAGCCACCTCGACCAGAAGTACTCGGGAACGATCACGGCGCCGACGCTGGCAAGCGTTGCCAAGCCGGCGGCTGCATACGAACTGAAGGACCAGGACACCTACAGCCTGCTGCTGCGCGCCCAGCGCAACTGGTAAGCTAAGGTCTTCGGATCTGAACTAGCCCCGGCGGGAAACCGCCGGGGCTTTTTACGAGATGGCTTTCGGAAAATCCGACGGCCCGTGCGGACGACGAAGACGAGCCATGCGATTCGACCGGCCCCAAATTTATTTACTTACCTGAGTTACTAAGCTATATGGCTTGCAGCCGATTTACGAAAGTTGCGGCTCTTGGCGTGATGCTAAGCCTCCAGAAACCTCCGGCAATGCCCTGCCGGAGGTTTTTCGTTTTTGGGACACGGCTCAGCCGCGCATCACGCGCGCCCGGGAGTTTGGCCGGTAGGCGAGGCGGCTGTGGCCGGCGCAATAGGACTGGCCGTCGGATGCGGAGTTACCGCAGAAGCAGAAATCGTCTGCGCCAGGCGTGGAGATCGGCCAGCGGCAGCGGTTCTCGGCAAGCTCCAGCAGCGAGCAGCGATTGGCATCGTCGATCGGGCCGGTGACTACGGGCGCGCCGGTCTCGCCATAGATCGTGGCGAGCATCTCGTATTGCAGCCGCGGCACGGTCCGCGGCGCGCGCGGCGGCGCGGTGCCCCTGTTCTGAATCTTGCGGTCGTCGATAGTCCGGCCGCGGGTCAGATTCAGGCGGGACAGCTTGCCGATCACGGCGTTGCGGCTGACGCCGATGTCGGCGGCGATCTCGCGGCAGGAGAGGCCGGCCTCGAAGTGCAGCTTCAGAAGTTCGATTCGTTCGTCGGTCCAGGTCTGTGAAGAAGTCGGTGAGAGAACAGGCATTGTAGCGGTCCCAGGTTGCAGATGTCGGCCATCCGCCTCTCGATATCCGTCCGCCTCACGCCCGGCGCGCGCTCACGTCCTGCCATTGTCGCGAATCGACAAAAGCCCGTCCTTGATGGCGAGACGGATGCCTTCCTCGATCAAGGTACGTGCGACGCCGGGAACGCTGGTGCCGTGGGTGCCCTGTCTCACCAGCTTCTCCAGATAGGTGATGGTCGAGAGCGCCAAGGTTACGGGAATGCGGTCAGTCTCGGCTTTTTCGGTGGCCATGCCTAAACGCTAGCCTCATACGCGGGTACATAAAAGTAACGATTAAGAGTCTATTTAGATTTGGAGGCGGAAGTCAAATCCGGCTTCGGCCGATGCGTCAGCCCATTGGAATCGCTGGGGAAGTTCGGCATGGCGCGGCGCGCCGCGCGAGAGGCCTGGCGGCGGTGTGGCGTCGATGGGTCAGAAAGGGCGGGCCGGATCAGCCGTGCACGATCGCCTTTTCGATCATGCAATGGATGCCCTTGCAGCCGTTGACGGTCTGGGTCACCCGCAGATCGGCCGCCAGGCTGCACAGCGTATAGGCGTCCTCGCGCGACAGGTTTCGCTTCTCGCCGAGCAACACGATCATGTCGCGCAGCGCCCGCACCACGCACTGGTCGAGATCGGGGTCCATCGCCATGGTCATGTAGTGCGTCGCCGTCTCGCCGCGGGGATAATCGAGCCTGAGGTCCTTGCGCAGCGTCAGGCGGAAGCGGCCCTGGAGTGCGGTCTCGATAGCGGTGACGCAGACCTCGCCGTCGCCCTGCACGGCATGGCCGTCGCCGCAGGAGAACAGCGCGCCGGGAACGAATACCGGCAGATAGAGTGTCGCACCGGCGCCAAGCTCCTTGTTGTCGAGATTGCCGCCCATGGCGCGTGGAACGAGCGAGGAGATGCGGCCCCAGGCCGGCGGCGGCGAAACGCCCATCACGCCGAAGAACGGCTTGAGCGGCAGGTCGAGCCCCCACGGCATGCGGCCGACCATCCGCGACCGGTCGAGCGGGATGTTCAGGATGCGAGTCTCGTGGAAATCGTCGGGCAGGGTGCCGGACAGCGGCTTGATCATGTTCCAGCCCCAATCCTGGCGGAGCTGGACGTCGAGGATTTCGACCGCGAGCACGTCACCGGGCTCGGCCCCTTCGACCGCGATCGGGCCGGTGAGGATATGGCCGGGGAGCATGCGCTCGTTTTTGGCATGAACCTCGAACATCTCGGGCGGGATGTGAAACTTGCTGCGGTCGGGCAGCATGTCAGGGCCGCCGCTGATGGTGTCGACCGTCACCTCGTCACCGCTCGCGATGGTAAGGACGGGCTTGAGCGCAGCTTCGAAGAAGCCCCAATGGCAGGTTTCGGGGCTGGAATGCAGGTGGTGATGGGTCATGTGGCTTGTCCGTCCGGTTTCATCGAGCCCGGGCTTGACCGGGTGATCGATCCTCTTTCAAGAAGATTTCTGAAGATGGACGGGCTGGTCAAGCCCGCACATGGCACGATCATCCCAGCGAGGCTCCCCTGTATTTCGTTCTTTCCAAGACCATCGGCACCGCGCTGCTGCCGATCAATCTTCTGATCGAGCTGGGAATCCTGTCGCTGCTGCTGATGGCGACGCGTTTTTCCGCGGTCGGCCGCAAGCTCGCCGTGACCACGCTGGTGCTGCTGGCACTGGCTGCGTTCTCGCCGCTCGGTAATCTGCTGCTCTATCCATTGGAATCGCGGTTTCCGGCATGGGACCCGGCGCGCGGCGCGCCCGACGGCATCATCGTGCTTGGCGGCTCCATCGACACCGATCTGTCGGCGGCGCATCGCACGCCAGTCGTTTCGCACGCGGCCGATCGCTTGTTTGCGCCGGCCGGGCTCGCGCGCCGCTATCCCAATGCGCGCATCGTCTTCACCGGGGGCACTGCGAATCTTGTCGAAACCGATTCCAGGGAGGCCGACTACTCCGCGCCGATCCTCGAAAGCCTCGGCATCGCGAAGGATCGCCTGATTCTCGATCGCGATTCCCGCAACACCTGGGAGAATGCGATCTTCACGAGGCAATTGGTATCGCCAAAGCCGGGCGAACGCTGGCTCCTGGTCACGTCGGCCTTTCACATGCCACGCGCGATGGGGATCTTCCGCAAGGCCGGATTTGACGTCGAAGCCTATCCCGTGGACTGGCGAATGGGCGGGCGTGACGCTCTCCTCTCTTTCACCAATGTCGGCGGCGACGGTCTTGCCAGGACCGAAGTGGCGGTGCGCGAATGGATCGGGCTCGTTGCCTACCGCCTGATGGGCCGGACTAGCGAGTTGCTCCCGGGACCGGCGAAGGACTAGAACCGTTCAAGAAACAATAAATAGCGCCGGCGCGCGACCGCCGGCCGGGAGGACGCCATGCAACAGCAGAGTGCAGACAGCATCGATCTTGCCGGCCTCGTCGCCGATCTCAACAGCCTGCTGCGGCTGAAGACCACGGTGATCGGCATGAAGCTGTTCGCGCGTACCGCGGAGATGGAGGCGATCCCGAAAATCCGGCGGCCGAACGCGGTTCACACCACAGACCAGATCGTCAGCATGGCCTCGCGGCTCGGCTGGACCGTCGGCATTACCGGCGACGATCTCGTCGGCGCGCAATGCCGCGCCGTGATCGGCCTTGCACCGCAGGACGAGAAATGGCTCGCCGGCGAAAACTATGTCGGGGTCTGGCACGGCACGGCAGAGGACGCGCGCAAACGCCAGGAGGCGCTGGACGTCGTTCCGTTCGGCCGGTACCAGGCGCTCGCGGTCAGCCCGCTCGCCAGCGGCCGGCTCGATCCGCCCGACATCTGCCTCGTCTACGCCACGCCGGGACAGATGATCATCCTGATCAACGGTCTGCAATATACCGGCTACAAGAAGTTCGAATGGGGTGTGGTCGGCGAGACCGCTTGCGCGGATTCCTGGGGACGGGCGCTCAAAAGCGGTGAGCCCAGCCTGTCCTTGCCATGCTATGCCGAACGGCGCTATGGCGGCGTGCCCGACGAGGAGATGCTGATGGCACTGAAGCCGGAACATCTCGCCAAGGCGGTTCTGGGCATGAAGGCGCTGGCCAAGAACGGCCTGCGCTATCCGATCCCGCCCTACGGTATTCAAAGCGACGTCCGTGCCGGCATGGGCGTGAGTTACGCGAAGAAGTAAAGGCCGACCATGAGCTCTGCGAAATTCGACATCATCGTCTACGGTGCGACCGGTTTCACTGGTCAGCTCGTCGCCGAATATCTGACCCAGCATTACAAGAGCGACAAGACGCTCAAATGGGCGATGGCAGGCCGTAGCCTTGGCAAGCTGAAATCGGTACGCGATGCGGTCGGCGCGCCCGGGAACACGCTGCTGATTGTCGCGGATGCGTCCGACGCGGCTTCGCTGAAGGCGATGGCGGAACGGACGATGTCGGTGATCACGACGGTCGGTCCGTATCAGCTCTACGGCGAGGAACTGCTCGCGGCCTGCGTCGCCACCGGCACGGATTATTTCGATCTCTGCGGCGAACCGATCTGGATGCGCCAGATGATCGACAAGTACGAGGCGGCTGCAAAAGAGAGCGGCGCGCGCATCGTATTTTCATGCGGCTTTGATTCCGTGCCGTTCGAGCTCGGTGCGTTCTTCGTGCAGGAAGAGGCCAAGCGCATGTTCGGCGCACCGGCGTCGCGCGTGAAAGGTCGCGTGCGCGATATGCGCGGCACGCTCTCGGGCGGCACCGCGGCGAGCGCGAAGGCGACCTTCGATGCGGTTGCCAAAGACATCAGCCTCATCACGATCCTGAACGATCCGTTCGCGCTGACACCGGGTTTCACCGGCCCGAAGCAGCCGAAGGGCAACAGGTCGCTGCTCGAGGAGGACCTGCAATCCTGGGCCGCGCCGTTCACGATGGCGCTGATCAACACGCGCAACGTCCATCGCTCCAACATGCTGATGGGCTTCCCCTACGGCCAGGAGTTCGTCTACGACGAGATGGTCCTGACCGGTCCCGGCGAGAAGGGCGAGGCCAACGCCAAGCTCGTGATGGCGGCCAATGCGGGCAAGACCGGCCCCGACGCACCGAAGCCGGGCGAGGGGCCGTCGAAGGAAGAGCGCGAAAACGGTCTCTTCGATCTGCTCTATATCGCGATCGCACCCGATGGCCGCATGGTTCGCGCCGGCGTCACCGGCGACCGCGATCCCGGCTACGGCTCGACCTCGAAGATGATCTCCGAATGCGCCATCTGCATGCTGCGTGACGCGACAGACGTCGCCGCCGGCTTCTGGACGCCGGGCGCAGCGATGCAGCACAAGCTGATCAAGCGGCTGGTCGAGCACGCCGGGCTGACATTCGCCGTGGAGAGATAGAGCCGGTCACTTGCCACAATCGCGGTGTCATCGTCCGGCTTGACCGGACGATCCAGTATCCCAGAGATGGCACTGATCGAATCGAGAGGTCGCGGCGTACTGGATGCCCGCCTTCGCGGGCATGACAGCGTTCGCAACTACACCGCCCGCGCGTCGTACGCGTACATGAACTCCATGCTCTTCGAACCCAACGGCAGCAGCCACTTCATCATCTGATTGCGGATCCAAGCGCCGGTGGCGCTGAATTCGCGCTTGCTGTTGCCGTTCCGGCGCGCCAGAGCGACGATCTTTTCCGCGCGCGGGCGTCGCTCGGCCTCGAATGCCTGGAAGGTGGCGCCGAGCTCCTGGCCTTGCTGCATCAGCCGGGCGAGGCGCATCGCATCCTCCAGCGCGAGCGAGGCGCCCTGGCCGGCATGCGGGCTGGTCGCATGCGCGGCGTCGCCGATCAGCAGCGAGCGCTTGCGCGACCAGGTCGGCAGAGTCGCGACGTCGAGCGTGTCGGTGACCACAATGTTCTCGGCCGCGTCGATGATGGCGGGGATCGGATCATGCCAGCCGCGATGGAAGCCGCGCAGGTGCTGCTTCAGTGTCGCGGGGTCGAGCGCGCGGAACATCGCCGCGTCCATGCCATGTGCGGGCTGCGTGCTCCACCACATCACGCCGTCGTTCGGATCGGGACTGCAATAGCCGTAGCCGAAGAAGCCACTCTGCCCGAACGTGGTCTCGACGTTCCGGCCGATCGGCCGGCCGTCGAGGACGGCGTACGGAACGAAGCCGCCGAAGCCGATCAGTCCGGTGTCGAACGGCTGCGGTCCGTCCGGCACGACCTGGCGCCGCGCAACCGAGTGCACGCCATCAGCGCCGATCAGGAAGTCGCCTTCGGCGGTGGTGCCGTCGGCGAAATAGGCGATGATCGGCTGGTCGCCGCGGTCCTCGATCTTGATCAGGCGCTTCTCGAAATACAGCGACACACAGGCACACCAGGCCTTGTCGATCAGCATCTCGTTTAGCGTGGCGCGGCAGACATTGACCGCCGGCTGGCCGAAGCGCCGCGCCATGTCGCGATTGATCGCGCCGAGTCTCTCTCCGCCTTGCGAATAGAAGTCGAACGACTCCGCGATCGAGCCACGGCTGATCAGCTCGTTCGAAAGGCCGATCTCGTCCATGACTTGCATGCCGTTCGGTGCGATCTGAAGGCCGCCGCCGATGCCTTTCGAATAGGGCCAGGCCTCGTAGATCGCGGACTCGATGCCGGCGCGGCGCAACAGGACCGCGGCGACGGGGCCGGCGATGCCAGCGCCGATGATCAGGGCCTTGCGGGGACGGTTGGACATGGCTTGCTCCCGACGTTTCCGTGGTGCTAGGAGAATTAAGGTCGCTAAATCTCTTAGTGACTAAGAGATATATCGACTAAGATATGAGGTCGGCCTTGTCAAGGACGAAGGCGCGCGCTGCGCTGTTGCAGGAGCTCGAGGAGGCGATGCGCCGATCGTCCGCGCAGGGCGTGCTCTATGGCCAGACGGTTGCGAACGTTGCCGGAATTGCCAATTCCGACCTGGAATGCATGGACATCCTGTATCTCGAAGGCCGCGTCACCGCCGGCCGGCTCGCCGAAGTCACGGGCCTGACGACGGGCGCCATCACCGGCGTGGTCGACCGGCTCGAAAAGGCGGGGCTGGTGCGCCGGGAACGCGACGATGCCGATCGCCGCAAGGTCTTCATTGCTGTCGTGTCGGAGGCGATAGAAAGGCTCGGCCAGTTCTACGTGCCGATGCAGCAGGCGATGGAGAAGGTTTTTGGCGGCTATTCCGACGCGGAATTGCGCTTGCTGCTGCGCTTCGCCAATGAGGGCTACAAGGGCGTGCTCGCGGCGACCGCGGCGCTGAAGGGCCTGCTAGACACGCCGCCGGAGAAGCGTCCCGATCTCAAGCTGAGGAAGCTTCGTCGCCAGCCCTAGTCTTGTAGATCTGTGTGGCCGCGATCATGCCCCACATCGCGCCCAGCATCATCCAGAAGTGCCGCCAGTGGTCGGTGTCGATCACGAAACTTTCGCCGACTGTGCCGACGAAGGCGGAGAAGACGGCGAGATAGGCGCGCTGCCATGGCACACGGACGAAGATGTGCCTGATACCCATGATAACGGTCGTGAAGACCAGCGCGGGATAGCAGATGCCGGACAGCCAGCCGCCGGACATGAAGGCGTTGAGGTAGGAGTTGTGGGTGTCCTCGGGGAAGAAGCGGTGGAATTGCAGGGGGCCGATGCCGAACGGCAGGTCGAGCGCCATCTCCGCACCGAGGATGTGCCGGCCGAACCGGCCGAACCGGCCTTCGTCATAGCTCTGGTCGAAGCTCGCGCGCTGCTTGAACATTTCGGCGATGGAATCGAACGACATCAACACCGCGATCAGCGCCAGGCCCAGGACCGCGGCCAGGATCGCCATGACAATGATGCGCGAGCGCTGCGCGTTGGTGCGGCTGGTCAGCACCATCAGCGCCAGCATGAAGGCGGATGTCAGCACCAGCCCGCCCCAGGCGGCGCGGGAGAAAGCGAGCAGGATCGCCAGCGACATGATGCCGAAGGCGATGACGTTGCGGAACGCCTTGCCGAGCTTGTCGGAAACCACGCTCTGGAGCGAAAACAGCGCCGGCAGGATCAGGAAGGCGCCGAGCACGTTCGGGTCCTTGAACGTGCCGCGGGCGCGTCCATAAAGTGTGAGGAGGTCGTCTCCGCCGGGGACCAGGTGGAAGTAGCCGGCGACCGCCGACAGGGAGGCAACCATCGCGCCGATCACGAGTCCGCGGCGGAGCATGTCGAGCCGGGCCGTGGTGTCCTCCGATGTGACCATGGCGAAGAACACGACCGTCACCGCCATGTACCAGGAGGTCGCAATCCAGCTCACCACCTCGGACTGTTCGAATAACGGGATCGCGCTGATCGTGTAGCCGACATTGAGCAGGACCAGCATCAGCACCAGCGGCATCAGCGCGAGCCGCAAGCGCAGACCGGTGGCGAAGAAGGTGATGGTGGCGAGCAACGTCACGATCTCGTAGGGGCTCGGCTCAATGAAGACGATCGCGCCGGAGGCGCCGACCAGCCACACCAGCGCACGCTGAAGGGCCAGCACGCCGGGCGCCGCGCGAACCGCTGCATTCATCTCCCCCGCTGTCGCCGGATACGCCATCACACGCTCACGCTCACGCTACCGGTACGCCACAAAACACGCTCTCATCGTCCGGCTTGACCGGGCGATCCAGTACTCCGAGACAGCGAGGCTCTATGGCGGCGCCGCGGCGTACTGGATGCCCCACCCCAGTACGCAATTGCGGACAAGGCGGAGCATGACGGAGAAACTCAGCTCAATACGCGTTCTCGTTCTTAGTCAGCAGCGACATCGGCGTCTTCAGCAGAATGACGAGATCGAACAGCACCGACCAGCTCTCGATGTAATAGAGGTCGAACTCGACGCGCTTCTGGATCTTCTCTTCGTTGTCGATCTCGCCGCGCCAGCCGTTGATCTGAGCCCAGCCGGTGATGCCGGGCTTGACCCGGTGGCGGGCGAAATATCCATCGACGGCTTCGTCGAACAGGCGGCTCTGGAGCTTGCCTTGCACCGCATGCGGACGCGGACCGACCAACGATAGATTGCCGGAGAAGACCACGTTGAAGAGCTGCGGCAGCTCGTCGAGGCTGGTCTTGCGGATGAAGCGGCCGACACGGGTGACGCGCGAATCGTTCTTGGTCACGACCTTCGAGGCCGTCGGATCCGCCTGATGATGGTACATCGAGCGGAACTTGTAGACGTCGATGCGCTCGTTGTTGAAGCCGAAGCGCTTTTGCCGGAACAGCACCGGGCCGGGGCTGTCGAACTTCACCGCCAGCGCCACCAATCCCATGACCGGCAGGGCCGCCAGCAGCGCGAGGCTGCCGACGATGCGGTCGAACAACCATTTCATCACCAGGTCCCAGTCGGTGATCGGCGCCTCGAACACGTCCAGTGTCGGCACCTCGCCGATATAGGAGTAGGAGCGGGGACGGAAGCGCAGCTTGTTGGTGTGCGCGGAGAGGCGGATGTCCACCGGCAGCACCCAGAGCTTCTTCAGCATCTCCAGGATGCGCGTTTCGGCGGAGATCGGCAGCGCGAACAGCACGAGATCGACGCGGGTGCGGCGGGCGAACTCGATGATGTCGTCGACCTTGCCGAGCTTGCGCGCGCCGGCACAGGTGTCGAGCGCGCGGCTGTCGTTGCGGTCGTCGAACACGCCGAGCACGTGGATGTCGGAATCCTCCTGCACTTTCAGCGCCTCGACCAATTGTTCGCCGTTGCGGTCGGAGCCGACAATGATGGTGCGGCGGTCGAGCCGGCCCTCGCGCGCCCAGGCGCGCACCAGCGAGCGCAGCACCAGGCGCTGGCAGACGAGCGCGGCGAGCCCGAGGAAGTAGAAGGCGGCAAGCCACAGCCGCGATATTTCGCTGCCGAACTTGGCGAAGAAGGAGATGCCGATGAACAGCAGGAAGACGAACGACCAGGAGGAGATCATCCGCGTCATCTGCCGGAGCTGACCGCGGAACAACTGCACTTGATAGATGTCGGCGGCCTGGAAGCAGACCACGGCGGAGATCGCGACGGCGATGATTTGCGCGGGATAAACCCAGCTGAAGGAGCCGGCGAGCGGCATGACATAGCCGAGATAGAGCGCGATGCCGACGAGGCTCAGCAGCGCGAAATCGGCCAGGCGGACGAAGCCGGTGATTACGATTGGCGAATAGGCGCGGGCGACCTTCTGGTTGACGATGTCCAGCGCGGCGGGCGAGAGTCGGCGGCGGCGCTCCACAAAGGGCGGGTCAGCCGGGTTCGCCGCGGCGCTGGTCGCGGCATCGAGCATCGAGCGTGCGTTGAGCGGTTCCACGGGCGTCCACGTCCATTCCAAAAACCCGCGGGACGCGTCCTTGCGCCCCGGGCGAGCATCCCCTGGCACATCGAGTATCGAACAAATCGGAAGATTCTCTAAAGCGGGCCTTAAGGATGGTTAGTGTTTGGTAAATGCGTCGCGATATCCCGCGAGCACGCCATCAACCATCGCCTGCTGAGAGAAATGCGCGGAGATGCGCTCGCGCAAAGACGATGCGCGCTGCACGGTCGCTTGCGGATTGTCGAGCGCGGCCGCAATCGCCTCCGCCATGGCCTCCGCGTCGCTCGGCGCGAACAGCGCCGGGCTCTCCGCCCCAAAAATCTCGGGGATGCCTCCGATTCTGGACGCGATCATCGGAATGCCGGCAGCACCGGCCTCGATCACGACATAGGGCATGGAATCGCCACGCGAGGGAACGACCAGCAGCCGCCCCTTGGAAAAGCCGTAGCGCGCCTTGACATGGCCGATGAAGCGGATGGCACTGGTCAGGCCAAGCCTCTCGACCTGCGCTTTCAACGCCGCGGTCTCCTCGCCATCGCCGCCGAGCGTCAGGGTGACCCTCTTGCCGCCCTCGTGCAGGCGCGCCACCGCATCGACCAGCAGATCGGCGCCCTTGATGTGCCTGAACTCACCGACATAAGCGAGGTCGGTGGCGTCGCCGGCGATGATAACAGGCTCGAATTCTTCCGGCGTCACACCGTTGAAGACGCAATGCACCACGCCCTTCGGCGTGCCGACGATGCGCTGATAGGTGTCGCGGGCAAACGCGCTTTCGAACAGAAAAAGGTCGGTCGCGCCCATCAGCGTGCGCTCGAGCCGCGCGTAAAACTCGCCCTTGAGCGTGTTGAGGGGATAATGCAGCGAGCCGCCATGCGGGGTGTAGATGCGGATGGTGTCGTCGGAGCGCCGCCGCATGCGGATGAAAGCACCGGCCTTGGCGCCGTGGCCATGCATGACGTCGGGCTTGAGCGTAGCGATCAGGCGCCGCAAGCGAAGCCAGACCAGGACATCGTCCGGCGACGGTTCGCGGCGGATCGCCATCCGGTGCACGCCGAGCTTCAGTCGCGGTGCGAGCTCGGCAAGGGCCTTGTCGGCGCGCTCGCCGCCGGTGAGGTTGTCGGCGAGGATGCCGACATGATGGCCGCGGTCGACCTGGCCGTTGGCGACGTCGAGGATGTGGCGGAAGATGCCGCCGACTGGAGCGCGCACGGCGTGCAGGATGCGAAGCGGCTGGTCTTGAGAGGGGGGCATGATCAAAACCAGCGCTCGACGGCGAATGCTCGAACAAAACTCACGAAATAATCGAGACGGATTAAGAGCCCTCGTGGTTAACAAATGGTGACGAGCGCGCCTGCGCGAGCTGTCGGATGCCGCGATTAACCCAGCGGCAACCTTAATGGAGTGTAATCGTCCCGGTTGAGGTAAGTTCGTGGCGTTGCGCCTGCGGGAGTGTTCGATGCGTTTAGCGTTCTGGCGTGGCGGCAAGGACAGGGCGGTGGTCGAGCGGGCCGTCTCGAAGGCCAAAGCCGAAACCAAGCGGGCCGAACTCGCGCCCAGGATCGAAGCAAAGCCTGCGCCCGTTGCTCCGACGCAGCAGCCAGTCGAATCCGGCGACATCGACCTTCACGCGCTCGGCGCGGCATTGGCGCGCAAGCGCGGCTGGATCATCGTGCCGACGGTGCTGGCGCTCGTCGCGTCCGTCGCGATCGTCAATCTCGTCACGCCGCGCTACAAGTCTGAGTCCCGCATCCTGATCGACGGCCGCGAGAACGTGTTTCTGCGCCCCAACAGCGATCGCGCCGAGGAGCGGCAGGCGCTCGACGCAGAGGCCGTCACCAGCCAGGTGCAGCTCGTGCTGTCGCGCGACCTCGCGCGCGAGATCATCAAGAAGAACAAGCTTGCGGAGCGGCCCGAGTTCGATCCGGTGCTGCAAGGCATTTCGCCGCTGAGGTCGCTTGCGGCGCTGGTTGGCATCGGCCGCGATCCGTTCTCGATGACGCCGGAAGAGCGCGTGCTCGACGCCTATTACGAGCGCCTCCAGGCCTACGCCGTCGACAAGTCGCGCGTGATCGTGATCGAATTCCAGTCCGCCGATCCCGATCTCGCCGCGCGCGTCGCCAATTCAATCGCCGACGGCTATCTCGTGCTCCAACAGGATGCGCGCCAGGACCAGGCCCGGAACGCGAGCCAGTGGTATGGCGGCAGGATCGACGAGCTGCGACGGAATGTCTCCGAGGCCGAAGCGAAGGCCGAGGATTTCCGCTCCAAGTCGAGCCTGTTCATCGGCACCAACAACACGACGCTGTCGAACCAGCAGATGGGCGAGGTCAACACCCAGCTCAACAATGCGCGCGCGCTCAAGGCCGATGCCGAGGCCAAGGCGCGCCTGATCCGCGAGATGATCCAGAGCGGCAAACCGATCGAGTCGTCGGAAGTGCTGAACTCGGAATCGATGCGCACGCCCTCCCAGCAGCGCGTGGCGTTGCGGGCGCAGCTGGCCGAGCAATCGTCGACGTTGCTCGGCAACCACCCGCGCATCAAGGAATTGAAGGCGCAGCTCGCCGACCTCGACACCCAGATCCGCGACGAGGCCGCCAAGCTCGCCCGCACGCTCGAAAACGATGCGCGTGCCGCCAGCGGGCGCGTTCAGGAATTGTCCGCAAGCCTCGAGCAGCTCAAGAAGCAGGCGACGTCAACCAACGGCCAGGACGTGCAGCTCCGCGCCCTCGAGCGTGAGGCCAAGGCGCAGCGTGACCTGCTCGAAACCTATCTCGCGAAGTACCGTGAAGCGAACACCCGCGAGACCATCGATACCGCGCCGACGGATGGCCGCATCATCTCACGCGCCATCGTCTCGAACATGCCGGCCTATCCGAAGAAGCTGCCGATCGTGCTGATCGCGACGATCGCGACACTGTTGCTCTCGTCCGGCGTCGTCGTCACCGGAGAGTTGTTGCGCCAGACCGCGCCCCGTGCAGTCGCTGTATTCACGCCAGCGCAAACGCGGGCGTCGGCTCGCCAGGAACAAGTTGTTCAACCGATGGTCATCGAGCCGTTCGTCGATCCGGTCATGGCAGAGCCCGCGCCGCTTCAGCCGGAGATGACGGCGGATGCCGATGTCAGCGAATTCCCGGAGATCGAACGCCTGGCCGCTAGCCTGCGCGCCGCCGGGGCTGGGGCGAAGAAAGTCACGGTGCTCGGCACCGCAGCCGGCGAAGCCGTCACGCTGTCGACGCTGACACTGGCCCGGTATCTCGCGCGCGATGCGCGGGTTGTCGTGGTCGATCTTGCCGCGTCCTCGCCGACCATGGCCGCCGTATCCGTCGACGCCTCCGCACCCGGCCTTGCCGAGCTGATGCAGGGCGAGGCGTCGTTCGCGCAAATCATCACCCGGGACAAGCTCTCGCGGCTGCATCTGGTCTTGCCCGGCCGTCCCGGCTTCGATCGCAGTCTGTTGCAGTCGCCGCGGGTGACCCTGGCGGTCGACGCGCTGCTGCGCGCCTACGACCACGTGCTGCTCGATGCCGGCAGCGCCTCCGACCTGCCGGCCGAACTGCTGACGGCGAATGCCCGCGCCGTCGTGGTGCCCGACGCGTCGATGGCGCCGGATGCGCGCGCGCTGATGTGCGAGCAGCTCAGCGCCGTCGGCTTCAGCGAAGTCACGATGCTGAGCAAGCCGGTGCAGCCGTCGAATCCGGTGGATGCGCCGCGCGTCGTGGCGGCGTAGGCAAAGACAGATTACCCGAACGCGCGTCGCAGCCGCTGCGCGAGGTCGAACAGCATCTGGTTTTGTTTCACCAGCCGCTTGCCGTGGCTCAGCGAGGACATCGCCATCGCCGCGAGTTTTCCGCGTGACGTCAGCGGAACAAAACTGTCGAAGATGTTCTGGTCGTCCTTGCAGAACATCCGCTTGTACTCGTCCGAGCCGATGCCAAGGTCGAGCGAACGGTAGCCGCGCTCGGCATAGCGGTCGATGATGTAGCGCATCAGGATCAGCCCGGGGCTGTAACGGGCGTGCTCGGACATCGTGTAGGTGTTGAACATCATCGAGTAGCGCTGGCCATCGGCGACGCCGGCGAAGATCGCGATCACCTCGTCGTCGCATTCGAGCGCGTGGATGTCGATGACGCGGCCTTCACCGCGCAGCGCAAGGCAGGCGCTGCGGACGAATTGCTCGACGCCGGGCTCGGCGAAGACGTTGGGAAGCTTCTGTTCGGCCATCCGCGCCGGCTTGACGCGGAAGAACCAGTCGAGCAGGCGGGTGACGTCCGTGTCCGTGGTCGCCAGGTGATAGCGATAGCCGGCGAGAGCCTGGAGCTTCTTCTCCTTGCTCTTGAGACGACGGCGGAAGGAATTGCTGATCCGCGACGCCGGCGGACCGCCCGGCTCCATCGTGAGCAGCGGGCAACCGTTGATCGCGCTCTGGCGCGGCAGGAGCACAAACGGATTCTGCTGGTCGTGCCAGTGCAGCGGCTGCTGCGTCAGTGCGAGCACGTCGACATGCTCGCGCAAGGACGCAAGCAGCGCGTCGAGATCGGCGATGGCGACCTGCGCTGCGAACTCGGCGTTCCACAGGCCCATGTTGAAGGAGGTATGCTTGCCGCCCATGAAGCAGGCCGTGCGCACGCCGTGGTTTTGGCGCAGCGAGAGCGGCAGCAGCAGGAGCGGCCGATGCTCGGCGTCGCGGGCAATGACGATGAAGGGGCGGGCGCGTTCGTGTTCGCCGACCAGGCCCTGCCAGGGACTCAGCAGGTCAAATCGCTGATAGGGCGTGAAGAGGTGACCGGGCTCCTCGAAGGCGCGCCAGACCGCCTCGGCCGTGCCGAGATCGGTGACGATATCGACATGCGCGATGCGGCTCGCTTTCGACCGCGCTGGCGATTCTGCCGTCCGGCTTTGCATCGCCGCAGCCATGGTCATTCGCGAAACCTGTCGAGAAATCAAAAATGTGCGTAATTCGGCCTGTGGCCGACCTTTGCAAAGAAATGTCAACAAAGCGTAATGACTATAGGGAGGGGGAACGGGCGCCGACGGGCGTGAAGGTGGGATATGGCATCCGACGACAGATGGCTGGAACGGCTGCGCCTCGAGCTGACCTGGTTCACCGGCCAGGCTGCGCTGCGTAGTCGTGGTGCCGGCGCCATCCTGCGCTTTGCGCATGTGCGGCCGCGGCGGCGCGGCGGGTTTCAGCCGTTGCGCGAGAACGAGATCACGCCGCACTTCTTCGATCGCGCCATTCGCGCGCTGAAGCGGTGGAATTATGATTTTCTCGGCATGGACGAGGTCTGCCGGCGCGCGGTGACGCTGCCGGAAAAGCGGCGCTTCGTGGCGCTCACCTTCGACGGCGCCGGCAAGGATCTGATCGACTTTGCCTATCCGGTGCTGGCGCGCCACGGCGTGCCCTTCACGATTTATGTGCCCACGGCGTTTCCCGACGGCGTCGGAGAAGCCTGGTGGCTCGGACTCGAGCAGGTGATCGCGCGCGAGAGCCGTGTCAGCCTGTTGATGGGCGAAAAGGAGCAGCGCTTCACCGTCACAGGCAAAGCCGAGAAGCAGGCGCTGTTTTCGTTCGTCGAGTGTTGGCTGCGCTCGCTGCCGCCGGCGGATGTGTCGGCTGCGATCGCCGATCTCTGCACGCGCTACCGGATCGACCTTGCCGCGCTCTCTCGCGAGGCGTCGATGAATTGGGAGGATCTGGCGAAGCTCGCGGCCGATCCGCTGGTGACGATCGGCAGCGCGACCGTGAACTATCCCGTTCTCGCCAACATGAAGGATGCAGCCGCGCTGCGCGAGATGACGATGGGCAAGGCGGTGGCGGAAGCGGCCTTCCATCGCGACATCCGGCATCTCGCCTTTCCGTTCGGCGATCGCGCCTCGTTCCGGCGCAGCCATGTCGTGATGGCGGAGGAGGCCGGCTTCGCCAGCGCGGTGTCGACGATCCCGGGCATCGTGGATGCGGAGGGACGCACCAATCTGCGCGCGCTGCCGCGCATTTCCTGGGATGGCGGGGTGCGCTCGCGCTCGCTGCGCATGCTACGCGTGCTGGTGTCGGGCACGGCCTTTGCGCCGGTGAAGCCGACCGGCACCGCTACGAACTAGAGGCGCTACGACCTGGCAGCGCTACGAACTAGATTTGGCCCGGTCGGGCCGCTGCATCCAACTCACGATCGGCATCGCCGGCAGCACCCAGCCCATGCCAACCACCACGTAATAGATCGCCTGCCGCCAGCCGGACTCGGCGATCCATGGCATCTGCGCCAGCGCCATGCCGAGCAGGGCCCAGACGGTGGCGAGCATCAGGAGGAGGATGGTGCCGAGGAACTTGCGGGTGCGGATCGTCATGACGGAATATTGCGGCTTTCGCGTAACTTGCGCTGCGGGAGCGGGGGACTATAAGGGGCACGCAGTCCGGTTCAAGCTCTGGTTTTTGCCTCGAATGACGACGATTTCCGCCCCGTCCGAGCCGCATCGCGCCGTGCGCTGGTGGCTGATCTCCGTGGCGGCGCTGATCGCCCTGATGGTGCTGGTCGGCGGCGCGACCCGGCTGACGGAATCCGGCCTCTCGATCGTCGAATGGAAGCCGGTCACGGGCAGCGTGCCGCCGCTCTCGGAAGGGCAGTGGACGGCGGCCTTCGAGGCCTACCAGAAGATCCCGCAATATCGCGAGCTCAACGCGGGCATGAGCCTGTCCGAGTTCAAGGAGATCTTCTGGTGGGAATGGAGCCACCGGCTGCTCGGCCGCTTCATTGGGGTCGCCTATCTGCTGCCGTTCCTGTTCTTCCTGTGGCGCGGCGGCCTGTCGGGTGAGTTGAAGCGGCGGCTGTGGCTGCTGTTTGGGCTTGGCGGGCTCCAAGGCGCGGTTGGCTGGTGGATGGTGGCCTCGGGACTGTCCGAACGGGTCGAAGTTTCGCAATATCGGCTGGCGACGCATCTGGTGCTCGCGCTGCTGATCTTCGCCGGCATCGTCTGGACGGTGCGGCGGCTCGCCGAGCGGCCGCAGATCGCAGCACCATCGCGGCTGCGCTTCACGAGCGCCTTGCTCCTCGTCGTGACCTTTATTCAGATCTATTTCGGTGCGCTGGTTGCCGGCCTGCGCGCCGGGCGCGCCTACAACACCTGGCCGCAGATCGACGGCGCGTTCATTCCCTCGGCTGAGCGGCTGTGGTTCGAGACGCCGTGGTGGCGCAACATGTTCGACAATGTGCTGACGGTGCAGTTCGAGCACCGCATGACGGCCTATGCGCTGTTCGCGCTGGCGGCGTTGCACGCGTTCGATGCGGTGCGTTCACGCGCAGGTTCTGCGGCAAGCGGCGCGCTTTTGCTGTTGGGCGCGGTAAGCCTGCAGGCAGTGCTCGGCATTCTCACGCTGCTCAACCAGGTGCCGATTGATCTCGCGCTGGCGCATCAGGCGGTTGCCCTCGTGGTGCTGACGCTTGCGGTGATGCAGACAGAGCGGCTCGCGACGCGTGGCTCAACCGAAGCGCAGCCGCGGGCGATTCCTGTCAGTCAGCCCGGCTGATCACTACCAGCCCGGCTGATCAGCAATAGCCGTAGATGCCGCACGAGTAGGGCAGGCGCCAGAAATAATCGACCTGCTTCCCGCCGTAATACGGGCCCTGATAATCGTAATCCCACGGGCGGCCGTAATAGCCCGGCAGCGTGTGGGAGCCCGGCAGCAGTGGCGTACCCGGCAGGTTGCGGATGTAGCTGCCGATGCCATAGGCCGGCGAGATCAGCGCATCCGGATCCGTCTCGACATAGACCTGCGGCGGCTCCTGCGGCGGAGCGGCGGGCCGCCGTTTCGGCGTGGCCGGCAAATCGGCGGCAATCGCAGCTGAGACCGTCAGCATCGCCGCAAGGGCAGGCACCATCCAGCGCAGCATCGTCGGCTCCGAATCAAAGGGGCGATCCAGTGACGATGTATGCGGCAGATATGGTTAATGACTGTTAACGGAGGCCGTCTTCGGGGACGCACCCAAACGCCCCGGAATGACCGAGAAGGCTACGCGCCCAGCGCCTGTTCCAGATCGGCGATCAGATCTTCCTTGTCCTCGATCCCGATCGAGAGCCGCACCACGTCGGGGCCGGCGCCGGACTTGACCTTGGCGGCGTCGTCGAGCTGGCTGTGCGTGGTCGAGGCCGGATGGATGACGAGCGAGCGGGTGTCGCCGACATTGGCCAGATGCGAGAACAGCTGCAACTTCGACACCAGGCTGACGCCTGCGTCGTAGCCGCCCTTCAGGCCGAAGGTGAACACGGCGCCGGCGCCCTTCGGCGCGTATTTGCGCGCAAGCTGGTAGTACTTGTCGCTTGCAAGCCCCGCATAGTTCACCGAGGCCACCGCCGGATGGCCGGCGAGGAATTCGGCGACCGCCTTCGCATTGTCGCAGTGCTTCTGCATGCGCAGCGGCAGCGTCTCGATGCCGGTGAGGATCATGAAGGCATTGAACGGCGACAGTGCGGGGCCGAGGTCGCGCAGGCCGAGCACGCGGCAGGCGATCGCAAAGGCGAAATTGCCGAACGTCTCTTGGAGCCGGATGCCGTGATATTCGGGCCGCGGCTCCGACAGCATCGGATATTTGCCGCCGGTCGACCAGTCGAAGGTGCCGGCATCGACGATGATGCCACCGATCGAATTGCCGTGGCCGCCCAGAAACTTCGTCAGCGAGTGCACGACGATGTCGGCACCGTGATCGATCGGCCGGATCAGATAGGGCGAGGCCAGCGTGTTGTCGACGATCAGCGGTACGCCCGCCTTGCGCGCCACCGTCGAGACCGCCTCGATGTCGGTGATGCTGCCGGCGGGATTGGCGATGGACTCGATGAAGATCGCTTTCGTGCGCGGCGTGACCGCGCGCTCGAAGCTCGCGATGTCGTCGGGATCGGCCCACACCACGTTCCAGCCAAAGCTCTTGAACGCATGCGTGAACTGGTTGATCGAGCCGCCATAGAGCTTTCGCGCAGCGATGAACTCGTCGCCGGGCTGGAGCAATTGCTGCAGCACCACGACCTGCGCGGCATGGCCCGAGGCCACGGCAAGTGCGGCCGTGCCGCCTTCGAGCGCCGCGACGCGTTCTTCCAGCACCGCATTGGTGGGATTGCCGATACGGGTATAGATGTTGCCGAACGCCTGCAGGCCGAACAGCGAGGCGGCGTGGTCGGCGTCGTTGAAGACAAAGGATGTGGTTTGATAAATCGGAGTCGCGCGCGCACCGGTGGTGGGATCGGGCTGTGCACCGGCATGCACGGCGAGGGTCGAAAATCCCGGAAGGCGATCGCTCATTGAGGCGTCCTGTTCTCGTGGTCTGAAATCGCGCGGCATGCTGATTGGCGCCGTGGCTGCCGTCAAGGCGGCGCTTCACATCAGAATGATCGTGCTACGCATTGTCGCGTTCGCGAAATGAACCCGTCGCAATTGCGTCAGCTTTGCTCGGTCTTGTTTTTGGCGGCGCGATCCGATGCCGCGGTCTCGCCGCCGCCGACACTCATCCGATTGAGGGATAAGCGCATACCCTGCGTCGGCGCCGGGGGGCGCTTGGAACTCAGCGTGCGCGAATTGACGCCCATCCAGGAGATCTCCGAGGACAGACGGCCATATTCGATCTTGGGGCAGCGGTTCATCACCACCTTGATACCGACGGATTCCGCCTTCAGTGCCGCCGCATCGTCGCGTGCGCCAAGCTGCATCCAGATCACCGTCGGCAGCGGATCGAGTGTGAGGGCTTCCTCGACCACCGGCATGATGTGGCTGGAGTTGCGGAAAATGTCGATCATGTCGATGGGACGCCCGATGTCGGACAGCGAGGCGACGAAGGGCTTTCCGAGCAGCTCCTTGCCGACATGGCCGGGATTGACCGGAATCATGTCGTAGCCGCGCTGGGCCAGATATTTGAACGCGAAATAGCTCGGTCGCACGTTGACCGGCGAGGCGCCGACCATCGCGATCGACTTCACGCCGTTGAGGATGCCCCGGATGTAGTTGTCGGGATAGCTGTCGTGGTTCATTGGCTCTTCTTCTTGCTGTCGTTGCGAGGAACGAAGCGACGAAGCAATCCAGACTGTCACCGCGGAGATATCCTGGATTGCTTGCTTTGCTCGCAATGACGAATTTCACTCGTCCCGCCATGTCGGCGTGCGCTTCTCGATGAAAGCGCCGATGCCTTCCTCGGCGTCGCGCGCCATCATGTTCTCGGTCATCACCTCTGCCGCATAGCGATAGGCGTCCGCAAGGCTCATCTCGGCCTGGCGGTAGAACGCCTCCTTGCCGAGCTTGACGGTGTAGGCGGATTTCAGCGCGACCTGTTCGGCCAGCGCGATCGCGGCCTCGCGCTCGGTGCCAACGGCGACGACACGATTGACGAGCCCGATCTCGCGGGCGCGTGCAGCCGGGATCGGCTCGCCCGTCAGCAGCATCTCCATCGCTTGCTTGCGCGGCACGTTGCGCGACAGCGCCACCATCGGCGTCGAGCAGAACAGGCCGATGTCGACGCCGGGCGTGGCGAAGCTCGCAGCTTCCGAGGCGATCGCGAGATCGCAACTCGCCACGAGCTGGCAGCCGGCGGCGGTCGCGATGCCCTGGACGGATGCGACCACGGGCTTGGGCAAGTGTACGATCGCCTGCATCATCGCGCTACAGGCGGTCATCATCTCGGCGAAGAAGGCACGGCCGCGATCGGGGTCGTCGCGGCGCGCGGTCAGCTCTTTCATGTCGTGGCCGGCGGAGAAGGCGGGACCATTGGCCGCGATCACGACGCCGCGGACAGCCTTGTCGTCGCGGATCTCATTGAGCTCGGCATGCAGGCTTGCGATCATCGCCTCCGAGAGGCTGTTGCGGGCGGCCGGGCGGTTGAGGGTCAGGACCGCGATGGGACCTATGGTCTCGCGCAGCAGGATCGGCGGTTGCGGGGAGGGGGCGCGGGCGGCCTGGACGGACATCGAAGCGTTTCCGGTTGGATTATTGCGATTGGATGACGCAGATAACTTAATGTAACAGGGGACGTGAAGCGAGGGTGAGGGGTAGCATGGCGTTAGCGAAAATGAGCGTGGCGGAGCTCGAGCAGTTTCTCCGCAACGAGTTTCCTCAGGCCTTCAGCGGCGACGACATCACGATCGAGAGCGCGGACGGCCAGGCCTGCCTTTTGCGTCAGCGCTACAGCGAAAGGATGCTGCGGCCGGGTGGAACCGTGTCCGGCCCGACGCTGATGGCACTCGCCGATTTCGCGATGTACGTGGTGCTGCTGTCGGCGATCGGGCCGATCGGGCTCGCCGTGACCACCAATCTCAACATCAACTTCCTGCGCAAGGGCCAGCCCGGGCAGGACGTGCTGGCGGAGGCGCGGCTCCTCAAGCTCGGCAAGCGGCTGGCGGTCGGCGAGGTGAACCTGTTGTCCGGCACTTCGCCCGATCCGATTGCCCATGTCACCTCGACCTATTCCATTCCAAATGCTTGAGCTTTTCGCGGGTATCTCGATACCATATTTTTAACCCGTTGATATTGAACATTTAAATTGCGCCTTTGGGCATTGACCATGGCGCCTCTGTTCTCTAGAAAACCGCTCAGTCCGGTGCGGTGTTCGCGCCGATGCTCCCCGTTCACGGAAACTTTGACATGAAAACCTTTTCGGCAAAGCCGGCTGAGGTGACGAAGAAGTGGGTACTGATCGACGCCAAGGGTCTGGTCGTCGGCCGTCTCGCCACCATCGTCGCCATGCGCCTGCGCGGCAAGCACCTCCCGACCTACACCCCGCACGTTGATTGCGGCGACAACATCATCATCATCAACGCGCAGCATGCGGTCCTCACCGGTCGCAAGCGCGAGCAGAAGACCTACTACAAGCACACCGGCTATGTCGGCCACATCAAGGAGCGCACTGCGCGCCAGATCCTCGAGGGCAAGCATCCCGAGCGCGTGCTCGAGAAGGCCGTCGAGCGCATGATCCCCCGTGGTCCGCTCGGTCGCGTCCAGATGGGCAACCTCCGCGTCTATGGCGGCGCCGATCATCCGCACGAGGCGCAGACGCCCGAGAAGATCGACATCGCCAAGTTGAACCGCAAGAACACGAGGGCCGCATAACATGGCCGAATCCATCCAGTCGCTCGACCAGCTCTCGCAGCTCAAGACGGCGGCCTCGCCCGACGCGCCCAAGCACGAGAAGAAGGTCGACAAGTTCAACCGCGCCTATGCCACCGGCAAGCGCAAGGACGCGGTCGCCCGCGTCTGGATCAAGCCGGGCGCCGGCAAGGTCACGGTCAACTCGCGCGAGGTCGAGGTCTATTTCGCCCGTCCCGTGCTGCGCATGATGATCGAGCAGCCCTTCTCCGTGGCCGCGCGTTCCGGCCAATACGACGTGATCTGCACCGTCGCCGGCGGCGGTCTGTCCGGCCAGGCCGGTGCGGTGCGTCATGGTATCTCCAAGGCGCTGACCTATTTCGAGCCGGAGCTGCGCACCGTGCTCAAGAAGGGCGGCTTCCTCACCCGCGACTCCCGCGTGGTCGAGCGCAAGAAGTACGGCAAGGCCAAGGCCCGCCGGTCCTTCCAGTTCTCGAAGCGTTAATCGCTTCGGTCACATTCGCCGCGAAAGCGGCTTCAATGAGATGCAAAAGGGCGCTGATTTCAGCGCCCTTTTTGCTGTTCGTTTGTATGCAAATTGATGGCGTGTTTCCTGAAAAGTTGGGTCTGGATAAAAACCTGAATGGAAGGCGCGAGACATAGCGTCGCATCTGGAAGGGCGCGCAAATCGGCTGAGTCGATCGCGTAACTGCTATGTCTAGAAGGGGGCCGACATGACGTCGCTCGATAGCATCACGCTCTATTTGGTCGCCACCATGATTGCCGCACTGCTCGGCGCCATGATGGTGTTTTTCGGCAGGCAGGAGAACAGCCCTGCGTTGAAATGGTGGGGCACCGCGTATCTCCTCGGCGCCGCATCGGTCGCGCTGTGGACTGCGGCCGGCGAAAAGCTGGGCCCGCATCTTTACCTCGCACTAAACGCGGTCGGCTTCGTCGCCTGCGGCATGGTCTGGAATGCGGCGCGCGTCTTCCATGGCCGCAAGCCGAACTGGCCGGGTCTCCTGGTCGGCGCGCTCGCCTGGGCCGCTGCCGCTACGCTGCTCGATCCCACGGCGTCCATGCTGCGCATGATCGTAGGCGCCGGCATCGTCTCGGTCTACGCGGCGCTGACCGCGAGCGAGCTCTGGGTCGAGCGGCGCAAGAGCCTGCAACGGCGCTGGCCGGCCTTCGTGGTCCCGGTGATGCACGGCTGCGCCTTGATGCTGCCGATCCTGCTCGGAAGTTTCCTGCGTCCGAACGATGCCGGCTTCTCCGGCAGCATCTGGGTCACCGTGTTCGCGGTCGAGCTCGTGCTTTATGCCGTCGGGACCGTGTTCGTGATCTTCATGCTGGTGTCCGAGCGCACGGTCACGGCGCACCGGACTGCCGCCTCCACGGACCCGCTGACCGGCATGCTCAACCGCCGCGGCTTCTCGGAAGCCTGCGGCCGCGTGATCGAGCGCGAGGCCAAGGCTGGCCGCCCGGTGACGGTGATGATCTTCGATATCGATCATTTCAAGTCGATCAACGACCGCTTCGGCCATCCCGCCGGCGACGAGATGCTGAAACTGTTCTCGACCGTCGTCGTCAGCAATCTGCGCATCACCGACATGTCGGGCCGGATCGGCGGCGAGGAGTTTGCTGCCCTCTTGCCCTGTTCGCTGGAGGAGGGCGTGCTGGTCGCCGAGCGCGTGCGCGAGGCGTTCGAGACCTCCGGCGTCGTGGTCGATGAAGGCCCGGTCGACACCACAGTCAGCATCGGCGTCGCCGGCGGTCCGGCCGGCACCGAGCTCGAAGTGCTGCTGGCCTCGGCCGACACCGCGCTCTACCAGGCCAAGCGCGGCGGCCGTAACCGCGTCGAGGCGGCGGAGGAGTTGCCGCTGTCGCTGGAAAACTGGCGCCGCCAGAGCGCCGCGCGGATCGGCGTGCCCAAGACACAATCCAAGACCCAATCCAAGGCGCAGCCGGCGACAGCCTAGGCAAGGGAGGCCTTGCGGTAAGCCCCTGTTTACCATTCGATCCCTAACATTGCGGTCATGGAATCGATCCGTCGACAGAACCCGCAGACTGCCCTGATGTCGCTGGAAGCCCGAGCTGCCTCGGCACGCGGCGGTTTCGCCTGCCTCTTCTCTACCGCGGATGAATACGAGCGCGCGCTGATCAGCGAGCGCCGCGCCCAGGGACGCTATGCGCAAGGCCGCAACTACTGGCCGCTCGCGCTGTTCGCCGGTTGTGCGCTCATGGTGGCGGGCACCGTTCTGCTGCTTGCCTGAGTGATCTGCATTTTTGGACCGGGCAGGGCGCCGTTTCGGCGCCTTTTTCTTTGTCGCCGTCTGCGCTAGACACGCCCATCGAACAAAAATGGGTGGAAACAGATGATCACCGAGATCGCGCAAATCGACGTCAAGCCGGGCAGCGAGAAGGACTTTGAGGCCGCCGTCGCCAAGGCCAAGGCCGCTTTCGGCCGCTCCAAGGGTTTTCATGGTTTCGAGCTGCACAAGTCGATCGAGAAGCCGCAGCGTTACCGGCTGATGGTGAAATGGCAGACGCTGGAAAGCCACACCGTCGACTTCCGCGGCTCGGAGAATTTCACCGAATGGCGCGGCCTCGTCGGCCAGTATTTTGCGTCGCCCCCGGAGGTCGAGCACACCGCGACCGTGCTCACAACCTGATGCCGGTCAGGCCGCCTCCGCCAAAGGCGGCGCCTCATACGCTTTGAAATGGTCGATCATGACCTTGGCGATGGCGACCAGTGGCAACGCCAGCGCCAGGCCCCAGATTCCGAACACGACGCCGAGCAGGATCTGGAACGCGAATAGCGTGGCCGGCGGGATGTCCAGTGCCTGGCGCTGAAGGATCGGCGTCAGCAAATAGCTCTCCATGGCGTGCACGCCCAGGAAGAGGATGAAGGCCGACAGCGCCGGGATCCAGCCCGAGGCGAGGCTCGCCAGCACCACGACGACGCCGGCAATGATGGCGCCGACGGTCGGGATGAAGGCGAGCAGGCCCGCCTGGATTCCCAGGATGAACGAGCCGGGAATGCCGATGACGGCAAGCCCGATCCAGGTCACGACCCCGACCGCAAGCATCACGACGATCTGCGCGATCAGCCAGCGCTCCAGCGTCTCGCCGATGCGGTCGATGATCAAGGCCACGCGAGTGCGATGCTTCGCCGGTGCAAGAAATAACAAGCCATCGTGATAGACGCTGGGCTGGGCGGCGAAGGCGAGCCCAAGAAACAGCACGATGAAGATGTTGCCGACGGCGCTGATCGTGCCGAGCAGCAGCTTGAAGGTCTGGCTGACGATCGCCCCGCCGCTCGAGGCGAGCGCGCCGGCACCGCTCGGCAATCCATGCGGGGCGGAACTGGGGGCGGGCGTCGAGCCGGCGTCGGTGGGGGCGGCGGGTCCGGCATTGCCGAGATCAAACACGCTGGTGTCGATGCCGTGGTTGTCGAGGAAGGACTTTACGTTCGTGATCTGCGACTTGATGGTCTTGCTCAGCACCGAAGCCTGATCGGCGATGGTAGCGCCGCCGAGATAGCCGACGCCCGCGAGCATTACGGCCAGCGCGGTGCAGACGATCGCGAGCCGGACCGCATGGGGCAGGTGAACGCGCCGCCCAAGCGCGTTGGTCAGCGCGTTGAGGCCAACGCCGAGCAGCATGCCGGTGAAGATCAGGAGCAGGGTGGTGGCAAAATACCAGCTGAACACCAGCATTGCCGCGAACAGCACGATGCCGATGCCCCCGACCGAGATCGACCAGGCCAGATCGTTGCGGGTCCGGGGCCGTTCATCTCTGGGAATGGTCACTTCGGGTCCTTTTCGAGAGCGGCGGGCGGAGCACTCTTTCGGCAAACGCGCTTCCGATCAAGACCGGGCAACGCGCTGGTTTGACGCTGCCGCGCGAACGGCGCAGAGCGATGAGGAATGAACAGGTGGAGGACGCTTGAGTTTCATCAGCAAATGGGCCGGTCTGCTCGGGCTTTTGGCCGTGCTCGTGATCGGCGATCAGATCCGGATCAACCGGCCCGGGCACAAATTTCGCCTCACGGTCGAGATGATGACGCCTGACGGGATCAAGACCGCATCCGGCATTCTGGCCGTCGTGCCCGACCGCAACTATAACCGCGGCGGCCACACTACGATGCGCGGGGAGGCGGTCTTCGCCGACCTCGGTCGGGGCAAGAACCTGGTGGCATTGCTGGCGCATCAGCAGGGCGGCAAGCTCGACCTCGATGACATCAACTACGTCGCGCTCCGCGCCTATGGCGCCGCGCGCGGCAACCGCGTCTCGTTTAGCGATATCAACCGGCAGACCGGCACCGTTCCGGTGCAGGGCGACCTCATTCCCGTGCTCGTGAGCTTTGGCGATCCCATGGAGCCAAATACCGCGCGCCTTGTTGCCGCCGACCGTGCGGAGGCGGTGCTGGGCGACGGCTACTCGATCCGCGGCCTCACCGCCGAGGTGGTGCCCAACGGATTCTGGCCGATGGATTTCGGGGGCGTGCTCGGGGAGCCCGTGACGCGCGGAATCGAGGCAAAACTGCCCTGGCTGGCTGCACAGGGCGAGGCGGCGGCCACCGCAGGGAAGGCCGCCGGCCTGCCCGTCGGCGGCGAGATCGAGGCCCGGGAGGCATTTGCGCGAAAATAGCATTGCCGTCCCGCGAAGCCTTCTGTTGAATTTGTTCCACCCCAAGGGCATGTTTGGAGAATCTTCTTACTGGAGAGGTCGGAACGGGAGATGAGAAAGCCGGTCGTCGGCGTGATCGGGAACGCCCATCGCGTCGAAAATCGATTTCAGGTCCAGATGGTCGGCGAACGCAATTTGCGTGCGGTGGCCGAGGTTTCCGGCGGCTTGCCGGTGATGTTTGCGGGAGCACCCGACATCACCGATCTCGGCGCGCTGCTCGATGTGGTCGACGGGATCGTGCTCACCGGCGCCCGGGCTAACGTCCATCCGACCCGCTTCAATGTCGATCCGTGTGAACGGCACGAGCCCTACGACATTCACCGTGATGAGGTGGCGCTGGCGCTGTCCATCGCCTGTGTGTCCCGCGGCATCCCGCTGTTCGGCATTTGCCGGGGCCTGCAGGAGATGAACGTCGCCTTCGGCGGCTCGCTGCACCCCGAGATCCGCGAAATCCCGGGCCGCATGAACCACCGCATGCCGAGGCTCGAAAACGGCGAGATCCATCCCGATCCGACCGTCGTGTTCGCCGACCGTCACGACGTCGATCTGACGCCCGGAGGCGCGTTCGCAACGCTGCTCGGCTGCGAGAAGATCAGGGTCAATTCGCTGCACGGCCAGGGCATCCTCGATCCCGGCAAACGCGTGCTGATCGAGGGTATCGCCGAGGACGGCACCATCGAGGCCATTCGCATCGCGGAAGCGCCGACCTTTGCGCTCGGGGTGCAATGGCACGCCGAATACGACCCGCAGTGCAATCCGATCAACCGAAAACTGTTCGAGGCGTTTGGCGAAGCCATAGTCGAACGCCAGCGCGCGGCGGCGTAGTTGAACGCGGTGTCGGAAGCTCTAACGCGAGCGCATTCCGCCCCATCGTTGCGAGCGCAGCGACGCAAATCCTGACAATTTGCATCTCAAGTCGAAGCGCGTTGCTGAGCTCCACATGCCTGCCACGGATTGCCGCAGTTCGATCCCGTCCATTGCATCGCACAATCGCAACCGCGGACGACAAGCCACCACATTGAGGTTTGGGAGAGGAACACCATATCTTTGGCAAGGGAGCCCTTGCCGTGCAGACCATGAAGGCGGCCCTCGTTGCGACAATCGGCATCGTCGCTTGTCTTTTTTATCTCCTTCCCGGCTCAGCGGAGGAGAATCGTCCTCTTGCAATCACTGTCACGATCGGGGGAGCCATTGGCCCGGCATCGGCAAGCTATCTGAAAGAGGCGTTGGTCAAGGCAGGCGAACGACGCGCCGAGATCGTGATTCTTCGAATGAACACCCCCGGCGGTCTCAACTCCAGCATGCGCGAGATCATCGCGGATGTGCTCGCCTCGTCCGTTCCTGTGATCGGCTACGTCGCGCCGGCAGGCGCCCATGCGGCGAGCGCCGGGACATATATCCTGTATGCGACCCATATCGCAGCGATGGCGCCAGGCACCAATATCGGTGCCGCGACGCCGGTGCAGATTGGCGGACCGCTTCCAGGCCTGCCGAGTGGCACGCCCGACAAGGACGGCAAGGACAAGAAGGACGAACCGAAAGACGCGATGACGGCGAAGGTGACGAACGATGCCGTCGCCTTTATCCGCAGCCTCGCCGAACTGCGCGGCCGCAATGCCGATTGGGCCGAGAAGGCGGTCCGTGAGGCCGCCACCCTGTCCGCCAACGGCGCGTTGCAGGCGCACGCCATCGACCTTGTCGCGCGCGATCCGGCCGACCTGCTCAGGCAAATCGATGGTCGCGACGTCGAGGTTGCGGGCGGCAAGACGCAACGCCTGGCAACGCAGAACGCCGTCATCGAAGCCGTCGATCCCGGGTGGATCTCCCGATTCCTGGCGGTCATCACCGATCCCAACGTCTCGTTCATTCTCCTGATGGTCGGCATCTACGGCCTGATCTTCGAGTTCATGTCCCCCGGTGCAGTCGCTCCGGGAGTGGTCGGGTCGATCTGCCTGCTGCTCGGTCTCTACGCCCTCAATTTGCTGCCGATCAATTATGCCGGCCTCGGCTTGATGCTGGTCGGGATCGCGCTCCTTGCCATCGAGGCGTTCAATCCGACCGTCGTGATCGGCCTTGGAGGCGTCGTCGCCTTCGTGCTGGGTGCCATCATGCTGGTCAGGGTCGAAGCGCCGGGCTACCGGCTGTCGTGGTCGGTCATCGCCGTCGTCGCGGCGATGTTCACTGGTTTCGTTCTGGTCGTGCTCGGCGCGCTCCGGCGCGCTCGCCGCGGTCCGCCACGGGTCGGTGCGCAAGCGATGCGAGGCCTGGCCGCCGAGGTCCTCGATTGGAACGAGAAAGAGGGGCACGTCTTTACGCACGGCGAACGCTGGCAAGCGCGCGGCACTGACACCTTCAAGCCCGGCGAGAGGGTCGAGGTCGCCAATATCGTCGACCTGACGCTGGTGGTCCGGCGTCCGGGCGCTGTGAGCGAGGGAGGTCAACTCTGATGTTTGAATATTCGATTTACGCAGTGCTTGCGCTGATCGTCATCATGTTTCTCACCCAGGCCGTTCGCATCCTCAGGGAATACGAACGCGGCGTTATCTTCACGCTCGGGCGCTTCACCGGGGTGAAGGGGCCCGGCCTCATCATCCTCATTCCGATCGTGCAGCAGCTGGTCAAGGTCGACCTCAGGGTAATGGTGCAGGTCGTGCCGCCCCAGGATGTGATTTCGCGCGACAACGTCTCGGTCAAGGTCAATGCCGTTCTCTACTTCCGCATCGTCGACCCCGAGCGCGCCATCATCAAGGTCGGTGATTACATGGCCGCGACCAGTCAGCTCGCCCAGACCACGTTGCGATCGGTGCTCGGCAAGCACGAGCTCGACGAGATGCTGGCCGAACGCGACAGGTTGAACGCCGACATCCAGGAGATACTGGACAAGCAGACCGACGTCTGGGGCATCAAGGTCACCGGAATCGAGATCAAGGACGTCGATCTCAACGAAACCATGGTGCGTGCGATTGCCAAACAGGCGGAGGCGGAACGATTGCGGCGCGCCAAGGTGATCAACGCGATGGGCGAACAGCAGGCCGCCGAAAAGCTGGTCGAGGCCGGCCGGATTCTCGCGCAGGAGCCGCAGGCGATGCAGCTGCGTTACTTCGCGGCTCTGCACGACATCGCGGGCGAGCGGTCGTCGACCGTCGTGTTTCCACTGCCAATCGGCCTGCTCGATCATTTGATGCCGCGGCGCGAGAACCCGTAGCTGGAAGGTCCTACGCTCTCAAACGAAAAGGCGCCCTCGCGGGGCGCCTTTTGCTTGCCGCATAAGGTTCGAGCCCGTTAGCCCGAATAGTACATCTCGAACTCGACCGGATGCGGGGTCATTTCGAAGCGGACGACCTCGGTCATCTTCAGCTCGATATAGGCGTCGATGAAGTCGTCGTCGAACACGCCGCCGGCCTTGAGGAAGGCGCGGTCCTTGTCGAGGTTTTCGAGCGCCTCGCGCAAGCTGCCGCACACCGTCGGGATCTGCTTGAGCTCTTCCTTCGGCAGATCGTAGAGGTCCTTGTCCATCGCCGGACCCGGATCGATCTTGTTCTTGATGCCGTCGAGGCCGGCCATCAGCATCGCGGCGAAGCCGAGATAGGGATTGGCGAGCGGATCGGGGAAACGCACCTCGACGCGCTTGGCCTTCGGGTTCGCCGTGTAGGGGATGCGGCAGGAGGCCGAGCGGTTGCGCGCGGAATAGGCGAGCAGCACGGGGGCCTCATAGCCCGGGACCAGACGCTTGTAGGAGTTGGTCGACGGGTTGGTGAAGGCGTTGATCGCCTTGGCGTGCTTGATGATGCCGCCGATGTAGTGGAGGCAGGTCTCCGACAGGTCGGCGTATTTGTTGCCGGCGAACACCGGTTTGCCGTCCTTCCAGATCGACTGGTGCACGTGCATGCCCGAGCCGTTGTCGCCGAAGACCGGCTTCGGCATGAAGGTGGCGGTCTTGCCGTAGATGTGCGCGACCTGGTGGATGCAGTATTTGTAGATCTGCATGTGGTCGGCCATCAGCGTCAGCGTGTCGAACTTCATGCCGAGCTCGTGCTGGGCGGAAGCGACCTCGTGGTGATGCTTTTCGACCTTCACGCCCATCTTGGCCATGGCGCCCAGCATCTCCGAGCGCATGTCCTGCACCGAATCCTGCGGCGGCACCGGAAAGTAGCCGCCCTTGGTGCGGACGCGGTGGCCGAGATTGCCGCCTTCATATTCAGTGTCGGAATTGGTCGGCAGCTCCGAGGAGTCGAGACGGAAGCCGGTGTTGTAGGGGTTGGCGGAGAAGCGCACGTCGTCGAACACGAAGAACTCGGCTTCAGGGCCGACGAACACGGTGTCGCCCACGCCCATCGACTTCACCATGGCTTCCGCCTTCTTGGCGATGCCGCGGGGGTCGCGGTTGTAGGGCTCGCCGGTGGTCGGCTCGAGCACGTCGCAGGTAATGACCATCGTGGTCTCGGCGAAGAACGGATCGATCGTCGCGGTCACCGGATCGGGCATCAGGCACATGTCGGACTCGTTGATCGCCTTCCAGCCGGCGATCGAGGAGCCGTCGAACATCGTTCCTTCGGCGAAAATTTCTTCATCGATCATGCTGATGTCGAACGTGACGTGCTGCCACTTGCCGCGCGGATCGGTGAAGCGCAGGTCGACGTATTTGACGTCGTTGTCCTTGATCGATTTCAGGACGTCTTTGGCGGTCTTCATGCATACCCCTTTTGGCTCTGCGGGTCGGTTTCCAAACTTCAAGCGACCGTGTTCACGCTTCTTGAGGCGCGCGAGGCACAAACAAAATGAGGCCGCCGAAGCAGCCTATTTCTTGTCAGAGTGTCGCCAAAATGCGGGATAGCACCCGGCTCAGATAGCGTCCAGCCCGGATTCGCCGGTTCGGATGCGGATCGCCTCTTCGATGTTGGAGACGAAGATCTTGCCGTCGCCGATGCGCCCGGTTTGCGCGGCGCGGCGGATCGCGTCGATGGCGCGTTCAACCAGATCGTCGCCGATGACGATCTCGATTTTCACCTTGGGCAGGAAGTCGACGATATATTCTGCGCCGCGGTAAAGCTCGGCGTGGCCCTTCTGGCGGCCAAAGCCCTTGGCCTCCGTGACGGTGATGCCCTGAAGGCCAACTTCCTGAAGCGCTTCCTTCACCTCGTCGAGCTTGAATGGCTTGATGATGGCTTCGATTTTCTTCACTGCGCGCCTCCCGGCCTGTCGATCAAATAGCAACGTCTTCGTCAGGATGCGCTTTTCTTAACGCACGATCTTGTCTTCGCTATGCCGGAATAACCTGACCAGTCCGGCAACAACGGCCGGCCGCACCATGATAAATGCCAGTGAGCACGACGAACCGAAGCGGCTTCCGCGAAAGCAGGGTCTATGCCAAGTTGCAAATGCCCTGATTATTGGAGCGTTATCAGCCTTTTAACGTGCAGCCCTGATAGGTGGCGCCGACCGGCACAAAATACCGAAGACTACGAAATAGGCAAACGGTTCAATATCTGTGCAGATCGTTGTTCCGTCGGATGAACCGGCACGAACCGTGCCTGTTGAAAAGGCGTTTGGACGGGGAAGTGGCATGGAAGTTCTAACCAACGCCGAAATGCAGCGCGCCGACCAGCTCAGTATTGCGGCAGGCACCCCTGGTTTCAAGCTGATGCTCAGCGCGGGCCAGGCGGTGACGGAGGCCGCCAATGCGCTGGTGGAGGAGGGGCCGATCCTGATCGTCGCCGGCCCGGGCAACAATGGCGGCGACGGTTTTGTCGCAGCTGCCGAACTCGCCGCCCAGGGCCGCGAGGTCTCGGTGATCCTGATGTGCGAGCGCGACCAGCTTCAGGGCGATGCGGCCTCCGCCGCGCGCGGCTGGAAGCACCCGGTGCTCCCGTTCAATCCGCAGGCGATCGGCAGGCCCGCGTTGATCATCGATGCGCTGTTCGGCGCAGGCCTCAGCCGCCCGGTCGACGGCGAGGCACGCGCGATGATCGAGGCGATCAACGCCAATGGCGCGCCGGTGCTCGCGGTCGATTTGCCGAGCGGCATCAACGGCACCAGCGCCGCGGTGCTGGGTGTGGCGGTGAATGCCACCGAGACCGTTACCTTCTTTCGCAAGAAGCCGGCGCATCTGCTGCTGCCGGGGCGGATGCATTGCGGCCAGGTGCGCGTCGCCGACATCGGCATCGACGCGCAGGTGCTGGACGAGATCGCGCCGCAGATCTTCGAGAACGATCCGGATTTCTGGGGCGCGGCCTTTCCGGTGCCGCGCATCGACGGCCACAAATACGCGCGTGGTCACGTGCTCGCGGTCTCCGGCGATATGGCTGCGACCGGCGCGGCGCGGCTCGCCGCGCGCGGGGCGCTGCGCGCCGGCGCGGGCCTGGTGACCTTGGCCACGCCGCGTGATGCGCTCGCGATCAATGCGGCTGCGCTCACCGCGGTGATGGTTCGCCCCGTCGACACCGCGATCGAGTTCGGCGAGCTCCTCGGCGACAAGCGTTACAACACCTGCATGATCGGCCCCGGCGCGGGCATCGGCGATCGCACCTGCGATTTCGTCCACACGGCGCTTAACGCACAGCGGCATCTCGTGCTCGACGCGGATGCGCTGACCAGCTTTGCCGCGAATCCCGAGCGGCTGTTTGAATCGATCAAGTCCTCGCAGGACAAGGCGGTGGTGCTGACGCCGCACGAGGGCGAGTTTCCACGCCTGTTCTCCGACCTCAGCAACAAATATCCGGGCCGCTCGAAGATCGAGCGTGTGCGCGCCGCCGCCGAGCGCTCCGGCGCGGTCGTACTGCTGAAGGGCCCGGACACCACGATCGCCGCGCCCGACGGCCGCGCCACTATCGCCGCCAACGCGCCGCCCTCGCTCGCCACCGCCGGCGCCGGCGACGTGCTCGCCGGCATCGTCGCCGGTCTCCTTGCGCAAGGCGTGCCGGCATTCGAAGCCGCCAGCATCGCGGTGTGGATGCATGGCGAGGCCGGGAGTGAGGCGGGGCCGGGGCTGATTGCGGAGGACCTGACCGAAACGCTGCCGGCCGTGCACCGGCGGATCTATAATGCGCTCGGCATAGAATACTGAGCTCTCACTCCACCGCGTACCAGCGCACCAGCCGCGGCGCGGCCCAGTCGGTTGCGACGGATTCGATCAGCCATCGCCCGGGGGAGGCCGCAGCGAATGCGATGCGCTGGGTCTGGCCGGGTTCGATCGCGAGCGTGTCGAGCCAATAGGGCTTCCAGCCGTCGTCGAGCTTGTCGAGCAGGCGGAAATGGTGGCCGTGCAGGTGGAACATGGATGCGACCGGCCCGGGATTCTTCAGCGCCAGCACGATGGTGCGGCCGGCCTTGGCGCGGATGGCGGGAGCAGAGGACGTCGAGAAATTAGCAGGCCGTATCCACCCGGCGTCGGGTGCGCCGAGCGCGACATCGAACCGCAGGGCACCTTTCAGATCGAGCCGGTCAGGCAGGTCATTTGACGGGAGCGGCTGTGGCGGCGCTAGCGGCACGCGCCGCTCCTGTTTGCCCGAGATCACGAGGCTGCCAACCTGGCGCGCCTCCTTGCCGTCATGCAGCAGGAATGGGGCCGAGGCGGCCGCATCGACAATGGCATCGGCACGGGCGCCGGGGGCCAGCACGAGAGCGCCGCTGCGTGCCGAAAACGGCTCGGCCGGCTGTCCGTCCAGGGCCATCACGTGGACCTCGTGGCTTTCCAATTTGATCGCCAGAACAGAACGTTGCGAGCCATTGATAAAGCGCAGCCGCAGCCGTTCATTGGCCGCGGCTGAGAGTTCGAATGAAGTCCGCCCGTTGATTGTATAGAGCGGGGTCGTGTCCTTGGGGTCCCGGCCCGGGGGAAGCGCGGTGCCATCCGGCAGCAGCCGCCATTCCTCGATCAAGAGGACCACGTCACGATCGATGGCGACCGGGTTGGTCTCGGCGGCGATGATCGGAAGCGGGCGCGCAGGCTGCTGCAGACCTTCCTCGAATAGGCGGAAGTCGGCCAGCAGGGTTCCGGCGCTTGGTATTGAAATAATTGATGTTTCAGTCGCGTCCGGCGCCGTCGGCGCGCGGCCCCGGAGCGGGTCGGCTGCCGCGGGGCCATTGAGGCCGTACCAGACTGGTGCAAGCGGCACAGGCAGCTGGTTGCGGAAGACCACCTCGCAGCGGTCGCCGCGCTTGAGACGGACGTCTCCAAGGTGGCTTACGGCGGCCAGCTCCCAGATCGGTGTAGGCGGCTGACCCGGCCTCAGAGCCAGGGTTGTCGGCCTTGCCTGAAGGGCGAGCTGGGTGGTCACGAGCGGGCCTGCGCCGCCCACCATCAGCCCGGCCGCCGAGGCTCCAAAGCTGGCCAAAACCTCGCGCCTCGTCAGGGCAAAGATCCGCGTTTTCATGGGCCGATCCGGACCACGCCGCGGTGGATAAGTCCAGCCGCCGTGCCTACTTGAAGCGTGCCGCCAAGCGGCCATTTTTTTGCTGCGAACAGGCGGGCCCATGTTATAAGCCCGCCGCCCGCGGCATCGCGGCCGGTCTTGATGCAAATTTACGCGGGCGTGGCGGAACTGGTAGACGCGCTGGATTTAGGTTCCAGTGACGAAAGTTGTGGGGGTTCGAGTCCCTCCGCCCGCACCAAGCGCTTTCAGCGTTTGCACGGATTACGCGACCTGCTCCCGCGCGGATGTTTGTCCGCCTGAAGCCGGTCCGATGAACCACCGGCGTTGAGGCGTTTGCCTCGCGCTGGATCGATTAATGACAGCGTCCCGACGCATGCGCGCCGAGACCGAACGAGAAGAAGATTGGACGCCATGCAGGTCACAGAAACCCTCTCGGAAGGTTTGAAGCACGAGTTCAAGATCAGCGTTCCCGCGTCTGATCTCGACGCCAAGGCTGGTGCCAAGCTCGTCGACCTCAAGGACAAGGTCAAAATCAATGGCTTCCGTCCCGGCAAGGTGCCGGTCACGCACCTCAAGAAGGTCTATGGCCGCTCGGTGATGGCCGAGACCATCGACCAGACCATCCGCGACACCAACACGCAGCTGTTCTCCGAGCGCGGCTTCCGCCTTGCGACCGAGCCGAAGATCACCATGCCGACCGAGCAGGCCGAGGTCGAGGAGCTGCTCAACGGCAAGACCGATCTGACCTACACGGTTGCGATCGAGGTGGTGCCGTCGATTGCGCTCGCCGACTTCAAGGCCTTCGAGGTCGAGAAGCCCGTCGCCGAAGTCACCGACGCCGACGTCGACGAGGCGATCAAGCGCATCGCCGATTCGAATCGCGGCTATGCCGCGAAGGCCGAGGGCGCCAAGGCCGAATCGGGTGATCGCGTCACCATCGCTTTCAAGGGCACCATCAACGGCGAAGCCTTCGAGGGCGGCGCCGGCGAGGGCATCCAGGTCGTGATCGGCTCCAATACCTTCATTCCCGGCTTCGAGGAGCAGCTCACCGGCATCGCCGCCAACGAGACCCGCACGCTGAAGCTGGCGTTCCCCAAGAACTACATGAACGACAAGCTCGCCGGTCAGCCGGCCGAGTTCGAGACCACCGCGACGCTGATCGAGGCGCCGCAGGATCTCGCGATCGACGACGAGTTCGCCAAGACGCTCGGCCTCGAATCGCTGGACAAGCTGAAGGAAGCGGCGCGCGAGCGGCTGGTCGCCGAGTTCGCTACCGCGACGCGCCAGCGCGTCAAGCGCGCGCTGCTCGACCGCCTCGACGAGGCGCATCGATTCGAGGCGCCGCCCTCGCTGGTCGACGAGGAGTTCAATCTGATGTGGAACTCGGTGAAAGCCGAGATGGACTCCGCCGGCAAGACCTTTGCCGACGAGGACACCACTGAAGACGCCGCCAAGGAAGAGTACCGCAAGATCGCCGATCGCCGCGTGCGGCTCGGCCTCGTGCTCTCCGAGATCGGCGAGAAGAACAAGATCAGCGTGACCGACGACGAGGTCGGCCGCGCCGTGATCGAGCGGGCGCGCTCGATGCCCGGCCGCGAGAAGGAAGTCTGGGACTATTACCGCAGCAACGCCCAAGCGTTGGCCCAGCTTCGTGCACCGATCTATGAGGACAAGGTCGTCGACTTCATCCTCGAGCTCGCCAAGGTGACCGAGAAGAAGGTCTCGCGCGACGACCTCTACAAGGACGACGAGGCGGAAAAGACCGCCGCCTGAAGGCTCCAGGAGGGCCCTCCATAGAGTCTTCCATTAAGGATGATCAGCGAAGAGGTCGAGCTAGCTAGGTGGCCGGCTGGGCCTCTTTGTACGAATCAGCTTCAAGTGCCTCACGGATCAAGCCTTAATTCGCTCCGCACTTGTCAGGCGCGAATTGGGCTATATCTGTCGGTACGCCTTCTGCTTCTACCAAGTTCTTCTACCAAGTTCCTGCATCACGGGACGTCCATCTGCCTTCCGGCACATCCAGCGAAACTGGCAGCCAAGACTGGCGATGTCCGCCTCTTCAAAACCCTAGGTGACTCATGCGCGATCCGGTTGAAACCTACATGAACCTCGTGCCGATGGTGGTCGAGCAGACCAACCGTGGCGAGCGCGCCTACGACATTTTCTCGCGCCTTCTGAAAGAGCGCATCATCTTCCTGACCGGACCGGTCGAGGACGGCATGTCGACGCTGATCGTCGCGCAGCTGCTGTTCCTTGAGGCGGAAAATCCGAAGAAGGAAATCTCGATGTACATCAACTCGCCGGGCGGCGTGGTGACGTCGGGTCTCGCGATCTACGACACCATGCAGTTCATCCGCCCGCCGGTCTCGACGCTGTGCACGGGCCAGGCCGCCTCGATGGGCTCGCTGTTGCTTGCTGCCGGCGAAAAGGACATGCGCTTCTCGCTGCCGAACGCGCGCATCATGGTGCATCAGCCCTCCGGCGGCTTCCAGGGCCAGGCTACCGACATCATGCTGCACGCCCAGGAAATCCTGAACCTGAAGAAGCGGCTCAACGAGATCTACGTGAAGCACACCGGCCAGACCTACAAGGCGATCGAGGACGCGTTGGAACGCGACAAGTTCCTGACCGCGAGCGATGCCAAGGAGTTCGGTCTGGTCGACAGGGTCATCGACAAACGCGCCGAAGAGGCGTCGGCGAAGACTCCGTAGCACTACGGTCACGGCGATCCCTCCGGGGAATGCCGTGCATCCATCAGGGTGCGTTCACGTTAAAGACACGTGTGCGCGTCGCAAAAACGCAGTTTTGCGCCCTGCGACAGGCAGAAAGTTCCGCTTTCGTGCTTGTTTTTCGTGGCAATCCAGCAACGCCGGGGTGATTTCGATCACTTCGCCCGTGCCAAGACCGGAAATCACGGTATTGTCACGGGTAGCCGGCGACCCCCGATTAGCGAATTCTTGATAGTCGGGTGACAGCATGGTTGGCTACGAACGATCGGCTATGATCGCGGGAGAATTGAGACCGTGATTCGCACGGGATGTAACGCGTAGGGTCTTTTTTGGTACGGAATTTGCTCTATTTAAGCTTCATGCCGATCATCGTGTCGGAATGGAGCGATCGAGCGGAACGGGATCGAACCGCGGACGGAGACATGAATGAGTAAGGTCGGCACGAGCGACTCCAAGAATACGCTGTATTGCTCGTTCTGCGGCAAGAGCCAGCACGAAGTCCGTAAACTGATCGCGGGTCCCACGGTCTTCATTTGCGACGAGTGCGTTGAGCTCTGCATGGACATCATCCGCGAGGAGAACAAATCCTCGCTCGTGAAGTCGCGCGACGGCATTCCGACGCCGAAGGAAATCTGCAAGGTCCTGGACGATTACGTGATCGGCCAGAGCCATGCGAAGAAGGTCCTGTCGGTCGCGGTGCACAATCACTACAAGCGCCTCAACCACCAGACCAAGCACAACGACGTCGAGCTTGCGAAGTCGAACATCCTGCTGATCGGTCCGACCGGCTCGGGCAAGACGCTGCTCGCGCAGACGCTCGCCCGAATCCTGGACGTGCCGTTTACGATGGCGGACGCGACGACGCTGACCGAAGCCGGCTATGTCGGCGAGGACGTCGAGAACATCATCCTGAAGCTGCTCCAGTCCGCCGATTACAATGTCGAGCGCGCCCAGCGCGGCATCGTCTACATTGACGAAATCGACAAGATCAGCCGCAAGTCCGACAATCCCTCGATCACGCGCGACGTGTCAGGTGAGGGCGTGCAGCAGGCGCTGCTCAAGATCATGGAAGGCACGGTGGCTTCGGTCCCGCCGCAGGGCGGCCGCAAGCATCCGCAGCAGGAATTCCTGCAGGTGGACACCACCAACATCCTGTTCATCTGCGGTGGTGCGTTCTCCGGCCTTGAAAAGATCATCTCGGCCCGTGGACGTTCGACCTCGATCGGCTTCGCCGCTCAGGTGCTGGCGCCGGAAGACCGCCGCACCGGCGAAATCTTCCGTCACGTGGAGCCGGAGGATCTCCTGAAGTACGGCTTGATCCCGGAATTCGTCGGCCGTCTGCCTGTCGTGGCGACGCTGGAGGATCTGGACGAGGCTTCGCTCAAGAAGATTCTGGTCGAGCCGAAGAACGCGCTGGTGAAACAGTACCAGCGGCTGTTCGAGATGGAGAACATCGAGCTGACCTTCGCCGACGAGGCGCTTGGCGCGGTTGCCCGCAGGGCGATCGAGCGCAAGACCGGTGCGCGCGGACTGCGTTCGATCCTCGAGGCGATCCTGCTCGAGACCATGTTCGACCTGCCGGGCCTCGAAGGTGTGGAAGAAGTCGTGATTTCGCGCGAAGTCGTGGAAGGAACGGCGCGTCCGCTCTACATCTACGCCGATCGGTCCGATCGCGCCGTCGAGAACGCCAGCGCCTGATTTGCGGCGCTGGAACGCTCCAATCGTCTCATCAATTGAGGGCTGCGGAAAGTACCTCCGCAGCCGGTGTTGTGTCGCTTATTTGCGTGCGTAAGCGCCTGATGGCGCGCGTCTTTCAATGACTTGACACCCCCCGGGTCGATAGCCACCTAATGTCGGCGGCGAGCGAGAATTCTCTTCAAGATTCGCCTCAGTTCCGATCCGGCAGGCCGGTCCAACTTGAGAAAAGGACCGACCGGTTTTGCGGATCACCTCGGCACCTTGTGGCGGTTGCGCATGAGCATGGCGGGCTGCGTGCAAGGGGGCAAAGCAAAAGGAAAAGGCCATGACTAATCCAAAACCCAGGCCAACCATCGTTCATGGCGAAACGCACGCCTATCCCGTGCTGCCCCTGCGCGACATCGTCGTCTTCCCGCACATGATCGTTCCGCTCTTCGTCGGCCGCGAGAAGTCGATCCGCGCGCTCGAAGAGGTGATGAAGAACGATGCGCTGATCATGCTCGCGACCCAGAAGAACGCGTCCGACGATGATCCGGCCCCCGATTCCATTTACGAGACCGGGACGCTTGCCAGCGTGCTCCAGCTCTTGAAGCTTCCCGACGGCACCGTGAAGGTGCTGGTCGAAGGGCTCGAGCGTGCGCGCGTGCAGAAATACACCGATCGCGCCGACTATTACGAAGCGACCGCGATTGCGCTCGCCGACACCGATGCGAAGTCGGTCGAGGCGGAGGCCATGGCGCGCTCGGTCGTGTCCGACTTCGAGAGCTACGTGAAGCTCAACAAGAAGATCTCGGCCGAGGTCGTCGGCGTCGTGCAGGCGATCACCGATTTCGCCAAGCTCGCCGATACCGTCGCCTCGCATCTCGCGGTCAAGATCGCGGATCGCCAGGGCATCCTGGAGACGCTTTCGGTCACGCAGCGCCTGGAGAAGGTGCTGGGCCTGATGGAGAGCGAGATCTCGGTGCTGCAGGTCGAGAAGCGCATCCGCTCGCGCGTCAAGCGCCAGATGGAGAAGACCCAGCGCGAGTATTATCTCAACGAGCAGATGAAGGCGATCCAGAAGGAACTCGGCGACGACGAAGGTCGCGACGAGCTCGCCGATCTCGAAGAGAAGATCTCCAAGACCAAGCTCTCCAAGGAAGCGCGCGAGAAGGCACAGCATGAGCTGAAGAAGCTGCGCCAGATGTCGCCGATGTCCGCGGAAGCGACCGTCGTGCGCAACTATCTGGATTGGCTGCTGTCGATCCCGTGGAACAAGAAGTCCAAGGTGAAGAAGGATCTGGAAGCCGCGCAGGCGGTTCTGGATGCCGACCACTACGGGCTCGAGAAGGTCAAGGATCGCATCGTCGAGTATCTCGCGGTGCAGACGCGCGCCAACAAGCTGACCGGACCGATCCTGTGCCTCGTCGGACCTCCCGGCGTCGGCAAGACTTCGCTCGGCAAGTCGATCGCGAAGGCGACGGGACGCGAGTTCGTGCGCGTCTCGCTCGGCGGCGTGCGCGACGAGGCCGAGATCCGTGGTCACCGCCGGACCTACATAGGCTCGATGCCCGGCAAGATCATCCAGTCCATGCGCAAGGCGAAGTCGTCCAATCCGCTGTTCCTGCTGGACGAGATCGACAAGATGGGCGCCGATTTCCGCGGCGATCCGTCCTCGGCTCTGCTCGAGGTACTCGACCCCGAGCAGAACGCAACCTTCAACGACCACTACCTCGAGGTCGACTACGATCTGTCCAACGTGATGTTCATCACGACCGCGAATACGCTCAATATTCCGGGACCGCTGATGGACCGCATGGAGATCATCCGGATCGCGGGCTACACCGAGAACGAGAAGGTCGAGATCGCGCGCAAGCATCTGATCCCGACAGCGGTGTCCAAGCACGGCCTGGACTCCAAGGAGTTCTCGATCGACGACGACGCGCTGCTGCTGCTGATCCGCCGCTACACCCGCGAAGCGGGCGTACGTAATCTGGAGCGCGAGCTCTCCACACTCGCCCGCAAGGCGGTGAAGGAGCTGATGATCTCGAAGAAGAAGTCGGTCAAGGTCACCGAGAAGACTCTCGAAGAGCTTCTGGGCGTGCCGAAGTACCGCTACGGCGAGATCGAGAGCGAGCCGCAGGTCGGTATCGTCACCGGCCTTGCCTGGACCGATGTCGGCGGCGAGCTTCTGACCATCGAAGGCGTCATGATGCCCGGCAAGGGCAAGATGACGGTCACCGGCAATCTGCGCGACGTCATGAAGGAATCGATCTCGGCGGCGGCCTCCTACGTCCGCTCGCGCGCGATCGTCTACGGCATCGAGCCGCCGCTGTTCGACCGGCGCGACATCCACGTGCACGTGCCGGAAGGCGCGACGCCGAAGGACGGTCCGTCGGCTGGCGTGGCGATGGCCACCGCGATCATCTCGGTCATGACCGGCATTCCGGTCCGCCATGATGTCGCGATGACCGGCGAGATCACGCTGCGCGGCCGCGTGCTGCCGATCGGCGGCCTCAAGGAGAAGCTGCTGGCCGCTGCGCGCGGCGGCATCAAGACGGTGCTGATCCCCGAGGACAACGCCAAGGATCTCACGGAGATTTCCGATGCGATCAAGGGCGGCATGGAGATCATCCCGGTCTCGCGCCTCGACGACGTCGTCGCCAAGGCGCTGGTGAAGAAACCGGTGCCGATCGTCTGGGAAGAAGACACCAAGGTGACGGTGAAGCCGGACGGCGACGAAGCCGCCGGCGGCCTGACCGCTCACTGAGATCGCAGCTCGAAAAAGATGATAAAACGGCGCCTTCGGGCGCCGTTTTTGTTTTGGGGCAGCGGATGAAGCCAATGCACATCGACGGGCAATGCCATTGCGGGCAGATCACCTTTGAAGCCGAGATCGACCCCGAGATGGTGTCGATCTGCCACTGCACCGATTGCCAGACGCTGACGGGCTCGCCGTTCCGGGTGACGGCCGTATGTTCCGGCCTCGATGTCCGCCTGACCGGCGGTTCGCCAAAAATCTACGGCAAGCGCGGCGATAATGGCCGGATGCGCTTTCAGCATTTCTGCGCCGATTGCGGTTCCCCGCTGTTCACCAGCGGCGAGAGTGACCAGGCCGACGATTGGGGCATCCGCTGGGGCAGCATCCGTCAGCGCGGCAAATTGCGGCCCGTCAGGCAGATCTGGTGCCAGTCGGCGGCAGTGTGGATCGACGCGGTACCACTGCTGCCGGGGCGGCCGGGCGATTGAGGCCCAGGAAGTGGAGTTCCGCGCTTGCCCGTTCGGGGCCGGTGGGGATAAAGAAGCGGCGAGGGGCGGTTAGCTCAGTTGGTAGAGCGCCTGCTTTACACGCAGGATGTCGGCGGTTCGAGCCCGTCACTGCCCACCAGCCATCGCTCGCGAAGCGAGCGCCAGCATTGCGGGCCAGCCCAGCGAGCCGTCATATGGGAGGCCCGATGCAGCAGCCAAGCGGACACGAAGAGAACGCAGACCAGATCGCCTATTGGAACGGCCCAAGCGGGCAACGCTGGGCCGATCGCCACGGGGCGCAGGAGAGCCTGCTCGGACCCATTGCCGACGTGCTGATCGACCGCGCCAGGCCGAAGCCGGGTGAGCGCGTCCTCGATGTCGGCTGCGGCTCCGGCGCAACGACGTTCGCGTTCGCGAAGGCTGTCGCGCCGAACGGATTTGCGCTCGGGCTCGACGTCTCCGATCCCATGTTGTCGCAGGCGCGCGCGCTGGCACCGAAAGGTCTCCCGCTCGAGTTCGCACTGGCCGATGCGACGGTCCATCCGTTCGAGTCGGCGAGCTTTGACCTGCTGGCCTCGCGGTTCGGCGTGATGTTCTTCGCCGATCCGATCGTGTCTTTCACCAACCTTCGTCGTGCGCTGAAGCCCTCCGGGCGGCTGGCGTTTGCCTGCTGGCGCGAGCCGAAGGAAAATCCCTGGATGATGGCGCCGCTGATGGCGGTCTACAAACACGTCCCCAAGATGCCGCCGGTCGGGCCCGAGGAGCCCGGGCCTTTCGCCTTCGCCGCGGAAGAGCGCGTGAAACGCATCCTTGGCGGCGCCGGCTTCGTCGATGTCGCGATGGAGCCGCACAATCTCGCGATGGATGTCGCAATCGGCGGCGGGCTCGATGCCGCGGTCGAGGGCTCGCTCCAGATCGGCCCGGCCAGCCGCGCACTGCAGGGCCACCCGCCGGAGACGTATGCTGCCGCAAAAGCCTCGATCCGCGAGATGCTGGCGCCGTTCCTGAAGGGGCAGAGCGTGGCGCTCCAGGGAGCAATCTGGATCGTGACGGCGAAGGCGGCGTAGGCGCAACTCTCTCCGCGCCGTCATTGCGAGGAGCACTTGCGACGAAGCAATCCAGAAATGTGCCCGCAGAGGCAGGCTGGATTGCTTCGCTGCGCTCGCAATGACGATCACACCACATCATCCGGAACCAGCGCGCAGCCATTGTTCGGATGCGTCTCGATCTGAAGCGTGGTGTGGCCGATGCGGAAGGAGGTCTTCAGCATCTGCGCGGTCTCCATCAGAAATGCGTCGCCGGCGCCGGTGGGCATGACGAGGTGGCAGGTCAGCGCCGTCTCCGTTGTGCTGATCGGCCAGACGTGGAGATCGTGGATCCCGGACACGCCGGGACGTGCCAGCAGGGACGCCCTGACCGCGGCGAGGTCGGTGCCTTTGGGGGCTGCCGCCATCGACATGTCGATTGAGCCGCGCAGCAGGCTGGTGGTGCTCCAGAGGATGGTGACGCAGATGACGAGGCTAGTGACGGGATCGAGCCAGAGCCAGCCGGTCCAGATGATCAGCGCCGCCGAGATGACGACGCCGAGCGAGACCGCGGCGTCCGCCGCCATGTGCAGATAAGCGCCCTCGATGTTGATGTCGTCCTTGCGGCCGCGCGCGAACAGCATGGCTGTAAAACCGTTGACGAGGATGCCGATGCCGGCGACCACCATCACGGTGACGCCCGCGACGGGCTCCGGTTCGCGCAGGCGCAGGAACGCTTCCCAGCCGATCGCACCGGTTGCAACCAGCAGGAACACGGCGTTCGCCAGTGCCGCCAGGATGGTGGAGGCGCGCAGTCCATAAGTGAAGCGGCCGCTCGGCGCGCGCCTCGCCGCGATCGACGCGCACCAGGCCACGACCAGGCCGAGCACGTCGGAAAGGTTATGGCCGGCATCGGCGAGGAGGGCGGTGGAGTTGCCGATATAGCCATAGATCGCCTCGGCCACGACCAGCGCGGTGTTGAGCGAAATGCCGATCGCGAACGCCTTGCCGAAATTGGCGGGCGCATGGACATGCGCGTGGCCAGGACCGTGATCGTGACCATGATCGTGGCTGTGGCCGGCATGGTCATGGTGATGATGACCGTGGTGGTCGTGGTTGCCCAATTCTAGCGCTCCCCGGACGCTGCCAAATCAGGCGCTATTGTAGGCGTTTCGGTGCCTGCGTCACGGCGGAACAGCACGTAGAGCGCCGGCAGCACCAGCAGCGTCAGCACGGTCGAGGAGATGATGCCGCCGATCACCACGGTCGCGAGCGGCCGCTGCACCTCGGCCCCGGCCCCAGTGGCAAGGGCCATCGGCACGAAGCCGAGGGACGCCACCAGCGCCGTCATCAGCACCGGACGCAGGCGTGTCAGCGCGCCCTCGCGCACCGCGTCGGCGACGGGGTGGCCCACGCTGCGCAGCCGCTCGATGAAGGCGATGATGACGAGGCCGTTGAGCACGGCCACTCCCGACAGCGCGATGAAGCCGACGCCGGCGCTGATGGATAAGGGGATGCCGCGCAGCAGCAGCGCCACGACGCCGCCGGTCAGCGCCAGCGGCACGCCGGAGAACACGAGAGCCGCATCCGCCGCCGATCCCATGCCCATAAACAGCAGCAAGAATACCAGCAGCAGCGCCACCGGCACCACGAGCGTCAACCGCTTGGTGGCGGAGACAAGCTGCTCGAATTGTCCGCCCCAGCCGATCCAGTAGCCCGGCGGCAGCTTGACCTTTTCCGCGACGGCCGCCTCGGCCTCGGTGACGAAGGAGCCGAGATCGCGCGCGCGGACATTGGCGGTGACGACGATGCGCCGCTTGCCGTTCTCGCGGCTGATCTGGTTGGGGCCGGGCGTCGCATCGACGGTAGCGACCGACGACAGCGGCACATAGCGCATCTGGGCAAGGGGCGAGGCGGGCAAGGCCGTCCGGATCGGCGCGCTGGACGCCGCTTCCTCACCCGGCGGCAGCGGGATGGGAATTGCCCGGATCGCCTCGAGATTGCCGCGCAGATGCTCCGGCAGGCGCACGACGATGTCGAAGCGGCGGTCGCCCTCGAACAGCTTGCCGGCCGACTTGCCGCCCACCGCGATCTCGACGATGCCCTGCACCTCGCTGATGCTGAGCCCGTATCGGGCGAGCGCCTGGCGGTCGAGGCGGACGGTGAGGATCGGCAGGCCCGAGACCTGTTCGATCTTGACGTCGCTGGCGCCGCGGATGCCGTGGATCGCGGCCTCCACCTGTTTTGCCGCGCCTTGGAGGATGTCGAGGTCATCGCCGAAGATCTTGACGCCGACGTCGCTGCGCACGCCGGAGATCAGCTCGTTGACACGGAACTGGATCGGCTGGGAGATTTCATAGGCGCTGCCGGGGATGTCGTCGGCGGCACGGTCGATAGCCTCGATCACGTCCGACTTGGGCTTGTCCGGGTTAGGCCATTCGACGCGCGGCTTCAGCATGATGTAGCCGTCGGTCTGTGCCGGCGACATCGGGTCAGTCGCAATCTCCGCGGTGCCGATGCGGGTGAAGAACTCCTTCACCTCCGGAATCTGCTTGATGCGCTTTTCCAGCGCCTTTTGCAGGTCCAGCGACTGGGTCAGGCTGGTGCCGGGAATCCGGATCGAGGCCAGCGCGACGTCGCCTTCGTCCAGGCTCGGGATGAACTCGCCGCCCATGCGCGCGGCGGCAATGCCGCTTGCGGCCACGATGATGGCGGCCATGATTGCGACGCTGAGGCGATTGTCGATCGCAAGCCGGAGCAGGGGCCGGTAGGCGCGCTTCGCCACCCGCATGAACAGGTTTTCCTGTTCGGACACCTTGCCGGTGACGAAGATGGCAACCGCCGCCGGCACGAAGGTGACGGAGAACAGCACCGCGGCGCCCAGCGCCATCAGCACTGTCAGCGCCATCGGCGTGAACATCTTGCCTTCAACGCCCGTCAGCGTCAGCACCGGCAGATAGACCACCGCGATGATCAGCGTTCCGAACAGGCTCGGCTTGATGACCTCGCTCGATCCGCGCCGGATCGCGCGCAGCCGTTCGGAGATCGTGAGCAGGCCGCCTTTCTCGCGCTGGGCCTCGGCCAGCATACGCAGGCAGTTCTCGACGATGATCACGGCACCGTCGACGATGACGCCGAAATCGATCGCGCCCAGGCTCATCAAATTTGCACTGACCTTGGTCTCGACCATGCCGGTGATCGTCATGGCCATGGACAGCGGAATGACGCAGGCCACCACCAGCGCGGCGCGGATATTGCCAAGGATCAGGAACAGCACGGCCACAACCAGGGCCGCGCCCTCCAGCAGGTTGTTCTCGACCGTGCGGATGGTGGCCTCGACCAGATGGGTGCGGTCGTAGACGGTCCGCGTCACGACGCCGTCGGGCAGCGATTTGGCGATGTCTTCGAGCCGGGCCGCGACACGGCGCGCCACCGTGCGGCTGTTCTCGCCGATCAGCAGCATGGCGGTGCCGAGCACGGTTTCCTCGCCATCGCGCGTCGCGGCTCCCGTGCGCAGATCGCGGCCTTCGGTGACGGTGGCGATATCCCTGATCCTGACGGGATTGCCGCCGCGCGAGCCGATGACGATGTCCCGGATCTCGCTGACATTGCCGACCTGGCCCGGCGAGCGAACCAGATATTGCTCGCCGTTGCGCTCGATATAGCCGGCGCCGACATTGGCATTGTTGGCGGCGAGCGCCGTCATGACGTCGCGAAAGCCGAGCCGGTAGGCCATCAGCTTGCCGGGGTCGGGCAGCACGTGGAATTGGCGCTCGAAGCCGCCGATGGTATTGACCTCGATCACGCCAGGTACATTGCGAAGCTGCGGCTTGATGATCCAGTCCTGCACGGTGCGCAAATCGGTCAGCGAGTAGTCGTGACCGCCCTGCGTCTTCGCGCCCGCCTTGGCCTCGACGGTGTACATGAAGATTTCGCCGAGTCCGGTCGAGACCGGGCCCATCGCGACCTCGACGCCGGCCGGAAGCTGGTCTTTCACCTGCTGGATGCGTTCGCCGACAAGCTGGCGGGCGAAATAGATGTCGGTGCCGTCCTTGAAGACGACCGTCACCTGGCTCAGGCCGTAGCGCGACAGCGAGCGGGTGTAGTCGAGTTTCGGCAGGCCACCCATCGCGGTCTCGACGGGGAAGGTGATGCGTTGCTCGGTTTCCAGCGGCGAATAGCCGGGCGCGCGGGTGTTGATCTGGACCTGGATGTTGGTGATGTCGGGTACGGCGTCGATCGGGAGGCGCTGGAAATTCCAGGTCCCGAAGGCAACGGCGCCGAGCGCGAGCAGCAGGACCAGCCAGCGCTGCTGCAGCGAGACGGCGATGAGACGCTCAATCATGCTCGGCCTCGCCCTTGCCCATTTCCGCCTTCACGACGAAGCTGTTTTCCGCGACGTAATGCTCGCCGGCTGAAAGGCCGGCCTTGATCTCGACATGGCGGGGATCGGAATCGCCCAGCTCCACGGGGCGGGCCTCGATCTTGTCGCCGTCCTCGCGGACGAACACGATGGTCCGGTTCTCCAGCGTCTGGATCGCGCTTCGGCGCACGGCGACCGCGACGTTGCGCGCGGCGAGGATCAGCCGTGCCGTGACGAACAGGCCGGGACGCAAGCGCCCGTCCGGATTTGGCAGCACCACGCGCGCCAGCGCGGTCTGGGTCTCGCTGCTGCCGATCGGCGCCATGTAGGAGATCGTGCCCTTGATCTCGCCGCGGCCGTCGTCGGGATCGATCAGCACCTCGTCGTTGAGGCGAACGCGCCGCAGGTCCTGCCGATAGATCGACAGATCGACCCAGATGCTGGAGAGGTCGGCGACGACGAAGGCCGGTTTCTGTTCGGAGGCGTATTCGCCGAGCGAGATCTGCCGCTCGATGATAGTGCCGGCAATCGGCGCCTTGAGCTCGTAGACGGTGAGGCTCTGGTTGCTCTCGATCGCGGCGAGCAGATCGTCCTTGCCGACCTTGTCGCCGATGCGCTTCTGGATCGATTTGGCAACGCCGGGAAAGCGCGGCGTCACCTGCACCACGGCTTCCTGGTTGGCGCGCAGGACGCCGTTGAAGGCGAGCGTGTCGGTTAGCGTGACGCTCGCAGCTTCCGCCAGCGTCACGCCGGCGGCGGCAAGCTTGACGTCGGAGATCCGGATCCGGTCGGCGCCGTGCTCGTCCTGCTCGACATGGTCGTTCGGCTTCTCCGGCTTTTTGTCCGCGCTGTGTTCGGCATGCTCGACCCTGGTTGGGGCGAGCAGGGAATAGCCGTAAGCGCCGAGTGCGGCGGCAACGACGGCGACAAGGACGATGGAGGACGTCTTCATCGTGCGCTCTCCCGCGCCAGCGTGAAGGGATTGCCGACGAGGCCTTCGATGGTCGCCACCCCCGCATGGAAGTTCTGGAGCGCCTCCTGCTCGCGCAGCCGCGCCTGGGTGACGCTCGCCTGGGCGTCGAGCACTTCGAGCAGGGTGAAGCGGCCCTGGCCGTAGCCTTGCGCGATTGCGTCCGAGGCTTCGGTGGCCTTGGGAATGGCGCTCTCGCGCAGCACCGAAAGCTCGCGCAGCGAGCCCTGAAGCGAGTCGTAGGCGCGGCCGGCGACCACGATCAGCGTGTTGCGGTTGGCCTCGCGCTCGGCCTTGGTCTTGGCAAGGCTTTCCTGTGCCGAGAGGATATTGCCCTGGTTCTGGTCGAACACGGGAATCGGCACCGAGACGGTGAGGCGCGCCGCGTCGTCAGTGGTCTCGTTGAAATGTCGCCAGCCGGCAGCGATCCGCACGTCGGGATAGGGCCTGAGCCGCGCCAACAACAGCTCGGCGTTGCGCTGGGCATAGATCGCGGTCCAGCGCACCAGCTGCGGATTGGCATCGATGGCGGCGACGACCGACTGGAAGGTCGGCGGCCGTCCCATGGTGTCGAGCCGGCCGGAGACCTCGCCGAATTTCGCTGCCGCGTCGCCCATCAAGACCGCAAGCTCGCGCCGGGCGCTCGCCAGCGTCGCCTTGAAGCGTTCGCGGTCGGCCTTCACCAGGGCGGAAGCTACCTCGGCACGGCCGGTCTCGGCCGGCGAGGAGGCGCCGGCCTCGACGCGGCGGCGCAAAAGCGGCGTCAGCCGGTCGATGGCGGCGATCTGCTCGTCGAGGATCTGGATACGCCGCTGTGCGCCGAGCACGCTGAGGAAGGCGATCGCCGTCTCCGAGAGCACCTCCAGCCTGACGGCCTTGCCCTGGATCGCGGCAACCTCGATGCCGGCGACGCCCGCGGCGATCCGCGCGTCGCGCTTGCCGAACAGCTCGAAGGCCTGGCTGATCTGCAGCGTGGTCTCGGCCGATCGCGTGCCGCGATAGATGCCGGACCCGAACGAATTGTCCTGTTCGTAGGACAGTTCCGGATTGAGAAGCGCACCTGCCTGGATGCGCTGGCCCGTGGCGATTCCGACGTCGCGCTCCGCCGCGGTCAGCCGCGGGCTCGTGGCCAGCGCGCGCGAGAGCGCGCTTCGCATCGTCAGTGTCTGGGCGTGGGACGGCGCAAGCGCCAATCCGCCAATCAGACACGCTGCCGCGCACGCCAGGCGCGCGGCCATTCCCCTGCAAAACATGAAATCGACCTGTGAAGGATGAACCTAATGGGCGCGCGGCGCCCGACCAATCCGTTCAGGCAATATGTTTGGGAGGCGGGGAGTCGGTATCGGGGACAATGCCGGCGAGCCGGGATACGCGTTGCGGGCGCGATGCAGACACGAGCGCGGTCGATGCGGCCGGCGGCGCCGGCTGCGCGACCATCACCGAGAAGCAGCCATGGCAATGATGCCCGCCGATGGCCTTGTGGTCGCTGTGATCTGAGGAGCCATCAATGACCGCAGCAATCTCCGAGCCGCCGCCGGGCGTGGTGACGTCGATGTCGTGCAGGCCGTGCAGCGTTCCCGCGAGCAGATAGACAACCGCGATCAGCACAGACATCAGCCCGCGCCAGTTGCGCGGGCGGCAAGATCCTGAGGGCTGGCGGTTCGCGAGCACGAAGTCACTCTGATTGCGGTCTGCGTCCGGCCTAGCATGGGCGCGGGAATAGTGTCGACCCGCAACATTGTTACGTCCCTGGCGCAATTGCCGCAGCAGTGGCGGAGACGCCAGCGCTTCTCATTGACGGGTGATCAGGCTCAGTTGAGCATCGGCTGGCGCTCCGCGTGCCAGCTCCGGAATGTCGCCGGTGTCGCCGGCTTCGACCGTGACGACGGCGCGACAGCTGGCTTCCATTGCCCGTTCCAGCCATTTGATGGCTTCATCGATCCACTGGTCGTGGTGCTCGGGATCGGCGATCGCCTTTTCCCGGAATGCATCTGCCTGATGAAGGCACGCGGTTCTGCGATCCACGCGGCTCTCCCGATCCGGAGTCCCGCCCCGGTCGCATCTTCGATGATCCCAGCGCCGGCGTCGCTAACATAGGACAGGGAGCCCAGCTCAAAACAAAGGCCCCCGGCTCCGGTGTTGACCGGCTGGGCCTCGTGCTCGCAACTTCATCCTTGGGCTCACACCCAACCCGACTCCGGTGAGTTCGTTCCTGTCGGCTGCAAAAACTAGGAACGTTCCGTCTTCCTCCTCATTAGCGAGCAGGGGAAAATCGAGGAGGACGCACCATGAACGGACTGATTTATCTCGTCGGCTTGATCGTGGTGATCATGGCTGTCTTGTCGTTATTCGGCCTGCGTTGAGAGAGCTGATATGACCATCGAAGCTCTCGTGCAGGAAGAAGTCACCGAAGGTCGTCCGCGAGTCGCCGAAGACCGCTGGAGCATCCAATGGAGTTCTATCGTCGCAGGCGCATTCGCCGCCGCCGCGTTGTCCTTCATCCTGGTGAGCTTTGGCGTCGCTATCGGGCTCGGCATCAGCTCGACGTCGCCGACATGGCGCGACGCATCAGCGGCTCTGGCGCTTCTTTCGGGGTTGTATTTGATTTTGCAGGCGATCGCCAGTTTCGGCTTCGGCGGCTATATCGCGGGCCGCACCACGCGTCAGGCGGCCGCAGTTTCGGCCATCGATGACGATGGCGAGCGGTGGGACGGGCTCCATGGCCTGATGTCATGGGCGCTTGCCGTACTGATCGGCGGCGTTTTCCTCGCCTTTCTCGGTGCGGGCACAATTGACCGCTCTCCGGCACGTTCGTCGTCAGGCAACGCGACCGCAGCCGAGCCGCTTTTAGGTTATGAACTGGACAAGCTATTCCGTGCGCGTCGACCTCCGACCGATCTCGGGGAAACGCGCGCTGAAGCCGGACGTATCCTGATGACGTCGTCGAGCCACAGCGGCGTCAGCGGCGACGATCGAACCTATCTTGTGCAGCAGGTTACAGCGTTGACGGGACTGACCGGGCCGGACTCCGAGCGTCGGGTCGACGCCGCGATTGCGGACTCCCGGACGGCGATCAACCGTACGCGACACAGCTCGATCATCCTCGCATTCTCGGTTGCAGCCGCAACTCTGATCGGGGCCGTGGTAGCCTGGGCTGCTGCTGTTGCCGGCGGACGGCATCGCGATGGAGAGCCGCTGCCGAACTGGATCGTAAGTTCCAACCGCTTCCATCGCACTTCTCGCGCGAAGCCGGTGCCGTAAAGGCTGCGGCCTGCGCTTGTGGCCGGGAGCAAGCCCGGCCACGGCGTCTGCGCGTATCTACGCTTTCTCCTCCCAGATCATCGCGAGATGCACGATGGTCTGCACGGCTTTCTCCATGTCCTGCCGGCTGACCCATTCGAGGCGCGAGTGAAACGCGTGCTCGCCGGCAAAGATGTTGGGGCAGGGAAGGCCCATGAAGGAGAGCCGGGAGCCGTCGGTACCGCCGCGGATCGCGGTGCGCATCGGGCGCAGGCCGGCGCGGCGGATCGCTTCGATGGCGTATTCGAGGATGTGGGGATGACGATCGATCACCTGCTTCATGTTGCGGTACTGCTCTCGCACCTCGAACCTGTAGGTCGAGCGCGGATAGTCCTTCATCACGTCCTTGACGATGTTCTCGAGCAGGACTTCCTTCTCCTTGAGCCCTTCCTCGGTGAAGTCGCGCACGATGAAGGAGAGCGTTGCCTGCTCCAGTGCGCCCTCGATGCCGATCGGATGCAGAAAGCCCTGCTTGCCTGAGGTCGTCTCGGGCGAGCAGCCTTCCTTCGGGAGCCGCTCGACGATGGCCGCCGCGATCTTGATCGCGTGCTCCATCTTGCCCTTGGCATAGCCGGGATGGGCGCTGACGCCGTTAATGGTGATGACGGCGCCGTCGGCGGAAAAGGTCTCGTCCTCGACGCAGCCCGCGCTCTCGCCGTCCATGGTGTAGCCGAACTCGGCGCCGAGCTTCGTCAGGTCGACATTGTCGACGCCGCGGCCGATCTCCTCGTCGGGCGTGAACAGGATCTTGATGGTGCCGTGCTTCACTTGCGGATTGTTGATGAAGAAATGCGCGGCATCCATGATCTCGGCGACGCCGGCCTTGTTGTCGGCCCCGAGCAGCGTGGTGCCGTCGGTGGTGATGATGTCGTTGCCGATCTGGTTCTTCAGCGCTGGATGCTCGGCGAAGCGGATCACCTGGCTGGTGTCGCCGGATAGAGTGATATCGCCGCCGCGATAGTTGTTGACCACCTGCGGCTTGACGTCCTTGCCGGTAACGTCGGGCGAGGTGTCCATGTGCGAGCAGAAGCAGATCACGGGCACCTTCTTGTCGGTGTTCGCCGGGATCGTTCCGTAGACGTAGCCGTAATCGTCGAGATGGGCATCGGCAACGCCCATGTCTCTAAGCTCGGCGGCGAGCACACGGCCGAGGTCTTTCTGCTTCTCGGTCGACGGGGAGGCCGGGGATTCCGGATCGGATTGGGTGTCGATGAGGACGTAGCGCAGGAAGCGCTCGGTCACGGTATGCGAAAAGGTGAGGGAGGACATTTCTGGTCAAACCGCCGGGTCAGGGGAGAGAGGCGGTATACCAGAAAAGTGGGCCGCGTTGCGGCGGGACGACGCTGCTCAGGCTTAACGAAATGTGAGTGGTTAGATCGCCTCTTTCAGTTCCTTGACCGGGCGGAAGGCGACCTTCTTGCTGGCCTTGATATGGATCGGCTCGCCAGTCGCGGGATTGCGGCCGGTGCGGGCGGCGCGCTTGCGGACCTGGAGGATGCCGAGCCCGACGATGCGGACGCGGTCGCCCTTCTTGAGGTGCTTGGTGATCAGGTCGACCATGTCGGTCAGGACCGCCTCGGCGTGCTTTTTCGACAGGTCCTGGCTCTCCGCGATGTCGGCGGCGAGGCGCTTGAGCGTGATGGTGGCGGGAGCGGCAGCCTTCTTCGCCGAGTCCTTCTTAGCCATGTCTGGCCTCCTCGATGTCTGGCCTCCTCGATTCCTGCCGGTGGTCGGGAAGACGGCCCCTGAACCCGCAAGTTCCCGGAGGCGTAGACGATTCGGGACCGGACTGACTACGTCAGCCCTCGCGGCCGAGGGTCACGTTCGTGCGCACCCTCGACGGAAATCCGCTCGTTCAGGCTGCGGATGCAACGTCCTTGACTTCAACAGGTCCGGCCTTTAAGTCCCCCCTCGTTCCGCAGACATTTGCGTGTCACGCGGGAGTAGCTCAGTTGGTTAGAGCGCCGGCCTGTCACGCCGGAGGTCGCGGGTTCGAGCCCCGTCTCTCGCGCCATTTTTTGGCAATCCTTTCATACCCTTACCTCCGAATCCTCTTCTTGCTTCGATCCCCGGTCGCTCGCGGCACGACTCCTGCGTGCTTTTTGGCCTTCGACCGGCGTAAAACTCCCGCGCTCGCGCGGCGCCCTGTTGCGGTTCAGGCGAGAAATTCAAGCACAGATGCGGCAGCTATTGACCCGATCCATGTCGGCGTCCTCACCCGTCGCCTGAATCAAAAAGGCCGCCCGGAGGCGGCCACTGGTCTGTCCGTAAGCCTCGCGTCAGCGGATATCTGACGTCCCGGCGCTCGTCACCACGACCGGTTTGCCGGCTTTGATCACGTGGGTGGACTGGGCGGTCTGGCTGTGATCGGCATTGGTGCGGGCTGCGATCCCGAAGCCGGCCACAGTGATGCCGGCCACCAGCGCCACAACCACGATCTTCAGGTGGGTCGCACGATCAGCAGAGTGAATGGAGTGGTTCATCTGAGCCTCCCGACGGGCTTTGCCGCCGTCTATGGCTCCACTTGTAAGGACCGTCTGTTTCTGGATGGTTTCGCGGGTTCCGCAAAATGGTTTCATCTGGTCGCCCGGCGGGTTTCACCGGGCGAAGGTGTTCCAGGGCCTGCCTCAGGCTGCGGCCCGGCCGATATCGTCCCGGATGGTGTGGGCCGCCCAGACGAACAGGATCGCCCCCAGCGTGGTCGTGACCGCAGCCGAAAGCAGGGAATAGCGCACGGCGTCCGCGCCATAGCTGCCTTTGAGGGCGTCGTTGACCATGCCCACAGCGAGCGGGCCGACGCCCTGGCCGAAGCAGGTGGCGGTGAGCGCGATCAGGGCGGAGGCGAGTGCCCGCATGCTCGGCTTGGCCACCGTCTGTGCGATCGCGAAGATCGGCCCGAGATGGAAGCCGACCAGGAACGAGGTCAGCGCCAGCATGGCCACCATCATCGCAAAGTCCTGCGTCAGCATGCATACCGCGAACACGGGGCCGGCGAGGCCAGAGGTGATCGCGGGCGCCCACAGCTTCCAGCGATCGTCGCGGCGGCTGATGTTGGCCACCACGAAGCCGCCGAGCAGGGTGCCGGCCATGCCGGCGAGCCCCTTGAAGGTGCCGGCGTAGGTGCCGATCTCGGCGCTCGACAGATGGTGCACGCGGGCCAGGAACGGCGGGATCCACGCCGCGGTCGCGTAGTTCGTGTAAGTGGTGAGACAGAAACCGATCAGCACGATGATGAAGCTTCGCTGGGATGCGAGGAAGCGTAGCGTCGGGCCGAGCGGCTCGGGCACGAAGCTCTCCTGCATGGCGCCGCGCTTCGGCTCGGAGATCGTCAGCCACAGGATCAATGCGAGCAGAATGCCGGGCACGCCCGCGACGTAGAACGCCGTCCGCCAGCCATAGTGCTGGTTGACGTAGCCGCCGACGAAATAGCCGAGGAAGACGCCGAGATAGGTGCCGACGGCGTAGATGCCGAGCGCGCGCGGACGCTCGTTCTTGGCGAAGAGATCAGCGACGATGGATTGCGAGGCGGGCGAGCCCGCGGATTCGCCGATGCCGACGCCGATCCTCGCCAGCGCCAGCGAGGTGACGCTCGAAGCCGCGCCGCACAGTGCCGTCATCGCGCTCCAGAACGCGAAGGCGGCGGCGACGATGTTGCGCCGGTTGAGCCGGTCGGCGACGCGCGCGATGGGAATGCCGAGCAGGGAGTAGAACAGCGCGAAGCCGAAGCCCGCGAGCAGGCCCATCATGGTGTCGCTGAGCTGAAACTCCTTCTTGATCGGCTCGATCAGGACGTTGAAGATCGTGCGGTCGAGGAAGTTCAGCGCATAGATGATGGTGAGCAGGCCCAGCACGTAATAGCGCCGCGCCGAAGGCTTTGCCGCGGCGGCCGTTTGCACCGACATTTGTGAGGTCACATCGACCATCGCTTCCCCCAATTAGTCTTTGTTATCGTTGTCGGTCCAGCTCTTATTTGGAGCCGGATAGTCAGCCTTCGCGGATGTAATTCCCCGCTTCGAATTCGACGGGATGCGCGCTTGCGTCGAAAGACGTTCCGATCGGATCGCGGCCTGCTTCCATCGCTTCGAGCTGGTCGCTCAGCATGCGCCGGATCATGAGGATGCCGCGGTCGCTCTGGCCGAAATGTTCCTCGGAATGGACGGTCTGCGGGCCCTGACCGACCTGGGCCTCGTAATCGCCGGGGAATTGCTGGTGCTCGGTCTCGGTCATGTCCCACCAGAATTTTCCGTTGAATTTCGAACGCATGCGGCCGATGTCGCCGGTGTTCTTGACGCGGCCGGCGACGTAGATTCGGAACGAGGTGTCGTCGATCGGCAGCGTCCAGCCGATCGACTCGACGCGGGCGAATTGCGCGACGCGCGGGTTCGGCACGACGCGCAAGGTAGGCAGCGCGGCCTCGGTAACGCGGTAAAAAACCTTGCCGTCATCCTGCTTGCGGATCGAGCGCACGGCGATCCCGCGCGGCGTCTTGTCGAATTTCACCTCCGGCATCGACGCCATCATGTTGGTGAATTGCGGACCCGAGAACGAGCCGTGCAGCACGGGCACATGGTAGGGATCGACCACGTTCTCAAAATGCTGGAGCCAGTTGCAGGGGATGATCGCCGGACCACCGCCGCCGATCGAGGAATCGTCGGCTTCGACGAACTCGCCGTCATCCATGGTCTCCAGGCATTCGTAAGCCGGCAGCACCGGGCGTTTCTCGGCCGGGCCCATATAGGCGAAGATCAGCCCGTAGCGCTCCTCGATCGGATACCAGGGCTGGCGCACCTTGTCCTTGTACTGGCCGCCGTCGGACTCGCAGGGCTGCTCCAGGCAGTGACCTTCGGTGTCGAACTTCCAGCCGTGATAGCAGCAGCGGATGCCGTCCTCCTCGACCTTGCCGTAATAGAGCGTGGTGCCGCGGTGGCAGCAGCGGGCGTGCAGCAGGCCGACGCGGCCGTGCTTGTCGCGGAACAGCACCAGATCCTCCCCGAGTGCGCGCACTTTCTTCGGCGTGTCGGTGGCATCACTGACAAGTCCGACCGGATGCCAGTAGCGGCGGAGCAGTTCGCCCATCGGCGTGCCGCGCACGACCGAGGTGAGCTCGGTGCGTGTGAGCGCCGGCTTCATCGCATAGGCGGTGCCGAGATCGCGATCCCGCTGGGTGATGGTCATGATGATCCTCCCGCTGTCGGCCGTGCTGACCCGGCTTGTGACGCCTTGAACACCAGTGAAGGGCTGATCGATGACAATGTCAACGAATTTCCAAATGCCTCTTTAGTCGCTTTCGGATCAGGCTGGGGAGCTTGCGCTACCAACCCTTGGCAGGCCGCGGCTTTCTTGGCAGAGGTGGATCATGAGCCAGACATCAAGCAGGGACGGGCGCACATCGTCCGATGCGGACGAAAGTCACTCGCCGGCGCCGATCACCGCGATGCTGTCGTCACGGCTGATGGTGCTGGCCAATCTGCTCAAGCGCGGTGCGATGCTGCGCTACAAGCGCCTAGCCGGATTGTCCTCCGTCGAGTTCGGCCTCGTCGCCTCGCTCGGCCGCCGCCCGCCGATGAGCGTGGCGCGGCTCGCCGAAGCCGTCGGCCAGGACAAGGGACAGATCAGCCGTGCGCTTGCGGAACTCGTCTCGCGCAAGCTGATTGCGAAATCGGCGAACCCGAAGGACAGCCGCGAGGTGCTGGTCTCGCTCACACCGGCAGGGCTCGCCGCGCATGATGCGATCGTCGAAGGCGCGCAGGACCGTAATCGAAAATTGCTGGAACAGTTGAGCAGGGACGAGTTCGAGACGCTGTTGGCGCAGATCGACCGTCTCACGGCGACGGCAGAAAAGCTGCTCGAAGCCGAGAAAGTTCCGCGCTGATTGCGCGGCAATCTCCGGAAATATTGGATCGCTTCTAAGAAATTTTCTTGGAATCCTTCTAAGAACTTTTCAATTAGGGATTTCGCGCGCGCTCACTTAAGCGTCACGGCAGTGCCGTCACGGAACTGACGGCATGTCGCATGCAGATACGTTTGGGGTGGCGCGTGAACAGTCTTGGAATGCTGCGGTCGGCCGTATTGGCGACCGCATCCGCTTGGGTTTTGGTGCCGCAGGCATCGCTTGCACAATCTTCTGTGCAGAGCGGCGCGCAGAATATTCCGTCGGTGACCGTCGCCGCGCCGGAAGGGCGCCGCCGTGCTGCCGCCGCCCAGCGTCGCGCGCCGCGATCATCCGAGCAGACTGCTAACCGAAGCAAGCCGCAGCCGCAGCGCAATGTCGGTTTCGTCGAGACCCCGCTCGGCCCGGTGCACGGCTACGTCGCCGGTCGCAGTTCGTCGGGCACCAAGACCAACACGCCGATCATGGAGTCGCCGCAGTCGGTGTCGGTAATCGGCGCCGAGCAGATCCGCGACCAGAAGCCGAACAAGCTCGACGAAGTGCTGCGCTACACCGCCGGCGTGCGCGCCGGAACCTTCGGTGCCGACACCCGCAACGATTGGTGGCTGATCCGCGGCTTCAAATCCGATGACGTCGGCCTGTTCCTCGACGGCATGCAGCTGTTCTACACGTCCTATGCGAGCTGGAAGCTGCAGCCGTCGAACATGGAGCGCGTCGAGGTGCTGCGTGGTCCGTCGGCCGTGCTCTATGGCGGATCGAGCCCGAGCGGCATCGTCAACGTCATCAGCAAGATGCCGCCGACCGAGCCGGTCCGTTACATCGAGACCGGCGTCAACAATTTCGGCAATGCCTATGTCGGCTTCGATGTCGGCGGTCCTGTCGCGACGCAGTCCCAGGATGGCAAGCTGTTCTACCGCGTCGTCGGCCAGGTCCAGAACGGGAATACGCAGGTCAATTTCACGCCCGACAACAACTACTTCATCGCGCCGTCGTTCACCTGGAAGCCGGATGCCGACACCACCTTCACGGTGCTGGCCTCGGCCTCGAAGCAGGACACCCGCGGCATCAACTTCCTGCCCTACCAGGGCACGGTGACCAACGCGCCGTTCGGCAAGATTCCGACCAGCTTCTTCGTGGGCGATCCCAGCGTCGACAAGTTCACGCGCGAGCAGGAGATGCTCGGCTACCATTTCGAGCGCAATCTCACCGACGATTTGACGTTCCGGCAGAACGCGCGATTTGCACATATCGACCTGACCTATCGCGGCTACATCGGTAATGGCTGGGACAATATCAATACGGCTACGATGGGCCGCTACAATTGGTATGCAAAGAACACCGCCAATCAGGCCAATCTCGACAACCAGCTCGAGTATCGCTTCAACAGCGGCCCGGTCGGGCACACGATGCTGTTCGGTGTCGATCTGAAGGGCTATCAGATCGATGACTATCAGGCCTTCAACTTCGGCACGGTTCCTCCGATTAACGTCTTCAATCCAGCCTATGGTATCGACATCCCGCTCGCGGGCGCGCCGTTCCGCAACTTCCTGCTCACGCAGAAGCAGGCCGGCACCTACGTTCAGGACCAGATGAAGCTCGGCAACTTCACGCTGGTGCTGAGCGGTCGCAATGACTGGGTCGAGACGACGCAGGCCGCCCGCGACACGGGCGCAAACATCGCCCAACGCGACGACAGCAGATTCAGCGGGCGCGCCGGCCTGATCTACAATTTCGACAACGGCATCGCGCCCTATGTCTCCTATTCGACGAGCTACAATCCGATCATCGGCCTCAACGCACAGAACCAGCTGTTCCTGCCGGAGACCGCCAAGCAGGCCGAGATCGGCGTCAAGGTCGCGCCGAAGGGATTCGACGGCTACTTCACCGCCTCGGTATTCGACCTGAAGCGCCAGAACGTGGCTACCACCGATCCGTTGAATGTGCTGCTGCAAAACCAGACCGGAGAGGTGACCTCGCGCGGCATCGAGCTCGAAGCCGTGGCCAATGCCACGAAGGAGCTGAAGCTGATCGGCGCGTTCACGGCCTATCACCTGTTCAACAGCCGGGATCTCGACCCGTCGCTGGTCGGCAAGACGCCGACCAACACGCCTGAGTTGCTGGTATCGGGCTGGGCGGACTACACCTTCAAGGACGGCCCGCTTGAGGGCTTCGGCTTCGGTGGCGGTGCGCGCTATGTCGGGTCTTCCTGGGCCGACGCCGCCAACACCCTCGAGGTTCCCGCAGTTGTGCTCGGCGATCTCGCAGTCCATTACGAATGGCAGAACTGGCGCACGGCTATCAACGTGATCAATCTGACCGACAAGATCTATGTCGCGAGCTGTGCCTCGGCGACGTCGTGCTTCTACGGCGACCGCCGGCGCGTCACCGCCAGCGTTTCCTACAAATGGTAGGCGCAGACGAGGGGAGGGCTTCGTGAAGGCGCGCACGGTCAGGCTCTGGTCCGTGGTCCACACCTGGACCAGCCTGATCTCGACTATCTTTCTGCTGCTGCTCTGCCTGACCGGCCTGCCGCTGATCTTCCATCACGAGATCGATGAGCTCCTGGGCTATGCCCCCCAGCCCGAAGCTCATGCGAGCGCGGCGCGTGCGACGACCCAGGCGGTCGCCGACGCCGCGCTCGCCGCCGATCCCGGCCGCGTGCTGCAATATATCTCCTGGGACAAGGACGAGCCCGGGATCGTCACGGCTTTCACCAACAGTGCCGTCGACGGGCTGCCCGATAATACCACCGTGCGCGCCTTCGATGCGGTCTCGACCAAGCTGCTCGGCCCGGTCGGCGTCGGGCCGATGCTGATCGTTCTGAAGCTGCACACCGACATGTTCGCGGGCCAGCCCGGAAAGCTGTTTCTGGGCGGGATGGGTCTGCTGTTCGCAATCGCCATCATCTCCGGCGTGGTGCTGTACTGGCCGTTCACTCGCCGTCTGCGCTTTGCCACTATTCGCGACCGCGCCTCAACCCGCGTGCGCTGGCTCGACTGGCACAATTTGATCGGCGTGGTGACGGTGGCCTGGGCGCTGGTGGTGGGCCTGACCGGCGTCGTCAACACCTGGGCCGAGCTGATGCTCAACCAGTGGAAGGCGACCGAACTCGCCAGCATGGTCGCGCCATATGCCGGCAAGCCGCCACCGTCGCATCTGGCCTCGCTCGACGACGTCGTCGCACGCGCCAGACAGACCGCGCCCGGCATGGAGGTCGCCTTCATCGCCTTTCCAGGGACGCCCTTCACCTCGTCGCATCACTTCGCCGCCTTCATGCGCGGCGACACGGCGTTGACGGCGCGGCTGCTCAAGCCGGTGCTGCTCGACGGAGAGACGGGGCAGGTCGCCGACAGCCGCGCGTTGCCGGTCTATCTCCAGGCGCTCCTGATCTCGCAGCCGCTGCATTTCGGAGACTATGGCGGGATGCCGCTCAAGGTGATCTGGGCCGCGCTCGACCTGCTCACGATCGTTATGATCGGCAGCGGCCTCTATCTCTGGCTGACGCGGCGGCGCAAGCGCGCGCCTGCCAAATCCAACGCATTCGCCAGACGAGCCCCGGTCCCGTCGTGATGCATGGCTCCCCTGACCGTACGCGCCGGTGGATACGTGTCTTTGCCGCACCTGTACTGCTTGCGGCTGCGACCATCACCGGTCTGCTCGCTGCGCTGCTCTGGGGGACCGTCGGCCAATACGTCGCCTGGGTGACCGTGGGAGCGCCTGTGCTGGTCATCGCCTGGGTTTGGGTGCGCCGCGGCAGCCAAAAACCCCGGCATTTTGACCGGATGTTGCGCGGCAAGTAGCTGCCTCGGCCCGTGCGCCGCAATCTCAGAACCGCTGCCCTGCAAAACCGTGGGCGCCATTGCCCAACCCTTGCCGGGTTTTCTGATCTGCTCCATACCAGCGCGGGGTGATTCCGGAATTTCATCGTTCCGGGAGCGGGAAAGGGCCTAAAAAGAGCGTGTCTTGCGCCCATTGGTGCACTGCGCTAAGGCTCAGAATAATTCCAAACTGGACGAATCCGTGGCTGTCCCGAGGCTGCGGGAAAAAGGGCTCGTCAATGAGCGGCATTCTTCAGAACTATCTTCCACTCGTGGTATTCATAGGGGTAGCGGCCCTTATTGGCCTTGTGCTGTTGATCGCGCCCTTCATCGTCGCGTTCCAGCAGCCGGATCCGGAAAAGCTGTCGGCGTATGAGTGCGGTTTCAACGCCTTCGACGACGCCCGCATGAAGTTCGACGTCCGCTTCTATCTGGTCGCCATCCTCTTCATCATCTTCGACCTCGAGGTGGCGTTCCTGTTTCCCTGGGCGGTCGCGTTCGGCAAGCTTGGCGCGACCGGCTTCTGGTCCATGGTGGTGTTCCTCGGCGTGCTGACGGTCGGGTTCGCCTATGAATGGAAGAAAGGGGCACTCGAATGGGATTGAACCCTGCACCGTCCTCCGGTCCAGTCGTAGCGCCGGCCCCCAAGGGCATTCTGGATCCGTCGACCGGCAAGCCGATCGGGGCCCGTGATCCGTTCTTCCTCGAGGTCAATTCGGAGCTGTCCGACAAGGGCTTCTTCGTGGCCGCGACCGACGACCTCATCACCTGGGCGCGTACCGGCTCGCTGATGTGGATGACCTTCGGTCTCGCCTGCTGCGCGGTCGAGATGATGCAGGTTTCGATGCCGCGCTACGACATCGAGCGCTTCGGCTTCGCCCCGCGTGCCTCGCCGCGCCAGTCCGACGTGATGATCGTCGCGGGCACCCTGACCAACAAGATGGCGCCTGCGCTGCGCAAGGTCTACGACCAGATGCCCGAGCCGCGCTACGTCATCTCGATGGGCTCCTGCGCCAACGGTGGCGGCTATTATCACTATTCCTACTCGGTCGTGCGCGGTTGCGACCGTATCGTACCGATCGACATCTACGTGCCGGGCTGCCCACCGACGGCGGAAGCGCTGCTTTACGGGGTGCTGCTGCTGCAGAAGAAGATCCGCCGCACCGGTACCATCGAACGCTAAGGTTTTACGTCATGGACGACGCCAAGCTCGACGCCCTGGGGCAGACGATCGTTAGCGCGCTTCCGGGCGCTGCCATCGGTCATTCGGTGGCCTTCAACCAGCTCACGGTCGATGTCGAAGCCAGCAAGATCGTCGAGGTGGTCAAGTACCTCCGCGACGATCCCAACTGCCGGTTCATCAACTTCACCGACATCACGGCGGTGGACTATCCTTCGCGCGAAAAACGCTTCGACGTGATCTATCACTTCCTGTCACCGGCCCTGAACGCGCGGATTCGGCTCAAGGCCCAGGCCGACGAGACCACGCAGGTGCCGTCGCTGATCGAGGTGTTCCCGGGCGCCGACTGGTTCGAGCGCGAAGCCTACGACCTCTATGGCGTGTTCTTCGTCGGCCACCCCGACATGCGCCGCCTCCTGACCGACTATGGCTTCGAGGGCCATCCGCTGCGCAAGGACTTCCCGACCACCGGTTTCGTCGAGGTCCGCTACGACGACCAGGAGAAGCGGGTGGTGTACGAGCCGGTCAGGCTCAACCAGGAATTCCGCAAGTTCGACTTTTTGTCTCCGTGGGAGGGCGCCGACTATCCGGTCCTTCCGGGCGATGAAAAAGCAGGGCCGAAGGTCTGAACATGAACGAGCAACCCGAAAACCTTCGCAACTTTACGATCAACTTCGGTCCGCAGCATCCGGCGGCGCATGGCGTGCTGCGTCTGGTGCTGGAGCTTGACGGCGAAGTCGTCGCCCGCGTCGACCCGCATATCGGCCTGCTTCACCGCGGCACCGAAAAACTGATCGAGCAGAAGACCTATCTCCAGGCGATCCCCTATTTCGACCGCCTCGACTACGTCGCGCCGATGAACCAGGAGCACGCCTTCTGCATGGCGGCTGAAAAGCTGCTCGGCATCGAGGTGCCGCGCCGCGCTCAGTTGATCCGCGTGCTCTATTGCGAGATCGGCCGCATTCTGTCGCATTTGCTCAACGTCACCACGCAGGCGATGGACGTCGGGGCGCTGACCCCGCCGCTATGGGGTTTTGAAGAGCGCGAGAAGCTGATGGTGTTCTACGAGCGCGCCTCCGGCAGCCGCATGCACGCAGCCTACTTCCGCGTCGGCGGCGTGCATCAGGACCTGCCGCAGAAGCTGGTCGACGACATCGACACCTGGTGCGATCCGTTCCTGAAGGTGGTCGAAGATCTCGATCGGCTGCTCACCGCCAATCGCATCTTCAAGCAGCGCAACGTCGACATCGGCGTGGTGTCGCTGAAGGAAGCCTGGGAGTGGGGCTTCTCGGGCGTGATGGTGCGCGGCTCGGGCGCCGCCTGGGATCTGCGCAAGTCGCAGCCCTATGAGTGCTACGCCGAGATGGATTTCGACATTCCGATCGGCAAGAACGGCGACTGCTACGACCGCTATCTGATCCGCATGGAAGAGATGCGCCAGTCCGTGCGCATCATGAAGCAGTGCATCCAGAAGCTGAACGCAGCCGAAGGAAAAGGCCCGGTCGTCGTCGAAGACAACAAGGTTGCTCCGCCGCGCCGTGGCGAGATGAAGCGCTCGATGGAAGCGCTGATCCATCACTTCAAGCTCTACACCGAAGGCGTCCACGTGCCGGCCGGTGAGATCTATGCCGCGGTCGAGGCGCCCAAGGGCGAGTTCGGCGTCTATCTCGTCTCCGATGGCTCCAACAAGCCTTACAAGTGCAAGATCCGCGCGCCGGGCTTTGCGCATCTCCAGGCCATGGACCACATCTGCCGCGGCCATCTGCTCGCCGACGTCTCGGCCATCCTCGGCTCGCTCGACATCGTGTTCGGAGAGGTCGATCGGTGATGGCGCAGGCGCCAATCCAGTTTGACCGTGCCTCGGGGGCCCTTGAAGGGGCCAACCTGTGGGAGCGGACGGCTGCCTTGGCGCTGGTGACGGGATCGAAGATCTCGTCGCACTTCTCGCATATGGGCTACATCGCCTGCGCGAACCTGCTGCGGAAGACGCTGACCGAGCGCAACATCGCGATCAAGCTCAACCCCGACGCTGTGTTCGAATTCCCTTACGGCGACGGTTACTGGAGCAAGCTGCTCAATCGCTCCTACAATTACGAGGACGAACTGGAGCTGTTGTTCGCCGACTCCATCGACGTCGACTACACGCTGCTCGATTGCGGCGCCAATTACGGCTATTGGTCGGTGCTGGTGTCGAGCAAGCCGTTCGGCTCGCACATGGCGATTGCGATCGAGCCGTCGGGTCAGAACTATCCGAAGCTCGCCAACAACGCCCGCGTCAACGGCAATCGCTTCGAGACCATGAAATGCGCGATCGGCGCGGGCCGCGGCACCGCGCGTCTGTCCGGCACCAAGCACGAGGCCTTCAGCATTGCCGGCGGTGCGTCGGCGGGCGGCGAGGACGTGCCTGTGACCGCGCTCGACAATCTCATCGACGACGGCAAGGTTGCCGCCAGCGGCAAGTACCTGATCAAGCTTGACGTCGAGGGCGTCGAGATCGAGGCGATCAAGGGCGGCGCCCGGCTGCTCCAGGCCGACAGCGTCATCATGTGCGAAGAGCACGGCAGCGACCGCTCGCATGCGGTGTCGCGCTACATCCTTGAACACACCCCGCTGAAGCTGATCGTGTTCGATCCGCGCAGCAACCGGATGGAGACCGTGACCGAACTGTCGATCCTCGATCGCATCAAGGTCTCGACCCACGTCGGCTACAACGTTTTCGGCACCGCAAGCGCATTCTGGCAGGACAGGATCGAAGCCCTGAATGCCAAAACCGCGCGCCGCATGCAGTGAGAGATTGAAGAAATGTCCGTTCGCCGATTAGCACCGAAGGAAGTCCAGCCCGCGAGCTTTGCGTTGACGGAGGAGAACCTCGCGTTTGCCAAGCAGCAGATCGCGAAATATCCGGCCGGACGCCAGGCTTCGGCGGTCATCGCCATCCTCTGGCGGGCGCAGGAGCAGCACGACGGCTGGGTCTCGGAAGCCGCCATCCGCGTCGTCGCCGACATGCTCGACATGCCCTATATCCGCGTGCTCGAGGTCGCGACCTTCTACACGATGTTCCAGCTGGCCCCCGTCGGCAAGAAGGCCCACGTCCAGGTCTGCGGCACCACGCCGTGCCGCCTGCGCGGCGCCGAGGATCTGATCCACGTCTGCGAGCACCGCATCCATCACGAGCCCTTCCATCTCTCCAAGGACGGCAATTTCAGCTGGGAAGAGGTGGAGTGCCTCGGTGCCTGCGTGAACGCGCCGATGGTGCTGATCGGCAAGGATACCTATGAGGATTTGACCAAGGAAAGCTTCGGCAAGGTGCTCGACGGCTTTGCTTCGGGCAATCCGCCCAAGCCCGGCCCGCAGAACGGCCGCCAGTTCTCGGCGCCGACGGGCGGGCCGACCACACTTAAGGAGGTCACCTGATGCGTGATCTCTCGTCGTCAGTCGTTGAAGGGAGCAGTGTTGTGAAGAAGTGGGGCTTCATCGCAATGCATTCCGCCGCGGCGGCCACATTCATTTTCCTGCTTCAGCGCTTCGCTCTGAACGCGCCGCTGGAATCCAGTCTGCTCTGGGCGTTGACCTTCGCCGTCTGCGCCGCCGGGCTTGCCTACAAGCAAGCCAACCGTTGATCGGAAAGCACTGACATGCTCGAGGACAAGGACCGCATCTTCAAGAACCTCTACGGCCTCCATGATTGGGGGCTCGAGGGCGCGCGCCGCCGCGGCGCCTGGGATGGTACGAAGAACATCATCGACAAGGGCCGTGACTGGATCATCAACGAGATGAAGGCGTCGGGGCTGCGCGGCCGCGGTGGCGCCGGCTTCCCGACCGGCCTGAAATGGTCGTTCATGCCGAAGGAATCGACCGACGGCCGGCCGAGCTATCTCGTCGTCAACGCGGACGAATCCGAGCCCGGTACCTGCAAGGATCGCGAGATCATGCGGCACGATCCGCATCTCCTGATCGAGGGCTGCCTGATCGCGAGTTGCGCGATGAACGCGCATGCCTGCTACATCTATGTCCGCGGCGAGTTCATCCGCGAGCGCGAGCATCTCCAGGCGGCGATCGACCAGGCCTACGAGGCCAAGCTGGTCGGCAAGGACAACGTCAACGGCTGGCCGTTCGACATCTACGTCGCCCACGGCGCCGGCGCCTATATCTGCGGCGAAGAAACCGCGCTGCTCGAGAGCCTCGAAGGCAAGAAGGGCCAGCCGCGTCTGAAGCCGCCGTTCCCGGCGAATGTCGGCCTGTACGGCTGCCCGACCACCGTCAACAACGTCGAGTCGATCGCGGTCGCGCCGGACATTCTGCGCCGGGGTGCGGCGTGGTTCGCCGGCATCGGCCGTCCGAACAACGTCGGCACGAAGCTGTTCTGCATCTCCGGCCATGTCGAGCGGCCCTGCAACGTCGAAGAAGCCATGGGCATTCCGTTCCGTGAGCTGATCGAGAAGCATTGCGGCGGCATCCGCGGCGGCTGGGACAACCTCAAGGCCGTGATCCCCGGCGGTTCCTCCGTGCGCATGGTGCCGGCCGAGCAGATCATCGAGACGCCGATGGATTTCGACAGCTTGAGCAAGCTGCGCTCGGGCCTCGGCACCGCGGCCGTGATCGTGATGGACAAGTCGACCGATTTGATCCGCGCCATCGCCCGCATCTCCTATTTCTACAAGCATGAGAGCTGCGGCCAGTGCACGCCGTGCCGCGAGGGCACCGGCTGGATGTGGCGCGTCTTGAGCCGCATGGCCGACGGCCGCGCCCACAAGCGCGAAATCGACATGCTGCTGGAAGTCACCAAGCAGGTCGAAGGCCACACCATCTGCGCGCTCGGCGACGCGGCGGCGTGGCCGATCCAGGGCCTCATCGCGCATTTCCGTCATGAGATCGAAGCGCGCATCGACGAATATTCGCACAAGTCCGACATCGACGATATCGGCGTCCGCGATCCCGTGAACATGGTCGCGGCGGAGTAGAGAGAATGACCAAGCTCATCATCGACGGCAAAGAGATCGATGTCCCCGCCGAATACACGCTGCTTCAGGCGTGCGAGGCGGCCGGCGCCGAGATTCCGCGCTTCTGCTATCACGAGCGGCTGTCGATCGCCGGCAATTGCCGGATGTGCCTCGTCGAGGTGAAGGGCGGCCCGAAGCCGGTCGCAAGCTGCGCCTGGGGCGTGCGCGATTGCCGTCCGGGTCCCAAGGGCGAACCGCCGGAAATTTCCACGCGTTCGCCGATGGTGAAGAAGGCGCGCGAAGGCGTGATGGAATTCCTTCTCATCAACCATCCGCTGGACTGTCCGATCTGCGACCAGGGTGGCGAGTGCGATCTGCAGGACCAGGCGATGGGCTATGGTGTCGACACCAGCCGCTTCGCCGAGAACAAGCGCGCGGTCGAGGACAAATATCTCGGCGCGCTGGTCAAGACCTCGATGAACCGCTGCATCCAGTGCACCCGCTGCGTCCGCTTCTCGGCGGAAGTGGCCGGCGCCCCTGAAATGGGCGCGACCGGCCGCGGCGAGGACATGGAGATCACGACCTATCTCGAGCACGCGCTGACGTCGGAGTTGCAGGGCAATCTCGTTGACATCTGCCCGGTCGGTGCGCTGACCTCGAAGCCTTATGCTTTCGCCGCACGCCCGTGGGAGCTCGGCAAGACCCAGTCGATCGACGTGACGGACGGCATCGGATCCGCGATCCGCGTCGACACCCGCGGCCGCGAAGTGATGCGTATCCTGCCGCGCATCAACGAGGCCGTGAACGAGGAGTGGATCTCGGACAAGACCCGCCACGTCGTCGACGGCCTGCGCACCCAGCGCCTTGACCGGCCCTATATCCGCGAAGCCGGCAAGCTGCGGGCGGCAAGCTGGCCCGAAGCCTTTGCCGCGATCGCCGCGAAAGCGGCGCGCACCGACGGCAAGCGCATCGGCGCGATCGCGGGCGACCTCGCCGGCGTCGAGGAAATGTTCGCGCTGAAGGACCTGCTGGCCAAATACGGCTCGGGCAATCTGGCGGTGCAGGGCGGCGACGCCTTCGACCCCGCGCTCGGCCGCGGCTCCTACATCTTCAATCCGACGCTGGTGGGCGTCGAGCAGGCCGACGCGCTGCTGATCATCGGCGCCAATCCGCGGAAAGAGGCGGCCGTGTTCAATGCCCGCATCCGCAAGCGCTGGCGCGCCGGCGGCTTCAAGGTCGGCGTGATCGGCGCCAAGGACGACCTGACCTACGATTATGACCATCTCGGCGCGGGCACCGAGACGCTCGGTGAACTCGCGGCTGGCAAGCACTCCTTCATGGACGTGCTGAAGAACGCCAAGAACCCGATCATCCTGGTCGGTGCGGGCGCGGCCTCGCGCCACGACGGCGCTGCTATTCTCGCCGCCGCCGCCGAGCTTGCGCTCGACGTCGGCGCGCTCAAGGACGGCTGGAACGGCTTTGGCGTACTGCATGAGAGCGCTTCGCGCGTCGGTGCGCTGGATATCGGCTTTGTCGCCGGTCAGGGCGGGCTTAACGCGGCGCAGATGACGACGTTCGGGACGCTCGACCTGCTGTTTCTGCTCGGCGCCGACGAGATCAAGCCGTCGGACGGCACCTTCGTCGTCTATATCGGCACCCACGGCGACCGCGGCGCGCATCGCGCCGACGTGATCCTGCCGGCAGCCGCCTATACCGAGAAGTCCGCGATCTACGTCAACACCGAAGGCCGCGTGCAGATGACCGGCCGCGCCGCGTTCCCGCCGGGCGAGGCCCGCGAGGACTGGGCGATTGTCCGCGCGCTGTCGGAGGCGCTCGGCAAGAAGCTCGGCTACGACTCGCTTTCGGCCCTGCGCCAGGCGATCTTCAAGGCCGTGCCGCATCTAATCCGTCTCGACCAGATCGAGGCCGGCTCCGCCGACCAGATCAAGAAACTCGCGGGCAAGGGCGGCACGATGGAGAAGGCGCCGTTCAAGCCGCTGGTCGAGGACTTCTATTTGACCAACCCAATCGCGCGTGCGTCCGCCGTGATGGCGGAGTGTTCGCGGCTTGCCTCCGGGCAGATGCTGACCGCAGCGGAGTGAGCTGATGGAATTCTTCGAAAGCGCATTCTGGACCGGGTTCCTCTGGCCGCTGATCATCATGATCGCGGAGAGCGTCCTGGTGCTGGTCGTCCTGCTGGTGGCGATCGCCTACATCCTGCTCGCCGACCGCAAGATCTGGGCGGCGGTGCAGATACGCCGCGGTCCGAACGTGGTCGGTCCCTGGGGTCTGCTGCAGTCCTTCGCCGATCTCCTGAAGTTCGTGCTGAAGGAGCCGATCATTCCGTCCGGCGCCAACAAGGGCGTGTTCCTTCTTGCTCCCTTGGTGTCGTGCGTGCTCGCGCTCGCCGCGTGGGCGGTGATCCCGACTAATCTCGGCTGGGTGATTTCCGACATCAATGTCGGCGTCCTCTTCATCTTCGCGATCTCGTCGCTGTCGATCTACGGCATCATCATGGCGGGCTGGTCGTCGAACTCGAAGTACCCGTTCCTGGCGGCGCTGCGCTCGGCGGCGCAGATGGTGTCGTATGAAGTCTCGATCGGCTTCGTCATCATCACGGTGCTGCTCTGCGCCGGCACGCTGAACCTCTCCGCGGTGGTCGAGGCCCAGCATGTCCGCGGCCTCGCCAGCCTGATCGGGTTGCCGCAGCTCACCATCCTGAACTGGTATGTTTGGCCGCTGTTCCCGATGTTCGTGATCTTCTACGTCTCGGCTCTGGCGGAAACCAACCGCCCGCCGTTCGACCTGGTCGAAGCGGAATCCGAGCTCGTGGCCGGCTTCATGGTCGAATACGGCTCGACGCCGTATCTGCTGTTCATGCTCGGCGAGTATGTCGCGATTGCCACGATGTGCGCGATGGCGACGATCCTGTTCCTCGGAGGCTGGCTGCCGCCGGTGGACCTGCCGCCGTTCAACTGGGTGCCGGGGATCATCTGGTTCTCGCTAAAACTGTTTTTCATGTTCTTCCTGTTCGCGATGGCCAAGGCGATCGTGCCGCGCTACCGCTACGATCAACTGATGCGCCTCGGCTGGAAAGTGTTCCTGCCGCTGTCGCTGGCGATGGTGATCGTGGTGGCCGGAGTGCTGCATTTCGCCGGCATCGCGCCGAAGTGAGGGCCGTCATGGGTATCAACATCAACGCCACTGCACGGTCGCTTCTGCTGTCGGAATTCGTCTCGGCGTTCTTCCTCGCCATGCGCTATTTCTTCCAGCCGAAGCCGACACTGAACTATCCGTTCGAGAAGGGCCCGATCTCGCCGCGCTTCCGCGGCGAGCACGTGCTGCGCCGCTATCCGAATGGTGAAGAGCGCTGCATCGCCTGCAAGCTCTGCGAAGCGGTGTGCCCGGCGCAGGCCATCACCATCGAGGCCGGCCCGCGGCGCAACGACGGCACCCGCCGTACCGTGCGCTACGACATCGACATGGTGAAATGCATCTATTGCGGCCTCTGCCAGGAGTCCTGTCCGGTCGATGCGATCGTCGAAGGCCCGAACTTCGAGTTCGCGACCGAGACCCGCGAGGAACTGTTCTATGACAAGGCCAAGCTGCTCGCCAACGGCGACCGCTGGGAACGCGAGATCGCGAAAGCGATCGAGCTCGACGCGCCGTACCGGTGAGATGAGAGCATGATCCTTCCCGCGCTGTTCTTCTATCTCTTCGCCGGCGTCTGCGTCGCCTCGGCGGTGATGGTGATTGTCTCGCGCAATCCCGTGCACTCCGTGCTGTACCTGATCCTGGCCTTCGTCAACGCCTCCGGCCTGTTCGTGCTGATGGGCGCCGAATTCCTGGCGATGATCCTGATCGTCGTCTACGTCGGCGCCGTCGCCGTGCTGTTCCTGTTCGTGATCATGATGCTCGACGTCGATTTCCTCGAGCTGCGCGAGGGCTTCATCGAGTACCTGCCGGTCGGCCTCGTGATCGGCGGCATCTTCCTGTTCGAGCTGCTGCTCACGGTCGGCTTCTGGGTCATCAACCCCGGCGTCGCCAAGACGATCACGGCGGCGATCCCGACCAATGTCTCGAACACCGAGGCGCTCGGCCTGGTGCTTTATACGAAGTACATCCACTACTTCCAGCTCTCGGGCATGGTGCTGCTGGTTGCCATGATCGGTGCCATCGTGCTGACGCTGCGGCACAAGGCGAGCGTCAAGCGGCAGGACATCAACGTTCAGAACGCCCGCACGCCCGAAATTGCGATGGCGATACGCAAGGTGGCGCCGGGGCAGGGGCTCCAGGACTCTGACGCGGCGGAGTGGGTGAAATGACGATCGGGCTCGGACACTATCTTGCGGTCGGCGCGATCCTGTTCACGCTCGGGATCCTCGGCATCTTCCTGAACCGCAAGAACATCATCGTCATCCTGATGTCGATCGAGCTGATCCTGCTCGCGGTCAACATCAACCTCGTGGCGTTCTCGACCTTCCTCGGCGATATCGTTGGGCAGGTCTTCGCGCTTCTTGTGCTCACCGTCGCGGCCGCCGAAGCCGCGATCGGTCTCGCCATCCTGGTGGTCTATTTCCGCAACCGCGGCTCGATCGCGGTTGAGGACGTCAATCTGATGAAGGGCTAACGCGCATGATCCGGAAAAGTGGATACCGGTTTTCCGGTCAGATCATGCGCAAAGAGAAATAAGTCATGGTCCAGGCAATCGTCTTTCTGCCTCTGCTGGGGGCCATTCTGGCCGGCATGATCGCGCTGTTCGGCGCGCATGCCCGCAACCCCTCGGGCGACACGGTCGAGCACCACGATGATCACGGACACGGCGCACAGGCGCATGCGTCCGATACGATCAACGAGGATGCATCGGTCATCCAGGAGTCCCATCACGAGCCCGGCGACGGCCACGACGACCATCACGTCTCCGAGCCGCCCGCGGCGGGCTCGCGCGGCGCCGAGCTGATCACCACGGCGTTCCTGTTCGTGTCGGCGGCGCTGTCCTGGATGACGCTGGTCGACGTCGGCTTCATGCACCACGACATGCGCATTCCGCTGTTGCCGTGGATTCTCTCCGGCGATCTCCAGGTCTACTGGACGCTGCGGGTCGACACGCTCACCGCGGTGATGCTGGTGGTGGTCACCACCGTGTCCTCGCTCGTGCACCTCTATTCCATCGGCTACATGGACGAGGACCCGAACCGGCCGCGCTTCTTCGGCTATCTCAGCCTGTTCACCTTCGCCATGCTGATGCTGGTGACCGCGGACAACCTCGTGCAGCTGTTCTTCGGCTGGGAAGGCGTGGGTCTGGCGAGCTATCTCCTGATCGGCTTCTGGTACCAGAAGCCGTCGGCGAACGCGGCCGCCATCAAGGCCTTCGTGGTCAACCGCGTCGGCGATTTCGGCTTCGCGCTCGGCATTTTCGCGATCTTCCTGCTGGTCGGCTCGACCGATTTCGAGACCATCTTCCATGCAGCTCCGAGCCTGACCGGCAAGACCATCGACTTCCTCGGCTGGCACGCCGATGCGCTGACCCTGACCTGCCTGCTGCTGTTCATGGGCGCGATGGGCAAATCGGCGCAGTTCCTTCTGCACACCTGGTTGCCGGACGCGATGGAGGGCCCGACCCCGGTGTCGGCGCTGATCCACGCGGCGACCATGGTCACCGCCGGTGTGTTCATGGTGGCGCGCCTGTCGCCGCTGTTCGAGCTCGCGCCGAACGCGCAGGCCGTCGTGATGTTCTTCGGCGCCACAACGGCGTTCTTCGCGGCGACCATCGGCCTCGTCCAGAACGACATCAAGCGCATCGTCGCTTACTCGACCTGTTCGCAGCTCGGCTACATGTTCGTGGCGATGGGAGCAGGGGCCTATTCGGTCGGCATGTTCCATTTGTTCACGCATGCCTTCTTCAAGGCGCTCTTGTTCTTGGGCTCCGGCTCGGTGATCTACGCGATGCATCACGAGCAGGACATCCGCAACATGGGCGGCCTCTGGCGCAAGATCCCCTACACCTACGCGGTGATGGTGGTCGGCACGCTCGCGCTCACCGGCTTCCCGCTGACCGCCGGCTATTTCTCCAAGGACGCGATCATCGAGTCCGCCTACGCCTCGCACAATCCGTTCGCGATGTACGGCTTCGTGATGACGGTCGTCGCGGCCGGCCTGACCTCGTTCTATTCGTGGCGCCTGATCTTCAAGACCTTCCACGGCGAGCCCCAGGACGAGCATCACTACGAGGCTGCGCATGAAGCGCCGATCTGGATGCTGATCCCGATCGGCGTGCTCGCGGTCGGCTCTATCTTGGCCGGCTTCCCGTTCAAGGAGCTGTTTGCCGGTCACGGCATCGAGGAGTTCTTCCGCGAGTCCGTGAAGATGAATCCGCACATCATCGAGGGGATGCACCACATCCCCGAGACCATCGCCTTCCTGCCGACGGTGATGATGGTGCTGGGCTTCCTGGTGTCGTACCTGTTCTACATCCGCCGGCCCTATCTGCCGGTCGAGCTCGCGAACACGCAGCCGATGCTGTACAAGTTCCTGCTCAACAAATGGTACTTCGACGAGCTCTACGATCTCATCTTTGTCCGTCCGGCGAAGTGGATCGGCTATCAGCTCTGGAAGAAGGGCGACGGCTTCATCATCGACGGCCTCGGCCCCGACGGCATCTCGGCCCGCGTGCTGGATGTCACCCGCAACGTCGTGAAGATCCAGACCGGCTATCTCTATCACTACGCGTTCGCCATGCTGATCGGTGCCGCCGGCCTGATCACCTGGTTCATGTTCGGCCTTGGAGGCCAGTAAATGACGACCTGGCCAATTCTATCCGTCACGACGTTCCTGCCGCTGGTCGGCGCGCTGATCGTCTATCTCAGCCGCGGCGATGACGAGGCGGCCCGGCGCAACTCGCGCTGGATCGCGCTCTGGACCACGCTGATCACCTTCGCGGTATCGGTGATCCTGGTCATGCGGTTCGACGCGTCGAACGCCGACTTCCAGTTCGTCGAGAAGGCGAACTGGCTCGCCACCGGCATCACCTATCACATGGGCGTGGACGGCATTTCGCTGCCGCTGGTGATCCTGACCACCGCCATCATGCCGTTCTGCATCATCGCGAGCTGGAAGGCGATCACCAACCGCGTCCGCGAATACATGATGGCGTTCCTGATCCTGGAAACGCTGATGATCGGCACCTTCTCGGCGCTCGATCTCGTGCTGTTCTACCTGTTCTTCGAAGGCGGCCTGATCCCGATGTTCCTGATCATCGGGGTCTGGGGCGGTCCGCGCCGGGTCTACGCGTCCTTCAAGTTCTTCCTCTACACGCTGCTCGGCTCGGTCCTGATGCTGCTCGCCATCATGGCGCTGTACTGGAACGGCGGCACCACCGACATCCCGACCCTGATGCACACGGCCGTGCCGCGCTCGTTGCAGACCTGGGCCTGGCTGGCCTTCTTCGCCTCGTTCGCGGTGAAGATGCCGATGTGGCCGGTGCACACCTGGCTCCCCGACGCGCACGTCGAGGCGCCGACGGCCGGCTCCGTGGTCCTCGCTGCGATTCTCCTGAAGATGGGCGGCTACGGCTTCCTGCGCTTCTCGCTGCCGATGTTCCCGCTGGCCTCGCACGACTTCGCGCCGCTGGTCTTCACGCTTTCGGCCATCGCCATCATCTACACCTCGCTGGTGGCGCTGATGCAGGAGGACATGAAGAAGCTGATTGCGTACTCGTCAGTTGCGCATATGGGCTTCGTCACCATGGGCATCTTTGCCGGCACGATGCAGGGCGTCGCCGGTGGCGTGTTCCAGATGATCTCGCACGGCATCGTCTCCGGCGCGCTGTTCCTCTGCGTCGGCATCGTCTACGACCGCATGCATACCCGCGACATCGCGGCCTATGGCGGCCTCGTCAACCGGATGCCGCTCTACGCGCTGACTTTCATGGTCTTCACCATGGCCAATGTCGGTCTGCCCGGCACCTCCGGCTTCGTCGGCGAGTTCATGACGCTGCTCGGCACCTTCAAGGTCTCGATCCCGACCGCGTTCTTCGCCACCTTCGGCGTGATCCTGTCGGCCTGCTACGCGCTCTGGCTTTACCGTAAGGTGGTGTTCGGAGCGCTGGTCAAGCCGTCGCTGATGAGCATGAAGGATCTCACCTTCCGGGAGTGCCTGACGCTGTTCCCGCTGATCGCGCTGACGATCCTGTTCGGTATCTACCCGAAGCCGGTGCTCGACATGTCGGCGGCCTCGGTCCAGCAACTCGTCAACAATTACAACACCGCTGTGACGGCCGTGAAGGCCGCCGCACTGCTCCAGTGAGCGGGCAGGTCAGGATATCGCCATGAGCTTTGAGACTGCAGGTTATCAACTGGCGCCGGTGCTGCCCGAGCTCGTGCTCGCAATCGGCGCCATGGCGCTGCTGATGCTCGGTGCCTATCGCGGGCAGGAGACCACCAAGACGGTCACGACGCTTGCGGTGCTGCTCCTGATCGTGGTCGGCGTGCTCGAATACATGCTGCCCGCGGGCAAGCAGGTGACCTTCGGCGGCAGCTTCATCGTCGATGATTTTGCCCGCTTCATGAAGATACTGGCCCTGATCGGCTCGGCGGTGACGCTGGTGCTGTCGACTGAGTTCCTGTCCGACCCGTCGCGCCGCATCTTCGAATACGCGATCCTGGTGCTGCTCTCGACTCTCGGCATGATGGTGCTGATCTCGGCCGGCGATCTGATATCGCTCTATCTCGGCCTCGAATTGATGTCGCTCGCGCTCTACGTCGTGGCGACCTCGAACCGCGACAACGCCAAGTCGACTGAAGCCGGTCTGAAGTATTTCGTGCTCGGCGCGCTATCCTCGGGTATGCTGCTGTACGGTTCCTCTCTGATCTATGGCTTCACCGGTACTGTGACCTTCACCGGCATCGCGGCGGCCGCGACTGTCTCGAATGTCGGCCTGGTGTTCGGTCTGGTGTTCCTGCTCGCCGGCCTCTGCTTCAAGGTCTCGGCGGTCCCGTTCCACATGTGGACGCCGGACGTCTACGAGGGCGCGCCGACCCCGGTCACCGCCTTCTTCGCCTCGGCGCCGAAGGTTGCCGCGCTCGCCGTCTTCACCCGCGTCACGCTCACCGCATTCCCGGGCATCGTCTCGCAGTGGCAGCAGATCCTGGTGTTCGTGGCAATCGCCTCGATGGCGCTGGGCTCGTTCGCCGCGATCGGCCAGAGCAACATCAAGCGCCTGATGGCCTATTCCTCGATCGGCCACATGGGCTTTGCCCTGGTCGGTCTTGCCGCAGGCACGGTCGAGGGCGCGCAGGGCGTCTTGATGTACATCGTGATCTATGTCGCGATGACGCTCGGTTCGTTCTCGGTCATCCTCGCCATGAAGCGCAACGGCCAGCCCGTCGAGCAAATCAGCGATTTCGCCGGTTTGTCGCGGACCAATCCGCTGCTCGCCTTCATGTTCGCGATGCTGCTGTTCTCGCTCGCCGGCATCCCGCCGCTCGCCGGCTTCTTTGCCAAATGGTACGTCTTCGTCGCCGCCATCAAGGCGAATTTGTTCACGCTCGCTGTCGTCGGCGTGCTGACCAGCGTGGTAGGCGCCTACTATTATCTCAGCATCGTCAAAACGATGTATTTCGACGAGCCGGCCGGGCAGGTCGATCCTGTCAGGGTCGAGGTGCGGACGGTGCTGGCGGTCGCGGGCCTGTTCAATATCCTGTTCGCCCTGTTCGCGGGTCCGGTGGTGAGCGTCGCCTCCGCCGCGGCAAAGTCGCTGTTCTAGGATGGCATTCGCGCTCGGTCCCAGCGCTCTGTCGGCGGGCTACAAGCTCGCGGCTTTCGAACGGACCGGCTCGACCAATACCGAGGCGATCGAGCACGCCAGGGGCGGCGAACGCGGCCCGATGTGGTTCGTCACGTCGGAGCAGACCGCCGGCCGTGGCCGCCGCCAGCGCGCCTGGATCGCACCAAAGGGCAACCTCGCCGCCAGCGTCCTCGAAGTCCTGGACGTTGCCCCGTCTGTCGCCGCGACGATCGGCTTTGCGGCCGGGCTGGCCGAGGAGGCCGCGCTGGAGAAGGTGAGCCTGGAGGCTGCACTGCGCCTCGGCGAGGGTCGTCCCCGCTACACCCTGAAATGGCCTAACGACGTGCTTGCCGGCGGCAAGAAGCTGGTCGGTATCGGCCTTGAGGCCGAAGCCATCGGCGAGCGCCTTGCCATCGTCGTCGGCATCGGCACCAACGTCGTCGCCGCGCCCGAGGGCACGCCGACGCCGGCGGTGTCGCTCGCCGCGCTCGGCGTCCAGATCAGCGCGGAGGAGCTGTTCTCGGCACTCTCTGACGCCTGGGTGGAGTTCCGCAGCATCTGGGACAATGGTCGCGGCTTTGCCGAGATCCGCAAACTATGGTTGGAGCGCGCCGCCGGCCTCGGCGAGCGGGTTGCGATCCACACGGGAGTGATGACGCTGGAAGGCATTTTTGACACGATCGACGACGCCGGCTGCCTGATCGTCCGCACCGCGGAGGGCCGGCGCGTGCCGGTGGCCGCGGGCGAGGTGTTCTTTGGCTCGGCCGCCTCCGTGGGAGCTGCGTGATGGCGAAGCCTGAAGAACTGGTATTTGCACCGCTCGGCGGTGTCGGCGAGATCGGCATGAATTTGTCGATCTACGGCCTCGGCAACCGCCAGCAGCGCGCCTGGCTGGCGATCGATCTCGGCGTCTCCTTCGGCGACGAGGAGCATCTGCCGGGCATCGACCTGATCATGCCCGACATCAGCTTTCTGGAGAAGGAGCGCAAGAACCTGATGGGCCTGGTGCTGACCCACGCCCATGAGGACCATTTCGGCGCCATCATCGACCTGTGGCCGAGGCTGAAATGCCCGATCTATGCGACGCAGTTCAGCGCCGCGCTGTTCGAAGCCAAATGCGCCGCCGAGCGCAATGCGCCGAAGATCCCGGTGACGGTGGTGCCGTCCGGCGGGCGCGTCGATATCGGTCCGTTCAACGTCGAGTTCATCCCCGTCGCGCACTCGATTCCGGAGTCGCATGCGCTGGCGATTCACACCGAAGTCGGCACGGTGCTGCACACCGGCGACTGGAAGATCGATCCGACCCCGATCATCGGCCGCCCGACCGACGAAAAGCGGCTGCGCGAGCTCGGCGATCAGGGCCTGCTCGCCTTGATCGGCGATTCCACCAACGCCGTGCGCGACGGCCGCTCACCCTCGGAAGCCGAGGTTGCGAGATCCATCACCGAGCTCGTCAAGGCCGCCAAGGGCCGCGTCGCAGTCACGACCTTTGCTTCCAATGTCGCGCGCCTCAAGGCGGTCGCCATCGCTGCGAAGGCCGCCGACCGTGAGGTCGTCGTGGTCGGCCGCGCCATGGAGCGCGTGGTGCAGGTCGCGCGCGAGACCGGCTATCTCGACGGCGTGCAGAGTTTCCGCTCCCCCGAGGTCTACGGTCATCTGCCGCAAGACAAGGTGCTGGCGCTCTGCACCGGCAGCCAGGGCGAGCCCCGTGCCGCGCTGGCGCGCATCGCCAATGACGACCATCCCGAGATCACGCTCAACCGCGGCGATAGCGTGATCTTCTCCTCGCGCACCATTCCCGGCAACGAGAAGGCGGTCGGCGCCATCATCAATGGCCTGGTTTTACAGGGCGTGGAGGTCATCACCGACCGCGACCAGCTGGTCCATGTCTCCGGTCATCCACGTCGCGACGAATTGCGCGACATGATCGCCTGGACCCGGCCGCAGCTCCTGATCCCCGTCCATGGCGAGGCCCTGCACCTGAACGAGCACGCCAAGCTCGCGCGTGCCGCCGGCGTGCCGCGCGTCCTGGTCTGCCGCAACGGCGACCTGGTCAAGCTCGGCCCCGGCGATCCCGGCATCATCGGGCAAGTGCCCGCGGGCCGTCTCTACAAGGACGGCACGATTCTGGAGGACTCCAAGTCCCGCGCGGTGATCGAGCGGCGCCGCTTGGCCTTCTCCGGCTGCGCCTTCGTGGCTATCGCCATGACGCAGCAAGGCGAGCTCGTCGACGATCCCGAGGTCGATCTGATCGGCATCCCCGACAAGAACAAAGCGGGCGAGCCCTTCGACGACATCGTCTTCGACGCCGTGGTCTCCACCATCGAAGGCCTGCCGAAGGCGCGCCGTCGCGACGCGGATGCGCTGGCGGAGTCGGTGCGACGCGCTGTCCGCTCCGTGATCAACGAACATTGGGGTAAAAAGCCCCCCTGTCTGGTACATGTGCTGACAGTATAAAGTTTGAGCATGATCTCATCGGAAAACCGCTTCACACTTTTCCGGATCATGCTCTGAGGGAGAAGAAACATGCTGGGCCGGCTCAACCATGTCGCGATCGCGACCAAGGACGCCGTCAAGGCCGCCAAAATCTATGGCGCCGCATTCGGGGCCCAGATCTCGGAGGCCGTCGCGCTGCCCGAGCATGGCGTCACCACCGTGTTCGCGACCCTGCCCAACACCAAGATCGAGTTCATCGAGCCGCTCGGCGAGGCCTCGCCGATCGCAAAATTCCTGGACCGCAACGCCGACGGCGGCATCCATCATGTCTGCTACGAGGTGGTGGACATCATCGCCTCGCGCGACACGCTGGTGAAAGAGGGCGCACGCGTGCTTGGCGACGGCGTGCCGAAGATCGGCGCCCACGGCAAGCCGGTGCTGTTCCTGCATCCGAAGGATTTTTCCGGCGCGCTGGTCGAAATCGAGCAGGCGTAAGGCCGAAGCCATGGCGATCCAGCTCTCAACCGCGCTCGCGATCTACTTCGTCATCTGGTGGATTGCACTGTTTCTGACGCTGCCGTTCGGCGTACGCAGCCAGCACGAGGACGGCGTGGGCACGCCAGGCACCGATCCCGGCGCACCGATCCTGACCGGCATGCGGCGCAAGCTGATCTGGACCACGATCATCTCGGCCATCATCTACGGGATCGGCATAGCGGCCTATCACGCCGGGTATCTCTCGATCGAACGTCTGTCGAAATTGATGGGAATGCCGTTTTAGAATTTTCCGGTTGCGTGGGTTTGGGGGGACGAATGATTTTTCAGAGAATCGTCATCGCGCTGTTGGTGCTGATCGTCGCCGGTCTCGGTGCGATCGGCTATTTCGAGTGGAAGATGGCCGCGCAGGTGCGCACCCTGAAGGCGTTTGTCGAGGGCTACGTCTTCAACGACGCGGTGATGGCCTGCGAGCAGGCCAAGAGCTCGACGCCGTTCAAATGGAACGGGGGCAAGAGCACCTCGGTCATCGGCCTGAACTCGGTCAAGCTCGACAAATACAATGTCAGCGCCAGCTACACGCTGGTGGCGGACAACGTCTATTGCGATTACGATCCGGTCAAAAGAAAGGCCGAGATCGGCTCAAGCTTCCTGGAGCGGGAGTAGCGATCCGGCCATAACAAGCATGGGATGGGATCGTCATGGCGCAGGCGGAGGGGTACCGGATTCTGCATGAGGCTGACTTGCGGGACTATCTCGCAGGCGTTCCGGACCTCAAGGCGCTTCTCGGCGGCGAGGCTGCCTCCTGGTCGATCACCGAAGTCGGCGACGGCAACCTCAATCTCGTCTTTATCGTGAAGGGCGGCCGCAGCGGTGTCGCCGTGAAGCAGGCGCTGCCCTATGTCCGCCTCGTCGGCGAGAGCTGGCCGCTGCCGCTGTCCCGGGCCCATTACGAATATCTCGCTCTGTCCCGGCAGGCCCAGCTCGCGCCCTGCCTCGTGCCGGCATTGCTGCATCACGACGAGGCGCTGGCGCTGACGGTGATGGAGCTGCTCGAGCCGCACATCATCATGCGCAAGGGGATGGTCGCGGGAACGCAATATCCGGGCTTCGCCAATGACATCACCACCTTCATGGCCCGGACCTTGTTCTTCACCTCCGACCTCGCGCTGTCGGCGGCCGACAAAAAGGAGGCCATCGCGGACTTCGCCGGCAACCATGCGCTGTGCAAGATCACCGAGGATTTGATCTTCACCGATCCGTACCGCGTGGCCGTACAGAACCACTGGACCGTGCCCTACCTCAACACACTAGCCGCGAGCCTGCGTGCTGATTTGGAATTGCATATCGCGATCTCCCGGCTGAAGCTGAAATTCATGGCGAGCCCCGAGGCGCTGATCCACGGGGACCTTCACACCGGCTCGGTCATGGTGACGGAGGGCCAAACGCGGGTGATCGATCCCGAGTTCGCGTTCTATGGTCCGATGGGGTTTGATGTCGGCGCTGTGCTGGCAAACCTGCTGATGGCCTATTTCGCGTCATCAGGCCACGAGCGCTCGCCGGGGGACCGCCGCGCCTTTGAAGGCTGGGTGCTCGAGACCGTCGAGCAGGTCTGGAACGAGTTCGCCCGCAAATTCCTCGACCTCTGGCGCGCTGGCGCGGCAGGAGATGCCTACCCGGCCTCGCTTTTCGCAGGAGAGAAGGGCGCCGCGCGGCTTGAGGCCGAGCGGCAGGTCTACATGCAGCGCTTGTTCGCCGACACGGTCGGCTTCGCTGCGGCAAAAACCATCCGCCGCATCTTCGGTCTCGCCCACAATATCGATTTCGAGCTGATCGAGGATCCGCGCAGGCGCGCGATCAGCGAAGCACGCGCCGTGAGGCTGGCAAGGACGATGATGCTGGAGGCGGGGGCATTTCCGACCATTGCGGACGTCACTGCTGCAGCGCGAAAATTGCGCGACTGGCAGCCGGAGCTCGCGACTGGCTAGGGCACGTACTCACAAATCGGCGGGGCCCGAGCGCTAGGCTCGCATACGTCAACCCCTTCAAGGCGCTTGCGCTCGACGTGCCGCGGATGGTCAACTCTCGAACCGGAGCACGCCTGCGTTGTTGGGGGACACATGATCTTCAGGATAGTGGCAATCGTCGCTGGTTTTGGACTGGCGCTCGTCGCCTCGGCGGAGGCCCAGACTCCGCGCAAGGGCGGAACCATCCGCATGACCGCGCCTTATGGTTCGAGCTTCACAAGCCTGGACATTCATACGACGCAGCGCGCCCAGGACGAAATCTACGCCAAGGCTCTGCATCGATCGCTCTACATCTGGAATTCCACGGAAGGCAAGCCGGTTCTGGAACTTGCCAAGGAGGACGTCGTCTCGGGCGGAGGTCTCGTTCACACCTTCAAGCTGCGCGATGACGCCTATTTCCACAATGGCCGCAAGATGACGGCCGACGACATCATCTGGACCTACAACCGCATCATGGACGGCACCAAGGCCTATCCCGGCGCGCGCTATGTCCGCGTGATCGAGGGCGCGGCCGCGGTCGAGAAGGGCCAGGCCAAGGAGATCTCCGGCCTGAAGAAAATCGACGACTTCACACTTGAGATGAAGCTGACCGAGAAAGTCGATCCAGGCTTCTACTTCTGGAACGCAATAACTTCGATCTATCCCGCCGACGAAGCCGCCAAGGAGAGCTTTCTCCAGAAGCCGATCGGTCTTGGGCCCTTCAAATTCGTCGAGCACGTGCCGGGATCGCGCATCGTTCTGGAGCGGTGGGACCGCTTCTACAAGCCCGGCAAGCCTTACGCCGACAAGATCATCGTGTCGGTCATGGGCGAGGCCGCGGCACGCGATGTCGCCTTCCGCAACAAGGAGATCGACACCTCGGTGCTGGGACCGGCGCAATATGTCGCCTATCAGAACGACGCCGACCTCAAGGGCACCGTCGTCGAGGTCGCCGAGGTCTTCACCCGCTACATGGGGATGAACCCCGCGTTCAAGCCGTTCGCCGACAAGCGGGTCCGGCAGGCGATCAACTATGCGATCGACACCGACCTGATCATCAACAAGCTGGTCAAGGGCAAGGCCTATCGCGCCACCAGCTGGCTGCCGCTGACCTCGCCCGCCTACGACAAGGCCATGAAGCCCTACGCCTTCGATCCCGCCAAGGCCAAGCAGCTGCTCGCTGACGCCGGCTATCCCTCGGGCTTCGAATTCGAATGGACCACCAGCCAGAATGAAAGCTGGGGTCTGCCGATCGTCTCGGCCGTCATCCCGATGCTGGACAAGGTCGGCATCAAGGTGAAAGTCAAGCAGGTCGAGACCGCGGTACTGGCGGAGGTGGTTCGCAGCGGCGATTACCAGGCCTTCATCTATTCCCAGGCGAGCGGCCCGGATCCGCAGGCCGCCCTCAAATGCTTCCACTCGGCGACGCCGCAACCAGCCTGCAACTACATGAACTTCAAAAATGCCGACTTCGACAAGATGGTCGATGAGGCCGGACAGGCCGACGATCCCGCCAAGCGCGCCCAGCTGCTGCAAAAGGCCAACGCGCTGCTCTACGAAGAGGCGCCGGTCTGGTTCTTCAACTACAACAAGGCGGTCATGGCGGTGCAGCCGTGGCTCAAGGGGATTCAGCTGAACGCGACGGAGCTGACCCATCAGAACGTCGAAGACCTCTGGGTCGATGAGACCTCGCCCGCGAAGTGATACGCGCTCTCGGGCTCCCTCCATCGCAACGAACGATGGAGGGAGAGAGGAAAAGTGCCGATGCTCCCCTTCCTGTTCCGTCGTCTCCTGCAAACCATTCCGACAGTGCTCGCCGTCGTGCTGCTGGTCTTCGTGCTGTTCAGCGTCGTTCCCGGCAGCATCGTCTCGTCCATGAGCGACGACAGCGATCCACAGGTCGAGCTGCGCATGAAGAAGCAGCTCGGCCTCGACGATCCCGTCTATGTGCGGTTCGGCGCCTACATCGCCAAGCTCGTGACAGGTGATTTCGGAACATCGTTCCGGACCCGCGAACCTGTCGCGACCATGATCGCCAAACGGATGTGGCCGACGCTGCAACTCATCTTCGCCGCCATGGCACTTGCCGTCGTGATCGGCGTGCCGCTGGGCTTCATCGCAGCGCTGAAGCCTGGCGGCATCGTCGACACGCTCGCGATGGTCGTGGCGGTATCGGGCCTTTCGATCGCCAAATTCTGGCTCGGACTGGTGCTGATGTACTTCTTTGCGTTGAAGCTCGGCTGGCTGCCGAGTTTCGGCTATGGTGATGGCGGACTGAAATATCTGATCCTGCCGGCCGTGACGCTCGGCGTCTCGCCGATGGCGCTGTTCGCCCGGACGACACGCGCTGCGGTCCTCGAGATCATGACCGCAGATTTCGTCCGCACAGCGCGCTCCAAGGGCATGAGCGAGACAAGGGTCGTGAAGTGGCACGTGATGCGCAACGCGCTTGTCATCATTCTCACCACTGTCGGCCTGCAGTTCGGCGCGTTGATGGGGCAGGCGGTTGTCGTCGAGAAATTGTACTCTTGGCCGGGCATCGGCTCACTGCTGGTTGACAGTGTCCTGCAGCGCGACATTCCGGCCGTCCAAGGATCCATTCTCGTGGTGGTGCTAGCCTTTCTCGCGATCAATCTGCTGATCGACCTGCTCTACGGCGTGATCGATCCCAGGATCAGATACGCATGAAGCTTCGCGCCAATCTCATCATCGGCGGCGCGCTGTTCGCGCTCGCCATCCTGGTCGGCCTGCTCGCGCCCTGGCTGGCCCATACCGATCCCGTCATGGACGCCAATTTGTTGAATGCGGAAGAGCCCCCGAGCTGGACCTGGTGGTTCGGGACCGACGACCAGGGCCGCGACATCTATTCCCGCGTCGTCTACGGCGCGCGCGTCTCGCTGACGGTCGGCATCGTCTCGCAGCTCATCAACAGCGTCATCGGCGTCGCCCTGGGCCTGAGCGCCGGCTATTGGGGCGGCTGGTGGGACGATGTCGTCAACGGCCTGACCAACGTCATGCTCGCGATCCCATCGCTGATCTTCGCGCTGGCCATCATGGCGGTGCTTGGTCCCGGCCTGACCAGCCTGCTGATCGCACTCGGCTTGACCAACTGGTCTTTCACGTGCCGGATCGCACGGGCCTCGGCGCTGTCGCTCAGGAGCCAGGGCTATGTGCAGGCCGCGACCGTGCTCGGCTACGGTGATTTGCGCATCATGACCACGCAGCTGCTGCCGAACATGTTAGGGCCGATCGTCGTCATCGGCACACTCGGCATGGGCAGCGCGGTCCTGTCCGAAGCCGCATTGTCGTTCCTCGGCCTCGGCGTGCGCCCGCCGTTTCCGAGCTGGGGCAGCATGTTGTCGGATGCCCGCGACCAGATCACGACGGCGCCGTGGCTTTCGGTCTTTCCGGGCCTCGCCATCTTCCTGACGGTGCTCGGGCTCAACCTGCTCGGCGACGGCCTGCGCGACATTCTCGATCCACAATCGCGGAGCCGGCGGACATGACGGGCGCGCCGCTGATCGAGGTCGAGGATCTGCGTATCGATCTCGACGATGGATCGAGGCGCGTTGCGGCGGTCGAGGGCATTTCATTCCGCATCGATCGCGGCGAGACATTCGGCCTTGTCGGCGAATCCGGCTGCGGCAAGAGCATCACGGCGCTCGCCTTGATAGGCCTGTTGCGGCAGCCGTTGTCGATCGGCGGCGGCGCCATCCGGTTCGAGGGCAGGGAGATCCAGCAACTTTCAGCCGGCAGGCAACGGGAGCTGCGCGGCAATCGCATCGCCATGATCTTCCAGGAGCCGATGACGGCGTTGAACCCGGTGTCGCCCGTGGGCCGGCAGATCGCCGAGATGTTCGTGCTGCACAAGGGCAAGAGCTGGCGGGAAGCCAACCAGCTGGCAGTCGAGGCGCTGGCGAGCGTCCGCGTCCCCGCGCCGGAGCGACGCGTGAAGGATTACCCGCACCAGCTGTCGGGCGGCATGCGCCAGCGCGTCATGATCGCCATCGCGCTCGCCTGCGGTCCGGATCTGCTGATCGCCGACGAGCCGACAACGGCACTCGACGTGACCGTGCAAGCCGAGATCATCGAGCTGATGCGGAATTTATGCGCCGAGCGGGGAACCGCCATCCTGATGATCAGCCACGATCTCGGCCTGGTCGCGAATGTCTGTCGCCGCGTGGCCGTGATGTATGCCGGCCGCATCGTCGAGGAGCGCGGCTCGGCCGATATCTTCCGGGCGCCCTCGCACCCCTATACGCAAGGCCTGGTGGCCTCGCTGCCGCGGCTCGGCAGCCGCGCCGCGCTTGGCCGCACCAGGCTGAAGGAGATCGCGGGCGTCGTGCCGGCCATCACGAATTTCCCGCATGGCTGCCGGTTCAATCCGCGCTGCGCGCATGCGACCGATATTTGCCGGACCACCGTGCCGGGAACGGATGTGCTGGAGGCCGGCGGTCTGGTCAGGTGTCATCACCATGCATGAGCCGCAGGGAAGGCCAGGTGAGGGGAGGCCGAACGACGATGTCATTCTCAGCGTCGAGGATCTTGCGGTTCATTTTCCGCTCGGAGGCGGCCTGCTGGGGCGCGGCCGTCGGCTGCTCCGTGCCGTCGACGGTGTCGATCTCAGGTTGAAGCGGGGCGAATGCCTCGGCCTCGTCGGCGAGTCCGGCTCCGGCAAGTCGACGGTCGCATTGTCGATCCTTGGTCTCCAAACCCCGACGCGCGGCCGCATCGTGGTGGACGGGCAGGTCGTGACGGGCCGGCCATCCGGCGATCGAAAGGCGCTGGCCCGCATCGTGCAAATGGTGTTTCAGGACCCCTACGCCTCGCTCAATCCACGCCAGACCGTTCGTCGCACGCTGGAAGATCCCCTGCGCGTGCATGGCGTGACCGCCGCAAGCGAGATCGGGGACCGCGTTGCGATCATGCTGCGGCATGTGGGCCTGCGGCCCGAACAGGCCGACCGCTACCCGCATGAATTCTCCGGCGGCCAGCGCCAGCGCATCGGCATTGCGCGCGCCCTGATCCTCAATCCCAAAATCGTCATCTGCGACGAGCCCGTGTCGGCGCTGGATGTCTCGATCCGTGCGCAGATCATCAATCTGCTGCTGGAACTGAAGGAAACGCTCGGCTTGTCGTTCATCATGATCAGCCACGACCTCGGCGTGGTCGAACACATGAGCGACCGGGTCGCCGTGATGTATCTCGGCCGCATCGTCGAGAACGGCGACTGGCGCGAAATCTTCGAACGGCCCGCGCACCCCTATACGCAAGCCCTGATCGCCGCCATCCCCGATCCCCTGCACCATGCACCGCTCGCGACGACAGGCGGCGACCTTCCCAATCCCCTCAATCCGCCGAACGGATGCGCGTTTAGTCCGCGTTGTCGCTACGCCGAGGACGTATGTCGGAGCGAGCCCGGTCCGGTGCTGGAAACGCGAGCCGACGGGCATGAGGTCCGGTGCTGGCGTGCTGACGAGATTGTTGGTCAGACGCAATTGGCTTCGACCGAGGGCGGGCATCCCTAAGGATGAAAGGCGCGTCCGTCGTGCTCAAAAGGGTCGCTCTAGTGGCCCGCTGGTTACTTCCGGTCTGTCCTGACAGCCTGACGCTTTGTGGCCCGCCCATGGGCAATCGCGTGGGGTTGATTCTTGGGGGCGGTCCAATCGCATATCGCCCTATTTTCATGTGTGCTACCAGATTGGATAGCAAAATGTAGCAGGAAAGGCAGATCATGACTGATGATCAGGTCAATCTCGTCGTTCAGCACCTTTGCGAGCAATTGCACTTGGCGTTCCGATTGAAGGGCAGCGAAGCACATCCACCAAACGCCAAGGATATTGGATTCGATCCGGCCTCTGTGAGAACCGTATTGCTGACCGGCTTGCGCTCGGCGGGTGTCACGACCCACCACGAGGCGGTCGGGAAGAGCGAAGAGCCGCCATGGTCCTAAACACAAAACGCGGGACAGAAGCCTCGCGCCAATGTCTCAGTTGGGTCAGGAGCGGACCTCGGGGATTTGAGGGATAACAATGGAAAAGCTAAGCCGTTCCGGCCTTCTAATTTATGAAGACGGAGTTCGTGCCAAGTGCAACGCGGCCTCAACGCCGCCTTCCAGGATCTGCTCCGCCCGGGCACCATCGGGCACGGTCCGAGCGAACTGGAGGGTGCCGACCATGAGGCCGAAGATGGCCGTCGCGCGGCGGCCACTCGCTGCAGAACCGGCGTCAGGAAGCAGTGCCGCGAGAGTCGAAACGTAGCTTCGCAGTCCTTTCTCGTAGTCTCGCCGCGTGGACAGGGGCTGGCGGGAGATTTCGGGGAGCAACGCCGCTGAGGGGCACCCACCCGCCGGGTCATCGAGGTGAGCGCGGTTCAGGTACCTCCGGATCGCGCCCTCAAGGTCCAGGCCATTCCGCTGATCCTCATCGAGGCGATGTTGCTGGTCGGCGAGCGCGCTCCCCAGCGCCTCGCGAACGAGCGCGTCTTTGGATTCGAAGTGAGGAGAGAATGCCCCTTTGGTCAGGGCGGCTTCGCCCATGATCCCGGCGATCCCGGCGGCGGAGATGCCGTCTCGGCGCACACACTTCGACGCCACATCGACGATGTGCCGTCGCGTCGCTGCCTTATGACCTTTCTCGAAACGCATCTTCTCTCCACTCCACTATATCCCGCAACCGTTAGGCAGCAGCTTCGCCAAGCGAGGGGGCCACGGCCACGGCGTCAGATCGCAGTCGACTTGGCGCCCAAGACGCCTTCGATGCCGCGGGCAAGGTTCAGAAGCGCCCGGTCGCTCCCCAAGGGAGCGTCCAGTTCAAGACCAATCGGTAGCCCAGCGCGAGACAAGCCGACGGGAAGGCTGATACCCGGTAGCCCCACGCTGCTCGCCGACACGGTGTGGTTCGCCAAAGCGAGGTAGCTGACTTCCTGCCCCGCGATATGGACGGTCGACTGCTCCTCGATCAAAGGCGCCGTGCAGGGCGTGGTCGGTTGCAAAATGACCAGCGCCCCATGAGAGACGAACGCCGTGTTGAGGCGGCGCTGGATTTCCGGCCGGCTCACGTCGAGCGCCGTCAGATAGGCCTCTGCCGATGTAGAACCTGCACCACCCGGCAGTACGATGTGCCCCCACGCCTGCCGAAGTTGGGGCTTAAGGCCGTCGTAAATGGCCTCGAACGTGGTCGGAATGTCATGGCGGCGAAGAAACTCCGAAATTGCGCCCATCGTCTCATGAGCGAAGATGCCCCATGTCGCGATTTGGACGAGGGAGTTGAAATCGTCGCCAAGGTCTACTTCAATGACCTCGGCGCCGGCGTCCTGCAGTTGCCGAACCACCTCGCGGAAGCGGGTCTCGACTTCCGAATCCACCAGATCCAGGAACTGTCGCGGCGCGAAGGCCAGCCGGACTCCCTTCAGGCCATAGCCGCCGTCGGAGGACTCGTCACCAGTCACGACCTGATCCACCAGAATGCAGTCCTCAACGCTTCGGGTGAATACCCCCGTCGTGTCGAGCGTATGGGAGATCGGCGCAACGCCGTAGCGCGGCCAACGCCCGGTGGTTGGCTTGAATCCCACGACGCCACAGAACGATGCGGGCACCCGAATTGACCCAACGGTGTCACCGCCCAAGGACGCGGGAACGAGGCCGGCGGCCACCGATGCGGCAGAGCCGCTCGAGGAGCCGCCGGACACGCGATCTCGTGCGTGCGGATTATTCACCTGGCCGTAACGTGCGTTGTGACCGGTCAAACCGTAAGACATTTCGACGAGGTTATTCTTGCCGAAGATCAAGGCGCCCGCACCCTTAATGGCTCGTACAGCGTCCGCATCTTCGCGCGGTACGAAGTGAGCGAGGCTATCGAGACCTAGGCTAGTAGGCAGCCCTTTCGTCAAATAGCTATCCTTCACCCCGAGCGGCACGCCAAGCAGCGAGGCCGCCGATCCGGCCGCACGCGCTTTGTCCGCATCCCTCGCGGCCGCCAGCACGGCGGCTTGGTCGATGGTGATGAAGGCGTTGAGATCGGCAAGCAACTGGGCGCGCTGCAGAAGCGCCGCGGTATAGGCCTCTGACGTGATCTCGCCGTTACGAACCGCTGCTGCGGCGGCTGCGAGCCCAAGAAAGGTGAGATCTGGGGTTGCTTGCGATGCGATGTGGCGTGAAGTGGCAACGGTGTCGTCCATGAAATCCTCGCGAGGAGCTGAGAAGCAGCATCTCACTCCCGCCGAGGGAGGCGCAGATGGATGCCATTACGATCGTAATATAACATTACGATCGTACTTCAATGGCCATTCTCGCGGCAATGCCGCGTCACCGAACACATAAGCGTGAGGCGTTAATGCGCGACCGATGAAGCCTGCAAACACCGTTCCGACGAGGGACCGTTAGCGAGCGCAGGGCTCCGACACGCTATTTCTCGAGTAATCCGGCGCGCGCGACTGCCCGCCTAGTGCCGCCGCAATCGGCGGCGTCTAGTCAAGCACATGACTTCTGCTTTGGGTCATGAACGACAAAGCTCGAACTAAGCACCATAGGTCTGCTTTCGGGCAAATTGCCACCAATCCCCTCGGTAGCAGGCTGGCTTGATCCTGACCGCCGAGCGGTCATTCAAGCTCCCGATGAGGAGGCGAGTGCGGCTCGAACGACCGAGCTGGGCTTGAGCTTAGCGCTCGCCAGACATGCGATCGCCGCGTGATGATGTTCTGATCCTGTTTTGCCCGACCTGTCCAACATCGTCGCGGCGAGACTATGGATTGCCAGTCGAGCCTATCGTCTGATGCCGACCAGACGAGGGCGGCGGTTTGCGAGCGGATTCTCGGCCGGCAGGGCGCGCAGCCACGCGCGAAAACTGACGATCTCGGGGCAATCCGCGGTGCCTTCAGGCGCAATCAGCCAATCACCGGGGCCCGATCCCTCGTTGACCCGGTCGCAGCGATAGCCCGGGTGGTGGCCGAGACTCCGGGCGATCAGCAGGTCGACCTTGCCCTCGACCAATTCGTGTAGGCCGGCGGGCTGGAGCACCCGCAAACCGATCTCCGCATGCGCGCCGCGAAACTCCGCCAATTCGAGGCGGCGCAGGTCGAAGCTGCCATGAACGCCCAACTGCAGCAGTACCGCACCCGCCGGTTTCAATTGCGAGGTCGCCTCCGCGATGTGGCGAAAGCCTTCGGAGACCCCGGGCAGATAGGCCTGACCGGCCGCGGTGAGGATGAGCTGCTTATGCAGCCGCTCGAACAGCTGCACGCCGAGGCGCGCCTCCAGCGCTTTCACCTGCTGCCCCACGGCGGCAGGCGTCACGTGCAGCTCGTGCGCGGCCAGCTTGAAGCTGAGATGGCGGGCAGCGGCTTCGAAGGCGCGGAGCGCGTTGAGGGGTGGAAGGGTGTAGGTCATCGTGCTCCACTTTGACACTGATGGGCCGCGGCCTTGCAATAGATTTTCTTGCGTTGAACCGCAGCAACAATGCTTTGCACGGCGGCGATGTCGCCGCATAGGGTCGGCCCGCAATCCGGAGAAACCTTATGCCGCCAGTTCACGTCGTCAGCCACAATCCCGCAACGGTCCATGCTCCCGCCGCTGGTTACAGCTTGGGAGTTGAATTGACGCAGCACCGCCGCCTCTTGTTCATCAGCGGCCAGGTGCCTGAGAGAACCGACGGCACCGTGCCCGACGGATTCGAGGCGCAATGCGAGCAGGCCTGGCGCAACGTGATGGAGGTGCTCGCCGCCGCAGGCCTTGGCGTCGAGCATCTTGTGAAGCTGACCACGTTCCTGACCGACCGCAATCATGTCGTGACCAACCGCACCATTCGTTGCGCGATGCTCGGGGAACACCAGCCCGCGCTGACGGTCGTGATCGTCGAGACCGTCGACAGCAAATGGCTGCTGGAGATCGAGGCGATCGCCGCGGAATGAAACCGACTTCGCGAATGAGCCAATCATATCGGGCATCCAATGGCTGAAAACATGCATTCCTTCTACGAGGCGTATCGGAGCGCTATGGAAGCGGCCATGCGCCAGCGGCTCGACCTTGCCGATGCGATGTTGCGCGAGCGCGCGCATCTCACCGAGATCGACGGGATCAGGCAGGAGGTGATGGACGAATTCGAGATCGTGCTCACACAGATGCCCTATGTCGGCGGCGCGGCCAGTCGCATGAGCGATTTCTTCATGCGCCTTATGGGCTTCATGGCCATCAGTCGGGTACTGCGGCGGCACGGCGTGCCGCTGCCTGTGATCGGCGAGATCGAGCGGGAAACCTACCAGGCGCAATTGCTGACCGCGCCTGAAGCGGAACGTCTCGCCTCGGGACGTCAATTCATGTCGCCGGAGCACCAGGCTTTGCTGCGCGAGCAGGCGGCCACAAGCATGATTGACAGCCATCAGAACGAGTTTCCGGAAGATTTCGCCTACGATTTCGTCGAGCCGGGTCCGGAAGACAATTTCGAGTTCGGGATCAACTACAAGACCTGCGGCTTCTGCAAATTCGCGGCGCGCCATGGCGACAAGGACATTCTGCCGAACATCTGCGGCCTCGATTTCGTCGCCTACGCAGCGCGAGGCATCCGGCTGGAAAGGACACAGACGTTAGCGAGCGGTGCGAGCCACTGCAATTTCCGATTCTCGCGGCTCGCGTTGGAAGAGAAGTCGGACAGTTAAGCCGCGTCCTCATGCTCGGCGATCGAGGGGAGGCTGGATTGCTCTGCTGTCACATCGACATTGCGAGCGTAGCGAAGCAATCCAGAATCTTTCCGTGGCGGCAGTCTGGATTGCTTCGCTGCGCTCGCAATGACGGAACTTGGGCGTGACTCTGAGCCCACCAACGCCAAGCGCCACAATGACATCGTGCGCCTGTTTTGCCCGACGAGTCAAACGTCGGCGCGGTCGCAATCACGCAATTGCGAATTTTGTAAGCGGCTGAACTTCCTCACAGTTTCTACTGTGCATGGGGTTGTTTTCGCGCTTTTTGTTTTGAGGGCTGTCTACTCCGCCGCCTTCTCCCTCAGCCGCTGCGCGTAGACGTTGATGATCAGGGCCAAGAGCAGGATCAGGCCGCGGATCAGGATCTTCAGAAAACTGTCGATGTTGACGTGGTCGAGGCCGTTGTTGAGCACACCAAGCACGAACAGCCCGACGATGGTGTTGCCGATGCCGCCGCGGCCGCCGAACAGGCTGGTGCCGCCGACGACGACGGCAGCGATGGAGTCGAGCAGGTAAGTGTCGAATTCGTTCTGCTGCGCGCTGCCGAAATGGGCGACACCGAGCATGCCGCCGATGCCGGAGCAGACCGCCGAGATCACCATCACGGCGCCGAGAATGAGCTTGACGTTGAGGCCGGCATATTCGGCGGCCTCGCGATTTCCCCCGACCATGTAGACGTAGCGGCCGAAGCGCGTGTAGGTCAGCACCAGATGGCCGCCGAGCAGCATGATCGCGGCGACGATGACGATCCAGGGAATGCCGCCGATCGATCCGGAGCCGAGCGTGGTGATCACGTCAGGTACTTTGTAGGCGATCTGGCCGCGCACCAGCAGCGCGGAGATGCCGGCTGCGATCTGCATCATCGCCAGGGTCATGATGAAGGAGGGGATGCCGATCACGGTCAGCCCCAGCGCATTGACGAGGCCGAGAGCTGCGCAGAGCAGAATAGCCAGCAGGATCGCCGCGATGCCGGGGAGGGGAATGTTGGGAATGTTGACGTAGGATTCTTGAACCGTGAAGTAGGCGACCGCGATGCCGGTGACGTTGGCGATGCTGGCGATCGAGAGGTCGATCTCCGCGCAGAGGATCACGAAGGTGAGGCCGACGGCGATGACGCCGGTGACCGACACCTGCGTCAGGATGTTGCCGAGATTGTCCAGCGTCGCGAAGGAGGGGCTGGCGAGGGCGAAGAAGCCGGACAGGAAAATCAGCGTCAGGAACGGCGCGATGTTGCGCATCTGCGAGCGCAGGAAGGGTGCTAACCCGCGCGCCCGTTGCCTCGCCGCCGGTGCCGTCTCACTGCTCGCCATGGTGCTTCTCCGTCACGCCGCTTCCAGCAGGCGGTCCTTGCTGACCGGCTCGTTCGAAAATTCCCGCACCAATGCGCCGCGCTTGAGCACGAGGATGCGGTCGGCCAGCGACAGCACCGTTTCCGGCTCGGTCGACAGCACGATGATCGCGAGCCCTTTGGCGCGGAGGTCGCGGACGATGTTGATGACGTCGTTCTTGGCGCCGACATCCATGCCGCGGGTCGGCTCGCACAGCACCAGCAGTTTTGGCGGATAGGTCAGCCATTTCGCCAGCGCGACCTTCTGCTGGTTGCCGCCGGAGAGCATGCCGAGATCGAGGCCGACCACCGGCGGCCTGATCTGCAGTTGCTCGACCTGACGCTGGGCGATATCGCGCTCCTGCGCCGGCTTGAGCAGCAGCGCCGAGATGCGATCGAGAATGCTGATCGAGATGTTCTTGTAGACCGGCTCCTGATGGAACAGCATCGCGCGCCGGCTCTCCGGCACCAGCGCCACGCCCGCGCGCCGCGCCGCTGCCGTGCTGGCGAAGGTTTTTGGCTTGCCCTCGACGGCGAGCGTGCCGGCATCCGGCTTCAGCTTGCCGAACAATATGCGCGACAGCTCCTGCTGGCCGCAGCCCATGAAGCCGTAGATTCCCAGCACTTCGCCGGCACGCGCCTCGAAGGAGATGTCCTTCAAGCTGCGGGCCAGCGACAGCTGATCGACCTTCAGGACCACCGAGCTGTCCGCCGGCCGCGGCAGCATCAGATCGTCGCTATAGCTGTGCTCGAGCGCTTCACCGCCGCGGCCGATCATGGCCTCGATCAGGGCGCCCTTGCTGGTCGCAGCACTTGCCGTCTCCGCGACCTTTCGCCCGTTGCGGAACACGGTCACCGTGTCTGACACGCGCAAGATGTCCTCGATGAAATGCGAGATGAAGACGATTGCCGTGCCTTCCGCGCGCAGGCGCCGCAGCGTCGCAAACAGCCGTTCGACCTCGGGCGGGGAGAGAGCGGAGGTCGGCTCGTCCAGGATGACGATGCGCGCGCCGGAAAACAGCACGCGCGCGATCTCGATCAATTGCTGAAGCCCGATCGGGAGGTCGCCGAGCCGTGACATCGGGTCGACGTCGATGCCGAAGCGGGCGAGCTGTTCGCCGGCCTCGCGCGCCATCCGTCGCCATTGTACCAGGCCGAGCCGGTTGGTCGGCTGGTTGCCCAAAAACACGTTCTCGGCGACCGTGAGGTCGGGGGCGACAGATAGCTCCTGGTGCACCATGGCGATGCCGGCGGAGTGCGCATCGCGGGCCGAGCGGAAATGCGTCTCCTGTCCGTCGATCAGGAAGCGGCCGGAGAATTCGGTGTGCACGCCGGCGATGATCTTCATCAGCGTGCTTTTTCCCGCGCCGTTCTCGCCGACGAGACCGTGGATCTCGCCGGGTGAGAGCGCAAAATCGACACCACGAAGCGCTTCGACGCCGCCGAAGCTCTTCGTGATGCCCTGCAATTCCAGGATGGGCTGACGTCCCTCAGGCATGGAGGGTCAGATCAGGAAGTGATCCTCCATCCACTGCATACCGGGTGCGTTGGCCTTGGTCACGACCGGACCGTCGGTGACGACGTTCTTGGGAATGCCCTGTCCGCTCTTCTCCCCGCCGACCACGGCGGAGACGCCCGCGACGATCGCGCCGCCATGGATGCGGCAGGACGGATTGCGCACGGTGGCGAACATGCGGCCTTCGCTGACCGCCTGGATCGCCGGCGGCATCGCATCGACGCCGCCGATCAGGATGTTGGTGCGGCCCCGCGCTTTCATGATGTTGGCGGCGGCAAGCGCCATGTCGTCATTGTGGAAGAACGCTGCGTCGATCTGCGGGTACTTGGTCAGATAGGTTTCCCAGAGACGTGCGGTCTTGGAGACGTCCCAATCTGCGGGCTGAGTATCCAGCACCTCGATGCCAGGGAATTGCTTCACGACATTGTTGAAGCCTTTGGCACGGCCCTGCGCGCCGGTATGGCCGAGCGCGCCCTGCGTCATGATGATCTTGCCCTTGCCGCCCATGGCGTTGCACAGCGCCTGCGTCACGGACGCGCCCATGAACTCGTTGTCAGGGGCGAGGAAGGAGTGGACGTTGATCTGGTCGAGAGGGGCAATCAGCGTGTCCATGTCGATCACGGGCGTGCCGGCATCGATCATCTTCTGCACGGGCTGGGTGAGGGTGCCGATGCCAAAAGCCTGGATGGCGACGAAATCCCATTTCTGCGAGGCCATGTTGTCGATTGCCGCGCGCTGCTTCACCGCATCGAGCTGGCCGTCGAACCAGGTGACCTCGACGTTAAACAGCTTGCCCCAGAACTCCGCGGCCTGCTTGCCCTGCGCGCACCAGGTCGCCTGGAGGCCCGCATTGGAGAACGCCGCCTTCAGCGGCTTCTCGCTTCGTCCGACTTCGGCTGCAAGGGCGGGGTTTATGCCCATGCCGCCGAGGATGGCAGCCCCGGCGCCGGCGGTTGCCGCCGCTTGAAGAAGATCGCGCCTCGTCGTCGAGAAATCTTTCGTCCCGGACATCGCTCGCTCCCATATATTTATCGTCGGCGCGTCATTGATTGCGCGACCGATACGGAAAGTGTCTCACAAGAGTTGATGCCACTCAATCTGCAATCACGCGAGATCGCCGCAACCGGTGTTGGTGCAGCGCAAGCGTCAGGCCTGAACGGCGGCGAATGCGTCGATCTCGATGAGCAGTCGGTCCCAGGCCTGCGCGACATCCGGCGACCATTCATCGCCGAGCAACCCGCGCAGCGTATCCCTGATCACGGCAAAGAAGGCGATGAACAGCTCGCGCGGCGTGCCGTAGCTATCGTGCGAGGCGACCTCGCACGCGATCAGCCGGAAATGCCCGCAACGATCACCGGCGAAGTCGAGAATCGCCTCGATCGTCAGCGCGAGCATCGATCCCATCACGAGCTCGCTGCCTTGCGTGCGGAACATCGCCCGCGTTTCGGGATGCTCTTCGAACAGACGTTGATAGACGAGCGGCGTGAGATCCGCGCAGCGCAAGGCCGCGAGTTCAAAGCCCTGTTCGATCGGATTGGGAGGATTATTCACCGGCGCTGTGGCCATGCTGACAAAAAAAGAGCGGGGCCCTAGCCCCGCTCGAAAATTGTGTCGACCCTATTATCCCCGATTCTAAGATTTGATCTTGATTGGCGGGGCGACGCTGCGTTTTGCGCGTCAGGGGCTCCTCCCGAGACTTGGACCACCAGACTTCGACCTCACGGCCAGCCTGAGCAAGGGGATGCTAGATCAACTTTTCTCACTTGTCATCATTTTCGGCAACGAATGTTCGAAATTCGAGCAATTAACGAAATGATCGGGCTTCCGGTCTTGTAAGCATATGACAAATATAAGAAATCTGTGGAGGGGCAGGGTTGCGGGACTGCCTCGAATGCCGCAGATCCCCTCTCGTGGGGCGGCCCGACCACAGTTCTCCAGAAATTTGCGCTGTACCAAGAAGGCGGCGGAACCGGCCTCGACTTGGCTCTCCGCGCGGTGTTTAGTTGGTAGACGAACGAATGGTTCGGCGGATGCGCGCACGGTTGCAAAAATTCTTACCCCTGGTCCTGCTCGCTTTGGCGATGCAGGTGCTGGCGCCGATCGCCGCCTGTTTGGCGGCCGGCCAGGCCATGGCCAATCCGCTTTCTGCAGCCGTCATCTGCCACAGCCCGAGCGAGCAGGGCGGCCTGAGCGACCAGAACGGTGCACCGGCCGCGCATGGTGGCGCCTGCGCGCTGTGTTGTCTGGCGCAGGTGGGCGCGTCACCCGATTCGCCGCCGCACGCCGCGCTCTCCATTCCCTTCCGCCACGCCGAGCGCGTGGTGTGGCACGTGGCGGATGTATCCGCCGTCGCCGTCTATAGAGACTCAAACGCCCAGGCACGCGCGCCGCCTCAGTTTTCCTGACGACCCAAGGTAACGCCGCGGCCCGTCCGCTGGCGATTGATGTTGTCATTGGCCGGCGATAGCTGCCGGCGTCAGGAATGCCCCATGTTACGTTATCATGCCCGCCGTGGTGTGAGCGTCGTTGCCGTCCAGGCCGCGCTGCTTGCGTCGTCGAGCGGAGTCTTTGCCCAAAACAGCAATACCGTGCTTCCCGCGGTGACCGTTGAGGCGCCGCAGGCCGCCCGGCCCAAACCAGCGGTAACCCGGCCATCGCGACTACGCTCCGCTTCGGCGGGCCGCGCGGCGAGGCCTGTTGCGGCGAACGCGAACGTCAGCGCACCGACCCAAAGCAGGACAGTGACTGCCGGTGCAGCCCGGGATGGTCTCAATCAGGCGCCGGCCGGACAGACCGCGACGACCATCGATCGCAGCCAGTTCGACAATCGCCCGTCGTTTTCGGTCAGCGACGTCTTGCGGGATAGTCCGGGCATCTCGATCAAGCAGGGGAATGGCCCCCGCGATTTCGGCATCTCGATTCGCGGCTCCAACGCCCGGAACGGCTTTGGCATCCGCAATCTCGTGATCTTCGACGACGGTTTTCCGGTGACGCAGCCGGACGGCCTGTCGCGGAGCGACCTGATCGATCCCCATGCCTATGGTGCGATCGACGTGATCCGCGGCCCTTCGTCGGCGCTCTACGGCAATTACGCGACCGGCGGCGCGCTCAATTTTCGAACGCGGCGGGGCGGCACGATCGACGGCGTCGAATATGGCGTCGACGGCGGCAGCTACGGTTATCTCAACAACTATCTGGCAGCCGGCAAGAAGGTCGGGAATTTCGAGGGCTCGCTGTTTGCAAGCGACGCGCGGGGCGACGGCTACATCGGCAATAGCTGGTTCAACACGCAGACCGTCAATTTCCTCGGAACGCTGAAGGCGACGCCGGACGATCGCTTCACGGTCAAGATCATCAACAACGACCTCAGCGCGCGGCTGCCAATCCGACAATCGCTGAACCAGTACTATCAAAATCCCTTCCAGCAAGGCTGCGCGACCGGCGCCGCGGCCGCGGCCGGATGCGGTACGGTCACGCTGAACAACAACGGCTTCAACGCGACCGCCGGAACCGACAAGGAGACGGCCGTGCAGGCCGGGCTCGGCCGCAACGACCGCCGTACCATTGTCGGCGGCCGATGGGAGCACGATTTCGACAACACCACGACCTGGCGCAACCAGTTCGTGTTCGACGACAGGAGCATCAGTCAGCCCACCGGCACGACCAGCGCGATCGGCGACTTCCCGTCGTATAACTACATGAGCGATCTCACCAAGCGGGGCGAAATTCTCGGCCTGGAGTCGACCGCGTTCTTTGGCGCTTTCTATAACACCCTGACGGCGTCGAGCGACACCCGAAGCGTGATGCCGGGGGGCAATGCCACGCTTGGCAGGGTCACGAACAATCTCTACAGCGAAACGTCGAACTACGGCGTGCGCGCGCGAGAGGAGCTGAGGCTGACACCAACGCTGCTCGCCGTTGCCGGCATCGGCTGGGAGCAGACCGTCCTGAAGGGCATAAACACGGCCTACAGCTACTCTGGTCCGACAGGCGTCCTGGATCCTCTGAAGATTACGGCCGCGGACAGGCAGTTCCAGAATACGTCGCCCGAGCTGGCGTTGCTTTATACGGTCAACAGCGAATGGCTGCTCCGGGGACGGGTCGCGACGGGGTACGGCACTCCGCAGGTTTCGAACCTGTTCGTTTTGGCGAGCGGGCTGTCGGGCAACAATACCCAGCTCCAGACCCAGAAAAACCTGGGCTACGATCTCGGTTTCGACTGGACACCGAGCAACACGCTCAAGGTCAGCGCGACTGGGTTCTACGAATTTTTCCGCGACGAACTTGTATCGCAGGCAACTCCAGCCAATTCAGCCAACACAAGCTATACATTCAACGCGCCGCGCTCCGAACATCGCGGCATCGAGCTCGCCGCCGACTGGAAGTTCTATCCGGGCTGGCGGTTCATGGCGGCGTACACCTATCTCGACGAGGTCTACACCGAGTATGTGGAGAACATCACCAATGTCGCGGTGTTCAGCTTCAACCGGGCAGGCAACAAGATCCCCGGAATCTCGCCTAACGAGCTGACGGCCAGGATCGGCTACGACGAATTTGCGGGGCCACTGACGGGGCTGGGAGGTTTTGTCGAAGTCCAGTGGAAGGACTCCTTCTACATGGACAATGCAAATCTGCTGAAAGCGCCAGGTTATGAGCTGGTCAATGTGAACGTCCACTACAAGACCGATCTGGTGTCGGATACCTTCAGATCCCTCAACTTGTTTCTCGAAGTCAGGAACGTGTTCGATCGCACCTACGTTGCGTCGGCAAACAACATCGCCAACACGGTGACCGGGGCCGGCCTTCAAAATCCTGCGAGCGTGCTCGCAAACACAACGGGATCGATCTACGCGGGCTCGCCGCGCACGTTCGTTGCAGGTATGAAGGTGGCGTTTAGATGATCCGGACTCTTGAAGGGAGTAGGGCCATGATCCGAAGTGGCCTCCTCGGCATAGTCGCCCTTGCGTTCTTGCAAGGTACGGCGCTCGCGCAGATGCATACTCAGCATGCCTCCGAAGCGGCCTGTGAGGAGCCCACGTTGCGTTGCGCAACGAAGGCGACGCCTGCATTCGGCCCGGACGGAACGCTGTGGCTCGCCTGGATGGCGGGCGGGCAGGTTTCGGTTGCGAGTTCGCAGGATGCAGGGCGGAGTTTTTCGCCTCCCACCCAGGTCACGACGACGCGGCTCAACCTCGATTGGGGGCCGGATGCCCGGCCGAAGATCGTGGTCGATCGCAAGGGCGGCATCGCCCTCGCATTCTCGATCTTCAGGGACGAGGCATTCAACGGTCAGGTGCTCTACACGCGCTCGGCCGATGGCGGGAGGAGCTTTGCGGAGCTGAAGCCGATCACCGCAAACAACGAGAGCCAGCGTTTTGAGGCGCTGGCGCTCGATCAGGATGGCACTGTCTTCGCGGCCTGGCTCGACAAGCGCAATCGCGTCCCGGCGAAGGAGGCGGGACGGAAGTACGAGGGCGCAGGGCTGTTCTTTGCGTCGTCGCGCGATGGCGGCGCCACCTACGCAGAGGCCAGTCTCGCGCGTGACAACACCTGCGAATGCTGCCGATTGGGGTTGACGTTCGCAGCACCGGGGCGGCCGGTCGTGATCTTCAGGAACATCTTCGAGGGCGGCGTGCGCGATCATGCTGTCATGACCTTCACCGACGTCTCGACGCCAGGTGAAATCCATCGGGTCAGCAATGACGACTGGCAGATCAATGCTTGCCCGCATCACGGGCCGAGCCTCACGGTTGCACCGAACGGGACCTATCACGTCGCCTGGTACACCAACGGGAAGGTGCGAAAGGGATTGTTCTACGCCCACTCGCGCGACGAAGGCCGCACGTTCTCTGCGCCCTTGGCGCTGGGGCGGCCTGATCGCAGTCCGACGCGCCCGTTCGTGCTTGCGGGCCCGGCGGGAACGGTGATGGTCTGGAAAGAGTTCGATGGCGAGAAGACCTCGGTGCAGATGACGATCTCGCACGACGATGGCGAGACGTGGTCGGCACCGAAAACGATATCGAGCACCACCGACACCTCCGACCACCCCTTGCTCGTTTCCAACGGCCGGCAGACCTACCTGTCATGGATGACGAAGGCGGATGGCTATCGGATTGCAGCAATCGAGGACCAGCCATGAGACGTCGATTTGCCGGCCTGCTGGGCCTGGGTCTCCTGATCGCCTCAGCGTCTGCGCCAGGGGCAGCCCCGGCTCTGAAACCGTTCGAGCGCGGCACGTGGCAAAGCGTGCTGAGGGGCCATGCGGGTCGCCCGACGCTCGTGCATTTCTGGGGCGTAACCTGCGGGCCCTGCAAGGTCGAGCTGCCGCTGCTCGGGCAGTTTGCGAAGGATCATCCTGGGATCGACGTCGTCACGATCAGCGCGGATCTCGTGCCGAACTTGCCGGCGGCGACGCAATCGATGCTCGACAGAGCGGGGCTGTCCTCGACCGAAAATTTCATCTTCAACGACGGCTTTGTCGAGCGTTTGCGGTTCGAGATCGACCCCGGCTGGCAGGGCGACATTCCCCGGACAATGCTCATCTCTCGGGATGGAACCATTACGACGATCGAAGGCTCGGCCGAGATGACCGACCTCGAAAAATGGTCGGCGCAACAGCTCTCCACACACTGAAAGTCAATCTGCAAACGGGAAGACCAATATGAAGACCATGTTGAAAGATGTGCTGTTCGCGGCGTTCGCTCTCGCGCTCTGCGCGGCGCCAGCGGTGGCCGACGACGTCAAGGCGGGCGATCTCGTCATCTCGCAGGCGTGGAGCCGGGCGACACCGGGCGGCGCCAAGGTCGCCGGCGGTTATCTGACCATCGAGAACAAGGGCACGACTGCCGACAAGCTGGTCAGCATTTCCGCCGATATCGCGGGGAAGGCTGAGGTCCATGAAATGGCGATGGATAACGGCGTGATGAAGATGCGCCTGCTCGACAAGGGCCTCGTGATCGATCCCGGCAAGACGGTGAAGTTCGCCCCCGGCGGCTACCACCTCATGCTTCAGGAGCTGAAGGGCCCCTTCAAGCAGGGCGACAAGGTGCCGGTGACGCTTCAGTTCGAGAAGGCCGGCAAAGTTGCCGTCTCCCTCGACGTCCAGGGCGTCGGCGCCCAGGCGCCCGCCGATAGCAGGCAGATGATGAAGAAAATGCCTGATCATTCGGGAATGAAGATGTGACGAGCATGATCCGGACCTTCGGGAGACCGAACATGGCGACGCGAATCTGGCTGATTTTTCTGAGCGCATTTGCGGCAACGCCGGCGATCGCGCACGTCTTCCTCGAAGCCAAGCAGGCGACTGTGGGGGGATCGTACAAAGCCGTCTTCGCCGTGCCGCACGGTTGCGCGGGCTCGCCGACGGTGAAGATCCGGGTGCAGATCCCCGAGGGCGTGATCGCGGTGAAGCCGATGCCGAAGGCCGGCTGGAACGTCGATGTCGTCGAGGGCAAATATGCCGGCGAATACGACTATCACGGCACCAAGCTCTCCTCCGGCGTCAAGGAGGTGACTTGGTCGGGCGGCAAGCTGCCGGACAAGAACTATGACGAGTTCGTCATGCACACGGCCCTGACCGACACGCTCAAGCCGAACACGATTCTGTACTTCCCCGTCGTCCAGGAATGCGAGACCGGCGTCAGCCGCTGGATCGAGATTCCAGCGGAGGGAGCGGGGCATTCGCGCGAGGGCAAGTCACCGGCGCCGGGCGTAAAACTCCTGCCAAAACCCTGATGCGCCTGCTCGCCGCGCTGCTCCTCTTTGTCGGCTTCGCGACCGGCGCCTCGGCGCACGCGGCCCTCGTCGCGGTCGAGCCGCCGAGCGGCAGCATGCTCGCGAGCGCGCCGAAGACGGTGGAGCTGCGCTTCAACGAGGCGGTGACGCCGGGCGCGATCCAACTGATCGACGGCGCGGGCAGGGCGCGGGGTGATGTGCGCGTCAGCGCATCGGGCGAGACGATCTCGATTGCGATGCCGGCGGACCTGCCGCAGGGCACGGCGGTCGTCAGCTATCGCGTGATCTCGCAGGATGGCCATCCCGTCGCGGGATCGGTGATCTTCTCGATCGGCCGGCCGACGGGGACGCAACCTCCGGCAAACGCGGATAGCGGATTGAACGTGCTGATCTGGCTGACGCGGGTCGGTCTCTATCTTGGCCTGTTCGTCGGCGCCGGCGGCGTGTTCTTTGCGCGCTGCGTTGCGTGGTCGATGACCGGCATGGCCGTGCCGCGCATAGCGCTCGCGATCGGCCTTCCGAGCGCGGTTGCGTCCCTTGGTGCGCTGGGTCTCGATCTTCTTGGGCTGCCGCTGGCGGCTCTCGCGACGATTGCTCCCTGGAAAGTCGCATTTGAGACTAGCGCCGGCCCCGCGCTGCTTGTTGCCATCGCTGCGATGCTGTTCGCGTTAATGGCGCTGCGCGGTACGGGGTATGCACGCGCTCTTGCTCTCATCGCCTTCGTCGGCGTCGGTCTGTCGCTCGCCATGACCGGGCACTACGGCACCGCCCGAGGCGCTCACGCGGCCTGCTATCTTCCTGCATGGCCTCGCCGTTGCCTTTTGGATTGGCGCGCTGGTCCCGCTCGCTGCACTTGTGTCGAAGTCGCCAGCCGCGGCATTGCCTGTCGTGAACCGCTTTTCCCACATCGCCGTCCCGGTCGTTGGCGTTCTCGCATTGACCGGCCTCGCGCTCGCCTTCGTCCAGCTTGAAAAGCTGTCTGCATTGGTCGAGACCCGCTACGGCCTGATCCTCTCGATCAAGCTGGCGCTGGTCCTGGTGCTGCTGGCGCTTGCCGCGCTCAACCGCTTTCGCCTGACCCCGGCGCTCCCCGGGGATCACAAGGCCGCGCCAGCCCTCAAGCGCTCGATCCTGTTCGAATGCGCCATCGCGCTCGGCATCTTTGCCGTCGTCGCGGGCTGGCGCTTCACGCCGCCGCCGCGGACGATCGTTCCGGAGACGCCGCTCGCCATCCACATTCACACCGACAAGGCGATGTTCCAAGTCCTGGTCTCGCCGGGTAAGGCCGGGCTCGACGATTTCGTGCTCCAGCTCATGACCGGCGACGCGACGCCGCTGACCGCCAAGGAAGCGACGCTGACCCTGAGCCTGCCTGAACGGGGCATCGAGCCGATGGAGCGGAACGCTTCGCTAGGACCCGATGGCTACTGGCACGTGCGCAAGGTCGAGCTTCCCTTTGCCGGCCGCTGGCATATGCGGATCGACGCGCTGGTGACCGATTTCGAGATGATCACGCTGGAGGACGAACTCGAGGTGGGGGCGCCCTGAATCCGGCTCTTCGACAGCTCAAGCTGAACCTGAAGTCGACGGAAAAATGACAGGAATTCCGTTGCCTTAGCGGCTTTTCCTCATTCCCGGTCTTGTGTTTTGGCTCCCAATCCGGTTTCACTGCAAGCCGTCACTGATTCCTCGAGTATTGCCATGCGGTTGTCGCGGTTCTTTCTGCCGATCCTGAAGGAAAATCCGAAAGAGGCGGAAATTGTCTCGCATCGGCTGATGCTGCGCGCCGGCATGATCCGACAGGAGGCCGCCGGCATCTATGCCTGGCTGCCGCTCGGCTTTCGTGTGCTGAAGAAGATCGAGCAGATCGTGCGCGAGGAGCAGGACCGCTCCGGTGCGCTGGAACTGTTGATGCCGACGCTCCAACTCGCCGACCTCTGGCGCGAGAGCGGCCGCTACGATGCTTACGGTCCGGAGATGCTGCGCATCGCCGACCGCCACAAGCGTGAGCTGCTGTACGGGCCGACCAACGAGGAAATGATCACCGAGATCTTCCGTGCCTATGTGAAGTCCTATAAGAGCCTGCCGCTCAATCTCTACCATATCCAATGGAAATTCCGCGACGAGCAGCGCCCGCGCTTCGGCGTGATGCGCGGCCGCGAGTTCCTGATGAAGGACGCTTATTCGTTCGACCTTAACGAGGCCGCGGCGCGCGTTGCCTACAACAAGATGTTCGTGGCGTATCTGCGCACCTTCGCGCGGATGGGGCTGAAGGCAATCCCGATGCGCGCCGAGACCGGCCCGATCGGCGGCGATCTCAGCCACGAGTTCATCGTGCTGGCCGAGACCGGCGAATCCGGCGTTTTCATCAATCGCGACGTGCTGGACCTGCCGGTGCCGGGCGAGGACGTCGACTATGAGAGCGATTTGACGCCGATCATCAAGCAATGGACCTCGGTCTATGCGGCCACGGAAGACGTTCACGACGCCGCGCGCTTTGAGCAGGAAGTGCCCGCGGACAAGCGGGTGAACACCCGCGGTATCGAGGTCGGGCAGATCTTCTATTTCGGCACGAAGTATTCCGACGCGATGAAGGCGCTGGTTGCGGGTCCCGACGGTGTCGACGTGCCGATCCACGGCGGCTCCTACGGCGTCGGCGTCTCCCGCCTGCTCGGCGCCATCATCGAGGCCTGCCATGACGATGCCGGCATCAAATGGCCCGAGGCCGTGGCCCCGTTCCGGGTGTCGATTCTCAACCTCAAGCAGGGCGATGCCGCGGTCGATGCGGCCTGCGAGAAGCTCTATGCGGAGCTTTCCGCCAAGGGCGTCGACGTGCTCTACGACGACACCGACCAGCGCGCCGGGGCCAAATTCGCCGCCGCCGACCTGATCGGGATCCCCTGGCAGATCATGATCGGGCCGAAGGGGCTCGCCGACGGCAAGATCGAGTTGAAGCGGCGTGCCGACGGCTCGCGCGAGAATATGTCGCCTGCGGACGTGGTTGCGCGCCTCGCCGGCTGAATAGTGTTCACCGCGCGGTAATGGGCCGGCAATCCGGCCACAATTGACCCCGAATCATGGGATTATCAACCGATGGATGAACCCATGACCAAGACTGTACAGACCGCGCCTTTTGCGCCATTCGAGTGGATGCTGTCGGCGCGCTATTTGCGGGCGCGCCGCAAGGAGGGATTCATCTCGGTCATTGCCGGGTTCTCCTTTCTCGGGATCATGCTGGGAGTGGCGACGCTGATCATCGTCATGGCCGTCATGAACGGCTTCCGCAAGGAACTGCTCGACAAGATCCTGGGGCTCAACGGCCACATCCTGGTCCAGCCGCTGGAATCGCCGCTGACCGACTGGAAGGACGTCGCCGACCGTCTCAGCCAGGTCCAGGGCATCCGGCTCGCCGCGCCCGTGGTGGACGGCCAGGCGTTGGCGTCATCGCCGTGGAACGCCTCCGGCGTCCTGGTGCGCGGCATCCGCTCCGACGACCTCAACAACCTCACCTCGATCGCCAAGAACATCAAGCAAGGCTCGCTCGAGGGTTTTGACGACGGGCAGGGGGTCGCGATCGGCCGGCGCCTCGCTGACCAGTTGTCGCTGCACGCCGGCGACAGCATCACGCTGGTGGCGCCGAAGGGCGCGGTCACCCCGATGGGCACGACGCCGCGCATAAAACCGTACAAGATCGCCGCGGTGTTCGAGATCGGCATGTCCGAGTATGATCTCGGCTTCGTGTTCATGCCGCTCGCGGAGGCGCAGGCCTATTTCAACCGCAGCAACGACGTCACCTCGATCGAGGTCTTCACCACCAATCCGGATCAGATCGTAGCGTTTCGCCAGGCCGTGACGGAGGCCGCGGGCCGGCCGGTGTTCCTGGTCGACTGGCGCCAGCGCAACTCGACCTTCTTCAACGCGCTCCAGGTCGAGCGCAACGTGATGTTCCTGATCCTCACCATGATCGTGCTGGTCGCGGCGCTCAACATCGTCTCCGGCCTGATCATGCTGGTGAAGGACAAAGGCAGCGACATCGCGATCCTGCGCACGATGGGAGCCTCGCAAGGCTCGATCATGCGTATCTTCCTGATCACGGGCGCCTCGATCGGCGTGGTCGGTACGATGGTCGGCTTCTTCGTCGGGCTGGTGATCTGCCTCAACATCGAGTCGATCAGGCAATTCCTGTCCTGGCTGAGCAGCACCGAGCTGTTTTCGCCAGAGCTCTATTTCCTGTCGAAGCTGCCCGCCGAGATCGACATCGGCGAGACCTCGGCCGTCGTCATCATGGCGCTGACGCTGTCGTTCCTGGCGACGCTGTATCCGTCCTGGCGGGCCGCACGCCTCGATCCCGTCGAAGCGCTGCGGTACGAGTGAGGGGCTGATGGAGCAGCAGGGGGCGGAAGATGTACCGGTCATTTATCTCCACGAGATAAAACGGCAGTACTTGCAGGGCGAGGTGCCGCTGACGATCCTGGACGGCGCCAAGCTCGCGCTGTGGGCGGGTCAATCCGTCGCGCTGGTGGCGCCGTCGGGCTCGGGCAAGTCGACGCTGCTGCACATTGCGGGGCTGTTGGAAGCTCCCGATTCCGGCGAGGTCTATGTCAATGGCGCGCCGACCTCACAACTGCCCGACATCGAGCGCACCCAGCTCCGCCGCACCGATATCGGCTTCGTCTACCAGTCCCACCGGCTGCTGCCGGAGTTTTCCGCGCTGGAGAACGTCATGATGCCGCAGATGATCCGCGGCCTGAAGAAGTCCGAGAGCGTCAAGCGCGCCAAGGAGATTCTTGGCTATCTCGGCCTCGGCGAGCGCATCACGCACCGTCCCTCCGAGCTGTCGGGCGGCGAGCAGCAGCGCGTTGCGATCGCGCGCGCGGTGGCCAACGCACCGCGGGTGCTGTTCGCGGACGAGCCGACCGGCAATCTCGATCCGCACACCGCGGACCACGTCTTCCAGGCCCTGATGCAGCTCGTCAAGGCGACCAAGGTTTCCATGCTGATCGCGACCCACAACATGGAGCTCGCCGGCCGCATGGACCGGCGCGTGTCGCTGTCGAACGGCCAGGTCATCGAGCTCGAGTAACGTCATCGAGCTCGAATGAAAAACGCGAAAACAACCCCATGCACAGTAGCCGGGCGTGGCCGGCTACGTCAGAGGTGACTTCCTCCAGCCATTTGACATGTCGGGCATATCAGCCGCGGCGGCGCATCGCCGCCGCGGAAGACGATTTACGGCCGGATCACCGTTAATTTGAACGGACCGCCATTGGCTGCGGCGTGTTCGACCGCCTCGTTGGCATGGTCGAGATCGAAGGCCGTGGTCTCGTATTCGTCGAGCCGCAGCAGTCCGGCTCGCACCAGCGCGATCAGGCGGCTTGCTGCATCAGGCGGGTACATCCAGACGCCGTGGATGCTGATGCAGTTGCGCATGATCCAGGGGTAGGGCAGCTCGAGGCCCGCGCCGCCCGCCATGCCGACGCCACCCATCAGCACGACGCGGCCGTAAGCGCGCACCGTCATGATCGCCGCGCGCACGACGGTCGTGCTCACCGAGGGCGGCATGATGTCGAACACGCAATCGATCGGCCCGGGAGCCGCACGCTTCATGTTCTCGCAGTCGTCGTCCTCATTGCCGGTGAGTTTGACCGGCCTCACGCGGTCGCCAAAGCGCCCGACGAGATCGGCCAAAATCTTGTCGTTGCGGCCGGGGGCGACCACGCAGGCCGCGCCCATCGCGAGCGCGACCGAGACCGCTGCGCTACCGAAATTTCCGGTGGCCCCGCTCACCAGCACGGTCTCGCCGGGTTGAAGGTTGGCGGCAAGGAAGCCGCCATAGGGCACCAGCAGCGTCCCCAGCGCACACCATCGCGTGGCTTCGTCGGACGTGATTTGGCCAAGGCGCTTCACGTTCTCCGTCGGCACGCGCATCTGCTCGGCAAACGAGCCGTGGCGAAAGTGCTTTTGCAGGAGCATGCCGCCGGGACCTGCGGCAGTCAGTCCCTGCAGGGCGATGTCGGGTGCAACGATTTCGTCGCGCGAGCGCACCGTCGGGTCGCAGAAGACCCAGTCGCCCACGCTGAGCTTCGTCGCGTCCGGGCCGATCGCACGCACCCGTCCGATGCCGCCAGGACCCGGGATGATCGGCAGGTCGAGCGCATAGTTGCGCATCCCGCTGAAGACCTCGTTCATGTAAGACAGCACGCGCGTGGCGACGACGTCGACGATCACCTCGCCGGTCCCGAGCACAGGGTCCGGGGCTTTCTCGATCGCAAGCGGGGATCCAAAGGATTTCAGTACGGCAGCTTTCATGATCTCACCTTAAAGTGGGTGAAGCCGATATGCGCCGCCTTTCCAGGCGCAGGAAGGCCTGGTATTATCCTAGTATTGTCTAGGCCCTCCATCGAGGCATGTCATCATGGCCGATCCACGCCGCGTCGAATTCGGCGACTTCCTCAGGTCCCGCCGCGAAAAGCTGTCGCCGAAGACCGTCGGGCTTCCCGCTGGCCGGCGGCGCCGCACCGCAGGGCTCCGTCGCGAAGAGGTCGCGCAGCTCGCCGGCATCGGCGTCGACTGGTATATCCGCCTCGAGCAGGGCCGCACCGTCAGTCCGTCGGTGACCACCGTCGACGCGCTGGCCCGCGCGCTGCGCCTCAGCAAGACCGAGCATGCCCATCTCAAGGCGCTGGCGCGCGACGGTGACAAGCGCGCGTTCACGCGCGAGATCGTGCCGGCGCCCGTTCGGCGGATGATCGAGAGCCTGACGCAGCCGGCCTATGTCACGGGGCGGCGCTGGGACGTGCTGGCCTGGAACGAGGCGGCCGAGGAGGTCTTCGGGTTCGGACAATTGCCCGAGCAGGACCGCAACACGCTGCTGCTGGTGATGACGAACAAGCAGACGCGAAAGTTCTATGGTGCCGGCTGGAACGACGTCGCCAAGAGCATGGTCGCGATGTTTCGCGCCACCCACGACGTCTGGGCGGGCGATCCCGCCTTCTCGGAGTTGCTCACGCGGCTGCGCGAGGGCAGTCCGGAATTCGTCAAATGGTGGGAAGCGCACGACATCCGCAGCACCGCCGCGGGCCTCAAGACCATGAACCACCCGACCAGGGGCGTGCTCCAGTTCGAACACACGAGTTTTCAGGCCAATGACGATCCGGCGCTGAAGCTGGTGATCTACACACCCGTGTAGATTGCGGAATCATAGGGCCCAAGCTCGTCACGTATGACGGTCGATGATCTGAAGGAGCCGGTCGCAGGATGCCTCGATCCTCTTGTGGGGAGATGTGGCGACGCCCAGCAACAGTCCGGATCGCGCCGAAGCCGCGGACGCATGCCATAGCGACAGGGGCGTGGGCGCCAATCCGAACGATGCCGCTTTCCTCGCGATCGCGACGTCGGAGGTCCCGTCCGGCAGTCGCAGGACCGCGGCCAATCCGGCGATCGCAACGTCCCTGGCGCGTGCCTTCAGGTATTTCAGCAGCGCATCGCCTTGCGCGGCATAGGCCCGCTTCGTCCGTCGAAGATGCCGTAGATAGTGGCCGTCGCGGATGAATTCGGCGGTTGCGATCTGTACGGAGGGCCCGGGCGCCGGAGCGAGGCATGCCGCAACTTCGGCAAAGCGTGGCGCCAGAGCAGCGGGCGCAACGACGAAGCCAAGCCGCAAGGCGGGCGTCACTGTCTTGCTAAAAGACCCAATGTGGATGACGCCCAGCACGATCGAGAGAGGCAAGCGCCGGCGTAGCCCGGCCCTTTAGCTGAAGCTCGCTCAGATAGTCATCCTCGATCACCCACACCCTCTCTTGAGCGGCCCATTCGAGCAGGCGTGAACGTCTTGCCAGCGACAGGGTGAATCCAAGCGGTGCCTGCTGTCCTGGAGTCACGACAACCAGCGACGCGTCAGGAGCATGTTTCAGGCCGTAATTGACGTCGATGCCGTCCGCGTCAACCGGGATCGGCGCGATCGACAATCCCGCAAGCTCGAGCCCCTTACGGGTGAAGGGAAAGCCTGGATCCTCCACCCAGACCTTTTTTGCTCGAGGCCGAGAACGCGGAGCGCCAGTCCGAGGCCGCCACTGAAACCGCTGGTGATGATGATTTGGGAAGGTGCGCACTCGATTCCGCGCGCTAGCGCAAGGTAAGCCGCGATCTCGCGGCGCAAGTCTAGCTCGCCCCGCGGATCGGGATAGATCGCCGGTGCGCTCATTTCTGCACGAACCGCCTGCGCGCGCATTCTCGCGAAGAGCTTGGCGGGAACGGTTTCGTTCGAAGGCACGCCCATCTGAAAAACAGCCGGCCCCGCGGTGAGCTCCCGGTACATCTCCATGAATGAGCCGGAATCCGGGGCTTGTTCCTGCCGAGCGGCGAGGGACGGCCGGTCCGCGACGTGCGTTCCTGTCGCGCGCGAAGCTACGATCAGTTGGGCGGAGGAGAGTTTTTGGTACGCCGAGCGCACTGTACCTCGCGCGACGCCAAGTTGGGCTGCCATGTCCTGCCAGGAAGGCAGACGAGCCCCCGGGGCGAGCACACCGCTCGCGATAGCATTCCCGATACCCTTGCGGATCTGCTCCGCCAGCGGCGTCTTCGCAGAGCGGTCAAGCTTCAACCGCAGCGGCTTGGTCATGTCCCCGTGGTACACGATTTTCGTGCGTTCTTGGTACTTTTCTGTGGACCATGGCGGTAGCACTTATGGGGGCAGATGAAAGTACCCGGCAACCAAGGCCGGCGAACAGACCGACATCATGGAGTAAGAAAATGACCATGCGTCTCGATTACAACCACATCGCACCGGCGGGCGTGAAAACGTTGGGCGGCGTCTACGGCTACGTCATGCAGAGCAATCTTCCTGCGACGCTGGTGAACCTGGTCTACCTGCGCATATCGCAGATCAACAACTGCGCCTATTGCCTGGACATGCACACGCGCGATCTGCTTAAGAGCGGCCAGAAGATCGAAAAGCTCGCGCTGCTGCAGGCGTGGGCTGAGGCCGGCAATCTCTTCAGCTTCCGAAATACGCCGCAGGCTGCGATGGAGAAGGCGGCCTGACGGCCGCAATCGCAGCGACAAAGCCAGGAGCCTGAAAAATGGCAAGCATGATTTCCGGCGTGAGGATTCCCGACAGCAAGATGGCACGGCAGGCGGCCGAGCTGGTGCGCCAGTACGAAACCGAGATGTTGTTCAACCATTCGGTTCGCGTCTATGTATTCGGCGCGATCAAGGGCGTGCGTCAGAAGCTGAAATTCGACTCCGAGTTGCTCTATGTCGCGGCGCTGTTTCACGATCTCGGCCTTGTCGATCATTACCACACCGAGACAAAGCGATTTGAAGTCGACAGCGCCGACGCCGCGCGAGAATTTCTCAGGGGGCACGGCGTTGCTCAGCCGCAAGCCGATCTGGTGTGGGAGGCGATTGCGCTGCATACCACGCCAGGAATTCCGCAGTATATGAAGCCGGAAATCGCGCTCACGAACGCAGGGGTTTTGGTGGACGTCGTGGGCGTTGGATATGACGACTACACACAAGAGCAACGCGACGAGGTGATCGCCGCGTTTCCGCGCGGCGATTTCAAGAACGAATTCCTCGAGGTGCAGACTTGCTCGGCCTTGAAGAAGCCTCAGACGACGTTCGGGACGGTCAATTTCGATTACATCGAAGATCGCGATCCGGCATTTCGCAAGCCGAACGCATGCACGCGCATCCGCAACACGCCCTGGCAGACCTGAGCCGTCGCGTAACGACGTCGCCGAGGAATTTTGCGTTGGGCGGCGACGTGAGCAGGATCGCAACACGATCCTGCTCATGATGATCATGCCCAGGTGCGTAATCAAAAACTGTCGTTGCGCCAATCACCTGTAATCTGCTTCACACGCAAACGCGCCCAACAACGCTAGACGAAGTCAGGCCGCGTTGTCACGCGGTCTGCTTTGGAGCGGGCGATGATGACTGCACTGGCGAAGGCGATATTCCGGGCGACGAGAACCAACGTTGACGTCGAAACTTTAAAGATACTTGTGATTTTTTTGGGGGGCAGGTCTGCTGCTGTCACTTGTGGCCGCAATGATCTACGGACAGGCTCTAAGCGCGGCTCTATTTTGAATCCAATTGCGGCGACGACGTCGCGCTGACGTTCGGCAGCGAAGCTGCTGTCCAAGGGCTCGTCGGAGCCGATGCCGCCGACGAGCACGACGCCACGAGCTGCGTCCACACTGACGTCAGACCCGTCCTGTCGGTCATCACAGCCGACGCGCTCTTCGCGCCATGCGCAGGGAAGCGACGGCGCCGCCGAGAGGCCGAAAGAGCCACCAAGCGGCGCCATGACAGCGCCGCCTCGGTTCACGGATTGACGTCTTAGCGTAGCGATCTGAACGCTGCCCGCATCTCGGCGGCGAAGAGCTGCGGCTGCTCCCACGCCGCGAAGTGGCCGCCCTTGTCGACCTCGTTGAAGTAATGGAGCGTCGGATAGGCGCGCTGCGTCCATGTCTTCGGCGCGCGATAGATTTCGGCAGGGAATACGGTCACCGCGACCGGCACCGTGATCTCCGTGGTCTTCTGCGCGGCGGAGCTGAAGTTGTTGTTGTTGTTTTCCCAGTAGAACCGGCTGGCCGACGCTCCGGTATCCGTGAGCCAGTAGAGCGAGATGGCATCCAGGATTTCGTCCTTGGTCAGCACGCGCTCGGGCTCGCCGCCGCTATCGGTCCACTCGGAGATCTTCTCGTACATGAATGCAGCGAGTGTCGCGGGCGAGTCGCAAAGCCCGTAACCGATCGTCTGCGGGCGCGTCACCATCATCGCGCCGTAGGCCGCGCTTCGCGCGAAGAACTTGCTCAGGGTCTCGAAGGCCACGCGTTCCGGCTCAGGAAGGCCTGCAGGCGGCGGATCGCCGGCATTGATGCCCCTGACGTATTCGGCAGGCACAGTCGGCGGCATGTTGACGTGGATACCCAGAAGGCCAGCAGGTTTCTGACGGGCGAGCGCGTCGGAGATCACCGATCCATGGTCGCCGCCTTGGGAGACGTATCTGACATATCCGAGCCGCTTCATGAGCACGTCCCAGGCGCGCGCTACGCGGTCCGGGCCCCATCCGAGTTCGCGTGGTTTCGCCGAGAAGCCGTAACCGGGAATCGAGGGGATGACGACGTGGAAGGCGTCCTCGGCGCGCCCACCGTGCGCTACGGGATCGGTCAGCGGTCCGATGGTCTTGAGCATTTCGAGGATCGAACCCGGCCAGCCGTGCGTGATGATGATGGGCAGCGCGTCGGGATTGCGTGACCGGACATGGATGAAATGGATGTCGAGGCCATCGATCTCGGTGATGAACTGCGGCAGTGCGTTGAGCTGCTTTTCGATCTTGCGCCAGTCATAGGACTTGGCCCAGTAGCCGCAAAGAGATTGCAGCCGCGCGAGTTGCACGCCTTGCGAGATGTCGGGCACCGTCTCCCGGTCGGGCCAGCGCGTTGCTCCGATGCGCCGGCGCAGGTCATCGAGCGTCGAGTCGGGGATGTTGATATTGAATTTGCGGATGCTGGCGTCGCCGGCGGGGCTTGCGGTGCTTTCTGCGGCCTGAGCGGATGACGCGATCGAAGTGAGCGGAAAGGTAAGGCCAATGGTACCGACCAGCGACGATGCAACGAAGTCTCGCCGGCCGATTCCGTTGTTCGTGACAGACATGAACATTCTCCAGTTCTCTCGTCTGTGTTGTCGAGAGCGACAGGGGGATAGCATCGCTGAAATGTCATATGAACGGCGATTGCGAGGTCCGGTGCGTCACGTCGTGCGTTTTCGAAAGACCGGGCCGTCCGGCAAGAAGCATTTGCGCCGACGCGATTTGGCATGGGTCCTTCCGTTTGCAAGCCGGCTTCACAAGCGCTATGCCCCGGCTTTCGGAAGAGCCTGATATGACAATCTCGGATGACAACGACCTCACCAGCCTGAAAGAGATCGGACGCATCGTCGCCAACACTCTCGAGGCGATGGGCAAGGCGCTCGAGCCGGGCATGACCACCTCCGAGCTCGACCAGATCGGACGAACACTGCTGGAGGCTGCCGGCGCACGTTCGGCTCCGGAGCTGGCCTACGACTTTCCCGGGGCGACCTGCATCAGCGTGAACGAGGAGATCGCTCACGGCATTCCGGGTGAGCGACGGATCGCGCGCGGCGACCTTGTGAACATCGACGTGTCTGCCGCGAAGAACGGCTTCTTTGCGGATACGGGAGCGTCATTCGCCGTTCCGCCCGTAACCCGCGTGGTCGAACGTCTTTGCAGGGATGGAAGGCGCGCGATGTGGACGGGCCTGCGGCAGGTTGGAGCCGGCAAACCGATTGCCGGCATCGGTCAGGCCATCGGGACTTTCGCGCGGAAGAACGGTTACAGCCTGGTCAGGAACCTTGCTAGCCACGGTGTCGGCCTGTCGCTCCACGAGGAGCCGACGGAGATCGCGACATGGCCCGACCGCTCGGAACGCCGTATCATGAGCGACGGCCTGGTGTTCACGGTCGAGCCATTCCTGTCCCTGGGCGCCGAGTGGGCACAGGATGGCGATGATCCGTGGACGCTCTACAGCAGCCCCGAAGCGGCGACTGTTCAATACGAGCATACCGTGATCGCCACCCGAAGCGGACCTTTGATCGTTACGATGGCTGGTTGAGGAGGCGTCCTCAAGCCACCGGATCACTGGCGGCATTCGAACGGCTTCGATCATCCGGCGCCAACGGTGGCGCCAGTTTCGCCGGAGGATTCTCCGGTGCGGCCGCGTTGCTTCCCGAGCTGACATCGACCGGAGCAGATTCGGCTTCAGCAGATCTGGCGTCGCGATAGGCGACGATCCAGATCAGGAAACCCAGAACCGCCAGCGCGGCGCCGACTGGGCCGGTGGAGGTCCAGCCCAGCCCCTCGCGAATGGCGATGCCGCCGAGGAACGGGCCGAGCGCATTGGCGGTGTTGAATGCCGAATGGTTGAGGGCGGCCGCAAGCGCCTGCGCGTCTCCGGCGACGTCCATCAGCCGCGTCTGGAGAATGGCGCCGAGCGAGACGCTGGCGCCGATCGCGAAGACGTCTGCCGCCAGCAGCCAGGGATTGCCGGCGGCAAGCGGAAACACCAGCAGCGCAACTGCCGAGAATAACAGGATGACGCCCGCGGTCGGCATCAGCGCGCGGTCGGCAAAGCGCGGCACGAACAGATTGCCGAGCGTGGCGCCGATGCCGAACACGGCCAGAAAAAGCGGAATGACCGCGGGGCTGACCTTGGTCACCTCGATCAGCGTGGTCGCCAGGTAAGTGTAGACGGCGAACATGCCGCCGAAGCCTATGGCGCCGATCGCCAGCGTGATCCAGACGCGGCCGCTTCGCAGCGCTCCCAGCTCTCGCAGCGGATCGGACCGGCCTGCCTGGTCGCGTGGCGCGAACAGGGCGCACAGCAGGACCGTGAGCAACGCCAGCACCGACACGAGACCGAAGCTCGCGCGCCAGCCGACGGCCTGCCCAATCAGATTGGCCAACGGCACGCCGATGATGGTGGCAGTGGTCAGGCCGAGCATCACCTGGCCGATCGCCTGCGAGCGGCGATGTTGCGGAACGAGGGAGGCCGCGACCAGCGTGGCGATGCCGAAATAGGCCCCGTGGGGCAATCCCGAGAGGAAACGCGCTGCGATCATCCAGCCAAAGCCCGGCGCCAGCGCAGTGAGGGCATTGCCGAGCGCGAACACGGCCATCAGGACCAATAGCTGCGCGCGCCGCGCCAATCGCGCGCCGAGCACGGCGATCAGTGGCGCGCCGAGCACGACGCCGAGCGCGTAGGCGCTGATTGCGTGTCCTGCGGTCGGCTCGTCGATCCCGAGGTCGGCGGCGAAAAAGGGCAGCAGGCTCATCGATGCGAATTCGGTGGTTCCGATCGCAAAGCCGCCCATCGCGAGCGAGAACAGGACGATGGCGAGATGAGGGGTGCTGAGGCCGCGGTCGCGCGGGGCGAGGTCGCTCGGTGCGATGTCGTCATGTGTCCTGCAATGGTGGCGTCAACGGGAACCAGCCCAGCAAACGTCGCCACCCCTGCAAGATTTCTCTGTCGTACTTAAACCCGGATCAGTCGGCGTCAACACCGGAAGCTGAACGTTGGGCAGGCCGCATATCAGCGTCCCGATTTAATTGAGGCGCCTTGCGCGGCGAGGGGGCTTCTTCTGCGCAAAGTACGGGTTCGCAATGCGCGTCGCCGACCGACCCACGGCCAAATACCTGCACTGCTCGTGCGAGGCGTAGCGGCAATCAAGGAGCGCGAAGCGAGCGCGACGCAGCTTAGCGCTGGAAATAGCCCGGCGGATAACCAGGCGTCTGCGCGTGCGGCCTGTTCTGGTAGGCGTAGGGATCATCGCTCTGGCCTGCGAAATACGGGTTCGCGATACAGGTGAGGGCGCGGCCCGACGAACTCGCCTGGCACTGCGCGTAACTGTCGAACGTGCAATTGCTGAGCCCCGGCCATTCATCGCCGGTGAGACAGAAGGCATGGTGAGTTCCGAACGCATGCGCCGGCGTGTTTCCGCCGGGCGCAAGCGCAAATGTGGCGAGCGCGAGCGAAAATATGGCAGAAATGGGGAGAGCAATTCGTCTGCGCATTTCAATTCTCCAATCACGCGAATGTGCGCGCGACGTTGTTACGCGTGCATGCCGTATATGTCGTGTAACCGACATTGGAACTCGTGAAAACTCTTGTTTCAAAGGGTTTCCAGCGCGCCCTGATAAATCTTCATTAATGAAGCGCAGCCCTTTGAGGCGGACTGTGGCGTCGAGGTTACAGCAATTCCGTCGAGCGCTGGTATGAACGACGACACGGCCCGGGGGCCTAACGACGAAACTGGAACGGGAATCAAATGAACAAGAATCTGTTGCTTGCTGCTGTGAGCCTTATCGCGCTCGGCGCGGCTGCGCCGGCGGTGGCTGCTGACCTCGCTGCGCGGCCTTACACCAAGGCGCCCGCGATGGTTGCCGCGATCTACGACTGGAGCGGCTTCTACATCGGCGTCAACGGCGGCGGCGGTTCCTCGCACGCGACGTGGGATCTGGTGGGCTTCGGCCGCGATGGTTCGCATGACGCGACCGGGGGCACGGTCGGTGGCCAGATCGGCTACCGCATGCAGTCGGGCCAGTGGGTGTTCGGCGTGGAAGGCCAGGGCAACTGGGCTGACTTCTCCGGCAGCCACGTTGGAGCGATTTCCGGCTTCACCAACAACGCAAAGATCGACTCGTTCGGTCTGATCACCGGTCAGGTCGGCTACGCCTGGAACAACGTGCTGCTCTACGTAAAGGGTGGTGCGGCGGTGGTTGGCACCAAGTACGACGCCTCTTTCGGCGGCGTGTCGCTTGCATCGGCCAACGACACTCGTTGGGGCGGCACGGTCGGCGCGGGCCTCGAGTTCGGGTTCGCTCCGAACTGGTCGGTTGGCGCCGAATACAACCACATCTTCCTGGGTGGCAACGATCAGAACCTGACCGGCGGCATCGGTGTTCTGCCGGTCCACGTCAAGCAGGACGTCGACATGGGTCTCGTCCGCCTGAACTACAAGTTCGGCCCCGGCCAGATGCTCGGCCGTTACTGAGCTTGATCGCTCCATCGAGCGGTTGATGAAAGCCCCGGCCTTGTGCCGGGGCTTTTTTATTGTTTGAATTCAGCGAGTTAACCATCGCTTTTCAAGATGGCGCAGACGGCTTGACTCCCAGGAACAAAATGAGAACAATATTCTTCATACGTTCTGGTGATGGAGCAAGCCATGTTCAGGATTTTCGTCGAAGAAGCCGCCGCACTCGCCTCGATCGCGCTGTTCGTCGGGATGATCGCAATCTGGGCGCAGGTGATTCCGCAGCTCTAGACCCGCGGTTTTGTAAACCGGTGCTCGGCTCACGGGTGCCCCTTGGGGAAAAGCGGGACGACGCGACCGATCGGCCGCTCCGGCGTGGACTCTGAAGCGGTGAGACCCCACCATTGTGAGGCGAGTCGGCTTGGCGAATGCATGATGCCTCCGGTGCCGGCGACCGCTCCATCCATCTGCAAGAGGCCGTCACGCGACCATGCCGAGCGCCGGATTTGTCCACCTTCACGTTCACTCGGCCTATTCGCTGCTCAAGGGCTCGATCAAGATCGCCAAGCTCGCCGAGCTTGCGAAGAAAGACCATCAGCCGGCCTTGGCGCTGACCGATACCGACAACATGTTCGGTGCGCTGGAGTTCTCCGACAAGATGGCGGGCTCCGGCATCCAGCCGATCGTCGGCTGCGAGATCGCGATCGATTTCGGCGACCAGGATCCCAGTGCGCGCAACGCGCTTCTGCCCTCGCGCGTGGTACTGCTGGCCGCGCAGGAGCGCGGCTACCGCAGCCTGATGCGGCTGAACTCGCGCGCGTTCCTGGAGACGCCCGACACCCATGCCTCCCACATCAAGTTTGACTGGCTGGAGGGCGAGACCGAAGGCCTGATTGTGCTGACGGGCGGTCCGGACGGGCCGATCTCGCTGGCGCTTGCCGCGGGGCAGGCCGAAATTGCCGCCTCGCGCTGCGAGCGTCTGGCCAGCCTGTTTGGCGACCGCCTCTACGTCGAGCTGCAGCGCCACAACACCGAGAAGGAGCGGAGAGTCGAAAGCAGCCTGATCGACATCGCTTACGTCAAGGGCCTGCCGCTGGTTGCGACCAACGAGCCGTATTTCGCCGCGACCGACGATTACGAAGCGCATGACGCGCTGCTCTGCATCGCCGGCGGGCGGCTGATCGCAGAGACCGAGCGCGAGCAGCTCACGCCCGACCACCGCTTCAAGACCCGCGCCGAGATGGCGGTGCTGTTCGCCGACATTCCGGAGGCGCTGGCCTCGACGGTGGAGATCGCCGAGCGCTGCTCGTTCCGCCCGATGACGCGCAAGCCGATCCTGCCGTTCTTCACGGTCGGCGCTGCCGCAAGCTCCGATGCCGCCGCGGTCGAGGCGGCCGAATTGAAGCGGCAGGCCGAGGAGGGGCTCGGCAACCGTCTGCAAGTGCACGGCCTGTCGCCGGGCACCACTGACGAGGACTACAAAAAGCGCCTGGCGTTCGAGCTCGACGTCATCATGCGCATGAAATACGCGGGCTACTTCCTGATCGTGGCCGACTTTATCAAATGGGCAAAGGGCCAGGGCATTCCGGTCGGGCCGGGCCGCGGCTCCGGCGCAGGCTCGCTGGTCGCCTGGGCGCTGACCATCACCGACCTCGACCCGATCAAGTTCGGCCTGCTGTTCGAGCGCTTCCTCAATCCCGAACGCGTCTCGATGCCGGATTTCGACATCGACTTCTGCCAGGACCGCCGCGGCGAGGTGATCAAGTACGTCCAGGAGCGCTATGGTCGCGACCAGGTCGCGCAGATCATCACCTTCGGAACGCTGCAGGCGCGCGGCGTGCTGCGCGACGTCGGCCGCGTTCTGCAGATGCCTTACGGTCAGGTCGACAAGCTCACAAAACTCGTGCCGCAGAATCCGGCCGCGCCCGTCACGCTGGCTGCCGCGATCGAGAGCGAACCAAAACTCCAGGCGTTCCGCGACGAAGACCCGGTGGTGGCGCGCGCCTTCGACATCGCCCAGCGTCTCGAAGGCCTGACCCGCCACGCCTCGACGCATGCCGCCGGCATCGTGATCGGCGATCGCCCGTTGAGCGAGCTGGTGCCGATGTACCGCGACCCCAAGTCGGACATGCCGGTCACCCAGTTCAACATGAAATGGGTCGAGCCCGCGGGCCTCGTGAAGTTCGACTTCCTCGGCCTGAAGACGCTGACCGTGCTCGACGTCGCGATCAAGCTGCTCAAGCCGCGCGACATCCATGTCGATCTCGCCACGCTGCCGATCGACGATGCCGAAAGCTACCAGATGCTGGCGCGCGGCGAGGTGGTCGGCGTGTTCCAGGTTGAAAGCCAGGGCATGCGGCGCGCGCTGGTCGACATGCGCCCCGACCGGTTCGAGGACATCATCGCGCTGGTCGCGCTCTACCGCCCGGGTCCGATGGCGAACATCCCGACCTATTGTTTGCGCAAGCACGGCGACGAGGAGCCGGAATATCTGCACCCCGTGCTGGAGCCGATTCTCAAAGAGACGTTCGGCGTCATCATCTACCAGGAACAGGTGATGCAGATCGCGCAGGTGATGTCGGGCTATTCGCTCGGCGACGCCGACCTGCTGCGCCGCGCCATGGGCAAGAAGATCCGCGCCGAAATGGAGAAGCAGCGCGAGATCTTCGTCGCCGGTGCGGTGAAGAACGGCGTCCCGAAGGCGCAGGCCGACACCATCTTCGAGCTCCTGGCGAAATTCGCCGACTACGGCTTCAACAAGAGCCACGCGGCGGCCTATGCGCTGGTGTCCTACCACACCGCCTACATGAAGGCGCATTACCCGGTGGAGTTCATCGCGGCGTCGATGACGCTCGATCTCAACAACACCGACAAGCTTTCCGAATTCCGCTCGGAGGCGCAGCGCCTCGGCATCAAGGTCGAGCCGCCGAACATCAATCGCTCAGGCGCGACCTTCGAGGTCGGCGAAAAGACGATCTACTACGCGCTCGCCGCGCTGAAGGGCGTCGGCATTGCCGCTGTCGAGCAGATCATCGAGGAGCGGACGAAGAAGGGACTGTTCACCTCGCTCGCCGATTTCGCCGCGCGGGTCAATCCGCGCGCGATCAACAAACGCGTCATCGAAAGTCTTGCCGCGGCCGGCGCCTTCGACATGCTGGAGCCGAGCCGGGCGCGCGTCTTCGCCGGTGCGGACGCGATCCTCGCCGCCTGCCAGCGCGCGCATCAGGCCGAGACGGTCGGCCAGAACGACATGTTCGGCAGCTCGGCCGATGCGCCGACCGTCATGCTGCCGCAGATCGAGCCATGGTTGCCGGCCGAGCGGCTGCGCCGCGAATATGACGCGATCGGCTTCTTCCTGTCGGGACATCCGCTCGACGATTACGCCACCGTGCTGAAGCGGCTGCGCGTACAGTCCTGGGCCGAGTTCTCGCGCGCGGTGAAGACCGGCGCCACCGCCGGCAAGGTCGCGGCCACCGTGGTGTCGCGCATGGAGCGGCGCACCAAGACCGGCAACAAGATGGGCATTATGGGCCTGTCCGATCCGACCGGACATTTCGAGGCGGTGCTGTTCTCGGAAGGCCTCGCGCAATATCGCGACGTGCTGGAGCCGGGCGCTGCCGTGCTGCTCCAGCTCGGTGCCGAGCTCCAGGGCGAGGACGTGCGCGCCCGCGTGCTGCATGCCGAGCCGCTGGACGACGCCGCGGCCAAGACCCAGAAGGCCCTGCGCATTTTCGTGCGCGACACCAAGCCGCTGGACTCGATCGCCAAGCGTCTCGCCGGACCCGACATGGCGGCGTCGAACGGCGCGGCACCGAAAGTCGGCAGTCCCGGCACCGCGCCGCGCTCCAACGGCGACGGTGAGGTCTCGCTGGTGATGATGCTCGACCTCGAGACCGAGGTCGAGATGAAGCTGCCCGGCCGTTTCAAGGTCTCGCCGCAGATCGCGGGCGCCATCAAGGCGGTGGCGGGTGTCGTGGACGTGCAGCAGCTCTAGCAACACGCACGAAGTTGCAGCCGGTTGCATGTTTTGCGCGGGTGATGCTGCGGTCCCGTTGCAACCTGTCGCTGATTCCGGTTAGCATGCTCCCGGGGAAAATCTGGGGGCGTGATGCTATTGCGTGGGCTGGTGTTGCTCGTGGCTGCGGCATTGCTGTGCGGCTGTGAGACGGCGAGAAGTGGGCTCGGGTATTCGGAGGCGGTACGAAAGCTGGGTCCGCCGAAAGCCGGGCAGGCACGCGTCGTCGTGTTTCGCGAGAAGGGCTTCGGCGGCATCGGCGATCCGGACTGGGCATTTTCCCTCGACGGTACGCCGATCAAGGGCCTGAAGACCGGGACATATGTCTATGTCGATCGCCCGGCGGGCCAACACCAGTTCGTAGCAGAGGAGGCGGCGCTCGGCGTGACGCGCGTGGACTTCTCGGCTCAGTCCAGCCAGACCGTGTTCTTCGTTGCGCGCTTCAGTCAGCGCAAGAGCGCCATGATCGCGAACGCGAGCACTGGGCTGCTGGGCTGGGGTCTCACACTTGCGATGACGTCCGGCTATAAAAATCAGGGCCCGCTGGATTTCCTGCCCCTGGATGAACCGGCCGCCATGACGACAATCGCAGAGCTTCGCTTGGCGGAATAGGCCCGCGCGAAACTCGGGCGCCGGCCCGCACCGTCATTTGTGGTTTCGTCACATCGTTGCGGCTATGATTGCACCGATGCCGTTGGTCCATCGCGCCGGGAGGAAACGTAACATGTGCGACAAATGCAATGAATCCCTACAGGAGAAGATCGTACCATCGCGGCGGTCCGCGATGTTGTTTGGTGCCTCGGCCCTCGGCCTCGCCTTGACCGGCAGGGCCTTCGCCAAGGAGACGAAAACGCCGCCCAAGCCGCAGAACGTGCTGTCGCCCGACGCATCATTGAAACGCTTGATGGAAGGCAATGCGCGCTATGTCGACGGCGTGGCGCGGCGTCATGATTTCAAGCACGAGCGCGAGGCGCTGGCCGGCGGGCAGAACCCGTTCGCGGCCGTGCTGAGCTGTGCCGATTCGCGCATCGCGCCGGAATATGCCTTCGACACCGGCCGCGGCGATCTGTTCGTCTGCCGCGTCGCCGGAAATTTTGCCGGCACCGAGACCATCGCCAGCATGGAATATGCGGTTGCCGTGCTCAACGCGCCGCTGATCCTCGTTCTCGGCCATGACGCTTGCGGCGCCGTCGATGCGACGCTGAAGGCGATCAAGGACAACAAGCCGCCGCCGGGCCACATCCCCTCGCTGGTCGATGCGATCGCGCCTGCCGCCAAGGTTGCGATGCAGCAAGGCGGGAACGTCCTCGACAATGCGATCCGGCAGAACGTGATCGACAACGTCGCGAAGCTGAAATCGGCGGCGCCGATCCTCAATGCGGCCGTGGAGCAGGGCAAGCTCAAGGTCGTGGGCGGCATCTACCGGCTCACGACGGGAACGGTCGAACTGATCGCGCAGGGCTGACGCGCTGATCGCCTCGCGCCGGTCCACCGTCGCGAGGCTGATGCGGGTCTGACGCAGGAGCTTGGCGCCGGCAACGGGCGCCATGCCTCCGCCTCAATCCAAGCCTTTCGTTATTGGGCCTTTCGTTATTTAGCCCTTCGTTCAAGTGCCATTCAGCTGGCCGCGCGTCTGATGCGTGGCGGCACCTCAACAACAATAACGGGCAGCAAGCCATGCGTGGGACGCTCAGAGCCTTCATCTGCCTTCTCCTGCCGATCGCGGTTTTTGCCGCGGGCGCGCCGGATCCGGCGCGTGCTCAGCAGCAGGAAAAGCGCATCGCGCTCGTGGTCGGCAACGGCGCCTATGCCAAGTCGCCGCTGGCGACGACCGCGAACGATGCCGGCCTGATCGCGCAGACGCTGCAAGCGGCGGGCTTCGACGTTGTCGGCGCCCGCGATCTCGACGGCGACACGCTGCGCAAGAGTTTCCGCGACTTCATCCAGAAGGCGCAGGCCTCCGGCCCCGGCACCGTCGCGATGATCTATCTCGCCGGCTACGGCGTGCAGCTTGCGGGTGAGAATTATTTCATCCCGGTCGATTCCAACATCACCCGTGACACCGACATTCCGACCGAAGGCCTGCGCATCAGCGATTATGCGCGCCAGCTCGCTTCCGTTCCGCTCAAGGCCAACATCGTCGTGCTCGACGCCGCGCGGGCGCAGCCCTTCGTCGAGGGCGGCCAGCCGATCGCGAGCGGGCTTGCGTTGGTCGAGCCCGATCCGAACATGCTGATCGCCTTCAATGCCGCGCCCGGCACGGTGGCGCCGGAGGAGCCGGGGCCATACGGCATCTACGCGCAATCGCTGGCGGAGATGATCCGCACCGGCGGCCTGCCACTGCCTGATGTGTTCGATCGCGTTCGCCTGCGCGTCAACGAGGCCAGCAAGGGCGCGCAGGTACCCTGGAACGAGCAGAAGATATCGGCGCAGTTCTCGTTCTTCGAGCGCGGGCCCGACGCACCGCCGCAGGAGGCCGCGCCCGACCAGGTCGCCGCGATGCGTAACAAGCCGATCCGCGACCTCGGCGTCCAGGATGCCTATGCCGCCGCGCTCGCGCGCGACACACTGCCGGCCTATGAGGAGTTTCTCGGCGCCTATCCGAATGATCCGATGTCCAAGCGCGTGATGGCGATCGTCGCGGCGCGCCGCGAGGCGATCACTTGGCGGCGGACCTATCGGACCGATACGCCGGAAGCCTATTGGTCGTATCTGCGTCGCTATTCGCGAGGGCCGCATGCGGCCGACGCGCGCCGTCGCCTGGCGATCCTGACCGCGCCGGTCGAGCCGCCGCCGAGCTTTGCGATGATCGACTATGACGTACCGCCTCCGCCGCCGGAGGAGATCGTCTATGTCGACCGTCCGGTGCTGTATTTCAGCGATCCCGATTTTGGCTTCGCGCCGCCGCCGCCGCCGCCGATCTACTATCTGCCGCCGCCGCCGCCGGATTTCGTCGTGCTGTCGCCGCCAATGCCGGTGCTCGGCCTGTTCGTGCTGCCGCAGCCGGTTTTCGTGCCGATCCCGGTGTTCGTCAGACCGCCGATCTATGTCGCGCCGCCGCCGAACAACATCATCTACCAGAACATTCACAACACCACGGTCATCAACACCGTCATCAACCGGCCGCAGGCATTGCCGGCGGGTGCGGGGCCGGGGCCCGGACCGGGCAATCTCGCACCAGCCGTTGCCGGCCGCGCCAGCCCGGCCGGTCCTGCCGTGCCGCAGGCGGTCGCGCAGCGCGCCGCCCTGATTCAGCAGGGCAAGGCGCCGATGCCGCCGAGCGCGACGATGCAGCCGACGGCAAGGCCAAGGCTAGCTCCGGCGACGCCGGCCAATGTCGCGCCGACCGCGGCACCGATCGGAGCGCCAACCGCTGCTCCATCGGCCAGGCTGCCCCAGGCCAATACACTGCCGGTTCCAGGGAGCCATGGCGGGCCGCCGACGCCACCTGCGGGGGCAGGGCCTCTGCCGGGCGGCAGACCTGTACCTCCGACGGCGACTGCACCCGGCGCGCCGCTGCCGACGCATCCGGGGGCGCCGCCGACTGCTGGTCCCGGTACCGCTCTGCCGGCTCATCCCGGTGCGCCAACCGCCGCGGCGCCGCCGACGGCTAAGCCCATCACTGCAAATCCGGCCGCTGCGGCCGGCCAATCGCCGAAGCCGCCGGTGGCCCAGCCCGCGCCCGGGACCAGGCCCGGGGAGCATGGCAAGTCCGCGACCCGCAACCCGGCTGGCACGCCGCCTGCTGCCCGCACGCCTCCCGGCGCAGCTGGACGACCGGTCACCCCGCCGCCCTCTGCCGCGCGCGAGCCGATCAGGCCCCAGAATCAGCCGTCGGCTACTCCCGCGCAGGCCGCCCGGCCGTCGGCATCACCACCGCGGCCTCAGGCCGTGGCGAGGCCGACTCCACCGCCGGCCGTGGCGCGTCCGGCCCCGCCGCCTCCGCCGCGTGTTGCATCGCCGCCGCCGGCCCGGGTGGCTCCCCCCGTCGCGGCCGCTCGGCCAGCGCCGCCGCCAATGGCCCGACCCGCGCCGCCGCCACCGGTAGCCCGGCCGGCGCCACCGCCGCCGCCCCGGATGGCCGTCGCGCCACCGCCGCGCCCGGCAGCACCTCCGCCGCGTCCCGCGGCCCCGCCGCCGGCGGCAAAGAAATGCCCGCCGAACCAGCCCAGATGCTAGTCGCGGGCCAGGGCGCAGCGTGGTCTTTACGGAAGAGGGCCTCTCGCGGGCGAAAACCGCCGCAGAATGGCCCTTATTTCCTTGCTTCTGGCCGGAATCGCGCTATACAGCGCGCCATCTCACACGGAAGCATGGCTCGCAAGGCCGTCCGGTGGCAGCCGGGGCGACAACGCTCCGTTTTGCTCACACGCTTCCGGAGGAACCAACCGGAGAATTAGAACGATGGCACTACCTGATTTCACTATGCGTCAGCTCCTCGAAGCCGGCGTGCACTTTGGTCACCAGTCTCACCGCTGGAATCCGAAAATGGCCCCTTTCATTTTCGGCGCTCGCAACAACATCCACATCGTCGACCTCGCGCAGACCGTGCCGTTGCTGCATAACGCCTTGCAGGCGGTCAGCGACACTGTCGCCAAGGGCGGCCGCATCCTGTTCGTCGGCACCAAGCGCCAGGCGCAGGACGGCGTCGCCGACGCTGCCAAGCGCTGCGCGCAGTACTTCGTCAATTCGCGCTGGCTCGGCGGCACGCTGACCAACTGGAAGACGATCTCGGGCTCGATCAAGCGCCTGCGTCATCTCGACGACGTGCTCGCCGGTGGCGATGCCTCCTCCTACACCAAGAAGGAGCGCCTGACGCTTCAGCGCGAGCGCGACAAGCTCGACCGTTCGCTCGGCGGCATCAAGGACATGGGCGGTCTGCCCGACCTGATCTTCGTGATCGACACCAACAAGGAAGACATCGCGATCCAGGAAGCCCAGCGGCTCAACATCCCGGTCGCCGCGATCGTCGATACCAATTCGGACCCGAAGGGCATCACCTATGTGGTGCCGGGCAATGACGACGCCGGCCGCGCCATCGCGCTTTATTGCGATCTGATCGCGCGTGCGGCGATTGACGGCATCTCGCGTGCCCAGGGCGATTCCGGCGTCGACGTCGGCGCTTCGGTTCGGCCGGCCGCCGAAGAGCTGCCGGTCACGAGCGGCTTCCAGGGCCTCGCCGGTCCGCGCGGCACCTCCGACGACCTCAAGAAGCTCCCGGGCGTGTCGGGTGCGATCGAGAAGAAGTTCAACGACCTCGGCATCTTCCATTTCTGGCAGCTCGCCGAGCTCGATCACGACACCGCGCACAAGATCGGCGAAGAAGTCGGTCTGCCGAGCCGGGCCGATGCCTGGGTGGCCAAGGCCAAGGCGCTGACCGCGGAAGCGGAATAGTCAAAAGAGCGATGGGTTGGCCGGATAAGCTCCGGCCACCATTTCAGTTGACGCGAATTCCTGAGATGGACCGCGGCGGGGCAATTGAATGCCACGCCGCGGCGAACCGGCAGGCAAAAAGGATTTTCAACGATGGCAACGATCACAGCTGCGATGGTCAAGGAGCTGCGCGAGTCGACCGGCGCGGGCATGATGGACTGCAAAGCCGCGCTGACCGAAAACGACGGCAACATGGAAGCGGCGCAGGATTGGCTGCGCAAGAAGGGTCTGTCGAAGGCCGCCAAGAAGTCGGGCCGCGTCGCCGCCGAGGGGCTGATCGGCGCGCTCACCAAGGGCACCAAGGGCGTCGTGGTCGAGGTCAACTCCGAGACCGACTTCGTCGCGCGCAACGGCCAGTTCCAGGGCCTCGTCAAGATGATCGCCCAGGTCGCATTCGACGTCGGCGCCGATGTCGAGAAGATCAAGGCCGCCAAGGTCGGCGACGTCACAATCGAAGCCGCGATCAATGACGCGATTGCCACCATCGGCGAGAACATGACGCTGCGCCGCGCAGCTTCGCTCGAAGTGAGCCAGGGCGTGGTGTCAAGCTACGTCCACGGCGCGGTCGTCGAGGGCGCCGGCAAGATGGGCGTGATCGTGGCGCTGGAATCGCCGGGCAAGGCCGATGAACTCGCAACGCTGGGTCGCCAGATCGCGATGCATGTCGCGGCCGCCAATCCGCTGGCGCTCGAACCGTCCGGTCTCGATCCGGCGGTCGTTAAGCGCGAGAAGGACGTGCTCGCCGACAAATATCGCCAGCAGGGCAAGCCCGAGAACGTGATCGAGAAGATCGTCGAGTCCGGTCTCAAGACCTACTACAAGGAAGTCTGCCTGCTCGAGCAGGCCTTCATCCACGACACCGGCAAGTCGGTGGCGCAGGCGGTGAAGGAAGCCGAAGGCAAGGTCGGCGGCGCGGTGAAGATCGCGGGCTTTGTGCGCTATGCTCTCGGTGAGGGAATCGAGAAGCAGGAAAGCGACTTCGCGGCCGAGGTCGCCGCGGTCAGCGGCAAGAAGTAAGCGCCGGAACGTTCCTTCCGGCGTGCCGCCGGAAGCGGCGCCCGGACAAGGAAAGTGCTCATGACTGATCCGGTCTATCGTCGCGTCGTGATCAAGCTGTCCGGCGAATATCTCGCGGGACAGCAGGGTTTTGGCATCGACCAGCCGACCATCGACCGGGTCGCGGACGATCTGATCGCCGCCCGCCAACTGGGCACCGAGGTTGCGGTCGTGATCGGCGGCGGCAACATCTTTCGCGGCGTCGAGGTGTCCTCGCGCGGCGTGTCGCGCCCGACAGGCGACACCATGGGCATGCTCGCCACCATGATGAACTGCCTCGCGCTGGAGGCGACGATCGAGCGCAAGGGAACGCCGGCGCGCACGCTGTCGGCCTTCGTCATGCCCGAGATTTCCGAGCTTTTCACCCGCACCGTGGCGCACAAATACCTCGCCGAGGGCCGGATCGTGCTGCTCGGCGGCGGAACCGGCAATCCGTTCTTCACCACCGACACGACCGCAGTGCTGCGCGCCGCCGAAATCGGCGCCGAGGCGGTGCTGAAGGCAACCAATGTCGACGGCGTCTACTCGGCCGACCCGAAGAAGGATCCGACGGCGACGCGATTCGACCGTCTGACGCATTCGCAGGCGATCGAGGGCGGCTACAAGGTGATGGATGCGACCGCCTTCGCGCTTGCCCGCGAGACGTCGCTGCCTATCATTGTGTTCTCGATCGCGGAGCCGGGTTCGATCGGCGCTATACTGCGTGGCGGCGGCCACGGAACCATTGTCGCCGGCTGACGGCTCGTCGTTGCGCCCTGAGAGAAGGGTGCGGAGAGGTCGCCGGGATTTTGAAGGAGAAACGTGATGGCCACGGATAATTTCGACCTCAACGAAGTGAAGCGCCGCATGCAGGGCGCCGTCCAGTCGCTCAAGCACGAACTTGGCGGCCTGCGCACCGGCCGCGCCTCCGCCTCGATGCTCGACCCGGTGCAGGTCGACGCCTATGGCACCCACATGCCGCTGAACCAGCTCGCCACCGTCAGCGTGCCGGAGCCGCGCCTGATCTCGGTGCAGGTCTGGGACAAGTCGATGGTCAAGGCGGTGGAAAAGGCGATCGTCGATTCCAATCTCGGCCTGTCGCCCGCGACCGAAGGCCAGGTGCTGCGCCTGCGCATTCCCGAGCTCAACGAGGAGCGCCGCAAGGAGCTCGTCAAGGTCGCGCACAAATACGCGGAAGCCGCCAAGGTCGCTGCGCGCCATGTCCGCCGCGACGGCCTCGACGTTCTCAAGAAGCTCGAGAAGAATCACGAGATGTCCGAGGACGATCAGAAGCGTCACTCGGACGAGGTGCAGAAGGCGACCGACGGCACGATCTCCGAGATCGACCAGTTGCTGGCTGCCAAGGAAAAAGAAATCCTCACCGTCTAAAGCGCGATGGATCGCGCTTTAGGTTATTGTTCGCGCATGATCATTTCGGAAAACTGCTTCGCACTCTTCCGGATCATGCTTTAAGGCAGCCTCATGTCCAACGCCGCCGCGCCAGCAACGGAAGGACCCGATCGGTCCGAGGCGCCTGCGCATGTCGCCATCATCATGGATGGCAACGGGCGTTGGGCGGCCGCGCGCGGCTTGCCGAGGGCGGAAGGCCATCGCCGCGGCGTGGAGGCCCTGCGCCGTGTGGTTCGCGCGTCGCATGAACTCGGCATCCGCTATCTCACCATCTTCTCCTTCAGCTCGGAAAACTGGTCGCGCCCGGCGAGCGAGATCGGCGATCTCTTCGGCTTGTTGCGCCGCTTCATCCGCAACGATCTGGCGAGCCTGCATCGCGACGGCGTCAAGGTCCGCATCATCGGCGAGCGGGACGGGCTGGAGGGCGACATATGCGCACTCCTCAACGAGGCCGAGGAACTGACGCGCGACAACACGCGCCTCACGCTCGTCGTCGCCTTCAACTACGGCTCGCGGCAGGAGATTGCGAAGGCGGCACAGAAGCTCGCGCGCGAAGTCGCAGAGGGGCGGCGCGATCCCGACACGATCGATGCCGAGACCCTGGGGGCGCATCTCGACGCGCCCGACATTCCCGATCCCGATCTCATCATCCGCACCAGCGGCGAGCAGCGGCTGTCCAACTTCCTGATGTGGCAGGCCGCCTATAGCGAGCTTGTCTTCGTGCCGATTCACTGGCCCGATTTCGACAAGGCGACGCTGGAAGGCGCCATCGCCGAATTTGCCAGGCGCGAACGCCGTTTCGGCGGCCTGGTCGCGAAAACCGCCTCGTGAGCGAACCCGACGCCGCCCCGGCCGGCTCTCAGCCTGCCCAGAGCAATCTCGTGATGCGGGTCCTCGCAGCACTGGTGCTGGCGCCGCTCGCCATTGCACTCGCTTATGCCGGCGGTTGGCTGTGGGCGCTTCTCGTCACCCTGGTATCGATCGGACTGTTCGCGGAATGGCTGATGGTGGTGGGCGCGGGATCGGTCGCGTTGACCGCCGCAGGGACCATCGTCATCGCCTTGATGGGATCCTGCGTCGCCTTCGGCGCGCTGAAGACCGCAATCATCACCGGCCTCATTGGCGGTGCGATCGTCACGGCGATCGCGCGGGGCAAGTTCGTCTGGGCGGCCTCCGGATTCGCCTATGCATCGACGGCGCTGCTGGCCTCGATCCTGCTGCGGCAGGATCTCGTGAACGGCTTCGCCGCGCTGATGTTCGTGCTGCTGGTGGTGTGGGCGACCGATATCGGCGGCTATTTCGCCGGCCGAAGCATCGGCGGACCGAAGCTGTGGCCGCGGGTGAGCCCGAAGAAGACCTGGTCAGGGGCGCTCGGCGGCTTTGCCGCGAGCCTTCTGGTTGCGGCCGGCTTTGCCGCTTGCGGGCTCGGAAAGATGGTTCCATTGCTGCTCGTCAGCGCCATCCTGTCGGTCGTGTCGGCCTCTGGGGACCTCTTCGAATCCGCGGTGAAGCGGCGCTTCGATGTCAAGGATTCCAGTCACTTAATTCCCGGCCATGGCGGGCTATTGGACCGTCTGGACGGTTTTGTCGCTGCCATCCTGGTGGCATGGATTATCGGTTTCCTCCGCCATGGTGTGCATAGCGCCGGAAGCGGTCTTATGGTTTGGTGAGGACATGAGCGCGGTTCCATTGCGTAACAACAAGACTGCGGCATCGACCGTCCGCAGCGTCACGGTTCTCGGCGCCACCGGCTCGATCGGCGACAGCACGATGGATCTGCTGCGCGCCTCTCCCGAGCGCTACCGGGTCGAGGCGCTGACGGCGAACAGCAATGTCGCAGCGCTGGCAAAGCTCGCGAAGGAGTTTTCCGCGCGCTTCGTCGCGATCGCCGACACCTCAAAGTTTGCCGAGCTCAAGGCTGCGCTCGCGGGCACCAGCACCGAATGCGGCGCCGGCGAAAGCGCTGTGATCGAGGCCGGCGCGCGTCCGGCCGATTGGGTGATGGCCGCCGTGAGCGGCGCTGCCGGATTGAAGCCGGCACTGGCGGCGGTCGATCGCGGCGCGCATGTCGCGCTCGCCAACAAGGAATGTCTCGTCTGCGCCGGCGATTTCTTCATGCAGCGCGCGGCGAAAGCGGGCGCCTGCATCCTGCCGGCCGATTCCGAGCACAACGCGCTGTTCCAGGCGCTCGGCTCAGGCAATCGCGACGAGCTCGTCCGTGTCATCATCACGGCCTCCGGTGGCCCGTTCCGGACCTGGAAGTCGGCCGACATCGAGCAGGCAACCCTCGAGCAAGCCCTGAAGCATCCGAACTGGAGCATGGGCCAGAAGATCACGATCGATTCCGCTTCGATGATGAACAAGGGGCTCGAGGTGATCGAGGCTTCCTATCTGTTCGCGCTGAGTCCGGAGGAGATCGACGTCCTCGTGCATCCGCAGTCGATCATCCACGGCATGGTCGAGTTTTCCGATCGTTCGGTCGTGGCCCAGCTCGGTGCACCCGACATGCGCACGCCGATCGCGCATTGTCTCGGCTGGCCCGACCGCATCAAGGGGCCTGCTGCCAAGCTCGATCTGGCCAAGATCGGCCAGCTGACCTTCGAGGCGCCGGATTTCGAGCGCTTCCCCGGGCTGCGCCTGGCCTTCGATTCGCTTCGGACCGGGAAGGGCGCCACCACCGTCTACAACGCCGCCAACGAGGTCGCGGTCGCCGCCTTCATCGCCGGCAAGATCCGGTTCGGCGCGATTGCCAGGCTGGTGGAAGCGACGCTGGACGACTGGATCCGGAGCGGGAACCAGGCCCCGCTGACGTCAGCCGACGACGCAATCTCTGTTGACCATGTTGCGCGAAATAGAGCTGCCGCCCTATTGCCTCAAATTGCCTTAAAGGCATCCTAGATGGTTCGCGGCCGGGGCCTTGCGGCGCTGGATGAGGGAATTCGATGATCGACTTTTTCGTCCATAGTTTCAATACGTTGAGCCATGGACTCCTTGGCTATGCGGTTCCCTTCCTGTTCGTCCTGACCATCGTCGTGTTCTTCCATGAACTCGGCCATTTTCTGGTCGCGCGCTGGGCGGGCGTTCGCGTGTTAACTTTTTCGCTCGGCTTCGGACCTGAGCTGGTCGGTTTCAACGACCGCCATGGCACCCGCTGGAAGATCTCGGCGATCCCGCTCGGCGGCTATGTCAAGTTCTTCGGGGACGAGAGCGAGGCTTCGACGCCGTCGTCCGAGAAGCTAGCGGCCATGACGGCCGAGGAGCGCGCCGGCAGCTTCCATCACAAGAAGGTCGGCCCGCGCTCCGCCATCGTTGCCGCCGGACCGATCGCCAATTTCATTCTGGGCGCGCTGATCTTCGCCGGCATGGCGTTGTATTACGGGAAGCCGAGCACGATCGCGCGTGTCGACGGTGTCGTCGCCGACGGCGCTGCGGCGACAGCCGGCTTCAAGATCGGCGACGTCGTCGTCCAGATCGACGGCAAGCCGATCGAGAGCTTTGCCGATATGCAGCGAATCGTTGCGATGAACGCCGGTTCGGCGCTTGCCTTCGAGGTCAAGCGGGACGGCAGCATCGTGTCGCTGACCGCGACCCCGGCACTGCTGGAGCGCAAGGATCCCTTCGGCAACAGCCATCGCCTGGGCGTGCTCGGCATCGAGCACAAGTCTCAGGCGGGCGAAGCCTCGACTTCGCCGGTCGGCGTCGGCGAAGCGCTCAAGATCGGGGTTGAGCAGGTCTGGTTCATCATCACCAGCACCTTCAAGTTCCTGGGCGCGCTGTTCGTCGGAAACGGCAATCCGAACGAGGTGAGCGGTGTGCTCGGCATTGCGAAGATGTCGGGGCAGGCGGCCAGCGCCGGGTTCCAATTCGTGATCAACCTGTGCGCGGTGCTGTCGGTGTCGATCGGCCTGTTGAACCTGTTCCCGATCCCGCTGCTCGATGGCGGTCACCTCATGTTCTATGCGGCGGAGGTGGCCCGCGGTCGGCCCCTGTCCGAGCGGACTCAGGAGATGGGATTCCGAATCGGGCTGGGTTTGGTGCTGATGCTGATGGTGTTTGCCACCTACAACGACATCCTGCGGATGGCCGCATCCTGATAGGGGTTTTTTTGTGGCGTTGCTGGGCGTTGCTCTTGGGCAACGTCTTGGAATGAAAATGAAATTACGGCGCGCTCGGCCGTTTGCGGCGTCGTTTAAATTGGCTACAAGCGGCTTGAACTTGGGGAATCTCCAGACCGGCGTTGGGGTTGGGTCTGGTGCGGAATGATAAGGGCGCGCTGCGCAATGAAGTTTGGACTGCGACTCCGGGGGGGCTTGCTCGCAACCCTGATCATGTTCGGCGCGCCGGTGCTTGCCCCGGTTGGGGCTGCTTTCGTGTCTTCGTCTGCGCTCGCTCAGACGGTGCAGTCGATTTCCGTTGAAGGAAATCGCCGTGTCGAGGTGGAGACGATCCGCTCCTATTTCAAGGCGGGTCCCGGCGGTCGCCTGGATCAAGGTGCCATCGACGACGGCCTCAAGGCGTTGATCGAGACCGGTCTGTTCCAGGACGTCAGGATCAACCGCGGTGCCGGTGGCCAGATCGTCGTCTCCGTGGTGGAAAACCCGGTGATTGGCCGCATTGCCTTCGAGGGCAACAAGAAGATCAAGGACGAGCAGCTCACTGCCGAAGTCCAGTCCAAGGCCCGCGGCACCTTTTCCCGGGCCATGGTGCAGTCCGACACGCTGCGAATCGCTGAAATCTATCGCCGCTCCGGCCGCTACGACGTTCGCGTCACCCCTGAGATCATCGAGCAGCCCAACAACCGCGTCGATCTCATCTTCACGGTCGAGGAGGGCTCCAAGACCGGCGTCAAGTCGATCGAATTCGTCGGCAACAGCGCGTTCTCGTCCTACCGGCTGCGCGACGTCATCAAGACGCACGAATCGAACCTGCTGAGCTTCCTCGCCAGCAGCGACATCTACGATCCCGATCGCGTCGAAGCCGACCGCGACCTGATCCGCCGCTTCTATCTCAAGAACGGCTTCGCCGACGTCCAGGTCGTGGCCGCGCTCACCGAATACGATCCGGAGAAGAAGGGCTTCAACGTCACCTTCAAGATCGAAGAAGGCTCGCAATACCGCGTCGGCGCGATCGACTTCCGCTCCAGCATTCCGAACTTCGATCCCACCTCGATGCGCAACTATTCGCGCATCAATGTCGGCTCGCTCTACAACGTCGAATCGGTCGAGAAGTCGGTCGAGGAGATGCAGATCGAGGCCTCGCGCCGCGGTTATGCCTTCGCCGTGGTCCGTCCCGGCGGCGACCGCAACTTCGAGGCGCACACCGTGTCGGTCGTGTTCAACATCGACGAGGGCCCGCGCACCTATATCGAGCGTATCAACCTTCGCGGCAACACCCGCACGCGCGACTACGTGATCCGTCGTGAGTTCGACGTCTCTGAGGGTGATGCCTACAACCGCGCGCTGGTCGACCGTGCCGAGCGGCGCTTGAAGAACCTCGACTATTTCAAGAGCGTGAAGATCACGACGGAGCCCGGTTCGTCGAGCGACCGCGTGATCCTGCTCGTCGACATGGAAGAGAAATCGACCGGCGACTTCTCGGTCTCGGGCGGTTATTCCACCACCGACGGCGCGCTGGCCGAAGTCTCGGTTTCCGAACGCAATTTGCTCGGCCGCGGCCTGTTCGCCAAGGCGTCGGTGACCTATGGCCAGTACGCCCGCGGCTACTCGCTGTCGTTCGTCGAGCCCTATTTGCTCGACTATCGTGTTGCGCTGGGTCTCGACTTCTATCAGCGCCAGCAGCTGTCCAACAGCTACATCTCCTACGGCACCAAGACGCTGGGCTTCTCGCCGCGCCTCGGTTTCGCCTTGCGTGAAGATCTGTCGCTGCAGCTGCGCTACTCGATCTACCAGCAGGAAATCACGTTGCCGTCCTACCTCGCGAACTGTAACAACGTGCAGACGCTGCCTGATGGCACTCCTAATCCTGCCTTCAATCCGAGTCCGGCCTTTGCCAACTCCATTGGCATGAGCCTTGCCTCGACCAACGGCCTCGGCTGCTACAGCGACGGTGAAGCTTCGCTGCCGGTGCGCAAGGAGCTTGCGGGCGGCAAGACCCTGACCTCGGCGCTCGGCTACACGCTGACCTACAACACGCTGGACAACAACAAGAACCCCACCGACGGTCTGCTCGTCGATTTCCGGCAGGATTTCGCCGGCGTCGGCGGCGACGTCTCCTACCTGAAGTCCGTCATCGACGCTAAGTACTACGCTCCGCTGGTGTCTGACGTCGTCGGCCTCGTCCATTTGCAGAGCGGCATGCTGAACAAGATCGGCTCCAACGACCTGCGCATGCTCGATCATTTCCAGATGGGCCCGAACCTCGTCCGCGGTTTCGCCCCGAACGGCATCGGCCCGCGCGACATCAACCCATACGACACGCAGGACGCCCTTGGCGGCACCAAGTATTGGGGCGCTTCGGTCGAATTGCAGATGCCGTTCTGGTTCCTGCCGAAGGAAGTTGGTCTGAAGGGCGCGGTCTATGCCGATGCCGGCGGCCTGTATGACTATAAGGGGCCGACGACGTGGGGAGTGACTGGCGAAACGACCACGCCGTTTAACTCCGGCTGCACGGCTTCGACCACCAATCCGGCGACGCCAGGTACCTGTACCGGCCTGATCTACGACGACAGCAAGGTGATCCGATCGTCGGTCGGTGTCGGCCTGATCTGGCAGTCGCCGTTCGGTCCGCTGCGCTTCGACTACGCCTTGCCGCTCAGCAAGGGCAAGTACGACCGTACGCAGGAGTTCCGGTTCGGCGGCGGCACCTCGTTCTAATTCGATCAGCACGGCACGATCCGGATCACTGGAGCCGGTTTCCGAAAGGGATCGTGCCGATTTAAGAGATGAGGCATGATGCGGTCTTGCCGCTTCATGCCGAAGCCGGACCGCGATGGGGTGGAATGGCGCAGCCGACCTTCTTCACAAAACCGCCTGCCTCAGCGTTGGCTGACATTGCCACGCTGACCAAGGCGGAGCTGGTCGATCCCGCCAAGGGCGGCCAAATCATCACGGGTCTGGCTTCGCTCGACGAAGCCGGCCCGATGCACCTGACGTTCTTCGACAATCTCAAATATGCCGACGAGCTCAAGGCGACCAAGGCCGGAGCTTGCCTGGTGAGTCCGCGTTTCGAGGCCAAGGTGCCCGCGCATGTGGCCGTGCTGCGGGCGACGCAGCCGTTCCGGGCCTTCGTCAGGATCGCGCGGGAGTGGCATGGCGACGCGCTCCGGCCGCAATCCTGGACCGGTAACGACGGCATCGCGCCGTCGGCGATCATCGACCCCACGGCCCGGCTCGAGGACGGCGTGATCGTCGATCCCCTGGCCGTGATCGGCCCGGACGTGGAAATCGGCAGCGGCACGGTGGTCGGTGTGGGGGCCGTGATCGGCCCCGGAGTCAAGATCGGCCGGGACTGCAATGTCGGCGCGCGCACCGCCATCCAGTGCGCCCTGATCGGCAATGACGTGCTGATCCACCCCGGCTGCTCGATCGGCCAGGACGGCTACGGCTTCATCTTCTTCGGTCCCGAGGGCCATCTGAAGGTACCCCAGACCGGCCGCGTGCTGATCCAGAACAATGTGGAGGTCGGCGCCGGCACCACCATTGATCGCGGGTCCTTGCGCGACACCGTGATCGGGGAAGGCACCAAAATCGACAATCAGGTCCAGATCGGCCACAATGTGACCATCGGCCGGCACTGCCTGCTGGCAGCCCAGATCGGCCTCGCCGGCAGTCTGACCCTCGGTGACAACGTGGCGCTGGGCGCGAAGGTGGGTATCAACAATCACGTCAAGATCGGGGATGGAGCTCAGGTGACTGCCATGAGTGGCGTCAAGGACGACGTTCCTCCCAACGGACGTTGGGGTGGTTTTTTTGCCAAGCCGACCAGGCAGTGGTTCAAGGAAATCTTGGCGGTGGAGCGCTTGGCGCGCGACGGCAAGGCCGAGCCGAAGCAGGAGGAACGGGAGTGACGGACGAAGCACCGGTCAGGTTCGAGCTTGTGGACATCAATATGATTCTGCAAACGCTCCCGCACCGTTTTCCGATGTTGCTGATTGATCGCGTGATCAACATCCGCACCGATTACAGCGGCATCGGCATCAAGAACGTCACCTTCAACGAGCCGCAGTTCCAGGGCCATTTCCCGGATCGTCCGGTCTATCCCGGCGTGATGATGATCGAGGCGATGGCGCAGACCGCGGGCGTAATCGGCATCAAGTCGGTCGAGGGCACCGAGAAGCCGCGGGCGGTTTATTTCCTCACCATCGACAAGTGCAAGTTTCGCAAGCCCGTGCTGCCCGGCGACACCATCGAGTATCACATGCGCTCGGTCGGGCGCCGCAAGGCGATGTGGTGGTTTCACGGCGATGCCAAGGTCAACGGCCAGGTGGTCGCGGAAGCCGACGTCGGCGCCATGCTGACCGACTGAACGGTCCGGTTCATGCGCGGCAGTCGTAGCGGCTGCCGGCTGCCTCGCGCTTGATATTCCGGTTGAAGAACTGGCCCATGGACGGAGCGCCCAGGAGGCTGTCGACGGTCTCGGCCGCGACGGCGCAATAGCGGTCATACCTGCCGTCGACCGCGACTACGAGGTTCTGCTGCGCCCGGTCGTAGCAGACGCGCGGAAGCACCGTGCTGCGGCTGATGTCGCGGCATTCGAACGTCGCGAGGTCGGTGGGGCGAAGTTCGCCGGTCTCGACCGTTTCGGAGACGATCGGTGCAGCCGCGAGCTGTGCGAGCAGAAGTGTCAGGGCCCTGACCACGACAGCTGAAGCTCCGTGTGAACTTGTTGATGAGCCGGGAAGGTTGCCTCATCCGGCACTTGAAACACGGCGAGATGATACGTCACTAGACAGATCGGGCATAGTCGCGCTAACCACCGGAAAATCGAATGACTTCAACGCATAACCAGCCCTTCTTGACGAGTTTGATTGCTTGATGAGCAAGATTGATCCCACCGCACGGGTCGAGGACGGCGCCGTGATCGGCGAGGGCACCGAGATCGGACCTTATTGCATCATCGGCGCCAATGTCGTGATCGGCGCGAACTGCAAGCTGATCGGACATGTGCATATCACCGCGCAAACCACGATCGGCGACGATTGCACCATCTATCCCTTCGCCTCGCTCGGCACGCCGCCGCAATCGCTCAGCTATCGCGGCGAATTGACGAAGCTCAAGATTGGCTCGGGCTGCACCATCCGCGAATCCGTGACCATGAACGCCGGCACCGTCACAGGCGGCGGAATCACAGAGGTCGGCGACCGCAACTATTTCATGAATTGCAGCCATGTCGGCCACGACTGCCATGTCGGCAACGACGTGATCTTCGCCACCTCGGCGACGCTCGGCGGTCATTGCGAGATTGGTGATTTCGTCTTCATCGGCGGTCTGTCCGCGGTGCATCAGTTCACGCGCATCGGCCCGCAGGTGATGGTCGGCGGCGTGTGCGGCGTGCGCGACGACGTCATTCCGTTCGGGCTGGTCAACGGCCAGTATGCGGCGCTGGAAGGCCTCAACCTGATCGGCATGAAGCGGCGCAAGTTTACCAAGCAGCGGCTTGCGACCGTGCGCGCGTTTTACCAGAAACTCTTCCATGGGCCCGGCACCTTTGCCGAACGCTTGGAGACGGCGCGGCCGCTCGCCGGTGAAGATCCGGCGATCGCCGAAATCCTCGACTTCATCGGCAAGGGCAAGCATCGCCCGCTCTGTCTTCCCGCCATCGCGAAGTGATGATGGAATGGCCGCGGGCATGACATCGGCGGCTTCGGAGATTTCATCGCCGGTCGGCGTGATCGCAGGCGGCGGCGCGATGCCGTTCGCGGTTGCCGACTCGCTCGCCGCCCGCGGCATCACACCGGTGCTGTTTCCCCTTCGGGGGGCCTGCGATCCGGCGCGAGTGGAGAAATTCCGTCACCGCTGGATTTCGGTTGGCCAGCTTGGCCGCGCCATGCGGCTGTTTCGCGAAGAAGGCTGCCGGGACCTGATCTTCATCGGCACGCTGGTACGGCCTTCGCTCTCGGAGGTCCGGGTCGACTTCACAACGCTCCGGCTGCTCGGCAATGTCATCCGCGCCTTCCGCGGCGGCGACGATCATTTGTTGTCCGGCGTCGGGCGCATTCTCGAGCAGGGCGGCTTTCGCATGGTCGGGATTCGGGATGTCGCGCCCGACCTGCTGATGCCCGAGGGCTGCATCAGCCGCGCCTGGCCGAGCGACACCGGCAAGACCGACATCGAGCGCGGACGCGCGGTGCTGACCGCGCTCGGTCCGTTCGACATCGGCCAGGCTGCGGTCGTGATCGACGGCCATGTGGTGGCGGTCGAGGATATCGAGGGCACCGATGCGCTGCTCGCGCGCGTGGCGCGCCTGCGCGAAGAGGGCCGCATCCGCGCCGCCACCGGGCGCGGCGTGCTGGTGAAGGTCCCAAAGAGCGGGCAGGATTTGCGCTTCGACCTGCCGACGATCGGCCCGCGCACCCTCGAGGGCGTCGCCGTCGCGGGGCTCGCCGGCATTGCCGTCGTCGCCGGCAATACTATCGCCGCCGAGCCGCAGGCGATGATCGCGTTCGCCGACACAAAATATCTCTTCGTCATCGGCCTGCCGGCGTGATGCAAGGCCGCGATCCCACGCGCAAGATCTTCCTGATCGCCACGGAGGAATCCGGCGACCGGCTCGGCAGCGCCCTGATGAAGGTGCTGCGCCAGCGGCTCGGCGACGGTGTGCAGTTCGTAGGCGTCGGCGGCCGCACCATGGCCCGCGAGGGGCTCGAGACGCTGTTTCCGATCGAGCAGCTCTCGATCGTCGGTTTCGCCGCGGTCGTGCAGCAATTGCCAAAGATCCTGCGGCTGATCCGCGAGACCGTGGAGGCCGTGACCGAGTCTGCGCCGGACGCGCTCGTCATCATCGACAGTCCCGATTTCACCCACCGTGTCGCCCGCCGCGTGCGGGCGCGCAATCCGGCGATCCCGATCGTCGACTACGTCTCGCCGCAGCTCTGGGCCTGGCGGCCGGGACGGGCGCGGACCATGCTCGGCTATGTCGACCATGTGCTCGGCCTGTTGCCGTTCGAGCCGGAGGAATATCGCAAGCTCGGCGGGCCGCCATGCAGCTATGTCGGCCATCCCCTGATCGAGCAACTGCCGTCGCTGCGGCCGAACGCGGAGGAGCAGAAGCGCCGCGACGGCGAGCCGGCGGTTTTGCTGGTGCTGCCCGGCAGCCGCCGCAGCGAGATCCGGCACCATCTTGACGTATTCGGCGCGACGCTCGGTCGATTGCAGACGGAAGGCCGCGCGGTCGAACTGATGCTGCCGACCATGCCGCATCTCGAAGCGACCATCCGCGAAGGCATCGCGAACTGGCCGGTCAAGCCGCGGATCGTGGTTGGTGAAAACGAGAAGCGCGGCGCCTTCCGGATCGCGCATGCAGCGCTCGCGAAATCCGGCACGGTGACGCTGGAGCTGGCGCTGTCGGGCATTCCGATGGTGACGGCCTATCGCGTCAGCGCGATCGAAGCCTTTATCCTCCGCCGCGCAGTCAACGTCTCTTCGGTGATCCTCGCCAATCTGGTGATCGGCAAGGATGTCATCCCGGAGTTTCTGCAGGAGGAGTGCACGCCGGAGAAGCTGGCGCCGGCACTCGCCGACTTGCTGACGGATTCACCGCTGCGCAAGCAGCAGGTCGAAGCGTTCGTCCAGCTCGATCAGATCATGGCGACCGGCAACAAGCCGCCGAGCGTGCTTGCCGCCGACATCGTGCTGGCGACGATGCGCAAGGGCCGCCGGACAGGCTAGTCTTTGATGTTCTTTTCGACAGTTTCCATGAGCGGAGCATTGAGTCCAAGACTGCGCAGTTGTTGAAAGTCGGTACGGATCGATTGCTTGAAGTCGGCTGCATCGGGACCTGAGATGAGACCCTGATAGATTTCAAGAGCTTGCTGCGTCTTCCCGGACAGCATCAAGGCATGCGCCTTGTTTATTTGCACCCAGCTCAGTTCGGGAAATGAAGGAATGACAAAATCTGCTATGCGAACAGCTTCGTCGTAGTCACGAACGAAAACGAATTTGTAGGTCAGGTCACCGAGAATCTTGGCCGCTTGAAATCTCGTTGCTGCCGGCATCCGATCTCCCGCGTTCGCAACCGCCATCGCTAAACGCACCACCCGCTGACATGATTGCTGTGCTTCCGACTTCTTGGACTCGTCGCTGGTTCGGTCGCCCGCCAGCCAGAGCACCACACAGTAATCCGCTTGATTCCTGGCTGCGTCGAAGATGCGGTTGGCACGCTGATTAACTGCCATTGCCTGTCGATACGAATCGGCCGCTTCCTGGAAGCGCTGGGATTGCGAAGTCCGTATCGCAAGCAGGAAGAGGACGTCGCCGATGTGGTCCTGTTCCATGGCCCAGTCGAGAGGCGAACTATCAATTGTCCATTCCTTTGTTGCCTCCGTGTAGGCCGCAAGCGCGGCTTCCAGGTCGGCTGTACCTGGGCGCAAGCGTCCCAGGCGTAGCCGTACGTTGCCCAGGTTCGTCTGGGCTCTTGCCCAGACCAGTCCGGATCGTTCCTGCGTGATCTCCTGGAGAGCTGCGCGATAGGAGATCGCCGCCTCGTCGAGCAGCTTTACCCCGGAGTCGTCCTTCGCAAGGTCGGACAGCGCGCCAGCAAGATTATAGGTCGTCGTCGCCCAGTCGTAAGGATATCGCTCCCTCGTCTTGACCGCTAGCGAAGCCCGATACGCGTCGATTGCGGAAGCGAGCATTTTCTGGTCGCCATTCCGGGTTGCCAATTTGGACAGCGCCGAACCTAGGTCATTCTGGATCGTCCCCCAGGCCGCCGGATCGCGCTCCCGGGTAACCTCCTGCAGAGCGAGATCGAAAGACTTCAAGGCCAATTCGAAGCTCTCGGTGCCGCTCTCGGTTTCGGCAATGCTCAGATAGGCGGCCGCCAGATTTGTCTGAATGCCGCCCCACTGCAGCGGAGCCGTCTCTCGCGAGCACTCCTTGAGTGCTTCCTGGTAGGCGGCGATCGCCTCCTCCATTCGCCCGGACCCGGGAGAGCGCTCTTCGAGTTGGGCGAGCGCGCTTCCCAGGTTGCTTTGTATGTTGGCCCAGTCGAGAGGAGACTTGTCTCGCGTAATCACCTGAAGGGCATCGCGGTAAGCTTCAATGCTTTGGAGAAGGATGGGCTCGGCGCCACTGCTGCGTTGCGCAATCGTGTCAAGAGACAGGCCAAGATTGTGCTGGTTGCGGGCCCAGTCCCGAGCCATCTTGTCGCGAGGCAGCCGTTCCAGCAGCGCTCTGCGCCGCTCTATGGACTGGTGCAGCGCCTTGTCGTCGCCGAACTCTTCGCCCTGCAGATAGAGCGCATCGGCCTCGCGCTCGAGATAGTCCAGCGCCTTGGGACTGTCGAATGCGGGTGCATACATGTTGCCTGCGGAGGCAAAATGCGTCGCAGCTTCGACGTAACGTAACCGCGTCATGGCGACCTCGCCTCGGCTTGCAGCCGTTTCAGCAACCTCGGCGGCGAGATTGCGGGTCGCATTGAGCAACGCTGCCCGTTGGAGGTCCTCGACCTTGGCGAGCAGGGCCTCGGCCCCGGCTAGGTCCCCGGTCTCGATGGCCTTCCGGGCATCGTTCTTCAGGGTGGAGGTCTCTGAAGAGTCCGTCGGCCTGGTGAGGGCCTGGTCTCTCAGCAATTTGTATTGGCTGGCGATCTGCACCAATGTGGGTGCGAGCTGGTCCGGTGACAGGTTTGTTTCGCCCAAAATGAAAAGAGCCGAGCGAATTTGTCGTTCGTTCAGATCGAGCTTCTTCTGAAGTTCAGCGAGCCGGGTGATTTGTTCTGCGTTGAACTGCCTTAGATCTGCATTGTTCTGCCTCAGGTCTGCGTTATTCTGTTTCAGATCCAGGGCATCTTCCTTGTATTTCTTGACGAGATCATCGACGCCGATGTTGATCACGGAATTCACAATGTCGCGGCCGGCCGCCACACTTCCAAAGTTGGCCTGAACCTGAGCTTGGACGGTGTTCGCGATCAGAAACGTGATGGCTACAACGACGAATGTGACACGAAACATTGCTGCCTCATTGCTTACTGCTGCAATCTGAGTCTTTCGATCCGTTCATCACGATGGTGGCGCCGCTGATGCTTCCGCCCGCCGCTACGCTGCCGCAGTTCGCGGAGACAGGCGCAACATCGTGGGCGGCTTGTTTGGGTTGCAGTTGGACGAAGGCCGTCCATAGGCCCGCTATGGCGACCACGGCTCCCCCGCCGAGCCAAGCCAGGACGTCCCGATTCTTCTTGACTAGAAAGAACCGCCAAAGCGTATCCATGGAGCATCCCCGTGGTTGGTTCTCGATCCAGCTCCCCATCCGGCTCACGCGCCAGCGGCTCTTATCCAGCTTCAATGGTATTGGTCAGTCCACGGTTTTCATCCCGCACAAATTCTGCTGTGTTTCAATCTGTCGTTCTAATTATTAGTCGCACTCTATCTACAGTTTAGATGTGGTCTATGGCATTTTCAATGAGCAGTTTCGATCCTAGCAGGATGGTATGAAGCGTCGCAGGAGCCGCAACGAACAGTTCGCCTGGAGCGGCTAGCCAATCCCGCCGTCGACCTGAAAACACTGGCGCGTGATGCGCTGGCTCTCGTCGGAGGCGAGGAACAGCGCCATGTTCGCGATATCCTCGGGTGTCACCGCGTCGGGAATGGCCTGACGCGTTCGCAGCTCGGCGATGGTCTGTTCGTCCGGATACCACAGCCGGCGCTGACGCTCGGTGATCACCATTCCCGGTGCTATTGCGTTGACGCGGATGCGGTCGGGACCGACCAGCCGGGCCAGGGAGTTGGTGAAGCCGACGATCGCGGCTTTTGCCGCAGCGTAGACCGGCAGCGCCGGCGCGCCGCGCATCCAGGCAATCGACGACATGTTGATGATCGATCCGCCGCCGCGCGCTTGCATCTGCGGCACCACGGCTTGAGCCGCAAAGAAGACGTGCTTGAGGTTGACGCCGATCGTCCAGTCGAATTCGGCGGGCGTCACCTCGGCCAGTACCTGGCGCTTATCATTGGCGGCGTTGTTGACGAGGACCGCGGCATCGCCGAGCGATCCGTGGACCTGCGCCATGGCGCCGCGCAAGGCGTCGATGTCGAGGAGATCGCACGGCACGAACAATGGTACGGTGCCGGACGCCGCCGCCACCTCCGCGACCAGTGCTTCGCCGGCGCTCGCATCGAGGTCGAAGAAGGCAACGCGTGCCTTCTGGGCTGCGAAGGCACGCACGAAGGCGGCACCGATGCCGCTGGCGCCACCGGTGATCAACACCACGCGGCCGGCAAGGCTGGAATAGGTGGTCCTGGTCATGCGATCAGCCGCTCCGTTTCGGGGTCGAACAGGCAAATGCGCCGCGTGTCGAGCGCGAAGGAGGCAGTCGCCCCGGGCGTGGGCCGGATATCCGGCGTGATGCGCGCCAGCGCAGGCTCGCCGCCAAGCCGCAGCAGCACGATCGTTTCGGCTCCGGTCGGCTCGACCATTTCCACCGGCGCGTCGACGACGACGGGCGCATCGCCGGAAAACACGCGATTGCCCTCGGCGATGCATTCCGGCCTGATTCCGACCACCACGTCACGGCCGACGAAGCGCGCTGCCGCGTCGTATTGGCCAAGGCGGAGGCGGACCTCGTCCGGCCTTCCTGCGCCGATCACGGCCACAGGCCCGCCGGCATCGGCCTCGAGCCGAGCCGGCATCGTGTTCATCGGCGGTGAGCCCATGAAGCGTGCCACGAACAAATTAGCGGGAAAGCGATACACGGTATCGGGGTCGGCAAACTGCTGCACCACGCCCCGGTGCATCACGGCGATGCGCGTCGCCATCGTCATCGCCTCGATCTGGTCGTGGGTGACATAGATGATGGTGGCGCCGATGCGCTGATGCAGCCGCTTGATCTCCATCCGCATCTCGACGCGCAGCTTGGCGTCGAGATTGGAGAGCGGCTCGTCGAACAGGAAGAGCAGGGGATCGCGGACCAGAGCCCGACCCATCGCCACGCGCTGGCGTTGGCCGCCGGAGAGCTGCGACGGCTTGCGGCCGAGCAGCGGCTCGATCTGGAGCAGGCGGGCTACGTTCGCCAGTGCCTTCTCCTGTTCAGCCTTCGGTACGTGGCGGCATTCCATGCCGAAGGTGATGTTCTGGCGCACCGTCATCGACGGATAGAGCGCATAGGACTGGAACACCATGGCGATGTCGCGGTCTTTTGGCGGGATGTCGTTGACGACACGTCCGCCGATTTCCACGGTGCCTGCGCTCGGGCGGTCGAGCCCGGCGACGATGTTGAGCAGCGTGGACTTGCCGCAACCGGACGGGCCGACCAGCACCGTGAACTCGCCGCTCTCGATGTCGAGGTCGATCCCCTTCAGCACTTCCAGATTGGCGTAGCGCTTCGACAGGGAGCGAATGCTTAGTGCTGCCATGACAATCCAATCATTTCACGGCCCCGGCGGTCAGGCCGCGCACGAAATACCTGCCGCCGAGGAGATAGATCAACAAAGTGGGCAGCGCTGCGATGATCACCGCAGCGCTCTGTACGCCATGCTGCGGGATATCTGCGATCGCGGCAGATAGCGCGATGAGGGCCGCCGTGACCGGCTGTTGCTGGCCGGTCGTGAATGTCACGCCGTAGAGGAACTCGTTCCAGATGTGCGTGAACTGCCAGATCACGGTGACGATCAGAATCGGAGACGAGAGCGGCAGAATGATGCGCCAGAAAATGCGGAAGAACCCGGCGCCATCGATGCGCGCGGCGCTGATCAGTTCATGTGGGATGGCGACGTAGTAGTTCCGGCAGAACAGCGTGGTGAAGGAGAGCCCCTGGATCGTGTGAATCAGCACGAGACCCGTCAGCGTGTTGATGAGACCGATATCCCGCAACACGATGGTCCAGGGAAGCAAGCGCATCTGCTGGGGAAGGAAGAGGCCAAGGGTCACGATGCCGTAGATCCAGCTATCGCCGCGAAATCGCCAGAGCGACACGGCGTAACCGGCGATAGCACCGAGCAGGGTAGAGAAAATCGTCGCGGGAATCGTGACGAGCGCGGAATTCAACATGTACGGCCGGAGGCCGGCGCAGGTCTCGGCGACGCAGAAACCGCTCCAGGCAACGGCGTAGTTGCTCCAGGCCCATTGTTTCGGCCAGCCGATCATCGAGGCCTGTGCGATCTCCTCGTTGCTACGGAGCGAGTTCAGCACGACAACAGCCAATGGCGCGAGCCATGCTGCAGCGATCGCCAAAACGAGCAGATAGATCAACATTCGGCTTGGTGCGAAGGCTCGATCACGCATGGGTCGTCCGCCGTCGCTCAAAATAACGCCACGCTGCATACGGCAGCAGCACCGCGAGAAGAATAAGCAACATGAGCACCGCCGCCGCCGCACCCCGGCCGAGCTGGCCACGTTGGAACATCAGATCGTAGACGACGAGTGCCGGCAGCTGGGTCGCGATTCCGGGCCCGCCGTTGGTGAGAGCGCGGACGAGGTCGAAGGCCGAAATCGCGAACTGCAGCTGGATCACGGCGACGGTGATGGTTATCGGCCATAGCGTCGGCAAGATGACCCGCCGATAGATCCGGATAGGTCCGGCGCCATCGATCTGCGCGGCCTTGATGATGTCCGCGTCGACGGAGCGAAGGCCGGCAAGGAACAGTGCCATGGCGAAGCCCGAAGATTGCCAGATCGCAGCGATGACAATGGTCCAGATCGCCATGTCGCGGTCTAGCAGCCAGTCGAACCGGAACGAGGTCCAGCCGAGGTCGTGAGCGAGCTTCTGGATACCAAGGCCGGGATTGAGTAGCCAGCTCCAGACCGTGCCGGTGACGACGAACGACACCGCCAGGGGATACAGGAAGATGGATCGCAGCACGTTCTCGCCGCGAATGCGCTGATCGAGAAGGATCGCGAGCATGAGGCCAGTGATCAAGCTCAGCACCACGAAAGCGCAGCCAAACAACAGCAAGTTGTCGAACGCGATCTGCCAGTTCCGCGACGACAGGACCGCCGTGTAGTTGCGCAAACCCACCCAGCCCGAAACTGGCACAAGGGTGGAGGGCGTGAACGATACCCAGATCGTCCATAGCGAGAACGAGACGAGATGCCCCGCTGCCAGCAGCAGCGGCACCCAGATCATCAGGTATTCGGGCAGCCGGCGCACCAGGTCAGAGGTCGCCGGCCGGCCCGGCCGCGTCGCTGGAGAGACGGTGTCTGTCAACGCGCGCCCTCGACGGCCTCTGCAAGGCGGGTGACCGCCTGCTGCGGTGTAACTGTCTTGTTCTTCACATACTCCGTGATCACGTCGATCATCGCTGCGGTCATGCCGTTTTCCTGCGCCATGTTGTGCGCGAGACTGAGGACCGCTTGATTGCTGGCGATAGCGTCTTTCAGAGCTGCTGCGGTCCGCCGTTGACCGTCCGACCAGCCTTCACCGGAAAGATCGACATCTGTGCGCACGGGTATCGATCCCGTGATCTGTGAATACATCGTCTGGATTGCTGGATCCATGACGAGTTGGGCCATCAGCGCCTGACCCGCCTGCAGATCTGGCTCCTTGCGCTGCCAGAATATGAAGGCATCGGCATTCAACAGGAAAACCGGCTTGGAATTGTCGCTCGGGCCCGGGGCGATGATGAAGTCGTCGAACTTGAAACCGGCATTGCGCAATACGCCCTGCGCCCAGCCGCCCATGATCATCATGCCCATGTCGCCGTCGATGAAGCGCTTCAGGTTGGTCGAAAAGTGCTGGGCGCCGACGTTCGGGTCCATCCAGTCGGCGATCTTGCGCACCTGTGCGAAGGCAGCCTTTATCTCGGGACCCTCCAAGGCCGTCTTGTCGAGATTCATGATGGCTGCGCGGTATGAGGTGGGACTGATGCCGGCCAGAGCGGCCTCGAATTTCTGTCCATCGTCCGGGCGCGTACCACCGTTGGCGATGGGATAGGCGACACCGCCTGCCTTCATCTTCTCGGCAAGGTCGTTGAAGTCAGCCCATGTGACGGGGATCTTGTCGGCCTTGGCTTTGTCCATCGCGCGCTTGGAGAGAAACAGCATGTTGGTGCTGTAGATCTGCAGCGGCAGTGCGATCCATTTGCCCCCCGGCTTATGCAATCGTGCAAGGTCTGGAGCGACGACCTTTTCGTAGCCGGCGGCGGCAACAAGGGCGTCGAGATTGACGGTTGGGGCAATCTTCGACCAGGCTGCAATCTCGGGACCTTTGAGCTGCGAACAGGCCGGTGGATCGCCGGCCATGATCTGAGCGCGCAGCTTGTTCATCATCTCGGTGGTGAATCCCGGGACCGGCGAGTGCTGCCAAATGCCGCCCTTCTCCTCGAATTTCTTGCCGAGCGCCGTGATGGCCGCCCCGTCGCTACCTGCGGACCATTGTGAGATCGCAGTCAAGCGCGGCTTGACCGCGCCTTGCGCGCGGGCAAATGCCGGCAGCGCAAGCGCGGCAGCAGATCCAGCGAGCAGACGGCGCCTTGTTGTTGTGATCGGCATGGCAAGTTCCTCCCGGTGTGAACTCTTTCGCGCGAGAGCCGCGCGGTATCAGGTATCTCAGGCGGCCTCGGTCGATGCGGCCGGCATGCCGCCGCGGCAAGCGAGGCAGAAAGCTGCGAATGCCAGCGCCGCCCGCGGATCATTGCCATTCGACGGCGGCACGAAAGCAAGCGACACTTGCGCATGCTTGCGACCGCCCAACAGGCAGGCGTCGATCCCGTCGACGAGAGCGTTGCGATCGTCCTCGATGAGAAGCGACGGCCAGCCGCTGATCGCGACGCCGTTGCATAGCTTCACGTTCAGCGTGTTGCCGATCGCGAGGCCAAGCCGGAACAGCCGCCGGCGCAACTCCTGCCGCACGCGCGACGAAAGCGGCATTGCGGTCACCCATTCGCTGCCGAGTTGAAGCAACTCGGCCTCCGCGACGCCAAGAAGCTCGGCCAAGGCTGGAAGCGATGTATAGGCCTCGACGCAGCCATGATGACCACAGCGGCAACGCGGTCCGTCGGGCTCGAACACCATGTGGCCGAGCTCGACCGGCTGGAGCGCATCGTCCTCGACCGGATCGTCCATCCAGGTCCCCGCGACGCCCTGGCCGACGAAGACGAAGAGATGCGCGCCGCTGAATGGATAATTCTCCGTACGGCAACGGTGAAAAATGGCGTGCGCGACCACCGAATTGGTGAACTCGACCGGCACGCCGGCAAACGTCTCGCCGAGCATCTCGCTGATACGCCCGACGTCGCAGGGAATGATCGGATTGGTCGATGCGCCCAACCGGCCAAGGCCCGGAATGGAGACGCCGATCTGCGCGAGGGGGATGCGCCGGCGCCGCGTCCAGTCGCGCAGCAATGTCATCGCCTCGCCAAACGCCCGGCCGACGGTCGCGACGGTCGGCGTCTTCGGCAGCGGCACGTGTCCGGTGTAGTGCAACTCACCCGACAGGCCCCCAACGCCAACGCTGAGACGCTGGGTGCTCAGCTCGAAGGCCGCGAGTGCGACCGAGCCGTCGAGCGACACGAGGCCCGTCGGACCGCCGACATAAGGGGCAGGGCGCCGCACCTCTTCGATCAGGCCTTCGGCCTTGAGATCAAACAGAATGCGCGACAGGCTCGCTTCCGACAGGCGCACGGCCCTGGCCAGCGGCGGGCGAAACGAGCCGCCCGACTGAAGCAGATGAGTCAAAATGGCAGCACGCGTCTGCCGCCGACTTCTCGGCTGCTCCGGCATTTCCATCCCTGTCGTTATTCTTACTTAGGGTAAGGATTTGCGCGCGGAGCGCTTCAACTGTCAAGGCACTTGCGGCTCGATGCATGGACTTGTTGTTGTGCGCGGCAGCAAGATGGGGGAGCGGTCCAACCCGTTTCGTAGCGTGGGCAGAGCGAAGCGTGCCCACGCTGTCTATGCCCGTCGCGGAAAGATGGTGGGCACGCTCCGCTTTGCCCACCCCAAGGTGAGCGCCAAACAAAAACGGCGCCATCGCAGACGATGGCGCCGTTTCAAACGTCGTGAGGCTAAGACTTACTTCCGATCCTTGATCGCGACGTAGTCGCGCTTGGTGACGCCGGTGTAGAGCTGGCGCGGACGGCCGATCTTCTGCTGCGGATCCTCGATCATCTCGCTCCACTGGCTGATCCAGCCGACGGTGCGCGCGACCGCGAACAGCACGGTGAACATCGAGACCGGGAAGCCCATCGCCTTCAGCGTGATGCCCGAATAGAAGTCGACGTTCGGGTAGAGCTTGCGGTCGATGAAGTACTGGTCGCTGAGCGCGATCCGCTCCAGTTCCAGCGCCACCTTGAGCATCGGATCGTCACCATGGCCCGTCTCCTTGAGCACGGCGTGACACATCTTCTGCATGATCTTGGCGCGCGGATCGTAGTTTTTGTAGACGCGGTGACCGAAGCCCATCAGGCGGACTTCAGAGTTCTTGTCCTTCACCTTGGCGATGAACTCGGGAATGTTGTCGACCGAGCCGATCTCGGCGAGCATCGCGAGCGCGGCTTCGTTGGCGCCTCCATGCGCCGGGCCCCACAGGCAGGCGATGCCGGCGGCGATGCACGCGAACGGGTTGGCGCCGGAGGAGCCGGCGATACGCACCGTCGAGGTCGAAGCGTTCTGCTCGTGATCGGCGTGCAGGATGAATATCTTGTCCAGCGCGTCAGCCAGCACCGGGTTGATCTTGTACTCCTCGCACGGCACCGCGAAGCACATGTGCAGGAAGTTCTCGGCGAACTTCAGCGAGTTCTTCGGGTACACGAAGGGCTGGCCGACCGTGTACTTGTAGGCCATCGCCGCCAGCGTCGGGATCTTCGCGATCATGCGCATGGAAGCGATCATGCGCTGCTTCGGATCGTTGATGTCGGTTGAGTCGTGATAGAATGCGGCGAGCGCGCCGACCGCGGCCACCATGATCGCCATCGGATGGGCGTCGCGGCGGAAACCCTGGAAGAAGCGGGCCATCTGCTCGTGGACCATCGTGTGATGGATCACGCGGTCGTCGAAATCTTTCTTCTGTGCGGCGGTCGGCAGCTCCCCGAAGAGTAAGAGGTAGCAGGTCTCGAGGAAGTCGCCGTTCTCGGCGAGCTGCTCGATCGGGTAGCCGCGGTATTCCAGCACGCCCGCGTCGCCGTCGATGTAGGTGATCTTGGACTGGCAGCTCGCGGTCGAAGTGAAGCCCGGATCGTAGGTGAACAGGCCGGACTGTGCGTAGAGCTTGCCTATATCGATGACATCAGGCCCGACGCTGCCGCTATGGATCGGAAGATCGAAATTCTTGTTTCCGACCGTCAGTGTGGCGGTCTTATTGCTTGGTTTTGCGTCCATCAGAGGTCCCCGATGTATGGTGAAACGGGCCGGACCCGGAAGGCCCCTAAGCAGATGTTGGGGCAGGCCGGATGTTCCAGAAGGTACGGGTGAGATGGGTATATTATTGCTGTGTGCGCTGCAAGATGGCGCCACGCATGGTCGACTTACGTCGTAGACTAGTCCTTGGCTTGGTCCTTGAGCCGGCCCAGGCTTTCCTGGCGTCCCAGGACGTCCAAAACCTCGAATATACCAGGCGACGTCGTTCGTCCGGTCAGCGCCGCCCGCAGCGGCTGGGCGACCGCGCCGAGCTTGAGACTATTTTCCTCGGCAAAAGCACGCAGCGCGGCTTCCGTGGCGGCGCCGCTCCACGTCTCGACTTTCTCCAGCGCGGAATGAAGCTGGCCGATCAGCTTGCGGTTTTCCGGCGTCAGCAGCGCCGCCGCCTTCGGATCGAGCTCCAGCGGCCGGTCGGCGAAGATGAAATAGGCGCTGTCGATCAGCTCGATCAGCGTCTTGGCGCGCTCCTTCAGGGCCGGCATGGCCTTCAAGAGCTGCGCGCGCGTGGTGTCGTTTAACTTGGCCTTGAGCTCGTCGCGGCTGGGTACGACGTGGTCGAGCACGTCCTCGAACATCTTCACGAGTGATTGATCGTCGGCATTGCGGATGTAATGCCCGTTGAGGTTTTCCAGCTTGGCGAAATCGAAGCGCGCCGCGGCGCGGCCGACGCTGGCGAGGTCGAACGCGGCGACCATCTCCTCGGTCGAGAAAATCTCCTGGTCACCATGGCTCCAGCCGAGCCGCACGAGGTAGTTGCGGAGTGCGGCCGGGAGATATCCCATGGCGCGGTAGGCATCGACGCCAAGCGCGCCATGGCGCTTCGACAGTTTTGAGCCGTCCGGGCCGTGGATCAGCGGGATGTGGGACATGCTCGGCAGCGTCCAGCCCATCGCACCGTAGATCTGCTTCTGGCGGGCCGCGTTGATCAGATGGTCGTCGCCGCGGATGACATGGGTGACGCCCATGTCATGGTCGTCCACGACCACCGCGAGCATGTAGGTCGGGTTGCCGTCGCCGCGCAAAAGCACGAGGTCGTCGAGGTTCTCGTTCTGCCAGACCACGCGGCCCTGGACCTGGTCCTCGATCACGGTCTCGCCGGTCTGCGGCGCGCGCAGCCGGATCGTCGGCTTCACGTTGCTTGGAGCCGTCGCCGGATCGCGGTCGCGCCACAGGCCGTCATAGAGGCGGGTGCGGCCTTCGGCGCGCGCCTTCTCGCGCATCGCGGTGAGCTCCTCGGCGGTGGCGTAGCAGCGATAGGCCTTGCCGCCGGCGAGCAGCTGCTCGGCCACCTCGCGGTGGCGGGCGGCGCGGCTGAACTGGTAGATGACGTCGCCATCCCAGCCGAGCTCCAGCCATTTCAAGCCGTCGAGGATGGCGCCGATCGCGGCCTCCGTGGAGCGCTCCCGGTCGGTGTCCTCGATCCGGAGCAGCATCTTGCCGCCGTGCTTCTTCGCATAGAGCCAGTTGAACAGGGCCGTGCGGGCACCCCCGATATGGAGGAAACCGGTCGGCGAGGGAGCGAAGCGGGTGACGACGGAATCGGTCATTCTTGGCGGGGCCTATGCATTGGAGGCGGTGGTATATAGCAGGACCGGGGCATAACTAAAGCCCGGCAGCGGACCGCTTAAGGCCTTGGCTCAGCGTCCCGAATTTGGCAGAAGGGCCGCTGATTTCCCTACAGGATTTTCGTAATGACAGAACCGGTGGCGACTGAGGTTGGGCGCGATTTCATTCGTGACATCATCCAGGCCGACCTCGATCAGGCCAAATACAAGGAGATTGTGACCCGGTTCCCGCCGGAGCCGAACGGTTATCTCCATATCGGCCACGCCAAGTCGATCGCGCTCAATTTTGGCATCGCCCAGGAGTTTCCGGGCCGCTGCCATCTGCGCTTCGACGACACCAATCCGGTCAAGGAAGAGCAGGAATACATCGATTCCATCCAGGCCGACGTGCGCTGGCTCGGCTTCGACTGGGGCAAGAACCTGTTCTTCGCCTCGGACTATTTCGACCGCCTCTATGAATGGGCGGAGCAGCTGATCCGCGACGGGCTGGCCTATGTCGACGACCAGACTCAGGAGGAAATTCGCGTTGCGCGCGGCACGCTGACCGAGCCCGGCAAGAATTCGCCCTTCCGCGATCGCAGCGTGGATGAAAACCTCGACTTGTTCCGCCGCATGAAGGCGGGCGAATTCCCCAACGGCGCGCGCGTGCTGCGGGCCAAGATCGACATGGGTGCGGGCAACATCAACCTGCGCGATCCGGTGCTGTACCGCATTCTGCATGCGCATCATCCGCGCACCGGCACCAAGTGGAGCATCTATCCGAGCTACGACTACGCCCACGGTCAGTCGGACGCCATTGAAGGCATCACCCATTCGATCTGCACGCTGGAGTTCGAAGATCACCGGCCGCTCTACGACTGGTTCATCGAGAAGCTGCCGGTGCCGTCGAAGCCGCACCAGTACGAGTTCGCGCGCCTGAACCTGACCTACACGCTGCTGTCCAAGCGCGTGCTGACCCAGCTCGTCCGCGAGGGGCATGTCGCGGGCTGGGACGATCCGCGCATGCCGACCATGGCGGGGATGCGCCGCCGCGGCGTGCCCCCGGCGGCCCTTCGTGAATTCGTCAAGCGCATCGGAGTGGCCAAAGCCAACAGCGTCGTTGACGTCGGCATGCTCGAGTTTTGCATCCGCGAGGAGCTGAACCGCACGTCGCAGCGGCGTATGGGGGTGCTGCGGCCGCTGAAAGTGGTGATCGAGAACTACCCGGAAGGACAGGTCGAGGAGCTCGAGGCGATCAACCATCCCGATGATCCCAGCGCCGGCACGCGCAAGATCACGTTCGGCCGCGAGCTCTATATCGAGCAGGACGATTTCATGGAGAACCCGCCGAAAAAGTTCTTCCGCCTGTCGCCGGGCAACGAGGTGCGGCTGCGCTACGCCTATTTCGTCAAGTGCACCGGCGTGATCAAGAACGATAATGGCGAGGTGGTGGAGCTGCGCTGCACCTACGATCCCGCGACCAAGGGCGGCAACGCGCCCGACGGCCGCAAGGTCAAGGCCACCATGCACTGGCTGTCGGCGGCAGCGTCGAAGCCGGCCGAAATCCGCATCTACAACCAGCTCTTTGCGAACCCGAGCCCGGACGCCTCGAATTTTGCTACCGATCTCAATCCGCAGTCGCTGGAGATCCTCGCTGATGCGCGAGTCGAGGCATCGGTTGCCGAGAGCAATTCCACCGAGCCAATGCAGTTCGAGCGCCAGGGCTATTTCATCCGCGACAAGGACTCGACGCCCGGCAAGCCGGTATTTTCCAGGACCATCGGTTTGCGCGACACGTTCGCGAAGGAAGTCGCCAAGGGATGACGAGGGTTGAGGGACGACAATGAGCAACGAAGCCGACGCCATCGTGTCCGCCATCATCGCGAAATGGCGCGCCGGCTTCGCCACACTCGATGCAGCGGCGCTGTCATCGCTTTATGCGAAGAACGCGTTCTTCTTCGGCTCCAACCCGAAGCTCTACCGGGGCAGGGGCGGCGTTGCCGATTATTTCAACGGTCTGCCGCGCTGGCGCAGGCCGAGCGCAGTGTTTTCCGAGGTGAAGTCGGTGCAGGCAGGTCCTGACCTGATCAATATGGCCGCAACCATCTCGTTCGACCTTGCCGGCGAACGTCCCGATTTCTCGGTCAAGATGAGCTGGGTCATCATTCGCGAGGACGGCGACTGGAAGATCGTCAATCACCACGCCTCCTCGCAGGCGCCGCTGATCTGACGAGCGGGGGGCACACGGCTTCGTCATTCTCGTGAGAGAACGAACATGCGCCCCGCGCGTTGGGGTGGGTCCAACAAGGAACCCACCATGCAGAACATCGCAGAGCATATGGAAGTCATCGGTGCCGACGGCGTCCACGTCGGCACCGTCGACAAGGTCGAAGGCAATCGCATCAAGCTGACCAAAAAGGACAGCGGCGAGGGCAGCCACAAGGGCCATCATCACTTCATCGACAAGGGCCTCGTCGCCGATGTCGAGGGCAACAAGGTCCGGCTGTCGGCCAAGGCGGATGTCGCCGTGACGATGGAAGAGGAAAAGTAGCGGCTCGGCCCTTTCGTTCCTGATCCGTACCGCTATCCGCCCGCCTGCACGTTCCGGTAGCTTCGGCCTTCGTTGCGTATCGTCAGGTGCAGGGAATGGCGGAGCCGGGCCGGCCGGTACGGTCGCAGGGGATCGCGGGGACTTGGCCCGCGGGCCGCGCTGCGTCCGCGGGCGGCCTTGCGCCTGCGGGTCTCGACCTCTGGACATCGCTGGTCGAGATCCTGCGCGCATGGGTACGCGGCGAGGCTGGCGCCGGGCGGCTGTTGCCGTGGGTGCCCGTGGCTTTCGGCTGCGGCATCGCGCTTTATTTCTCCGCCGATCATGAGCCGGTGCTGTGGGTCGTTGCCACGACCGCCGTCGCGCTCATGCTTGGCGCGGCTCTGTTGCGGCGGAGCCGGCTGTTCGCGCCGGCGATTATGATCGCGGCGGTCGCGGCCGGCTTTACCGTCGCGACCTGGAAGACGGCGCGCATCGCCCACCCGGTGCTGGCAAAGTCGCTCTACTCGGTGTCGTTGTCGGGCTTCGTCGAGGCTCGCGACATCCGCGAGCGCACCGACCGTTTCGTGCTGCGCGTTACCGCGATGGAGGCGCAGCGCAGCGACGTCAGGCTCGAGCGCGTTCGCCTGTCGGTCCGCAAGGGCACCGCGCCGGAGGTCGGCAGCTTTGTGCAGTTGAAGGCGCGGCTGATGCCGCCGCTCGCGCCGGTGCGGCCCGGCAGCTACGATTTTTCGCGTGACATGTTCTTCCAGGGCATCGGAGCCTCCGGTTTTGCAATGGGCGAAATCACGGTGGCGGCGCCGCCTGAGACTGGCGGCTTGCGGCTGCGTTACGCAGCCTTCATGCAAGGCCTGCGCGATGCGATCGACGCGCGCATCCGCGCCACGCTCGACGGCGACAACCGCGCGATCGCGACTGCGCTGCTCACCGGCCGGCGCGATGCGATCACCACGCCCGTCAACGACGCGATGTTCATCTCCGGCCTCGGTCACGTGCTCTCGATCTCCGGCTACCACATGGCAGTCGTTGCCGGTGTCGTGTTCTTTGCGGTGCGCGCGCTGCTGGCTCTGATCCCGGGACTGGCGGCCGGCTTCGCCATCAAGAAATGGTCGGCGGCCGCGGCACTGGTCGCTGCTGCGTTCTACCTGCTGCTGTCGGGCGCGGAGGTCGCAACGCAAAGATCGTTCTTCATGACTGCAGTGGTGCTGATCGCGGTGATGGTCGATCGCCGCGCCATCACCTTCCGCACGCTGGCGGTGGCCGCCCTGATCGTGCTGGCAGTCGCGCCGGAGGCGCTGGTGCATCCGAGTTTTCAGATGTCGTTCGCCGCGACGCTCGGGCTGGTGGCGCTGGTGCAGATCGGCATGCCGAACCTGTTCGCATCGCCCGATCATTCGGCGACCGCGCGCGTTGCGATGTGGGGCGGGCGCGAGATCGCGATGCTGTTCATGGCTTCGCTGATCGCGGGACTTGCGACCACGCCCTATGCCGCTTTCCACTTCCACCGCGTCACCCCGTTCGGCGTGCTCGCCAATCTCGGTGCGATGCCGGTAGTCTCGGCGCTGGTGATGCCGGCGGGGCTGCTCGGGCTGCTTGCGGCTCCCTTCGGGCTCGATAGCGTGTTCTGGTGGCTGATGGGGATCGGCATCGACTGGATGGTCGTGGTCTCGCGCTGGGTCGCGGCATTGCCGGGCGCGATCGGCCGCATCCCGGCTTTCGGCATCGCGCCGCTGATCGCGGCGAGCCTGGGGATCATCGTGCTGGGCCTGTTGCGCACGCCGCTGCGCTGGTCCGGCGCACTGGTGCTGCTGGTCGCGATCCTCTGGGGGCTGTCGGTGCGGCAGCCCGACATCCTGATTGCCGGGGATGGCCAGAGCGTCGCGGTGCGGGGCAAGGACGGACATCTTCACCTGATCAAGACGAGTAAGGATAGCTTTTTGCTCAAGGAGTGGTTGGCTGCCGACGCCGATCCGCGCGATGCCGCCAGCGCCTCGCTGGCCGCCGGCGTGTCTTGCGATGAATCCGGCTGCGTGACGCCGCTCGCGATGGGCGGCTGGTCGCGCTGGCACTGCGCATCGACGCGCTGGCGGACGATTGCAACCGCGCCGCGCTGGTGGTGACGGCACGTCCCGCGCCGCCCGATTGCGCCGCGATGGTGGTCGATCGACGGCGGCTCGCGAGCCAGAGCGCGCTGGCGCTGACGCAGCGTGGTGACGGCTTTGCAGTTCAGGCGGTGAGGGAAAGAGGCACGAGCCGTCCCTGGTTGCCGGCCGGCGCAGGCGAAGGTGATTTCGACGGCAGTCTTGCGCCGAAAGCGATCCCGCCACGCAGCAAGGACGCAACGCCGGCGGAAATCGATTTGCAAGCCGACGATTAATCGGATCGTGCGGAGAGATGCAGTCGGCTGGTGCATCCGATCGGATTCGCTGGACGCAAACCACACCACCTCGCCGGCCACGGCCGGCGATTGCAAATCAATCCTGGCCTCCGATCCCGTGGCCGGAGGGCGACCGTGTCAGCCGATCGGCAGGCGCGTGATGGTTGGCTGCCTGTTGGCCATGATCTGCGGCTTGTGCTCGCGCTCGCCGGCCGGCAGCGTCACCGGCAGTTGCAGCACGGTCGCGCGCTGTCCTTCGACAAGCTGGGTCACCAGCACGTATTTGCCGTCGGGGAATTCGATCGCGTCATGATGGCGGTCGGGAATGTGCGGATCGATCTTGCCGAACTTGCCGACACGGGAATTGATCGTGCGTGTCCAGATCCAGCGATTGTCGTAGCGGATGTTGTCGGCGAAGGCGAGCTCCGTTCCCGGCAGCAGGCAGACGGCCACAGTCGGATCGGCTGCGGACGCAAAACCACGCGTCGAGGTGCCGCGGAAGGTTGTCGTGACGACCGTCTCGCCGACTTCGGCGGGGCGCGACGCGATGGCATGCAGGCTGTAGTCACACATCGGGTGCTCCTCATGCTGGGATAGCAACCGGCGTCTCTTATCGAGGCGCAGGCCCCTATCAGAGTGGAAACACACAAGCCTCTGCTTGGTTATGGGCAAATCTGCGGCTGGTTTCCGCACGCCGCGATCACTTTATCTTTCCCGAATCGGCGAGGAACAAAGCCTGCTCCTGGGCATTTCGGTCGCGGACGTCAGCGGCCGGAGATGCCCTTGCGCATGACGTCTCCTCAAACCGGAACGCCGCGAAGCCTCTGGGATGCTTGGCGCGGCGTGTCGAGGATGGACCGCCGGAGAAGCGGCCGGATAATCTGTGCAGAACCAGGATGACTATCCAGCCGGAGCGGGCAATCCGTCCACTCCAATTGGAATTGCGTGACTGCCGTACAGGCTCAGTACTTTCGGTACAGCCCGATCAGCTTGCCCTGAATTTTCACCCGGTTCGGCGGCAGGATGCGCACCTCATAGGCGCCGTTGGCGGGCTCGAGCGCGATCGATGCGCCGCGGCGGCGGAAGCGCTTGAGGGTTGCTTCCTCGTCGTCGATCAGCGCCACCACGATGTCGCCGGTATCGGCGCTCTCGTTGCGCTGGATCAGCGCCATGTCGCCGTCGAGGATGCCGGCCTCGACCATGGAATCGCCGCGCACTTCGAGCGCGTAGTGCTCGCCCGAGCCAAGCATGTCAGGCGGTACGCTGATAGTGTGGCTGCGGGTCTGCAACGCCTCGATCGGTGTGCCGGCCGCGATCCGGCCCATCACCGGCACCGCGACCGGACGTTCACCATCGTCCGCGGGCAGGCTGGAGCTCGCACGCACCTTGCCGAGATTGCCCTCAATGACGCTCGGCGTGAAGCCGCGGCGGCTGCCGGCGGCGGCCTGGAGCTCGGGCAATTTGATGACCTCGATCGCACGGGCGCGATTGGGCAGGCGTCGGATGAAGCCGCGCTCCTCGAGCGCCGTGATCAGGCGATGGATGCCCGACTTCGAGCGCAGGTCGAGCGCATCCTTCATCTCGTCGAAGGAGGGCGGCACGCCGCTTTCCTTCAGACGTTCATTGATGAACCGCAGAAGCTCGTATTGTTTGCGCGTTAACATCTCGACCAAAGTCTCCCGTTTGATGTCGTTCGATTCCGAGACGCTGAATTCAGGAATAAGCCGCTACACGCTCGAAACAAATCATGAACGGACACTATATGTTCGATATGTGTTCCGCAACTGCTTAATTTACCGTGAACAGAGCGAAGTTCGCGGAACATGCGTTGTCGGGGCGCTCACACGGGGAGCCGCAACACCTCGCAAGGTGTGCCTGCTTCGGCTTTCGGCGCGAACGGTGCGCGCACGAGAAGTACCTGTGCCGCAGCGAGATTCGCAAGCAGCGAAGAGTCCTGATGGTTGACGGGAAGGGCAACGCGCGTGCCGTCGTCGCGCTCCTCCAGATGCGCGCGCAGATAGTCCTCCCGCTGGTCGTTGGCGCCGACGTCGCGGCCGAGCACGGCGCGCTCGCGGCGATGGTGAATCACTGAACGGCCCGAGAGAGCGCGAATTAGCGGCACCAAGAACAGGAAAGCGCAGACGTAGGACGACACGGGATTGCCCGGCAGGCCGATCACCTCCATCGCGCCGAGCCGCCCGTGCATCATCGGCTTGCCCGGCCGCATCGCGATCTTCCAGAACGCCATCGTTATGCCTTCGTCCCTCAGCGCCTGCTGGACCAGATCGTGGTCGCCGACCGATGCGCCGCCGGTCGTGATCAGGATGTCGGCTCCGCTCTCGCGGGCGCGTCGAATGCCGACGGTGGTGGCCTCCAGCGTGTCGGTGGCAATACCGAGGTCGATGGTCTCGGCGCCCTCGCTGCGAGCGAGAGCGTGCAGGGCGTAGCCGTTGGAATAGACGATCTGGCCGTGACCGGGCGTGGTGCCCGGCATCACCAGCTCGTCGCCGGTGGCGAGGATCGCGACCTTCGGACGTCGGCAAACGGAGAGGTGCGGGTGATTCATCCCGGCCGCAAGCGCGAGGTCGCGCTCGGTGAGACGGCTTCCCTTGCGCAGGAGCACGTCGCCGTCGCGGAAATCGACACCGGCGGGCCGGATGTGCCGTCCGGCGATCGCGGCTTCCTTGATCGTGATGCGCTTGCCGTCGGCGACCGTGTCCTCCTGGATCACGACGGCGTCGGCGCCGTAGGGAACGACGCCGCCGGTGAAGATCCGCACGGCCTCGCCGGCGCCGACTGTTCCCGCGAACGGCCGACCTGCCGCGACCTCGCCGATGACGGTGAGCTTCGAATCGATCGTCGCGGCATCGGCCGCACGCACCGCGTAGCCATCCATCGCCGACATCGCCTGTGGCGGCTGCGTGCGCCGGGCCGCGGCGTCGCGCGCGAGCACGCGATGGTAGGCTTCGTCGATGGCAACCATCTCTTCGGGCAGCGGCTCTGCACCCGCCAGCACCGCGGCAAGCGCGTCAGAAACCGGCATCAAGGCCACGGCGAAAACTCCTGCTCGGCACGTTCGGGCGAATGTTCCGCAAGTCTTCTAGCCGAGCGCGGGCGCAGAGGCAAAAACAGCTGAGCGGGGACAGTCATCCCGCTGCTTCACATCGTTCTGGAAGGCAAGATCAAGCCCGTCGCGGCATGATCCGAGGAACGAGACAGATCGGCAGGAGAGTGACCATGGCAGGGACGAGATGACGACCGCCCCGGCCAGCACCGATCAGGTCGCTGTCTGCTCGGGACTTACGTCGGGCGCCTTCGGCCCCTGATCCTTGTCGGGAAGCGGATCGGCCTGGGATTTCAGGTCGGCGGCCTTGCTCACGAGCTTGGCGGAAAGGGCCGAGTCTGAGGTTGTCCTGGCGAATTCAAGAAGAAGAGAGGCCTGCTTGGTGAGGTAGGTCTTGCCCAACACGATGATGCATCCGTCCGTAGAAGTCCCAACGGACTCAAGAGTCCGGAGGGTGGCATTCCGTTCCCGGAACTCTGTCTAAAAATGCACAAAGTGTTTTGGTTCCTCGTCCCCGGGGTGAAATTGTTCCGGATCGGCAGGTCGGCTTGCCTGGCAATGTGCTGGGGCGGGCGGTCAAATCCCCAGCGCCTTGAGGGCGATCCCGACGTCACGCGGCGAGATCACATGCACCGCCGTCATGCCGCGCGCCCGCGCGCCTTCGATGTTCTCGGCAAGATCGTCGAAGAACACGATACGCTCGGCGGGCACGCCGATCGCAGCAATGACGTGGTCGAAGGCCTCCGCATTCGGTTTGCGCAGGCCGATGCTGGACGACAAATACAGCTCCCGGAAATGGCGGAGGACGTCGGCATATTCCTTCGAGAAATAGTCCACGTGCGGCCGGTTGGTATTGGAGAAGACGTAGAGCGGCATCTGCTTCGCTGCCCGCGGCAACAGCTCGGCGATATCAGGCATTTCGCCGGTGAAGATCGCGTTCCAGCCTTCCAGGAACTGCGCGTCCGAAATGCCGATTCCGAGCGAATCTCGCAACGAGGCGAAATAGTCCTCGTCACTGAGCTTGCCCACCTCGTGCAGCCGATAGGCTTCGCTGTCCCGCACGTAGCGCGCGACGATGGCATCGGGCTCGCAGCCAGCATGTCCCGCCCAGCAGGCGATCGCCTTGGAGAAATCGATATCGAGCACCACGCGGCCGAGATCGAACAGAAGCGCATCCGCGCTGCCGGGAGAGAGCGATGTCATAGCGTCCTTTCACTCAGTATCGATATGGCTCGTGGTCGAACAGCGGAAACGCGCTGAACACGCTCGGCGCGTTGGTTGCGGTCGCTGCATGGAGGCAGGATTTGTCGACCTCGGCGAACGAAGTCGCACCCAGCAAGCCGAGGCAACGCAGCACTTCGTCCTCGAGCAGCTCCAGCATGCGCGCCACGCCGGCTTCGCCGGCCGCCGCCAGTGCCCAGCATTGCAGCCGGCCGATGCCGACGAGGTCGGCGCCCGCCGCGATCGCCTTGACGATGTCGGTGCCGCGACAGACACCGCCATCGACCATGATTTTGGCGCGGCCCTTCACGGCATCGACGATCTCGGGCAGCACGTGCATGGCGCCGCGACCGTGATCGAGCTGACGGCCGCCATGGTTGGAAACGTAGATCCACTCGACGCCGTGATCGATCGCGATCAGCGCGTCCTCTGGCGTCGCGATGCCCTTGAGGATCAGCGGGATCTCGAACTTGTCCTTGATCATCTTCACCGTCCGCCACTCCAGGCCCTTCTGGAAATCGCCGCCGGTGGCGCGCAGGCGGCTCTCGCGAACGTACCGCTTGGCGATGTCACGCTCGCGACGGCTGTAATGGGCGGTATCGACGGTCAGGCAGAAGGCGGCATAGGCGTTCTTCTCGGCCCGGCTGACAACGTCGGCGACGAAGGCATCGTCGCCGCGCACATAGAGCTGGTAGAGGCGCAGCGCGCCGGGCGCCGCTTCGGCGGTCTTCTCGAGGCCGGGCTCGGACACCGAACTCAGCATGTGCGCCGCACCGAAAGTGCCGCAGGCGCGTGCCACGCTCGCCGCGCCATCCGGATCGAAGATTTCGAGCGCGCCGACGGGGGCGAGCACCACCGGCAGGCGCATCTTGCGGCCGAATTGCTCGACCGAGCCGACGACCTTGCTGACATCGCGCAGCACGCGCGGGCGGAAGGCGATTTCGTCCAGCGCCATGCGGTTGCGACGCATCGTGGTCTCGGTCTCGGCGGCGCCGACGATGTAGTCCCAGGCGTTCTGGTTCAGATTGGCACGCGCCTTGCGGATGAATTCGTGCAGGTTCTGGAACGGCTCGGCGCTGGCGCCGAGTTCGACGTTCCTCTCCGGCCGGGTGCGGGGCGCGTCATTCATTGTTGTCCTCCCGAGAATTTGAAGTCTTATCGTCATCGCCTATCGTGTCCGGCCCTCCAAAACCATCCTAAAATCGCATAGCTGCGAGGCGTGGGCCGGCGGACCGATTCCCGTCTTGCGCGAAACGGTTTCGGAACGTTGCCAAAAGTTTAGGCCCGGGCGAAGGGATTTTTTACGGTCTAGCCGCCGGCGTGGTATCTCGGCCTTGAAGAAACCAGAATGGTATTGTGAACAGCGGGCTGGATCGCCATTTGCATGGCGCAGCCGAAGCCCAAAGCAAAAAGGCCTGTCTATCCATGCGGAAAACCCTGCTATTCCCCTTGGGCGCGCTCACCGGAGCGTGTCTGACCCTTTTGGTAGCCAGTCCGCACGGCGGCGTATGGGCAGCACGGGCGGCAGCGAGCGCGGATGACGCCTATTCCCAGCTCAATTTGTTCGGCGAAGTATTCGAGCGGGTGAAGGCGAGCTATGTCGAGAAACCCGACAATGCCAAGCTCATCGAAGGTGCGATCACCGGCATGGTGACCGCGCTCGATCCGCACTCGCGCTACATGAACGACAAGGCCTGGACCGAGATGCAGGAGACCACCTCCGGCGAGTTCGGCGGGCTCGGCATCGAGGTCACGATGGAGGATGGCCTCGTCAAGGTCGTCTCGCCGATCGACGACACTCCGGCGTCCAAGGCCGGCATCATGTCGGGCGACCTCATCAGCAAGATCGACGGCGACGCCGTGCAGGGCATGACACTCGAGCAGGCCGTCAACAAGATGAAGGGCCCCGTCGACACCCAGACCAAGCTCACGATCGTGCGCAAGGGGGCCGACGCCCCGCTCGACGTCGCGATCAAGCGCGAGATCATCCATGTGCGCCCCGTCCGCTTCCACGTCGAGAACGGCGATATCGGCTATATCCGCGTCTCCTCATTCAACGAGCAGACCACCGACGGCCTGAAGAAGGCAATCGCGTCGATCTCCAAGGACATCCCGCAGGAGAAGCTCGTGGGCTACGTGATGGACCTGCGCAACAATCCGGGCGGATTGCTCGACCAGGCCGTGTCGGTGTCGAGCGCGTTTCTGCAGCGCGGCGAGGTCGTCTCGACCCGCGGCCGCAATGCGGAAGAGACCCAGCGCTTTACCGCGCACGGCGGTGACCTCACCAAGGGCAAGCCGCTCGTGGTTCTGGTCAACGGCGGCTCGGCTTCGGCCTCCGAGATCGTGGCCGGCGCGCTGCATGACCACAAGCGCGCGACCATCATCGGCACGCGCTCGTTCGGCAAAGGCTCGGTGCAGACCATCATTCCGCTCGGTGCCCGCAACGGTGCGCTGGCGCTGACCACGGCGCGCTACTACACGCCGTCGGGCCGCTCGATCCAGGCCCAGGGCATCGCGCCCGACATCGAGATCCTCCAGGACGTGCCGCCTGAGCTGAAGGGCCGGATGGACACCATGGCGGAGTCCCAGATGCGCGGCCATCTTCAGGCGGCCGATGGCACGGAGCAGACTGGATCACAGTCCTATGTTCCGCCGGAAGAGAAGGACGACAAGGCGCTGCATACGGCCTATGACTTCCTGCACGGCCAAACCGCGAATGCTGTCGCGGCCAAGCCTGCGCCTAAGGCTGCGGTGCCGAACTAAGTTTCGCGATTCCAGACATTGATCGCCTGGGAGTGGATGACCGCTCCTGGGCGAATTCGTTTGGGACGCTGCAACGACGCGACTTCCTGGTTCACATCGGTCAAGCGCTCGGTCTCAACTGCGTCATGGCAACGCCGGACATCGCGAGCAGCCCGCCGATGATCAGCTTTGAGGTCATGTGTTCGCCAAGAAACAACACGCTCGACATCAGGGCGAACACCGGAAGTAGCAGACCGAAAGGGGCGACGCGACTCATCGAGCAACGCCCGATCAGCCAGAACCAGAGTCCAAACCCGACAATTCCTCCGATGAAAATCGTGTAGGCGAGTGCCAGCCAACCACGTCCATCCGCGGTGACAAGGCTCGCGAGTTGTCCGTGTTCAAGGAGCAACGACATCAACATGACCTGCGGCACCGTGAGCAGCGAGAACCACCCCATCAACATCAGGGGATCAAAAGGGCCGTAGCGCTTCGTCAAGACGTTGGACACGGCGAATGCGAAGGCTGCCCCGACCACGAGCAGCAGGGGAAGCGCGTTTGCCGACAGGCCGGGCTCCGCTGCCAATACGACCACGCCGACAAATGCAAGCACCACTCCGGCGGACGTGGTGAGAGACGGCCTCTCCGCGAGCAGCGGCCACGCCAACAGGACGGTGAAGGGCGGCGCGAGTTGATATGCGACGGCCGACATGCTTCCCGAGCCGAGCCCAAGGCCAACATAGAAGAGCCCGAAGTTCAGCCCACCGAGGAAAATCGAAATAGCTACGATGGGGCCGAACTGTGCACGCGTGGGCCGTTTGACGAACGGAACGAGCAACAGCGCGATGGCCAGGAAGCGCAGTGCGAGGAAGAAGAGAGGCGGAAACTCCGTAACGCCTACCTTGATGGCGACGAACTGATAACCCCAGAGCAAGGGGACGGCCACCGCACAGACGATCTGGATGGCAGACATGGCATTCTTCCTTTCAAGACCGATCAGTCTAGATATCGACGCGCCAATAGCGGAGGCGTCCATGGGTTGTTTACCTAAATGGGTTGTTTACCTAATGAAGCGGTCGAGAAGAGCGTCAACGGCGGCTTGCGACGTGATCCGTGTCGGTGCCGTTTTCGCGACCACTCGTAGCCCCCAAAGGAAACAGACGAGAATTCGGGCGGCACTGGAAGGCTCGACGCCATCGGCCAATTTGCCCGCCGCCTTCGCACGGGACAGGGCATCAGCCAGCTTGGCCTCCATGGCCTTGAAAAAGCTCCCGATGCGGCGATCAACTTCAGCGTCACGGCCGGCCAGTTCCATGGCCGTGGCCACCAGCAGGCATCCGCGCCGACCATTGGCACCGCTCGTTCGCTCCACGTAGCCGGCAAGGTAGGCCCGCAGGCCGTCGACCGGCTCTCTGCGGGGGTCGAGTTCGACGTTCATCCGCGTCACGGCATCGGCGACGTAGCGATCAAGCGCACGCAAGAACAGCGAGTGCTTGTCCCCGAAAGCGGCGTAGAGGCTGCCACGCGATAGCTTCGTCGCTCGAAGCAGGTCCGGTAGCGCCGTGGCATGATAGCCGCGCGACCAGAACACGCCCATCGCCTGTTCGACAGCGGCTTCCGTGTCGAAACTTCGGGGACGGCCACGGGGCAACTGCACTGGGCTTTGGCGGCGCATCTCCGATATATAGACCAAATGGTCTTGAATTCCAAGCGGTCGCTCGCGCCGATTGGCTGTCCGTCGATGTTTCTAGCCCGCTTCGCGGCGTCGGCTCTCGTTTCCACCGCGCTGGGCGAGCCGGCTGCGATGGAGCGCGAACAGCTCCAGCACCTTGTCGGCAGGCTTCGCGGCGCTGAACAGATAGCCTTGCATCTCGGAGCAGCCGAGCGCGCGGAGCAGCCGCTGCTGCTCCTCGGTCTCGACGCCCTCGGCCGTGGTGGTCATGCGGCGGGCGGCCGCGAGATTGACGACGGCCTGCACGATGCTGGCGGAGCCGTCGGGGCCGGCGATGTCGTTAACGAAGCAGCGGTCGATCTTGATCTTGTCGAACGGGAAGCGGTGCAGATAGCTCAGGGAGGAGTAGCCGGTGCCGAAATCGTCGAGCGCGATGCGCACGCCGATGGCGCGGAGTTGATGCAGGATCGCGAGCGCGGTGTCGTCGTCGCGGATCAGCACCGCCTCGGTGATCTCGAGCTCGAGCCGGCTCGCCGGCAAATTGGAGGCAGCGAGCGCCGCGATGATCTTCAGCGCCAGCGTGCCGCTCTTGAACTGCACCGGTGAGACGTTGACGGCGAGGCGGATGTCGTCGGGCCAGTTGGCGGCGTCCCGGCAGGCGGTCGCCAGCACCCATTCCCCGATCTCGTTGATCAGGCCGGTGTCCTCGGCGATCGGGATGAACTCGGCCGGCGAGACCATGCCGCGCTCGGGATGACGCCAGCGCACCAGCGCCTCGCAGCCAGTGATGCGGTCGTCCTTCAGGCTGAGGCAGGGCTGGTAATAGACATCGAGGCCGCCATGGGCGATGGCGTGGCGCAGATCGATCTCGAGCTGCCGCCGCTCGTGGATCTTGGCGTCCATCTCCGGCTCGAAAAAGCGATAGGTGCGGCGTCCGGCGGCTTTGGCGGCGTACATCGCCATGTCCGCGTTCTTCAGGATCTGGTCGAGCGCCGTTCCGTGGTCGGGTGCCAGTGCGATGCCGATGCTGGCGTCGGTGGCAAGATGATGCCCCATGCAGTCAAACGGCACGCGGATGGCCTCGAACAGCCGCGCGACGAGTTCGTTGACCTGATCCAGCGACGTCACCGCGCTCTGTACGATGGCGAATTCGTCGCCGCCAAGCCGCGCCACGAAGTCCGCCGGGCCTGCGCACCGGCGGAGGCTCTGCGCGACCGACTTCAGGAGTTCGTCGCCGACGAGATGCCCGAGCGCGTCGTTGACGCCCTTGAATTCGTCGATGTCGATATAGTGCACCGCGAGTTGTTCGCCCGCGGCGACGAGAGCCAGTTCCTCGCGTAGATGCTCGTGGAACAGGGTGCGGTTGGGCAGGTCGGTCAGCGCGTCGTAATGAGCGAGATGGGTGATGCGCTCCTCGATGCGCCGGCGCTCCGTGATGTCCTCGTGTGTCGCCACCCAGCCGCCGTCCGTGAGCGGTTCGTTGACGATCTGGATCGAGCGACCGTCGGAGGTGTCGACCACCATCGAATTGCGCACATGGATGTCGCGCAGGACCCGTGCGATATACGGGTCCACATCGCCGGTGAAAGAGCCGGTGGCGCTGCGGTGCGCAATGATGTCGTGGAAGCTACAGCCGGGTCTCACGATTTCGGCAGACAGCCCGTACATCTCTATGTAGCGCTGATTGCAGATCACGAGCTGCTGCGAGGCGTCGAACAGCAGCAGGCCCTGGGTCATGTTGTTGACGGCGCGGTCAAGACGCTGCTTTTCCAGCGTCAGCCGTTCCCGCGAAAGGCGGTGCTGCTCCAGGAGCTTGCGCACGATCGCGATCAGCACGCCCGCGATGGCGAGCGCGGAAGAGGCGGCGACCGAGATCAGGATGCCGATCTGCTCGCGCCAGTCCATCAGTGCCGACGCGCGCGTCGTGGTAGCCATCATCAGGATCGGGAAGTGGGGCAGGGCATGCGAGGAGATTAGCCGGTCCTCGCCGTCGACCGGGCTCATGAAGCGGCCGGCGAACTGATCGAGCCCGAAGACCCTCTGGTGCTCGAACGGACCGTTCTTGAAATTTCGTCCCATCAATTCGCCGGAATGGGGATATCGGGCCAGCAGAGTGCCGTCCCGATGCAGCATCGAGATCGTCGCTCCTTCGCCGAGCACGACGGTCTCGAAGAATTTTTCGAAGCTTGCCGGCTCGATGCCGCGTCCGACCACACCCATGAATTCGCCGTTCGGTCCGACGATCTTGCGCACGATGAGGATGGTCCAGGCTCCGGAGATGCGACTGTGCAGTGGCTCGATCAGGACGTCGGGAGCATTGGGATCATATCGAAAGGTCCGGAAATAGGCGCGATCGGCGACGTTCAATTTCGGGACTGGCCATGCCGTCGACGAATTGATCAAATTGCCTTCGGCATCGATGATGTTGACGCCGCCCATGTAGGGCAGTGCCTCGATCTTCGAGCGCAGCATCCGGTGGATGTCCTGGCCGGAGAGGCGTTTGCGATAGTCCGCTGCACTGGTGATGCCGGTGGCGCGAACGTGGTCGACGAAATCCTGCTGGATGACGGCGAAATCCTGCAATTGCTGGTCGAAATGATGGGCCAGCATCAGCACGGTGTTTTCCAGCTCGCGGCCGGAATTGCGAAGCGCACGTTCGCGGAAATTCTGCGCCATCAGCGTCGCGCCGACAGCGATCGCCGCGATCAGCAACATGCCGCCCACCACCAGCCAGCGGATCGGTCCGCTGCGGACGAAGGCATGGTCAAAAAGGCGGCTGCCGAATCTCGTCATCATGATCGATCGTTGTCATGCACACGCCAGGGTCAATTCGCGGCCCCGGAAACATCCGTTGGTTTACGGGAACGGAATGGAGGCGAAGTTAGGAAGCTGGGTTAATGCGCCGTGAATGGACACGCACAAATACGATCGATGCGCGAAGCCGGGAGGCGTGCAGAACATCAAGTTCGGATCGATCAGCTCTTCATTGCGTTGATCGTCCGCGTGCTGCGGCGCCCCAGGATCGCCACAACGATCAGCGCCGCGACGATGTTCGCGGCGGCGCTGATCAGGATCGGCAGCGCGTAGCTGTGGCTCGCATCATAGGCGAAGCCGGCAGCGCTCGGGCCGACCAGCGTCCCGAAGGCAACACTGGTGTAGAGAACGCCGATGATGCCGCTGACGTTGCGTCCGCCGAAATAGTCCATCACGACCGCTGGTAGCACCGCGACCCAGCCGCCGTAGAACCCGCCGTAGATGAAGGCGAAGGCGGCGAGGGCCCAGACATCAGCCGCAACGGCCCAGATCGCCATCGCGAACGCCATTCCGATCAGGACCATGATCAGCGAGCGGTCGCGGCCCATCCGGTCGGCGACCGCGCCGAGAAAGAAGCGGCCCGCGGTGCTGCCGGCCCCGATCACGCCGAGCAGCAGCACGGCAGAGGACGCCGCGACCCCATGGTCGCGCGCGTAAGGCACGAGATGAACGAATGGAACGAAGGCGCCGAACGAGCAGACCAGACACGATACATAAAGGGCGATAAACCGCGTCGACCGGACGGCCTCGCGCACCGAGGCGCCGCCGGCGTTGTTTGCGTCCGCCGAATCGCAGGGCGGATCGCCGTCGGGTCGGAGGCCGCGGTTCTTCGGATCGTTCTCGATGAGCAGCGACATCCCGCCGCCTAGCACCAGCGCGATCGCGCCCAGCACCAGATAAGCGCCGCGCCAGCCCGTCGATGCGATCAGCAATGAGGCGAGCGGCGGCATTGCCAGCGTACCGAGCCCGATGCCGCTCACCGCGAGCCCAGAGGCAAAGCCGCGGCGCTTCACGAACCAGCGTTGGACCGCGCCGATTGCTGGAACATAGGCGCAGCCGACGCCGAGGCCGACGCCGAGCCCGTAGGCGAGATAGACCTCCATGAGGGAACGTGCAGCGCTCGCGGCCGCTAGTCCAACCGCCATCAGGATCATGCCCGCGACGGCCAGTGGACGCGAACCGAGCCGGTCGGCGAGAGGGCCGCTGACGAGTCCGAGGGCGAAGTACAGAAAGCCCGCAATCGAGAACACCAGCGAGATTGAACCGCGGGAGGCGCCGAAATCGCGCTGGAGCGGCTCCAGAAATGCGCTGAATGTGTAGACGGAACCAAAGCCGACGAACATGACGGCAAATGCCCCCGCGACGACGAACCAGCCGTGGAAGATGCTTCGCCCAGCGGGCTTGAATGGAATGGTCAATGCTGCCTCCGCGAGGTGGGGGAAGGATGGCGACGATGCCAGGACGTGACACGCTGGAACGTTGCGCCAGCGCGAACCAGCGTGGCCTCGTCGAGATGGGCGGCGACAAGCTGGAACGCGATCGGCAGTCCGTCCGCCGATGCACCACCTGGTAGCGTGATCGTGGGATGACCGGTCATGTCGAACGCGCAGGTGTAGCGCTGCAGCTTCGCAATCAGATCCGGCTGCTCGCCGAGCGTCCGGATCATGGTCAGCGTCAACGGCGCGAAAGGGTGTACCGGGATCAGCAGCAGGTCGATGGTCTCGAACAGCGCAGTCACCTGGCCGCGCAGTGCCAGCCGCCGCAGCAGGATCTTCTGATAATCGAGACCGGAGAGCGCGCGACCAGCCTCGAGCAGCGAGGCGAGGATCGGACCATACTCGTTCTTGCGGGCAGGATAGGTCGCCTCGTGCGCGACCGCTGCTTCCACCGCGCAATTAGGGGTCCAGTCGGCGATCGCCTGTCTTACGTCGGGAAATCTGACGTTGACGGTGTGGGCGCCAAGCGCGCGGAAAGCATCAATGGCATCCGCCAACACGTGCTGTGTCGCAACGTCCACGTCCTCGCTGTTCCAGGCAGCGTCGACGCCGATCCGCAAGCCCCGCACGTCCTGTGCGGCCGCGGCAAGATAGTCCGGCACCGGATTGAGCAGCGACGTCGGGTCGTTCGGGTCGTGTCCGGCGATGACCCCAAGCAGCACGCCGGCATCGACAGCGCTGCGGCCGATTGGTCCGATATGGTCGAGCGTCGCGGCCAGCTCGAACGTGCCGTGGCGGCTGACGCGGCCCCAGCTCGGTTTCAGCCCGGTCAGGCCGTTGGCGGCGGAGGGCCAGCGGATCGAGCCGCCGGTGTCGGAGCCGAGCGAGCCGAAGCAAAGTCCGGCGGCCGTCGCAACCGCCGAGCCGCTGGATGAAATACCCGGCCAGTAATCCGGATTCCATGGATTTCGCGGTGGCGTCACCAACGGATGGTGATCGGAATAGGCGCCCTCGGTGAGCTGCAACTTGCCGAGCACCACGGCGCCTGCATCCCTGAGCCTGCGCGCGACGGTCGCATCTTCACCGGGACGAAAATCGCGATGAAGCGTAGTGCCGGCCGCCGTCGGAATGCCCTTGGTCCAGAACAGATCCTTCAGCGCAATCGGCACGCCATGCAGCGGGCCCCGATACTGGCCATTTGCGATTTCGGCATCCGCGGCTTTCGCCTCGTCGATAGCCGTTTCCGCCATCACGTGAACGTAGCTGCCGAGTTCACGGTCCAGGGCGTCGATACGGTCGAGTTGCGCGCGCGTCACATCCAGCGCGGAGATTTCGCGCGCCTTGAGGCGTGCAGCAAGCTCGGTGAGTTCGAGATAGTGCAGGGCTTCGGCCACGGCGTTCTCCATTTTTTGTCATCGCAATGACGCTCGGTCTCAACGAGTAATCGACACCAGTATAAATAAAATACAGGTGTCTATTGCTGTCAACCGGTAAACATGTTTTACCGGTGTTCCATTTCCTCTGGTGTCCTGATGTCGAAAGAGTCACGCAAATTCCAGGTTCCCGACGCGCTGGCGAACGTCTACGATTTCGCCAACACGCTCGATGTTCGCCACTTCACGCATTTCGGTGTGGAGCACCCGCAGAGCGACGAAATTGCCGGGATGAAGCAGATCGCGGACTGGATGCAGGAGCGCGGCCTCGGCGGCGGCGGACGCATCACGCCCGCGATGTTCGCTACCGCCCTGCGGCTGCGCGAAGCGCTACGCGCCTATCTGCAATGCGACCCAGCCGAGCGGCGCCGGAACAAGGAGGTTCTCGGCGCGCTCGGTGACGCGCTCGCGGCGTTTCCGTTGCGGGTGGAGGCGCGGGTTGGCTGCGGCGCAGTATTATCGGCGATGCGCGCGGATGCGCTCGCCGGCCTGTCGACGATCGCGATCGAGCTGCACAACGCAACGCTTGTGGGAACGCTGGACCGGCTGAAAATGTGCGCATCGCAGGAATGTCGCCGCGTGTTCTTCGACCGGTCGAAACCGGCGACGCGGCGGTGGTGTATGTCGACGCTTTGCGGCAATCGGATGAAGACGCGCGCCTATCGCGAGCGGCAGCGCGAGGCGAAATAGATCAGCGGCAATCAGGCGCGGTAATGGCCGGACTTGCCGCCGAGCTTCTCGACCAGGTGGATGCCCTCGATGCGCACGCCGCGCTCGACCGCCTTGATCATGTCGTAGATGGTGAGGCAGGCGACCGACACGGCGGTGAGCGCCTCCATCTCGACGCCGGTCGGGCCCGTGACCTTCACGCTGGCGCGGACGAGGCAGCCCGGCAGCTTTGCGTCGGGCTCGATATCGACCGTCACCTTTGACAGCGCGAGCGGATGGCAGAGCGGGATCAGCTCCGAAGTGCGCTTGGCAGCCATGATGCCGGCGATGCGGGCGGTGCCGAGCACGTCGCCCTTCTTGGCGTTGCCGGACACGATCAGGTCGAACGTCGCCTTGGTCATGACGACGCGTCCTTCCGCGACCGCGAGCCGCTCGCTCGCGGGCTTGTCGGACACGTCAACCATCCGCGCCTCGCCGGAGGCGCCGATATGAGTGAGGGCGGGGCCGGTCTTCGTCGGATTGGCCTTTGCGGGCTTACGCGCCATCAGCGCGTGCCTGTGGCGCGCGCGGTCTCGCGTGCGAGCAGCGTGCGCGTCGCAGCGGTGACGTCGGCTTGCCGCATCAGGCTCTCGCCGACCAGGAAGGTCGACATGCCGACGCGCTCGAGCCGGGCGAGATCGGCGGGCGTGAAGATGCCGCTCTCGCCGACCATCAGCCGGTCCCCGGGGATCAACGGCGCCAGCGTCTCGCTGGTCGCTAACGTGGTCTCGAAGGTACGCAGATTGCGGTTGTTGACGCCGATCATCGGCGAACGCAGTTTTAGCGCGCGGTCCAACTCGGCGTGGTCATGAATCTCGATCAGCACGTCCATGCCGTAGGCGAGGGTGGCGTCCTCGAGGTCCTTTGCCGCGGCATCATCGAGCGCCGCCATGATGATCAGGATACAGTCGGCGCCGTGCGCGCGGGCCTCCGCCACCTGATAGGTGTCGAACATGAAATCCTTGCGCAGCACCGGCAGTGAAGTTGCCGCGCGCGCGGCCACCATGAAGTCGAGATGGCCCTGGAACGAAGGCGTGTCCGTCAGCACCGACAGGCAGGCGGCGCCGCCGGCCTCATAGGCGCTGGCGAGCAGCGGCGGATCGAAATCGGCGCGGATCATGCCCTTTGACGGCGAGGCCTTCTTGACCTCCGCGATCAGGGCGTAGTCGCCGCTGGCGTGCTTGGCCTTGATTGCGCGCACGAAGCCGCGCGGTGCTGCTTGCGCCTTGGCTTGCGCCTCCATGGCCGACAGCGGCTGCGCGCGCTTGGCGGCTGCGATTTCCTCGCGCTTGTAGGCTTCGATCTTGGTCAGGATGTCCGACATGTCAGGCTCAGCCGTTCGAGACCGCGATCAAATGTTTCAGCCGCGCGCTCGCCGCGCCGCTGTCGAGCGATTTTGCGCCGATCGCGACGCCTTCCTTGAGGTCCCTGGCACGCCCGGCCACGACCAATGCGGCAGCCGCGTTGATCAACGCTACATCACGGTAGGGGCTCGGCTTGCCGTCGAGCACGCTTTGGAGCGCGATCGCATTGGCGTCGGCGTCGCCGCCTTTGAGTGCACCGGCCTCGCAGCGCGGCAGGCCGGCGTCTTCCGGCGTCACCTCGAAATTCCGGATCTCGCCATTGTGTAGCGCGGAGACGAAGGTCGGGCCGGTGAGGGTGATTTCGTCGAGGCCATCAGAGCCGTGCACGACCCAGGCGGATTCGGAGCCGAGGTTCTTGAGCACTTGCGCCAGCGGTTGCACCCATTGCCTGGAGAACACGCCGACCATCTGCCGCTTCACGCCGGCCGGATTGGACAAGGGGCCGAGCAGATTGAAGATCGTGCGTGTCGCGAGCTCCACCCGGGTCGGGCCGACGTTCTTCATGGCGGGATGATGGGCGGGGGCGAACATGAAGCCGATGCCGCATTCGCGCACGCAGCGGCTGACCTGATCCGGCCTCAGATCGATCTTCACCCCGAGCGATGCCAGCACGTCGGCGGCGCCCGAGCGCGACGACAGCGCGCGGTTGCCGTGCTTGGCCACCGGCAGACCTGTGCCCGAAACGACGAAGGAGGCGCAGGTCGAGACATTGACCGAGCCGGAGCCGTCGCCGCCGGTGCCGACGATGTCGACGGCGTCCGCGGGCGCGTCGACCGTGAGCATCTTGGAACGCATCGCCGAGACCGCGCCGGTGATCTCGTCCACGGTCTCGCCGCGTACCCGCAGCGCCATCAGGAGGCCGCCCATTTGCGAGGGCGTAGCCTCGCCGGACATCATGGCGTCGAAGGCGGAAGCCGCTTCATCACGCGACAGGCTGGCGCCGGTCGCCACTTTTCCAATGATCGATTTCAGGTCGTCCATCGCGTGCTTTCAACTGCTCTACTGGTTCGCGCCCGTCACCTGCGCGAAGGCGGCCTGATTAATGGTGGTGCCGATGTCGGTTTCGAGCCTGTTGACGTAGGAAGCGATCTGCTCCTCGGTCTGCGCGCGGTCGAGGCTGTCCTTCAGCTTCTTGACCGCGTCGGAGGCGGCGTCGACCGTGGGATCGATGATGTCGGTGACGCGGAACACGATCACTTCGGTGCCGCCGGTCACCGGCGTCTGCCCGACGCCGTCCTTGGCGGTGCGGAAGGCGGCCGCCACGACGGCTGCGGGCACGCTGGCGGGCGAGTCATCGCGCTTGAAGCCGGTGGCGGTCTCGACCTTGGCGCCGATCGCGGCTGCTTCGTCGGCGAGCTTGCCGCCGGATTCGAGCTTCTGCACCATCTCGGTCGCCTTGGCCTTCAGCTTGGTCGCGATCTGGTCCTGCCGCCAGCGCGCCTCGACCTGGTCGCGAACCTCGTCGAGATTGCGGTCGCGCGAGGGCGTGATGGCAACCACGTCGTACCAGACATAGCCGCCCTTGAACGAGATCGAGTCATTGTCGACACCGACATCGGTGTTGAAGGCCTGCGACACCACGTCGAGGCCCTGCGGGATGTTGGAGACCGGCTGGCCGTTCGGGGTGCGGCCGGAACGGTCGACGGCGTCGATGGTCACGGCGGTGAGGCCGAGCTTCTGCGCCGCGTCGATCACGCTGGCACCTCCGCCGCGCTCGTCTTCCATCTTGTCGCGGAGATCGGCGACCTTGACGCGCGCACGTTCGGTGGCGATCTCGCGCTTGATGTCGGCGGCGACGCTCGCATAGTTCGCCTCATTGCCCGGCTCGATCTTGTCGACCTTGACGATCGACGTGCCGAGACGGCCCTGGATCGGCTGGCTGATTTCACCGGCGGGAAGCGCGAAGACGGCGTCTCCAACCGCGGGATCGAGCGTGGATTTGGTCACGAGCCCAAGATCGACGTCGGATGCGCTCAGTCCGCGCTCCTTGCCGAGGTCCTCGAACGACGTCCCGCTGGTGAGCCGCTCGCGTGCGGCCTGCGCCTCGGCGGCATTGGGGAATACGATCTGTTGGATCTGGCGCTTCTCAGGCGTGCCGAGCCGGTCCTTGCGCTGGTCGAACACTTTCTTGGCGTCCTCGTCCGACACCTCGCTCCACTTGCCGATCTCCTCCGGCGAGACCACGACGAACGCGATCTTGCGATATTCGGGCGCGCGGAACTGGACCTTGTGATCCTCGAAATAGGCGGCGAGCGCCTCGGGCGAGGGCGCGTCGATAGTGCCTGCCTGGGCTGCGTCGAGCCTGACGAATTCAATGGCGCGCTGCTCGTTCTGGAAGCGCGTCAGCACGTCGAGCATCGTCTTTGGCGGTTCGAGGCCGGCACCGATCGTACCGGTGATCTGCCGGCGCAGCGAGACCTTGCGCTGCTCGGAGACGTAGCGCTGCTCGGTATAGCCGACATTGCGGATCACGGCCTGGAAGCGGTTCGGATCGAAGCTGCCGCCGACGCCCTTGAAGTTCGGGTCGTTCATGATGACCTGGCGGATCTGGTCGTCGGACTGGCCGAGCCCGAGCCGACGCGCCTCTTCGTCGAGGGCGGCTTCCGCGATCGTCTGCTGGAGCACCTGACGGTCGAGGCCGAAGGCGCGCGCCTGCTCAGGCGACAGCGGACGGCCGAACTGGCGGCTGATCTGTTGCAGGCGGTCGGTATAGGTCTGGCGGAACTCGTTCAGCGAAATCTCGGTGCCGCCGACCTTGGCCACCGTGGATTGGCCGAAGCCCTTGAAGATGTCGGCGATGCCCCAAACGCCGAAACTGATGATCAACACGCCCATCACGATGGCCATAATGGTCTTGCCGAGCCAGTTTGATGAGGCCTTGCGCATTCCTCGAAGCATTTGGTCCAACTTGTTTGGCAGGAGGGGAACGGGAGCGCGTCTTAATGCAGATTCCGCAAAAGCGCGTCACCAAATCGATAGATCATCATAAAGTGGCGGCTTTCCCCCCGCAACCTCAGGTCCAGCATGCTTTCGATCCCTGCGGTTAAAAGCCCCTGGTCTCTGGAACTGCCACGGGACCTCTGCTAGCGCATGCGCAAACCTCATTTTGCTGGAAATTGACATGACCGACGCCATTCGACCGCTGATCGCCGGCAACTGGAAAATGAACGGGCTGAAGGGCTCGACTGCCGAATTCGACGCCATGCTTAATGGTGCGGCAGAGGTGGCCGGCAAGGCTGATCTGCTGGTTTGCCCGCCGGCGACCCTGATCGCAGCCTTTGCCGAGAAGGCGCGCGGCAAGAAGGTCGCAGTCGGGGCCCAGGATTGCCATCCCAAGGCGTCCGGCGCCCATACCGGCGACATCGCCGCCGAAATGCTGGTGGATGCGGGCGCGACCGCCATCATTGTCGGCCATTCCGAGCGCCGCGCCGACCACGGTGAGGGCGATGCCCTGATCCGGCAGAAGGCCGAGGCTGCCTGGCGCGCGGGGGTGACGGCGATCGTCTGCATCGGCGAGACGCAGGGCCAGCGCGATGCCGGCCAGACCCTGGACATCCTGCGCGGCCAGCTCAACGGCTCACTGCCCGACGGCTCCACCGCCGCCAATCTGGTCGTGGCCTATGAGCCGGTCTGGGCGATCGGCACCGGCCTGACCCCGACGGCCCAGGATGTCGAGCAGATTCATGGCTTTATTCGGGAATTCCTGACCTCCAGGTTCAGAGCCGACGGCGCTAAAATGCGCATCCTCTATGGCGGCTCGGTCAAGCCCTCGAATGCGGCCGAGCTGATGGCGGTGAAGAACGTCAATGGCGCGCTGGTCGGCGGGGCCAGCCTGAAGGCGGCCGATTTCCTTGCGATCGCCCAAGGCTGTCCCAATTAAAGGCTGTCCCAATTAAAGGCTGTTCCAACTAAGGGCTGCCCCTGGCTAATTCCAAACCTTAGGACCCGGCCGATCGGGGGTGGCAATGCCCCTTCCGATCGTGTAACACCGCGCAACTTCAGGAAAACCCGCGAAGCACGATCGGCCGCCTCTCGGCGCTGTCGGCTTGTGACGGAAGGACACTATGCAGACCGTTGTCATCGTCATTCACCTCATGATCGTCAGCGTCATGATCGGCGCCGTGCTGCTCCAGAAGTCGGAAGGCGGCGGCCTCGGCATGGGAGGTGGCGCAGGCTTCATGTCGAGCCGCGGCACCGCGAACCTCCTGTCGCGGACCACCGCGATCTTGGCCGCAGGCTTCTTCCTGACCAGCCTGTTCCTGTCCTGGCACGCGGGCTACGACCGTGCGCCTTCGTCGATCATCGGTACACCGGCGTCGCAGAGCCAGCCGGCCGGCGGCGGGCCGATCGCGCCGCCGACCTCGGGCGGTATCCTGGATTCGCTGAAGAAGGCGGATGAGCAGCAGCAGGCTCCGGCACCGAGCGGCCCGCAGGTACCGCGTTCGCAATAAAGCAGGGGGGCCATGCAGGGCGGCTTCTACCGTCCTGCATCAACAATCCCCATCAAGGCTCTGTCACCACTCTTAGTTTTTGGCTCACCCACAGGCCCGCAGAATCTTTGGGGCGGAATACGAATCGCTTTGGCGAATCGAATTCGAGGGATTAGAGGTTAAGCCCCATGGCGCGGTACATATTCATCACCGGCGGCGTGGTTTCTTCGCTCGGCAAAGGTCTGGCTTCAGCGGCACTCGGTGCCCTGTTGCAAGCCCGAGGCTACAAGGTCCGCCTCCGCAAGCTCGACCCCTATCTCAATCTCGATCCCGGAACGATGTCGCCGTATCAGCACGGCGAAGTGTTCGTGACCGATGACGGCGCGGAAACCGATCTCGATCTCGGTCACTATGAGCGCTTCACCGGACGGCCTGCGACCAAGGCCGACAACATCACGACCGGGCGCATCTACCAGGACATCATCACCAAGGAGCGCCGCGGCGATTATCTCGGCGCGACCATCCAGGTGGTTCCGCATGTCACCAACGCCATCAAGGACTTCGTCCTCCACGGCAACGACGATTACGACTTTGTGCTGGTCGAGATCGGCGGCACCGTCGGCGACATCGAGGGCCTGCCGTTCTTCGAGGCGATCCGCCAGCTCAAGAACGAACTGCCGCGCGATCACGCCATCTACATTCATCTGACGCTGCTGCCTTACATTCCGAGCGCCGGTGAGTTGAAGACGAAGCCGACGCAGCACTCAGTCAAGGAGTTGCGCTCGATCGGCATCCAGCCGGACATCCTGCTCTGCCGTACCGATCGCGAGATCCCGAAGGAGGAGCGGCGCAAGCTCGGGCTGTTCTGTAACGTGCGCGAGAGCGCCGTCATCGAGGCGCGCGACGCCGACAGCATCTACGCCGTCCCTCAGGCCTATCATGCCGCAGGCCTCGACGACGAAGTGCTCGCCGCCTTCGGCATCGGCTCGCGGATTCCGCCGGAGCTGCGGAGCTGGCAGCAGATCAACGAGCGCATCCGCAATCCCGAAGGCGACGTCACCATCGCCATTGTCGGCAAATATACCGGCATGAAAGATGCCTATAAGTCGCTGATCGAGGCGCTCTCGCATGGCGGCATCGCCAACAAGGTGAAGGTCAATCTCGACTGGATCGAGAGCGAGATATTCGAGAAGGAAGATCCCGCGCCGTTCCTCGAACACGTCAACGGCATTCTGGTGCCCGGCGGCTTCGGCCAGCGCGGCGCCGAAGGCAAGATTCGCGCGGCGCAGTTCGCGCGCGAGCGCCGCGTGCCCTATTTCGGCATCTGCTTCGGCATGCAGATGGCGGTGATCGAGGCCGCACGAAACCTCGTCGGCATCGAGGACGCCAACTCCACCGAGTTCGGCCCGACCAAGGAGCCGCTCGTCGGCCTGATGACGGAATGGCTGCGCGGCAACGAGCTCGAGAAGCGCTCCAACGCCGGCGATCTCGGCGGCACGATGCGGCTCGGGGCCTATCCGGCCGCGCTCAACCGCGGCAGCCGGGTCTCGCAGGTCTATGACGGCGCGACCGAGATTTCCGAGCGCCACCGCCACCGCTACGAGGTCAACACCGCCTACAAGGACCGACTCGAGCAGCACGGGCTGAAATTCTCCGGCCTGTCGCCCGATGGCATCTTGCCGGAGATTGTCGAATACGAGGATCACCCCTGGTTCATCGGCGTCCAGTTCCACCCCGAGCTGAAGTCGCGGCCGTTCGAGCCGCATCCTCTCTTCGCCTCCTTCATTCAGGCGGCGATGGTGCAGTCGCGTCTCGTCTAGCAACTGTCACGCGGAACGATTGACCCGTTCTCGCCCGGAATGCCAACGGCTAGCCTGGGTCCAGCGGAGCAGGGTGCTCACACTCCAACCCTGACGTTCGGCGGGTCGATCTGAAGATTCAACTTGTCCAAGCCAAAGGTGTCGCGAAGCCCGGTCTGGCCAGCAGTTGTCAATTGCACAGCCCGTGTATCATTCACTCGAATCAGCCAATTCAGCTCCATGCAGCATCGTTGGATCTCGGCTCCGACATGGCCGGCGATGTGATATCGGCGCTCGCTCCAGTCGAGGCACGGCTTGCAAAAGATGCGCTTGTTTTGGCGCTTTCGACTCAGGTCGACGCCAAATTCTGTCAGTATCTTTGCGCCGGCATCGGTGACATCTCCACCATCTTCACCCAGAACGATGCAGCCGCTGGCGACCAAAGAGTCCGCGATCGCAACGCCCAATCGACCCGCCAAATGATCGTAGCAGGTCCGACCGAACCGCAACGCAGAGTCACGCGCGGATCGAGGTTGATATCGCTGAGGAACCTCGAGAGCAGCCACCAACTTGATGCTCTCAGGCATGCTGGCGACCAGTGGTGAGGAAATACGGTAGTACCGGTAGCTGCGCTTCCTGGTTACCGAGATAAGCCGGGCGTCGACCATCTTGGACAAGTGCTCGCTGGCCGTCGGTCGCGAAATTCGCGCGAGAAACGCCAGCTCACTTCCGGTCAAGGATTGTCCACCCATGAGGGCTGACAACATGGTCGCGCGCGCCGTATCGCCAACGAGCGCTGCAACCTCGACCATATTCGCCGCTGCAACCATAGGCTCCTCTACCATCGTCCGCATCGGATCAACAAGCGACGTGAGTTCGGCATGCACCAAACTCACGACTGGAGACAATGAGCGCGTCGGATGCGACAGCATGGGAAGTGTTGAGTCCACTTGATCGATATGTCTTGCAGGAGGCGGCCGTGAAACGCGAATCCATCAGAGTTGAACCCATTTCCACGTATTTGGAGCGACGGCGGAAGGGACCGATCTGTCCCGTCATTGTCGCCGGTGAGACGGTTTATGTCTCAGGCCTCCCGCCATTTGATCCGGTCACCGGTGAGGTCAAGCGATTGCCGTTCGTGCGGCAAACCGAGATCGTGCTCGACCAAATGAAACTTTGCCTGGAGGTTGCCGGCTCGTCGTTGCGGGAGGTCGTGAAATGCAATGTCTACTGCACGCCTGATAGCTCAAATTTCGATGCGTTCAATGACGTCTACCAACGCTATTTCCCCGTTTCGCCACCTGCGCGCATCTTTCTAACGGCGCCTTCCTGGCCGGGTGAATTTGATGTGGAGGTCGATTGTGTTGCGATTAAATCCGACCTGGAAGATCGGTCGGCGTCCGCAAGGGACATGAACGAACTAGGGCATCTCAATGCGGGCTATATGCGCTCGGTTGCCTTGAAGGATGTCGATTGGTTTCGCGAACATCTGAGCGATGACTTCCTCAACAGCAACCCCGACGGATCAGTGGTTGATCGTGCCGGGTTCATTGAACAAATCGCGAAGCCGGCAACCATATCGAATTTGGGATACGAGGACGAGCGGATCCGGATCATGGGTGATATGGCGATTATCCATGCACGGACGACCTATACCAGAGCCGATGGGTCGGCCGGCCTCGGACGATATACCGACAGTTGGGCACGTCGCGGGGGCGTCTGGGTTTGTGTTGCCGCTCACGTCACCCGGGGATGAGCATAGGCCCGGATTTGGCGGCAACCCGAGTTCGTGGTTGCTGCCGAAGATCGCCGAATACGAGGATCACCCAGGTTCATCGGCGTGCACTTGCGCAACGCGGCGTCGACCTTCGACTGCCAAAGTCCGACCTTGCAGTCAATCGCTCGCAGGGGAGGCATGTGTGCCCAGCTACAAGACAGTCTCAGACGCAGCCGCTATAGATCACGGGAAATGCCAGGGAGGATAACAAATGATCTACGAAATGCGCATCTATCGCTGCGTGCCCGGCCGCCTGCCGGCACTGCTCAAGCGGTTCGAGACCGTCACGCTGAAGCTGTGGGAAAAGCACGGCATCAAGCAGGCCGGGTTCTTCACGACGCTGATCGGTGAATCCAACCAGGAGCTGACCTATTTTCTGGCCTGGGACTCGCTTGCCGAGCGCGAGAAGAAGTGGGCCGGCTTCATGACCGATCCGGACTGGATGAAAGCGCGCGCCGAGAGCGAGGCGGACGGCCAGATCGTCGGCAACATCATCAGCCAGATCATGGCGCCGACCGCCTTCTCGGCGGTGAAGTAGCGGCCGCCCGCGAGGGCATCGTGGGGAGCCCGGGCGCAACCCTGATATTCTGGGAGCCCGGGCCGAATGGGGTTGATCCGCCCTTCATCGCGGCTATGGTCGCGCCGAAACGAGGGATTTGCCTTGAGCTCTTCGACGTCAGCGGCGCCGGTCGTCACCATTGGCACGGTCCAATTCGGCAATGATCTGCCGATCTCGATCATTGCCGGGCCGTGCCAGCTCGAAAGCCGCCAGCATGCGCTGGAGGTGGCCTCCGCGCTAAAGGAGATCGCCGCGCGGCTGAAGATCGGCCTCGTCTACAAGACCTCGTTCGACAAGGCCAATCGCACCAGCGCGTCGGCTGCGCGGGGTCTTGGGCTGACGCAGTCGCTGCCGATCTTTGCCGAAATCCGATCGTCGCTCGGCCTGCCGGTCCTGACCGACGTGCATGACGCGGCGCAGTGCGCCGAAGTGGCGCAGGCGGTGGACGTGTTGCAGATTCCCGCCTTCCTGTGCCGGCAGACCGATCTGCTGCTGGCGGCCGCCGCGACCGGCAAGGTCGTCAACGTCAAGAAGGGCCAGTTCCTGGCGCCTTGGGACATGGCGAATGTCGTGTCCAAGATCACGAGCGCGAACAATCCGAACGTGCTCGTCACCGAACGCGGTGCGTCCTTCGGCTACAACATGCTGGTCTCCGACATGCGCGCGTTGCCGATTCTTGCGCGTACCACCGGCGCGCCCGTGATCTTCGATGCGACTCATTCGGTGCAGCAGCCGGGCGGGAAGGGGACGTCCTCCGGAGGCGAGCGCGAATTCGTGCCGGTGCTCGCACGCGCGGCTGTCGCTGTCGGTGTTGCCGGCGTCTTCATCGAGACCCATCCCGACCCTGATAGCGCGCCGTCCGACGGACCTAACATGGTGCCGCTGCGCGAGTTCGAAGGGTTGATCCGCAAGCTGATGGCGTTCGACGCGCTCGCCAAGGAATCTGTCAGAACCGGCCCGCACTGATGCAGCAAGGCGAGGCGCGGCCGCACGATCACGGCCTGCCGGCCGCGCTCTACGTCATCTCCGGTGCAAGCTTCGCCGCAGCGCTCTCCGCGCGTGCGCTCGACCCGGTGCTGCCGCACGTCGCCGAGGATTTTGGCGTCAGCATCGCGACCGCAGCCGGATTTGCGGCGGTGTTCGCCTTCACTTTCTCGATCATCCAGCCGATCGTCGGCGCCGCCGCCGATCTGTTCGGCAAGACGCGGCTGATGATCGGCTGCCTCGCGCTGCTCGGCCTTGCCAACATGCTGGGCGCGCTCTCGAGCTCGTTCTCGGTTCTTTTCGCGACCCGTATCCTCGCCGGCATCGGCTCCGGCGGCGTGTTTCCGGTGGCGCTCAGCCTGACCAGCGATCTCGTCGGTCCGGAGAAACGCCAGGTCGCGATCAGCCGCACGCTCGCCGGCGCGATGACCGGCAATCTCCTCGGCGCCTCGGCCTCCGGCCTGATCGGCGATTTCCTCGGCTGGCGCGGCGTGCTGGCGGTGCTCGGCGTGCTCGTGATCGTTGCATCGATCGCGGTCGCCGCCGGTTTTCGCGGCGCTAAGGTCAAGCATCCGCCAAAGACCAGCCTGTCGGCGCTGAAGGCCGGCTATCGCACCATCTTCACCAATCCGAACGCCTATGTCTGCTATTCGGCGGTGTTCATCGAAGGCTGTTGCGTGCTCGGCCTGTTTCCCTACCTCGCTTCGTTCCTGTTCGAACTCGGCCAGACCTCGCTCTCGATCGCGGGCATTGTCATCGCGGGCTTTGCGGTCGGTGGCTTGTTCTACACGCTGACGGTGTCGCGCCTGCTGCCATGGCTGGGCATGACGGGAATGATGATCGCGGGCATGACGCTGGTGGCCTCGCAGCTCGTTGTCCTTGCCTTCGGCCCACGCTGGGAAGTGCAGGCGCTCAATCTCATTGTCATGGGATGGGGCTTCTACATCGCCCATGGCTGCCTCCAGATGTTCGCCAGCGAGCTCTCGGTCGAGGCACGTGCCACCGCGCTGTCGCTGCATTCGTTCTTCTTCTTCATGGGGCAGACGGTGGGGCCGCTCGCCTATGGCCTTGGCCTCCAGCATGGCGGCAAGATGCCGACCCTGTTCGCGAGCGCCGTGATCATGGTGGTGCTGGGTTTCGTCTGTGCGCGGCTGTTGAAGCAGCGGGCGCCATCCGACGCGCGGACCTGACGGAAGTATCGGATGTCCGACTTTCGTACTTCCGCCACATCAAGCTCCAGCTCGAGCATGCGAGCCGCGTCACCAAGCAGGCGGCCGCGAGGTCAAGGATTCCGACACCACCGTGCGCGCCTCAACGCACAATGCCGGCTTTGCCGCTTGCCAAGTTCCCGCAATGTGAAAGAATGAAGTTGGGACGACCAGCGCCCAATGCAATTTCAGGGAGAGGCGCGTGAGTGAATTGCTACATCCCGCGGCCCCCCATCACCTGCCTTCCTTCATCACCGCGCCTGGAGAAACCGACGTCCTGATGGTCGTCGTCGGCATTGTCCTGATCGGCGCCGTTCTCGCCGTCGGGAATCTCTATTTGCACCTGCATACGATGCCGGAACGAATGGCCCACAAGTCGCAGAAATTCCAGTTTGAAATCGTGGCCGTGCTGGGGCTGCTGGCGCTGTTCACGCATAACCATCTGTTCTGGGTGATCGGCCTGTTCCTCGCCATGATCGATCTGCCGGACTTCAGCACGCCGCTACGCAAGATTGCCGGGTCGGTCGAGAAGATGGCCGGCGTCGCGCCTGGGCAGGATCCGACCGAGCCGCCAAGTGAAACCGTTGCCGCGCAGCCTTCCGCAGGAAGCGATGCCAAGACCGAGAGCGCCAAGAGCGAAGTGGCCAGCCATGCTTGAGCTGCTTCTCTGTTCCCTCCTGACGATATTTCCGGACTATCTCTATCGCCGTTATCGGCAGGGAAAGCGCATCGGGCACGAGATCACGCTCTATTCGGTCTGGTTCGAGCTGCGATTTGGCATCATCGCCTGCCTGATGCTTACGGTCTCGCTCATCACGATGATCTTCTATTTTCATCCGTCGACCTCGTCGGCGACGTTGTTCTATCGGACTGTCCCGATCATGACCGAAGTCAACGGCCGGGTTGCCGAGGTTCACGTCGACGTCAGTGCGGACGTCAAGCAAGGCGAGGTGATTTTCAGGCTGGACAGCGCCAAGCAGGAAGCGTCGCTCCTGACGGCCAAGCGCAAGATCGCCGAAATCGACGCCGCCATGCTGGCCGCGCAGGCCGATGTCATGAAGGCGGAAGGCCAGCTTCAGGAGGCAAAGGGTTCGCTGCAGCAGGCTCAGGACGAACTCGATACCAAGACTGAATTGCAGAAGCGCAACCCCGGAATCGTTCCGCAGCGCGACATCGAAAAGCTCGGTGTGGCCGTTGCGGGTCGCCAGGGCACTCTAGACGCGGCGACCGCTTCCAAGCAATCCGCGACGACGCGGCTGAGCGCTCTGCTACCGGCGGAGAAGGCAAGCGCCGAGGCCGCATTGGCCGAAGCGCAGGTCGATCTGGACAAAACCTTCATTCGGGCCGGCGTCGACGGGCGGGTAGAGCAATTTGGACTGAGGCCAGGTGACATCGTTACGCCAAATATGCGCACGGCCGGCGTCCTGATCCCGCAGGGTGCAGGACGGCGTGCTCTCATGGCAGGGTTTGGGCAGATCGAGGCTCAGGTCTTGAAGATCGGAATGGTGGCCGAGGCCACCTGCATTTCCAAGCCGTGGACGATCATCCCGATGGTGATTACCGGTGTGCAGGACTACATCGCGGCCGGCCAGTTCAGGGGCGGTGAACAATTGGTCGAGGCGCAGCAGGTCGTGCGGCCCGGCACCATTCTCGTTTTCATGGAGCCGATCTACAAGGGCGGGCTGGAGGGCGTGACGCCCGGCAGCAGTTGTGTCGCCAACGCCTACACCAGCAATCACGAACTGATCTCGTCGGGGAAACTCGGCTCGTTCAAGAGCTTCGGCTTGCATGTCGTCGATGCAACCGGACTTGTGCACGCCATGCTGTTGCGGATTCAGGCTCTGCTGTTGCCGATCCAGACGCTGGTGCTGAGCGGGCATTGACCCGCCCGCAGCGGCCAAAGATTAGCCCCGTCCGCGATAGGGCGCGACGCCCTGCTCGGGCAGCCAGAGGCCCTTCGGCGCGCGACCGGTCTGCCAGAACACGTCGATTGGGATGCCGCCGCGCGGATACCAGTAGCCGCCGATGCGCAAGAACTTCGGCTTGATCTCGCTCGCGATGCGCTTGCCGATCATCACCGTGCAGTCCTCGTGGAAGGCGCCGTGATTGCGGAAGCTCGCGATGTAGAGCTTCAGCGACTTCGACTCCAGCAGCCATTGGCCGGGGGCGTAGTCGATCATCAGATGTGCGAAATCCGGCTGTCCCGTGACCGGGCAGAGCGAGGTGAACTCCGGCACGGTGAAGCGCACCAGATAATCGGTGCCCGCCTGCGGATTGGGCACGCGGTCGAGCTGGGCTTCTTCCGGCGTGTGCGGCCATTCGACCGCGCGGCCGAGCTGAAGAGATTTCTTCGCCATTGTCGTCACATCCTGTTTCGCGTGCCGGGATGGACGCAAATGCCGCTGTCGTCAACCGGCGGCGATCGTCTGGATCATGATGATCCGGTCGTTGCCGGACTCGCAGCCCCAGAGCTCGCCCGGCCTGCCGTCGAGCTGGCGCACATTGGCATTGGCCTTGTCGCTGGCGAACACGTTGAACTTTTCGGTGGCGGGATCGAAGCGGACGATGGCGTTGGCGGAGAAATCGGTCAGCCAGACCTTGTCCTTGTCGTCGACATAGACCGCGTAGGTGCGGGGACGTTCGCCCGGCAGCTTCCAGGTCTTCCAGGAGGCTCCCGCGGGATCGTGCACCGAGACGTGGCCGCTGTTCCACTCGCTGACCCAGATCCGGCTTTTCGAATCCGACCAGACGCGCCGCGAGCCCTGGCCCGGCGTCGGCGGCTCGACTACAGCGGCATTGCCGGTCGCCAGATCGATCTTGGCGATATAGCTGCCGGCGAGCGAGGCGTACCAGACGTCACCCTTGGGCGTGACGGTGATGCCGTAGGGGCCCACGCCCTTCGGCGCCTTGAACACCGTCATCTCGCCGGATTTTGGCGCGAGCCGGCCGTAATAGCCGGACTGGCCGGTGAACCAGTAGGTGCCATCCTTGTCGAACACGCCGGTGTTGAGATTGGCGTAGGCGAACTTTTCGGGCAGGCGGAACAGCGTGACCTTGAGGTCGGAAGGGTCGACGCGGGCGATCGCATTCTGGCCGCCTTCGGTGATCCAGGGCGCGCCGTCGGGGCCGATGGTCACGCCGTGCGGGGCCGCGCCCTGGCCGAGGCTGACGGTCTTATAGCTGCCATCCTTCGGATCGAGCCTGCCGAGCAGGCCCTTTCCCTGGGCCGTAAACCAGACCGTGCCATCAGGGGCGGGAGCGAGGTCGTGCAGACCGATGGCGGAGCTGACGGGGAAGTATTTTGTCCTGAACGGGCCTTCCTGCGCAAAACTTGGGCGGTCCGCGAGGAGGGCGGCGCTCAAGGCAAGAAACTGGCGGCGATTCATGGCGTTACCCCGACTGTTTGAGATTGAGGTTTTGCGCGCGGACCAGATGCCGTCAAGTTTAGTCCTGGACGCTTCACGCGTCAGTCGAAGCACGCCGTCCAAGCGTTCACATTTGCTTGCGCTCCGTGTAAGACCCGCGGCACCGATCAGCCCTAACGAACGGAAGTGCACATCATGACCGCCATCATCGACATCATCGGCCGCGAAATTCTCGATAGCCGTGGCAATCCCACCGTCGAGGTCGACGTCGTGCTGGAAGATGGCGCGCTTGGCCGTGCTGCCGTGCCGTCCGGTGCCTCCACCGGCGCCCATGAGGCGGTGGAACTGCGCGACGGCGACAAGGCCCGCTATCTCGGCAAGGGCGTCACCAAGGCGGTCGGCGCCGTCAACGGTGAGATCTTCGAGGCCCTGAGCGGCCTCGATGTCGAGCAGCAGGCCCAGCTCGACCAGATCATGATCGACCTCGATGGCACACCGAACAAGAGCCGGCTGGGCGCCAACGCCATCCTCGGCGTCTCGCTCGCCTGCGCCAAGGCGGCCGCGAACTCGCTCGACATGCCGCTCTACCGTTACGTCGGCGGCACCTCGGCGCGTCTCTTGCCGGTGCCGATGATGAACATCATCAATGGCGGCATGCATGCCGACAACCCGATCGACTTCCAGGAGTTCATGATCCTCCCCGTGGGCGCGTCGTCGTTCGCCGAAGGCCTGCGCTACGGCGCCGAGGTCTTCCATACGCTGAAGTCGGAGCTTAAGAAGGCCGGCCACAACACCAATGTCGGCGATGAGGGCGGCTTTGCCCCGAACCTGCCGTCGGCGGACGCCGCGCTCGAATTCGTCATGAACGCGATCGGCAAGGCCGGCTACAAGGCGGGCAGCGACATCGTGATCGGCCTCGACTGCGCTTCGACCGAGTTCTTCAAGGACGGCAAATACGTCTATGAAGGCGAGGGCAAGACCCGCTCGATCTCCGAACAGGCCAAGTACCTTGCCGACCTCGTCGCACGCTATCCGATCGTGACCATCGAGGACGGCATGTCGGAAGACGACATGGACGGCTGGAAGGAGCTCACCGACCTCGTCGGCAAGAAGTGCCAGCTCGTCGGCGACGATCTCTTCGTCACCAACGTCAAGCGCCTCGCCGAAGGCATCAAGGCGGGACGTGCCAATTCGATCCTGATCAAGGTCAACCAGATCGGCACGCTGACCGAGACGCTCGCCGCCGTCGAGATGGCACACAAGGCCGGCTACACCTCGGTGATGTCGCACCGTTCCGGCGAGACCGAGGATTCCACGATCGCCGACCTCGCGGTCGCCACCAATTGCGGTCAGATCAAGACCGGCTCCCTTGCGCGTTCAGATCGCACCGCCAAATACAACCAGCTCCTGCGCATCGAGCAGCAGCTCGGCAAGCAGGCGCTCTATGGCGGCAAGGCGGCATTGAAGGCGCTGGCATAAGCCAGCGTCTCGACAAAACAGGGGAGGATCGACATGAGCGACGGCAACACCGGCCTGCAACTGCGTTCGCTGATCAAGAAGAGCGGTGAACTCGAGATCTCGCTTCTGGACGTGCCGACCCCCGAACCCGGCCCGGACGAAGTCGTCGTCCGCGTCGAGGCGGCGCCGATCAATCCGTCCGACCTCGGGCTCCTGATCGGCGCAGCCGATATGAGCACGGCGAAGGCTTCTGGCGGCAAGGATGCCCCCGTCATCACCGCGAAGGTGCCGGAAGGCGCGATGCGGGCGATGGCAGGCCGGCTCGACGAGTCCATGCCGGTCGGTAACGAAGGCGCGGGCGTCGTGATCAGGACCGGCTCGTCGGATACAGCGAAGGCACTGATGGGCAAGACCGTCGCCATGATCGGCGGCGCGATGTACACTCAGTATCGTACGTTGAAAGTGCGCGAGTGCCTGCCGCTGCCATCAGGCACCACGCCGGCGGAAGGCGCTTCCTGCTTCGTCAATCCGCTCACCGCGCTCGGCATGACCGAGACCATGCGGCGCGAAGGTCACAGGGCGCTGGTGCATACCGCGGCCGCCTCCAATCTCGGCCAGATGCTGAACAAGATCTGCATCAAGGACGGCATCCCGCTGGTCAACATCGTTCGCAGCAAGGAGCAGGCCGACATTCTGCACAAGATCGGCGCCAAATATGTCGTCGATTCCTCCGCGCCGAGCTTCCTCGGCGATCTCACCAATGCGCTGGTCGAGACCGGCGCCACCATTGCCTTCGACGCCATCGGCGGCGGCAAGCTCGCCGGCGACATCCTCAACTGCATGGAAGTCGCAATCAACAAGAGCGCGAAGGAATACAGCCGTTACGGCTCCAACGTGCACAAGCAGGTCTATGTCTACGGCGCGCTCGATATCCGCCCGATCGAACTGCCGCGCGGCTTCGGCATGGCCTGGGGCGTCGGCGGCTGGCTGCTGTTTCCGTTCCTGATGAAGATCGGGCAGGCGGACGGGGCCAAGCTGCGCCAGCGCGTCGTCGACGAACTGAAGACCACGTTTGCCAGCCACTACACCAAGGTGGTGTCGCTTTCCGAGGCGCTCGATCCGGCCAACATTGCGGTGTACGCCAAACGCGCGACCGGCGAAAAATTCCTCATCAACCCAAATAAATAATCGTGACGTGCGACGGCACGTCATCGAAAGAAGGTCTTGCCTTCTGAGCGAAGCGGGAGATTATTCCGCCGCCATTGAAAGCGGAAAAACCGCAAGGCGCGCTCAGAAGGGGACCTCTCCATGACCGATCTCAATCGCCGCCATCTGCTCGCAGGCGCCGCCGCCGTCGGTGCGGCTGCCGTAACCGGCCTCCGGCCGACCATTGCCAATGCCGCAGTGCCGCAAGCCGGGACGCAGGCGCCGGGCTTCTATCGCTACAAGGTCGGCAGCTACGAGTGCACCTCGATCAATGACGGCGCGCGCACGTTCCCGATGCCGGACAAGTTCGTCGTCAACGCGTCGAAGGAGGAAGCGCTGGCCGCAGGCGAGGCTGCCTACATGCCGAAGGGCATGGTCACGGTGCCGTTCAATCCGCAGCTCATCAACACGGGCTCCAAGCTCGTGCTGATCGATACCGGCAACGGCGTTGCCAATCTCGAGCCGAGCAAGGGCGCGGTCGGTCGCACGCTGCAGAACCTCCAGGCCGCCGGCATCGACCCCAAGAGCATCGACGTCGCGCTGCTCTCGCATCTGCATCCTGATCATACCAATGGCATTCGTCTCGCCGACGGCGCGCTCGCTTTCCCGAATGCGGAGATCATGGTGCCGGGCAAGGATTGGGAGTTCTGGACCAGCGAGGACAACGCCGCCAAGGCCGAGTCCAATCCGATGATGAAGAACTACTTCGCCAACGTGAAGAAGACGTTTGCCGGCCTCGAATCCAAGGTGACGAAGTACGATTGGGGCAAGGAGGTCGCGCCCGGCATCACCTCGATCGCGACGCCCGGCCACACGCCGGGTCACACCTCGTTCGCGGTGGCGTCCGGCGATGCCAAGGTGCTGATCCAGTCGGATGTCACCAACATTCCGGAATTCTTCGTTCGCAATCCGGACTGGCATGTCGCGTTCGACACGGATGGCCCGCTGGCACAAGCAACCCGCCACAAATTCTACGACATGGCGGCAGCCGAGAAGGCGACCGTGATCGGCTTCCACTTCACCTTCCCCTCGGTAGGTCATGTCGAGAAGGATGGCGCCAAATATCGCCTGATCCCGTCGGCGTGGAACCCGACGATCTGAGCCGGGTTGCAGATTTGTACGAAAGATCAGGCCGCCACTTGGCGGCCTGATTGTTTTGGGCGGCTGTTTCAGAAACTCAGCGTTTCCAAATCGATCTGGTCCATGCACTTGCATCCATCGCGCGAGATGGCTTAAGTGCCGCCCCGGCACTCCCGCTCAAGCTCTGAGGACATTCCATGGCCTACAATATCGTCACGATCGCCGGCAGCCTGCGCAAGGACAGCTTTTCGCTGAAGATCGCCAATGCGCTTGCCAAGCTGGCGCCGGCCTCCCTCAAGCTCGAGGTCATCACGCCGGCTGGCGTCTCGTTCTTCAACCAGGACCTCGAGGGCGCGCCGCCGGCCGACTGGTTGTCTTTCCGCGAAAAGATCCAGAAGTCGGACGGCGTTATCTTCGTCACGCCGGAATACAATCGCGCGATCCCGGGCGTGCTGAAGAACGCGATCGACGTCGCCTCGCGGCCCTATGGCAAGAGCTCGTTCAACGGCAAGCCGGTCGGCATCATCTCGAATTCGCCAGGCCCGCTCGGCGGCGTCAGCGCCGCCAAGACGCTCCAGAACATCCTGCCGGGTATTTCCGGCCCGATCATGCAGCAGCCGGAAGCCTATTTGAACGCGGTCGGCGACGCCTTCGATGCCGACGGCAATTTGACCAAGGACTCCCTGAAGCCCGTGCTCCAGGCCTATATCGACGCGTTTGCGATGCACGTGGCGAAGCATCACGGCTGAGGCCGCTCGATCCTTGGCATGCCCGGACAGGCCCGGGCATGCCAATTGGCGGTGGGAGTGGCGGCAATTAGCACGCCCTTAACCAACCTGTCCCATCTTCCCAGGATGGTCTCCCGCGCGCGCCTGAAATCGATCCTGACCGGTCTCGCCCTCTATGCGATGGCGGCCGCAATCGTCGGCTATTTCGGCGTCAACGCCTATACCGGCAAATACGGCCTCAACGCCCGCCAGGAGCTCGACCAGGAGATCGTCGCGCTGACCAGCGAGCTGGCGCAGCTCAAGCGCGAGCGCGCCAGGAGCGAGCAGCGCGTTTCGCTGCTGCGCTCTGCGAAAATCGATCCCGACATGCTGGACGAGCGGGCGCGCTTCCAGCTCGACTACGTCAATCCGCGCGATCTCGTCCGGATGATTCCGGCGAACTAACGCGCGTCGGCGCTGGCGACGCGCCTTCGCGAGCACGCAGCCTGTCACTGATTCCATCGATCCGGCGCGATCGGGACAAGCGCGAAGCGCGTTGCCGTCGTGCGGATGACGTCAGCATGTCTGCTATCTGGTACTCCACACACCATAGCGTGAGTGACCGGAGCTAATGTTGCCCGATCAGCGCCAAACATTGTGCAATATTTCGACCACGTTGCGGTGCGGCATAACGAAAGTTGCGCCGCATCGCCGCGGTGCTTTCCAAGGGCGTTTGAGTTGGGTTAGAGAGGGCTGAAGTTTTCTCTGACCCGGAATTCCCATGGCCGCACCCAAGAAAGCCGCCGCAAGCACTGCACAGGACAAGACCGACGGCGGTTCGCCTCCGGAATTCAGCAGGGAGCAGGAGCTCAAGGCGCTCCGCGACATGCTCCTGATCCGGCGGTTCGAGGAAAAGGCCGGCCAGCTCTACGGCATGGGCGCGATCGGCGGCTTCTGCCATCTCTATATCGGCCAGGAGGCTGTGGTGGTCGGAATGCAGATGGCCCTGAAGCAGGGCGATCAGGTCATCACCGGCTATCGCGATCACGGCCACATGCTCGCCACCGGCATGGAGGCCAACGGCGTCATGGCCGAACTCACGGGCCGCCGCGGCGGCTATTCCAAGGGCAAGGGCGGCTCCATGCACATGTTCAGCAAGGAGAAGCACTTTTACGGCGGTCACGGCATCGTCGGCGCCCAGGTCTCGCTCGGCACCGGGCTTGCTTTCGCCAACAGCTATCGCAGCAACGGCAATGTCAGCGTCGCCTATTTCGGCGATGGCGCGGCCAATCAGGGCCAGGTCTATGAGAGCTTCAACATGGCGGAGCTGTGGAAGCTGCCGGTGATCTATGTCATCGAGAACAACCGCTACGCCATGGGCACTTCGGTCTCGCGCGCCTCGGCGCAGCAGGATTTCTCCAAGCGCGGCGCTTCCTTCAACATTCCCGGCCAGCAGGTCGACGGCATGGACGTCCGTGCCGTCAAGGCCGCCGGCGACGAGGCGGCGGCATGGTGCCGCGCCGGCAAGGGCCCCTTCATCCTGGAGATGCAGACCTACCGCTATCGCGGCCACTCGATGTCCGATCCCGCAAAGTACCGCACGCGCGAGGAAGTCGAAAAAGTCCGCCACGACCAGGATCCGATCGAGCAGGTGCGCAACCGCCTGTTGGCCGCCAAGGTCAGCGAGCAGGATTTGAAGGCGATCGACGCCGAGGTGCGCGACATCGTCAACGCGTCCGCCGATTTCGCCCAGCATGATCCCGAGCCGGATGCCGCCGAGCTCTGGACCGACATTTACCGCTGAACGCGCGCAAGCTTTCTTTTGGAGCCGATATGCCAATTCAAGTGCTGATGCCCGCGTTGTCGCCCACGATGGAAAAGGGCAACCTTTCCAAATGGCTGAAAAAAGAGGGTGAGACGATCAAGTCCGGCGATGTCATCGCCGAGATCGAGACCGACAAAGCGACCATGGAGGTGGAGGCGACGGACGAGGGTACGCTCGGCAAGATCCTGATCCCCGAGGGGACCGCCGACGTTGCCGTGAACACGCCGATCGCGATGATTCTGGCCGATGGCGAGAGTGCCGCCGATCTCGCCAAGGCGCCCGCGCCGACCCAGCAGCAGAAGGCCGCTGAGTCTGCGCCGCCTGCCGGCGCAAAGGCCGAGGCACCCGCGCCCAAGGCTGCGCCGTCCGCGCCGCAGGCCGTCGCCGAGCCAGATCCCGAAGTGCCCGCCGGTACCGAGATGGTGACGCAGACCATCCGCGAAGCGTTGCGCGACGCCATGGCCGAAGAGATGCGCCGCGACCCCGACGTTTTCGTGATGGGCGAAGAGGTCGCCGAATATCAGGGCGCCTACAAGGTCACCCAGGGCCTGTTGCAGGAATTCGGCGCCAAGCGCGTCATCGACACGCCGATCACCGAGCACGGTTTTGCAGGCGTTGGTGTCGGTGCCGCGATGACCGGCCTGAAGCCGATCGTCGAGTTCATGACCTTCAACTTCGCCATGCAGGCGATGGACCAGATCATCAACTCCGCGGCCAAGACGCTCTACATGTCCGGCGGCCAGATGGGCTGCTCGATCGTGTTCCGCGGGCCCAACGGCGCGGCCGCGCGCGTCGCCGCCCAGCACAGCCAGGATTATGCGTCCTGGTATTCCAATGTCCCGGGCCTCAAGGTCGTCGCGCCGTTCTCGGCCGCTGATTACAAGGGCCTGCTCAAGGCTGCGATCCGCGATCCCAACCCGGTAATCTTTCTCGAGAACGAGATGCTCTACGGGCACACTGGCGAAGTGCCGAAGCTCGACGATTTCGTGATCCCGATCGGCAAGGCGCGCATCGTGCGCTCGGGCAGCCACGTCACGATCATCTCGTGGTCGAACGGCATGAGCTACGCGCTGAAGGCCGCCGACGAACTCGCCAAGGACGGCATCGAGGCCGAGGTGATCGACCTGCGCACGCTGCGTCCGATGGACACCGAGACCATCATCAATTCCGTCAAGAAGACCGGCCGCGCCGTCACAGTGGAAGAGGGCTGGGCCCAGAGCGGCGTCGGCGCCGAAATCGCCGCGCGCATCATGGAGAACGCCTTCGACTATCTGGATGCGCCGGTTGCCCGCGTCACCGGCAAGGACGTGCCGATGCCCTATGCCGCGAACCTGGAGAAGCTCGCGCTGCCCTCGGCGGCCGAAGTGGTCGAGGCCGCCAAAGCCGTCTGCTACAGGTAGGCCATGGCGGGTCCGAAGGAGCAGCCATTGCCACCCGACGTCCTCGACCGCGACGACGCGGTCGAGATTCTGCGCGTGTTCGTGCTGGACGGCGGGTTGTCGATGGCGTTCCAGCGGGCCTTCGACGAGCCCGACATGTGGGGCCTGCTGCTCGTCGATCTCGCCCGTCACGCCGCGCGCGCCTATGCGCGCGAGAGCGAATACACCGAGGAGGATGCGCTGACCCGGATCATCGAGATGTTCCAGGCCGAGATCGAGCGTCCCACCGACACCGGCACCACGACGCCGCGCGGGAAGGGACACTGACCGTGGCGATCGAATCCTATCATTTCGATTTCATGCTGGAGGCGATCCGCGAGGCGGAAGCCTCGATCGCGCAAGGCGGCCTGCCGATCGGCGCCGTGCTGACCCGCGACAACAAGGTCATCGCCCGCGGCCACAACAACCGCGTGCAGGAAAAGAACGTCATCCTGCACGGCGAGATGAGCTGCCTCCGCCAAGCCGGCGTGATCTCGTTCCACGACACCGTCATGTACACGACGCTGTCGCCGTGCTCGATGTGTGCCGGCGCGCTCGCTCTGTTCAAGGCCCAACTGGTGGTCATCGGGGAATCCGTCACCTTCCCGGGCTCCAAGGACATCCTCGACAAGTTCGGCATCCCCTGGATTGATCTTGCGGACGACCGCTCCATCACCATGATGAAGAATTGGCGTTCCAATCCTGCCAATGAGCGCCTGTGGCAGGGCGACATCGGCAACTAAACCTGGTCTGTTCGTCCTCGCTTCCGGGGACGGCATTTTGAGAAGTTCTTCGTGAGGTCAGCATGCCCATCAACATCCTGATGCCCGCTCTTTCGCCGACGATGGAGAAGGGCAACCTCGCCAAATGGCTGAAGAAGGAAGGCGACAAGGTCAAATCCGGCGACATCATCGCCGAGATCGAGACCGACAAGGCGACCATGGAGGTCGAGGCCATCGACGAGGGCACGATCGCCAGGATCCTGGTGCCCGAGGGCACGCAGGATGTCCCCGTCAATGACGTGATCGCGGTGCTGGCCGGCGAGGGCGAGGACGTGAAAGCGGCAGGTGCCGCCAAGCCCAGCGCGTCGACCGCACCTCCGAAAGCTGCCGAAGCACCGGCGCCAGCGCCTGCCGCGCCCAAGTCTGCGTCGCCCAAGTCTGCGCCGCCGCCCGCCGCTACTCCCGCGGCGAAAGCTGCCGCCGCACCGGCTGCGCAGGGCAACGGCCATGGCGGCCGCGTGTTCTCCTCGCCGCTGGCGCGTCGTCTCGCCAAGGACGCCGGCGTCGATGTTGCGATGGTGACCGGCACCGGCCCGCACGGTCGCGTTGTCGCGCGCGATGTCGAGCTGGCCAAGTCCGGCAAGGGCCTCAAGGCACAAGCGGCGGCGTCGTCAGGTGCGCCCTCGAGCGCGCCGACCATGTCGGACAAGCAGATCCTGTCGCTGTTCGAGCCGGGCTCCTACGAGGTCGTCCCGCATGACGGCATGCGCCGCACGATCGCCCAGCGCCTGACCGCGTCGATTCAGAACGTCCCGCACTTCTACCTCACCATCGATTGCGACATCGGCAAGCTGCTCGCCGCACGCGAGCAGATCAACGCCGCCGCGCCGAAGGACAAGGAGAAGAAGCCGCTCTACAAGATCTCGGTCAACGACTTCGTCATCAAGGCGATGGCGGTCGCGCTTCAGAAAATCCCGAACTGCAATGTGAGCTGGACCGAATCCGGCATGGTCAAGCACCACCATTCCGACGTCGGCGTCGCGGTGGCGATGCCCGGCGGCCTGATCACGCCGATCATCCGCAAGGCCGAGACCAAGACTCTGTCGACCATCTCCAACGAGATGAAGGATTTTGCGACACGCGCCCGCTCGCGCAAGCTGAAGCCCGAAGAGTACCAGGGCGGCACGACGGCTGTCTCGAACCTCGGGATGTTCGGCATCAGCCACTTCACTGCCGTGATCAATCCGCCGCATGCGACCATCCTCGCGGTCGGCACCAGCGAGGAGCGGCCTGTGGTGCGCGGCGGCAAGATCGAGATCGCGAACATGATGAGCGTGACCTTGTCCTGCGATCACCGCGCCATCGACGGCGCGCTCGGCGGCGAGCTGATCGGTGCCTTCAAGCAACTGATCGAAAATCCCGTCATGATGATGGTGTGACGAGAAAATTCGCGTCGTCATTGCGAGCGAAGCGAAGCAATCCAGGACGTGACCGGCAGACTGGATTGTTTCGTCGCAAGAGCTCCTCGCAATGACGGTCTCGAACATTGAGGCCGGTGAACGGGAACGAACGCAAAGCATGGCCGATACATCCTTCGACATCATCATCATCGGCTCCGGTCCCGGCGGCTATGTCACCGCGATCCGCGCCGCCCAGCTCGGCTTCAAGGTCGCGATCGTCGAAAAATCCTATCTCGGCGGCATCTGCCTGAACTGGGGCTGCATCCCGACCAAGGCGCTGCTGCGCTCGGCCGAGATTTATCACTACATGCAGCACGCCGGGGATTACGGCCTGTCGGCGGAGAAGGTCTCGTTCGACCCGAAGGCGGTGGTGCAGCGCTCGCGCGGCGTCTCGAAGCGGCTCAACGACGGCGTCGGCTTTCTGATGAAGAAGAACAAGGTGAGCGTGATCTGGGGCGCGGCTTCGATCGACGCGCCCGGGAAGGTCACCGTGAAGAAGTCCGACGTCGAGGGCCCGAAGGGTACGCTGGGCGAGGGGACGTATCAGGCCAAGCACATCATCGTCGCGACCGGCGCGCGGCCGCGCGTGCTGCCGGGGCTCGAGCCCGACAAGAAGCTGATCTGGACCTATTTCGAGGCGATGGTGCCCGAGCGGATGCCGAAATCGCTGCTGGTGGTCGGCTCCGGCGCGATCGGAATCGAATTCGCCTCGTTCTTCCACACCATGGGCTCCGAGGTCACCGTGGTCGAGGTGCTGCCGCAGATCCTGCCGGTCGAGGACGCCGAGATCGCCGGCATTGCCCGCAAGCGTTTCGAGAAGCAGGGCATCAAAATCATGTCCTCGACCAAGGTCACGAAGCTGGAGAAGAAGGCCGACAGCGTCGTCGCCACCATCGACGACGGCAACGGCAAGCCTGTCACGACCGAGTTCGAGCGGGTGATCTCGGCCGTCGGCGTCGTCGGCAATATCGAGAATCTCGGCCTCGAAAAGCTCGGCGTGAAAACCGATCGCGGCGTCATCGTGATCGACGGTTACGGCAATACCAACGTCCCCGGCATCTATGCCATCGGCGACGTCGCGGGTCCCCCGATGCTCGCGCACAAGGCCGAGCATGAGGGCGTGATCTGCGTCGAGGCGATCAAGGGCCTGCACCCGCATCCGATGGACAAGAACCTGATCCCGGGCTGCACCTATTGTCAGCCTCAGGTCGCCTCCGTCGGTCTCACCGAAGCCAAGGCCAAGGAGAACGGCCGCGAGATCCGCGTCGGCCGCTTCCCCTTCGTCGGCAACGGCAAGGCGATCGCGCTCGGCGAGGACCAGGGCCTGGTCAAGGTGATCTTCGACAAGAAGACCGGCCAGCTCCTCGGCGCCCATATGGTCGGTGCCGAGGTCACCGAGCTGATCCAGGGCTACGTCGTCGCCATGAATCTGGAGACCACGGAAGAAGAGCTGATGCACACGGTATTCCCGCATCCGACGCTGTCGGAGATGATGAAGGAAGCCGTGCTGGATGCCTATGGCAGGGTGTTGAATATCTGACTGCCGCCAAAGAGACCGTTCGCAAAATAAGAAGGAAACCAGCCCATGCAGGACAACGACAACCTCACCATCGAGCGCCCGAGCTTCGTCACCCATCTCGAATGCGCGATGGAAGGCGATCATTACGCCGCCGATCAGGTCCACAATCTCTCCAAGGCCGGCAAGCCGCTGCTCGTGCGTTACGACCTCGCGGGCGTGAAGAAGGCGCTGACCAAGGACGCGCTCGCCCAGCGCCCCGCCGACATGTGGCGCTACCGCGAGCTGCTGCCGGTGCGCAAATGCAAGGACATCGTCTCGCTCGGCGAGGTCACGACGCCGCTGATCCGGCTGCCCAAGCTTGGCACCAAGCTCGGCGGCGGCGAGATCATCGTCAAGGACGAGGGGCGGCTGCCGACCGGCTCGTTCAAGGCGCGCGGGCTGGTCATGGCAGTGTCGATGGGTAAGGCGCTAGGCATCAAGCACATGGCGATGCCGACCAACGGCAATGCCGGCGCGGCGCTCGCGGCCTATGCGACCTCCTGCGGCATCAAGACCACGATCTTCTGCCCGGCCGATACGCCGGAGGTGAATGTCAGCGAGATCGAGCTTCAGGGCGCGACCGTCTACCGCGTCAACGGCTATATCGACGATTGCGGCAAGATCGTGGGCGAGGGCAAGGCGAAAGTCGGCTGGTTCGACACCTCGACCCTGAAGGAGCCGTACCGCATCGAAGGCAAGAAGACGATGGGCCTCGAGCTCGCCGAGCAGCTCGGCTGGGACGTGCCCGACGTGATCTTCTACCCGACCGGCGGCGGCACCGGCCTGATCGGCATGTGGAAGGCGTTCGACGAGCTCGAGAAGATCGGCTTCATCGGAAGCAAGCGCCCGCGCATGGTCGCGGTTCAGGCGTCGGGCTGCGCGCCGATGGTGCGCGCCTACGAGGCCGGTACCGAGCATGCGACGCGCTGGGAGGATGCTCACACCATCGCTTCGGGCATCCGCGTGCCGCAGGCGATCGGCGACTTCCTGATCCTGCGCGCGGTGCGCGCGAGCAAGGGTTTTGCGATCGCGGTCGACGACGACAAGATCTCGTCGGCGCTGAACGAGGTCGCGCGCGAGGAGGGGCTGCTATTGTGCCCCGAAGGCGCCGCGACCTACGCCGCCTACAAGGAGAGCCTCGCCGACGGCCGTGTCAGCAAGACCGACCGCGTGATGCTGTTCAACTGCGCTACCGGCCTGAAATACCCGCTGCCGAAGGTCGACCGCACGCTCGATCGCCACAAGCCGATCGACTATTCGCAGTTCTAGCGCGTCATTTCGTCTCTTTGCGAACGATCCCTCTTCCCGTACGCGGGAAGAGACAAAAAATAACAATGTCATCGCTGGGAGAACACAATGAAGGCCGCTTGGGCTGCGCTGGTTGCTATTCTCGCTGTTGGAGGCGCCGCGCGCGCCGACGATTATCCTTCACGTCCCATCACCATCATCGTTCCCTTCGCCGCCGGCGGGCCGTCGGATGCGATGGCACGGGTGCTTGCCGAGCGGATGCGAACTTCGCTCGGCCAGGCCCTGGTGATCGAGAACGTCACCGGCGCCGGCGGGTCGATCGGCGTCGGCCGCGCCGTGCAATCGCCGCCGGACGGCTACACGATCTCCTTCGGCCATCTCGGCACCCACGTCGCCAACGGCGCCGTCTACAAGCTCAACTACGATCTCGTCACTGACCTCGAACCCGTGGTGCTGCTGCCGAGCAACCCGATGATCGTCGTCAGCAAGAACGCGGTGCCCGCGACCTCGCTGAAAGAGCTGATTGAATGGCTGAAGTCGCGGCCGTCGCCGGCAACCGCGGGCACGGCCGGCGCGGGGTCCGGCAGTCACATCGCCGGGGTCTATTTCGAGAGCGTCTCCGGTATCAAGCTGCAATACGTGCCGTATCGCGGCACCGCGCCCGCCCTGAACGATCTCATCGCCGGCCAGATCGACGTCATCGTCGATCAGACCTCCAACTCCATCAACCAGGTCCGCGCCGGCACCATTCGCGCCTACGCCATCACCGATGACAAGCGCCTGTCGTCGGCACCCGACATCCCGACCACGGCGGAGGCCGGGCTGAAGGGTTTTAGCATGACGCTGTGGTCCGGCCTGTGGGTGCCGAAGGGTACGCCGAAGGCAATCGTCACCAAGCTCAATGCCGCAGCCGTGGAAGCGCTGAACGATCCCGCCGTGAAGAAGCAGCTGGAAAGTCAGGGCCTGGAGATGACGCCGCAGGATCAGCTCACGCCCGAAGCGCTTGGCGCGCGTCAGAAAGCCGAGATCGCGAAATGGTGGCCGATCATCAAGGCCGCGAACATCAAGGTGGATTGAGGGGCGGTGTCTGCGTTCCGAGCGCAACACCCACAGACCTCATCCTGAGGAGGCATCGCGGCCGTCTCGAAGGATGCGCCGCAACCGAGAGCGGGGCCTTCACCCTTCGAGACGCCTGCTTCGCAGGCTCCTCAGGATGAGGGGATAGAGCGGATGCAAACGGATTTCACTCCGTTCCCGTAAATCCCACCGGCGTCGCCACGGCCGCCGCATCCTTGGTCACCACGCGCTGATCGCTCTTGCCGGCGACCATGCCGCTGCCCTCGAACCGGGCGCGATAGACCAGCACGTTTTCAATCACGCGCTGGACGTAGTTGCGCGTCTCCGACAGCGGGATGCGCTCGACCCAGTCGACCGGATCGACCTTGGGGTCGCGGGGATCACCGCGTGCCTGCACCCATTCGCGCACGCGGCCACGGCCGGCATTGTAGCCGGCGAAGGTCATGATCTGGTTGCCGCGGTATTCCGAGAGAAGTGCGCTGAGCTCGGCCGCCCCCATCTGCGTGTTGTAGACGGGATCGGAGACCATCTTGTCCCAGTCATAGGTCACGCCGAACCGCTTGGCGGTATCGCGGCCGGCTTCCGGCGTCACCTGCATCAGCCCGACTGCGTTGGCCGCCGACTTGTCGCGCTGGTCGAACGAGCTTTCGGTGCGCGCCACCGAATAGATCACGCTGGTCTCGATCGCAGGCGCCACCTGCTTGTGCTCGGGAATGCCGATGGTGGGGAAGGCGTAGTGGTCGAGCGCAAGCCCGCGCGCCAGCGCTGATTTGCCGACCTCCAGCATGACCCGCGCGTCTTTGTGCCGGCCGGCGAGCTCGCCGAGCGCTTCGAGCGCCGCGACGTCGGTGCTCTCCTTGGCGAAATCCTCGGCGTAGTAATACACCATGTCGCGCTCATTGACGCCGTAGAGCATGTCGGCGGCGCGCACGCGTTCGTCCGTGGGCGGTGTATCAGCCGCGGCCAGCACGGGCGAGGGCGCGCGCAGCTCGATCCGGTCAAGGCCGAGTTTGGCGCGGGCGAGCTGTCCGTAATAGGCGGTCGGATAGCGCGCCGCCGTCTGATAGCTCAGGCGCGCATCGGCCGTTGCGTTCATCGCCTCGGCGGCGCGGCCGCGCCAATAGTTGGCCCGCGACAGCGCGATCGGATTGGCCGAACCTTCGTCGATCGCGGCGAAATGCATCATCGCCGCCCTGGGATCGTCGAGATAGCGCAGCGCGATCCAGCCGCACATGAAGTGATAGTCGACGCGATAGACTTCCATCGCGGGGACGGCCGCCGAGCGCACCACGTCATAGGCGGTTTTGAACTTGCCTTGGTCGAGCAGCTTTCGCGCAAGCAGGCGGCGCTCGCGCCACCAGGCGTCGGTGTCCTGAGCCGCCATCGTATCGGGCGCGGCGGCCAGGATCACCTCGGCGGCGTCGTCGATGCGGTCGTTCTGGAGATGCCATTGCGCGCGGCACAGCACATAGCCGAGATCGCGGCGCGCCTCGGCCGGAACGTCCTCGAGATAGTCCTTGGCCTTGGTGACCTTGCCGGTGACGGCGGCGCAGGCCTTGACGATCGCGAGCGCATCCTCGCCGAGCCGCTTGGCGGCGCGCCGCGCTCCTGCGTAGTCCTTGGCGCCGAGACGCTTGTCCATGCGGGCGCGATGGTCCTCAGCGGTCAGGAGATCGCGGAACGCTTCGTAGGAATCCTCTTCGCTGCGCTCGGACAATTCATCCGTTCGCCAGGCCTCACGCACCAGACGTGCGGCCCTGTCGCTGTCGCCCTCCGTCACCAGCACGCGGGCGAGCGCGAACTTGCCCTTGGCGCTGGTCGGCCGGTCCATCGTGAATTTGTGCACCGTCGCCGCGTCGGCCTTCTCCTGCCACAGCCGGGCCTCGGCACGGCGGCGGAGCAGGGCGCTGCTCGGCCAGTCCGGATTGGCGGCCAGGAAGGCGGCGTAGCGCTTGAAATTCGCGGTGCTCTCGGAATGGCGCAGCATGAACCAGTCGGCGAGTTTCTGTCCGGCGGGGTCAATGATGCGGTCGCGCGCCGCGCTCGCATCGTCCGTCTTGCCCTTTCGCGCGAGGTCGATGGCGTCCTTCAACGCGGCGAGATCGCCGGTCAGCGGCGGGGCTGCCTGCTTGTCCGAGGGCTCGTCGTCGGACTTCTTGGACTTGCGCTTGGCCTCGGCATGCTTGCCGTGCCGCGCTTTGCCGGCGGAGGCATGGCGCTGCTTGCCGGCTTTCGCCTCATGCGTCTTCTTCGGCGCGGACGATTTGTGACTGCTCTTCGCTGCCAGCTCATTAGGAATGAAGGCCAAAGCGGCCACGGCAACGACACACGCGAGCGAGCGTAGGCACTGGTTCATTCGATGGTCCCCCCGCGAAACCACTACAAACCAAGGTCCGCGACGACATGCGGCTTGAGAATCAAGGACGACACCAAAACGATGCCACCACATCGTTTCGCATTCCTCACGCTCGTTCAACAATGCGGCAAAATACGGATCGGGAACGCGGGAACTTCTGAAACGCCGGAAAAGGCCGCTTTTTTAACCTTCTCGGGGTTCGCGTGAGGGTTGCGCACAGCTCACGGCGGCGCGAATGGCCAGATTGCGCGTGTTCCCCCGTCAAATCCGGTGTACTGAGTTCCCTCAAGCCATCCTTTCAGCCTTTGCTCCGTACCCATGCCACTTTTCAACCAGTCGATCCGGCGCAAGATCGTCGGCATCGCCCTCGGATTGATCGTCCTGATGCTGGTCACCTCGATCCTGTCGATGGTGATGTCGGGCCAGGTCGGTGTCCTGCTCAACGAGCTGACCGATCGCTACATCCCGGCCTATGGCCATCTGGCACGCGCCAACATCCGCTCGCTGGAACGGGCACTGGCATTGCGGCGCATGGTCATGACCAAGATGCAGTCGCCGTCGGACGAAGAGGCCTATGCGGCGCGCCTTCGCGAGTTCGAGGAAACCGACCGTAGGATCGAGGAGGAGGCCGAAAGCGCGCGCAAGCTCATCAACGCGATTATCGACGATCCCAGAACGGCCTCCGACAATGCCGCGCTGGCGCGGATCGAGACCCGCATCGAGACCGCCGTCGCCGAGCTGCGCCGTGACCTGAACGAGGACCACGCAAAACTCCTTAAGCAGGTCGATGGCAAACAGATGACGGAAGCGCGCGGCACGCTGGAACATCTCGATCTGTTGCGCGATCAGTTCAATCAGCAGATCGATGCGATCCGCGCCGACATGCTGAAGCAGGTATTTGCCAGCACATCGCAGGTGATCGGTCGTCAGCGTCAGGCGATGATCATTTCGGGCATCGTGACCTTGCTCGCGGCGATCGTCGGATTCGCTTTTGCGCTGCTGGTCAGTAGCGGCATCACGCGTCCGGTGCGGCTGTTGCTGGCTGGCACCCGCGAGGTCGAGGCGGGCCGGTTCGACAAGACCATCACTGTCTCGACCCAGGACGAGATCGGCGAGCTCGCCGCCGCCTTCAACCGCATGATCGAGCAGTTGCGGCACAACGAGCGCATTCGCGAGACCTTTGGCCGCTACATCGATCCCAAGGTGGTGCAGGGCCTGATCGACCGGCCGGAAGTCGCCATCGACGGCCAGCGCCGGGTCATGACCATCATGTTCTGCGACATGAGCGGCTTCACCTCGATGAGCGAGGGCATGACCCCGCGCGGCCTGGTCAAGGTGATGAACCACTATTTCACGCTGATGTCCGGCCCGATCAGGAGCAACCGCGGCATCATCGACAAATGTATCGGCGACGCCATCATGGCCTATTGGGGCCCGCCCTTCATCGAGGAGGACGAGCCGGCGCTGCTCGCCGGCCTTGCCGCCATCGACATGGCCGACCAGGTGCCCGCGCTGCAGAAGCAATTGCCGGATCTGCTGGGTATCCGCGCCATGCCGGCGCTGTGCGATTTGCGGATCGGCATCGCCACCGGCGAAGTCCTGACCGGCAGCATCGGCTCCGAGCTGATGATGAGCTTCACCGTGATGGGCGATGCCGTGAACCTCGCCTCGCGCCTGGAGGCCGTCAACAAGACCTATGGCACCCGCATCCTGATCTCGCAGGCGACGGCGGATGCGATCGGCTCGCATCTCGAGCTGCGCGAGGTCGATCGTCTTGCAGTCGCCGGCCAGAGCGCGCCGCAATCGGTCTTCGAGGTGATGGGCCGCGCAGGCGCGCTCACTGCCGCGCATGAGAGCCTGCGTTCGCACTACGCCGAAGGCCTCGCCGCCTATCGCGCCCGGCGCTTCGACGAGGCGCGTGCCGCCTTCAACGCGGCGCTCGAAGCCGTCCCCGGCGATGGCCCCGCGCGCGCACTGCTCGCCCGCCTGGCGCAGTTCGAGGTTAATCCGCCGGACGAAGGCTGGAACGGCGCCTGGCGGCTGCAGCAGAAATAGCCGGCCGCGGGAAAAATTGTTTCTACTCGATAACGATGTTCGCCGTGACCTATTTCCCGGGCCTAGGTTTGATGTCCTTGAGGCGTTTGATGGGGATACGCCGATGACAGAACTTGAGGACAGGCTGGAGCGGTTCGAGACGCTCACCGCGGAATGCGAGTTGATCGCCAAGCTCGCCACGGACCGCACCAAGCGGGAATTTTATCTGAAGCTTTCGGAGCAGTATCGCCAGCTGGCGTTGGATATGCGTCAGGCGATCGCGACCAAGGCTGCGGCCTGACGCCGGCTGCAATCCGTTCTTAACACTTGGCGCGCATCCTACATGTCGATGCGGGGACGCTTGCTGTGCTTCTCCGCTGTGGGAATGCCGGGGCACGCTGCGATGCAGCGCGCCTTGTAAACATTGTTTTGTCGTGTCTCACAGGGCGATCCCATGCGGCTCCTTGCGGTGATGATCCTTGCGCTCATGACGGCTGCCTGCAATCAGGAGCAGGACATCACCGGCTCGACCCCGGTCTGCGCGATGCGGAACTACACCTCCTACAATTCCCGCGACATGAACCAGTGCGTTGCCGCCTGCAAGGCGTGCGACCACGGCAACACGGTCACTTGCAGCACCTCTTGCACCCTCAAGGGTGCGCGCTGAGCTGCTCGGCGGGGTCTCGTAGCCCGATGGAGCGAAAGCGCAATCCGGGGCCGCTCGCCCGTCGTCGGGCACTTGCCGGATCACGCTTGCGTCCCATCGGACCTTGCTGTTTCGCCCCTCTGTCAAGCCGGCGCATCCAAAATATTCCACTTTACCGAAATTCGGAATTGGCGTATGTGTCGCCCATCCCGGCTCACCCAAGAGGGGCGATCTTGTGTCGTCACGTTTCGCGAGCCGGGCGTGCGGTGGACGCGACAGCGTCGGGTGCGAAAGTGCGGGCAGGGCGGATTGCTCTCCGTGAGCCCAAAACTTCGTGCCGACGAGCGGCGCTGTCAGGTTCGTCTCGTCATCAGGTCGGCGGCAACGTGCACAACGTCCTCGAAACCGGTGGCGAACAGCGAACCGTGCGTACGGCAAAACCGTGTGGTCCTGGCCGTCGTTGCTACGGTCAAGCCTTTGCGGATGCGGCACTTGCGTCAACCGGCGCGGCGTCGCGACTTTCGTGAAGGCGAGGGAGGCCAACAGGAACTCGGCTCCCGGGAGAGCACGGCATAAGCCGTAAAGCCACTGCGCAGGGAAGGCCGAGTGATTGGCTACACCTGTATGCTGCTGTGCGGTTCTTTTGCGCTACATTTTCGCGCGGCGGACCGCAGGTGTAGCCGGCACCCGGCCTTCCCTGCACCCTCTTGGACAAGAGGGTGGAGAGATCAAGCAAAGCTCGGGCGAAATCCGTCGCGAGGATGCGAAGGTGTGTGCAAGTTGAAATGGACGCGACGTTGAATTCCGCTCTCGTGCCCCGGACGCCGCGCAGCGCCTTGCGGTGCGCTGCAGAGCCGGGGCCCATGCTGCAGAGAGTTCGCGGCTTCTGGGTCCCGGCTCCGCGCCGCGACGCTAAGAGGCGTTGCAGCTTGTCCGGGACACGAGAGTGAGCACCGACAATGCCCCTTGCTCCGTCATCGCGAGCGCAGCGACTTGTCCGCCGAAGCTTTAGCGAAGGCGGAAGCAATCCAGAATCCCTCCGCGGAAAGATTCTGATTTCCTACCCCGGATGCGGCGCAGCGCTTCCGGGACACGTGAGTGGTCATGAAGGCGCCGACTCAGCCGAACTGCGCGCCGTCACCTTGCCGAAGTGAGCGCGCGCCACCGCCGCAAAATCTGAGGTTGTGGCTTGCCTTTCCAGCGAGGGTATCACTGTAGGCTTTTCCGTGTCGTTCGGGTCACGATTGTGCCGTCCATGCAACACTCATCCCGGATCTAACCCTCATCTCTGTCCGTTCGCATCAACGCCGCTTTTTGGCCACACCTGAACTTGAATAAAATCGCTCTAATGTTTTAGCGGCAGCGGTGGTCCTGAAAGGCGACGGGAAATCCCAAGGTCGATTCAAATCTTGGCTCTGATTTTTCGGGTCTGAAAGGGTTGGCCGGGGAAACTGGTTTGCTATGGACGCAAAGACCGACATCAAGCAGAGGCTGCCGAGCCGTCACGTGACGGAAGGCCCTGCGCGCGCGCCCCATCGCTCCTACCTCTACGCCATGGGTCTCACCACCGAGCAGATCCACCAGCCGTTCGTCGGCGTCGCCTCGTGCTGGAATGAGGCCGCGCCCTGCAACATCTCCCTGATGCGCCAGGCGCAGGCGGTGAAGAAGGGCGTCGCATCCGCCGGCGGCACGCCGCGCGAGTTCTGCACCATCACCGTGACCGACGGCATCGCCATGGGCCATGACGGCATGCGCTCCTCGCTGCCGTCCCGCGAATGCATCGCCGATTCCGTCGAGCTGACGATCCGCGGCCACGCCTATGATGCCCTCGTTGGCCTCGCCGGCTGCGACAAGTCGCTGCCGGGCATGATGATGGCGATGGTCCGCCTCAACGTGCCCTCGATCTTCATCTACGGCGGCTCGATCCTGCCCGGCAATTTCCGGGGCCAGCAGGTCACCGTGCAGGACATGTTCGAAGCCGTCGGCAAGCACTCGGTCGGAGCGATGTCGGACGAGGATCTCGACGAGATCGAGCGCGTGGCGTGCCCCTCGGCGGGTGCCTGCGGCGCGCAGTTCACCGCCAACACGATGGCGACCGTCTCCGAGGCGATCGGCTTGGCACTGCCGTACTCGGCCGGTGCTCCGGCACCGTATGAAATTCGCGACGCCTTCTGCATGACCGCGGGCGAGCAGGTCATGGCCTTGATCGCTCAAAACATCCGGCCGCGCGATATCGTCACCCGCAAGGCGCTGGAGAATGCGGCCGCCGTGGTCGCCGCGTCCGGTGGCTCGACCAATGCTGCATTGCACCTGCCGGCGATCGCGCACGAGTGCGGCATCAAGTTTGACCTGTTCGACGTCGCCGAAATCTTCAAAAAGACACCATATGTCGCTGATTTGAAGCCGGGCGGCCGTTATGTCGCCAAAGACATGTTTGAAGTAGGTGGCATACCGCTTCTGATGAAGACGCTGCTCGACAACGGATTTCTCCACGGTGACTGCATTACGGTTACCGGTCGAACGATCGCCGAAAATCTCAAAAGCGTGAAATGGAATCCGCACCAGGACGTGGTGCACCCGGCAGACAAGCCCATCACCGTCACCGGCGGTGTGGTCGGTCTGAAGGGCAATTTGGCGCCAGAAGGTGCGATCGTGAAAGTCGCGGGAATGTCCAACCTCAGGTTTACCGGTCCGGCCAGGTGCTTCGACCGTGAGGAGGATGCTTTCGAGGCGGTCCAGAAGCGTACCTACCGCGAAGGCGAAGTCATCGTGATCCGCTACGAGGGACCGAAGGGCGGTCCCGGCATGCGGGAAATGCTCCAGACCACCGCGGCGCTGACCGGCCAGGGCATGGGCGGCAAGATCGCGCTCATCACCGACGGCCGCTTTTCCGGCGCCACCCGCGGCTTCTGCATCGGCCATGTCGGGCCTGAAGCCGCCATCGGCGGCCCGATCGGGCTGCTCGAGGACGGCGACATCATCGAGATCGACGCGGTCGCCGGGACACTTGACGTAAAATTGAGCGACCAGGAGCTTGCCCAGCGCAAGACCAAATGGAGCGCTCGCGCGACTAACCACACGACGGGCGCGCTCTGGAAATATGCTCAGCAGGTTGGACCGGCGGTCGGGGGGGCAGTGACCCATCCGGGCGGCGCGCACGAGAAACAGTGCTATGCGGACATCTAGGCGTATCATAGTTGCGTTTGTGTTTGGGGCTACCGCGCTAGGCGCGCCGGCGCTCGCCTTCGACGGCGCGCCCGTCAGCCCGAAGGATGCGACCATCCCGGTGGTGACGACCTTGCCGGGCGCAGCGGGCAAGGTGCGCAATGTGCCGCCGGCGGTCGCGACCCAGGAAAGCTCGCTCAGCGCCCTGCAATATGCCGCCGAGGGTGGCCACCCCATCGCGCAGTGGAGGCTCGGCCGCATGTACGCCAATGGCGACGGCGTTGCTCAGGACGATGTGCGCGCGTTCGAGTATTTCAGCCGCATCGCCAACGCACATGCCGAGGACAGCCCCTCGGCGCCGCAGGCGCAGATCGTCGCCAACGCCTTTGTCGCGCTCGGTCGCTATTATCTGAGCGGCATCCCGAATTCGAAGGTCAAGCCGGACCAGGAGCGCGCGCGGGAGATGTTCTCCTATGCCGCGTCCTATTTCGGCAACGCGGATGCGCAATACGACCTCGCCCGCCTGTACCTGAAGACACCGGACGCCTCGCGCGAGGATTTCCGCTACGGCGCGCGCTGGCTTGGGCTCGCCGCGCAGAAGGGCCAGCACGAGGCCCAGGCGCTGCTCGGTCAGATGCTGTTCAACGGCGACCGCCTGCCGCGGCAGGCCGCGCGGGGCCTGATGTGGCTGACGCTGGCGCGTGACAGCGCAGGTAGCGACGAGACCTGGATCAAGGAAAACTACAACCGCGCCTTCGCAAAATCGTCCGACGACGACCGCGCCATGTGCCTGCAAATGCTGGAGCAGTGGGTGCAGGGCCGCCGGGAGTGATTGGTTGAGGCGGCCTCACGCCGCCTCGAGGTCCAGATCCGCCCACACCGGCACGTGGTCCGACGGCTTCTCCCAGCTGCGCACATAGCTGTCGATGCCGACATTGACGAGCCGGTCGCCGGCCTGTGGCGACAGCAGCAGATGGTCGATCCGCAGGCCGTGATTCTTCTGCCAGGCGCCGGCCTGGTAGTCCCAGAAGGTGTAGAGCCCGGGCTCGTCAGTAACCGCCCGCAGCGCATCGGTCAGGCCGAGGCCGAGCAGGGACTGAAAACTCTCCCGCGTCTCAGGCTTGAACAGGGCGTCCTCGGTCCAGGCGGCGGGGTTATGGACGTCGCGGGCATGCGGGATGACGTTGAAGTCGCCTGCGAGGACCAGTGGCTCCTCGGACTTGAGGCGCTCCTTCGAATACTCAAGAAGCCGCGACATCCATTTGAGCTTGTAGGGATATTTCTCGGTCCCGACCGGATTGCCATTGGGCAGATAGAGGCAGGCGACGCGCAGCACCCCACGCTTCAGAGTGACCACGCCTTCGAGGAAGCGAGCGTGCGCATCCTCGTCGTCGCCGGTCAGCCCCGACTTGGTCTCGTCGAACCGGAGCTTCGAGAGCAGGGCGACACCGTTAAACGTCTTCTGCCCATGGGTGACCACGTTGTAGCCGAGCGCCTCGATCTCCAGCCGCGGGAAGGCCTCGTCGACGCATTTGATCTCCTGGAGGCAGACGATGTCCGGCTGGCACTCCTTCAGCCAGGTCAGGAGGAGATCGATCCTCTGCCGGACCGAGTTCACGTTCCAGGTGGCAATTCTGATGGGCATGTCGGCGGGCTCCGGGCAGGGGCCATGGTTAGAACAAACTGCAAACGCGCCCGTCAAGGCGCCCGCAAAAATCTCCCACAAAATTAACCCGGCTTAAGCCGGCCCTGGGCCATTGATACTGAAAAGGTTTTTCGAATGGGATGGCCGGACAAATCCATGAAGCGAACCGAGCCGCGCGACGGCCTGATCGGCGCGTTCCTGTACTGGCTTGGCGGCTTCGAGATCGAGGACGGCCTGACTGCCGATCTCAGCGAGCGCGAGCTGCGCCGCATCCGCGCCAAGCAGATCGACGCGGTGACCCGGCTGATCCCGATGACGATGGCCGTCACCATGCTCAATGTTGCGGTCGTGCTGGTCCTGTTCTGGGGCCGGGGCTGGAACGATTTCCTCGCAATCTGGGGCATGACCCTCGCCGCCACCGCCTCGCTCGCGGTGCGCGCGTGGCGGCGTTCGCATCGGAACCCGCCGCAAGAGGCTACCGCGCGCGCCGCGCGGCAGATGCTGCGGCAGGCATTTTTCCTGGCCGTGATCTGGGGCACGCTGCCGCTCGCCCTGTTCAGCCGCATCGAGCCGACCAGCCAGCTCGTCCTGGCCTGCCTGATGGTCGGCATGATGTCCGGCGGCGCCTTCACGCTCTCGACCTTCCCGCGCGCCGGCCTCGTCTATCTCGCGACGACAACGATCGCCTGCGCCGGCGCACTGCTGTTGTGCGGCACCGGGCCTTACCTCGTGACCGCGGTGTTCCTGCTGCTGTTCGCGTTCTTCATGGCGCGCAACATCGTCTCGCAAGGCAATCTGTTCCTCGGCAATCTCAAGGCCCAGCTCGAGCTCGAGCGCCAGACCGAGATCATTTCGCTGCTGCTGAAGGATTTTCAGGAGAACGCCAGCGACTGGCTGTGGCAGACCGATGCCGAAGGGCATCTGGTCGACGTGCCCGAGCGCTTCGCCGCCGTCGCGCAGCTGCCGCTGCAGCTGCTGAAGGGCTCGCATTTCGCCGACGTGCTCGACATGCTGTGCCCCGAGGACAAAAGCGCGGCCTACAACGTCGTCGGGCTGATGGAGCACGCCGAACCGCTGCACGAGATGAACCTCAAGGTCGTTGCCGGCGGCGAGGCGCGGCTGTGGTCGCTCACTGCGAATCCAGCCTACGACCGCGACGGCCAATTCCTCGGCTATCGCGGCTTCGGCCGCGACGTGACCGAGCGCTGGCGCGCGGAAAAGGCCGAGGCCGAGAGCCGCGCCAAATCGGATTTCCTGGCGGTGATGAGCCACGAGATCCGCACGCCCATGAACGGCGTGCTCGGGCTCGCCAGCATGTTGCTGGAGACGAAGCTCGATCCGGAGCAGCACGAGGCCGTCACGTCGATCCGCGAATCCGGCGATAATCTCCAGCGCATCCTCAACGACATCCTCGATCTCTCCAAGCTCGAGGCCGGACGCTTCGCGTTCGAGGCGATCGACTTCGCGCCGCAGGCGCTGGTCGAGACAGTCGCGACCGTCGTGCGCGCGAGCGCCAAGAGCAAGGGGCTCACGGTCAAGGTCGAGCTTGATCCGAACCTGCCGCCGACGTTGCGCGGCGACGTCGCGCGCATCAGGCAGGTGCTGCTCAACCTCGCTTCCAACGCGGTGAAATTCACCGACCAAGGCGAAGTCACGATCGCAGCAGTCTGTCAGGCGCGCCGCGATCTGCTCGCTACTGTCGAATGGAGCGTGACCGACAGCGGCATCGGCATCGCCCCCGAAAAGCTCGGCCAGCTCTTCTCTGACTTTGCGCAGGCCGATGCCTCGATCAGCCGCCGCTTCGGCGGCACCGGGCTGGGCCTGGCGATCTCCCGGCGCATCATCGAGCAGATGGGCGGCACCATCGGCGTCACCTCGACGCCGGGTGAGGGCTCGACCTTCCGCTTCACGCTGGTGCTGCCCTGGAGCCAGGCGCAGGCATCCGACCACAATTCAGACCGCGACGAAGCCGACGATCTGAAGGCGCGTATCGCCGAACTCGACCGGCCGTTGAAGGTGCTGGTCGCGGAGGACGATGCCGTCAACCGCATGGTCGTCAGCAAGATGCTCGGCGCCTTCGACGTCGAGCTGCGCGTCGTGGCCGACGGCGTCGAGGCCGTCGAGACGGTTGCCGAGAGCAACTATGATGTCGTGCTGATGGACGTGCGCATGCCCGAGATGGACGGCCTTGCTGCGACGCGTGCGATCCGCGCACAGGGCGGACGCTTCGAAACCCTGCCGATCGTCGCGCTGACCGCCAACGCCTTCGCCGAAGACGTCAAGATATGCCGCGAGGCGGGCATGTCCGACTTCCTGGCAAAACCGTTGCGCAAGCCCGCGCTGGTCGCGGCACTGCTGCGCGCGCTGGACGGTCAATTGGTGTCGGAGGACGCACCGCTTCAGCCGGAGCAGATGCCGGTCGAGGTGGACTGGACGGACGAGGAAAGGCAGATCACCGGCGCATAGCCGGCGACGTCAGATCGAGAAGCTGGTCCCGCAGCCGCAGGACGCGGTGGCGTTCGGATTGTTGACGCGGAACGAGGCGCCGATCAGATCGTCGACGAAATCGACCTGCGAGCCCGCCAGGAACGGCTGCGAGGCGGAATCGACCAGCACCACCGCATTGTCCTGCTCGATCACGAGATCGTCGTCGGTGCGGGCACGGTCAATGTCGAACTTGTACTGGAAGCCGGAGCAGCCGCCCCCCTCGACCGAGATCCGCAGCATCGCGCCAGACCCTTCGCCCTTGAGGATCTCCCCAATCCGGCGTGCGGCCTTGTCACTGATGGTCACGTCAGTCGTCATCGTTCGTCTCCGATAGTCCCGCGGTCACACCAAGGGCACCTGAAGGAAGGGGCACTTGAAGGTTACTTGCCCAATTCATTTGGTATCCCGGGTGCGGCATAGTTAAGTACCACCATACGCAGAATCAAATGGATAGAGACTAAATTCGCCGTGTCCGTCGGAATGGCTGCCCCCCACGCGCCCTATGCCTGCGATCCCGAGCGCAGCCGCGGCCGGTTGGTTGCGGAACCGCCGAGCCAGACCCGCAGCCCGTTCCGGCGGGATTGCGACCGGGTGATCCATTCCACCGCGTTCCGTCGGCTGAAGTACAAGACCCAGGTGTTCGTGTTCCACGAGGGCGACCACTACCGCACCCGGCTGACCCATTCGCTGGAGGTGGCGCAGATCGCCCGCGCGCTGGCCCGGCAGCTCGGACTGGACGAGGATCTCACGGAAACCCTCGCGCTCGCCCACGACCTCGGCCATCCGCCCTTCGGGCATGCGGGCGAGCGGGCACTGGACGCCTGCCTGAAGGAGTTTGGCGGCTTCGACCACAACGCCCAGACCTTGCGCGTCGTTGCGGCGCTGGAGCACCGCTATCCTGATTTCGACGGGCTCAACCTGACCTGGGAGGCGCTGGAGGGCATCGTCAAGCACAACGGTCCCCTGACCGATCGCAGCGGCGCGCCGGTCGGGCATTATCGCGAGCACGGCATTCCCGTCGGCATCGCCGACTACATCAAGATCTACGATCTCGAATTGTGGAGCTTCGCCTCGCTCGAAGCACAGGTCGCCGCGATTGCCGACGACATCGCCTATGATGCCCACGACATCGACGACGGCCTGCGCGCCGGCCTGTTTCACCTCGACGACCTCAAGGTGATGCCGTTGACCGCGGAGATCATCGGCGAGACCTCCGCGCATTACCCCGACCTCGAAGACGTCAGGCGCGGCGCCGAACTGGTGCGCGAGCTGATCTCGCATCTGATCGGCGCGGTATTCGCCGAGGCGCAGAAGAACCTTGCCGCCGTCAAACCGCAATCCGCCCAGGACGTGCGCCGGCAGAGCCGGGCGCTGATCGCGTTCCCCGCCGCGGTCGCCGAGGAGGAGGCCGCCATCAAGCGCTTTCTCTATCAGCACATGTACCGCCACAAGCGGGTCATGCGGGTGATGGGCGAGGCGGAACAGATCCTGTTCGACCTGTTCGCCAAATACCTCAAATCGCCCGGCGAGCTGCCGCCGGAATGGCTGGTCGGGGCGGAGGCGGACAATGAAGGCGACCGGGCCCGGCGGATCGGCAATTTCATTGCTGGAATGACCGACCGTTTCGCTCTGACCGAGCACCAGCGGCTCTTTGACTCGACCCCGGATTTGCGTTAGGCGGCGCCCATGCCCGACACATCCTCAGCACTGCACCTGTTCGCCGACGTGCTCGCACGCGTGCACGCGGTCTGCCGCGCGCTCGCGACGGAAGCCAACTGGCCCGAGGGTATCGATTTCTCGCGCGTGGTTGTCGAGCCGCCGCGCGACGCCACCCATGGCGACATGGCGACCAACGCCGCCATGGTGCTTGCGAAAGAGGCAAAGGCAAAGCCGCGCGATTTCGCCGAGCAGATCGCCGAGCGCCTGCGCGCGGATACCCTGATCGCCAAGGTGGACGTCGCCGGCCCAGGCTTCATCAACTTGACGCTGAAGCCGGCTGCCTGGGCGGAAGCGCTGCGTACGGTGCTGCGCGAGGGCGCCGATTACGGCCGCGCCCGCGGCGGCTCAAAGGTCAACGTCGAATACGTCTCGGCCAACCCGACCGGGCCGATGCATGTCGGCCATTGCCGCGGCGCCGTGTTCGGCGACGCGCTGGCGAGCCTGCTCGAGTTCGCAGGCCGTGACGTCACGCGCGAATATTACATCAACGACGCCGGCGCGCAGGTCGACGTGCTCGCCCGCTCGGCGTTCCTCCGGTATCGCGAAGCGCTCGACGAGGACATCGGCGCGATACCGGAAGGCCTTTATCCCGGCGACTATCTGAAGCCCGTCGGGCAAGCGCTGGTGAAGGAGCATGGCGACAAGCTCCTCGCAATGAGCGAGGCCGCATGGCTGCCGACGGTGCGCGCCAAGGCGATCGCAATGATGATGGACGAGATCAAGGGCGATCTCGGCGCGCTGAACATCCGCCACGACGTGTTCTTTTCGGAGCGCTCGCTGCTGGACCCCGGCAACAACAAGGTCGCCGAGACGATCGATTTCCTGCGCGCCAAGGGCGACATCTATCAGGGCCGCCTGCCGCGGCCTAAGGGCGCTCCGGCCGAGGATTGGGAAGATCGCGAGCAGCTGCTGTTCAAGGCGACGGCCTATGGCGACGACGTCGATCGTCCGCTGATCAAGTCAGACAATTCTTACACCTACTTCGCCTCCGACATCGCCTACCACAAGAACAAGTTCGACCGCGGCTTTGCCGAGATGATCGACGTCTGGGGCGCCGACCACGGCGGCTACATCAAGCGCATGCAGGCGGCGGTGAAGGCGACGACCTCCGGCAAGGGGGCGCTCGACGTCAAGATCGTCCAGCTCGTGAAATTGCTGCGCAACGGCGAGCCGGTGAAAATGTCGAAGCGGAGCGGGGACTTCGTCACCTTGCGTGAGGTGGTGGATGAGGTCGGCCAGGACGCCGTCCGCTTCATGATGCTCTATCGCAAGAACGATGCGGTGCTCGACTTCGACCTCGCCAAGGTCATGGAACAGTCGCGCGACAACCCGGTGTTCTACGTGCAGTACGGTCACGCCCGTGGCCACTCGATCTTCCGCAACGCACGCGCGGAGGTGTTCCCGGAACTCCCCGAGGATACGGAAAAGCGCATCGCATGGCTCGCCGAGTCGGCGGTAGAGCGGCTGTCGGACCCGGCTGAGCTCGACCTTCTCAAGCGGCTCGCAATTTTTCCGCGCATGCTGGAAGCGGCCGCAAGCGCCCACGAGCCGCACCGAATTGCCTTCTATCTCTATGATTTAGCCAGCGAATTTCATGCACTTTGGACGAAGGGGCGCGATTTGCCCTATTTACGCTTCATTATCAATAATGATGCACTTCTAACGAAGGCGCGGCTGGCCATGGTCCAGGGCGTCGTCTCTGTCCTGGCATCGGGCCTCGCCATCCTCGGCGTCCATGCTCCGGACGAGATGCGGTAGTTTGGGGCGAACTACTTAAGGGGATTGTTGGGGGTAACCGGCAGAAGCCGGATCGCTTAGACTTGGTTGAAAGCCTTGTGGGTCGAAAGCCGTGCCTTGGTCGAGGGGGCGTGCGGCTTTCCCGAAGGGACGCATCATCACGATGGCCGAACGATATCAGGACAGACCGTTTCCTTCCGATGACTATGGTCGCGGTGGTGATCAGCATGGGAGGGCCGAGAGCGGCGATCCCTTGGCCGAGCTCGCTCGCCTGATCGGGCAGACCGATCCGTTCGCAGCGCAGGGGCGGCCCGGCGCGCACCCGCCAGCGGCGCCTGCGCCTGCCCAAAGCTATCAGGACGACGACTACCGGCAGGACGATTACCAGCAGGACCATGCCGAGCAGGCCTCGCCGCCGCCCGGACCACCCTCATGGATGCGGCGCGCCAATGTGCAGCCCGCGCCAGCCCCTGAGCCTGCGTATCCCGTTTCCGGAAGCCCGGTTCATCCGTTGCATCGCTATTCAGCCCAGCCGACCGCGCCGGAGCCTGATTTTCATCAGCCGCAGGCCCATCAGGATCCCGCTCACCAGGATCAGGCTTATCAAGCTCAGGCCTACCAGGATCAGGCCTACCAGCAGCCCGATCAGGCTTACCAGGAGCAAGCCTATCAGCAGCCCGATCCAGCGCGCTACGACGATGCGCTCTACGGACGGCTGGAGGCGGGCGAGCAGGACTACCAGCGCGACCCCGCCTATCCCGACGATCCTTACGCGTTCCAGAGCGACTATCCCGAGGCCGATCTCGACGAGCCGAAAAAGCAGCGCGGCGGCATGATGACGGTCGCGGCGATCCTGACGCTTGCCGTGGTCGGGACCGGCGCTGCTTTCGCCTACAAGACCTATGTGGGCTCGCCCCGCAGCGGCGAGCCGCCGATCATCAGGGCCGACAACACGCCGACCAAGGTCGTGCCGGCGCCGTCGGATTCTTCGGCGAAAGTGCCGGACCGCATGGTCACCGGCGATGGCACCGAGAAGATCGTGCCGCGCGAGGAAGCGCCTGTTGACGTCAACGCCAAGGCGGGAGGTCCCCGTGTGGTGTTCCCGCCGCTGAACCAGAACGCGAACCCGCCTCCGGTCGCGAGCGTGTCGCCGTCCAGTATTCCGCCGTCGGGTGCGGGTCCGAACCCGAGCAACGGGACGCTGCCGAACAATTCGCCGCGCCCGATCAGGACTGTGGCCGTGAAGGGCGATCAGAACGATAGCGCGGCGCCGCAATCGGCTGCGGCCAGGACGGCAACTGCGCCGAAGACGCTCACGGCACCAGCTGCGCCGATCGCCCCGCATACGCCCCCGACCTCGGCCAATGCCAGTGCCAACCAGCCGATGTCGCTGGCGCCGCAAGCGCCGCCAGCCGAACCGCCGCAGCGGATGGCTGCGAGCAACCCGACGCAACTCGCGCCCGCCAGCAGTGGCGGCTATATCGTACAGGTCTCGTCGCAGCAGAACGAGGACAGCGCCGCCGCATCTTACCGGGTGCTTCAGGGCAAGTATGGTAGCATCCTTGGATCGCGCTCGGCGGTGATCAAGCGGACCGATCTGACTGACAAGGGCAAGGGTATCGTCTACCGCGCCTTCGCCGGGCCCTATGGTTCGGCCGCGGAAGCGACGCAGGTCTGCAACAGCCTGAAGGCTGCCGGTGGACCACAGTGTCTCATCCAGAGGAATTAACGGCCGTTTCCTTGACCCCCTCGCGGGTCAGGGTTAATCGGCCGTTATGAGCACGCGGGCCTTCATTACGGGCGTATCCGGAACGGAACTGACCGCCGTAGAGCGGGAGTTTATCCGCAGCGAACGCCCATGGGGCTTCATCCTCTTCAAGCGCAATATTGAGACGCCGGCTCAAGTTGCTGCACTCGTTGCGGAATTGCGAGCGGCTGCGGGTTCTGCTGATGCCCCTGTCCTGATCGACCAGGAGGGCGGACGGGTGCAACGGCTGGGACCGCCGCATTGGCCGGTCTATCCGCCGGGCGCCATTTTCGCAGGCCTCTACGACATTGATTCGGCGTTCGGGCTGACCGCGGCGCGCCTCAGCGCCCGGCTGATCGCGGCCGATCTCGCCGATCTCGGCATCACCGTGGATTGTTTGCCCCTGGCCGACGTTCCCGTGGCCGGCGCCGATGCAGTCATCGGAAATCGAGCCTATGGCACTGAGCCGGGCAAGGTCGCGGCGATTGCCCGGGCCGTCACCGAGGGCCTGGAACAGGGAGGCGTGCTGCCGGTCCTCAAGCACATTCCCGGCCATGGGCGAGCCACCGCCGATACTCATTTCAAGCTGCCGACGGTCGATACATCCAGGGACGAACTGGAACGGACCGACTTCGCGGCATTCAAGCCGCTGGCGGATTTGCCGATGGCCATGACTGCACATGTTGTGTTTAGCGCGGTCGACCCCGCCCATCCGGCGACGACATCTGCGACAATGATCGCTGAAGTGATTCGCGGCGTGATCGGGTTCCAGGGTTTGTTAATGAGTGATGACGTGTCGATGAACGCGCTGTCGGGGAATATCGCCGAACGGACCCGCGCCATCTTCGCGGCCGGCTGCGACGTGGCCCTGCATTGCAACGGCAACATCGAGGAGATGCGCGAGGTCGCCGGCCAGACACCTGAATTGGCGGGCAGGGCGCTGGAGCGGGCAAACGCCGCGCTCGCGGCGCGTAAAGCACCGCAGCCGCTCGACCGCGCGGCCGCACGCGCCGAACTGGACGCATTGATCGCACGGGCAAACACGGCATCGGCATGACCGCAGAAATCCTATCGTTTGAAACCGGGCGGCCCGCAGAACTCGCCGAGGGTGAGCCGGCGTTGGTGGTGGACGTCGAGGGCTATGAGGGGCCGCTCGACCTGCTGCTCGCACTGGCGCGGCAGCAGAAGGTCGATCTCGCCAAGATCTCGATCCTGGCGCTCGCCGACCAGTATCTCCACTTCATCGAAGCCGCGCGAAAGATCCGGCTCGAGCTTGCCGCCGATTATCTCGTGATGGCGGCCTGGCTCGCCTTCCTGAAATCGCGCCTGCTGCTGCCGGAGCCGCCGAGTGCGGACGGCCCGAGCGCGGAGCAGATGGCGACGGCGCTCGCCAACCGCCTGCGCCGGCTGGAAGCCATTCGCGAAGCCGCCAACCGGCTGATGAATAGGCAACAATTGCTGCGCGACATCTTCCCGCGCGGTGAGCCCGAGCAGATCGCCGAGATCAAGCATCCGAAATACACCGCGACGCTCTATGACCTGCTCACCGCCTATGCCTCGCAGCGCCAGTCGCGCGTGCTGGCGAGCGTGCATCTGGCCAAGCGCACGGTGTGGTCGCTCGCCGAGGCGCGCGCCACGCTGGAGCGGCTGGTCGGCAGCATCAGCGAACAGGACGACTGGGGCGTTCTCGACGACTATTTGCTCCGGCACGTTGCCGATCCGACGCAGCGCGCGACGGTGCTGGCTTCGAGTTTTGCGGCTGCGCTCGAACTGGTGCGTGAAGGTCAGCTCGAGCTGAACCAGAAAGAGGCGTTTTCGCCCATCTATTTCCGGAAGGGGCGCCCTCAGCCGATCGTGGACGCAGCTCCTGCGCCCGATGCGCCGGTCGCTTAAGTGCAACAAGGAGAATCTGCCATGGCAAGCCTGGCTGAAATGCGGGTAGATGAGGCCGAGCCGATGGAGAACGAGTCCCAGGCACGTCCCGAAGAATTGCGGCTGCTGGAAGCGCTGCTGTTTGCTTCGAATGAACCGTTGGACACTGCGACGCTGGCCAAGCGCATGCCCGAGGGCGTGGACGTGAAGGCCGCGCTCGAGCAGTTGCAGGCCGACTATTCCTTGCGCGGCGTGAACCTCGTGCGGGTCGCCAACAAATGGACCTTCCGCACCGCGGGCGATCTCGCCTGGCTGATGACCCGTGAGAGCACCGAGACCCGCCGCCTGTCGCGCGCCGCGATCGAGGTGCTCGCGATCATCGCCTATCACCAGCCCGTGACGCGCGCCGAGATCGAGGAGATCCGCGGCGTCGTCACCTCGAAGGGCACACTGGACGTGCTGCTGGAAACCGGCTGGATCAAGCCGCGCGGCCGTCGCAAGACACCGGGGCGTCCCTTGACCTTCGGAACCACCGAGGACTTCCTGTCGCAGTTCACTCTGGAACAGCTCGGCGATCTGCCGGGCTTGGAGGAGTTGAAGGGCACGGGCCTGCTGGATTCGCGTCTGCCGACCGGATTCAGCGTGCCGACGCCGTCGGACGACCCGCAACTGCGTGAGGACGAGGATCCGCTGGAACCGGGCGAGGACCTCGATCTGGCGCTGGCGCCTGCGGTCGAGCCCGAAACGCCGCCGGAAGAGGGTGGTGAGGGCGGCAGCGCGGACTGACGTCCCAGCTCTTTTACCGGCCCCCTGCGACCAGTTAACACTAGCAAGATTACGTAGCGCCAACAGCGAATTGGCGCTGCCTTGGTCCTTGTTTTTGACACCTGCCAAGCCTAGGTTTCTGTGAAGATCGGCCGGTCCCCGGCCATACGCGTTTGGAGGATTGCAGGATGGGTTCACTTAGCATTTGGCACTGGATCCTGGTGATCGCAGTGGTCCTGCTTCTGTTCGGCCGCGGCAAGATTTCGGATCTGATGGGCGACGTGGCGCAGGGCATCAAGGCGTTCAAGAAGGGCATGCAGGACGACGACAAGGTCGCCGACAAGCCCGAGCCGGCCAAGTCCCTCGAGCACACTGCCGCGCCGACCGCGGCACGGTCCGACGTCGGCAGCAAGGCCGTCTGAGCCAGAGAGCACGCGAGACGCAGGTAGCGCCCGATCCTGCGCGCAAGGGATTGGGCCGGTCGCGGCTGGCGTGAACGGAAGACCTCATGTTCGACATCGGGTGGAGTGAACTGGTCCTGATCGGGGTCGTGGCCCTGGTGGCCATCGGCCCGAAAGAGCTGCCGGGCGTGCTGCGCATGGTCGGGCAGTGGATGGGCAAGGCCCGCAAGATGGCCGCCGAATTCCAGGGCCAATTCCAGGAAGCGATGCGCGAGGCCGAAATGGCCGACCTCAAGAAGAGCTTCGATGAGGTCAAGGAAGCGGCTTCCGGTTTTGCCGGCAACAATCTGATGACCTCGCTGCAGAAGGACGTCAGCGACGCACTCCGCGTCGATGCCCTGGACAAGCCGGCCGAGACGACCACCACGGCGGTCGAACCGCCGGCGATTTCGATTGAAGCGCCGACGACGTCAAGTGACGCGTCGACGACGTCAAGTGACGCGTCGCTCACCCCGACCACTCCGGAAGCGCCGAGGCCGGAGACCTTCGTGGAGGCCGAAGCGCATGCGGCCGTGAACGAGCCGCTCGCCATCACCCGTGAGGTTGAGCAGGCGCAGGTCGCACAGGACACCGCACCATCCGAAGCGATCAAGGACGCCAAAGCGTCATGAGCGACGCCGATATCGAGGCCAGCAAAGCCCCATTGATGGACCATCTGATCGAGCTGCGGTCGCGGCTGATCAAGGCGCTGCTCGGCTTCGGCGTGGCCTTCATCTTGTGCTTCTTCTTCGCCAAGCAGATCTACAACGTGCTGGTCTGGCCGTTCGTGTGGGTCGCGGGTCCCGAGAACTCCAAATTCATCTACACGGCGCTGCTGGAATATTTCATCACCCAGCTCAAGCTTGCACTGTTCGGCGCCGGCTTCATCTCGTTCCCGATCGTCGCGACCCAGATCTACAAATTCGTCGCGCCTGGTCTGTACAAGCACGAGAAGAATGCCTTCCTGCCGTATCTGGTCGCGACCCCGTTCTTCTTCGTGCTGGGCGCGGCCCTGGTCTATTTCGTCGTGCTGCCGATGCTGGTCCGCTTCTCGCTCGGCATGCAGCAGGCCGGCAGCGACGAGACCGCGCAGATCCAGCTGCTGCCCAAGGTCGGCGAATATCTGTCGCTGATGATGTCGCTGATCTTTGCCTTCGGCATCGCTTTCCAGCTCCCGGTGATCCTGACGCTCTTGGGCCGGATCGGCATCGTCTCGGCAAAAATGCTGCGCGAGAAGCGCCGCTATTTCATCGTCATCGCCTTCGTCATCGCGGCCGTGCTGACGCCCCCCGACGTGCTCAGCCAGTGCTCGCTCGCGATCCCCTTGCTCGCGCTCTACGAGGGCTCGATCATCGCGGTGAGCATTGTGGAGAAGAAGGCGGCAGCTTCAAAGGCGGCCACCGGCACTGACGTATCGACCCCGGCTAATCCGGCGGAGTAGGGACGAGGTGTCATTCCCCGCGAAGGCGGGGAATCCAGTACGCCGCGGCCTCTCGGATAATCATTGACCTCTCTGGAATACTGGATCATCCGCCTTCGCGGATGATGATAGCCATGCTAGGAGACGCGCACATGTAAATCGTCAACATTCACGTTGACTGTTTACGCGCGGCCCCAGGACCACAGCCATGCACGACATCAAATCGATCCGCGACAATCCGCAAGCCTTCGACGCCGGCCTCGCCCGGCGTGGCCTGAAGCCGTTGTCGGCGTCGCTGCTCGCGATCGACGAGAAGCGGCGGGCGGCGATCCTGGCCTCGGAGCAGGCGCAGGCGCGGCGCAATGCGGCCTCCAAGGAGATCGGCGATGCTAAGAAGGCCAAGAACGAGACGCGCGCGGCCAGGCTGATGGCGGAGGTCGCCGAGCTGAAGACAACGATGCCGGAGCTCGAGGCGGCCGCGAAGGCTGCCGACGAGTTGCTGACAATGGAGCTGTCCGCGATCCCGAACATTCCATTCGATGAAGTGCCCGATGGTGTCGACGAGCACGGCAACGTTCAGCGCCATGTGTTCGGCAACAAGCGCAACTACGGCTTCGCGCCGCAGCTGCATGACGATCTCGGCACCGCGCTCGGCTACATGGATTTCGAGGCGGCGGCAAAACTTTCCGGCGCGCGCTTCGTCGTGCTGAAAAAGGGGTTGGCGAGGCTGGAGCGCGCGCTCGGCCAATTCATGCTCGACCTGCATACCAACGAGCACGGCTACACCGAGATCAACCCGCCGCTGCTGGTGCGCAACGAGGTGATGTTCGGCACCGGGCAATTGCCGAAATTCGAGGACGATCAGTTCTGGGCGATCAAGGGCGAGCTCCTGGCCGCGCCGGACTCTGAGCGGCTGATGACCGAGCGCCTCGGCCTCATCCCGACCGCCGAGGTTGCCCTCACCAATCTCGTTCGCGAATCCATTCTCGACGAGAAGCAGCTGCCGATGCGGCTCACGGCGTTGACGCCGTGTTTCCGCGCCGAAGCAGGCGCGGCCGGGCGCGACACCCGCGGCATGATACGCCAACACCAGTTCACCAAGGTCGAGCTGGTCTCGATCACGACGCCGGAGGTGAGCAAGGACGAGCTGGAGCGGATGCTGTCCTGCGCCGAACAGGTGTTGCAGAAGCTCGACCTGCATTACCGCGTGATGACGCTGTGCGCAGGAGATATGGGTTTCTCGTCGCAAAAAACCTATGACATCGAAGTCTGGATGCCCGGGCAGGGCGACGGCGGCATGTTCCGCGAGATCTCGAGCTGCTCGGTGTGCGGCGATTTCCAGGCCCGCCGCATGGATGCGCGCTCGCGTGGGCCGGACGGGAAGCCCCGCTTTGTGCACACGCTGAACGGCTCCGGGACCGCAGTTGGCCGCGCGCTGATCGCCGTGATGGAGACCTATCAGCAGGAGGACGGCTCGATCGCGGTCCCCAGCGTGCTCCAGCCCTATATGGGCGGGATCAAGGTGGTCGCGCGCGAGTAGGCGTGTTGCCAATCTGAAACTCAGAAACGTTTGGTTGCGAAGATCGGGCGGCCGGTTATCCTGCCGGCCACCCGACAACGCGAACCCCTCCTTCATGGCCTTGCACCGCGACATCTTCTGGGTGGGCAGACAATGGGCGGTGACAGGTGCCGGCATCCAGGCTGTCGATCAGCGGCTGCGTGGCGTGCTCGACATCGCGATCGCGCGGCTATGGGATGACGATCTGGTCCAGAGCCGGCGGGCCAAGCCCGGCGTGAATGCCGCGGATTTCGACAACGCGCTGACGATGGCACGGGAACGCTTTCCGCAGGCGCCGGTGGCGGACCCGTTCGTTGAACAGCTGGAGGCGCTCGGCGTCATCGAGGCTCCAATCGTGAGCCCGGTCGTGCCGGCGATGAAGCTGCACGCGGAGGGCCGGCTGGCGCGCTTCCTGCCGCAATGGCGCGTTCGCCGCTAACAGAACCGGGAACGGCCGCCGGCCCCGATCGGCCGGTTTGCCTGATCGGCCCCAGCCGGATAAGACGGATCAGACCCGTTTCAGGAATCGACCTTTCGCATGCGCATTCTCTGCACCAATGACGACGGCATCCACGCCCCCGGCCTCAAGGTGCTGGAGGAGATCGCACGCGCATTGTCCGATGACGTCTGGGTGGTCGCGCCTGAGCTCGACCAGTCCGGCGTGTCGCATTCGCTGTCGCTGAACGATCCCCTGCGCCTGCGCGAAGTCGGCCCGCGGCACTTCGCCGTGCGCGGCACGCCGACCGACTGCGTCATCATGGGCGCGCGCCACATCCTCGGCGCCAAGCTGCCCGATGTCGTGCTGTCGGGCGTCAACAAGGGCCGCAACGTCGCCGAGGACGTGGTCTATTCCGGCACCATCGCCGGTGCGCTGGAAGGCACCATCCTGGGGCTGCCGTCGTTCGCACTGTCGCAGGAATTCAGCGTCGAGACCCGCGACCGGCCGCTGTGGGACACAGCGCGCAAATTCGGCCCCGACATCCTGCGCAAGGTGATCGCCGCCGGCATCCCGAAGGACACGGTCATCAACGTCAACTTCCCGGCTTGCGCGCCGGAAGATGTGCTGGGCATCCGCGTGACGCGGCAGGGCAAGCGCAATCTGGGCTTCCTCAGGATCGACGAGCGCAAGGACGGCCGCGGCAATCCCTATTTCTGGATCGGCTTCGAGCGCGCGGCGATGATTGATACGCCCGCCGAAGGCACCGATCTCGCGGCGTTGCGCGGACGCTACGTCTCCGTCACGCCGCTCAGGCTCGACCGCACCAACGAAGCGTTTTCCGAGGCGCTGAGTGCGACGCTGAAGTAAGTCTGCTGGAACTTAAGGCCTAGCCGCCGCGAAGCGCGGCTTCGATGGTCTTGCCGAGCGCGTCGAGCTGAAACGGCTTCTGAAGCGCCGGCCGATCGCGGTACTGCTCGGGGAGCCCGGAGGAGCCGTAGCCGGTGGCGAAGATGAACGGGCAGCCTTTCGCCTTGATGACATCGGCGACCGGCGAGATGACCTTGCCGTTGACGTTGACGTCGAGAATGGCGATGTCGAACTCGGTTGCCTGGGCGAGCCGCATGGCTTCGGTGATGTCGCCCGCCTCAGCCGCGACCTTGTAGCCCAGCTCTTCGAGCATATCCGCGACCATCATCCTGATCATCACCTCGTCTTCGACGAGGAATACAGAGCGGCCTGAAAGCCCCGTCGCGGTCATGGTAGAGTCCTTGCCCATTGCCAAAAACGTTCGCAGATAACGTGAATCGACGCAATGCGCGTTTCGACGATCGGATGTCTGAAATGGCCATCGAGGCTCGCCCGTTGCAAGCCGATTTGTGGTCAGATACGCCAGCAGAAGCGTACCACGGGTTCCTGAACCGGAACAAGATTCTCGCGCCCCGGGGTTGGCATCCCGGATCCCCAAAACAGCATAAGCAGGCAATGACCTCCCATCAGCACCCGCCGGAAAAGATGATGTTTCAGCTCACGCTGAGGCGCCGGGGTATCAGCGACCAGGCGATCCTGCGGACCATGGAGGAGGTGCCGCGCGAGCAGTTCGTGGACGAGGCTGATCGCGACGGGGCCTATCGCGATACCGCGCTGCCGATCGCCTGCGGGCAGACCATCAGCCAGCCCTTCGTCGTCGCCTATATGACCGAGCAGCTCCAGCTCCAGAAGAAGCACCGTGTGCTCGAGATCGGCGCCGGCTCGGGCTACCAGGCCGCGGTGCTGTCGCGGCTCGCCGGCCAGGTGTTGACCGTCGAGCGCTACCGCAAGCTCGCGGACGCCGCACGTATCAGGCTTGAAAAGCTCAACTGTCATAATGTCGAGGTGATGCTGGGCGACGGACTCAATCTGCCGCCCAATATCGGCCCGTTCGACCGCATCATCGTCACGGCCGCGATGGAGCAGATTCCGGACAACCTGATCGAGCGGCTGGAGGTGGGCGGCATCCTGATCGCGCCCGTCGGCCCGCATCAGGGCGTGCAGACGCTGATCCGCCTGAGCCGGACCGAGGCCGGGATCGAGCGCAAGGAACTCGTCGACGTCCGCTTCGTGCCGGCGCTGCCCGGCGTGGCGCGGGAGCTGTAGAATTCCGGATTGGATGTGCTGCCAACATCTTATTGGGAGGGTTAAGCCGTTATTTACTCGGCGCGTGTTTACTTAAAAGACCAGTTCTGTTGCGTACGAGTGAGTAACCATGTCCGCTGTCGCCGAGTTGCTTTACTCGCGCCGCGTACCGCAGGTCGCGGTGCTGGCGCTGATCTCCTTCAGCTTCGCAGGGTGCAGCGCCGACATGTCGTCGCGCATGTCCCAGTCGAGCTTCTCCAACCCCTTCGCGCAGGAATCGACCGGTTCGGTGCAGCAGGCACCGCCGCCGCAGCGCGAGCTGCCGCAATATTCGCGGCCGCAGACGCAGTCCGGCTACTACCAGTCGCAGCCCTTGTCGCCGCCGGCGGTGTCTGCGCCGCAATCCTATCCGGTTGCGGCAGGTGGCGGTGTGTCTGGAGGCGGACGTGGCATGGGGTCCTACGCACCCCCGGCGCAGCCGCATCTGGAGACCACGGCCACCGTGCCGCCGCGCTCGGTTGCAGCCGCCCAGCCGGTCAGTGGAACCAAGATCATCGTCGGCACCAGCGATACGCTTGAGTTGCTCGCCAAACGCTATCATGTCACGCCGCAGGCGATCCTCGCGGCCAACGGCTATAAGGGCCCGCGCTCGCTCTCGCCCGGCCAGCAGCTGATCATCCCGCACCAGGCCGCGGCCGCTGCGCCCGCGCCGCTCATGGCTCCCGTTGCGGCGGCGCCTGCTGCGAAGCCGGTTGCTGCCGTTGCCGTGCCGCCGAGCACGCACTTCGTGAACCACGGCGACACGCTCGTCAGCATCGCCCGCAAGAACCACATCTCGGCGGCTGAACTGGCCCGCGCCAACGGCCTCAATCCGTCTGCAAAGCTCAAGCTCGGCACCCGGCTGGCCGTGCCCGGCGCCAGGACTGCCGCCCTCGCGGCGCCGGTTGCCGCGGCTCCGGTCGGAGCCGCCCCCGCCGTGGGTACGCTGCAGCCCGTCACGGTCGCGCCTGCGACCAAGATGGCGGCCGTCGCCGCGCCGGTGCAGAGCGCGCGCCTGGCGCAGGCCACGGCCAATGTCGAGGAGAAGACCGCGGAAGCTCCGGCGAAAGCTGCGGAGACCACCAGCGCGCTGCCGACCTTCCGCTGGCCGGTGCGCGGAAAAGTGGTCACGACTTACGGCGCCAAGACCAATGGGAAGTCCAATGACGGCATCAATCTCGCCGTGCCCGAGGGGACGCCCATCAAGGCGGCCGAAGACGGCGTCGTTGCCTATTCCGGCAACGAGCTGAAAGGTTATGGCAATCTCATCCTGGTTCGGCACTCCAACGGCTACGTCACCGCATATGCCCATGCGAGCGAGCTGATGGTGAAGCGCGGAGATACCATCAAGCGCGGCCAGGTCATCGCCAAGTCGGGTCAATCCGGGGAGGTGGCGTCGCCGCAGCTCCACTTCGAGATCCGTAAGGGATCGAGCCCGGTTGACCCGCTTCAATTCCTGAATGGGGCGTGAGGCCTGCGTTGCCTCGGCACTGAATCCGTCCAGTACGCCGCAGCCTCTCGATTAATCACAACCGTCTCTGGAATACTGGATTCCCCGCCTGCGCGGGGAATGACAGCGATGGGCCGGGCACAGCTTCCGACTGATTACTTCGCCGTCAGCTTCACGCCGAGCCGTCCCGCAAGCTCCTGCACGAACTGCCAGGCGACGCGGCCCGAGCGCGAGCCGCGCGTCGTGGACCATTCCAGTGCCTCGCGTTCCAGCGCCTCGTCGTCGACCTTGACGCCGAAATGGCTACAATAGCCGCGCACCATGGCGAGATATTCGTCCTGACTGCAGCGGTGGAAGCCGAGCCAGAGGCCGAACCGATCCGACAGCGAGACCTTCTCCTCCACGGCTTCGCCGGGATTGATCGCGGTCGAGCGCTCGTTCTCGATCATCTCGCGCGCCAGCAGATGGCGGCGGTTGGAGGTGGCGTAGAGGATGACGTTCTCGGGTCGGCCCTCGATGCCGCCTTCGAGCACCGCCTTGAGCGACTTGTAGGACGCATCATTGCCGTCGAAGGAGAGGTCGTCGCAGAACACGATGAAGCGGAAGGACGAGGCGCGGAGCTGCTCCATGAGTGCGGGCAGGCTCTCGATGTCCTCGCGATGAATCTCGATCAGCTTCAGTCTGTCGGCCGGTTTGCGCCCCGCGTTGATGCTGGCATGCGCCGCCTTCACCAGCGATGACTTGCCCATGCCGCGCGCGCCCCAGAGCAGCGCGTTGTTGGCGGGCAGGCCATTGGTGAAGCGCTCGGTGTTCTCGATCAGGATGTCGCGCACCCGATCGACGCCTTTGAGCAGGAACAGCTCGACGCGGCTGACCCGTGGCACCGCCGCGAGGCGGCCGTCCGGGTGCCAGACGAAAGCATCCGCCTGCTTGAACGATTCGCGTTCGACGGCGAGCTTGCCTTGGGCGGAGAGGTGCGCCGCGATCGTCTCCAGCGCGCGAACGACGCGCTCCTGGGAGAGGTCAGGGGTCGCCTTGGAAGCTGCCTTGGCAGTTGCCTTGGAGGCCGCCTTGGGACGTTTTGCCACGACGCGGGCAGGCTTCCTGGCAGCGGTGCGGGGGCCTTTGCCGGCCGGGCTTTTGCTTGGTATTTGGGGCATGTCCGAAGTTCCTGAGAATGCAGCCTTATCGGGCCTGAGCGCGCTCCGCAAGGTGGCCAAATCGACGGTCTGGCAGCGTTGCAATTGGGGCAATGACCGCTATAGTCCGCGCGAATTTGACCGAACCGGTCGCCATTTGGGCCTGACCGGTTTTCCCCCGTTCTCTCGAGGATCGTCCGAATGCTGATTACCCCTGCGTATGCCCAGGCTGCGGGCGCCGGCGACACCAGCGGCATGTTGATGTCGCTGCTGCCGTTCGCTCTGATCTTCGTGATCATGTACTTCCTGATTCTGCGTCCGCAGCAGAAGAAGGTCCGTGACCACGCCGATCTCGTGAAGAACATCCGTCGCGGCGACACCGTCGTGACCACGGGCGGCCTCGTCGGCAAGGTCACCAAGGTCGTCGACGACGACCAGATCGAGTTCGAAATTGCTGACGGCGTGCGCGTGCGGCAGATGCGCTCGATGGTCTCCGGCGTGCGCGCCAAGGGCGAGCCGGCCAAAGAATCCAAGGAAAGCGCCAAGGACGACGCCGCGGCGAAGTAAGCGCTTCCGCGAGTCCCTCAAATCTCCTGATCTGACAGGTCCAGTCGATGTTGTATTTCACGCGGTGGAAGGCGCTCGGGATTATCCTGACGGCGCTGATCGTGTGCCTCTGCGCGGTCCCGAACTTCTTTCCCGAAGCGCAGGTCAAGACCTGGCCCGCCTGGGCGCAGCGCCGACTCGTGCTCGGCCTCGATCTTCAAGGCGGCTCCTATCTGCTGCTCGAGGTCGACGGCAATTATGTGAAGAAGGAGCGGCTCGATCAGGTCCGCGACGACGTTCGCCGGACGCTGCGCGATGCCAAGATCGGCTTCACCGGCGGCGTCACCGTGCGCAACGACGCGGCCGAGGTTCGGATCACCAAGGAATCCGACCAGCAGGCCGCGCTCGCCAAGCTGCGCGAGCTGGCCCAGCCGCTGGGCGGACTGGTCGGATCCAGCGGTCAGCGCGACCTCGAGGTGACGGATGCTGGCGGCGGCCTGATCCGGCTCGCCATCCCGCAGGCCGCGATGATCGAGCGCATGCGCAAGACCATCGAGCAGTCGATCCAGATCGTCGAACGTCGCGTCAACGAGCTCGGGACCGTCGAGCCCGTCATCCAGCGCCAGGGCAACGATCGCATCCTGGTGCAGGTCCCCGGCCTCCAGGACCCGACCCGCCTGAAGGAATTGCTGGGCAAGACTGCAAAGATGGAATTCCGCATGGTCGATCCTTCGGTGCCGCCGGACCAAGCGCAGCAGGGCGCGTTGCCGCCGGACTCCGAGTTCCTGCCGAGCGCCACGCCGCCGCCGCCCGGCTACGTGGTCAAGAAGCAGGTGCTGGTTGCGGGCGGCGACCTAACCGACGCCCAGGCGACCTTCGACCAGCGCACCAGTGAACCCGTCGTCAGCTTCAAGTTCAATACGTCAGGCGCGCGCAAATTCTCGCAGGCCACGCAAGAGAACGTCGGGCTGCCCTTCGCGATCGTGCTCGACAACAAGGTGATCTCCGCGCCTGTGATCCGCGAGCCGATCACCGGCGGCCAGGGCCAGATCTCCGGCAGCTTCACCGTGCAATCGGCCAACGATCTCGCGATCCTGTTGCGTGCAGGCGCGCTGCCGGCTCCGCTCACCGTGGTCGAGGAACGCACCGTCGGTCCGGGCCTCGGCCAGGACTCGATCGAGAAGGGCGAGCTTGCGGCCTATGTCGGTTCGATCCTGGTCATCATCTTCATGCTCCTGACCTATCGGCTGTTCGGCGTGTTCGCCAACATCGCGGTGGCCATCAACGTCGCCATGATCTTCGGCCTGCTGTCGCTGCTCAACGCGACGCTGACGCTGCCCGGAATCGCCGGCATCGTGCTCACCGTCGGCATCGCGGTCGATTCCAACGTGCTGATCTACGAGCGCATCCGCGAGGAATTGCGTGGCGGCCGCAACGCAATCTCGGCGATCGACGCCGGCTTCAAGCGGGCGCTCGCGACCATCCTCGATTCCAACATCACTACCTTCATTGCCGCCGCGGTGCTGTTCTACATCGGCACCGGTCCGGTGCGCGGCTTCGCCGTGACGCTCGGCATCGGCATCATCACCACGGTGTTTACCGCCTTCACCCTGACCCGGCTGATCGTCGCCGGGTGGGTGCGGTGGAAGCGGCCGCAGAGCGTGCCGATCTAGGAGCCTGATCGTGAATCATACCATTCTCATCGGGCTCGGCGTCCTCATTGCCATTCTCACCGTGGTTGCGGCGTTCGGCTGGCTGCCGTCGCTGCGCATCGTCCCCGACAATACTCATTTCGACTTCACGCGCTTCCGCCGCATCAGCTTCCCGATCTCGGCAGCGCTGTCGATCGTCGCGATCACGCTGTTCTTCACCCACGGGCTGAATTTCGGCATCGACTTCCGCGGCGGCACGCTGCTCGAAGTGCAGGCCAAGTCCGGCACCGCCGATATCGCGGCTATGCGTACAACGCTGGATGGTTTGCGCCTCGGCGAAGTCCAGCTGCAGCAGTTCGGCGGTCCGGCCGACGTCCTGATCCGCGTCGCGGAGCAGCCGGGCGGTGACGCCGCGCAGCAGGAGGCCGTGCAGAAGGTTCGTTCCGCGCTCGGCGATTCCGTCGACTATCGCCGCGTCGAGGTGGTGGGACCGCGCGTCTCCGGCGAGCTGCTGGCCTACGGCATGCTCGGCCTGATGCTCGCGATCGTCTCGATCCTGGTCTACCTCTGGTTCCGCTTCGAGTGGCAGTTCGCGCTCGGCGCCATGATCGCCAACGTGCACGACATCGTGCTGACGATCGGCTTCATGTCGATTAGCCAGGTCGATTTCGACCTGACCAGTATCGCGGCACTTCTGACCATTCTCGGCTATTCGCTGAACGACACCGTCGTCATCTACGACCGCATCCGTGAAATGCTGCGGCGCTACAAGAAGATGCCGATGCCGCAGCTCCTCAACGAGTCCATTAACTCGACGCTGTCGCGCTCGATCATCACCCACTTCACGGTGACGCTGGCGCTGCTGGCCCTGCTCCTGTTCGGCGGTCATGCCATCCACAGCTTCACCGCGGTGATGATGTTCGGCGTGGTGCTGGTCGGCACCTACACCTCGATCTTCATCGCGGCGCCGATCCTGATCTATCTCGGCGTCGGCGAGCATCGCGAAGATGCGCGCGATACGGCTGCGCCGGCGAAGAAAAACAAGGCATGATCCGAACCGCATGCCCTCGCAGGCGTTTGCGAGGGCGATACGCCTATTCGGACGAAGCTCATGGCCGGCGATTCCAACGCACCGCATTTCCCGCGCTCGGCGCCGATCGAGGCCTACGGCAAGGGCGGCTTCGCCTTTGCCGGCATGTCGCATCGGGGCTCGCTGCTCTGCCTGCCTGACGCGATCTGGGCCTGGGACGTGACAGACCCGGCGCGGATCGACCGCTATTCGCTGGAGCGGGTGTTCATCTCCGCCAATAGTATCGACACGCTTCTGATCGGGACGGGAACCGGTGTCTGGCTGCCGCCGCCGGAGCTGCGCCAGGCGCTGAAAGCGGTGAGGGTGGTGCTGGACACGATGCAGACCGGACCTGCCGTGCGCACCTACAACATCATGATGGGCGAACGGCGCCGCGTCGCGGCCGCGCTGATCGCCGTGCCATGAGCAGTTCCGCGCCGCCGCCGGATTCCGCTGTCTTCTGCGCTGACCTCGTGCGCAGCCACGACTTTTCCCGCTATGCCGCGACCCTGTTCGCGCCTGCCCCCGAGCGCCGCGCGCTGCTGGCGCTCTATGCCTTCAATGTCGAGATCGTCCGCGTTCGCGATCAGGTGAGCCAGCCCTTGCCGGGCGAAATCCGCCTGCAATGGTGGACCGACATGCTTTCGGGCCAGGTCCACGGCAGCGCCGAGGGCAATCAGGTGGCGGCGGAACTGCTCCGCGCGATCCGCGATTTCGACCTGCCGGTCGAGCCGCTGTCGCTGCTCGCCGACGAGCACCAGTTCGACCTCTACAACGATCCGATGCCGACCATGACGGCGCTCGAAGGCTATCTGGCCGCGACTTGCTCGGCGCTGTTTGCCCTCGCGGCACGGATCATGGCGTCACCTTTGGACGCAGCGGAGCATCTCGCGCGGCATGCCGGGCTGGCCCAGGGCATCGCTCAGGTCATCGCGAACTTGCCGCGCGATGCGGCGCACCGGCGATTGTTCTTGCCGCAGCAGGTTCTGGGGAGCCATGGCTGCAACATGGAGGATGTGTTCGCCGGCAAGGAGACGCCGAATTTGCGCGCGGTCCTGAACCAACTCGCGGGCGAGGCCGGGCAGCATTTGACCACGGCCTTGTCGCTGTTGGCGGAGGTGCCGCCGTCGGCACGGCCGGCATTTCTGCCGCTGAGCCAGGTGCGGGCCGACCTCGAGCGCCTGTCGCAGCCCGCGCGTAATCCGTTTACGCCGCAGCACTCGTCGCGGCTGCGCACGCTGTGGACGCTGTGGCGGGCTTCACGATCGCGGGAATTTACCAAATAGAAGCTGGCTTATCGCCTCATTTTGCCAAATGCTCTATGCTGTCCCATGGCTGAATTGTCCCAAAGCGTGTCCTCTGATCTCAGCGGCCTTCCGGTCGTGCCCGATGATATTCATGCCGCCGCCAAGACCATCCGCGGCGCCGTCGTCGATACGCCCTGTAGCTACAGCCGCACGCTGAGCAACATCTGCGGCTGCGACATCTGGCTGAAATTCGAAAACCTCCAGTTCACCTCCTCGTTCAAGGAGCGCGGCGCGCTCAACCGCCTCGCGGCGCTGACACCGGAGGAGCGCGCGCGCGGCGTCGTCGCGATGTCGGCTGGTAACCACGCCCAGGGCGTTGCCTATCACGCCAGGCGGCTCGGTATTCCCGCCACGATCGTCATGCCGGTCGGCACGCCCATGGTGAAGGTCGAGAACACCAAGCACCACGGCGCCGAGGTGGAGGTCACGGGCGCGACGCTGGAGGAATCCGCCGCGTATGCACGCAGCCACGGCGAAGCTCGCGGCATGATCTTCGTCCATCCTTACGACGATCCGCTTGTCATCGCGGGGCAGGGCACGGTCGGGCTGGAGATGATGAAGGCGGTACCGGAGCTTGACACGCTGGTCGTTCCGATCGGCGGCGGCGGCCTGATCAGCGGGATCGGCATTGCCGCGAAATCGATCAAGCCATCGCTGCGGATCCTCGGCGTCGAGGCCTGGCTCTATCCCTCGATGTACAACGCCATCCATGACGGCAATCTGCCGGCGCGCGGCGATACGCTCGCCGAAGGCATCGCGGTGAAATCGCCTGGCAAGATCACGACCGAAATCGTCCGCCGCCTCGTCGACGACATTGCGCTGGTCAACGAAGCCGAACTTGAACGTGCGGTCGCCACCCTGATCTCGATCGAGAAGACGGTCGTCGAGGGCGCCGGCGCCGCTGGCCTCGCTGCGCTGATGTCCGATCCCTCCCGCTTTGCCGGCCAGAAGGTCGGGCTGGTGCTGAGCGGCGGCAATATCGACACACGGCTGATCGCGTCGGTCCTTACCCGCGAGTTGGCGCGCGAGGGGCGGCTGACCCAGTTGTCGCTCGACATCCCCGACAGGCCCGGCCAGCTGGCTGCGGTCGCGGCACTGCTGGCCGAGGCCGGCGCCAACATCATCGAGGTCTCGCACCAGCGCACGTTCTCGGACCTGCCGGCGAAGGCGACGCTGCTGCAACTCGTCATCGAGACCCGCGACAGCGCCCATCTCGACGAGGTCATGGCCAAGCTTGGCGCATCCGGATTGAGTGCGCGCTGCACGTGATTGGCGCGACCGTTATTCCGGCAGGCCGGCGGCACGAAGCGCCTCGCCAAGGGACGACGCAAGCGCCGGGGAACAGTTGACGCCTGAGAACTGCCGACTGTAGCGGAACGTCGGGTGCAACTCGAGTACCCGGGCGGCCGCCGCCCTCGCTTCTTCCAGACGTCCGAGCTTTGCGAGCGCCGCGGCCAGTTGCACATAGGTAATGCTATGTCGAGGATTGGCCTGAACCGACCGGTAGGCCGCACGACAGGCTTCTTCATATCGACCGCGGTGGAAGTGACCCATGGCCTGCGCGTCGAACGCAGCAAAAGCCCAGGGATCGAACGGACTGAGCCGCACGCCGCTTTCGCTCCACTCGATGGCGCGGTCGGCTTCGCCGCCCCAACCGAGCATGACGCTGCCGAGGATGTAGGTCAGCGCCGATGATGGGCTGATGGCGAGTGCGGCGTCGAGTGCAGTGAATGCTGCGGAACGATCGTGCCCATCCATGCCGATCGAAAAAGCCGCAAGGGTGAGAGCAAGCGCGTCATCCTGTCCGTGGATCAGGGTCGACCGAGCATGATGGATAGACGCGGCCCGATTGACCTCCTGCAAACCGGCTCGAAGGAACAGGCAATGGTGACACATTGCGGCATTGCCGCGCGCTAGCGCATAAGTAGGCTCTAGCGCGATCGAACGTGCGAGCAGCACAAGGGCCTGCGTGACCTGCTCAGGCATTCCGGAATCGACATCCGGCTGGGCCCGCAGGACAAGATCATAAGCATCGAGGCTGTCGGGCCGTTGGCGCTTGACCCTGTTGAATTCGGCGCGCCGCAGGCTCGGCGCAATGGCGCCGACGACCGATAGGGCGATGTCATCCTGGAGGGCGAAAACGTCCTCGGACCGGCGGTCGTAGCGCTCGGCCCACACATGCCCGCCGGTCGACGTATCGATCAACTGGCCTGTGATACGGACCGTTGTGCCGGTCTTCCGGACGCTGCCTTCCAGCACATACCGGACGCCAAGCTCGCGGCCGACCTGTTTCAAGTCCACCGCACGGCCCTTGTAAATGAACGTCGAATTCCGCGCGATCACGAACAGCCAGTTGATGCGCGACAGTCCGGTGATGATGTCGTCGACCATCCCGTCGGCAAAGTAGTCCTGCTCTGCATCACCGCTCAGGTTCGCGAAGGGCAAGACTGCGATTGACGGCCTGTCAGGCAACATCAGCGATGGCGCTGCGGATGCGTGATCCCGCTGGGACGTCGCAACGGAGGGACCCACATAGCGATAGCCGTGCCGCGGCAGGGTCTCGATCCAGCGGGCCTCTCCAGAGATATCCGCCAAAATGCGCCGCACAGCAGCGATTTGGACGGTCAAATTACTGTCTTCGATTGCCTGGGCGGGCCACGCCGCCTCGATCAAGGCTTCCTTGGACACCGGCGCGCCGGCCCGTCGCACGAGCAGGGCCAAGAGCAGGACGGCTCGCTGGCCGAGGGGGGTCGGCTCGGCACCGTGGAAAAGGATTCTTGCATCGGCGTCCAGACGGAATGGACCAAATTCAAGGATCATGGCCATTGCCAAAGAAGGGCACATTTCGGAGGTTTTTTGCAATGTTTTCCGAACGGCTTCACCACTTTCAGGAGCCGCTGGATCACAATGGCGCAGTTTTCAGGCAGAGCCGCACCAAGCCATGGAGGGTCACATGAACGCCAAACCGCTCATCCGCAGGCCCGGCGAGACCAAGGGAATCATGCTGCGCGGTCAACCGATGGCCTTCCTGGTAACCGGCGAACATACAAAGCACACCAGCATGTTCGACTGGACGATACCGGCAGGGTTCGCCACAGGCCGGCACGTTCATCGCGTGCAGGAAGAGACCTTCTACATGCTAGAGGGCGAGTGCGAATGGCATGTCGGTGACGAAGTCGTCCGAGCGGCACCGGGGACCTATCTCTTCATCCCGCCCGGCGTCCCGCACAACATCACCAACGTCAGCGAGAAGCCCGCGCGCGTGCTCATGACGGTCTCTCCACCGGGACACGAACGCTACTTCGAAGAATTGGCCAAGCTGACCGCAAACGGAGCCCCGGACGCGAAAGCCATCAGTGAATTGCGCGCCCGCTTCGACACCGACCAGCTGTCGGCGCTGACAACGAAAGGTTGAAGGCCATGTGCTGGGGCGACGGCGGATCGGCTTCGAACTTGATTCGGTCGCGCAGGTTCTTGCGCCTTGCTATCGCGGCACCAAACCCGCCAAATGGGCGATCAGCCGATCGATCTCGACTTCCGTGTTGTAGTAATGCGGGGATGCCCGCACCACCGGCGGCAGCGAGCGAATTTCGGCATCGATGCGCGTGCTCGACGGATCTGAGGCACCGATAGTGATGCCGGCTGCGGCCGCATCACTGACGACCGCTTCCGCCTCGTACCCTTCCATCGTGAAGCTGACGATGGCCCCTGGAGCGCGTCCGAGGTCGCGAATGCTGATGCCGCGAACGGACGCGAGGCCGCCCCGGAGACGGTCCGACAGCATGCGGCAGCGCTGCTCGATGGGGCCTATTCCGATGTCGAAGGCATAATCGACAGCCGCACCCAGTCCCAGACGCGCCACGTAATTGTTCTCCCAGGTCTCGAACCGGCGCGCATCGTTACGCAGCCGGTAAGCATCCCGGGAGACCCAGGGCGCGGCGAAGTGGTCAATCATCGGCGGTTCGAGCTGTTGCAGCATCTCCCGGCGGACGTAGAGAAAGCCGGTGCCGCGCGGGCCGCGCAGGAATTTGCGACCAGTCGCCGACAACATGTCACAGCCGATGGCCTCGACATCGACCGCCATCTGTCCGACCGCCTGGCAGGCGTCGAGCAGATAGGGAATGCCTCGCGCTCGCGCGATTTTGCCGACGGCTGCAGCCGGATTGACCAGCCCGCCATTGGTCGGAACCCAGGTGATCGCAATCAGTCTCACGCGCTCGTCGATCATGCGTTCGAGCGCGTGGACGTCGAGTTCGCCGTTGGCGTCGCTCGGCACGACCTCGATGATCGCGCCTGTGCGCTTGGCGATCTGAAGAAAGGCGACATAATTGGCAGCGTATTCCGCCTCGGCGGTCAGGATCCGGTCGCCCTCGCGAAACCGAAATGCGTAGAACGCCATCTGCCAGGCCACCGTCGCGTTCTCCATGAGCGCGATCTCATCCGGCGCGGCATTCAGCAGGCGCGCGACCGAGCCGTAGACCGCTTCCAGCCGATCGAACGCCCGGTCGGCCGCAGCGTAACCTCCGATCTCGCTCTCCAGATCGATATGCCGCTTCATGGCCTCCACAACGGGAGCCGGCATGAGAGCCGCCCCTGCGTTGTGAAGGTACGCAAGCCGGGAGGTAGCTGGCGTATCGGCACGTATTCGCTCGATGTCGATCAATTGCGCCTCCGCTTCTCGCGATCTCAATGCATGAATTAGGCGCGTGGAGGAGTGCGAGCAAGATGGCCGCCGGCAATGCCTGAGTTCGCCTCAGATACAGAGCCCGAGCAGCTTGATGTGACAGCCGCCGGATTTGGGCTTGCTTGCAGGAGCGGCCTCACGTTTCACGGCGACCAGCGGCTCCTTGTCCTTCTTGCCTTTGCCCTTCGGCTCGTAGTCGCCGGCGATCACCATCGCCCAATAGGTGCGCTTGCCGCTGGCGGTTTTCGCGTTCGCGATTCCGACGCGGGAGGCGTTGTGCAGCAGCAGGTTCTTGCGGTGTCCGGACGAGTCGATCCACTGGCCCAGCGTCTTCTCGAAATTGTCGTAGCCGTAGGCGATGTTCTCGGCGGCGCGGCCTGCGCCGGCCGGCGCGACGCGGCGATTGAACGGGCCGAGGGCGTCGTGACTGAGGTCGTCCTTCGCCGCCATCGCGCGCGCCTGGTCCATGGCGATGCGGTCGAGGGTCGAATCGCGCACGACGCGGACCTCACCATGCTTGAGGCGAAAGCTCGAGATCTGATCGGCTGGGGATTCGGCCATTGCGGGCGTGGTGGCGAGCAGCAGAAGGCCAGCGACCAGGCTGCCAACCACACGATGCATCATCGTTCCCCGAGTACCCATGACCCCGTCAGCCCCTCCCGCCAAGCCCGAATTCTCCGATCGCTTCTCTATCGCCAATGTGGGCGCTTCAAGGCGGGTCCACCGTGCTAGCCCGCCGGCAGGTCCGCCTCGAAATTGAAGCGATCGCGCAGGTTCTTGCGCTGCTCCAGGATGTCCTTGAGGAAGGCGCGGTCCTGGTCGTTCTTCATCATCGGCTCGATCAGGTCGAGCTGGTTCATGGCGACCAGTTGCAGGATCTCGGTGCGCGGCTTGCCGGCGGCATCGCGGGGCAGTGCGTGCACGATTTGGATGTGTTCCGGCGGCTTTGGGCCCTTGGCGGCGGCGAGCTCGTCCCGCAATTGGCCTTCAAGGTTGGACTGATCAGCTTCAACGAAGGCATAGAGCCCGACACCGGAGCGGCGGTCGGCAAAGGCGACGATGGCAGTGTCGCGCACGGCGGGATTCTTGCGGATCAGCTCCGCCAGCAGCGGCGCGTCGTTGACGAGCCGGCGGCCGCCGCCTTCGCGGTCGGTGAAGTTGAAGAGGCCGCGTGTGATTGCCCGATAGACCTTCTTGCCGGTGGCGAGCCAGAGGCTGGCGGCGAACGACTTCTTCGCCAGGATTTTTCGCTCCCGCGGCGTCAGCGCGTCAGGTGCATAGGAGCGCTTGTGCTTGAGCAGATGCCGCAGGTCTTCATAGGCCAGGACGCGATAGAGCCGACCGCGTCGGTTGAAGCAGGCCGCAAGCTGAAAGTCGGTCACGTAGGCAAGCCCGTCGCGGCCGACCAGCCAGTTCTGTTCCTTGGCAAGATCGTTGTGGCAGATGCCGGCGCGGCGCAGCCGGCGCAGCGCTGCTTTGGCCGAGCGGAAATAGGCGAGGTCGCCGTGCGGTTTGGCCAGATGCAGCGCAACGCCGTCGACGAAGCTGCGCGCCAGCGCGCGGCGTCCGGCCCACAATAGCTCGGGCCCGACGTTCAGCCCCTTGGCGAGCACCAGCGCATGCTTCTCTCGGGCGAACAGATGGCGCGCCAGCAAGAACGACCACCACGGTACTTCATCCAGCCGGCGCAGCACCGCGTCGACTTCGCTGTTATCGCCACGGAAGCGCCCGCGCTCGACGGTCGAGAACACGTCGCGCTTGAGCAGAACGCCCTCGGTCCAGCGCGCCGAGAGTATTGCGGCGTCGTCTTTGGGAAGTCGAAAACTCATGCCGCGGCGGCAATGCGCAGGTGATCGGCGATCCAGCGATCGAGATCGGCGAGCGCCAGCGCGCTCATCGCCTGCTTCTTGGCCACGGTCTTTTCGTTCCCGCGCAGCCGGCTTCCGTCTGGCTTCTTCGTCGGTGCGCTGGCGAGCGGGGGGAATAGGCCGAAATTGATGTTCATCGGCTGGAACGAGCGCGTGCCGGGCTCGATGGTCTCGATATGGCCGCCCGTGATGTGGCCGAGCAGGGATCCAAGCGCGGTGGTGCCCGGCGGGCTCGCAAGTGTCTCGCCGCGCGCATCCGCGGCCGCATAGAGGCCGGCGATCAGGCCGACGCTGGCGGATTCCACATAGCCCTCGCAGCCCGTCATCTGGCCGGCAAAACGCAGCCGCGGCTGCGCGCGCAGGCGCAACTGGCCGTCGAGCAGCTTTGGCGAGTTGAGGAAGGTGTTGCGATGCAGGCCGCCGAGGCGGGCGAATTCGGCCTTTTCCAGCCCCGGAATGGTGCGGAAGATGCGCTGCTGCTCCCCGTATTTCAGCTTCGTCTGAAAGCCGACGATGTTGTAGAGCGTGCCGAGCTTGTTGTCCTGGCGCAGCTGCACGATTGCGTAAGCTTTGGTGGTGGGATCGTGCGGATTGGTGAGGCCGACCGGCTTCATCGGCCCGTGGCGCAAGGTTTCGGGGCCGCGTTCCGCCATCACCTCGATCGGCAGGCAGCCGTCGAAATAGGGCGTGTTGGTTTCCCATTCCTTGAACTCGGTCTTCTCGCCGGCGACCAGCGCGGCGACGAAGCCATCATACTGCTCCTTGGTCATCGGGCAGTTGATGTAGTCGGCACCGGTGCCGCCGGGACCGACCTTGTCGTAGCGCGACTGGAACCATGCTGCCGACATGTCGATGGATTCGCGGTGCACGATCGGCGCGATCGCGTCGAAGAAGGCGAGCGCGTTCTCGTCGGTCAGCTCGCGGATGGCTTCGGCCAGCGGCGCCGAGGTGAGCGGACCAGTCGCAACGATGACGTTGCTCCACTCGGCCGGCGGCAGGCCTGCAACCTCGTCGCGGGCGATCTCGATCAGGGGGTGGTCGTTGAGCGCCTTGGTGACGGCCGCGGAGAAGCCGTCGCGGTCGACCGCCAGCGCGCCACCGGCGGGCACCTGGTTGGCGTCGGCCGCACGCATGATCAGCGAGTCGAGGCGGCGCATCTCGGCATGCAGCAGGCCGACGGCATTGTTGGCGGCATCATCCGAGCGGAACGAGTTGGAGCAGACGAGCTCGGCAAGTCCGTCGGTGCGGTGTGCCTCGGTCATGCGGGTCGGCCGCATCTCGTGCAGCACCACGGGCACACCGGATTTGGCCACCTGCCAGGCGGCTTCGGAGCCGGCAAGGCCTGCGCCGATGACGTGCACGGAATTGGATTGGGGTCCTGTCATGGGGCGGACAGGTAGCGCTTTTCGGCGACGAGTGGAATCGCCGAGATCGAGTTTTCTGCCACTGGATGCGACAACGCCCGCACGAGGCGGGCGCTATCGGTTTGTCCGGTGAAGGGCTGAACGATATCAGCCCTGATACTGACCGGCGGCAACGCGCGCGATGTCCGAGCGATCGAGGCCGATATCGGCCAATTCGCGATCGCTGAGCTGGGACAGCTCGGCAACATTGCGCTGATAGTCCCGGAACGCCTGGATCATGCGGATGAGCGAGAGCAGCATTGGTAGTCTCCTGTAGTTCGATTCAGCCCTTGCCCGAGCGTCATCGTTGAAATGAATATAGGTGAGAGTGGTGCAGTGCGGAAGTTCCGATGTTGCGGTGCAGCTAAGCGCTATGCGCATGGCTCCGGTAACGGACGATTAACCCGGAGGCACTGCCGCCCAAAGGGTAGGCGCAACGGGAGCGTGAGCGCTATAAATGACCGTGAATTCACGGAGTTACCGCATATATCCGGGTTCCCATTGGAGACGAAATAATGTTCGTTTCATTCGTTTGCAAGGCGATTGTCTAGCACCTGCACCCAAGTCTCGCATGCGCGAATCGCATGAGAGCAAAAATAGTAAAAATGAATTTAAATTCAATTTTATGGGCCGAGCGGCCACGTTTCGACGGGCGCGGGGTTAGCGATTCGCTTGGTTCCGAGCTGGGCGGATCGACGTGACGGGCGGCTGCAAGGCAGACGATCCAACCCAGCCTCGGTTCACAGCTCCAACCGCCCCCATGGTGCAATGCACACACGCTGAACGTGTGGCCTTCATTACGAGGGTGTAATGAAAATCAGAAGTTTCGCATGCGGCTCTGCGTGGTGCGCAACATCACGCAATTCTCGCGAGGAATTTATTGCGTCATGTTGCCGCGCCCGGAGGAAAGTCATGTCGCAGATTCCGGCAATGTCGCTGGGTCTGTGCCAAGAACAAGAGAAGGAAAGTAACATCATGACGAAGTTGCTCGGGGTTATCGCAATTGCCGCCGTCGCATTCGCCGTCGCGCCGGCCCAGGCCGCCAAGCACGCCATGGGCGGCTGCAGCTCGGCCAATCTGGAGAAGACCGAGACCGCGATCGAGGCCATGCCCGATGGCGACGGCAAGATGGTCGCGCAGAAGGAGATCGCGGCCGCGCAGGACTCGCTGCTCAACAGCAAAATGGGTGCGTGCGGCGCCCATCTGAACAAGGCGATGCACGCCACCATGGGCAAATAAGAAACTTCGAAAACGCACCAGGAGAGGGCCGGTCGCCGGGCGATCGGCCCTACGCTTTTGGCCAGCAAACATTTAAGGGGCGCGTGCCAGCTGGGTGGCGAAATGGGCGACGGTCTTGGAATAGACCTCGCTCTTATTCCACTGCTGGAGCACCGCAAAATTCGGGGCGCCAGGCTGCCAGTCCTTGCCGCGCTGCCAGCCATAACCAGCGAGATAGTTCGCGGTGGAGGCGAGCACGTCGGGGGCGTTGTGCAGGAGATCGCGCTTGCCGTTGCCGTCGAAATCGACGGCATATTTCATCCAGGAGGACGGCATGAACTGGGTCTGGCCGAGCTCGCCGGCCCAGGCGCCCTTCATGTCGGCCGGTGCCAGGTCGCCGCGCTGGACGATGCGCAGCGCATCCAACAGCTCGGCGCGAAACTGCTCGGCGCGCCGGCAGTCATAGGCCAGCGTCGCCAGTGAGCGGATGGTCGCGAACTTGCCGGTGTTGACGCCGAAATCGGTCTCGAGACCCCAGATCGCGACCAGCACCTCGCCAGGCACGCCGTAGGTCTGCTCGATGCGCGACAGCACCGAGCCGTATTGCTTCATCATGTTGGAGCCGCGCGTCATGCGCGGCGGCACCATGCGGCCGGAAAACTCCTCGAAGGTCTGGGTGAAGACCTTTTGCGAGCGGTCGCGGTTGAGCACGCCCTGATCGAGTGTCACGCCGGTGAGTCCGGCGGAAATGGCCTGTTGCGAGACGCCTTTGGCCGCGGCGTCGGTTTTGAAGTCCGCAAGCCAGGCGTCGAAATTGCCAGAGCCGCAGGCAACAGCGGCGAGCGCTGGCTGGGCGGATAGGAATGACGCGGAGATGAGGAAGGCTGCGAGGGCGAGACGAGAAATCGTCGGGGTCATTCGAGTCAATTAAGTCCGTGAAGTGATCTGACCGGCGGGCGCAATTTCGGTGGTAACCGCGGCCAAAGCAAGGCGTATGACAGTGTGCGATCCTGCCCGGACCGGGGCAGGATCGCATGTCACGATATCGTCAGGCGTCGGTCCGATTGCGCCAGGGGAAGAGGTTGGCGGGGAAGTCGGCGGCCGGCTTCCGCGGACGATGCGGCGGAGGCGGCGCAGGACGCGCGCCCGGATCCGACACGATCACCTTCCGGTAGAGATGCCAGGTGGCATGGCCGAGCAGGGGGATCACCACGGCAAGGCCGAGGAAGGCTGGAATGGTGCCCAGCGCCAGCAGGACCGCCACGATCAGGCCCCAGGCCGCCATCGGCACCGGGTTCTTCGCGACCACGCGCAGCGACGTCACCATCGCCTCGAATGCGCCGGCATGGCGGTCGAGCATCAACGGGAACGACACGGCGCTGATGCAGAGCGCGGCAAGCGCGAACAGGAAGCCGGTGCCGCAGCCGACCACGATCAGCCACCAGCCTTGCGGGCTCGTGAGAACACGCGTCAGAAAATCCGAGATCCCGGATGCGCCTTCATAGCCGAACGCCGCGACGTAGATCGCCTGCGCGGTCGCAACCCAGGTCACGAACAGGGCGAGGAGCAGCGCGCCGAGACCGAGCATGGCGCCGAAGGAGGGTGAACGCAGCACCTCCATGGCATCCCAGGCGCTGGCCTCCTCATAGCGTTCGCGCCGGCTGGAGAGCTCGTAGAGACCGAGCGCGGCGAACGGGCCGATCAGGGCGAAGCCCGCGGCCAGCGGGAACAACAGCGGCAGCACCGAATAACCCATCACCACGCGGGCGAGCACGAGGCCCAGCACAGGATAGATCACGCAGAGGATGATGGCGTGGCTCGGGACCGCCTTGAAATCTTCCCAGCCGCGCTTGAGCGCATCGTGCAGATCGGAGAGTTGGATGGTTCGGATCGCCGGTCCAGCCGCTTCCGCGGGCTGGGCCATGGTGGGGACATTGCCCCGGTAAAGTGTGGCCATGGTCGCTTGCTCCTTAGGCGGCCGAATCCGGCGCCGGCAAACGGCGCAAGCGGCCGCTCTTCTCTGAGTTTCGCGATCCCGACCAGACGCGAATTCCGGATGGCACCGCGAGCTGAACGTCAAGGCTACGCCCATTTGCGAGTCCTGTCCCTCACGCTTGGGTGAGATTCGATGTCGCAGTGCAACCTCGACAATGTCATACGGTCGTCATTTCGCCGCAGATAAGCTGATGCTGCGTGTTGGTTCGCCGAACTTCGCGGGCGCAACGACGTAACTTGGTCTATAAGTGCCACTCAAGGCCCTTCCAACGGATCCTTTTCGGGGAGCAGACATGAGCATTTTCGGGAAAATCATGGGCGCGATCTTCGGCAGCAGTCATGCTTCCGCCGCGCCCGCAGGCAGCGCACCGTCGGGCACCGCGCCCGCTAGCGCCGCGCCTGGCGGATCGGCGCCTGCTGCCTCGCCCGGGGCGACAGTGGACGTCGCTTCGATCGTCGATGCGGCGGTCGCCGCGCACAAGGGCGAGAAGCTGGAATGGCGCACCTCGATCGTCGACCTGATGAAGGCGCTCGATATCGATTCCAGCCTCGCTGCGCGCAAGGACCTCGCCAAGGAGCTCGGCTACAGCGGCGACACCAATGATTCCGCGAGCATGAACGTCTGGCTGCACAAGCAGGTGATGTCCAAGCTCGCCGCCAATGGCGGCAAGCTGCCGCCTGAAATCAAGCACTGACCGACCCTCGGTCGTCAGCCAAGGGCCCGCGATCTCGCGGGCCCTTTTGCCGATTCAGGCGACGAGATCGGCATCCTCCGGATGCCTCTCGAGATAATCGACGACGAAGCCGCAACCGGCGATCACCTTATTGCCGTCGCGGCGGATCAGTTCCAGCGTGCCCTTGACCAGCTCGGACGCGATGCCGCGGCCGCGCAACGCGAGCGGCGTCTCGGTGTGGGTGATGATCACCGCCGACGGCGTCAGCCGGTAATTGGCGAAGGCGATTTCGCTGCCGACATCGAGTTCGAAGCGGCTTCTGTCCTTGTTGTCGCGTACCGATGGCGCCATGCAAAATCCTTCCGACATGCTGCTTGCCTCTGATCTAGGCGCCTGAACCGGCCCTTGCCAAGGTGCGACCAAGAGAGGTTGCCGCAGGGGAGATATCCGGAAAATGCGTGTCCCGCTCGGCCTGATGGCGCTCCTCGCCGCGCTGATCTCGACGGCGCCGTTGCCGGCTTCGGCCGAAGACGGTCCGGCCTGGAAGGCCTGCGTGGGATCGACCAGCACGCCGGACCAACGGGTCAAGGCCTGCTCGACCGTGATCGACACGAAGAGCGAGAGCGGATCTCGGCTCGCCGGCGCCTATTGCAACCGCGGCCATGGGCTCACCGAGAAGCGCGAGCTCGACGCCGCGCTGTCCGATCTCGACGAGGCGGTCAGGCTCGACCCCGGCTACGCCTGCGCCTACAACAACCGCGGCCGCGTCTACAGTTTCAAGCGCGACTATGATCGCGCCATCGCCGATTACGATCAGGCCATCAAGCTCGATCCGTCGCTGGCGCTGGCCTACAGCAATCGCGGCGAGTCGCGTTTCAACAAGGGCGACCTTGACGGTGCCTTCGCCGACTTCAACGCCGCGATCAAGCGTGATCCCAATTACGCAATGGCCTACGCCAATCGCGCGCTGGTGTATTACCGCAAGCACGACATGGCGCATGCGCTCGCCGACTACACCACGCGGATCAAGCTCGCGCCCGATCTGCTTGCCTATATCGACCGGGGCAACGTCTATCGTGACGGTGAGCAGCTCGATCGTGCCGCCGCCGACTATGGCGAGGCGATCCGTGTTGCGCCGACCGACGCGCGCGGCTGGCGCAATCGCGGCATGATCCGGCTCTATCAGGGTGACAGCAAGGGCGGCCTTTCCGACTACGACAAGGCGCTGCAATACGATCCCTCCGACGTGTTCTCGTGGAGCAATCGCGGACAGGCCAAGCTGCGGCTCGGCGACAAGCAGGGCGCGATCGCCGATTTCAGGAAGGCGCTGGAGTTGAAGCCAGGCCTGCCGACGGCGCAGGAACAGCTGAGGAAGCTCGGGGCGTTGTAGCTCTCCGTCATTGCGCGCGATGACGAGGTTAGACTTTTACCAGGCCCTGATTGTCCGGATGCTTCAATCGGTCGCTTTGGCGAGCTGGAATCCTCGGGCTGCGGCTGCGGGCGCAGGCATCCCTGGCAGATGACAAGGGAACGATTGACGCTGGCGTCCTGCTCGGCCTCGATGCCATCCTGCGCCTGCCACCATTCTTTCGAATAGGGCTGAAGCCCGGCTTGCGACCTGTTGCGCTCGGACCAGGCGGCGGTCCGGGTTGGTTCTGAGGCAGCACGAGGCCGATTGGGATTCTCGCCCGCACCATCCCAGGCATAGCGCGCAGGCTTGAAGGCGGGATCGGAGGCCAGATGCGCCTGCGGGCCCACGGCACATCCGGCAAGCGCCAGCGACAACAGGAGGAGGGCGGGCGCTTTGACCATGATGCGGCACTCTGTACACAAGAACTGAACGAGGTTGCGCCGATCATATTTAAAATTTCCTGAACGGTTGGATGGGCTGCGCTGCGACTCGCGGCCTTGCAGGGGCACTGGCTATGGCGATAAATGGGCTGCAATGAGCGGGCAGCTTGCGCGCGGTCCGCTATCGAAGAGGAAGCCCGATGCAGCCCCTGCGCATGTCCCGCCGCGTCATGAATCTCGCTCACATGCTGACCCAGAATGCGCGGCGGCATGGATCGCGTCCCGGGTTCGTCTGGGGTGACAGATCCTGGACCTGGCGCGAGATCGATGCGCAGGTCTCGGCGCTCGCCGCAGCACTCGCCGCGCGCGGCATCGCCAAGGGCGACCGCATCCTGGTTCATTCCAAGAACGGCGACGAGATGTTCTTTTCGATGTTCGCGGCGTTTCGGCTTGGCGCCGTCTGGGTGCCCACCAATTTCCGCCTGATGCCGGACGAGGTCACCTACCTCGCGCAGGCCTCCGGCGCGAAGGCGTTTCTGTGCCACGTCGATTTTCCCGAGCACGCCGCGGCCGTGAAGGGCGGGGCGCTCGAATTCACCTGGAGCATTGACGGCAAGGCCACATTCGGTGAGCGCTCGGTTGCCGACGCCATCGCCTCGCAGGCAAGTCACATCGTCGAGAACGTTGCCGTCGAGCATGACGATCCCTGCTGGTTCTTCTTCACATCGGGGACCACCGGCCGCTCCAAGGCGGCGGTGCTGACTCATGGCCAGATGGGCTTTGTCGTCACCAACCATCTCGCCGATCTCACGCCCGGCGTCACCGAAGCGGACGCCTCGCTGGTGGTGGCGCCGCTGTCGCATGGCGCCGGCGTGCATCAGCTGGTTCAGACCGCGCGCGGCGTATGCACTGTGCTGCTGCCTACGGAGAAATTCGACATCGACGAGGCGTTTCGCCTGATCGAGGCGCATCACGTCAGCAATCTCTTTGTCGTTCCGACCATTCTGAAGATGATGGTCGAGCATCCCGCCGCAGACAAATACGATCATTCCTCGCTGCGCCAGGTGATCTATGCCGGTGCGCCGATGTATCGCGAGGACCAGAAGGCTGCCCTGAAGAAGCTTGGCAAGGTCATCGTGCAGTATTTTGGTCTGGGCGAGGTCACCGGCAACATCACGGTGCTGCCGGCGGCGCTGCATGATCCCGAGGACGGCCCGCACGCGAGGATCGGCACTTGCGGCTTCGAACGCACCGGCATACAGGTCTCGATCCAGGACGACGAGGGCCGCGAGCTCGGCGCCAACCAGAGCGGCGAGATCTGCGTGATCGGCCCTGCGGTGCTTGCCGGCTATTACGACAATCCCGAGGCCAACGCGAAGGCGTTCCGCAACGGATGGTTCCGCACCGGCGATCTCGGTCACATGGACGAGGAGGGGTTCGTCTACATCACGGGACGCGCCTCCGACATGTACATCTCCGGCGGTTCCAACATCTATCCGCGCGAGATCGAGGAGAAGATCTTGACCCATCCTTGCGTCGGCGAGGTTGCAGTGCTCGGCGTGCCCGATGCGACCTGGGGCGAGGTCGGCGTTGCCGTCTGCGTGGCGCGCGAAGGCGAGAAGCCCGTCAGCGAAGCGGAGATGGCGGCGTTCCTTTCGCCAAAAGTGCCGCGCTACAAGATGCCGAAGCGGTTCTTCTTCTGGGAGGCCTTGCCGAAATCCGGCTATGGCAAGATTCCGAAACGCATGGTGCGCGACGAGCTCGAGGCGCGCGGGCTGCTCGATCTCGACAAGACACAGGCGGGCTGAGCGTACGCGATGCGGAGTATCAAGCAGCCTGGCGCACCCGTCGCAGAGCGTATCCAATGGGTCGAGGCGAGGGGACGCGCTTTCTCCTTCACGATACAAGCAGGTCTGCCGCTGCTGGAAGCCGCGCGCCGCGGTTTTGCCGCAGAGGGATTTGCCGGCGGCGTGCTGAGTTTTGGCAGCGGCGCGCTGGGGCCTTTCGCCTATGTCATGCCGGCGCTGTCGAAGACCAGCGAGAACGCTGCGTTCTACAGCGAGACCTTCAGGCCCAGCGGCGTGACGCGCACGAAGCTCGGCAGCATGACGCTGGGCCTGCGCGACGGCGCGCCGTTCTTTCATTGCCATGGGCTGTGGACGGAGGCCGATGGCCGCACAAGCGGCGGCCACATGCTGCCGGACGAGACTGATGTCGCCGAGCCGTTTGAGGTCGAGGCCTTTGGTGTCGATGGTGCAATGTTCACCGCCGCGCCCGATCCCGAGACCAATTTCAAGCTGTTCGGGCCGGTGGCGGCTGCGAGCACCGGCGCGCGCACGACCAGCCGCGCTTTCGCGATGCGGCTGCGCCCCAATCAGGATTTTGCGGGCTGTCTCGAAGACTTCTGCCGTGCGCACGACATCGTGCGTGCGAAGCTCCATGGCGGCGTCGGCTCGACCGTCGGCGCGCACTTCACCCATGGCGGCGTGACCGAGCCGTTCGCGACCGAGCTTGCGATAACGGCCGGTGCGATTGCGCCCGGCTCCACCGGCGCGCTGGAAGCTGCGATCGATGTCGCCCTGATCGACTACACCGGCGGCATCGCCGAGGGCCGCCTGGTCCGCGGCGACAATCCGGTGCTGATGACGATGGAGCTGGTGCTGGAAGCGCTGGAGTAATGAGCGACCGGCGCCTGAGCTCGCAATGACGGAGTGGAGGCAACTGCATTCTCCACTCTCGTGTCCCGGACGCGACGCAGCGCGTAGCGGTGCGGTGCAGAGCCGGGACCCAGTAAGCCGCACGGATTGCTGATGCATAGGCCCCGGCTCTGCACCGCACCGCCGAAGGGGCACTGCGCCGCGTCCGGGGCACGGGAGCAAAATCCATCTTCGTATTTCAACCCACATAGTCCGCGCGGTTTCCCGTTCTCGCGGCACATCGTGCCCGAGCTTTGCGGCAGTTGCCGCCCCCAAAAGTGCCGAGGGCGCAGGGAAGGCCGGGCGCCGGCTGGCACCCGCGGTCCACTGTGCGAAAGTTGCGTTACGAAAGCTGCACAGCGGCATACAGGTGAAGCCAAACGACCGGCCTTCCCTGCGCAGTGGTTTTACGGCTTATGTCGTGCTCTCCCCGGGGAGCGATGCACTATTGCCCCCGTCGCCTTGCAGATGGCTGATGTTGCAGACCCGGTCGGGCCGTCACATCACCACAAGATTTGGCGCACAGACCCCGGGCGCCAGGACCACACGATTTTGCCGTACGCGGGCTGCACCGGTCGTGTGCGCGCGGATCGCTGCTCACGGAGTGATCCGCCCTGCAACCAGCCTCGCGCCGACGCCGCCCGCGTCCACCACGTCCCATCCCGCGTTCGTGACGATCGCGATCCGCCCCTCGGCCGGGTTGGGATGGCTCTCTATACGATAATCCGAAATACGGATAAAGAGAAATATTTTGACGCGATAGCGTTGACCTCGCGGTGGGATGTTTTGCCTGCCGGGCGGCGCAAGAGGTTGTGGGTTGCGTATATCTTCGCCGCAACGGCGCCATGTACCGGTCTCCCCACGGCCCCAAAATGAGCTAGGATGATCGCAGCGCGCCTCAAGTCGCGCACGATCAACGAGACGTATGAGGGAACGAGATGAGGGTGACGATTGGACGGCGCACGCTATTGGTGGCGGCGCTGACGGCGGCGGGAGCAGCGGCTTTGACGGCGGCGTTTGCGCCGGCCTGGGCCCACGGTCCGACCCGGCAGAAGGTGCGCGAATCCATCGAGATCAACGCCGCCCCGGCCAAGGTGTGGGCCGCGATGGGCAATTTCCAGGACATGAGCTGGCTGCCGCCGGTCACCAAGACCGAGGGCGAGAAGGGCAACGAGATCGGCGCCACCCGGAAGCTGACGCTGACGGGAGGAGCGACCGTCGACGAGGAGCTCTACAAGTTCGACGCCGCTGCCATGACCTATTCCTACCGGATCACCAATGTGGACGTGAAGGTGCTGCCGGTGACCAATTATTCCTCGACGCTGACGGTGACGCCGAGCGCCGACGGCAAGGGCTCGACGCTGGAATGGGCCGGCGCGTTCTACCGCGGCTTCCCCAACAACGAGCCGCCGCCGGAGCTGAGTGACGCGGCCGCGGTCAAGGCGGTGAAGGGGCTGTATCAGGCCGGCCTCGAGTCGCTGAAGAAGAAGATCGAGAGCGGAAGCTGACCGTGCGGGCGCTGGTCCTGGCGGCGCTGGCCGCCGGCCTTTGCCTTGCGCACGCATCCGCCGAAGAGGCGTTCGTCACCAACCAGCTCAGCGACGATCTGATGATCGTGGACCTCGCCACGGCGCGCAGCGTGGCAATCATCCCAATCGGCGGCAAGCCGGCCGGCGTCGCCGTCAGCGCGGACGGACGCTTTGCCTATGTGACGAGCCCGGATGCCAAGGCCGTGACGGTGGTGGATGCAGCAACGCGGCAGGTTGCGGGGCGGATCGAGGTCGGCGGCGGGCCGCTCGGCATTGCCGTCGCGCCTGATGGCCGGACCGTCTATGTCGCGGACTGGTATGCGGCGGCGGTGCGGGTGATCGACGCGGCGAGCCACAGCGTCACGGCCAGCATCGCGGTCGGCGCCTCGCCGTCGGGCCTCGCGGTGACGCCGGATGGCAAGCTGCTGCTCTCGGCCGACCGCGACGACGACAGCGTCTCGGTGGTGGACACCGCGACGCGCCAGCGCAAGGCAACCATCAAGGTCGGCACGCGTCCATTCGGCGTCAGCATCGATGCCGAGGGCAGGCGCGCCTACACCGCCAATGTCGGCTCCAACGACGTCTCCGTGATCGATATCGCAGAAGCGCGCGAAATCGCCCGCGTGCCGGTCGGGATGCGACCCTATGCGGTGGCGCTGACGCTGGGCCGCGGCTTCGTCACCGACCAATATGGCGGCACGGTCAGCGTGTTCGATCTGGCGACGCTGAAGCCGGTGAAGCGCATCAATGTCGGCGACTACCCCGAAGGCATCGCCGCGACCGCGGACGGCAAGCGCATCATCGTCGCCTGCTGGGAGAGTAACACGCTCAGCATCATCGACGCGGCCGAGCTGAAGGTGATCGGCGAGGTGAAGACCGGCGACGGCCCGCGCGCGTTCGGGGCGTTCTTGCGCAGGACGGAGTAGAGGTTTGATGTGCACGCTCGTCAGGGCTACGGCACTGGAAACAACGTTCGCACGACCTCATCCATCCGCTCAAACACATGATCCGGCGCCAGCGCCCGCAGCGCCGCCGGCGCCGCATAACCCCAGCACACCGCACCGCAGGCAATCCCGACGGCCCGCGCCGCCTCGATGTCACGCACCTCGTCGCCGATCGAGATGACCTTGTCCGGCTCCACGCCGGCGCGGCGGATGACCCGGCGGAATTTCGCGGCCTTGCCGAACAGCGACGCCGCGCAATCGAAATGCGCGAACAGCGCGGCGGAATCGCCAAGCTTCTCGCGCGCATTGGCCTCGCTGTCCGACGTCACCAACGCCAGCTGCACACCGTTTCCGGCGAGTGTTTGCAGCATCGCCTCGACGCCCGCAAACAGAAAGATCTCCGCCGCCGCCTCCGCCTTCAGCCGCCGCGCATGGCGCGCGATCGCCGGCAGCTTCCACAGTGGTACCTCGAGCCGAGCCAGAATCTCGCGGCTCGAAGCATGCCGCAGAGCCTCGATATCCTCATCCGCGACACGGCGAAATTTGAAGCGATCGGCGACATCGTTGATGACGCGCAGGAACCACGGAAAGCTGTCGGCCAGCGTGCCGTCGAGATCGAAGATGGCGAGGGTGTAGGGCATGGGAGACGGGTTTTGGAGTTCGCTGACAAGCTAAATGTCGCGTGCTATAGTACGGAACAGTTCGAGGACAGCCATGCGGCACGAGCGGATTGAAATCAACCCGGCGATCATGGACGGCAAACCTGTCATCCGTGGGACGCGTGTGCCGGTTGAACTCGTGCTGCGCGAGCTGGGCGGGGGGATGACCACCGAGGCGATCATCGCGGAGCACCCGCGGCTGACCGCCGCTGACGTGCGGGCGGCGCAGGCCTTTGCGGCCGACTATCTGGCCGACGAAGACATTATTTATCGCTGAATCGTGCTCTGGCTCGCGGACGAATGCGTTACAGTCTCTTTGGTTCGAGAGCTCCGCGGTGCCGGTCACGACGTGCTCTACATCGCCGAGTTTGCTGCCAGTCTGAGCGATGTAGATGTCATTGCGCTGGCGTCCCAGGAGGGACGTCTTCTCCTCACGGCTGACAAGGACTTTGGCGAGCTTGTCTTTCGTCGCGGCCACGCCGTTCCAGGCTTGATCTTGCTGCGTATCGGTCCAGAGAACGGGCCGCTCGTGAAAGCACGGCTGCTGGAGGCCATAGATCAGTTCGGCCAGGGACTGTTCGGCCGATATGTCGTGATTGACGAGGTTCGTTTCCGATCCCGTCCCCTCTAGCGCCGCGGAGACCGTCGATCATCCCAACCTACTCGAGGCCAGGGAGATCACTCCGCCGCCTCGCTCGCCGCCCGTCTCCGCTTCGGCTTCCGCGCCTTCGCCAGCACCGGGGCCAGAAACTTGCCTGTGTAGCTCCGCGGCGCTTTGGCGATGTCTTCCGGGGGGCCCCAGGCGACGATTTCGCCGCCGCCGTCGCCGCCTTCGGGACCGAGGTCGATCACCCAGTCGGCGGTCTTGATGACTTCGAGATTGTGCTCGATCACCACCACCGTGTTGCCCTGCGCGACCAGCTCGTGCAGCACCTCCAGCAGCTTCTTGACGTCGTGGAAGTGCAGCCCGGTGGTCGGCTCGTCCAGGATGTAGAGCGTGCGGCCGGTGGCGCGCTTTGACAGCTCCTTTGCGAGCTTGACGCGCTGGGCTTCCCCGCCGGAGAGCGTTGTGGCCTGCTGGCCGACGTGGATGTAGTCGAGGCCGACGCGATGCAGTGTCTGGAACGTCTCGCGCACGCGCGGGACCGCCTTGAAGAACTCGGCCGCTTCCTCCACGGTCATGTCGAGCACGTCGGCGATGCTCTTGCCCTTGAACAGGACCTCCAGCGTCTCGCGGTTGTAGCGCTTGCCCTTGCAGACGTCGCAGGTGACGTAGACGTCGGGCAGGAAGTGCATCTCGATCTTGATGACGCCGTCGCCCTGGCAGGCCTCGCAGCGGCCGCCCTTGACGTTGAAGGAGAAGCGGCCGGGCTCGTAGCCGCGTGCTTTCGACTCGGGCAGGCCGGCGAACCATTCGCGGATCGGTGTGAAGGCGCCGGTATAGGTCGCGGGATTGGAGCGCGGCGTGCGGCCGATCGGCGACTGGTCGATGTCGATGATCTTGTCGATGTGCTCGAGGCCCTCGATGCGGTCGTGCGGCGCGGCGCCCTCGCTGGCATTGTTCAGCTTGCGGGCGATGGCCTTGTAGACCGTGTCGATCAGCAGCGTCGACTTGCCGCCGCCGGAGACGCCGGTGACGCAGGTGAACAGGCCGAGCGGAATTTCGGCCGTGACGTTCTTGAGATTATTGCCGCGCGCGTTCACCACCTTGATGGTGCGGCGATGGTTCGGCGGACGCCGCTCCGGCACCTCGACCTCGAGCTCGCCGGTGAGATATTTGCCGGTCAGCGATTTCGGGTTGCGCATGATCTCGGCCGGCGTGCCTTCGGCGATGATGTTGCCGCCATGCATGCCGGCGCCGGGGCCGATGTCGAGGACGTAGTCGGCCAGCAGGATCGCGTCCTCGTCGTGCTCGACCACGATCACGGTGTTGCCGAGGTCGCGAAGCCGCTTCAGCGTGTCGAGCAGGCGCGCGTTGTCGCGCTGGTGCAGGCCGATCGAGGGCTCGTCTAGCACGTAGAGCACGCCGGTCAGCCCCGAGCCGATCTGCGAGGCCAGGCGGATGCGCTGGCTCTCGCCGCCGGACAGCGTACCGGAGGAGCGGGACAGCGTGAGATAGTTCAGGCCCACGTCGAGCAGGAAGGTCAGGCGCTCGCGAATCTCTTTCAGGATGCGGCCGGCGATTTCGTTCTGCTGCGCGTTCAACGCCTCCGGCACGGTCTCGAACCACGCGCCGGCGCCCTTGACCGACATCTCCGAGATGTCACCGATGTGCTTGCCGCCGATCTTGACGCAGAGCGCCTCGGGCTTGAGCCGAAAGCCGTTGCAGCCTCCGCAGGGCACGTCGTGGAAATATTTCGACAGCTCCTCGCGCGCCCACTCGCTTTCGGTCTCGCGATAGCGGCGGTTGATGTTGGTGATCACGCCCTCGAACGGCTTCTTGGTGTCGTATGAGCGGACGCCGTCTTCATACGAGAATTTGATCTCGTCCTCGCCGGAGCCGTGGAGGATCGCGTTCTGCGTCTTCTTCGGCAGATCCTTCCATTTGGTGGTCAGCGTGAACTTGTAGTGCTTGCCGAGCGCAGTCAGCGTCTGAATGTAATAGGGCGAGGAGGACTTGGCCCAGGGCGCGATCGCGCCCTTGCCAATGGGGAGCTCCTTGTCGGGGATGACGAGGTCTTCATCGACATGCTGCTCGACGCCGAGGCCGCCACAAGCGGGGCAGGCGCCATAGGGATTGTTGAAGGAGAAAAGCCTGGGCTCGATCTCGGGGATGGTGAAGCCGGAGACCGGGCAGGCGAACTTTTCCGAGAACAGCATGCGCTCGGGTCCGCTCTTGTCGTGGATCTTTGCGGTCTTCTTTTTCTCTTCCGCGGGTGCTGCCGCAGCCGGCGCATCAGCGAATTCGATGACGGCGAGGCCCTCGGCGAGTTTCAGCGCGGTCTCAAAGCTTTCGGCGAGGCGCTGGCCGATGTCGGCGCGCACCACGATGCGGTCGACGACGACGTCGATGTCATGCGGGAATTTCTTGTCGAGGGTCGGCGCCTCGCTGAGTTCATGGAAGGTGCCGTCGATCTTGACGCGCTGAAAGCCCTTCTTGAGCCATTCGGCGAGCTCTTTCCGGTACTCGCCCTTGCGGCCGCGCACGACCGGCGCGAGCAGATAGAGGCGCGTGCCCTCGGGGAGCGCCAAGACGCGATCGACCATCTGCGAGACGGTCTGGCTCTCGATCGGAAGGCCTGTGGCCGGCGAATAGGGCACGCCGACGCGTGCCCACAACAGGCGCATGTAGTCGTAGATTTCGGTGACGGTGCCCACGGTGGAGCGCGGGTTCTTCGACGTTGTCTTCTGCTCGATCGAGATCGCAGGCGACAGGCCGTCGATCTGGTCGACGTCGGGCTTCTGCATCATCTCCAGGAATTGGCGCGCATAGGCCGATAGCGATTCGACGTAGCGGCGCTGGCCCTCGGCATAGATGGTGTCGAAGGCGAGCGAGGATTTGCCGGAGCCTGACAGCCCCGTGAACACCACCAGCTTGTCGCGGGGAATCTCGACGTCGACGTTCTTGAGGTTGTGCTCGCGCGCGCCACGGATCGTAATTGCGCGCAGGTTTGATCCCACGTTCGGCTGTTGGCGCTTCGCCTTGATCACTTCGTCCATCCTGGTGGTCCTCAAGAATCCCAAAAGCGCGCGATCGCGCCAACTGGAAGGCGCGCTTCGCCCGGAACCGGGATCGGTGCCGATGGGTATGTCAGCGAACGTAGGAAGAACGAGGAGGGATTTCCAGTGGCCTTTGCGAATCGTCAACGGATTGTTGGCGCGCTGGCGGCATCTGGCAGCAGGAGGGCCAGCGGAACTACGCTGCAGGAGACCGCGCAAACAAAAAGGCCGGCGCAAGGCCGGCCTTTCGTAACGATGTGACCTCGGTCGTGCAGATCAGTACTTCGCGACGATCGGACCGCCGAAGCGATAGTTCAGGCGAACCGTGGCCATATCCACGTCCTGCTTGATGCTGTCGCTGCGGGTGTTCACACCGAGGAAGGTGAAGCTGTCGGTGTGCTTGCCCATGAACAGGTGGTTATATTCGACGGCGACCGACCAGTTCGGAGCGAAGCCGAACTCGATGCCGGTGCCGACCGTGCCGCCCCAACGGGTTTCGTTGGCGGTATCGAGGGTGACGCCACCCAGAGTGCCGCTGAACTTGTTGTGGGTGACGGCCGCGCCGCCCTTCACGTACCAGAGCACGTTGTTCCAGGCATAACCCACCTGACCGGTGAAGAGGCCGATGGCGTCGATTTTGGTGTTGTTGACCAGCGGGAAGAACGCGGCGGGCGAGCTGGTGCTCGAGCCCTTCAGGTCAGCCCAATCGCCCTGGGCTTCGAGGCCGAACACCCAATTGCTGGACTGCCAGCGATAGCCGATCTGGCCGCCGACGATGGCGCCGGTTGCATTGTGGCAGCCTTCAGCCGTGACGGGGACTGGTGCGCCAAGCACCGAGGTCGTATCCCAGCAATTGTGGCTCGAGCCGCCACCGGCGTTGGCGCCGATGTAGAAGCCGGTCCAGTTGTAGACCGAAGCCATAGCCACCGGAGCCTTGGTGTAGGGGCGCGCCGCGAGATCAGCGGCCGAAGCCGGGGCAGCGAGAGCGAACAAACAGGCCGAAGCCAACAAAATCTTTTTCATTTTCAACTAATCCCAGTCCCCAGTTTCTGTTGCCCTCCCTATTCGGGAAAGGCATCGGACACTCTCGTCCAACTGATGTCACTCTTACACCACTAAAGCCGCAAGTTGTGTGTCCCGCCGGCCACAGCAGCCTGAAAATGGAGCACTTGTTGACCTGTTATTCCCGTCGGGGAACGGAAACGAAAAGGCCGGCGCGAAGGCCGGCCTTGGAGTTCTTGAATGATGTCAGTTGGATCAGTACTTCGCGAGGACCGGACCGCCCCAGCGATAGTTCAAGCGGACAAGCCCCATATCGACATCCTGGCTAATTCGGTCGCTTCCGAATGTTGCGCCCGCGGGCGTTGTGAAGCCGATCGTGCGATTGCCAAGGAAGATGTGGTCGTACTCAAAGCCCAGCGACCAGTTTGGTGCGAAGCCGAACTCCAAGCCGGCTCCAACCGTCCCACCCCAGCGAGTTTCACGCGCCGAAGCCAGCAACGTACCCGCGCCGGGCGTACCTGCGGCGGCATAGACGTCGTACTTATCACCGACCACGGCGCCGCCGCCCTTCACGTAGAGCAGCACGTTGTTCCAGGCGTAACCGACCTGACCGGTGATGAGCCCGAAAGAATCGATGCGAGAACGGTTGCGATCACCGGTCACCAAAGCGGTGCCCGGAAACAGTGTGCTCACGTTGTCGCCCCGGAAGTCGGCCCAGTTGCCCTGGCCTTCAAAGCCGAACACCCAACTGGCCGTCTGCCAGCGATAGCCGATCTGCCCGCCGACTGTGCCGCCTGTCGCATTGTGACAGCCTTCGCCGACCAATGTACCGGTCACCGGCGTAACGAAGTCCCAGCACTTGTGGCTTGACCCGCCGCCGCCGTTGATGCCGATGTAGAAGCCGCTCCAGTCATAGATGGTTGCAACCATCGGCGCCGGAGCCTTGGTGTAGGGACGCGCCGCCAGATCGGCCGCGCTTGCGGGAGCCGATACGCTCAACGCCACGGCACCGATTGCACCAAACACAAGCTTATTCATTGCCAGTCTCCCCAGGTTCGTCGCTTCTTGTTGATCCGAAGCGGCTGATCAGGCGTGACGCCCATATGAACTAAGTCCGAGGAGACGGTAGCTCCATCGAGCGGCAGAGTCCGTCGCCCGGATGCAACAATGGCAGGCGGTGAAAGCGCCAATAACTTGCTGAATGTTAAGTTGTTCTGCTCTTCGGACGGAACCTACAAAGGTTCCATCCAACGCTTCTGCAGATGAAGCATCCGCGAGCGACCGAATGTCGGGTTTGCAGGAACAAATCTGGAACGAGATCCAAATAGATGCTATATTTGGGGATAACCGGAGGGATCATGGGCTGAGCGTCCCTTGCGAGCGTATAGGGTCCTCAGCAGGGTGGCAGAGGCCGCGGGCGCGGCCCGCCTCGTGAAATTCAGTGGCATTCAAATTCAGTGGCATTCGGAGTGGAGAGCGGCGATGGCGGGAAGCGTCAACAAGGTCATTCTGGTTGGAAATCTCGGCAAGGATCCTGAAATCCGCCGCACCCAGGACGGGCGGCCGATCGCCAATCTGAGCGTCGCCACCTCGGAGACGTGGCGCGACAAGGCGACCGGCGAGCGCAAGGAAAAGACCGAGTGGCACCGCGTCGTGATCTTCAATGAAGGGCTTTGCAAGGTCGCCGAGCAGTATCTGAAGAAGGGCGCCAAGATTTACGTCGAGGGTGCGCTCCAGACCCGCAAATGGACCGACCAGAGCGGCGTGGAGAAGTACTCGACCGAGGTCGTGCTGCAGGGCTTCAACTCGACGCTGACGATGCTGGACGGTCGCAGCGGCGGCGGCGGAGCCGGCAGCTTCGGCGACGAGCCGGGCGGCGATTTCGGCTCATCGGGTCCGGTCAGCAGCGCGCCGCGCCGCCCCGTTGCCGCCGGCGGCGGTGGCCGCAACAACGACATGGACGACGATATCCCGTTCTGAGCGATCCCGTTCCAAGAACGCGGCGTATCGCACGATGCCGACGCGCCGGCCGGATGGGGCGGCGCTTCTCGTGTCGTGTCAGCAAATCTCGCTAATCGGCAGGACGGGCTCGGGATTTCCGAGCCCGCTTCATGTTTGGGTTGAACTCGGATTGCGTCTCGGCAGGCGCGCTGACGGGCACGTTCGCCGCACGGTTTTCCAGGTGTTCCAGGCGATTTTGCAAGGTCGAGTGGCGGCCGTCCGAGACCTGGCTCGCAAGGGCTTAAGTTATTGGAAAAATAGGCGGAAAAAGCGCTTGCCCAAGCCTCGCAAGGGTGGTTATCCGAGCCTCGATGCGCTATATGATTCCCAGATAAAACCTCACCGGATTTCCCCTTGGCTGACGACGACGACAAGCCCGGCGACCAGCCGGCGCAACCCTCGGATATTCGCCCCGTCTCCATCTTCGAGGAGATGAAGAAGTCCTATCTCGATTACGCCATGAGCGTGATCGTGGCGCGGGCGCTGCCTGACGCCCGCGACGGCCTCAAGCCGGTGCATCGCCGCATCCTGTACTCGATGAACGAGCAGGGGCACACGCCCGACAAGAAGTACGTCAAGTCCGCCCGCGTGGTCGGCGACGTCATCGGTAAATATCATCCGCATGGCGACCAGTCGATCTACGACGCCATGGTCCGGATGGCGCAGAACTTCTCCATGCGCGTGCCGTTGATCGATGGCCAGGGCAATTTCGGCTCGGTCGACGGCGATCCCCCGGCTGCCTATCGTTACACGGAAGCCCGGTTGACGAAGGTGGCGCTGGCTCTGCTGGCCGACATCGACAAGGACACCGTCGACTTCCAGCCGAACTACGACAACAACGAGACCGAGCCGTCGGTCCTGCCGGCCAAGTTCCCGAACTTGCTCGTCAACGGCGCCGGCGGCATCGCGGTCGGCATGGCCACCAACATCCCGCCGCACAATCTCGGCGAGGTCATCGACGCCTGCGTCGCGTTGATCGACAACCCCGCGCTCACCATCGACGAGCTCATCAACATCGTGCCGGGACCGGATTTCCCGACCGGCGGCGTCATTCTCGGACGGCAGGGCATCCGCGCCGCCTATCACCTCGGCCGCGGCTCGGTCATGATGCGCGGCAAGGTCGCGATCGAGACCATCCGCAAGGAGCGCGAGGCGATCATCATCACCGAGATTCCCTACCAGGTGAACAAGGCGACGATGGTCGAGCGCATCGCCGAGCTGGTGAAGGAAAAGAAGATCGAGGGCATCGGCGACCTGCGTGATGAATCGGATCGCGACGGCTACCGCGTCGTCATCGAATTGAAGCGCGACGCCGTGCCGGATGTGGTGCTGAATCAGCTGTACAGATTCACCCCGCTACAGACGAGCTTCGGCGTCAACATGGTGGCGCTCGACAGCGGCCGTCCGCGGATCATGCATCTGAAGGACCTGCTGGCGATCTTCGTCGACTTCCGTGAGCGGGTCGTCACGCGGCGCACCAAGTTCCTGCTCGCCAAGGCACGCGATCGCGCCCATATCCTGGTCGGTCTGGCGATCGCGGTCGCCAATATCGACGAAATGATCCGCGTGATCCGGACCTCGCCCGACCCGACCACCGCCCGCGACACCCTGATGTCACGCGACTGGCCGGCCCGGGACGTCGAGGACATGCTGACGCTGATCGACGATCCGCGCCACCGCATCAGTGAGAACGGCACGATCCGCCTGTCGATGGAGCAGGCGAGGGCCATTCTCGACCTGCGCCTGCAGCGCCTCACCGCACTCGGCCGTGACGAAATCCGCGAGGAGCTCGATAAGCTCGCCGGTGAGATCGCCGACTATCTCGACATCCTGCGCTCGCGCGACCGCGTGCTGGGCATCATCAAGACCGAGCTCGCCGAAGTGAAGGCCGAGTTCGCCACCCCGCGCCGCACCGTCATCATCGAGCAGGAAGGCGAGGTCGAGGACGAGGACCTGATCCAGCGCGAGGATATGGTCGTCACCGTCTCCCACGCCGGCTACGTCAAGCGCGTGCCGCTGTCGGCCTATCGCGCGCAGCGCCGCGGCGGCAAGGGCCGCGCCGGCATGCAGACCCGCGACGAGGATTTCGTCAGCCGTCTGTTCGTGGCCTCCACGCACACGCCGATGCTGTTCTTCTCCTCGCGCGGCCAGGTCTACAAGATAAAGGTCTGGCGCCTGCCGATGGCCGCGCCGAACGCGCGCGGCAAGGCGCTGATCAACATCCTGCCGCTGGAGCAGGGCGAGCGCATCACCACCATCATGCCGCTGCCGGAGGATGAATCCACCTGGGGCAACCTCGACGTGATGTTCGCCACGACAGGCGGCAACGTCCGGCGCAACAAGCTGTCCGATTTCGTCGACGTCCGCCGCTCCGGCATCATCGCGATGAAGCTCGACGAAAATGAAGCGATCGTCGACGTGCAGATCTGCACCGAACACGACGACGTGCTTTTGACCGGCGCCGGCGGCCAGTGCATCCGTTTCCCCGTCACTGACGTGCGCGTGTTCACCGGGCGTACCTCGATGGGCGTGCGCGGCATTGCGCTTGGCGAGGGCGACAAGGTGATCTCGCTGGCGATTCTGCGTCATGTCGAGACCTCATCGGAGGAGCGCTCGGCGTACCTGAAGATGCGCCGTGCAGTCGTCGGCGAAGCCGCGACTGAGGAAGCAGCAGTGGATGCCGAGGCCGAGGAGACCTCGGGCAGCTACCAGCTCGCCCAGGAGCGCTATGTCGAGCTGTCGGCGGCCGAGCAGGTCGTGCTGACCGTCTCCGTCAATGGCTATGGCAAGCGGACTTCGTCCTACGAGTACCGCACCACGGGCCGCGGCGGCAAAGGCATCGTCGCCATGAGCGTCAACAACCGCAACGGCAACCTCGTGGCCTCCTTCCCGGTGGAAGAGGCCGACCAGATCATGCTGGTCACCGACAAGGGCCAGCTGATCCGCTGCCCGGTCGAAGGTATCCGCGTGGCCGGCCGCTCGACGCAGGGCGTGATCGTGTTCGACACCGCCGAGGACGAGCATGTCGTCTCGGTCGAGCACATCACGGAAGAGGCCGAGAGCGGGAACGGCGAGAACGGGAACTAACGCCGGCTACGGGGCGATTTCGGTTCGACCGAACTCGGCTTTTCTGGCTCCCAAGGCTTTTTTGCAAGCACGTCGGCGTGCCTCTCGCCTAAGACGCTGACGATAGAATTTAGGAGCACATCAATTCTATTCGTGATCTTGTAACCGCAAACGGGTCGGGCAACTTCGGCACTTGCTGCAGAAAAGAAGATAATTTCAGGCTTGCTACTATTGGTTCCCGGAGCGGAAACTAACATTTCGGCCATTCCAAATCCGGCTGGACTATGGGTGTTTTGCTCTTCATTGAAGCGAACTAACGCGCGCGATTTCGCCATCTCCGCTCCATACTGTTGGAGCTCGTCAGCTTTCATAAAGGCCTTGGTCAAGCTGGGATCCGGAAAATCAAAATAGTGCACTCGACAGCGGTCGAGCTTGCGTTGGCGATTGTCGGGATCTTTTGGCCGCCAGATGTTTGTAATAAGCAAGTCGAATGGACTGATCCGCATGGCTTCGAGTGCCTCTGCCGTTGTCGGAACCTGAACGACGATTAGTTTGAGCGTTTGTTCTAGAAAGTCCGCAATTGCCGCGTTCACAATTTCATTTGGTTTGTCGTCGACCCACAGGATTCGCGAGTGGACGATAGCGGGAGCAATACGTGAGGCCCGAACGAGTGCAGTCTTCACCGCTCGCTCATCAAAGAGGTAAAGGGAGTTTGATTTTACTGCTGCTTCGAGATTGGCCGCATCCTGATCAATAGTCTCTGAGCTGCACCCGGTTCTGTTGACACCGGCTTAAGCTAATCCAACCTTCCGTTCGAACTCCATAGGGCTCAGATATCCGATCGTCGAATGCCTTCGCTTCGGATTGTAGAAGCGCTCGATGTAGTCGAACACGTCGGCCTTGGCCTCGTTGCGTGACCGGTACACTTTGCGCGCTGTTCGCTCGGTCTTCAAGGACGAGAAGAAGCTCTCCATTGCAGCGTTGTCCCAGACATTGCCTGACCGGCTCATCGAGCAGACCACGCCGTGATCGGCCATCAGCCTCTGGAACTGTTCGCTGGTGTATTGGGCGGATTCAAACGGTCGTCGCAACACTCGGAGGTAGGAGGTTGCGATGAACGTTGTAAGGCGCCGATCGGCGCGGTCAGGACGAGCCCCATT
>NZ_JADPKY010000021.1 GCF_023074185.1 Bradyrhizobium sp. 132 | reverse complement strand
CATCTTCGCCCATTGGGCGTCAGTCAAAACGAATCGGTCCATCCCAAGCTTGAATCACAACCAAGCCCCGATGAGAATCCTGAATCCCAACAGACCCTAAACCGACCTTTATATTTTTCGCAGAAGTACACTAAATCCATAGACAGCTCATTGCTGTCACCGCCACCCGAGTCGACCCAGACGTAGATACACCACGTAGATACATGTCGAAACGATGAAACAGTATCCAATTGAAATTTAACATAAAATCACGTCACTTACCACGGTTCGATTCCGCTAGGGAGCGCCAGCCGGGTCATCACGGCATTATTTTTCCTTCACTTTTTGCGATTTTTCCCAAACTCCCAAGCGTGGTTTGGGGAGATTTGTTCTTCCGATGTTCGTTGAGGCTTGCGACGGCGCGCTTGCCGCCACGCCTCCGATCGGCCTCATGCGTGTAGCGCTCGGCTTCGGTGTGACCCAACGCCGCCATGATGTCGTGCGCGCTGCACCCGGCGTCGGCGAGCATCCGGCCAAGTGTCTTGCGTAGGCCGTGCGGGCGGCAACTCAGGTCGGTTATTCCGGCGGCCTTGATCGCATCGCGCATCCCCCCGCTGAAGCCTTCGACGGTGAAGGGCTTTCCCCTCCATCATCCGGTGTCTGACGGCCCGTACTATCTCGGAGTTTGCGGTGCTCAGGCTAACTGGCAGGCCGCGGTTGCCAGCGGGCCACGGCCTTATCGGACATCGGCCGCTGCGAATTCGGACCAAGCGTCAACGCACGACGGATTTACAGTCGGTCTTCCGATAGGCCCGCCTCATTCAAGGGCCATCACGCGACCTCAATTAAAGGCCGTATTATATTTTGATTAAATTCGCCATATACTTTTAAATCTAGAAGTATACAATTTCTGGGCACTGGGCAAGATCACGCGTCATCGCGCTCTTTATTCACACGGCAAGATCGCCAAGGTGCCTGCATATGCTCCGAAACAAGATTGATCCGACAAAGAGCTCCAAGCGGAGGCTGACCGTTCGTACCGACACGGAAGATGCGCCTGAGAGCTTTCTCATGCTGCGCCCCGGAGTCTGGCGCAGCACAGGCTGTCAGCGACGGCTCATCCGGCACATTCGCTTCAGCGAAGCCATCCGATTTGCTCGGCTCATTGCGCGAAACCTCTCGTTTCCGCCGGCATGCAGGTTTGCA
>NZ_JADPKY010000154.1 GCF_023074185.1 Bradyrhizobium sp. 132 | reverse complement strand
GGCCAAGCTTTGCTATATGGGCCACGCCACCATGGAGAACCGGCATGGGCTGGCGGTGGCCGGCAGGGTCACGCATGCCAATGGCACCGCCGAACGCCGGGCTGCGGAGGTCATGCTGAAGGCGAGACGCAAAGCCGCAGGTCGCCGCATCACGGCTGGTGAGGACAAGGCGTACGATACGGCCGATCATGTCGCCAATCTTCGCGCCATCGGCGTGACGCCGCATGTGACACAGAACCAGGCCATCACCAAAACCGGCAAGAACCGTAACAGCGCGATCGACGAACGAACCACGCGGCATCCGGGATACGGCATGTCGCAATCGCGCCGGGCGATGGTCGAGTGCATTTTCGGATGGGGCAAGCAGCATGGCACCATGCGCAAGACCAAACATCGGGGCATCGCTCGCGTCGCCGCCGACTTCCTGCTTAATCTGATCGCCTATAACCTGATCCGAATTCCAAAACTGCCCGCCGCATAGCCACCCCGCGCCGGGGCACACTCAATAACAAGCTAGAAATTACATCCAACTCTACCGCGCCGCTCCAAAAACGACCGGCGGAAAAATGAAAATTCTCCATTTCAAGGTTTTTCAGCAGACTGCTAGCGATCCTTCCGGAACGCTGCCGGTTTCATTATCCAAGCGCTCGACGGCCGGGCCCGCGTTTACGACTTCCGATACAACCATATGGCGCTGTCCTTGCGTCGGCAGATCGACAATCCAGCGCACACCAGAAAACTCGAAATTAGGTTCCACGGCGAGCGGGTGTTGTTTGCGGAGTGGACCGACGATGGCTTTACCAAACGGTCATATAGGTCGGGTGATTGGGAAGCGCGGCTACGTCGGTGCGAACGGATACCCGCGCTGGCCGGGCGGGTCAAAGCAGCGACATGAAGCCCGACCGACCATACTGGCCGGCGGCGCTGCGGCTGGGTCAAGCCGCGAGCTATTGCGGGCTGTCGGTCCACATGTTGAAGGCCGTCTGTCCGATCAAGCCGATCGAGTTCACGCAATCAAGCCGCGGCGCGGCAATCGGTATCTGCGAGCTCGGGCCAAAACCATGCCTGCCCGAGGTCGCGTTCACTTCGATCTAGGGTCTGTTGGGATTCAGGATTCTCATCGGGGCTTGGTTGTGATTCAAGCTTGGGATGGACCGATTCGTTTTGACTGACGCCCAATGGGCGAAGATG
>NZ_JADPKY010000143.1 GCF_023074185.1 Bradyrhizobium sp. 132 | reverse complement strand
GGCAAGCCGGGACCAAAAACCATGCGCTTGGGGCTCGAAGCCCTCCAGCGCATCAAATTTGGCGCCTCACTGCGAATGGCCGATGTGTGAATCCGATAGCGCTTGCGCGTGAGAGGCGGGGTGAGGATGTCTCGCAATCGAGACTTCCCAAGAGAACCCCCAAGAGGAGAAAACCCTCACCCGGCGCTTCCTGCCGACCTCTCCCGCAAGCGGGAGAGGTGCACCGGTGCCCGCGGCAAGTACTGAAATCCGACCGCCCCCTCATCGCGCTTGACATATCATAACCCCATGGTTATGAACTAATCCATAACTTTCAGGTTATGAATCTCATGTCCGTCGCTCACGACCTTCTGTTCAGGACGCTTGCCGATCCGACCCGGCGGGCGATCTTCGAGCGGCTGTGCCGCGAAGGGGAACAGACAGTCGGGGCACTCACGGCGGTATCAGGCGTTTCCCAGCCGGCGGTCTCAAAACATCTTGGCGCGCTGAAGCAGGCCGGGCTGGTGCGCGACCGGCATCAAGGACGGCAAACGCATTACAGCGCGCTGCCCGGCGCACTCAATCCGCTGATCGACTGGACCGGCCAGATGGCCGGGTTCTGGCAAAACCGGCTGGACGCACTCGACGATCTCCTGAAGAGGATGGACCAATGACCGAAGCCGCTACCGAGATGCGTTCTGTCGTCATCGAGCGCGAATTTGCCTTTCCGGCAGAGCGGATCTGGCGTGCGCTGACGCAGCCGCATCTGATCGAGGAGTGGCTGATGAAGAACGACTTCAAGCCGACCGTCGGCCACCGCTTCAACCTTCGCGGCGAGTGGGGCGGCGTGCTGGACTGCGAGGTCCTCACCATCGAGCCGCAGAAGACGCTCGCCTACACCTGGAATTTCTCGCATGACGACGCGGCGTTCGATCTCAAGAGCGTCGTGACCTTCACGCTGACACCGACGGGCGCCGGCACGCAACTGCGCGTCGAGCAAGCCGGCTTCAGCCCGACGCAGAAGCAGGCTTTTGGCGGCGCGCATGCCGGCTGGAAGCAGTTTTTCGCCAAGCTGGACGAGGTGCTGGCGCGGGCTGACTAGCCAGCCGGCGTCTCTTCAGATCATTCCCAAAGGAGATCCCAATGAGCTCAAGCATGTGGATTCGGCAAATCCATCGCTGGCTGTCGATCGCTTTCACGCTCGCCGTCATCGCGAACATCGTCGCCATGATCCAGCGGGTCGAGGCCGCCTGGATCGGCTTCATGGCGCTCGTCCCGCTGATTCCGATGCTTATCACCGGGTTATATTTGTTCGCGCTGCCCTATCTCGGCAAGCGCGACGACGCGCGACGCGAGGCGAGATCATGAAAAAGGCCGTGACCGCTACGACAGGCAGCGCGAAGGAAGCAAATGGGCCTTCGCCTTCCAAGCTGATCGACAGCAGGATCAAGGAGCTCGGCGACTGGCGCGGCGAGATGCTCAAGCGCATCCGCGGCCTGATCAAGGAGGCCGATCCTGACATTGTCGAGGAGTGGAAATGGCGCGGCGTGCCCGTCTGGGAGCACGACGGCATCATCTGCACGGGGGAGACCTACAAGGCCGTCTTGAAGATGACGTTTGCCAAGGGCGCGGCACTGGACGACCCGGCCGGGCTGTTCAATTCCAGCCTCGAGGGCAATGTGCGGCGCGCGATCGATTTCCACGAAGGCGCGAAAATCAACGAGAAGGCGTTGAAGGCGCTGATCCGCGCGGCGGCGGCCCTGAACACGAGCAATGCCAAGAAGAAGCCGGCCAAGAAGCGTTCTCCGTAGACGGCGACGTCAGGCCGCCACCGGAATCGGGCGCGGGCTCACGACATATTCGCGCAAGACCTTGTCGTTGCCGTCGACCTCGATCAGCGCGACGTCATAGGTCCAGAGATCGGCGAGGTGCTGGAGCACCCGCTTGGCATCGGTCTCGTTGAGCTGCGAGCCCTTGATGACGTGGTGATGCAGGATCAGGCGGCGATCGCCGGAGAGATCGACGTCGACCACTTCGATATTGGCGTCGATGTAGCCGACATCATGCTGCCGCGCCAATTCGCGCCGAACACGGCGGAAGCCGCGATCGTCGTGGATGGCATCGACCCGGATGCCCGCTCGCTCCTCGGGGTCATCGTGCAGATGGAACATGCGGAGGTGCCGCATCAGCTTCGGGCTCAGGAATTGGGCGATGAAGCTTTCATCGCGGTAGTTCGCCCAGACGTCGCGCAGCACGCCCATCACGTCGTTCTTGCCGGCGATGTCGGGGAACCACTCACGATCCTCGTCCGCGGGATTTGTGACGATGCGCTCGATGTCCTGCATCATTGCGAAGCCGAGCGCGTAGGGGTTAAAGCCGGAGAAGCGCTGGTCGTCGAATTCAGGCTGGAACACGACGTTGGTGTGTGACTGCAGGAATTCGAGGAAATTGCCGTCGCTGATGCGGCCCTGCTGATGCAGCTTGGTCATGATGCGATAGTGGACGTAGGTCGCCGTCCCCTCGTTCATCACCTTGGTCTGGCTCTGCGGATAGAAATATTGCGCGATGTGGCGGACGATGCGCAACAGCTCGCGCTGCCATGGCGCCAGGCGCGGCGCGCTTTTCTCCAGGAAATACAGCAGGTTTTCCTGCGGCAGGCCGAGCAGCTTGCGGCGCCGTTCGAGGGAGATGGCTGACCGGGTCTTCGACGCCCCCTTGGGCACCGTGCGCCAGAGATCGTTGAAGACCTCCTCTTCGTGCTGGCGGCGACGGCCGGCACGCTTCTCTTCCTCGCGCAAATCCAGCTTCTTCTTGCCGGGATAGCGGTCGATGCCGTGCGACATCAGCGCATGCGCGGCATCCAAAGTGCGCTCGACCTCGACGCGACCGTAGCGCTCCTCGCAGCTCATCACATACTTCTTGGCGAAGTCGAGGTAGTCCAGAATACCGTCGGCGTCGGTCCACTGCTTGAACAGATAATTGTTCTTGAAGAAGTGGTTGTGGCCGAAGGCGGCGTGGGCAATCACCAGCGTCTGCATCGTCGCCGTGTTCTCCTCCATCAGATAGGAGATGCAGGGCGAGGAGTTGATCACGATTTCATAGGCGAGCCCCATCAGTCCCTTGCGATAGGACGCCTCGTGATACGCGAACTGCTTGCCGAACGACCAATGCTTGTAGAACAGGGGCATGCCGACCGACGAGTAGGCATCCAGCATCTGCTCGGCGGTGATCACCTCGATCTGGTTCGGATAGACGTCGAGCCCGAGATCCTTGGTCGCCACCTCTTCGCAGGCATCGGTGATGCGCTGCAAGATGTGAAAATCCCAATCGGCGCCTTCGAACAAGCGTTCCGTCATGGAGCGGTCTTCTCCTGGGCAGTTTCGCGGCGCTGGAACAAATCGTGGAACACCGGAAAAATCTCGCTGCGCTCGCTGACCTTGCGCATCGAGAGCGGTTCGCCGCTGTTGCGCAGGCGCTCGTAGAGGGTCCAGAGCGAGGAGTCGGAGAGATCGAAGGCGCTGCCGCCTGATTCCCCGACCTCGAGATAGGCGAAGAACTGGCAGATCGGCAGGATCTTGTCGGTCAACAACATGCCCGTGAGCTCGCCGTCGGAATAGGAATTGTCGCCGTCGGAGGCTTGTGCGGCGTAGATATTCCAGTCCGACGGATTGAAGCGCTCGCGCACGATCTCGTGCATCGCCTGGAGCGCGCTGGAAACCAGCGTGCCGCCGGAGGCCGGACCGTAGAAGAAGGTCTGCTCGTCCACTTCCTCGGCGCGGTCGGTGTGGCGAATGAAGACGATCTCGACATGCTTGTAGCGACGCTTCAGGAACACGTAGAGCAGCATGTAGAAGCGCTTTGCGAGATCCTTCATGTGCTCGGACATCGAGCCCGACACGTCCATCAGGCAGAACATCACGGCCTGGGCAACGGGCTTGGGCACCGTCTCGAAGCGGCGGTAGCGGATGTCGAGCGGATCGATGAAGGGAATGCGCTTGATCTTCGCTTTCAGCTTTTCGAGCTGGGCGAGAAGCACCACACGCTCGTCCTCATCCGTGCATGCGGCGATTGCGGCTTCCAGTTCCTCGATCTCGTCCTTGCGGGGACGTTTGAGCGCGATGCGGCGTGCCAGCGCGAGCCGCACCGTTCGGCTGACCGAAATATTGGCCGGCGAGCCGGACGTGGTATAGCCGGCGCGCTGGATGCCCTCGCTCTCGGTGTGCGCGATCTTGCGCTTGGCAAGGTCCGGCAGTTCGAGATCGTCGAGGAAGAGATCGACGAACTCGTCGCGGCTCAGCACGAAGCGGAAGGCGTCCTCGCTGTCGCCTTCGCCCGGCCCGGAATCCTTGGCGCTGCCCTGGCCGGAGCGCTGGAGATAGTCGCCCTCGATGAACTTCTTGTTCCCGGGCAATACCATGTCGCGCGTTCCGCCGTCGCGGCGGAAACGCGGCTCGTGCATGCCGTCGAGCGGAATCGTAACTTCACCACCCTCCAGGACATCCTTGATGTCGCGTTCCTGCGAGGTCTTCTTGACGGCGCCCTGCACCAGGGATTTGGCCCGACGCAAGAACCGCTGCCGGTTCTCAAGACTCTTGCCGCCTGGATTCAGGCGCCTGTCAATAATGTGAATGGGCACTTTTCCATCCGCCTCAACCGGCCTGCTTCACGCGCATGTACCATTCGACGAGCCGGCGAACCTGACGCTCGGTGTAGCCGCGCTCCACCATGCGTGCGACGAACTCGCCGTGCTTCTTTTCCGTCTCGCCGTCCTTCTTCGATCCGAAAGAGATGACCGGAAGCAGGTCCTCGACCTGAGAGAATATCCGCTTTTCGATCACATCGCGAATCTTCTCATAGGAGATCCAGGTCGGATTCTTGCCACCGTTCTGGGCGCGCGACCGTAACGAGAATTTGACCACCTCGTTGCGGAAATCCTTCGGATTGGCGATGCCCGCCGGCTTCTCGATTTTGGTCAATTCCTGGTTCAACAGTTCGCGATCAAGCAGCTGGCCGGTGTCGGCATCCTTGAAATCCTGGTCCTCGATCCAGGCATCGGCGTAGTCGACGTAACGGTCGAACAGGTTCTGGCCGTAATCCGAGTAGGATTCGAGATAGGCCTTCTGGATCTCGTTGCCGATGAACTCGGCATAGCGCGGTGCGAGATCCGCCTTGATGAATTCGAGGTAGCGCTTCTCGACTTCCTCGGGCAGCTGCTCGCGTTTGATCGACTGCTCCAGCGCGTACATCAGATGCACGGCGTCGGCGGCGACTTCCTGCGGATCATGGTTGAAGGTGGCAGCCAGGATCTTGAAAGCGAAGCGCGTGGAGACACCGTCCATGCCCTCGTCGACGCCGGCGGCATCGCGATATTCCTGGACGCTGCGCGCCTTCGGATCGGATTCCTTCAGGCTCTCGCCGTCGTAAACCCGCATCTTGGCGAACACCGTGGAATTTTCGTGCTTGCGCAGACGCGACATCACCGAGAACCGGGCCATCGTCTCCAGCGTCGAAGGGGCGCACGGCGCGGCCGCGAGCTCGGAGCCCTGGATCAGCTTCTCGTAGATCTTCTGCTCTTCGGTGATCCGCAGGCAATAAGGCACCTTGATCACGCAGATGCGGTCGATGAAGGCCTCGTTGTTCTTGTTGGCCTTGAAGCTCGACCACTCGGCTTCGTTGGAGTGGGCGAGGATGACGCCGGTGAACGGAATCGCGCCGATATTCTCCGTGCCGATATAGTTGCCTTCCTGCGTTGCCGTCAGCAGCGGGTGCAGCATCTTGATCGGCGCCTTGAACATTTCGACGAATTCGAGGATGCCCTGGTTGGCGCGGTTGAGGCCGCCCGAATAGCTGTAGGCATCGGGATCGTTCTGCGCGTAAGTCTCGAGCTTGCGGATATCGACCTTGCCGACCAGCGAGGAGATGTCCTGGTTGTTCTCGTCACCGGGCTCGGTCTTGGCGACCGCGATCTGGCGCAGCCGCGACGGCTGGATCTTGGCGACCCGAAACTGGGAAATGTCACCGCCGAAGGCTTCGAGCCGCTTGTAGCACCACGGGCTCATCAGGCCGGTGAGACGGCGGCGCGGAATGCCGTATTTCTCTTCCAGCATTGGGCCGAGCTGATCCGGATCGAACAGGCTGAGCGGGCTTTCGAACACCGGGCTCAACTCGTCGCCGGCCTTGAGCACGTAGATCGGATGCACTTCCATTAGCGACTTCAGCCGCTCGGCAAGCGAGGATTTGCCGCCGCCGACCGGACCGAGCAGATAGAGGATCTGCTTGCGCTCTTCGAGGCCCTGCGCTGCGTGACGGAAGAAACCGACGATGCGCTCAATGGTTTCTTCCATGCCATAAAAACCGGCGAAGGCCGGATAGGTGCGGATCGTGCGGTTCAAAAAAATACGGCCAAGGCGTGGGTCCTTGGCCGTGTCAATCGTCTGGGGCTCGCCGATCGCCGCGAGTAATCGTTCGGCCGCGTTCGCGTATTTCATGGGATCGCTTCGACACGATTCCAGATATTCCGCCATCGACATATCGTGCTGGCTTCTCGCCTCGAACGACTTAGCGAAAGCGTTGAATAGAGAATCGTTGTACATGATCCCTCTCCGCGTGAGTTCCGCTACAAGCTGAAACGAAAGCAGTTACCGGACCGTTCCTCAGGCCGGATCGAATCAGCGTGAGCACATGACGATCATTGGACACCCTGGTGTCGACTCGACGCAACGCACAACGTAGGCACTCGTTGGGTTACGAACAGGCACCTGCCCGTAATTTGTGCGAATCTCTATCTATATTGGCCTATTTCCAGAAAATGTCACTCGGTCGCAACATCCGGGCGTTACCGGGGATGAACCTATCCTGCCCGGCACCATAGCGATCCGCGAGCGGCGATCTTATGACGCTTGTACGGCGAAGCCTTGGGTGCCGCGTTCATCTTCCTGCTGCAATGCAGTGGCCGGACTGCTGGCAGCGTGACAGTCGCGGCAAGCCCTCAGCAGTGTATCAAAATCGGTCGCCAAACCCTCCGACCGAATGACAATCCGACCGTTCTGAGCACAACGGGCCAAGCCGCGGATGGTGCAGAGCTGCCGCTGCAAGGCCGGCGTCGGCGTCAGCACGATCATCTTGCGCCCGCGGCGTTCTTCAGCCGAAATCTCCGCGATCGAGTCCCACAGCAGAAATTCATTGCCGATGCGGAGATCGCGGATGCCGTAGGGGGTGACGATCACCACCGGCCCCCGTTCGGCGGGGAGCACCCAGATCAGCCAGCAGGTGATCGGACCGAACAGCGCGACGCCCGCATAGCCGATCGCGGTATCGTAGTCGCTCATGCCGCCCCACCAAGCGAGGGCCAGACCTGCGCTGAGCAGCGTCATGGCGAAACCCGCCGCGACCAGCAGCCGCAGTTGGGTTTTGCATAGGCTGATTTCGAGATCGTTGGAGGCATCGACGCATTCGGCCTGCGTGCCCGATTGCAGGCTGTCAGTGACGGCGAGCGCCGGGCTATCATGATCTGCATGATCTGCGTGCATGCTTTCCCCCAGCATGGCCATTCGCGACCGAGCCACAATGCGTCAGGCGGACCGGAATCCGCCGATCGTACTCCGCGCAGCCACTAGCTACGAGGTTAGGCAGCTCACGCCACGCAACGAGCCCCCGGCCGACTCCTCGCGGCCAACGACTTTTTACGCAACTCGGCTCCTTCACCCGGATCGCCATGATAGCGACGGAGTTACACTGGAGGGTATGACGTCCATACCCTTGAATGGTTCCCTCAAGGAAGCATGTAAGCTAGAGGATAGCGCGTCAGGACCGGCGCGGAAACCCCTCGCCCGCAGGCTTGGAGATAAATAAGCAGCATGAATCCCGTCAAAGAACTGGAAAAGCACGGACAAGCCGTCTGGCTGGACTTCCTGGCCCGTGGCTTCATCGCCAAGGGCGACCTGAAGCGGCTGATCGACACCGACGGCGTCAAGGGCGTCACCTCCAATCCATCGATCTTCGAGAAGGCGATCGGCAGCTCGGACGAGTACGACGCGCAGATCGGCAGGGCGTTGAAGCGCGGCGATCGATCGGTCGCCGACCTGTTCGAGGCTGTCGCGGTCGAGGACATCCAGAACGCCGCCGATGTGCTGCGCCCGGTCTATGACCGCCTCAGGGGAGACGACGGATATGTCAGCCTGGAGGTCTCGCCCTATCTGGCGATGGACACAGGCAGCACGGTCGCCGAGGCGCGGCGGCTCTGGAAGGACGTCAACCGCAAGAACCTGATGGTGAAGGTGCCGGCGACACCGGAGGGCCTGCCCGCGATCGAAACGCTCATCGGCGACGGCATCAGCATCAACATCACGCTGCTGTTCTCCAGGGATGTCTATCTGCAAGTCGCCGAGGCTTATCTCGCTGGTCTGGAGAAATACGTCGCAGGTGGCAGCGACCCCTCGCACGTGGCGAGCGTGGCGAGCTTCTTCGTCAGCCGCATCGATTCGGTGGTCGACAAGCAGCTCGACGAAAAGATCGCCCGCGCCAACGACCCCAGCGAAAAAGAACGGCTCGCCGCGCTGAAGGGCAAGGTCGCGATCGCCAATGCCAAGGTCGCCTACCAGGATTACAAGCGGCTGTTCTCGGGTCCCCGTTGGGACAAGCTCGCCGCCAAGGGCGCCAAGCCGCAGCGCATGCTCTGGGCCTCGACCGGCACCAAGAACAAGGACTACAGCGATATCCTCTATGTCGAGGAGCTGATCGGCCCGAACACCATCAACACCATGCCGCCGGCAACACTGGATGCGTTCCGCGACCACGGCACGCCGCGCGACAGCCTTGAAGAGAATGTCGACGACGCCCGCCGCGTGCTGGAAGAGCTGGAGCGCTCCGGCGTCTCGCTCGATGCCGTCACCGAAGAGCTCGTCAAGGACGGCGTCAAGCAGTTTGCCGATGCCGCCGACAAGCTCTATGGCGCGGTCGCCCACAAGCGCGCCACCGTGCTCGGGCCCGCGATCGACCGCCAGCTTCTCTCGCTCGGCGACGGTCTCGGCAAGGCCGTGGCCAAGAGCACCGAGGAATGGCGGGCCTCTGCCAAGATCCGCAGGCTGTGGCAGCGCGACAAATCGGTCTGGACCGGAAGCGACGAGGACAAATGGCTCGGCTGGCTCGACAGCGCCGCCAAAGCCGACATCGCCGATTATGAGGACTACGCAAACCGCGTGAAGGGCCAGAAGTTCTCCGACGCCGTCGTGCTCGGCATGGGCGGTTCGAGCCTTGGTCCCGAGGTGCTGGCCGAGACGTTCGCGCGGAAGTCCGGCTTCCCGAAGCTGCACGTGCTGGATTCCACCGATCCGGCGCAGGTGCGGGCGATGGAGGCCAGGATCGACATCGCCAACACCGTGTTCATCGTCTCCAGCAAATCCGGCGGCACCACCGAGCCTAACGCGATGAAGGATTATTTCCATGAGCGCGTCGCGCAGGCCCTCGGCCCGAAGGCCAAGACCGGCTTCCGCTTCATCGCGGTGACCGATCCCGGCTCGTCTCTGGAGACGGCGGCGAAGAAGCTGAACTATGCCCGCATCTTCCACGGCGAGCCCTCCATCGGCGGACGTTATTCGGTGCTCTCGCCGTTCGGCCTGGTGCCGGCGGCAACCGCGGGCGTCGATATCAAGACCTTCGTCAAGCACGCGCTTGCGATGGCCCGCTCCTGCGGACCGGACGTGCCGCCAAGCGAAAACCCGGGCGTGCAGCTCGGCCTTGCCATGGGCCTCGCGGCGCTCGAAGGCCGCGACAAGGTGACGATCCTGTCGTCGAAGAAGATCGCCGATTTCGGCGCCTGGGCCGAACAGCTCATCGCCGAATCGACGGGCAAGGACGGCAAGGGCCTGATCCCGATCGACGGCGAGCCGCTGGGCGAACCCGCAGTCTATGGCAATGACCGGCTCTTCATCGACATCCGTATCGAGGGCGAGGCGGACGCCGCCCATGACTCGAAGCTTGCCGCAGTCGAAGCGGCCGGCCATCCCGTGGTGCGCATTGTGATGAAGTCGATCGACCATCTGGGCCAGGAGTTCTTCCGCTTCGAGATGGCAACGGCGGTGGCGGGCAGCATCCTCGGCATCAATCCGTTCGACCAACCGGACGTGGAAGCGGCCAAGATCAAGACCCGCGAGCTCACCGCGTCGTTCGAGAAAACCGGCGCGCTGCCGGCTGAGCAGCCGGTGGTCAGCACGGATGAAGCCGATCTCTACACCGACGAGTCCAACGCCACGGCGTTGCGCGCTGCCGGCGCCAACGGCGACCTGACCTCATGGCTGAAGGCGCATCTGTCGCGCTCCAACCATGGCGATTATGTCGCCCTGCTCGGCTACATCGCGCGCGACAAGGCGACGATCGAGGCATTGCAAACCATGCGGCTCGAAGTGCGCGAGAAGCGGCACGTCGCAACCTGCGCCGAGTTTGGACCGCGCTTCCTGCACTCGACCGGGCAAGCCTACAAGGGCGGGCCCGATAGCGGCGTATTCCTCCAGATCACTGCCGACGACGTCAAGGACTTGCCCGTGCCGGGCCAGAAGGCAAGCTTCGGCGTCATCAAGGCAGCACAGGCGCGCGGCGACTTCGACGTGCTCACCGAGCGCGGCCGGCGCGCGCTGCGGGTCCACCTGAAGGGCGGGCTCAAGAAAGGTCTCGCTGCGCTCAACGCGGCGCTTAGCGACGCACTGAATTAAGGGAATCTCTCAGATGCAACTTGGCATGATCGGTCTCGGCCGAATGGGCGGCAACATCGTTCGCCGGCTGATGCGCCACGGCCACTCGACCGTGGTCTACGACAAGGATGCCAAGGCCGTCGCTGGCCTCGCCGCAGACGGCGCGGTTGGCTCCGCGACGCTGGAGGAGTTCATCTCGAAACTCGCGCGGCCGCGTACGGCCTGGGTGATGCTGCCGGCCGGCCACATCACCGAGACCACGATCGGCACGATCGCGGGCGTGATGCAGGAAGGCGACGTCATCATCGACGGCGGCAACACCTTCTGGCAGGACGACGTCCGCCGCGGCAAGGCGCTGAAGACGCGCGGCATCCACTATGTCGACGTCGGCACCTCCGGCGGCGTCTGGGGCCTCGACCGCGGCTATTGCATGATGATCGGCGGCGAGAAACAGGTGGTCGACCGGCTCGATCCGATCTTCGCCGCGCTCGCGCCCGGCGCCGGCGACATTCCGCGCACGGAGGGACGTGAGGGGCGCGATTCCCGCATCGAGCAGGGCTACATCCATGCCGGCCCGGTCGGCGCCGGGCATTTCGTCAAGATGATCCACAACGGCATCGAATACGGACTGATGCAGGCCTATGCCGAAGGTTTTGACATCCTCAAGAACGCCAGCATCGAGGCGTTGCCGGCGGATCATCGTTACGATTTCGATCTCGCCGATATCGCCGAAGTGTGGCGACGCGGCTCCGTGATTCCGTCCTGGCTGCTCGACCTCACCTCGACGGCACTCGCCGATAGCCCGGCGTTGACGGAATATTCCGGCTTTGTCGAGGATTCCGGCGAAGGACGCTGGACCGTGAACGCGGCGATCGACGAGGCCGTGCCGGCCGAAGTTTTGACGGCGGCGCTCTACACACGTTTCCGTTCGCGGCAGCAACACACTTTCGCCGAGAAGATTCTCTCCGCGATGCGCGCGGGCTTTGGCGGCCACAAGGAGCCGAAGTCCAAATAAGAAGTCCGAGTAAGAGGAAGTCCACAAAGCGAAGGCCAGTAATTCGTGACAAAAGACCAGCAGCCAAAGCGCAAGCCGGAAAATTGCGCCTTTGTCATTTTTGGTGTCACCGGTGATCTCACTCACCGCCTCGTGATGCCGTCACTTTACAATCTTGCTGCCGAACATATGTTGCCGGAGAAGTTCTGCGTCGTCGGGGTGGGCCGCAACGCCATGTCGGACGACGAGCTCCGCGACAGCCTGATGAAAGGCCTGCGTGAGTTTGCGACCCGCTCCGTGGACGACGTCGTCGCCAAGAAACTCCTGGAGCGCGTCAGCTTCGTCGAAGCGGATCCAAAAGACCCGCTATCCTTCGATCGCTTGCGCGAACATCTCGATGCGCTCGAATGCGCGCAAGACACCGGCGGCAACCGCTTGTTCTACCTGGCGACCCCGCCGGCCGCGTTCGCGCCGACCGCGCGCGAGCTCGGCCGCACTGGCATGATGAAGGAGAACGGCACCTGGCGGCGACTGGTGATCGAAAAGCCGTTCGGCACCGACCTCGCCTCCGCGCGCGCGCTGAACGCCGAGTTGCTGAAGATCATGCAGGAGCACCAGATCTACCGGATCGATCACTATCTCGGCAAGGAGACGGTGCAGAACATCCTGGTACTGCGCTTTGCCAACGGCATGTTCGAACCGATCTGGAATCGCAACCATATCGACCACATCCAGATCACGGTGGAGGAGAAGCTCGGCGTCGGCCATCGCGGCGGCTTCTATGACGCCACCGGTGCGCTCCGCGACATGGTGCCGAACCACCTGTTTCAGCTGATGTCGCTGGTGGCGATGGAGCCGCCGGCCCGTTTCGACGCGCATTCCGTGCGCTCGGAAAAGGCCGAGGTTTTGACCTCGATCCAGCAGCCGAGCGAGGAGGAAGCGCTGAAGAGCTCGGTGCGCGCGCAATATCTCTCGGGGCGCATCGGCGACGATGAGATCCCGGACTATCGCAAGACCGAGGACGTCAAGCGCGGCAGCACCACCGAGACTTTTGTCGCGCTGAAGCTGATGATCGACAATTGGCGCTGGGCCGGCGTGCCGTTCTACTTGCGCACCGGCAAGGCGCTGGGGCACAAGCGCACCGAGGTCGCGATCAAGTTCAAGCAGGCGCCGCTGTCCATGTTCTCAGGCACGGCGGTCGACCGGCTCTCGCAGAACTTCCTCACCATCGGCATCGCGCCGACCGAAACCATCGAGCTCCAGTTCAACGCCAAGATCCCGGGCCCGAGCATCACCATCGACGGCGTCGAGATGAAGTTTCGCTATGGCGACTATTTCCGGGCCGATCCCAGTACCGGCTACGAGACGCTGATCTACGACTGCATGATCGGCGACAACATCCTGTTCCAGCGCGCCGACGGAATCGAGGCCGGGTGGCAAGCGGTGCAGCCGTTCCTGGACGCCTGGAAGAACGCGGGCACGAACGGCATCGAGACCTATCAGGCCGGCAGCGACGGCCCCGCCTGCGCCGATGAGTTGCTCCGTCGCGACGGCCGAAGCTGGCGGAAGTTTTCGTGATGGCAGCGGCCGGACAGCCGAAGCTGATCGTCGAGGCAGACGCCGAGGCGCTGGCGCAGGCCGCCGCCGAGCGGGTGATGGCGCGGATCGAGGCCAATCCCGGGCGGATCGCGATCTGCCTCACCGGCGGCTCCAGCCCAACGAAGCTCTATCAGCTGCTTGGCAGCGATGCCTGGCGCGGCAAGATCCCATGGGAGCGCGTGCACTGGTTCATCGGTGACGAGCGCTTCGTGCCCGAAAGCGATCCCCTCAACAACATGGCGATCGCGCGCGCGACCTTTCTCGATCGGAATGCGCCCCCCGGCCATACTCACCCGATCCCGACGGCGGCTGACAACCCTGATCAGAGCGCCGCGGCTTATGCGCGCGAGCTGCAGTCTTTCTACGGCGCGGAAAGCCTCGATCCGGCACGGCCGCTGTTCGACATGGTTTTGATGGGTGCGGGCCCGGACGGCCATACGGCTTCGCTCTTTCCGGGCTACCCCGCGATCGAGGAGACCATGCGCTGGGTCGTCGGGGTCCCCAAGGCCAATGTCGCGCCTTTCGTGCCGCGGGTATCCCTCACCCTGCCCGCGCTGGCATCCTGCCGCGAAATGCTGTTCGAGATTGCGGGGCACGACAAGCAGCCGATCTTGACGCGCCTCCTCAATGGCGAGACTCTGCCGGCCGTACGCGCGCGCTCGAATGGTGAGACCGTCTGGCTGGTCGACCAGGCCGCGCTGCCGGAGGGAATTCGTGGCGGGCGTTGAAGCACCTTGTGCATTGATCGTGATGGGCGTGTCGGGCTCGGGCAAGAGCACGGTTGCAAAAGCGCTCGGCGAGCGCCTCGGCTGGCGCTTCGAGGACGGCGACAGCTTTCACCCCGCCAGCAATGTCGAGAAGATGCGGGCTGGCCATCCTCTCACCGACGAGGACCGCTGGCCCTGGCTCAACGCCATCGCCGACGAGATCGCGCGGGTCTGCGACAAAGGCGAGCAAATCATCATCGCCTGCTCGGCGCTGAAGCACACCTATCGTGACGTGCTCCTGCGTGGACGCGACGACGTGCGCTTCGTCTTCCTCAGGGGCACGAAGGAGCTGATCGCCGCTCGCCTCGCGCAACGCAAGGGGCACTTCATGCCGCCCGGGCTGCTGACGAGCCAGTTCAGCACGCTGGAACCGCCGGAAGCGGGCGAGCACGTCATCACCGTCTCGATCGACGAATCCGTCGAAGCGATCGTGGACGGGGTTGTACGGCAGCTGAAACTGGGCGTCGCGAAGCGCTGAGGCCAAAACCCCCAAGGTCCTGCCATGACGAAAATCTCACTCGTGGTCTCCGACGTCGACGGCACGCTGCTGACCAAGGACAAGACGCTGACGGAGCGCGCGAGGTCCGCGGTGCAGCGGCTGCACCAGGCCGGCATCGGTTTCACGATAACGTCGAGCCGCCCCGCGATCGGCATGCGCTTCCTGATCGAGCCGCTGGCGCTCTGGCTGCCGGTCGGCCCGTTCAACGGCTCATCGATCGTCGATCCCGAGATGAAGCCGGTCGAGCAGCATCTCATCCCGGCCGGCGCGGCCGAGCGAAGCTTAAAAATCCTCCGCGACTTCGGCGCCGACATCTGGCTGTTCACCACCGACAAATGGCTGATCGACAACCCCAGCGGTAAATACGTCGCGCATGAGCAGCACACCATCCGCTCTGACCCGACCATCGTGACGGACTTCTCGCCCTACCTTGCGAGCGCCTGCAAGATCGTCGGAGCCAGCGCCGATGCAGCCGGCCTCGAAGCTTGCGAGAAGGCGATGCAGAAGGCGCTCGGCAGCGAGGCGACCGCAGTGCGTTCGCAAACCTACTATCTCGACATCACCCCGCCCGGCTTCGACAAAGGCACATTCGTGCAAGCCATGGCCAAGCGCATCGGCATTTCAACGGACGCCGTCGCCACCATCGGCGACATGCAGAACGACCTCGCGATGTTTCGCGTCAGCGGCGTCTCGATCGCCATGGGCAACGCGACCGACAGCGTCAAGGACCATGCCAGCCACGTCACCGCGACCAACGAGCAGGACGGTTTTGCGGAGGCGATGGAGATGATCCTGAAGCGGAACGGGGTCGCTTAAGTCACTGCTTCGACCGCTGCACCGCCGGCTTCTCGCTCCCTTGCCTCGCCGCGGACAGATTGTGCGCGGTGTTGATCAGCGCGATATGGGTCAGTGCCTGCGGGAAGTTGCCGGTCTGGCGCCGGGCGCCTGAATCATACTCCTCGGCCAATAGCCCGACGTCGTTCGCGATACCGACCACGCGGTCGAACAAGATCTGCGCCTTGTCGAGATCGCCCGCCAGCACATGGGCGTCGGCGAGCCACAGGCTACAGGCGAGGAACGCGCCTTCGAGCGGCGGCTGTCCCGCAGGCACTTCGCGCGGGTCGTGCCGCAGCACGAAACCGTCGCGCATCATGTGGTTCTCGACAGCCGCCATGGTGCCACGGATGCGCGGGTCCGATGGCGGCAGGAAGCCGACGGCCGGCAACAGCAGCACGCTGGCATCAAGCAGTTTCGAACCGTAGGATTCGACGAAGGCGTTTTCCTCCGCGTCAAATCCCTTGTTGCAGACGTCGCGATGGATGGCATCGCGCAACGCGCGCCAATGCAGAAGCGGCGCCTTGAAGCCAAAAGTCTCGGCACTCTTGATGCCGCGATCGAAGGCGACCCAGGTCATCACCTTCGAGAAGACGTAGTGCCTGGGCTCGCCGCGCCGCTCCCAGATGCCGTGGTCGGGCTGGTCCCAGACCTCGGCGAGATGATTGAGCACGTTGCATTCCAGCGCCCAGGTCGTTTCGTCGTCGAGCTTGAGCTTGGCCATGCGTGACTGATGAAAGGCGTCGATCAGCTCGCCATAGACGTCGAGCTGAAGCTGCGCATGGGCGGCATTGCCGACCCGCACCGGCCGCCCGCCCTCATAGCCGTCCAGCCAGCCCGCCTCCCATTCCAGCAGCCGCCGCTGGCCCCAGATGCCGTACATGATCTGCATGTTCGCCGGCGAGCCTGCCGCCGCGCGCAACAGCCAATTGTGCCAGGCCAACGCTTCCTCGGTATAGCCGGAATTCATCAGCGCCAGCAGCGTGAAGGTGGCATCGCGCAGCCAACAGAAACGGTAATCCCAATTCCTGCTGCCGCCGAGCTTCTCCGGCAACGAGGTGGTGGGCGCGGCGACGATGCCGCCGGTCGGGCCAAAGGTCAGCGCCTTCAGCGTGATCAGCGAGCGCACAATGAGATCGTGATAGTCGCCGTCGCGGATGCATTTGCTGCACCAGTCCTGCCAGAATTTTTCGGTCTCCTGGAGCGCGACCTCCGGATCGATCGGCGCGGGCGGTTCGAGATGCGAGGGACCGTAGGTCAGCACGAACGGCACGGTCTCGCCGGCTTTTACCTCGAAGTCGGACACGGTTGTCATATCCTCGCCGCGGGTCTTTGCCGGCGTACGGAGCACCGTCATGTCCTGGCCGGCGACCGCAAGCAGCGAATGGTCAATCCGCCGCACCCAGGGAATGTCGACACCGAAGCCGAAGCGGATCACGAGCTCCATCCGCATCTTCACCGTGCCGCTGACGCCGCGGACCAGCCGCACGATGTCGGAGGCCTTGCCGCGCAGCGGCATGAAGTCGATCAGCGCAACGGTGCCGCTCTTCGTCTCGAAGCGCGTCTCGAGGATGAGGGTGTCGCCGAGATAGCGGCGCGATGTCGCGGTGACGTCCTCGCCCGGTGCGATCAACCAGCGGCCGTTCTTGTGCGTGCCGAGGATCGCGGCGAAGCAGGCGTCGGAATCGAAGGCCGGCCAGCACAGCCAGTCGATCGAACCGTTGCGCCCGACCAGCGCCGCGGTCTCGCAGTCGCCGATCAGCGCATAGTCCTCGATCCTCTGAGACAATGTCGTGCGAGCCTCGAAAACGGCGTTTCGGAAATCCTCAACGATCAACGCCCGCCGGGCAACGAGCGTTCCCGTGTCGCGGCCTTCAAAGCTGCGAGATCGATCTTCGAGGCGATCTTGTCGAGCGCAGCCGGCAGGCGCTGGCGCCAGTTCGGATGCTCGTCGATCGTGCCGGGAATGTTGGGCTGATCGATCACGCCGAGCAGGTCCTCCAGCGACACTGCGAGCAGCCGCGACGGCGTGCGCGACAGGAAGGCGAGCACCGAATAAAGGTCGTTGGCGTTGATGCCGTTCTGGCGCAGGATGTCGTCGAGCTTGCCGAGCGCATCCCAGCGCGCCTTCTCGTCCTCGCCGGGGTCGAGCCCGAGCGAGAGCTTCATCCTGAGATCGCTGAAGGAGCGCCAGCCGGCATAGGTGCACAGATCATGCGTGTTCAGCGTGACCAGCGCGTTGGGCCGGTAGTGATCGGTGTTGCGGAAATGGCCGGCATCGTCGCGCTCGAACATCATGACGAGATAGGACCAGATGCCGAAATCCTGCATGGTCTCGCGGAAACCTTCCGGCACGGTGCCGAGGTCCTCGCCGATCACGATGCATTTGTTCGCCGCGCTTTCACGCACCACGGCGCCAAGCAGCGCCTCGAACGGCATCTGCACATAGGCGCCATTATCCGGCTTGAAACCGCGCGGCACCAGATAAAGCCGCTTCAGCCCCAGCACGTGATCGAGGCGGATGGCCCCGGCATGCCGCATCGAAGCGGCCAGCATGTCGGCGAACGGCACGAAGGACTGAGCCTCCAGGCCACCGGCATTGAAGCCGGCAAGGCCCCAGTCCTGGCCGACGGTGTTGAGCACGTCAGGCGGCGCACCGACCGCGAGATGGCGCGAGATCGCCATCTGCTCGTTCCAGGCATCGAAGCCGTTGGACTGCACGCCGACGGCGACGTCGAGATAGAGGCCCACGCGCATGCCAAGTTGGCCGGCCAGTTCCTTGGCGGCATGCAACTGGCTATCGGCGGTCCATTGGACGAATTCAACGAACTCGACGTCGTGCTTGTCGGGGCCGTTGCGCAGTCGGACGCATTTCGCCTCGTCCGGCTGCTGCCATTCCACCGGCCATTCCCACCAAGGCGCCGTGAAGCGATGGCGTAGCACCTCGAAGCAGGCAAAACGGGACAACAGCGGCGCGCGCGCCGCGCGGAAGGCGTCGAACTGGTTGCGGCGGACACCGCTGGCGCTTTTCAGAAAGCTGTCGAAGGCGGCGCGCAAGGCCAACCACTTCAAGGCCGCCATGGCCGCATAGGGCACACGATCGCCTTCACGGAGCCGCGCGGCGGTCGCGGCCGCGTCGGGGACGAGATCGCCGGAAAATTCCGGGATTGCCTCGACGTCGATATAGAGCGGATTGAGAAACAGCCGGCTGTTCGGCGAATAGGGGCTGCAATCGGCCGGATGGTCGTCGAACAACACATGCAGAGGATTAAGCCCGACGCCGTCGGCCCCCAACTGCTTGGCGAGCCGGACGAGATCGGCAAGATCAGTGAAATCACCGATGCCCCAATTGCGGTCGGAGCGGACGCTGTAGAGCTGCACAGCAAGCAGCCAGCCGCGGTCGAAATCGCCGCCAAAGGCCCGCTCGGGCGCCACGATCATCGGCACCTCTTCGCTCACGCCTTCGGCATCGGTCAGCGTCAGACGGTGATAGCCGAGCGGCAAACCGGCGGGCCATGCAATCACGGGCTCGCGCGCCTCACCTTGCGCGATCAAATTGCCATTGCCGGTCATCGTCCATTTGAGCGGCGGTGCACCGATCGTCACCAATTCGGTGCGCGGATGGCCCAAGGCGCGCACCACCACGGGTCCGCTAACGAAGCGATAGACCCGCTTCTCCGGCAGGGCGTCGAGGATGGATTTGAGGGCCACGGGATCGGTGATCCGCAGCTTTCCGAGGGCATCGACGAATTCGGACTGAACGCCCTTGATCTGGGCTTGAGCTAAAAGATCCATTCGGCACGCAGTTGGCAGGCCAGATTTTGGCCGGGGGTATTGATTTTAACGAGGCGGTGGAAGACGTTAGTCAGGCTTAACTCACAAACCGCGCTAGCCGTTCCCGAGGGAACTAATGACACCCAACCGGCTTTCTATATAGGTATCAAGCGTAGGTTCCCGACAAGGGAAACGGGCTCCTGCTTTCTTGTCAATGGCATCACCGTGAACAAGACAATTCAAACTGTCGAGAGTGCCGCAGCCGGCAGCGCTTTCCTCATCGAAGACGTCTATCCCTTGATCGATGGCGGCCGCTTCCCCGTGAAGCGGATCGCGCGCGAACCGGTCGAGGTCTGGGCCGACATCTACCGCGACGGCGACGGCGTGATCGGCGCAGCGCTGATCTGGCGGCAAGAGCAGGACCGCGAATGGCGGAGCGAGCCGATGATCCCTCACGGCAATGACCGCTGGTCCGGCGCGTTCACACCGGTTGAGCCCGGCAAATATGTCTATGCGATCGAAGCCTGGACCGACGAGTTCGCGACATGGTCGCACGGGGTCGCGCGCAAGCAGCGCTCTGGTGCCGATGTCAGCCTCGATGCGATCGAGGGCGCCGGCCTTCTGACCAAGGCGCATGGCGCGCGTCAGGAGGCCGCGGCTGTCATCGTCAGGCAATGCGAGGACTATCTTCAGACCGGCGACGTTGCCCCGCTGCTGGCAACTGAACTCGGCGAAGCCATGGCCGAGAGCCAATCGCGGCCCGACCTCACCCGCTCGGCGCCCTTCCCGCTCATCATCGACCGCGACAAGGCGCGCTTTGGCGCCTGGTATCAGATGATGCCGCGCAGCCAGAGCCAAATTCCAGGCCGGCACGGCACGCTCCGCGACTGCATCGCGCGGGTGCCCGAGATCGCGGCGATGGGCTTCGACGTGCTCTATTTCACGCCGATCCACCCCATTGGCCGCACCCGCCGCAAGGGCCGCAACAACGCGCCGGCAGCGACCGAAGGCGATCCCGGCTCGCCTTATGCGATCGGCACCATCGAGGGGGGGCACGATGCGCTGCATCCGGAGCTCGGCACGATCGAGGATTTCCGCGCGCTGGTCGCGACCTGCCTGGAATACGGCCTCGAGCTCGCGCTCGACTTCGCCGTGCAATGCTCGCCGGACCATCCCTGGCTGACGCAACATCCGGAATGGTTCAAATGGCGGCCGGACCGCTCGGTGCGGACGGCTGAGGGGCCCTATTCCGATATCGTCATCCCCGATTTCACGTCCGTCGATCGGGCCGGACTGTGGAACGCGTTTCGCGACGCCATGCTGTTCTGGATCGACCACGGTGTCACCATCTTTGCCATCGACAATCACGATACCGCGCCGCTTGCTTTCTGGGAGTGGCTGATCCGCGATATCCGCCGCCGGCACCCCGAGGTGATCCTGTTCTCCAAGACGTTCGCGCGACCGAAGCTGATGAAGGGCCTCGCCAAGCTCGGCTTTGCGCAGTCCTTCAGCTATTTCCCGTGGCGCACGGCGAAGTGGGAGCTGGAGCAATATATCGGCGAGCTGACGCGCTATCCCGAACGTGACTTCTATCGGCCGAACCTGTTCGTGAGCACGCCCGACCTGCTGCCATATCATCTCCAGGGCGGCGAGACCTGGGCGTTCAAATCGCGCGTCGCGCTGGCCGCGACATTGTCCGGCAGTTACGGCGTCTACAGCGGGTTCGAATTGCTGGAGCACGACGCGATCCCCGGCCGCGAGGAATATCTCGACTCCGAGAAATACCAGATCAGGCAGCGCGACTGGGACAAGCCCGGCAACATTAAGCCGTACATCACGGAGCTAAATCGTATCCGCAACGAAAACGTAGCCCTTCAGCAGACGGCGAACCTGCGCTTCCTCGGCATTGAGGACGGCGACACGATTGCTTTTGCCAAGGAGGCCACCGATCCCGCCAATACCGTCATTGCCGCGATCGCGCTCTCGCGCAATGCACGCGAGTTCTGGTTGCCGCTCGGCGACCTCGCCATCGATGTCGGCGGCGAGCGCCGCCATGTCACCGGACTCGAAAATCTCCTCACCGGCGAACAGTCCCGCATCGAATGGGGCGGGATCAAGTTGCGTATCGATCCCGACCGCGATCCGGCGCTGCTGTTCCGCTGCCTGGCGTAAAGGCGCACGCCATGAACGTATTGTCTTCCGTCGACACCAAGAAAGCCGAGGCTGCCGGGATCGTGGATGAGCTCTGGTACAAGGACGCCGTTATCTACCAGCTTCACGTCAAGGCGTTTGCCGACAGCAACAATGACGGCATCGGCGACTTCGCCGGGCTGACCGAGAAGCTGCCCTATCTCCAGGAGCTCGGCGTCACCGCGCTCTGGCTGCTGCCGTTCTATCCCTCGCCCGGCCGCGACGACGGCTACGACATTGGCGACTACGGCTCGATCAATCCCGATTTCGGGACGATGAAAGATTTCAAGCGCTTCATCCAGGAGGCGCAGAAGCGCGGCTTGCGCGTCATTACCGAACTCGTCGTCAACCACACCTCGGACCAGCACAATTGGTTCAAGCGTGCGCGCCGCAGCCCGGCAGGCTCGAGCGCCCGCAATTGGTATGTCTGGAGCGACACCGATCAGAAATACCAGGGTACGCGGATCATTTTCACCGATACCGAGAAATCCAACTGGACCTGGGATCCCGAGGCCGGCGCGTTCTACTGGCACCGCTTCTTCTCTCACCAGCCGGATCTCAATTTCGACAATCCGCGCGTCGTCAGCGCGCTCATCCAGGTGATGAAGCGCTGGCTCGATGCCGGCGTCGATGGCTTCCGGCTCGATGCCATCCCCTATCTCTGCGAGCGCGAGGGCACCTCGAACGAGAACCTTCCCGAGACGCATTCGATCATCAAGCGCCTGCGCAAGGAATTGGACGCCTATTCCAAGGGCAAGCTGCTGCTGGCCGAGGCCAATCAATGGCCGGAGGACGTGCAGGAATATTTCGGACGTGGCGACGAATGCCACATGGCCTACCACTTCCCGCTGATGCCGCGCATCTACATGGCGATCGCGCAAGAAGACCGCTTTCCGATCACAGACATACTGCGACAGACGCCGGACATTCCCTCAAGCTGCCAGTGGGCGCTGTTCCTGCGAAACCATGACGAGCTGACGCTGGAAATGGTCACCGACGTCGAACGCGATTATCTGTGGTCGACCTACGCCAATGATCCGCGCGCCCGCATCAATGTCGGCATCCGCCGGCGCCTTGCGCCGCTGATGGACAACGACCGGCGCAAGATCGAGCTGATGAACTCGCTGCTGTTGTCCTTCCCTGGTACGCCGATCATCTATTACGGCGACGAGATCGGGATGGGCGACAACATCTATCTCGGCGACCGCAACGGCGTGCGCACGCCGATGCAGTGGAGCCCGGACCGCAATGGCGGCTTCTCACGCGCTGATCCGGCCCGCCTTTACGCGCCGCCGATCATGGATCCCGTCTATGGCTATGAGTCCGTGAACGTGGAAGCGCAGTCGCGCAGCCTTTCGTCGCAGCTCAACGCCACCAAACGGTTGATCTCGGTGCGCAAGTCCACGCTCGCCTTCGGCCGCGGGACCATGACCTTCATCCGCCCGACCAACCGCGCTGTGCTGGCCTATGTCCGGCAGTACCGCGACGAGGTGATCCTCTGCGTCGCGAACCTCTCGCGCGCCGCGCAGGCAACCGAGCTCGATCTGTCGCCGTGGAAGGACCGCATCCCGCAGGAGATGCTCGGCCGCACGCGTTTTCCGGCGATCGGCGAACTGCCCTACATGGTCACGCTGGGGCCCTATGGCTTCTACTGGTTCCAGCTCACCGAGCGCGACAAGTCCGAGCCGGTGACGCCGCGCGCGGTGCCGGAATTCGAAACGCTGGTGGTACCTGTCAATTCGACCTGGGTCTCTCTGGCACGCGAACGCGGAATGTTCGAGCGCGATGTGCTGCCGGGTTTCCTGTCACGGACGCGGTGGTATCCAGAAAACAATCCCAAGCACATTAAGCCCACGCTGACATCGGCGGTGCCGTTCTGCGACATCGGCGACAACAGGCCCTGGATCGCGTTCTTCGAAGCGACCCGACACGATGTGACCACCCGCTACGTCGTACCGATGCAGATTGAGTGGGTGCGCTTCGATCGCGAACGCTTCAACCCGAAGGCGCTCGCCGCCGTGCGCCAGGGTGCCCGCGAAGGCACGCTGCTCGACGTGGCGACAGAGCAGATCTTCATCGGTCTGTTCCTGCGCAATCTGTCGCAGAACCTGGTGGTGGAAGAGAACAATCTGCGGCTGGAGTTCAAGGCGACCAGCAGGTTTGCCGACTACACCATCAAGGAGCCCGAACGCATCCGCACGGTCGAGCAGTCGAACAGCACCGCGCTGGTCGACAACCAGTATGTCGCCAAGATCTATCGCCGGCTTGAAAGCGGCATCAATCCCGAGATCGAGATCGGCTCCTACCTCACCGAAATCGCCCGCTTTGCCAATACGCCGGCACTGCTCGGCAACGTCGAGCTGGTCGAAGGCGATAGTCGCAGCGCGGTAGGCGTGCTGCACGCCTATGTCGAGAACCAGGGCGATGGCTGGGCCGTCACCGCGGGCTATCTCGACCGCTATATCGACGAGCAAAGGGTGCTGCCACCGGGCGAGATGCTCCGCGAGACCCAGGAGCAAGCGCCATATCTGCACTTCATAGCGCAGATCGGCCGGCGGCTCGCCGAGCTGCATGTGGCTCTGGCGGCCGCAAAGCCCGACGATCTCGCGCCGGAGCTGATCCGCTCCGCACACGTCGAGCGCTGGACATCCGACCTGACGAGACGGGCCGAGCGCGTTCTCGAGCGGCTGGCCGACACTCGCGGCGGCCTGCGAGAGGCGGACCGGCCGCTGATCGATCAGCTCGTGGCGATGCGTGCGTCCCTGTCCGGCCGGCTGAATGCGCTATTGCCTTCCGAGATCGGCGGGTTGAACATCCGTCATCATGGCGACTTCCGCCTCGGGCAAACGCTGATCGTAAAGGACGATATCTTCATCATCGACTTCGACGGAGATCCGCGTTTGCCGCTGGCCGACAAGCGGCGCAAGCTGCCTGCCGCGCGCGACGTCGCCGGCCTGATCCGCTCGATTGATCTTTCGGTTAACGCGGCGCTCAACCGCGCGCTCACGGGCGCCTCCGACGAGCAGGGCCGGCTTACGGCCGCGCTCGGCGAATGGCGCGAGCGCGCCACTGCGACGTTCCTCAACGCCTACCGCGAGGCCACGACGGATCGGCGGCTGTGGCCAGTGGATCGGCAATCCGCGGCAGGCCTGTTAAGTTTTTTCCTGCTTGATCAAGCGTTCGACGAAGTAGAGTACGAGCTGTCCCACCGGCCTGAGGGGCTCCATGCGCCGCTGTCCGGACTGCTTCGCATTCTGTCCAGCACCGAGAGCGAAGCCCATGCCTAAACTCCCTGCCGAGGCCTATGCGATCATCGAGGGCCGCCACTCCGACCCCTTCCACTATCTCGGGCTGCATCCCGAGGGCGGCAAGAGTGTCGTGCGCGCGTTTCTCCCCGAAGCCTCCAATGTCGAGGCGGTCAGCGAGCATGGCGAGGTGGCCCGGCTCGACCGCGTCCACGATGCCGGCCTGTTCATCGGCAGCCTGCCGAATGGCTCGAAGCACTACCAGCTCCGCGTCAAATTCGGCGACAGCGTCGTCGAATTCGAGGACGCCTACCGCTTTCCGCCGATCCTGTCCGATTTCGATCTCTATCTGCTCGGCGAAGGCACCCACCAGCGCCTTTACGACAAGCTCGGCGCGCATCCGATGCGGCTCGAAGAGATCGATGGCATCGGCTTCGTAGTGCTGGCGCCGAATGCACGGCGCGTCTCCGTGGTCGGCGATTTCAATTTCTGGGACGGGCGGCGCCATCCGATGCGGGTGCGCGGCGCAGGTTATTGGGAGTTATTCATCCCGCACGCCAAGGCCGGCGACCACTACAAGTTCGAAATTATCGGACCCCATGGCCATCTACTCCCGCTGAAGTCCGATCCGATGGCGTTTGCAAGCGAGGTGCGGCCGAAGACGGCTTCCATCGTGTTCGACGAGGCGCATCTGCCGCGGCCGCGACCAGCACCCGACGGCATCAACGCATTGTCGGCGCCGATGTCGATCTACGAGGTCCATCTCGGCTCGTGGCGGCGCAAGAACGGAGATGAATGGCTGACCTATCGGGAGCTGGCCGAGCAGCTGCCGGCCTACGCCCGTGACATGGGCTTCACTCATCTCGAATTTCTCCCCGTCAGCGAGCATCCTTTCGACGGCTCATGGGGCTACCAGCCGACCGGCCTGTATGCGCCGACCAGCCGCTTCGGCACGCCGGAGGATTTTGCCGCACTGGTCGATGCCTGCCACCGCGAGGGCGTCGGCGTGCTGCTCGACTGGGTGCCCGGCCACTTCCCGGACGATCCGCACGGGCTCGGCAGTTTTGACGGCACAGCGCTGTACGAGCACGCCAATCCGCTCCAGGGCCGTCACCTCGATTGGGGCACGCTGATCTACAATTACGGCCGCACCGAAGTGACGAACTTCCTGGTGTCGAACGCGCTGTTCTGGCTCGAGCGTTACGCTATCGACGGCTTGCGCGTCGATGCGGTCGCATCCATGCTCTACCTCGACTACAGCCGCCCGCCCGGCGCGTGGATTCCGAATCAGCATGGCGGCCGGGAGAACATCGAGGCGATCGCGTTCCTGCGCCGCTTCAACACCGAGCTGTTCGCGCGTTTCCCGCAGGCGACCACGGCCGCCGAAGAGTCCACCGCCTGGCCGCAGGTCTCGCGCCCGGTCGAATTCGGGGGGCTCGGCTTCGGCTACAAGTGGAACATGGGTTGGATGCACGACACGCTGAACTACATCAGCAAGGATCCGATCCACCGCAAGCATCATCACGGCGACATCCTGTTCGGCCTGCACTATGCCTTCTCGGAAAACTTCGTCCTGCCGCTGTCGCATGACGAGGTCGTGCACGGCAAGCGCTCGATCCTGGGCCGCATGCCCGGCGACGAATGGCAGCGCTTTGCGAATCTGCGCGCCTATTACAGCTTCATGTTCGGCCATCCCGGCAAGAAGCTGCTGTTCATGGGTGCCGAGATCGCGCAAAGCCGCGAATGGAATCACGACCAATCGCTCGACTGGCACTTGCTCGAGCACAAGACTCATTCCGGCATCCAGGCGCTGATCCGCGACCTCAACCGGCTCTATCGCGCGGTGCCCGCTCTGCACCAGATGGACTGCGAGCCGGCCGGTTTCGAATGGCTTGTCACCGACGACGCCAACCGCAACGTGTTCGCCTGGCTGCGCAAGGGATTTGGCGAGCACGCCCGGTGCATGGTGATCGTCAACTTCTCACCCAACGTCTATCGCAACTACCGCGTTCGCGCGCCCTTCGGCGGCAAGTGGAAGGAAGTGTTCAACTCGGACTCCGCCCATTACGGCGGCAGTAATGTCGGCAACATCGGCGAAGTCCATGCTGTCGATGGCGAGCTCCGCCTCACCATTCCGCCGCTCGCCGGGATCTTCCTCGTTCCGGAAAGCTGAACGATGCGCCTGACTGCTGGATCGCCCGCACGCCTCGGCGCAAGCTGGGACGGACGCGGCACCAATTTCGCGCTGTTCTCCGCCAACGCGCAGAAGGTCGAGCTGTGCCTGTTCGACACGCAAGGCCGCCGCGAACTCGAGCGCATCGAGCTGCCGGAGCGCACCGAGGACGTCTGGCACGGCTATCTCAACGACGTTTCGCCCGGCCAGCTCTACGGCTACCGCGTGCATGGCCCCTACGAGCCCGAGCAGGGGCATCGCTTCAACGCCAACAAGCTGCTGCTCGACCCCTATGCCAAGCGGCTTTCCGGGCGGCTGGTCTGGAGTGACGCGCATTTCGCCTATCGCACCGGAAGCCCGCGTGAAGATCTCTCCTTTGACCGGCGCGACAACGCGCGCGGCATGCCGAAGGGCGTCGTGGTCGACGAGACCTTCAACTGGGGCCGCCGCGAGATCCGGCCCAATATCCCCTGGGAAGATACCATCATCTACGAGGCTCACATCAAGGGCCTGACGCAGAAGCGCAACGACGTGCCGCCGAATTTGCGCGGCACCTATGGCGGGCTGTCGTCGCCGGCGATGATCGAGCATCTGAAGAAGCTCGGCGTCACCACGGTCGAGCTCCTGCCGATCCACGCGTTCATCGACGACCGCGTCCTGGTGGAGAAGAAGCTAGCCAATTACTGGGGCTACAACACGCTGTCGTTTTTCGCGCCCGAGGCGCGCTATGCCCAGGACAACGCGCTCGACTCATTTCGCACCACGATCGCACGCCTGCACGATGCCGGCATCGAGGTGATGCTCGACGTCGTCTACAACCACACTGCCGAGGGCAATCACCTCGGCCCGACGCTGTGCTATCGCGGCATCGACAACGCCTCCTATTACTGGCTGAACCGCGAGAACCCGCGCTATTACGACGACTTCACCGGCTGCGGCTCGTCGGTCAACCTCACCCACCCGCGCGTGCTGCAGATGGTGATGGATTCGCTGCGCTACTGGGTCGAGGTCTGCCACGTCGACGGCTTCCGTTTCGACCTCGCCACCACGCTGGCGCGCGGGCCGAACGGCTATGATCGCGGCAGCTCGTTCCTCACCGCGATCCGGCAGGATCCGGTGCTGGCGAGCGTCAAGCTCGTCGCCGAACCCTGGGATCTCGGCCTCGGCGGCTACCAGGTCGGCGCATTTCCCTCGCAATGGTCGGAGTGGAACGACCGTTACCGCAGCGCCATGCGCCGCTACTGGAGCGGCGAAGGCAGCCTGATCGGCGACATCTCCAGCCGCATGACGGCGTCCTCCGACTTGTTCAACCACGACGGACGGCGGCCGCGCGCCAGCATCAACCACATCACCGTCCATGACGGTTTCACGCTTGCCGATCTCTTCAGCTACAATGAGAAGCACAACGAGGCCAATGGCGAGGACAACCGCGACGGCTCCAACGACAACCATAGCAACAATTGCGGTGTCGAGGGCCCGACCGACGATCCCCAAATCCTCAGCTTGCGCCGGCAGCTTCGCAAGAACGTGCTGGCCTGCCTGATGCTGGCGCAGGGCATTCCGCTGATCCTCGCCGGCGACGAGGTCGGCAATTCGCAATCGGGCAACAACAACGCCTATTGCCAGGACAACGAGGTCGGCTGGGTCGGCTGGGACAATCTCGGCAAGGACGGCGACGGCATGGTCGATTTCGTCGCCGAACTCGCCGATATCCGCCGCCGGTTCTCGCAGCTTCGTAGCCATCGCTGGCTCGACGGCCGCCCTAAAGACGGCATCTCCTACGGCGCGCTGTGGCTGACGCCGGCCGGCGACGAAATGACGGAAAGCGACTGGAAATTCCCGGAAGGGCGGTTTCTTTCCTATGTGATGGGGCCGATGGAACCGGGCAGCGCTGCGATCTTTATCGTACTGAACGCCGCCCCCGAAGAGATCGCATTCAAATTGCCAAAAATGACCGAATACAAGAGCTGGCAGCAGATCCTGAACACGACCGAGGCCAAGCTGAACACGATCGACTTCCAGCCCGGAAGCGCCAGCAAGGCGCCGCCGCGCTCCGTGCTCGCTTTCGCGGGGGCGCTATGAGGCCATCCTTCGGGGCGAGGCTGACCAAGGACGGCGTGTCGTTCCGGCTGTGGGCGCCCGCCGCGCGCCGTGTCGATCTCCTGCTCGACGGACGACACGCGATGCAGCGCCGGCAGGATGGCTGGTATGTCGCCGACATTGCCGGCCTGGCCGTTGGCAGCACCTACAAATTCAGGATCGACGACGAGATCGACGTGCCCGATCCGGCGTCTGCATTCCAGCCCGAAGACGTGTTCGGCCCGAGCGAAGTGATCGATCACGATGCCTTCGCCTGGCGCGCGCGCGATTGGCGCGGCCGCCCCTGGGAGGAGACTGTGCTGATCGAGACGCATGTCGGCACCTTCACTGCTGAAGGCACCTATCGTGCCATGATCGACAAGCTCGATCATCTCGTCGCAACCGGGATCACCGCGGTCGAGCTGATGCCGCTGGCCGATTTCGCCGGCCGCCGCGGCTGGGGTTATGACGGCGTGCTGTGGTACGCACCCGACAGCGCCTATGGCCGCCCCGATGATTTGAAGACGCTGATCGACGAAGCACATCTGCGCGGGCTGATGGTGTTCCTCGACGTCGTCTACAATCATTTCGGTCCCGAGGGGAATTACCTCGGCCGCTATGCGCCGGCCTTCTTCACCGATGCGCACACGCCATGGGGCAGTGCGATCGATTATCGCGTGCCGCAGGTTCGCGCTTTCGCCGTCGAGAACGCGCTGTCATGGCTCACCGACTACCGCTTCGACGGCCTGAGGCTCGATGCCGCCAATCACATCATGGCGACCCCCGGTGAGCAATCGATGCTGCAAGACCTCAGCATCGCCGCAGGCGAGCTTGCCAAGGCAACGGGGCGGCACATCCATGTCGTGCTGGAGAACGGCGACAACCGCGCGAGCCTGCTCGACGCCGCGCAGGAGCCCCCGAACGGCAAATATCGCGGACAGTGGAACGACGACTACCACCACGCCTGGCACGTGATGCTGACCGGTGAGCTCGCCGGCTATTACGCGGACTATCAAACGCCGCGGCTCGATCTCGCACGCGCGCTTGCATCCGGCTTCGTCTATCAGGGCGAAATCTCGGAATTCTGGGGCAAGAAGCCGCGCGGCGAAAAAAGCGGCGAGCTGCCGCCGGCGACCTTCGTCAACTTCCTGCAAAACCATGACCAGATCGGCAACAGGCCGCTGGGCGAGCGACTCGATAGCCTGGCATCGCCCAGGCAGATCGAAGCCGCACTCGCGGTGACCTTGCTCGCGCCGATGGTGCCGATGCTGTTTCAGGGCGAGGAGTGGGGCTGCACCGCGCCCTTCCCGTTCTTCTGCGATTTCCAGGGCAGCCTTGCCGATGCCGTGCGCGCGGGGCGCAAGCAGGAGTACGCCTGGGCTTACGAAAAATACGGCGACGAGGTGCCCGACCCGCTCGATCCGGCAACGCTGCAAGCGGCCGTGCTTGACTGGACCGGCCACACGCCGGAACAGGACGCACGTCTCGCGCTGGTGCGGGAGCTGCTCGCGCTTCGCCACAAAGAGATCGCGCCACGACTGAAAGATGCGCGCTTCGGTGATGCCGCCGTAGCCGATAGCGGCCTGCTCACCGCACATTGGCGCATGGGAGATGGCGCGACGTTGCGTCTGGTCGCCAATCTGTCCGACAAAGACATCGCATACTCCAACGGCAGTGCGGGCACCCCGATCTGGGGCGGCGCGGCCGGCGACAAGCTTCCGCCTTGGTCGGTGGTCTGGCGTCTCGGAGGTTGAGATGCCTCCAGCCATTCCTCTCGCAACCTACCGGCTTCAGCTCACCGCGGATTTCGACTTCGACAAGGCCGCCGCGGTGGTACCCTATCTAAAGGCGCTGGGGATCACGCATCTCTACACCTCGCCGGTGATGAAGGCCCGCAAGGGCTCGACGCACGGCTATGACACCGTCGATCACAGCCAGCTTAATCCAGAGCTCGGCGGCGAGGCCGGCTTCGCGCGACTGAGCGAGGCGCTGACGCAGAACGACCTAGGCCTCATCATCGATTTCGTGCCGAACCATGTCGGCGTCCACTTTGCCGACAATCCCTGGTGGCTGGACGTGCTGGAATGGGGCCAGACTTCGCCGCACGCAGTTTCCTTCGACATCGACTGGGATCTGCTGCCCTACCGCGCCCGCGACGGCGTGCTGCTGCCGATCCTCGGCGCCTCCTATGGCGAAGCACTTGAGCGCGGCGAGATCGAGCTGCGCTACGATTCCGACGAAGGCAGCTTCTCGGCCTGGTATTTCGAGCACCGCCTGCCGATCGCGCCGGAGCGCTATGGCGAAATGCTGCGCATGATCGTGAAGGAGGCGGACGCGGCCGAGAGCGAAGCCGGCAAGCGCCTGCTGTCGCTTGCCGCGCGCTACACGGGACTGCGCCGCCCCAACCGCAAGGAAGCGCCCGGCTTCAAGGCGGAGCTTAGGGAGATCGCAGGCAGCGCCGACCTCGTCGCGCGCGGCCTCGGCGCCTATCGCGCCGCCAAGGACCGTCCCGCGCAGACGCTGGCGCTGCATCACCTGCTGGAACGCCAGCACTACAAGCTCGTGCACTGGCGGCTTGCCTCCAGCGACATCAACTATCGCCGCTTCTTCGACGTCAACGGGCTCGCCGGCCTGCGCGTCGAGGACCCCGGCACGTTCGCCGCCACGCACCGGCTGGTGAAGCAACTCATTGCCGAGGGCAGACTGCAGGGCATCCGCCTCGATCACATCGACGGCCTGCGCGACCCCGCGCAATACTGTCAGCGGCTGCGCCGGCTGGTGCGCGACGCGCAGGGCACGACGAAGCCGTTCTATACGGTGATCGAGAAGATCCTGTGCGAGCACGAGCGTCTGCCGCACTTCGCCGGCGTCCAGGGCACCACCGGCTATGAGTGGATGAACGCCATCACTCATGTTCTGGTCGACGCCAAGGGGCTGGAGGCTTTGGACGAAACCTGGCGGCAGATCAGCAACCGGCCGCCGCGGCTCGCGCCTTACGTCAAGGACGCCAAAAGGCGCGTGCTGGAGACGCTGCTGACCAGCGAATTCACGGTTCTGACCCGCCTGCTTGCGCGCATCGCCAACGGGCATTACTCGACCCGCGACTTTTCAGCCGACAGCCTGCGGCAGGCGCTCGAGCTTTATGTGCTGCATTTCCCGGTGTACCGGACCTATCTGACGACGAGCGCGCCAGCGGCGAACGATCGCAAGCTGATCGACGACACCATCGCACGCGCTCGCGCCGAATGGTTCGCCGCGGACGAAGGCATCTTCGACTTCCTGCGCGACGCGCTCACCATGGACCTGCTCAAGCGTGGCCGCCCTCCGCACAGCGCCCCGCGGGTGCGCCGCTTTGCGCTGAAGGTGCAGCAGTTTACCGGGCCGATGATGGCGAAGTCGCTGGAGGACACCGCGTTCTATCAATTCCACCGGCTGCTCGCGATGAACGAGGTCGGCGGTGATCCCGCGAGCAGCGGCCTCACCGTTCCCGCTTTCCACGAGATCATGCAGGCCCGCGCCAGGGAATGGCCGCAAGGAATGACGGCGACCGCCACCCATGACACGAAACGCGGCGAGGACGCCCGCGCGCGGATCGCGGCCCTGAGTGAAATTCCCGGCGAATGGACCAGCGCGGTGGCCCGCTGGAAGGTCCTGAACGCACCGCACATTGCGCTCGACGGCAATCTGCGTGCCCCGTCGGCGACATTCGAATACATGCTCTACCAGACCCTGCTCGGCGCCTGGTTGCTCCGGGAGCCGGCCGACGCCGGTTTCGTCGAGCGTATCCAGGCCTATGCGCTCAAGGCCGCGCGCGAGGGCAAGGAGGAGACGAGCTGGCTCAACCCGCATGAGGCGTATGAGAACGGCGTCAAGAGCTTCATCGCGAAGATCCTCGATCCGGCGCTGTCTGGCGAATTCCTGGAGGCGCTGCAAACCTTGGCGCGCCGCGTCGCGCTGCTCGGCGCGCTGAACGCGCTGAGCCAGCTCACGCTCAAGGCGACCTTGCCCGGCGTCCCGGACTTCTACCAAGGTACCGAATTTTGGGACCTGTCGCTGGTCGATCCCGACAACCGGCGCCCGGTGGATTTTTCCGCGCGGCACGCGGCGCTGGGCATGCTGGACAATCCGGACTCGAAGCATCTGATCAAGAGCTGGCCGGTTGGCCAGCTCAAGCTGGCCTGGACGCGGCACCTCCTCAAGCTGCGCAACGAACTCCCTGACGTCTTCGCGCGAGGCGATTACCAGCCGCTTCAGGTTCGGGGCGCGCACGCCGACCATGTCGTGGCCTTTGCCCGCCGCCACGGCCGCGCCGCGGCGATCGTCGTGGTCGGGCGCCAGTTCGCACCCTTCACGCAAGCAGGACGCGAATGGCCGACGCTCGATGAGCTCGACGCCACCATCGACGTCACGGGCTACCACGTGCCGGGTCTCGCGGGCAACGATCTGCTGCTCGCGCAGGCGCTTGGCAATTTTCCCGCTGCCGTCATCTCGGCGCGCGCCGCGGGTGCGGCGAGGCCGGTGCGACCGCGCGCCCGCGCTTGAACGCTAGCTTTTTTTCGTCTTTGCCCAGCAGCAGCTGGCCGCGCTTGCGGATCGTGGCCTGCGCCATCTCGGCAAAGCGCTGCAACAGCCAGGGCAGCACCACCTGCACCTTGACGTGGTCGTCGGCGACGTCGACCTGGCCGCTCGCGATCTGCCCCAGCGCGCGGATGCGAAAATTCATGCTGTCGCCGCTCCAGCGCTCCTCCTCGACCTGCATCACCGGAATGCTGGCCGCGGCGCGGCCGAGCCCGGTCTTGAGCCGGCGCACCGCCTCCTCGCGGCCGAGACGGTGCGGAATGGAGACGACAAGCGGTGCTGACATGGCCCTGCCCTGTGAGTGACTGATCCTCACATAGTCATGCCGGCCGGTGGGTCAAAGGTTCCATGCAAGCTGACCGTGCAACCGCTGTTTCATCGGGGGAACTTTAAAACCTGCGGCAAGTTGCCCTCGCACAACGGGACAGGTTGCAAACGACCCTTTCAAGAAGGGCTGGAGGAGATTCGCATGTCTATCGGTACGATCATTCTGATCATTTTGGTTATCGCCCTGCTCGGCGGCTTCAGCGGCATCGGCGGCGGTCCGTTCTACGGCACCGGCTATTATGGCGGCGGCGGCCTCGGACTCGTCATCGTCATTCTGCTGATATTGCTATTGCTGGGACGGATCTAGCCGCTCTTGCATGGTGGGTTAGCCGAAGGCGTAACCCACCATTGCTTCCGTGAATGCTGAACGCAGTTGGTGGGTTACGCCTTCGGCTACCCCACCCTACTTCACTTTCCCTGCGAGCTTCCTGATCGCCGCCTTGATCGACGCGGCTGCATCGTCGTAGCCATCCCACGCCTTCGATCGCGCCAGCAATCCGGGTACCGTCCGCACCGTGTATCGCTTCGGATCGAGATCGCTCTTTACCTGCGCCCACGTGACGGGCATCGACACGGTTGCGCCATCTCGTGCGCGGGGGGAGAGCGGCGCCACCGCCGTCGACATCCGATCGTTGCGCAGATAGTCCAGAAAAATCTTCCCGTCGCGCAGCTTCTTCGACATGTTGAGCAGATAGCGCTCGGGCTCGTCATCCGCCATCCATTGGCAGACCCCTTGCGCGAACGCCTTTGCCTCCTTCCAGCTCACCTTGTCCCGTGCGCCGTGGAGCAGCGGCACGACCACATGCAGGCCCTTGCCGCCGGTGGTTTTGCAAAAACTCTCCATGCCGACATCGGTGAGGCGCTGCCGCATCTCCTTGGCCGCATCGACGACCTCGGGAAAATTAACATCCGGCGCCGGATCGAGATCGAACACCAGCCGGCCCGGCGTGTCATAAGCACCTGGCGCACAATTCCAGGGATGCAGCTCGACGCCACCGATCTGCGCCACGGCCGCGAGCCCCTCGAGGCGATCGATCTGCAGATAGGGCTTGCGATCGCCTGAGACCTTGGCGAGTTCGATCAGATTCGAGGTGCCCTGCATGGCGTGGCGCTGGAAGAACTTCTCACCGCCAATGCCATCAGGCGCACGCACGATTGAGCAGGGACGGCCCTTGATATGCTCGATCATCCAGGAACCGATCGCCTCGAAATAGCGCGCGAGATCGAGTTTCGTCACGCCCTCGCCGTCGCCGCCGTCCGGCCACAACTCCTTGTCCGGCTTGGAGAGCACGACGCCCATCACCTCGGCACCGCCGCTTGCCTTCGGCGGGGCGGCAGGCCTGGTTCTGCCCCGTGACCTGATGGAAGGCTCGGCAAGCTCGGTATCGGCGGGCGTTTCGGCCTCGACCTCCTCCGCCGGCTTGTCCTGCCGCAGACCCTTGAAGGCGGCCTGGCGGATATTGCCGTCGGCGGTGAAGCCGGCGAACTCAATTTCGGCCACGAGCTCCGGCTTCAGCCAGTGCACCTCGCCCGTCTTTTTCGGCGCATTCTTGCCGCCGAAGGGGCTTTGCTTGGCCTCCATGGCCTCCAACGACGGCATGATGCGCTTGACCTTGTCGGCGCCGAAGCCGGTGCCGACCATGCCGACGAAGGCGAGATGATCACCTCGGTGCACGCCGGCCATCAGCGAGCGGAATTTGCCGTTGGTGGTCTTCCAGCCGCCGATCACGACCTCATGGCCGGCGCGGCATTTTGCCTTGGTCCAGCTTTCTGTCCGCCCCGAACGGTAAGGCGCATCGAGCTTCTTCGACACAACGCCTTCGAGCTCGAGCTTGCAGGCCGATTGCAGCACCGCATCGCCGCCGCTTTCGAAATGCTCGACATAACGAATCTGGCTCGATTTCTTCTTGCGTGCTTCCAGCAGTTCCTTGAGGAGGTCTTTCCGTTCACCGAGCGGCAGGCGGCGATAATCGAGTCCCTGGGTGAACAGGAGATCGAAGGCGAAGAAGATGAGATTTTCGGTCTTTCCGTCCGATAGTGCTGCCTGGAGCGAGGAGAAGTTCGGCGCACCATTATGGTCGAGCGCGACGATCTCGCCGTCGATCATCACGTCCGGCAGCGCGCTTGCTTCCTTCGCAATACTTGCGAATTTTCCGGTCCAGTCGAGGCCCTTGCGCGTCTTCAACGTCGCCTCGCCGCCCTCGACCCGAAGCTGCACGCGGTAGCCGTCGAACTTGATCTCGTGACACCAGCCATCGCCACCCGGCGGGCGCTCGACCGACGTGCAGAGCTGCGGCGCCACGAAATCCGGTATCTCCGCCGCCTTCTTCGCGGTCGCGGTCGTGGCTTTCTTCTTTGCCGTCTTGCCGGTCTTCAACGCCGCGCGCGGCGCCGGCTTGACCGTGCGCCCTTTCGCTTCTTCGGCCCGATTGGACTGCCAGACCGCGTCGGCCTTGGCATTGGCGCCCTTCGCCAGCATGAACGGTTTTGGCGCGCGTCCCTTGCCTCCGGCGATCTGATCCATCGCGCGGCCGGAGGCGACCGACTTGTCCTCCTCGAGAATGTCGTTGTCTGCGCCCTCACGAACATGTTCGTCGCGGTGCTTGATCAGGAGCCAATTGGTGCGCTTCCCGCCGGTGCGGTCGTTGCGCATGCGCACCAGCACCCAGCTGCCGTGCAGCTTCTCGCCATGCAACGTGAACTTGAGGTCGCCCTTCTTGAACCCGCGTTCGGGATCCTCGGATTCCCAGGTGCCGCGGTCCCACAGCATGACCGTGCCGCCGCCATACTGGCCCTCCGGAATGGTGCCCTCGAAGTCACCATAGTCGAGCGGGTGGTCCTCGACCTCGACGGCCAGCCTCTTGTCGTGCGGGTCGAGCGAGGGCCCTTTCGTCACCGCCCAGGACTTGAAGACTCCGTCGAACTCGAGCCGTAGATCGTAGTGCAGTCGCGTCGCATCGTGCTTCTGGATCACGAAGCGTCGCTGCTTCGAGCGCACCACTGCTGTTTTGCCCGACGGCTCCGGTGTCTTCTCGAAATCACGTTTCTGTCGATACTTAGAGAGCTTTTGCAGCACGACTGATCCCGGATTCTCTTTTGGCGTGAAAGCCTATCACGGCCCGCAACCCACCCGGAACCAAAACCCGGCGGGACGGTTGGGGTTCCAAAATGACTCGAAGACGCTGGAGAACGGAATGGCACCGCGCGCCTATTGGAAGGGAACGTTGAAGCTCTCGCTGGTCAGTTGCCCCGTTGTGCTTTATCCGGCGACCACCGCGGCCGAGAAGACGCGGTTTCACATGATCAACCGCGAGACCGGCAACCGATTGAAGCAGCAGATGATCGACGCCGAGACCGGCGACGTCGTCGAGAGCGATCAGAAAGGACGCGGCTACGAGCTACGCAAGGGCAAATATGTCGAGATCGAGCCGGAGGAGCTTGAAGCGGTCCAGATCGAGAGCAACCACACCATCGACATCGAAAGCTTCGTGCCGAGCGACGAGATCGACCAGCGCTATCTCAACCATCCCTATTATGTCGCGCCCGACGGAAAGGCTGCGATCGACGCCTTTGCCGTGATCCGCGATGCCATGAAGGACCAGGACCGCGTGGCGCTCGCCAAGATCGTGCTCACCAATCGCGAGCATATCATCGCGATCGAGCCGCTTGGCAAGGGCCTGCTCGGCACCACGCTGCGCTTCCCGTACGAGCTGCGCGACGAGGACCAGTTCTTCGACGACATCAAGAGCCCGAAGATCACCAAGGACATGGTGGAGCTCGCCGGCCATATCCTCCAGACCAAGGCGGCGCATTTCGACCCCAGCAAGTTCAAGGACGAATACGAGAACGCGCTAAAGGCACTGGTGAAGCGCAAGGCCAGCGGCAAGACAATCGAACTGCCGGAGCCTGAGGAGAAGCCGAGCAACGTCGTCAACCTGATGGATGCGCTGAAGCAGAGCTTGAAGGGACGCGGCGGGGAAAAAAAGACGGCGAAGTCCCACGCGCGCCGTGCGTCGGGGCGAGCGCGAGCAGCGAAGAAGGCGAACCGGTCGACGTCGCGGCAGAGAAGAGCGGGTTAGCTCTTCGCCGCGCGCCTCACTCTCTCCCCTCATGGTGAGGAGGCGCGAAGCGCCGTCTCGAACCATGCAGGCCTCGCTGTTGCAGTCAGGCCTTCATTCTTCGAGACGCGCGTTCCGCGCTCCTCAGGAAGAGGATAGAAAGTCAATCCCCCGCCCTTAGCCGATATCCGATCCCGGTCTCCGTCAGCACATATTGCGGCCGTTCCGGATCGGCCTCGATCTTCTGGCGGAGCTGGCGGACATAGACGCGCAGGTATTGCGCATCCGTCAATTCGTCCCAGAGCTCCCTAAGCAGGAAGCGATGGGTTAGTACCTTGCCGGCGTGCTGCACCAGCACGCGCAGGAGATCGTATTCTTTCGGCGACAGTTTGACGTCCCGCTCGCCGACCTTGACGATGCGGCGCACCAGATCGACGGAGAGGTCAGCAGTGCGGAACACCGGGCGCTCGCCCTGGACCTGAAGCTGGTGCCGCAGCGCGGCGCGCAGACGTGCCAGGAGTTCGTCCATACCGAACGGTTTGGTCAGGTAATCGTCGGCGCCGAGATCGAGCGCCTGCACCTTGCCGGCCTCGTCGCCGCGGCTCGACAGCACCACGATCGGCACAGCTTCATCGCGGGCCCGGATGGTGCGCAGCAGCTCATGGCCCTGGATGTCGGGAAGGCCGAGATCAAGAATGATCAGCGCGGGTTCTTCGACCAGCTTTTCCAGCGCCATCTTGCCGTTCGACGCCTCCAGGATCTCATAGCCTTGCGTCGAGAGTCCCATCCGCAGCAATTTGCGGATCGGCGGCTCGTCGTCGATGACCAGCACCTTGATCGGGGCAGCACTCATGCAGCGGTGTCCAATGCCTGGGTCTGGACCGGAATCGGCAGACGGATGGTCAGTACCGCACCGTTCCGGTCGCTGCGATTCGCGGCCGAGATCGTGCCCCGCATCGCCTCGACGAAGCCGCGGGAGATGGCGAGCCCGAGCCCGGTGCCGGGACGGACATGATCCCCCTTCTGCGCGCGATAGAACTTGTCGAACACGCTCTCGAGCTCCTCGGGCGGAATGCCGTCGCCCTCGTCGGCAATCTGGAGAATCACGTGATCGCCGCCGCGCCGGCTGCGGATCGAGACCGTCGTGTCGGGCGGCGAATATTTGGCGGCGTTGTCGAGCAAGTTGAACAGCACCTGCTCGAACAGCACCGCATCGAGCTGGAGCATGGGAAGGTCTGCGGCCAACACCAGTTCGACCTTGTGGGCGGTGAGGATCTTGGCTGCACGCCGCAGCGCGCTGCCGACGATCTCGCCGAGATCGTGCAACGCGGTGTTGGGCACGATGGCGCCGGATTCAAGCTTGGTCATGTCGAGCAGGTTGGCGATGAAGCGGTTGAGCCGTTCGGATTCGTCGATCACCGTGGCAAGCAGGTCGCGCTTCTCGGTGTCGGAGAGCGCGCTGGCGAGATCGCGCATGGTCGAGGCCGCACCTAGCACGGATGCGAGCGGCGTCTTCAAATCATGCGAGATCGAGGTCAACAATGCAGAACGCAACCGCTCGGATTCGACGGTGCGCTTGACGCGATCGACGTCCTCAACCAGCAGCACGCGCTCGATCGCCAGCGCACCCTGGTCGACCAGCGCATCGAGCAGGCGGCGCTGGTCCGGGGTCAGCAACGGGCCGGTGCGGTCGTTGTCGATGCCGATGACGCCGATCGGGCCGCGCCCGGTGCGCATCGGCAGGAACAGCCGTTTTGCGCCCGGCAACGTGTCCGAGCCGCGGCCTGCGGGGCGGTCGTTGCTGCAGGCCCAGTTGGCGGCGGCAAGGTCAGCCTGATCGAGATCGTCCTCGGGCGGATAGCCTGATTTCACCGTGAGCAGGCCTTCCTCCGGCAGCAGCAGCACCACACGGACTTTCAGCATCAGCGCGATCTGGTAGGCGGTCGCCCACAGCACGTCGTCGAGCGTGCCGGTGCCGGCGAGCTTGCGGCTGAAAGCGTAGAGCTGCTCGGTGGTCCTGATGCGGCCGATCGCGGTGTCAGCCTGGGTGCGGACCCGCCCGGCGACATTCGACACCACGAACGCAATCAGCATGAAGAAGAAGAACGCCGCGACATTGGTCGGATCGGTGATCGTGAAGGTATAGACCGGCGGCAGAAAGAAGAAATTGTAGGAAAGCGACGCCGCGACACTCGCAAGCAACGACGGCCACAATCCGTGGCGCACGGCAACGGTCACCACGGCGCTGAGGAACATCAGGTCAACGTTTTCGATACCGACATACGGCTTGATGGCGACGGCGGCAGCAAGACCAAGCGCGGTGATCCCGAGCGCCTTCAGATAGGGCCGGGCATCGAACGGGTCTGATCGCGCTGCCGTCTGCACCGCCGTCTTCGGCGCCGGCTCGCTCGTGAGCTCGTCGCCGGGAATAACGTGAACGCTGATATTGCCGGACCGGCGCACCAGATCATGCACGACGGAGCCGCGCGTCATCTCGAACCAGCGCGAGCGCGTCGACTTGCCGATCACGATCTGGGTGACGTTGTTGCCCTGCGCGAAGTTGACGACGTCGTCCGCGAGGCGGCGGCCGACGCCTGGAATCGTCAGCGCCTCGCCACCGAGCGATTCCGCGAGCCGGAGCGTGTCGGCCAGCCGATCGCGCTGCTCATCCGACAATTGCAGGGACCGCCGCGTCTCGATCGAAACCGCGGTGAACGGCGCGTGCAGCCGGTCGGCGAGCCGTTTGGTGTAACGCACGAGGCCAGCCGCGCGCGGATCTTCGCTGACGCAGACGAGGATGCGCTCGCTGGCGGCCCAGGGGCCCGAGATCGCATTCGCCTGCATGTGACTGAGAAGTTGCTCGTCGACCCGTTCGGCCGTGCGCCGCAAAGCGAGCTCGCGCAGCGCGGTGAGGTTGCCCGGCGAGAAATAATGCTCCAGCGCCCGCTCCGCCTGCTTGGGAACATAGACCTTGCCTTCCTTCAGGCGCTGGATCAAATCGTCGGGCGTGAGGTCGATCAGCTCGATCGCGTCGGCGCGGTCGAATATGGAATCCGGCACTGTCTCGCGCACCCGCACATGGGTGATCTGGGCAACGACGTCGTTCAGGCTCTCGATGTGCTGGATGTTGACGGCGGTATAGACGTCGATGCCGTGTGACAGCAGCTCCTCGACGTCGAGATAGCGCTTGGGATGGCGGCAAAGGGGACCGTTGGTGTGGGCGAGCTCGTCGACCAGCGCGATTTTCGGCCGGCGCTCGATCACGGCATCGAGGTCCATCTCCTCGACCATCTGGCCGCGATAGTCGAGCTTCTTGCGCGGGATCACCTCCAGTCCGCGCACCAGCGCCTCGGTCTCGGCGCGGCCATGGGTCTCGACGAAGCCGACCACGACATCGATGCCAGCCTTGCGCCTGGCATGTGCGCTTTGCAGCATCTCATAGGTCTTTCCGACGCCGGGAGCGGCGCCGACGAAGATCTTCAGCTTGCCGCTCGCACTCTCCTCCCTGCGCGCTGCTTCCAGCAGCGCCTCGGGCGACGGACGTTGTTCGGGATCGCGGCGCTCTCGGACCATGGTGCCAGTATAATCACCCTGATGCCACGAGCCTAGACGGCTACTTCGCGGCCACGCGATCGAGCGCGAGGTTCAGCGCCAATACGTTAACGCGGGGTTCGCCAAGCAGGCCGAGCAAACGACCTTGGGTCGCGGAGGCCACCAGCTGCTTCAACGTGTCCTCCGGCATATTTCGGGCCTTGGCGACGCGCGGTACCTGGAATTGTGCCGCCTCCGGCGAGATGTCCGGGTCGAGACCGCTGGCCGAAGTGGTCACCAGGTCCACCGGCACCGCGGCGTTGGAATTCTCGCCCCTGAGCTTGTCCACGTCTTCCTTCAGCCGGTCCGCCAACGCCTTGCTGGTCGGACCGAGATTGGATCCGCCCGAATTGGCCGCGTTGTAGGGTGCCGGCACCGTCTTGGTCGAATCATTCGGGTCTGGCGCCAACGTCGCCGAGGGACGGCCGTGGAAGTACTTGTCGTCCTTGAACTCCTGCCCGATCAGGGCGGAGCCAACGACCTTGCCGTCCTTCTCGATCAGGCTGCCCTGCGCCCGTGCGGGGAAGAGCGCGCCGGCAATAGGCGTCATTGCGAGCGGATAGGCCAGACCCGTGATGACGGTGAGCACCAGCAGGAGGACGATGGCGGGGCGTATTTCTCTGAGCATGTGTTTCTCCTATTTCTTCCGTCATTGCGAGCGAAGCGAAGCAATCCAGAGTCTTTCCGCAGAGGCAGTCTGGATTGCTTCGTCGCTTCGCTCCTCGCAATGACGGGGTTATGCCAAATGCAAGGCGGTGACGACGAGGTCGATCGCCTTGATGCCGATGAAGGGAATGACGATGCCGCCGAGCCCGTAGATCAACAGGTTGCGCCGTAGCAGCGCGCCGGCACCGACCGCACGGTAGGCAGCGCCCTTCAACGCCAACGGGATCAGCGCAACAATGATCAACGCGTTGAAGATGATTGCCGACAGGATGGCGCTCTGCGGGCTCGACAGGTTCATGACGTTGAGCACGTTGAGCTGCGGGTAGAACGCCAAAAACATCGCCGGGATGATCGCGAAATACTTGGCGACGTCGTTGGCGATCGAGAATGTCGTCAGCGCGCCTCGTGTCATCAGCAACTGCTTGCCGATCTCGACCACCTCGATCAGCTTGGTCGGGTTGGAATCGAGGTCGACCATGTTGCCGGCCTCTCGCGCGGCCTGGGTGCCGGTGTTCATGGCGACACCGACGTCGGCCTGCGCGAGGGCCGGCGCGTCGTTGGTGCCATCGCCGCACATGGCCACCAGCTTGCCCTTGGCCTGCTCGTCGCGGATCAGCTTGAGCTTGTCCTCGGGGGTTGCCTGCGCCAGGAAATCATCGACGCCGGCTTCCGCCGCGATTGCCGCGGCCGTCATCGGATTGTCGCCGGTGACCATGACGGTGCGAATGCCCATGCGGCGCAGCTCGGCAAAGCGCTCGCGGATGCCACCCTTGACGATGTCCTTGAGCTGGATGACGCCGAGCAGCTTGCCGTCCCTGGCAACCGCCAGCGGCGTACCACCAGCCTTGGAGATCTCGTCCGCAATCGTCTGCACCTCCCGGCCGATATCCGAAAGCACCGCAGGCTGGATGGCGCGGACCGTGTTGCCTGAAGCAACCGCCAGCGCCGCGCCGCCACCGACATAGTTGAGCATGGCATCGACCGCGCCCTTGCGCACTGATGAGCCGCCGGCATCCACGCCGCTCATGCGGGTCTGCGCCGTAAACGGGATGAAGGTGGCGCCCAGCTCGGCCATGTCGCGGCCGCGGATGCCGTGTTTTTCCTTGGCCAGCACGACGATCGAACGGCCTTCCGGGGTCTCGTCGGCGAGCGATGCGAGCTGGGCCGCGTCCGCGAGCTCCTGCTCGGTCACGCCGCGCACCGGGCGGAAGGAGGTCGCTTGGCGGTTGCCGAGCGTGATGGTGCCGGTCTTGTCCAGCAACAGCGTGTCGACATCGCCGGCCGCCTCGACCGCGCGGCCGGACATCGCCAGCACGTTGAAGCGGACCAGGCGATCCATCCCGGCGATGCCGATTGCCGACAACAGCGCACCGATCGTGGTCGGGATCAGGGTCACGAACAGCGCGACCAGCACAATCACCGAGATCGAGCCGCCGGCATAGGCCGCATAGCTCGGAATGGTGACGGTGGCGAACACGAAGATGATGGTGAGGCCGGCCAGCAGGATGTTGAGCGCGATCTCGTTTGGCGTCTTCTGCCGCTCGGCGCCCTCGACCAGCTTGATCATGCGGTCGATGAAGGTCGAACCTTGAGCTGCCGTGATCCGCACGCGGATCCAGTCGGACAGCACCTGCGTGCCGCCGGTCACCGCCGACCGGTCGCCGCCGGATTCGCGGATGACAGGCGCGGATTCGCCGGTGATCGCGGCCTCGTTGACGGAGGCGACGCCCTCGATCACCTCGCCATCGGAGGGAATGGTATCGCCGGCCTCGACCAGCACGATGTCATCGACCTTGAGGCTCGTGCCCGGCACGAGATTGAAGGCCCGGCCGGCACCACTCAGGAGCTTGGCCTGGCTCTCGGTGCGTGTCTTGCGCAGCGATTCGGCCTGTGCCTTGCCGCGGCCTTCGGCAACCGCTTCGGCGAAATTGGCGAACAGCACCGTGAACCAGAGCCAAAGGATGATCTGGAAGGTAAAGCCCAGGCCCGCACCTCCCGTAAGGACATCGCGCAGAAAGATCACGGTGGTGAGCGCGGCCACGATCTCGACCACGAACATCACCGGGTTCTTCACCATCAGCCGCGGATCGAGCTTGGTGAAAGAGGCGCTAATCGCGGGCACCACGATGTTCGGGTCGAGCATCGCCGACATTGACGCGCGCTTATGCAGTTTCATCGTATCCATGGAGGTCGCTCCAACAATCAGAACAGGTTACCGGCGTTCATCGCCAGATGCTCGACGATCGGGCCGAGCGCGAGCGCCGGGAAAAAAGTCAGGCCGCCGATGATCAGGATCACGCCGACGACAAGCCCGACAAACAGTCCGCCCGTGGTCGGGAATGTGCCCGCCGACGGCGCGATCGATTTCTTGGCGGCCAGCGAGCCCGCAATCGCCATCGCAGGGACGATCATGAAGAAGCGGCCGACGAACATCGCGCTTGCCAGCGTAAGGTTGTAGAATAACGTGTTGCCGGTGAGGCCCGCGAAGGCCGAGCCGTTGTTGCCGGTCGCCGAGGTGAAGGCGTAGAGCACTTCGGTGAAGCCGTGCGGTCCGGCATTCGCCATCGAGGCGACCGCCGCCGGATAGACCACGCCGACCGCGGTCCAGCCGAGATACATCAGCGGCAGCACCAGGATCGCGAGCATCGCCATCTTGACCTCACGCGCCTCGATCTTCTTGCCGACATATTCCGGCGTGCGGCCGACCATCAGGCCCGCCACGAAGATCGCGAGCACCACAAACAGCAGCATGCCGTAAAGGCCAGCGCCGACGCCGCCGACGATGATCTCGCCGAGCTGCATGTTGATCAACGGAATCATGCCGCCGAGCGCGGTGAAGCTGTCATGCATCGCGTTGACCGCCCCGCAGGACGCCGCCGTCGTGATCACGGCGAACAGCGAGGACGCGACGATGCCGAAGCGCACCTCCTTGCCCTCCATGTTGCCCCCGGTCAGGCCGAGCGCATGCAGCGTCGAGGTACCGTTGGCTTCGGCCCAATAGGTGACGGCGACACCGGCGAGGAACAGCACGCCCATCACGGAGAGAATCGCCCAGCCCTGGCGCTGGTTGCCGACCATGCGACCGAACACGTTGGTGAGCGCAGCGCCGAGCGCGAAAATCGACAGCATCTGGATGAAGTTCGACAGCGCGGTCGGATTCTCGAAGGGATGCGCGGCATTGGCGTTGAAGAAGCCGCCGCCATTGGTGCCCAGCATCTTGATCGCGACCTGCGAGGCGACCGGCCCGACCGCGATGGTCTGCTTGGCGCCTTCGAGCGTGGTCGCCTCGACATAATCGCCGAGCGTCTGCGGCATGCCCTGCCACACCAGGAACAGCGTGTAGACGACACAGATTGGCAGCAATACGTAGAGTGTCGTGCGGGTAACGTCGACCCAGAAATTGCCGACAGTGCGCGCCGAGGCGCGTGAGAAGCCGCGGATCAAAGCCACCGCCAGCGCGATGCCGGTTGCCGCCGACAGGAAGTTCTGGTGCGTCAGGCCGAGCATCTGTACGAGATAGGACAGCGTGCTTTCGCCGCCGTAGTTCTGCCAGTTGGTGTTGGTGATGAACGAGATTGCGGTGTTGAAGGACAGATCCTCGGCCACCGCCCCCTGTCCCGCCGGATTGAACGGCAGCACGGCCTGAAGCCGCATCACGCCGTAGATGATGAGGAATCCGCCGACGTGGAACAGCAATATGGCGACCGTGTAAGTCAGCCAATGCTGCTCGCGCTTCTCGTCAACGCCGGAGAACCAGTAGATGCCGGCCTCGATGGGGCGCAGCACCGGCGACAGGAACGTCCGCTCGCCATTGAACACGCGCGTCATGTACCAGCCGAGCGGCTTTGCGAGCGCGACGATAATGACGCAGAAGAGAATGATCTGGAGCCAACCGATCATAGTCATGGAAATCAACCCTTCAGGCTTGGTGCCCGGCGCATAAGCGGCAGGAGCACCGAGAGCAGGCAGGCGACGAGCACGGCGTCCGCCAGTAGCAATTCGAGGAGAAGCAGTACGGTCAGAACCGTTCAGGCCGAAGCAGCGCGTAAGTGAGGTAGATCAGGAGACCAAACGAGACGGTGCCGGCGAGCGCATAATCGAAAATCATGGTCCGCTCCCTCACAGCCGTTCGCAGGCGTAGGTGTAACCGATCGCGAGGGCGAAGAAGGCGAAGCCCAGCCCCAGCATCAGAATGTCCATCATGGCGATACTCCTTATTGCTAGACGATATCCGGCGTAACCAATCTCTGGATGCCGGCAGGCTGCTTGCTCCGCGCGAATGCAACGGGTGTCTGCGCCCGGCCGGGACTTTCACCGTGCTGAAGTGCCACCGCGTACATAGATTTTCGAGATGAAGCCTATGGCGAAGTTATAGGAATCTCATAAAGGCCGGCACGTCTTCGCCAGCGGCCATGCGACACTGACAACGCATTCCAGGCGGTCTTTCCGGGCAGGTGGCGCAGCGACGCGATCCACTGTCACCATCGCTACCGATCCTTAAGGCAGACTGTGGGGAAGGTCTTTTCAAAATGCTGGTTTCTATAAGCCTTCACCTTCGGTGGAGATGACAGTCGAGAATGAGCGCTGTCTTTTGCCTCTTACCCGGAGGCATACGCACACTTATGAAATGCTTATATCTCTCGCCCGCTCCTCATCTCGTTTTCAAACGTGCTTCCAGCCATCTTGGGCATGCCGGCCGACTGACCGACACCAATTCCAGGAGGCCTGAACATGACCGCCGCACTCCGACATTACGATCCATCTTCGTTCAGCGAACGCCTGCGCGATGCGCACGCAATGACGCGACCGTTGATGCTCGAGATCATCGACCACGCCTGTCGGCACTTCCCCTCGCTTGGACAAAACGGCCGCACCGCGCGCGTCATGCGACTGCTCGACGCGGAAGCCTGGGCCGATGCCGCACTGGCACTGATGGAGCTCGAGCTGCCGACGTGGCAGGTCCGCCGCATCGCCTATGACGAGGGCGAGTGGCACTGCGCGCTCTCGCGCGAGCGCGAGCTGCCGGACTGGCTGGACGCCGCGGTCGAAGCGCGCCACGCGGATCTTTCGTTGGCCCTGCTGTCGGCCTTCGTCGAGGCCCAGGCATTGGCCGCGGAGATGTCACGGCCCAGCGTTCCTTCTGTTCGTGCGCCGCTGGATCCGCTTTACGAACCTGTCGTCTGTGACAATTTCGGCTAGAGCGGCCTGACGGGTTCGGCGGGCTCACGCCTTTCTGACCTTCTTATGAGATCGTCGCGTGGGCTCCCTCGAAATCATATTCGCAAGGAAAGATATTGAGTCTGCAGGCGCGGTCAATGCTGCCGCCACCTGTAGCGATCAGAAGGAATATCGAAGTGAAACTCATCGAACCTCCCTCGTGCAGCGCGCCTTCCACCATCGTCTTCATTGGCAGGAACAGTCGCGGCCATTGGATCGCGCAGGAGCAGAACGGCCTCTATGGCGGCCTGTTCGTCAGCCGCGCGCAGGCCATCAAATATGCGCTATTCGAAAACGGACAGCATCCCGAGACCATCGTCGAGCTGCCACGCGAGATCGAACTCGACATGGGCAAGAGCGGCAACAGCAGTATCTCGCGGCACGTTGCCTGAGCCGGCGCCTTCGAGCGAAAAGCCATGTTCATCCCTCCCTCAGCTTGGTTCACCGGCTTCATTCCGGACGTACCGACCCCGTTCGACGCGGCTGACGCCATCGATCTCGAGGCGTTCGCCGCGCTCTGCGAGCGCCAGGTTGCGGTTGGCGTCGCCGCTCTAGTGATCTGCGAGACGGTCGGCGAGGCGCCAACGCTCTCGCCCGCCGAGCAGGAGCTCGTCATTCGCACTGCTGTCGACGTCGTCCGCGGTCGCGCGCGAATTATCGCCGGCGCGATGTCGAATGCGACCGGCCACGCCATCGAACTCGCGCGGCGCGCGGAGGCTGCGGGTGCCGATGCCATCATGTCGGTCGTGCCCGCCTATAACAAGCCGATGCAGGAGGGGATGCTCGCGCATTTTCGCGCCATTGCCGGTTCGACCGGTTTGCCGATGATCCTGCACGATGTTCCCTCGCGCACGCTGCGTCCGCTGGCGGACGAGACCATCGTGCGTCTCGCGGAATCCCGGCAATTCGCCGGCTTACGCGACGGCAGCGGCGATATCAGTCGCCCGATGCGCTTGGGTCGGCTCCTGCCGGCCAGCTTTCGCCTGCTGTCCGGCGACGATACCACCGCCTTCAGCTTCATCGCGAGCGGCGGCGATGGCGCGATTTCGGAGATTGCCAATGTCGCCCCGGATCTCTGCCGGACGCTCTTCTTACAGGCGAGGCAGGGCCGCCTGCAATCGGCGCGCTACCTGCACAAGCGCCTCATCCCGCTTATCGCCTGTCTCTCTCGGGAGAGCCCGGCGGCGCTGAAATGCGCCTTGAGCATCTTCGATCTGATGCGGCCGGATACTAGGCTGCCGATCGTGCCGCTGAACGACGTTGCGCGAGCGGAGGTCGCCCGAGCAATCGCCGCGATCGCCGACGAGGAGCTGAACGACAGCGTCGGAGCGTAGGCACGGCACTTATGACGTTCCTATATCGCTGCACGGACAGTCGTCTCGCATTCCTATGCTTCGACATCCATCATACGAGCCAGGATCGGAGCGGCCATATCGCCGCACCACGCATAAGGACTTCCAACATGTCGATGCTGACACATGGCTTTGACCGGCACTTTGGGAAGGTCGAACGCCCGGTACGGATCTCGATGGCGCGCAAGGCCCAGCTCAAGCGCCTGGCACTACGCGCGCTGGGCGTGCTCTCGATGGGCAGCGTGCTCACCGCGCTCATCGCGTTGAAGACAGCGATCCATGTCTGGCACCTGCACGCCTGACCAGAATGGCAGACCATCATGACCTTGCAGATGTGTGAGGAGGCCGCGATGGCGGCAATCGCGCTTCAAGCTGCCCGTCGCGCGCCCGAGGCCCGGCAGACTCCAGTGTTGCTCAAGCCGCTCGATCCCGATGTCGTCAGCGCCTCCATTCCCGCGTTCTTCATCGGGCGCAACGCGGCCGGCCTCTGGGTTGTCCGGGAAGCGAACGGGCGCATCGGCGGCCTGTTCCTGTTAAAGAGTTCGGCGGTCGATTTCGCCAACCGGCAGAGCAAGCTGGCCAGGTGCGCGCTGGTGTTTCCCACCGGGATTTTTGAGCTCGACATCGAGAACCGCGGCAATCCGCTGATCGTGCTCGCCGCACGATTGCTGGAGGGGGCCAAGCGGCTCGCGGCGCTCGTCGCCGCAAGGCGACAGACATGATCGAGCTCAAGATCATCATGCTGATCGCCCTGATAGGACTGCTGCTCCTCGGCATGCGTCTCACCGCAGCCCCGACTTCGGACGGCTAGCATGCAGCTCCTCAAGGGAAATCTCGAGCAGGTGGTCGCCACGACGATCCTGACCATGACGCTGAGCCTGGTCTGGGGCGCGATCCTGACGATCGTGATCACGCTCGTGGCGCGGGGGCTTGGGATCTAGCCTCTCGTCGCCACGCGTACGGCAATCGAGCGGGAATTGACTATGGTTGCCTGCGAGGCAAGCAACCGGGCGCGAACGGCGGTGGCGATCCTTGCTTGAGGCTGCGTATCCCGCCAAAAACGCTCGTCCGATCTGGCGCAATTTCACGGAACCGTGTAGAGCGATTTCATGAGCATCAGCAACGTCAATGTCGTCGCCCATCCCCTGGTCCAGCACAAGCTCTCCCTGATGCGGGAGAAGGACCGCTCGACCAAGAGCTTTCGCGAGATCCTGAACGAGATCGGGATGCTGCTCGGCTACGAGGTGACGCGCGACCTGCCGCTGGAGCTGGTCGCGATCGAGACGCCGATCGCGCCGATGCAGGCGCCCAAGATCGCCGGAAAGAAGCTCACGCTGGCGCCGATTCTGCGCGCGGGCGTCGGCTTCCTCGACGGCATGCTGGCGCTGATGCCCTCGGCGCGCATCGCCCATATCGGGCTCTACCGCGACCCCGAGACGTTGCAGGCCGTGGAATATTACTTCAAGGCGCCGCAGGATCTGTCGGACCGCACCGTGATCCTGATGGATCCGATGCTGGCGACCGGCAACTCGGCCTGCGCCGGCGCCTCCCTGCTCAAGGCGCGCGGCGCCCGCGATATCCGCTTCGTCTGTCTTCTGGCTGCGCCCGAAGGCATCGCGCAGTTCCGGAGCGAGCATCCCGACGTGCCGGTCTGGACCGCCGCAATCGACGAGCGGCTCAACGACCACGGCTACATTGTGCCGGGCCTGGGCGACGCCGGCGACCGGATGTTCGGCACCAAGTAGACAGCTTTGCGCGATCGGGTTAGTCCGGTTGCCATGAACGCCAATGATTTTTCGCTGCAATCCCTGATCCGGACCGAGGCCGCCGCCGATCCGGCCTTCGTATTCGACGGCACGCCAGTCTCGCGCGCGGAGTTCTCAGAAAAGATCGAGCAGACCGCCGCCTGGCTTGCCGCGCACGGTATCGGCAAGGGCGACGTCGTCGCGGTCTGGCTGGTCAACCGGATCGAATGGATCGCGCTGCTGTTCGCCGCCGCACGCCTTGGCGCGGTCGTCGCCGCCGTCAATACGCGCTACCGCAGCGCCGAGGTCGCCCATCTCCTGAAGCTGTCCGGCGCCAGGCTGATGGTGGTCGAAGCCGAATTCCGCTCGATCAACTTTGCCGCTATTCTCGCCGACGTCGTCAGGGGCGAGGTGCCTGCGCTACGAGAGCTCGCGGTTGTCGGCGCGGATGCGATTCCCGCACACTGGCCGTGCGTGCGCTTCGATGCCTTCGACAGATCCTATCCGTCTGCCCCGCCGGCTCAGGATGATTTCGATCTGCCGGTTTTGCTCTACACGACGTCAGGCACGACCAAAGGACCAAAACTCGTCGCGCATTCGCAGCGGACGCTGGCGAGCCACGCCGTCTCAGTTGCCAAGGCGCTAAAGCTCTCACCGCGGCGCCATTCGCTGCTGGCCATGCTGCCGTTCTGCGGCACCTTTGGCATGACGAGCCTGCTCGGCTTCGTCGCAGCGGGCGCGACCGTCCACGTGCTCGACGCCTTCGAGGCGGCGCCGGCGCTGAGGATTCTCGGCGAGTGCAGGATCACGCACGCATTCGGCTCGGACGAGATGTTCCGCCGCATCCTCGCCCTCACCGATGCACCGCGTCCGTTTCCGCATCTCGAGGTCTGCGGCTTCGCCGCGTTCCAGCCCGGCTGGCGCGAGCTCGCCGCGGACGCCGAGGCCCGCGGCATGCCCCTGTTCGGCCTCTACGGCTCGAGCGAGGTGCAGGCGCTGTTCTCGATCGCACGCTCCAGTGATGGCTTTGCTAATCGCATCGAGGGCGGCGGCTGGCCGATATCACCCGACACGAGGGTGCGCGTGCGCGACACCGAGACCGGCGAGCTCGCGGCTCAAGGTGTCTCCGGCGAGATCGAGATCAGCGCGCCGTCGCGCTTCCTCGGTTACTACAACAATCCCGAGGCGACACGCGACGCCATCACCGCGGACGGCTTCTTCCGCACCGGCGATATCGGCCGGCTGCGCGGCGACGGCTCCTTCGTCTACGAAACCCGCGCGGGCGACGCCATGCGGCTCGGCGGCTTCCTTGTCGCGCCCGGCGAGATCGAGGACGAGCTCAAATCGTGCCCCGGCGTTGCCGACGCCCAGGTCGTCGCGGTCGATCTGAAGGGACAGGCGCGCTGCGTTGCCTTCGTGATCCCAGCTCAAGAACCTCACCACGAGCCGCCGCGGCAGGAAGCGTTGATCACGCGCCTGCGCGAGCGGCTCGCCGGCTACAAGGTCCCGGCGCGGATCTATGTCGTGGAGGCCTTCCCCGTCACCGACAGCGCGAACGGCATCAAGATCCAGCGCGCCCGGCTTCGGGCCATGGCGATGGATCGGATCGCTGCCGAATAGCGTCTACGGGCTTCGCTTCATCGACGAAGCTGCGCCGATAGCGCGTCGCGGTGCCCGGGCGCCGCGATCGCGATCATCCGGCGCGCACGCTCGGCAAGGCCGCAGCCGCGCAGCTCGGCAACGCCCCATTCGGTGATGATGGCATCGACATCGGCGCGGGGGGTCGTCACTGTCTCGACATGGGCGACGATCCGGCTCGTGCCATCCGAAGCCGTCGCCGGCAGCGCGATGATCGCCCTTCCCCGAGGTGAGGCATTGGCGCCGCGCACGAAATCGAGCTGCCCGCCGATCGCACCGATCGCAACGCCATTCAGCGTCTCGGAATTGACGCTGCCATCGAGCCCGACCTGGAGCGCCGAGTTGATCGCGACCAGCCGGTTGATGCGGGCCAGCACGTCCTGGCCGTGTGTGTATGACGTCGGCCGCACCGAAACAGCGTTGTTCTCGTGCACGAAGCGATAGAGCCGCTGCGTCCCGATCACCTGGTTGGTAACCGTGATCCCGGCATCGAAACCCTTCTCCGCATTCGTCACCGCACCGCGTTCGATCAGATCGACGACGGCGTCGTTGATCAGGCCGGAATGGATTCCGAGATTGCGTACATGCGAGAGCGAGGAGAGAATTGCGTCCGGAATTCGACCGACGCCGAACTGCAGCGTGCTGCCATCGTCGATCAGCCCCGCCGCATGCGCCGCAATGCGCCGCGAAACATCGTCCAGCGGCGGCGACGCCAGCTCGACTGGCGCACAGCGGGCCGGGACGCGCACATGGATCGTCACGTCCTCAGGCCACTCCGCTCCGAACGTAAAAGGCGCATCCGGGTTGATCTCGGCGATGACCAGGCGCGCACCGCGCGCGGCATCGATGACATAGTCGTTGGACAGACTGGCGCTGAGCCGCCCCTTGGACTCCGCAAGCTGCACCAGAACGACATCGGCCTTGTGGCGGCGCGCGGCGAAGTCGGCGCAGAACGCGCTGTAGTTGCTCGGAATCAGATCGAGCCGTCCGGCCTTAGCGAGCCGCCGGGCATTGCCGATCACGCCATAGCTCAGGAACGACACGTTGGGCGCGGGGCCTGCGGGAAACGTCTCCGAGAACACCGGTCCGACCATCATGCGAAACGGTGGAAGATGTTCCGCCTGTGCCATCAGCACTTCTGTCAGCGTGACCGGCTCCGCAGTCGCCTGCCCGCACACGACGAGATCACCCTCACGGACCAGGCCGGAAAAGTCGATCGGCGACGCGGGCTCGAGCATCGCCACCTCAATCCATCGGTTTGAGGCGCGCGGAGGACTCGCCGAGCAGCGTGCGCAATTCCGTCTTCACGATCTTGCCGTAGCTGTTCTTCGGTAGCTCGCCGGTGAGATAATAGTGCTTCGGCCGCTTGAAGTGCGCGATCCAGGCATTGCACATCTGGTCGAGCTCGTCCCGCGTGACCGCCCTATTCGCGACGGGAACGACGACGGCCACCACCTCCTCGCCCCATTCCGGATGGGGACGGCCGATCACAGAGACTTCGGCGACGGCCTCATGCCGCAACAGGACCTCCTCGACCTCGCGCGGATAGATGTTGGTGCCGCCGGAGATGATGACGTCCTTGGAGCGGTCCTTCAGCGTGAGGAAGCCGTCGGTGTCGAGGGCCCCCATGTCGCCGGTATAGAGCCAACCGTCGCGCAGTGTGTTCGCAGTCGCCTTGGAATTTTGCCAGTAGCCCGACATGACAGTATCGCCGCGCACGATGATCTCGCCGACCTCGCCCGGTGCGACGTCGCCGCCCGCCTCATTCACGGTGCGTACCTGTACGACGCCCTGCGCGATGCCAACCGACGCCAGCCGCTCGGCATGACGCGGATGCCCGGCATCGACATGCATTGACTTCGGCAGGTACGTGATGGTCATCGGCGTTTCGCCCTGACCGTAGATCTGCGCAAGCTTTGGCCCGAACACGTTGAGCGCGGCCTTGCAATCGGCGACATACATCGGGCCGCCGCCATAAATGATCGTCTTCAGCCCCGGCGCGGTCGCGCCAGCTGCTTCAGCCGCGACGGTCAGGCGCCGCACCATGGTCGGCGCGGCAAAGAAGGAGATGCCGTCGCGCTTTGCCGTCAGCTCAAGGATCTCGTCCGGCTCGAAGCGGCCACTCTCCGGAATGATCTGTGCGCCCATGCCGAGCACGTGCGGCACCATGTAGAGGCCTGAACCGTGCGACATCGGTGCGGCGTGCAGCAGCGCCTCGCCTGGCGCGACCGGATTGATCTCGGCGAGATAGTTCAGCGCCATCGCAAGCAGATTGCGGTGGCTCAACACCGCGCCCTTCGGACGCCCGGTGGTGCCGCTGGTGTAGAAGATCCAGGCGGGATCTGTGCTCACGACATCGGCGATGGCAATGCCGTCAGTCTTTTCGAGACCACGATGCTCGGCCGAGCCGATCTCGACGATGCGCGGCTTGGCCGCAACAAGCGCCGACGCTTCGGAGGCAACGCTCGCCATGGCCTCGGTCACGAAGACGACCGCCGCACCCGAGTTGTCGAGAATGAACGCGACCTCGCGCGGATGCAGCTTTGCGTTGATGGGAACGGCAACCAGCCCGGCATGCCAGCAGGCATAGAGACAGGCGACGTAATCGGGCACGTTCTTCATCAGCAGCGCAACGCGGTCGCCCTTGGCCAAACCAAAGCGCTGCTGCAGCGATGCCGCCAGCGACGCCACCGTCGCGGCGAGCCGGCCGTAATCGGCAACCGGCGTCAACCCTTTGAGCAGCGCCGGCGCGGACGCATCGGCTTTGGCGGCACGCAGGAGATGGTGAGCGAGGTTCATTGGCGGCCCTGCCGAAAAGTCCGCGGGAAAGCCTAGTATGACTTGGCCAGTCCAAGCACCTTTTCCGCGATAAAACTGAGCGCAAGCTGCGGGCTGACCGGCGCGATGCGCGGGATCAGAACTTCGCGCAAGTACCGCTCGACGTGGAACTCCTTGGCATAGCCGAAGCCGCCATGGGTCATCACCGCCTGCTCGCAGGCATGGTATCCGGCCTCACCCGCAATGTATTTCGCGGCATTGGCGGCGCCGCCGCAGGGCATGCCCTTGTCGTATTGCCACGCCGCCGACATCACCATCAGCCACGCCGCTTCGAGCTCGACCCAGTTTATGGCCAGCGGATGCTGGATGCCCTGGTTCTTGCCGATAGGCCGGTTGAACACCACGCGCGTCTTGGCGTATTCGGTCGCGCGCGACAGCGCGAGCTTTCCGAGGCCGACAGCTTCCGCCGCGATCAGGATGCGTTCCGGGTTCATGCCTTCGAGGATGTACTGGAAGCCTTTGCCTTCTTCGCCGATGCGATCCTCCATCGGAATCTCGAAATCCTCGAAGAACAGCTCGTTGGAATCGACGATCTTGCGGCCCATCTTCTCGATCTCGTGGACCTTGATCTTGTTGCGATCGAAGTCCGTATAGAACAGGCTGAGACCATGCGTCGGCGAGCGCACTTCCTCCAGCGGCGTGGTGCGCGCCAGCAGCAGGATCTTGTGCGCGACCTGCGCGGTCGAGATCCACACCTTCTGGCCATTGACGATGTAGCGGTCGTTCTTGGCGACGGCGCGGGTCTTGAGCTGCGTGGTGTTGAGGCCGGTGTTGGGCTCGGTGACGGCGAAGCACGCCTTCTCGCGGCCTTCGACCATCGGCGGCAGCATGCGCTTGCGCTGCTCCTCAGTGCCGAACACGACGACGGGATTGAGGCCGAAGACGTTGATGTGCACCGCAGATGCGCCGGACATCCCTGCGCCGGATTCCGCGATCGCGCGCATCATGATCGCGGCTTCGGTGATGCCGAGCCCGGAGCCGCCATAGGCTTCCGGCACGCAGATGCCGAGCCAGCCGGCGTCGGCCAGCGCCTTGTGGAAGTCGTGCGGAAAGCCGCCGTCATGGTCTTTCTTCAGCCAGTACGCATCGGGAAAGCCTTCGCAGATCTTTGCGATGGCGCCGCGGATGGCCTCTTGCTGATCGGTGAGCGCGAAATCCATGTTGGTCTCCTTGTGGAGGCTCGTTAGTTCTAGCGCCCCATCTGCGAGGGCAGCCAGAGGATGATAGACGGAAACGCCACCAGGATCGCAATGACAATCAGGTGCGCAATGAAATGCGGGAAGGTACCGTGGAACACCTCCGCGACCGGCCGCTTGGCATAGCGGGCGACGATGAAACAGTTGAGCCCGACCGGGGGCGTGATCATGCCGACCTCGGCGGTGACGATCTTGATGACGCCGAACCAGATCGGATCGAAGCCGAGCGTCTTGATCAGCGGCAGCACGATCGGCACGGTCAGCACCAGGATCGCGATCTGGTCCATGAAGGATCCGAGCACGATGTAGCCGCACAGGATCAGCGTGATGATGACCCAGCGCGAGGCCGGCAGCGAGCCGACCCAGGCGACGAGGTCCTGGGTCACGTGGGTGAGCGTGAAGAAGTAGCCAAAGATCGACGCACCGACCAGGATCATGATGATCATGCAGGTGCCATGGCAGGCACGCAGCAGCGTCGCGTAAAGCGACGACGGCGTGATCTTGCCCTTGACGATCGCGAGCAGGAAGGCGCCGAACGCACCGAACGCGGAGGCCTCCGTCGGCGTGGCGACGCCGAGATAGATCGTGCCTGTGACAATAGAGAACAGCACCACCATTGGCGAGACCTGCCACAGCAGCGCGAATTTTTCGCGCCACGGCACCGACTTGGCGGGCGGCGCGCGCGATGGATCCTGCCAGACCAGGAAGTAGATCGTGGCCATGATGGTGATGGTGACGAGGATCGCGGGGATGATGCCGCTGACGAGCAGCTTGCCGATATTTACCTCGGCAAGGAGACCGAAGATGACGAGTGCGACGCTGGTCGGCAGCAGCATCGACAGCGTGCCTGATATCGCGACCACGCCTGCGGCCATCTTCGGCTCATAGCCCTGGCGGATCATCGCCGGCAGGCTGGTCGAGGACAGGGTTGCGGCCGAGGCCGTCGATGTGCCGCAGATCGCGCCAAAACCGGCGCCGGCCAGCGCGGTGGCCATGCCGAGCCCGCCGGGGATGCGGCCGACCCAGGCCGAGGCCGTTTTGAATAGATCGTCCGCGACACCCGACAGCAGCACGAGGTCCGCCATCAGCAGGAACATCGGGATGGTGATCAGCTCGTAGGAGGAGACGGTCGAGAGCGGCGCGGTTTGCAAAATGCCGAACAGTGTGCTCCAGCCGCCGACCATCACGAGGCCGACCGAACCGGAAAAGGCCATCGCGAAGCCGACGGGCGTGCCGAGTGCGAGCAGGCCGAACAGCAGGGCGAGAACGATGAAGGGTGTCATGAATGCCTGCCGTTACTCAAAGGATCGTGCTTCGCCAACGCCGGTCACCGGCGGCAGCGGATAGAGGTCACGGCCGCTGACGAGGCTCAGCAGATTGCCGACGAGCTGGAGCAGCAATCGCAGCACCAGCACGCCGCAGCCGAGCGGCACCAGCGCCGCCGATATCCAGGTCGGCCAGGCAATCGCGCCAGCCAGCACGTCATGCTGCTCGTAATTTTCCACCGCACGCTCGAGGCCGACCTTGCAGATCAGGACGAAGACGAACAGGCCCACAAGCGCGGTGATGATCTCCGAGAGCCGCCGTCCCGCCGGCGAGAAGCGCGACAGCAGGATATCGACGCCGACATGGGCGTGCTCGCGCAGAGCGTCCGAGACCGTGAAGAAGAACACGCCGGCGAGCAGATAAAGCCCGATCAGATCGTAGGTGAAGGAGAACGGACGGTTCAGCGCGTAGCGCATGAACACGTCGGTTACGACAAGCAGCATGATCACGAACAGGAACACCACCGCGATCACCGTCAGCGCGCGTTCCAGCACGCCGAGCACATATCCCGCCCGCTTGATCACCTCTCGCGTCTCCTTCTTCCCTGTCGGATGACTTCGCGCCTTACTTCGCGCCTTATTTGGCGCCGCCAGCTGCGAGCAGGCCTTCAAACTCCTTCAGCGCGGCGGACGCCTGCTTGCCACGGCTGTCGAGCCCAGCCGCCCATTCCTGGCCGACGCCCTTCAGCTTGTCCTTCATCTCGGTGCGCGTCGCCTCCGGCAGCGGCTCGAAGCTGACGCCCTGGTCCTGAAGGTGCTTCTTGGTCGCCTCCGTTTCCTTGTCGACCTGGGCGCAGGCCAGAGGCTCGATCGCCTCCGACGCGTCGTTCATCGCCTTCTTCACGTCGTCCGGAAGCTTGTCCCAAACCGACTGATTGATCGAATAGGCGACGATGAAGCTGCCGAAGCTGACGCCTTCCGTTGCGTGCTTGACCAGCTTGTCGAGCCCATAGGCAACGACGCTCTCCATCGGGAACAGCAGGCCGTCCATTGTGCCGCGCGACAGCGATTCATAGGCATCGGGTGCAGCCATGCGCACCGGCACCGCGCCGAGCGCGCGCAAGGTCAGGTCTTGCGCGCCGCCGGTGGTACGCAGCTTCAGGCCACTCATGTCCTTGGTCGTGTCGACCTTTTGCTTGGCGGTCCACACCTGGTAGGGCGGCAGCACCACCTCGAACAGCAGCTTGATCTTGTTGGGCGCGTATTCCTGCTTGGCCAAAACGCCTTCGCGCGCGGTCTTCCAGTAGGCGAGCGTACCCTGGCAGGCGGTTTCGAACGCGCCTGGCAATTGTGCAACTTCCGATAGCGGCATCTTGTCGGAGACATAAGACGGCCCGATGTAGCCGATGTCGACCACGCCCGACTGGGTGAGCCGCAGCATGTCCGCGGCCTTGCCGATCTGCTGGTTCGGATAATAGGTGAAGGTCACCGCGCCATTGGTGCGCTTGGTGACGTCGTCCATCCACGGCTTGAGCATCAGGCGGACGAGATAGTGCCCCGCGGGGAAGGAGTCGGCGACCTTCAGCTCCAGCGCCTGCGCCTGCGCCTGTCGCGTCGAGACCGGCAGCGAGAGCGCGAGCGCTGCGGCAGCCCAGGGCAAAACCTTCTTCATCTCGTTCTCCTTGACGCGTCCCCATGCCGGCGGCGGCAGCATCTCGCTGCCGACCACTTGGCCCCGCTCCAGTTCTTGCTTGAGATAAAAATACATATAGGTGAATTTATATGTCAAGCGTATGAATAGTGCATGGGTCTATGCGCCTAGCTCAGAGTTCTCCGGATTGACACCGGAGATTTATGAATTCTAACTCCACGTATATGAATGTAATGAACGAGGCCCTATGGGACCGCTCGCCGGCTTCACTATTCTCGACCTGACTTCCGTGCTGATGGGCCCCTATGGCACCCAAGTGCTGGCGGACATGGGCGCTGAAATCATCAAGGTCGAGAGCCCCGAGGGCGACATCGTTCGCCAGATCGGTCCCGGCCGCACACCCGGCATGGGCGGGATGTTTCTCAACGCCAACCGCGGCAAGCGCAGCATCGTCCTCGACCTCAAGAAGAAGGAAGGGCGCGCCACACTGCTGCGACTGGCGAAGCGTGCCAACGCGCTGGTCTATAATGTGCGCCCGCAGGCGATGACGCGGCTCGGCCTCGACTACGAGACGCTTCGCGAGATCAACCCTTCCCTCGTCTATGTCGGCGCGTTCGGCTACGGCCAGTCCGGCCCCTATGCCGCCAAGCCCGCCTATGACGATCTCATTCAGGGCGCGGCCACCATTCCGACACTTCTCGCGGCCGCCGGCGACGGCACGCCGCGTTACGTTCCCGTCACCATCGCCGACCGCATCGTCGGACTGATGATGGTCAATGCCATCATGGGCGGACTGATGCACCAGCAGCGCACCGGCATCGGCCAACGCATCGACGTGCCGATGTTCGAGTCCATGACGGAGTTCGTGCTGGTCGATCATCTGGGCGGACTGACCTACGATCCGCCGCTCGACCACGGCGGCTACGCCCGCCTGCTCTCGCGCTATCGAAAACCCTACAAGACCAGCGACGGCTATCTCTGCGTCCTCATCTACAACGACAAGCACTGGCGCAGCTTCTTCGAGGCGATCGGGCAACCGCATTTCCTCGATCAGCCGCGTTTTGCCAACCACGCTGCGCGCACGAATCATATTGACGATATCTACGAGGAGATCGGCCACATCTTCGTCACGCGCACCACCGCGGAATGGCGCGAGCTGCTGGAGCGCGCCGACATTCCGGTGATGCCGATGCACACGCTGGAGACGATTTTGGACGATCCGCATCTCAATGCGATCGACTTCTTCCAGACTGTAGATCACCCCGTGGAAGGCCGCATCCGCCAGATGCGCGTGCCCTCGACCTGGAGCGTGACCCAGCCCGAGCCCGCCGGCCCCGCGCCGACACTCGGCCAGCACGGCCGCGACATCCTGGCCGAGGCCGGCTTCTCGGTGGACGAAATCGAGCAGCTTGCAGAGCAAGAAGCAGTTCACCTGGCGGCGCCGCCGTAAGCAGCGGGCGCCGGCAAAAATCGAGACACAGGGAGGAAACCACGATGGCCGGACTCTATTTCGAGGATTTTTCCGTGGGCCAGGAGTTCAGGCATCCCCTGAGCCGGACCGTCACGGAGATGGACAACACCATGTTCAGCCTGCTGACGCTCAACCCGCAGCCGCTGCACATCGACGCGCATTTTTCGGCCCAGACCGAGTTCGGCCAGCGCATTTTCAACAGCCTTTACACCCTCGGCATCATGATCGGCATGACGGTCTATGATACGACCATGGGCACCACCGTCGCCAATCTCGGCATGACCGACGTCACTTTTCCAAAGCCGGTCTTCCATGGCGACACTTTGCGGGCGACGACAAAGGTGCTTTCGTTGCGGGAATCCAAATCGCGCCCCAAGGCGGGCATCGTCGAGTTCGAGCACCACGCCTTGAACCAGAACGACGAGATCGTCGGTAAATGCCGCCGCATGGCGATGATGCACAAGAGGCCGGCCTGATGCGTTCGATGCTGTTCGTGCCGGGCGACTCCCCGCGAAAATTCGAGAAGGCCAGCGAAGGCAACGCCGACGCGTTGATCATCGATCTCGAGGACTCTGTCGTCACCGACAAGAAGCCGGAAGCGCGCGGGTTGACGCTGGCGATGCTGAAGGGCTCTCGCGGCCCCCATCAGCTCTATGTCCGCGTCAACGCGCTCGACACCGGCATGACGCTCGCCGACCTCGCCGCGGTGATGCCAGGCAAACCCGACGGCATCGTGCTGCCGAAATCGCAAGGCGGCGACGACGTGCGCCAGGTCGCAACCTGGCTCGAAGCCTTGGAGGCTGCGGCCGGAATCGCGGTCGGCACGACGCGCATCGTCTGCGTCGCGACCGAAACCGCCGGCTCGATCTTCGGGCTGGGCAGCTACAAGGGCTGCTCCGCGCGCCTTGCCGGCTTGATGTGGGGCGCGGAAGATCTCTCCGCTTCGCTCGGCGCTACTGAAAAGGCGTCAGGTGGCGTGTTCCACAGCCCTTATCGTCTGGCACGCGATCTCTGTCTGATGGCGGCGGCGGCGGCCGAAGTCGCGCCGATCGACACCGTCTATACCGACATCGACAATCTGGCAGGACTCGAGCAGGAAACGCGCGCCGCGCGGCGCGACGGTTTTTCGGCGAAGGCGCTGATCCATCCAAAGCATGTCGACGTCGTCAACGCGGCGTTCGAGCCGACCGAGGCCGAGCGTAATTGGGCAGAGAAGGTGATCGCGGCATTCGCGAACAATCCGAACTCCGGTACTCTGCGTCTCGACGGCCAGATGATCGACAAGCCGCATCTTCGCGCCGCGAAGAAAATCCTCGGCCAGCCCTAGATCAGGATGCAAGTCTCACCATGATCGTTCGCCAAGCCGCAAACGTCCTGGAGATCATGGAGTTCTTCGCGCAAACGAGGAAACCGGCGACGCTTGCCGAGATCGCCGATCATTTCGGCTGGCCGCGCTCGTCGACCTTCAACCTGCTCGCGACGCTGTCGGAGAAAGGCTATCTCTACGAACCGCGGCCGCGGGCCGGCTTCTACCCGACGCCGCGCTGGCTGGCGATGGCGCGGATGATCTCCGAGGTCGAGCCGCTGCCGCCGTGGACACACACGCTGATCGCCGACCTCTCGGCCGAGACCGGCGAGACCGCCTCCATCGTGGCGCCGGCCGGCGTGATGGCCGTGTTCATTGACGTCGTCGAGTCCCAGGCCGCGATCCGCTATTTCGCGACCATCGGCCACCGCGTGCCGATTCACGCCACCGCCAGCGGCCGCGCCCTGCTTCTGCAATATTCGCCGGAGGAGCGCGACTCCGTCTATCGCAAGATCGAATTCAAGCAGTACGGTCCGTCAACGCCGATCAGCATAGACGCGGTCGAGACCGAGCTGCGCAATTCGATCGCGCGCGGTTACTGCCAGAGCTTCGCCGACTATAGCCGCGACCTCGCGGGCGCCGCGATCCCGCTGCCGATCAGCGATCGCAGACTCTCGGTTGTCGTCGCCGGCCCTGAGTTCCGGATCGGGCCGAAGGTCGGGGAAGTCGCGGCGCTGATCGCGCGGACCGTCGATCGGCTGCGGCCGAAGGCGGCGGCGTAAGCTGACCTCAGTCGAATCCTTGAACCGGCGGCGTCGTGGTCTGCGCGGGCACCACAGGAGCAGCTTGAACAGGCTGCACCGCAGGCGCGGCTTGAACCGGCGGATTGCTGGCAGCTCTCATCTGGCCATTGGCATCCATCGACTCGCGTGTGCGCGGCGGACCCCCGGTCGCCGCCGCGCGGTACGCCTCGCGACGCGGCGGTTGCCGATGTCTCGCCGAGCGTGAACCTCTCACGCCCCAGGACCGGGCGATTGCAGGTCCGGCGGTATAACCGACCACCGCGCCCGCGACGGCACCGATCGGACCCAGCACGACGGCGCCTGACACGGCTCCCAACGCCGCAGCACCAGCGCGCTCCTGCGCGGCGGCGCTTGCAGGCACGCTAGCCAGCATCACGACGGCAGTGATCAGAGCTTTGTTCATCGGAGCGTCTCCCTCGCGGGAGTGACTCATACTTAAATATGGCTGCACGAGGTTTGTTCGTTGCCCAACACAGGGCAATCGCCGATGGAACTCCGGCAATTCAAAGGCCTCTGCCTTCAGATTGTGGTCGCAGCGGAGGGCAGATCGGCAACTACGGCGCGACCTTGTCGCTGGTAAATCCGTTGCCGTCGAGCGCGCGGCGCACCGTGCCATCCGACTTGGCCTCATCCAGGAAATGCGCGGCCCAGGCCTTCGCCACCGCCTTGCCCTTGGGCACGACCACGACCACGCCGGTCGACTGGATCACCTCGTCCAGCACCTTCGTTCCCGGCAGCTTACGCGAGAGGTCTTCCAACGCCCCCATACCCATCGCGAGGGCATCCAGCTCCCCCTTGCCGATTAATTCGGCCGCCTGTTCCGGCTTCACGAACTTCGTCAGCTTCGCCTGCTTCAGCGACTTCTCGACCGTCCGCGACGTCGAGGTCCCCTCGATGCAACCGACCCGCATTCCCGCACGATCAACATCCGCGACGGCGCGGATGTCCGAACCGGCGCGAATGAGATAGCCGCTCATATAGGCGACGTAAGCTGGGCCCTGATCCACGAACTGCTCGCGCTTGACGTCGGCCGGCATGAAGGAGAGATCCCAGACGTCCTTGCTGCTGGCGGCGGCGATCTCGTCGGAGCTCTGGTATTCGACCAGATGCAGAGGAACGTGCAACTTGTCGGCGGCAGCCTTGGCGAGTTCTACGGTGACGCCGCGCGGCTTTCCGCCTGCGGGATCACGCGTCGTCCAGAACGCCGACGCGGCGGGGCCGACGGCCACCGCCACGCGCAACGCTCCCGTCGGCGCGATGTCGCTCGCGCCTTCAGCATTCCCCGTTACAGCGCCGGTGACAGCGAAGGCCAACCCCAACATGACGACTACGGCATAACGCAACATATTGCACTCCCGACCCGGGCTGGATCAGTCAGGCGATCTTGATCGACATGTCCGGCAAGCCATCGAGCTTGCACAGCAGCACGTCGCCCTTCACCACGGGGCCGACATTCTCCGGCGTGCCGGAATAGATGATGTCGCCGGCCTTGAGCTCGAACGCTTCCGAGAGCTTTGCGATCTGCTCGGCGACACTCCAGATCATCTTGCTGAGATCCGAGCTCTGCTTCACCGTCCCGTTGATCGCCAGTGAAATGGCGCCCTTCTCGAAATGCCCGGTCTTGCTGGCCGGATGGATCGGGCCGATCACCGCAGCGTGGTCAAAGCTCTTGCCGATCTCCCAGGGCTTCTTCTCCGCGGCCATGCCGTTCTGGAGATCGCGCCGGGTCATGTCGAGGCCGAGCGCGTAGCCATAGACATGATCGAGCGCCTTCTCGGCCGGAATGTTGCTGCCGCCGGATTTCAGCGCAGCGACCAGCTCGACCTCGTGATGATAGTTCTTGGTCAGCGACGGATAGGGATGATCCGCGACCTCGCCGATCGCGACGTTCTGGATCGCGTCGGTCGGTTTCTGGAAGAAGAACGGCGGCTCGCGGCTCGGATCCGAACCCCGCTCGATCGCGTGCGCCGCATAGTTACGCCCGATGCAGTAGATGCGGCGGACCTGGAACACGCTGGTCTCGCCGACGATCGGGATGGTGACCATCGGCACCGGAAAGATCGGCCTTTGCCCGGCCTGCGCCGCAGCCGGCGCAACTTCCGCGATTGAAGCAGCACTTGCCACCGCGGCAACTGCGAGCAGCTCTCGTCGCGTTGCTGAGATCTCTTTCATGTTTTGTGCTCCCTTTTTATGTTCGTTGGGCGCATCATGCGCGCCGGCCCACCTGATAATCAATATTCAGTATGCCAGCAACACTGGACTGGCACGTCCTCTAATTGATGAGAACAGGTCGCGTGCGGCGGCGGGGCCTCACCCAGCCGTCCACACCGGCGGCCAGGTGGTGCGGCGCGAGCAGTTGGTCTGGATGACCGGCGAGCAATCCGCCGCCCACCAGGAGCGCCTCTATCGCGATTACGCCATTGATACGCTGGAGCGTGCAAACCTGCGCTGGCGCATCGGTCGGGAAGCCGCGGATCGCGTCCACTCCTGCGGCTGCGCCCGCAACTGCGGCCGCCCCCCAGCGTGCGCCGGCTCAGCTTTTTTGTCGATTTGTCGTTCGCCCCCGCCGGATTGGCAGCGGATGTCACTTCGTCCCCGTCAAGCATGGCAACCCTCGTTGGCTACAATGACTGCTGCGCACCGATCGCCATTGACCGGCTGCGGATCTGATCAATTGCGGGCGAGGCTATGGGCGGGATGTTGCGAAGTAAAATTGGAAGTAAAAATTCGCCGCATAAAAGCGGTTAATGGCTCGCCCAGCATAAGAAGGCGTCAGGACGTGTATACAAGGCCGGCAATGGAGCGACACAGCCGCCTGCGCATCGCGCGCGTGATCGGCGCCGCATTGCTCGTCGCTGCGATAAGTCGCGCGGCAAGTGCAAGCGAGCCTGCGATCGCACCGTCGCGCATGAAGGTGATCGACATCATCGACGCGCGCTTTCAATCCTACAATGTCGAGATGGTCGAGGTGACCGGCGGTCGCTTTTGGAGACCTTATGCGCAACATCAGATGCAGCGTGATGGCTACAGCGACAGGCCGCCAATCGATCTTGCCAACCGGCGTCTCCGCAAGCTCGCCGCCGCCTTGGCGCCGGCCTATCTGCGCGTGAGCGGCACCTGGGCGAATGCAACCTATTTCGCGGACGGCGACGACGCGCCGGCGGCACCGCCTGCCGGCTTCAACACCGTGCTCAGCCGCGCGCCATGGCGTGGCGTTATCGACTTCGCCCGCGCGGTTGATGCGCAGATTGTCACCTCCTTTGCGATCAGTCCGGGCAGCCGCGATGCGGATGGCGCGTGGAAGACCGATCAGGCGGAGCACCTGATCGACACGACGCGTTCGCTGGGCGGCCACATCGCGGCGGTGGAATTCATGAACGAACCAAACCTCGCCGCGACGAACGGCGCGCCGCCTCGATATGATGCGAAGGCTTATGGCCGCGACTTCAGGATTTTTCGCGAATGGATGCAACGGGCGGCGCCTGAGACGCTGATCGTCGGTCCGGGTTCAATCGGCGATGCGCCGTCGCCATCCGGGTCCGGCATCGCCACGCGCGACCTGCTCGCCGCATCCGGCCCCGGTCTCGATCGCTTCTCCTATCATCACTACAACACGCTCTCGCCGCGCTGCGGCGGCAGCGACGATCCGGCGCAGGCGCTTTCGGAGCAATGGCTGGCGCGCACCGACGCGAGTCTCGCGATCTACAGCGCGCTGCGCGACATGTTCGAGCCGGGCAAACCGATCTGGCTGACGGAGACCGCGGATGCCGCCTGCGGAGGCAATCGCTGGGACAAGACTTTTCTCGACGCGTTCCGCTATCTCGACCAGCTCGGACGGCTGGCAAGAGCTGGCGTCCAGGTCGTGATGCACAACACGCTGGCCGCCAGCGACTACGGCCTGCTCGACGAAGGGACGTTCCGTCCGCGGCCGAACTACTGGGCTGCGCTGCTCTGGCACCGGCTGATGGGAACGGTCGTGCTCGACACGAGCTCGGTCGCCGCGCCAGATCTCCATCTCCATGCGCATTGCCATCCGGCCATGCGGGGCGCGGTGTCCGTGCTCGCGATCAACGCGTCGCGGTATGCATCATCCACCCTGACGCTGTCACATCCCGCCGAGCGTTACACGTTGCATGCGAAGCGGCTGCAAGACGCGACCGTGCAGCTGAACGGCAAGTCGCTCGCGCTGAATGCCGATGACGAGCTACCCCGGCTTGAGCCGCGCGCAGCATCGGCGGGCACGATCCGGCTTGCGCCAGCGACCATCACCTTCCTGGTATTTCCAGCAGTCGCGAATCCTGCCTGCCGTTAGCCGCCCTCAGGATCTCAGCGAGCTCCGCGCGGTCTCCGGCGCCATCAGCGTTGCGATGATCGTGATGATCGAGAGCCCGATGATGTAGACTGACACCGCCCAGTACGAGCCGGCCCATGCAAGCAGTGCCGTCGCAATCAGCGGCGAGAAGCCGCCACTGAGCGCGGCCGCGACGTTGGCGCCCAGCGACGCACCGCTGTAGCGCACCTGGGTGCGGAACAGCTCCGGCATGAAGGCGGCCTTCGGCCCGAACAGCAGCGCATGCGTCAGGGTCATCGTGACGACGAGCGCGAGCGTGATCAGCGCCGGCTCCCTGGTGTCGAGGAACCAGAACAACGGAAACGCCAGCGCCACCGTGAACACGCCGCCGGCGAGATACAGTGCCTTGCGGCCGAAGATGTCGGACAGCCAGCCGGCGAGCGGCAGCGTCGCGAGCTCGACCAGCGCGGCATAGACCACCGCATCCAGGATCACCTGCCGCGGCAGGCCGAGCTGCGTCGTGGCATAGACCACGGTGAAGACGGTGAGGAGATAAGCGAGCCCGACTTCAGAGACGGTGATGCCGATCGCGAGCAGGAAACTGCGCCAGTCGCGGCGCAGGACTTCCATCACCGGCTGTGCCAGCACCTCGTTGCGCTCGACCACCTCCTTGAAGTGCGGCGTCTCCGCGAGTTTCAGCCGCACGATGAAGCCGACCCCGACGAGCAGGATGCTGATCAGGAACGGCACGCGCCAGCCCCAACTGAGGAAATCGGCTTCGGGCAGTTTCGTCATCAGACCAAAAATGCCGGTGGAGGCGGCGACGCCGACGGGAAAACCGATCTGCACCAGACTGCCATAGAAACCGCGGCGATTGCCGGCGTGCTCGGCCACCATGACCACCGCGCCGCTCCACTCGCCACCGAGCCCGATGCCCTGGATGAAGCGCAAGATGACAAGGAAGATCGGCGCCCAGACGCCGATCTGGCTGTAGGTCGGCAGGCAGCCGATCAGGAACGTGCCGAGCCCCATCGCGATCATGGTCGCGACCAGCATCTTCTTGCGGCCGAGCCGGTCGCCATAATGCCCGATGATCGCGCCGCCGATCGGCCGCGCCACAAAGCCGACCGCATAGGTCGAGAACGCCGCCAGCGTGCCGACGAAGGGATCGAAGCTCGGGAAGAACAACTTGTTGAACACGAGGGCGGCGGCCGTGCCGTAGATCAGGAAGTCGTACCACTCGATCGCGGTGCCGAGCGCGCTCGCCCACACCACATGTGCCGTCGTCGATTTCTCCGCCGCCGCGGAGACCCCCGATGCTGCCGTCATGCCATGCGCCCCAAAATTCCTGGGCGGCATCATGGCCAATCATAATGGCGGTTGCAACCTGCGGGCGTGTTGGCTTGCCCGGGATTACGGTGCGAAATTTTGCGCGTCGCTGCTTCAACACCCGTCATTGCGAGGAGCCCTTGCGACGAAGCAATGCAGAGTGCCCCGCGGAAGGATTCTGGATTGCTTCGCTCCGCGTAACAGCCCAGGTGGCCGTTTGTATTCTCTTGACTGACCACATGTGTTTGTGAGTCAAGGTATGGGTGACGCCGCCAAATTCCTCATTGTCTGTGGATGCCCTGCTGGCCCTGATTGGGGAGTTGCAGGAGCGCAACCTGATGTTGGAGCAGCAGAACGCATTGCTGACGGTGCGTGTGGCCGATCTGGAGCGTCGGCTTGGTCTGGATAGCTCCAATAGCAGCAAGCCGCCTTCGAGCGATGGACCGGGCCAGGCTTCTCGCCGGACACAGAGCCTGCGTGAGCGAGGGTTGAAGAAGCCCGGCGGCCAGCCCGGCCATGCAGGCAAACACTTGAAGCGGTCCGAACGGGTCGATCATACGATCATGCATTGCCCTGTTAGATGCGGGCGCTGCCGAATGGCGCTGGAGGGTGAACTGCTGGAACTTGTCGGCAGCCGTCAGGTGTTCGATCTGCCGGCGCCGGCGCCGCTGCTCGTCACGGAGCATCAGCTTTATCGTTGCAAATGCAGCGGCTGTGGCGCGGTCACGACAGGATCGTTTCCACCCGAGGTAAGGGCGCCGGCGCAATATGGCGTCCGGTTGGCCGCTGTGGTGACCTATCTGTCGGCGGGACAGTTTCTGCCTGAAGATCGGCTCGGGCAAATCCTCTCCGATCTGTTTGGCGTGACCATCTCGGCCGGCACGATCGGACAAATGATCGCCCGGGCTGCCAGCCGGACGCAGGATTTCGCTGCGGCAGTCTGCGAGCAAATCCGCCGGGCACCGGTCAAGCATTTGGATGAGACCGGGTTTTGGGTGGGCGCCACGCCGCAATGGCTGCATGTCGCGGGCACCGCCGGGATCAATGGGCTGGTGCATTATCGCGTCTCACCCAGGCGCGGCGAGGTGCTGACGCAAGCGGCGCATATCGTTGTGCACGACCATTGGACATCCTATTTTCAGATGTCCGGTGTCACGCATGCGCTGTGCAATGCGCATCACCTGCGCGAGTTGACGGCGCTGGTGGACATCGATGGCGAGGCCTGGGCCCGGCGCATGCGCGGGTTGCTCCGCTGCCTGTGCCACGAGGTCAATCTGGCGTCAGAGCATCCAACCGACCAGACAGGCGCGCTGCGTCCCAACAGAATCCGCGCCGCCGAGCGACTTTATGACCGCATTATCCGCGCCGGTATCGCCTGGCACGAGGCGCTACCCGCGCTGCCTCGCGACATCAAGCGCGGGCGGATCAGACGGCGCACGGGCCATAATCTCCTGTTGCGCCTCAAGTTACATAAAGCGGCGGTGCTGCTGTTCCTGCACAACTCGGCGGTGCCGTTTACCAACAACGAGGCCGAGCGCGATGCTCGGATGATGAAATTGCGGCAGAAGATCTCTGCCGGCTTCCGCACCTCACAAGGCGCAGACAATTTCGCCACGCTTCGCACCCTGATCGGTACCGCTCGAAAGCGCGGATGGAACATGCTCGTTGTCCCGATGCCCCACACAACTCATCCACAAACTCAGCGTCGCCTAACCGAGCAAACGGACCTGGGCAGTTACCGCTCCGCTCGCAATGACGGTCGTGGGAGCAGTTGCGCGCTCACTTTGGCGGCGCCGTCCGCGGGATAGCGGAATCCACCCAAGACCGCTATTCGTCATTGACAAATTCGTTCGTCATTATCTAATTAGCTCCCAGAACAACCAGCCGCGCCAAGCGGCCCATAAAAGAGAGGGAATGACGATGAGAGGGTTTTTGGCCTGCGCCATGCTCGCGGCCATGTCTTCGGCTGCCATGACCACCGTCGCGACCGCGCAAGTCTCCGACGACGCGGTGCGGATCGGCGTGCTCACGGATCTATCGAGCTGGGGCCGCGACAACAGCGGGCCTGGCTCGGTCGAAGCCGCGAAGATGGCGGTGGAGGAATTCGGGCCCACCGTGCTCGGCAAGCCGATCGAGATCATCAGCGCCGACCATCAGATGAAGACCGACGTCGGCGTGCAGATCGTGCGCGGTTGGTTCGACAACGGCAAGGTCGATGCCGTCGTCGACATCCCCAATTCCGGCATCGCGATCGCCGTGCACAACATGGTGCGCGAGCGCAACAAGATCGCGCTGCTCTCCGGCCCCGGCGCGAGCTCGCTGACCGACGAGCTGTGCAGCCCGAACACCGTGCACTTCACCTATGACACCTATGCGCTGTCCAAGGTGACGGCCTCTGCGGTGATCAAGGAAGGCGGAAAATCCTGGTACTTCATCACCGCGGACTACGCCTTTGGCCAACAGCTCGAGAAGGACGCCACGCGCTTCATCAACGAGATGGGCGGCAAGGTTTTGGGCGGCGTGAAGCACCCGACCAACACGGCGGACTTCTCCTCCTTCGCGCTGCAGGCGCAAAGCTCGAAGGCCGATGTGGTGGCCTTCGCCAATGCCGGCCAGGACACCGACAACGCCATCAAGCAGTCCGGCGAGTTCGGCCTGGTCCAGGGCGGCCAGAAGCTGGTCGGCCTCTTGATGTTCGACACCGACGTGCATGCGATCGGCCTCAAATCCGCGCAGGGCACCTACATGACCACGGCGTCGTATTGGAACATGGACGAGGCGACCCGCGCATGGTCGCGGAAATTCTACGAGCGCACCAAGGTGATGCCGACCATGATCCAGACCGGCGTCTATGGCTCGGTGTTGCATTATCTCAAGGCCATCAAGGCTGCCGGCACCGATGACCCCGCAAAGGCGATGGCCAAGATGCGCGAACTGCCAATCGAGGATACATTCGTTCATGGCGGACGCTTGCGCGAGGACGGCCGCGTCATTCGCGACATGTATCTTGCCAAGGTAAAATCGCCCGAGCAGTCCAAGGAACCGTGGGATTACCTGGAGATCATCAAGACGGTAAAGGGCGAGGACGCCTTCCGCCCGGTCTCCGAGTCCAAATGTCCGCTGCTCAAGAAGTGAGGCCCGCATGACCGGCAACGAGCGCAACGCAATTGAGACTTACGAGTGCGATGTGCTCGTGGCCGGATCTGGCGCCTCCGGGATGTCGGCCGCGATCACCGCGCGCTATCGCGGCCTCGACGTCCTGATCGTCGAGAAGGAGCCACGCTTCGGCGGCACTACCGCCCGCTCCGGCGGTTGGTTGTGGATTCCCGGCACGTCGCTGGCGAAGGCTTACGGCATCGAGGAGACGCCGGAGCAGGCCCGCACCTATCTGCGGCACGAAGCCGGCAACAATTATGACGCCGCGCGCGTCGATGCATTCCTGAGCGCCGGTCCCGAGGCGGTCGATTTCTTCACCAGCAAGACCGCGCTCCGTTTCGACATGCCGCTGGTGTTCCCGGACTACCACGCCGAGGCGCCCGGAGGCACCCAGGGTGGCCGTTCGATGGTGGCGCGCCCGTTCGACGGCCGCGAGCTCGGCGACCAGATCAAGACCCTCGGCATGCCCCTGCCGGAGCTGACCGTATTCGGCATGATGCTCGGATCCGGCAAGGACATCGTCCATTTCATGCGCGCGACGAAGTCGCTGACCTCGGCCGTCTATGTCGCAAAGCGCCTGTCGCGCCATTTGATGGACGTGCTGCGCTACGGCCGCGGCATGACCCTGACCAACGGCAATGCGCTCGCCGGGCGCCTGGCAAAATCCGCGCAAGACCTGAAGATTCCGATGTGGCTGTCCTCGCCGGTGCGTGAGCTGACGGTCGAGAACGGCACTGTCATCGGCGCCATTGTCACCCGCGAGGGACGCGATGTCCGCATTCGTGCCAGACAAGGCGTCGTACTCGCCTGCGGCGGTTTCCCGCACGATGTGGAACGGCGCAAGAAGATGTTCCCGCACGCGCCGACCGGCAACGAGCATTTTTCGCCGGGACCGACCGGCAACACCGGCGACGGCCTGCGCCTTGCGGAAAGCGCCGGCGGGCGTGTCGAGGACCGCCTGCCGAACGCGGCAGCCTGGGTCCCGGTCTCGGTCACCAAGCGCAAGGACGGTTCAAACGGCGTGATGCCGCATTTCATCGACCGCGCAAAACCCGGCGTGATCGCGGTGATGCGCGACGGCAAGCGCTTTGCCAACGAGGGCAATTCCTATCACGACTTCGTCCAGGCCATGGTCAAGGCGGCGAAGCCCGGCGAGGAGATCGCGGCGTACCTCGTCTGCGATCACCCGACCCTGCGCAAATACGGCCTCGGCTGCGTGCCGCCGTTCCCGATGCCAACAGGTCATCACCTCAACACGGGTTATCTCTTGCGCAGCGAGACGCTGGAGGCGCTTGCGGCAAAAGCGGGTATTGATGCCACCGCGTTCACCGAGACCGTCAAGCAGTTCAATGCGACCGCACCACTAGGTCATGACGCGGCCTTCGGCAAGGGATCAAAGGCCTATAACCGCTACCAGGGCGATGCGCTGCACGGCCCCAACCCCTGCGTCGCGCCGATCGAGAACGGCCCGTTCTACGCGATCAAGATGGTGGTCGGCGATCTCGGCACCTATGCCGGCATCGTCACTGACGAGAACGCGCGAGCGCTCGATGCGGAGGGACGGGTGATTCCCGGGCTCTATGCCGCCGGCAACGACATGGCGAGCATCATGGGCGGCAATTATCCCGGTGCCGGCATTACGCTTGGGCCGGCGCTGACCTTCGGCTACATTGCCGGCCGTCATCTCGCCGACCGCGCTACCAAGCGCGACGCGGCGTAAGCCACACGCCAGGAGGCGCATGAAGAGAGAAAGCCGCGGCATCCAGTCGATCGAGGTCGGCGGAGAATTGCTCCGCGCGCTGGCGAGATGCGGTGAGCCGATGATGCTGCGCGATCTCGCGCGCGAGGCCGGTATGACGCCGGCCAAGGCGCATCCTTATCTGGCCAGCTTCTCCCGCATCGGGCTGATCGAGCAGGACGAGACCACTGGCCGCTACGAGATCGGCGCACTGGCGCTGGAACTCGGCCTGATCAGCCTGCGCCGCCTGTCCGGCGTACGCATCGCGAGGCCGAAGATCGCGGCGCTCGCAAGTCACATTGGGCACGCGGTCTCGCTGGCGGTCTGGGGCACGCACGGCCCGACCGTGGTGCAGCTCGAAGAGCCTGGCCAGCCCGTGCACATCGTGATGCGGGCCGGCTCGGTCATGGCGCTGCTGGAGACCGCTACAGGGCGGGCCTTTGCGGCCTTCCTGCCGGAGAAGACAATCAACGCCGCACTCGAAAGCGGCCTCGATCGCCACGGCGTCGGATATAATCCGAAGCGCGCGGTAAAAGGCGCGAAGATCACCGAGATGCTCACAGAGGTCCGCAAGCACGGTCTCGCCCGCGCGCTCGGCGATCCCCTGCCCGGCGTCAACGCATTCTCGGCGCCGGTGTTCGACCATTCCGGCCATGTCGTCCTGGTCATCACTGCAATGGGACCGGAAGGCACTTTTGATGCGCGCTGGGACAGCCCGACCGCCCATGCCTTGCGCGACTGTGCCGGCAGCATTTCGAAACGGCTGGGCCACGGGATGACGGTTGCGGCGGAGTGATCTACTTCACCGGCACCGTATAGTTCAGGATCAGCCGGCCGCCGTCTGGGTAGATGGTCTGCCCAGTGATGTAGGACGCATCGTCGCTCGCCAGGAACGCCACGACGGAAGCCACCTCGCCCGGCTCGCCGCCGCGGCCCGCCGGCGTGCGCGACAGCACGGTCTTGCGGGCATCTTCGGATGTGTAGATGGCGGACGCCACCATGTCGGTCAGAATCGTACCCGGTCCGACCGCGACGACGCGGATGTTGTGCGGGGCAAGCGCGACGGCGGCGACACTCGTTAGCTGCTTCATGCCGCCCTTGGAGATGGCGTAGGTCGCGAGCGTCGGGATCGCCAGCAGCGCGTTGACCGAAGACATGTTGATGATCACCCCGCCGCCGCCTTGCGCGATCATCTGCTTGGCCGCCGCCTGCACCCCGAAGAACGCACCCTTCAAGTTGATGGCGATGACGTCATCGAAATCCTGTTCGGAGATCTCCAGAATGTCCTGGTTGCGGGCAACGCCGGCGTTGTTGACCATGATGTCGAGCCGGCCGAACTCCTCCACGGCGGTAGCCACGAGCTGGTCGACGTCAGCGCGCCTGGCAACATTGCCGACGATGGTGCGCAAGGCGTGGGGCCGCCCCAGTTCAGCAGCCGTCGCGGCAAGGCCGTCGGCATCGACATCCGAGATGACGACTTTGACGCCGTCGTCCAGGAATCGTTTCGCGCAAGCCTTGCCGATGCCGCGCGCCGCGCCGGTGATGGCGGCGACCTTGCCGGTTAGTTTCATGGTCCCACTCCAGAAGAGCTGCTTGAGGCAAGCTGTTGCCGGGTGAGACCCGGCTTACGCAGCCGCGAAACCCAGATGAGCACGGAACCGGTTCTTGATAAAGACGGCATCGCGCGAGGGCAGCGATCGTGGCGGATTTTCGGCCAGAACCTTGATGACAAAAAGCCGCGGGCCATCAGCCGGCTCGGCGATCTGCCGCGTGAGGCGCTCCACTTCCTCGAGCGTCCGCACCGTCCCGGTCGCAACAAAGCCGCAGGCCGTGGCGATGGCGGTGAGATCGACCCCGCGCCCGGTGTGGCTTGCCTGCATTCCGGTCTCGCCAAAATGCTGGTTGTCGATCACGGCGATGTCGAGATTGCGCGGGCGCGCAACGCCGATGGTGGCGAGACCGCCGAGGCCCATGAGCTGCTCGCCATCACCAGTGAGGGCCAGCACGCGCTTTTCCGGCTGGGCCTGAGCGAGGCCAAGCCCGATCAGCGCGGCGCCGCCCATGGCGCCCCAGAGATAAAAATTGCCGTTGTGGTCGCCGACCGAATGAAGGTCGTAGGTCGGCGAGCCCAGGCCGGAGACGACCAGCGTGTCTTTGCGATTCTTCAGGAGTGCGGCCACGGCGGCGCGGCGGTCGAGTTGAGCTTGCATTGGCATCACCACTTCTTCTTGCCGATCAGGCGCTGTCCGATCAGGACTGCGACCTGCTGATCGGATTGGTAGGCGAGCGCTGCGGCCGATTCGACCGTCTCGACCAGATCGTCCGGCGTCTCCGCGCGCATCACCTTCAGGCCGATTGCTTCCAACGAGGGCTGCGTCGCCCGGCTCATCGGCACCTGCCAGGGATTGAACTCGGCCCACTCGCCGCGCATCGTCACCAGCATCAGCAGTGGAAATCGTCCGATCGCCGACAGCGACAGCATGTTGATGCAGTTGCCGACCCCGCTCGACTGCATCAGCAGCACGCTGCGCTGCCCGCCGAGCCAGGCGCCCGCGGCAATGGCGATGCCCTCTTCCTCCGTCGTCAGCACGTTGGTGGTGACGTCGCGGTCGGCTGAGAACAGGCGGATGAGCTGGCTGTGGCCGGCATCGGGGACGTACGACATCTGCCGCACGTCGGCGGCTTTCAGGATGCGGTAGAGTTCGGATGGCCAGTCGCCACCGGCGTGCGCTTCGGAAGTGGGATGAGGATTATGCACCGTGTGTCTCCGTGAATGCGAGGCACACTAACGATGTTCCGACACGAAAGCGCTGACCGTCTAGTATGACCAGATATCGAGGGATTGTATAGCTGGCTTGCTCTCTCCACTCGAGGCCAGAAGCGCGATGGGCCTTCCAGCCCTCTCCCCCAACGAGAGGTACCCCTCATCCGGCGCTTCGCGCCACCTTCTCCCAGCTTCTCGACCTCTAACCAAACCGACGCGGCCGCAGTCCGGCATGAAACCACGTAATCATGGAATAGATATCATAGACGGGCAATCCGACTTCGGCCTGAAGCGCCGCCGCATAAGGCGGCATGTTGGTGCATTCCAGCACGATCGCGCCGACATCAGGATTCCTGGCGACCAGCTCCTTGCCGGCCTCGACCACGTCACGCTCGGCCTGCGCGATGTCCATGTCGTCCTTCTCGGCCTTGATCAGAACGCGGAAGAATTCCTTGCCGTGCTCGGTCCCCACCAGCGGCGTGTCGAGCGGCGCGCCGGCGCCTTCGAGATGGGCGGGCGTCAAGGTCGAGCCGGAGACCGTGACGAGACCGACGCGCTTGCCCGGCGGCAAGGTCGCCTGCACCCACGGCACCTGCATCAGTGACGAGGTCGCGACGGGAACGCCGGCCGCGGTTGCGATCTCCTTCTGGAACAGCGAGAGGAAGCCGCAATTGGTGGTGATGGCTTCGGCCCCGAGCCGCACCAGATCCTTCGCCGCATCGATGAAAGCAGGCAGCAGGCCGGCCGCGCCCTTCAGCACCACCTTCTCCGGCGAAGCGCCACTCACCACGCGATAGAGCACGGGGAAAGGCCAGGTCGTGCCGTTGCCCATGTCGCCGGGAATGCGAGGAAAGCGCGCCTCCAGCATCAAGATGCCGAGCGGCGCGCCGTAGATGGCCTTGCCGCCACGGGCGACACGGGAAGACGAGTTGGCTGAAGTGGTCATGGTGCGATCTCAGAGGAAACGATCGGGCGCGAACGGTGCGAGCGGAATCTCCGGTGGCTTGCCGCTCAGAAGCTGGGCGACGAGACGGCCAGTGCGGGCCGAACCGACCAGGCCGATATGGCCGTGGCCGAAGGCATAGACGATGTCGCGCGAGGCGCGCGCGTAGCCGATGCAGGGACGTCCGTCCGGCATGCTCGGCCGATGGCCAAACCAGGTCTTGATACGGGAAGACGGAATGTCCGTCGGCAGTTTCGGGAACATGCCGAGGAGGTTGTCGCGCAGGATCTCGGCGCGCTTCCAGTTCGGTTCGGCCTCGAGGCCTGCGATCTCGACCGTGCCGGCGGCGCGCAAACCCTTGTCGGTCCAGTTCACCACCATCTTCGCATCCGATGCCATCATCGAGCTGCGCGGGCCCGATTCCGGATTCTCGATCATGACGTGATAGCCGCGCTCGGTCTCCAGCGGCAGCGGATCACCAATGGATGCGGTGAGCCGCTTCGAATGCGCGCCGGCGGCAATCACCGCGGCATCGCAGGGAATCTCGCCGGTCTCGGTGATCACTGCAACGAGCTTGTTGCCGGAAAGCTTGAGCCCCGTCGCCTTGGCCCGCACAAGCTGCGCGCCACTTGCCAGCGCATGTTGCGCGAGGGCTGCGACATAGGCACCGGGATCGCGGCAGCGCCCGGCCTCTTCCACCACCACGCCGAAGGTGTAGCGCGGATGCAGATCCGGCTCGCGCTGACGAATCTCGTCGGCGTTAAGCTCCATCCATTCGACGCCGACCTTTCTGCGCAGGCGCCAGCCGAGATCGTTGTCGAAGTTCCCGCGTGACGGAAACACATGCATCACGCCGTTGCGTTCCACCAGCTCAGGAACGCCCGCCTCCTCCGCGAGCTTCCTGTGCAACAGCGGCGCGTCCTTCAGGAGGTCGCGCAGCGCAAAGGCCGTCTTCTCGACCCGCGCCTCGGTCCAGCCCGAGAGCAGATATCTGATCAGCCAGGGCAGCGCCTTCGGCAAGTAAGACCAGCGGATCGCGAGCGGCCCGAGCGGGTCCATCAGATAGAACGGCACCTTCTTCCAGACGCCGGGCTCGGCCGGCGGGATCACCGAATGCGAGGAGAGCCAGCCGGCATTGCCGTAGCTCGCCGCCTGTTCGCCACCGGGCTCGCCTGCGTCGATCAGCGTGACGCGATGTCCCTCGCGCAGCGCTTCGATTGCGCTGATCACGCCGACCGCGCCGGCACCGATGATGGCGACGTGGCGGCCCTTGGACATGGCTTAAGCCTTCACCGCAGGGGCAAAGTCCTTGCCGACCGACATCGCGCGCGGATCGATGATGCAGTGGAGGATCGACGGCTTGCCCGAGGCGAGCGCACGCTCGAACGCCGGCGCGAACTCTTCAGTACGCTCGACGCGCTCGCCATGGCCGCCGAACGCTTTTGCGTACATCGCAAAATCCGGGTTCTTCAGCTGGGTGCCGACTATGCGGCCGGGATAGTCGCGCTCCTGGTGCATGCGGATGGTGCCGTATTGCGAATTGTCGACGACGATGACGACGAGCGGCGCGTCGTATTGCACGGCGGTCGCGAACTCCTGGCCGTTCATCAGGAAGCAGCCGTCGCCCGCGAAGGCGATGACGGTGCGATCTGGATATTGCCGCTTGGCGAGCACCGCCGCCGGCACCCCATAGCCCATCGAGCCTGAGGTCGGCGCAAGCTGGGCCGCAAAGCTGTGGAAGCGGTGATGGCGGTGGATCCAGCCAGCATAGTTGCCGGCGCCGTTGCAGACGATCGCGTCCTTCGGGAGTCGGTCGCGTAGCCAGGTCATGACCTGGCCGTACTGGAACGTGCCGGGCAGCTCGCGCGCTTTGTCGGTCCAGGCCAGATAATCGGCATGCGCCTTGGCCGCTTCACCCTTCCATGCGAGCGCCCCGGCGGGCTTTAGCGTCTCGACCGCTTCGGCGAACGCGGCGGGCGTCGCCTGGATCGCCAGCTCCGGCTGATAGACGCGGCCGAGCTCTTCCGAGCCCGGATGCACGTGGATCAGCTTCTGTCGCGGGGTCGGAATATCGAACAGTGTGTAGGACGAGGACGGCATTTCCGACATGCGGCCGCCGATGAGCAGAATGACATCGGCGCCGTCGATGCGCGCCTTCAGCCCCGGGCTCGGCCCAATGCCGAGGTCGCCGGCATAGTGCGAATGGTCCGCGTCGATCAGCGACGCTCGGCGGAACGAGGTCGCGACCGGCAAGTCGAACCGCTCGGCAAACCGCGCGATGCTCTTGGTCGCCTCGTCTGTCCAGCGCGAACCGCCGAGAATGACGAGCGGCGCCTTGGCGCTGGCAAGCATGGCGCCAACGCGCTCGATATCAGAAGGCGCGGGCCAGCTCACCGCCGGCTCGATCCGCATCGCGTCCGCAACGGCCGCGGTCTCGGTCAGCATGTTCTCCGGCAGCGAGATCACGACGGGACCGGGACGACCCTGCATGGCGACGCGGAAGGCGCGCGCGACCAGCTCCGGAATGCGGTCGGGACGATCGATCTCGACCGCCCATTTTGCCATGGTGCCGAACACAGCCTTGTAGTCGAGCTCCTGAAACGCCTCGCGCTCGCGCATGCCGGTGTCGACCTGGCCGACGAACAGGATCATCGGCGTCGAATCCTGCATCGCGATGTGGACGCCGTGGCTGGCATTGGTGGCGCCGGGGCCGCGGGTGACGAAGCAGATTCCGGGGCGGCCCGTGAGCTTGCCGTAGGCCTCCGCCATCATCGCGGCGCCGCCCTCGGCGCGGCAGATCATGACGTCGATCGGGCTGTCATGCAGCGCATCGAGCGCCGCGAGGTAGCTCTCGCCCGGCACGCAGGTGACGCGCTCGACGCCTTGCGCGACCAGCTGATCGATCAGGATCTGGCCCCCGGTGCGGGTGTTGCGAATGGTCATGACGGCTCCCTCGAGGCTTTGGCGATGCGCTTCATGGCTTCGCGAAAATCTTGTTCAGAGCTGGCGTAGGACAGGCCGGCAGGGCGCGCAAGATCGAATGGCTTTTCGCACCCTGCGCAGGCGTCATGCCGGCCCCTGGTCTTTGCACATCCGGCCCATTCGCGAGGACGCGGCGGCCATGATCGAGCGCCGCGCCAATGATCGACCGGCTCGATCCGAAGCTCGGCGCAGCTGCCTTCTATTGATGCTCGATCGCGCGGATCGCGCCGCGGAGCTCGGCGAGGCCGCGGAGACGGCCGATCGCGGTGTAGCCGGGATTGGTGCGCTTGGTGGCCGCGAGATCGTCGAGCATGCGGTGGCCGTGGTCAGGCCGGAACACGATTCTCTTGTCGGGCGAACGCCGCGCGTTCTCCTTCAGGAGCGCCTTCAGCACCGCGATCATGTCGACATCGCCGTCGAGGTGATCGGACTCGTAGAACGACAGGCCATCGGCCTCGCGCTTGGTCGCGCGCAGATGTGCAAATGCGACGCGCGGGCCGAAGCGCTCGGCCATTGCGGGGAGGTTGTTCTCGGCGCGCACGCCGAGCGAACCCGTGCACAGGCAGATGCCGTTGGCCTTGGACGGAACGGCATCGAACAGCGCCTGATAGTCATCGGCGGACGAGGCAATGCGCGGCAGGCCGAACAGCGGGCGCGGCGGATCGTCGGGATGCAGTGTCAGCGAGACCCCGAGCTGCTCGGCGACGGGCGTGACGCGGCCCAAAAATTCGGCAAGATGTTGCCGCAGGATTTTCGGCGTGATGTCGCGATATGTTTCGAGTCGATCGCGGAATTGCGGGATCGTCATCGGCTCGGTGGTCGACCCCGGCAACGCGCTGGCGATGACCATGACGAGATAGTCGATATCGGCCTGGCTCATCTGGTCGAACAGCTTTTTCGCGCCGGCCTGCTGCTCGGGTGAGTATTCGGCGGTTGCGGCCGGCCGCTTCAGGATATGCAGCTCGAACGCGGCAAAGCGGTCCTGGTCGAAGCGCATGGCGCGGGCGCCGTTCGGCAGCTCCCATTCGAGATCGGTGCGACACCAGTCAACCACCGGCATGAAGTTGTAGCAGACAATCCTGATACCGGCGGCGGCAACCGCCTCCAGGCTCGCGATCCACGTCTCGATCGAGCGCGTCGCCTTGGCGCCAAGACGCTTGACGTCGTCGGGGATTGGGATCGATTCCACCACCGACCAGGTCAGTTGCGAGCGGCCGGGCTGGCCGCGCTCGATGAAGTTCTTGCGCTCCTCGACCGCCTTGCGTGTCCAGGCCTCGCCGATCGGCACCTGATGCAGCGCCGAGACGATATCGGTCGCGCCGGCCTGCCTGACGTCATCCAGCGAGACGGGATCATCGGGCCCGTACCAGCGCCATCCCTCTAGCATCATGCCCTTTTCTCCGATCAATTCGCGGTCAGCACGACCTTGACGCTCTGCGAGCGGTCGAGCGCCAGCCGCAGCGCCTCCGGCGCGGTGGACAGCGGCCGCTCGGCCGTGACCAGTGACAGCACGTCGACGCTGCCGGCAGAAATCAGTTCCACCGCGGTCATGAACTCGAGCCCGAAGCGGAACGAGCCGCGAAGGTCGATCTCCTTCGCCATCACCGCATTGGCCGGCACTGGAATCTGGCCGCCCGGAAGGTTGCCGATCTGCACGACAATGCCGCCGCGCCTGACGATGCCGATCGCGCTGGCGAGGCCAGCAGCCGTGCCCGAGACCTCGAAGACGACATCGTAGGGACGCGACGCGGCTTGTGCCTTCAGGCCTTCCTCACCGCCCGCGACGTTTTCGGCGTGAGAGGCGCCGAGGCGGCTTGCAAAGGCCAGCGGCGCCGGCGCGATGTCCGCAACCGTGATGTCGGTCATGCCGGCGCGGCGCGCGGCGAGCATGGTCAGAAGCCCGATCGGGCCGGCACCGAAGATGATGCCGCGCTTGCCTTCGATGTTGCCGGCACGCGCGACCGCGTGCAGGCAGACCGCGAGCGGCTCGGCCAGCGCCGCAGCCTGATAGGACACGTGATCGGGGATCTTCACGCATTGCGCCGGGATCGCATCGAAGTAATCGGCAAAACCGCCCTGCATGTGCGGCGTCTTCGAGGCCGAGCCCATGAAGTAGATATTTTCGCAGAGGTTTTGCCGGCCTTCGCGGCAAGCGACGCAATGGCCGCACCAGCGCGACGGGTTGACGGCGACACGGTCGCCGGCCTTCAGGTTCGCCGCGGCGCCCGCGATCTCCACGACCTCGCCGGAGATCTCGTGGCCGAGCACCAGCGGCGACTTCACGACGAAATCGCCGGTCCGGGCATGACGGAAATAATGCATGTCCGAGCCACAGATGCCGCCGGCGCCGAAGCGGATGCGCACCATGCCATCAGCGAGCTTGTCGAGCGGGTGCTCGATCATGCGCAGATCTTCGGGACCGAACAGGGTTGCGGCGAGAGAAGTGGATGTCATTTGGAAAGTCCCATGTATTTCGGCAGCCAGAGGGTCAATTCAGGAATGTAGGTGATTGCGATCAGCGCGATCATCAGCGGCACCAGCCATGGCAGGATCGCAATCGTCGTGCGCTCGACCGAGAGTTTGGCGACGCGGGCGAGCACGAAGAGGACCATGCCGAGCGGCGGATGCAGCAGGCCGATCATCAGGTTCAACGTCATGATCAGACCGAAATGGATCGGGTCGATGCCGAGCTTGAGCACGATCGGCAGCAGGATCGGCACCAGAATGGTGATCGCCGCCGTGGTGTCGATGAAGCAGCCGACGAACAGGATCAGGACGTTGGCGAGTGCCAGGAACACCCATTTGTTGTGGGTAATGCTGAGCATCCAGTCCGACAGCATCTGGGCCGCCTGCGACACCGTGAGCAACCAGGCGAAGATCGAGGCTGCCGTGACGATGAACAGCACCGACGCCGTGGTCTCGATGGTGTCGAAGGTCGCTTTCGCGACCGTCTTCATCGTCATGGTGCGGTAGCGCACCAGGCCGAGAAACAGCGACCAGATCACGGCGGCGACCGCGGCTTCCGTCGGCGTGAACCAGCCGAGCGTCATGCCACCGATCAGGATCACCGGCGCCATCAGCGCCATCACCGCCGAGAAGTCGAAGTACCAGTCGATCGCGAGCAGCACGACTAGGCCAAGCCCAACCGCCCAATTGGTGGAGAGACCGGCGACCGTCAGAAGCCAGACAGCCATCGGAAAGCTCAGTACGACGACGATCTCGAGCCCCGCCGATCCCAATTGCGGCCATGAGAACGGCGTATCGCTGCCCCATTTGTTCTTGTGCGCGAAATAGGTGACGGTGGCCATCATCAGCAGCGTCAGGACGACGCCTGGAATGACGCCTCCCAGAAACAGCGCGCCGATCGAGACATTCGCCATCATGCCGTAGATCACAAACGGCAGCGACGGCGGGATGATGGGCCCGAGCGTGGCCGAGGCCGCGGTGACGCCGACGGAGAATTCCGTGGAATAGCCGTGGTCCTTCATCGCCTTGATCTCGATGGTGCCGAGGCCGGCGGCATCCGCGATCGCGGTGCCGGACATGCCGGAGAAGATCACCGAGCCGATGATGTTGACGTGGCCGAGACCGCCGCGCATCCAGCCGACCAGCGCGACGGCGAACTTGTAGATGCGCCCGGTGACGCCGGCGATGTTCATGAGATTGCCGGCCAGGATGAAGAACGGCACGGCCAGCAGCGGAAAGCTCTCAACGCCGGCGATCATGCGCTGCGCCAGCGTGACGTCGGGCGTCACGCCGCTGACCAGGATGTAGAGCAGCGACGACGCGGCCATGGCGATCGCCACGGGAACGCCGAGCAGCATCAGGATGAGAAAGCCTCCAAGCAACAGCAACATGGAACTACCCTTCAAAACCGTCGTAGGCGCCGGGACGTTCGAGGATCGAATAGCCCTGTCGCAAATGCTGCACTGCGACCTGCAACGACCGCACGAACATCAGCACGAAGCCGAGCAGCACCGCGTAGTAGACGTAGTCCTTGGGAAAATTGATCGTGGTCATGGACTCGTCGCCGATGATCTGGATGTAGACCCAGACCAGCTTGATGGCGTAGCCGAAGAAAGCGATCCGAATCAGGTCGATCACCGTCGACAGCGCGCGCGCCACGAGGTGCGGCAAATAGCGGTAGACGAGGTCGACCTGGATGTGCCGCGACAGCCGCACGCACATCGAGGAGCCGATGAAGACCACGCCGATCAGGCAGTAGGTCGCAATCTCCTCGGTCCAGGCGTAGCTGTCGTTGAGCACGTAGCGGGTGAAGAACTGGAGGAAGACGGCGAGCGCCATCACCCAGAAGATCGCCAGCGCGACCCAGTCCTCGAAAGCGTAGACGCCGAGATCGACCTTGGGTGCCGCCTCCTCCTCGAAGGTGTGGGCGATCTCGTCCCCGGTGATCTGCCGGTGCGTTTCGACTGTGGACATGGGGTTACTCCTCAAGTACCGAGCGTCATTCCGGGCCTCGCGAAGCGCGCGCCCGGAATGACGACCTATTGTTATTTCACGTCCTGGATCCGCTCCCAGTCGGCCTTGCGATAGCCGAAGGTCTCGAACGCGACGTTCTTCAGCACGGTGTCGCGGAACTCTTTCTTGTCGACCTCGGTCACGGTCAGGCCCTTCTTCTTGAAGAAGGCGACCAGCTTGGCTTCGTTCTGCTTGATCTCCTCGGTCGCCTTGGCGGCGGCTTCCTGCGCCACGTCCGTGAAGATTTTCTTGTCCTCGTCGCTGAGCTTCTTCCACAGCGCGCCCGCCACCACCGTGTTGAGGTGATCGACGATGTGGCCGGTCAGCACGATGTGCTTCTGCACCTCGTAGAACTTCTTGGCTTCGATCGTGGTCAGCGGGTTCTCCTGGGCTTCAACGGTGCCGTTCTGGAGCGCGAGATAGACTTCGGCGAACGCGATCGGCGCAGTGTTGGCACCACAGGCGCGCGGCATCGCCAGATAGGCCGGAACGTCGGGCACGCGCATCTTCAGGCCCTTGAGGTCGGCACAGGTCTTGATCGGCTTGTTCGACGAGGTCTGGCGCACGCCGTAATAGGTCACCGCGATGATGTGGTGGCCGCTCTTGTCCTCATAGCCCTTGGCGAGTTCCTTGAAGATGTCGCTCTTGGTGTAGGCGAGCAGATGATCGGCGTCGCGGAAGGTGTAGGGATAGTAGGTCACGCCGATCGGCGGAAAGCTCTTGGCCGCGAAGCTCGATCCGGAAATGATGATGTCGACCGAGCCGAGCGAGAGGCCCTGGTTGATGTCGGCTTCCTTGCCGAGCTGCGACGCCGGATAGACGTCGATCGCATAACGCCCGTTGGTGCGCTTTCCGATCTCCTGCGCAGCCCAGACCGAGGCGGTATGGAACGGCTCCGAGGTCTCATAGACATGAGCCCATTTGAGCTTGGTCTGCGCCATGCCGGCATTGGTCGTAGCAAACATGGCCGCGGCCGAGACCGCCAGCACCGTTGTGATCTTTTTCAACACTGATTTTTCCTCCATCTTCTAAGTCTGCTTCTGTCCGCCCGCCCCGACCTGGATGCGGACCGCCCAATCTCATCGCCGCCGCGCGCTGCTGCTCGCAGCCCGTTTTTTCTTCGGCGCATGTTCCGGCTTTGACGGCTTTGCCGTCGATCGCGCCGCGCGCCCGGACGACGGTCCTGCCTCGTTCTCGGCGCCAAAGTTCTGCGCAAAGCGCTCCTGGGATCGCGCGAGATGATCGCGCATCGCATCGCGCGCGGCCCCGGGATCATGCGCCACGATCGCGTCGCGCACCGCGCGATGCTCGTCGAGCGCATTGCGCCAGGTGCCAGGGCTCTCGAAATAATGCGCAAGCTGCGCGAAATAGGGATTGAGGCGTTGGTCGAACAGCTCGCCGACCACGCGCACGAGGACGGCATTGCCGAGGCTTCCGGCGGTCGCGACGTGGAAGGCGCGGTCGTGAACCATCGAGGCTTCGCCGGGGTGTTCTACATTCTCCATCGCGACAAGAGACGCATCGATGCGGGCAATGTCGCCCTTCGTCGCCACGCGCGCGGCTTCTTCGGCGATCGCGCTCTCCAGGAATTCGCGGGCGCGCAGCAGCTCGAACGGGCCCTCGATGACGGAAGCAGGCGCGGGCGCCGCAACGGCGGCGGGCTCGATCACGTAGATGCCGGAGCCGACACGGATGCGGAGGCGGCCTTCGACCTCGAGCGCGATCAGGGCTTCGCGCACAGTCGGCCGCGATATCTTGAGCTGCTCGGCGAGCTCGCGCTCGGTCGGCAAGCGGCTGCCGACCGCGTATTCACCGCTGTCGATCAGGCTTCGCAATTGATCGGCGACCTGGCGATAAAGCCGTCTCGCCTCTACAGCTTCCAGCGGCACGCTGGCCCTCCCTCAAAGGTCGGCACCGGGTTGATCCCGGCGGCCCGCCAATTTTGGAAAATTGGTCTTACCAATTGACCGAGGACGGACGTCATGTCAAGCAGCAGCAAAGCAAGGGGAGACACGTCCATGCGCCTTGGTTCAACGCGCCTTGGCCGCGCCAATCTCGACCGGCTGCCACCTGGCATCCGCCGCCCGGCCTATGACCGTTCGCGGGTCACGCCCGGCATCGTGCATCTCGGCCTCGGCGCCTTTCATCGCGCCCATCAGGCCGTCGTCATCGACGATTGCCTTGCCGCCGGCGCCGCGTCGTGGGGCATCGTCGGCGCGAGCCTGCGCAGCCCTGACGCGCGCGACGCCCTCGCCCCGCAGGACCATCTCTATACGGTTGCGGTCCGTGCGGCCGAAGGCACCCAGCACCGGGTGATCGGCGCGCTGCTCGACAGCGTGGTCGCGCGCGAGAGCCCGGCGCGGCTGATCGAGCGGATGGCCGATCCCGCCATTCGTATCGTCTCCCTCACCGTCACCGAAAAGGGCTATTGCCATACGCCGCAGACCGGCGATCTCGACGAGCGGCATCCTGATGTCGTGCACGATCTCAACAGTTTCGACGCGCCGCGTTCGGCGCCCGGCTTCATCGTTGCGGCACTGGCGCGGCGGCGAGCGCTGGGTGCCCCGCCCTTCACCGTCCTGAGCTGCGACAACCTCGCCGCCAATGGCGACACCGTGCAGCGGATCGTGACGCAGTTCGCAGCGCTGCGCTCGAAGGACCTCGGCAAGTGGATTACGGATACAGCGGCCTTCCCCTCGACCATGGTCGACCGCATCGTGCCGGAGACGACGGATAGCGACCGCGATACGGTTTCATCCGCGCTCGGCTTGCGCGACGCATGGCCGGTCATGACCGAGCCGTTCACGCAATGGGTGGTCGAAGATCGCTTCACGGCGGGCCGGCCTGACCTTGCCGCCGCGGGCGTCGAGCTCGTCACTGATGTCAAGCCGTTCGAGCTGATGAAGCTGCGGCTGCTCAACGCCAGCCATTCCGCGCTCGCCTATCTCGGCTATCTCGCCGGCTACGAGACCATCGCCGACACCATGCTGGATCCGCATTTCGCGCGTTTTGCCGCGCAGGTGATGGAGGAGGCCGCGGTGACGCTGACAATGCCTGCCGGTGCCGATCTGGCCGCCTATCGCGCCTCGCTGCTCAAGCGCTTCGCAAATCCGGCGCTGCATCATCGTACCTGGCAGATCGCGATGGATGGCTCGCAAAAGCTGCCGCAGCGGCTGCTTGGCGCGATGCAGGATCGCCTGCTTAAGAATTTACCGGTCGCGACGCATGCGCTCGCGGTGGCCGGCTGGATGCGCTACGTCACCGGCCTCGACGAGCAGGGCCGCGCCATCGACGTGCGCGATCCGCTCGCCGCCGAGTTCGCTGGCTTGGCGCGCGAGGCAGGTCCCGTCGCCGAGCGATTGGCGCCCGCACTGCTCGGCGTCGGAAAAGTGTTCGGGCCGCTGGGTGCCGAGCCGCGCCTGCGCGAGGCCGTGACCGCGGCGCTTGGCCGTCTCTTTAAGGATGGCGCGCGGCGGGCGGTGGAGACGCACCTCTCCGCGTGACCACAAAGCAGGCATGCTGCACTGCGGTCCAGATCGAACAGAAAGCCGACGGAAGTCGCGCTTGATTTTTGCCTGTCATTGCCCCACCCGAGAGGCATGGCAAAGGACAGCAAGATCATCGCCGCCAACGCGGCCTTTTACGCCGCCTTTTCAACCGGCGACTTCGACGGTATGGAACAGATGTGGGCAGATGACGACGCCATTTCCTGCATCCATCCCGGCTGGCCGGCGATTATCGGGCGCGCCACGGTGATCGGAAGCTGGCGCGATATCCTGCAAAATCCGCAGCGGCCGCAGATCGTCTGCGCCGAACCGCAGGCCATCGTCGACGGCGACAGCGCGCGCGTGCTCTGCATCGAGATCGTTGACGGCACCGCTTTGGCTGCTGCCAACCATTTTCGGCGCGTCGGCGACGGATGGCGGCTGGTGCATCATCAGTCGAGCCCAATCGCGCAGATTGTCGAGCAGGCTGAGGATGATAGAACGAGCCACCGCGTCCACTGAACGCGGCCGGCCCGCAGGCACTTTCTACTGTGCATGGGGTTGTTTTTCAGTTTTTTTGTTCTGCGGCCTCATCCGAGCTCCGACAAATCATCCAGCACGACCCGCGCCGCGCTGAAATCGTCGTCCCGGAAGAACATGCTGCGGGTGATGAGCACGGGAATCTTCGCCCGCGAGGCCGCGATCAGGCCGTTGGCGGAATCCTCGATCGCGACGCAGTCGGACGCCTTGAGCTTCAGCCGCGCCAGGATTTCGAAATAGACGTCCGGCGCAGGTTTCTTGTGCTCCACATCATCCCCGGCCACGATCGCCTCAAAATCCGCGGACCAGCGCGTCCCCAGCGCCCGCGACAGCAGCGCATCGATGTTGCCGTGGGACGTCGTGGTCGCGATCGCGAGCCGCTGGCCGCGCGCCTTGGCAGCAATGAGGAGACCGGTCACGCCGGGCCGTAAGGGGCAGCAGCCGGTCTCGACCAGTTCGGCGTAATGCGCGGTCTTGATGCGGTGGAGTTCCGCGATGTTCGCGTCCGACAATGGCGCAGCAATCTTCAGCCGTCCATGGAAGACGCGAATGCGCTCCTTGCCACCGGTGACCCGCAGCAGGTCCTTGTAGACGGCCCGGTCCCACTGCCAGCCGAGACCGTGGCGAACGAAGGCATAATTGAAGGCCTGCCGATGCAGTTCCTCGGTTTCGGCCAAGGTGCCGTCGATATCGAAGATCAGCGCTGCGGCGCGCCGGATCAGCTCAGCGGCGTCACATGGCACTATGGCGGGCGCTTCTGCCTGCATGATCGATCCGTCCCTCCTGCCGCTGTGACAAGTGAGCATCGCCCGAGGCAGCGTGCGAGTAAAATTGCAATATCTTTTGCCGGACCCAAAAATCCCTTATGAGCGGAGACGCGCGCAACGGCGCGAACGGAACCAGCACGGCGGACACATGCGGCTCTTCATCCTTGGCCTTGGCTACAGCGCCGGGCATTTCGTCCGCAGGTTTGGCGGCACCTTCTCACATATCGCCGCCACCGTGCGCGATCCCGCGAAGCGAGATGACCCCGCCGGCATCGAGATGCAGGCCTTTTCCGGCGGCAGCCCCGCGCGCGAGACGGTCGAACGTATCGGCGACGCCGACGTCCTTCTCGTATCGATCCCGCCCGGCAGCGTCGGCGATCCCGCCATCGCCACGTTCGGCGACGTGCTGGCGGCGGGCCGGCGCAAGGTCATCTATCTCTCGACCATCGGCGTGTATGGCGATCACGGCGGCGGATGGGTCGACGAGAGCACACCGCCGCAGGCCATCCTCGATCGCACCCGTATGCGGGTCGCTGCCGAGCAGGCCTGGACGGACATAACGCGCGGCAACGCCGCGATCCTGCGGCTTGCGGGCATCTACGGCCCCGGCCGTAACGCGCTGGTGACGCTGCGCGCGGGAACGGCCCGGTGCATCATCAAGCCGGGACAATTGTTCAACCGCATCCATGTCGACGACATCGCAAGCACGATCACGGCCGCGGTTCATCACCCGAGCGGCGGCACCTGGAACGTCTGCGACGACGAGCCGGCGCCGCCGCAGGACGTGATCGCCCATGCGGCGAAGCTGATGAACGTTGCGCCGCCGCCCGAAGAGGCCTTTGAGACCGCGGGAATGTCGCCGATGGCGCGCAGCTTCTATGCCAGCAGCGCCCGTGTCTCCAACGCGAAATTGAAGCGCGAGCTCGGCGTCACACTTGCTTATCCGACCTACCGCCACGCTCTGGATGCGTTATGGCACGCGGGAGAGGGACGATAGGGTTCCGGCATTCCCGGCGTCCCAGACATGCCCTGCCCGCGCTTGACTTCGCGCCGGTGCGGTCGTGATCTAACCACTCAGCGGGCCACTGCATAACGAGCCCGCGCTTGGGAGGATACAATGAAGACGATCGCCATGGTCGCGGCGGCTGCCGTCGTCACGCTTGCTGCAGCGCGCGCCGCGCCGCTGCCCGAAGCCAGTCCCGACGACGCCGGCTTCTCGAAACAGGGCCTTGCACGGCTCGACAATTTCTTCGCGCGTGAGATCGCCGCCAAGCGCGTCCCCGGCGCGGTCGTCGCGATCGCCCGTGACGGAAAGCTTGTGCACTACAAGGCCTATGGCATGCTGGATCCGGACAAGGGCACGCCGATGCCTATTGACGCGATCTTCGCGCTGGCATCGATGACCAAGCCGATGGCGGCAGTCGCGGGATTGACATTGATGGAGCAGGGCAAGCTGCCGCTCCAGGCCAAGCTGTCCGATTATTATCCTGGCTTTGCCGACATGAAGGTCGGCGTTCAGCAGGCCGACGGTTCATTGAAGCTCGAACCGCAGGCATCGCCGATTTTCATTCACGATCTCTACCGGCACACGTCCGGCCTGATGTATGGCGGCCGGCCGGACAGCTCAAGCACGCTTGCGCGACAATATCCTGAAGGCACCGCGCCGGCGATCGAAGGCGACACCCAGGCGTTCATCGACCGCATCACAAAGCTGCCGCTGGCGCATCAGCCCTCGACCGAGTTCGAATACGGTTTTTCGATCGACGTACTTGGTGCTGTGGTCGAGAAGGTGAGCGAGCAGAAGCTCGGCGACTATCTCGCCGCCAATGTCTGGCAACCGCTCGGCATGAAGGACGCGACCTTCCATCCGACCGACGCACAGCGCCCTCGCCTCGCCCGCCCGTTCGCCAACGATCCGCTGACCGGCAAGCCGCAAGCCATCAAACTTTTGGACACGCCGACAAAATCCGACTGCGGCGGCGCCTGCTCGTTCGCAACCGTCGGCGATTACATCCGCTTCGGGCAGATGCTGCTCAACGGCGGCGAACTCGACGGCCAGCGCGTCCTCGGTCCCAAGACCGTGCATCACATGACGACCAATCATCTCGGCCCCGAGATCAAGAACAACGTGGCGAACATCGAGCCGCACCGCGCCGGCTTCGGCTTTGGCCTCGCGGTCGCTGTCCGCACCGGCGAAGGATTGTCGTCGGTCCCCGGCAATCCCGGCGAGTTCACGTGGAATGGCGCGTACGGGACACAGTTCTTCTGCGATCCCAAGGAGCGTCTCGTCGTGGTTGTCGGAACGGCGGCGCCGGGCGAGCTGCGGAAATTTTATCGCGAGCAGGTCCAGGACATCGTCTATGGCGCGATGGTGAAATGAGATCGGCACGCCGCATTGGAAAGAGGGCGGCCGATTGGATCGCCCTCTTGAATTGTTTGAGCATGATCTTGTCGGAAAACCGCTACACGCTTTTCCGGATCATGCTGCGACGTCAGCTCAGAACGCCGTATTTCTTGAACCAGGCCTGCGCCCGCTTCCAGGCATCTTCCGCGGCGTCCTTGCGGTAGCTGCCGCGGTAGTCGGCATGGAAGCCGTGCGGCGCTTCCGGATAGATCTTGAATTCGGCCGTCTTCTTGTTCTGCTCGAGCGCAGCCTTCATCTGCTCGACCTGGGTGACGGGAATGCCGGTATCGGCGCCGCCATAGAGGCCGAGCACCGGCGCCTTCATCTCGGGCGCCAGCTGCATCGGGCTTTTCGGCCACAGCGGATTGGGAGCATCGACCGGCGGACCGTAGAAGGCGACGCCAGCCTTGAGCGTGCCGTTGTGGGCGGCATATTCCCAGACGGTGCGTCCACCGCGGCAAAAGCCGATGATGCCGAGCTTCGCGGTGTCGCCGCCTTGCGATCCCGCCCACGCCACCGTCGCATCGAGATCGGACAGCAGTTCCGCGTCCGGCTTGGCATTGACGATCGGCAGCAGGTCCTTGATCTCGGCGATCTTGGTCAGATCGGTACCCTTGCGGAAGTAATAGTCAGGCGCGACTGCGAACGCGCCGAGCTTGGCGAGGCGCCGCGTCACGTCCTTGATGTATTCGTGCAGGCCGAAGATCTCCATGGCCACGATGATCACCGGCGCCTTGGTGTTGCCGGCCGGGCGGGCGAAATAGGCAGGCATCTCTTCGGAGCCGACCTTGATCTTGGCGTCGCCGGCCTGGAGACCGCTGGTGTCTGTCGTGATCGCCTCGGCGCGCACGGGCCCGGCCGCAAGCGTGTAGCCGGCGGCAACCGCCGCGGTGGCGCTCATGAATCCGCGCCGCGAGACCGGGGCGGCCTTGGTCAGCCCGACGACGTCGGATGTCATGGTGGTTTCAATGCTCATCGGTTCATCCCTTCCTGATGCCTGGCCCTGATCCCCAAGGCGATGCATTCGCCGATAATTGCCGGCGAAACGCAAATCACCAGCCTGCGAGCACGCCGCTTTCAGGCCTTGCCCCGACGCTGCTTCCCCGGGGCAGTCTCGGGCATCAGACTCATCGCAACAAGTCCAACGATTGCCGCAAGCAGCAGGTACCAGGCCGGCGCCAGCGGATTGCCGGTGAGGTGGAGGAGCCAGGTGACCACGAGCTGCGCCGTGCCGCCGAAGCTGGCGATCGCGACCGCATAGACGGTCGCGAACACGCCACCGCGAATGTTCTGGGGCAGCGCCTCGACGAAGGTCGCGTAGAACGCAGTGAATGGCAGCGACCCGATGACGGACAAGACACCGAAACCGGCCAGGAGCGACAACGCGCCCGGCGCATGGACGATCCACAGGAAGGTCGGGTAAGTCAGCAGCAGCGTTGCGAGCTGCGGCCAGATCATCACCGGCTTGCGACCAAGACGATCTGCCAGCCAGCCCCCGACCAGTGCGCCGACAAACTGAATGCCGTTGCTGACCAGCGACACGGCGAAAGCCAGTGTGGACGACACATGCAACGTGTTCTGCGCATAGGTCGTCATGTACTGGGTGACGTAGGTCGAGATGGTGCCGCTTGCCAGGATCATCAGCGCAAGTCCGATGATGCCAAGGTGGCGCCTCGCCTGCGAAAGATGACTGACGTGTTCGACGGTGCGGGCACCGGCTTTGGCCTGCGGGATCGTCTCGGGCAGCGTTCGGCGCATCCAGAACCCGAACGGTATGCAGACCGCCCCGATCAGAAACGCCACCCGCCAGCCATAGGCGTCGAGCATTTCCGGCGCCATCGTCCGGCTCAGGATGACGCCGACGAGCGCGCCCGCGGTCGCGGCGATCTCCTGGCTCGCCGGCTGCCATGCCACCACCAGCGCCCGATGCTCGGGCGGGGCAATCTCGATCAGATAGGCGGTGGTCGGCCCAACCTCGCCGCCGAGGGCAAAGCCTTGCGTCATACGCGCCGCGATCACGATGATGGGCGCGGCAAGACCGATCGCTTGATAGGACGGCGTGAGCGCGATGGTCAGGATGGATAGCCCCATGAGCGCGAAGCTCAGCAGCATGGCGGGGCGCCGGCCGATGCGGTCGGAATAGATCCCGAGCACGATTCCGCCGATCGGCCGCGTCACGAAGCCGGCGCCGAAGGTCGCCAGCGACAACATCAGGCTGCCGTACTCGCTTCCCGTCGGGAAGAAGGTATGGCCGATCTGGATGGCGAAGAAGCTGTAGGTGATGAAGTCGTAGAATTCGAGCATGTTGCCGACGGTGGCGGCCAATGCTGCGCGCTTGACGTTGAACGGCTTCGCTTGCTCGATCACAGACGATACTCTGGAATTCCCGGGCTCGATCGTATTTGGGACTTAACCGCCTGCCTGCATTGCGACGCAACATCCATTAACCGAAAACGGTGGTTCTCTCGCCTCCACTTTCGCCGCCACGAGTTGCAGCGCAACTGCCTGCTCGCGCAATTCGAACCGCGTCGCCGCAACAAATGGGCTCTGCTGTGGTCGCAAGGGCACATCATGTTGCTCCCCGTCGTACGCTATCGGGATTCTGCAGGCGAATCGCAGTTATTTGACTGAAATTTTCAGAACAGTTGAGCCGGGCGATTTACTCGAACTTTCTTCGTGACGCTCTAGGGTCTGTTGGGATTCATCTGGAGTTTATCGCGGCCGCGGCCAGATAGATCATTGAAGTGAAGCTCTGGTCGGTCTTGTCGGCGCGCATTGCG
>NZ_JADPKY010000037.1 GCF_023074185.1 Bradyrhizobium sp. 132 | reverse complement strand
TCGTCTTCGTCCTCCTCGTCTTCATCGGGATCCCGGGGCGGCATCGCGGTGCCCACAAGCATGAGCGGTGTCCAGCCGATCGCTGTGGTGGAAAATGCTTCGGAGGTGTGTTGCTTCATGTCGTTACTGCTCCTCGAAAAGCACGCCCGTCGAATATTCCTGGCGGGCGGCACGCGCATGTCCAGGACGCGAGCGTGCAAACGCGAGGGTGACATCAGGTCGATTACAAGAGCAAGGCGCGGCACCCGCCACGCCAGTGGTGACGTTTGCCGCTACTTTATACCTGAAGACCCTCCAGCTCTATGTTCACCAAAACCTCGCCGGTGGTAACTTCGGGAACCCCAAGATCAAGGTCATGTAGACTCGCCTGAACAAACGCCAGTATCTTGGCATTCGCTGCGTTGGCGCTTTCGCGGTCGTCAAATATCATCACGGCGATACCGACACCGTCGCCCGCATCCAGCACATGGTAAGATCTGAATCCCTGCGATTGCCTTAGGATCTCACCGACGCCGCTCTTGGCGCGACGAGCGGCGTCCGCTACCGAACGAACCATGGTGTACTTGCGAATGACCATGTACATGGGGCCACCACGCGCCACACGCCCCCTCGCATCAAAGCATATCGGTCCCAGTCGGACTAGGGCCAACTTCCGGGATGGGCCACAGCGTCCGGTTGGGCGGACCGCGCAACGCCCCTTTTCCAATGAGCCATCCTCGCCCCGCAAGTGGGGGCGAGGTGCCGAGGCTCAGGAGCCCTCGAATTTGAACGATACGTTGAGCTTGGCGCGATAGGCCTCGACTTTTCCCTTGTCATCCAGTTGCATATCGAGCTTGACGACCTCTGCAATGCGAAGATCTCGGAGAGATTTTGCAGCTTGCTCGACCGCATTGGCGGCCGCCTTCTCCCATGAGTCGGTGCTGGTACCGATCAGTTCAATGACCTTGTAGACGCTATCGGGCATGTCGTTCTCCTGTTCGGTATGAAGCAGGAAGCAGGTGCTCCCTGCCGTTGTGAAATCTAGCATCAGGATATCGGCGCTGATACGACACGATACGGACTCGGACGTCGCCCGGGGTCGATAAAGGACAAACTGCATTTGGCGGGCATGGCGGCCTTTTGGCCCATCAGCGAAGTTGCTCCTTGTCTGGCGGAGGTCCGCTCATACCGCCATTGCAGGCCAGATTTGCTCAACCTGAGTTCTTCTCATTTTGACCCA
>NZ_JADPKY010000191.1 GCF_023074185.1 Bradyrhizobium sp. 132 | reverse complement strand
TCCCGTGATGTCGCGCCCCTCGAACACGATCTGGCCGGAGGTCGGCGCGATCTCGCAGGTCAGCATCTTGAAGAAGGTCGATTTGCCGGCGCCGTTGGGACCGATGATCCCGCGCAGCTCGCCCTGATTGACGGTGAAATCGATGTCGCTATTGGCAACGAGGCCGCCATAGCGCTTGGTCAGGCCGGTGGCTTTCAGGATCGGTCCGGAATAGGCGGGTTGCTTGGCCTCCTTGGCCTGCTTCGGCGCCGGTGCGGGTTGCTGCGCGGCCTCAGCGTCAGCGGCCTCTTGCTCTATCTCCGCGTCCGTCCGCTTTTGCTTGCCCGAGACAAGGCGGTAGAGATCGGCAAGACCGCCGATGATGCCGCCGCGCAGGAAGCAGACCAGCAGCACGAACACGACACCCAGCACCAGCTTCCAGGCTGCGCCGAGACCCAGCGCGGATTGGAGGAAATCCTGAAGGAAGAGCCAAACAGTTGCGCCGACCAGCGGTCCGAACAGCGTGCCCCGGCCGCCGATGGCCGTCTGCATCACGAGCTGGCCGGAGGTATCGAAGGTGAAGGCGTCGGGCGGCATGAAGGCCTGGAGCACGCCGAGCAGGCCGCCGGCGAAGCCCGCATAAGCGGCTGCGATCACGAAGGCGGTCAGCTTGTAGCCGTGGATGTTGTGGCCGACCGCGGTGGCGCGCAGCGGATTGTCGCGGATCGCGCTGAAGATGGCGCCGACCGGCGAGCGTACGATCCTGAGCGCAATGACGACGCCGACGAAATAGCACAGCGCGATGAACTGATAGAGCGACCAGCCATTGGTGAAGTGGATGGTGGTGAAGCCGAGATTGAAGCTCGGCGTCGGCACGCCGGGCAGGCCATTCTCGCCGCCGGTGAAGTCGGAGAGCGGATTGAACTCGACGAAGAAGAACACTTCCGCGATCGCCACGGTGATCATGGCGAAATAGATGCCGGTGCGGCGCAACGCGATCAGACCGATCAGATAGCCGGTCGCAGCGGCTGCGATCATGCCGATGATTAGCGCGCCCAGCACGTTGCCGAAGCCGGCGCGGGTCAGGAGGTAGGCGGCGACGAAGCCGCCGGTGCCGTAGAAGGCGGACTGACCGAACGACAGCAAGCCGGTGAACCCGAACAGGATGTCGAAGCCGAGCCCGAACAGGCCCCAGACCAGGATCCGGTTCACGGTGTTCGGCGCGAAGCCGAGATGGGGCAGCACGAAGGGGGCT
>NZ_JADPKY010000027.1:90000-94338 GCF_023074185.1 Bradyrhizobium sp. 132 | reverse complement strand
CCGTGTATCGGCGCGGGGCCTACGTCGTCCGTCGCCCCTATGTACGTCGCAGCTATGGATACCATCGGAGCTATCGTCGGTACTAACTTGAAAGAGGGCTTCGGCCCTCTTTTTTCTTCCTGCAACGTTTGGCCAAAATCTGCTTATCCATCGAGATCCAGATACTCGACGCATTGCTCGCCAATAAAGACCTGCTTCTTCGGCGGTAGCCAACATGACTTTCATCGTGCGCTGGGCGTCAACGGGTTGCCATGCGTGCAGACCCCTATCTGTCACTTCCGGTCCACCCCGAACAGCGGACGTAATAGAACCGGCGCAGGTGGTCCGGAGCGGGCCAAACCAGCGACATTGGCAGAGCCGCGCAGCCATGCCAAATGTTACTGGCTTTCAGCGAGATGCTTACGGAAAAACCCGATCATCTCAGCGTGAAGGTGTTGATGAAAATCGTTACGGTCGAAGCCCGGCGCATCTGTGCAGGCCGACGGGTTACCCTGCGCTTCCTTCGGGGTGCAGGTTGCAAGGAAAGAGAAGTGTTTGGCGTTTGTCACGAAGTGATAATCCGGCGTTGGAAGCCCTTGTTTGATCGCTGCTGCACAGCATCCTGACAGGCCGTCAGCGTTTTGTGCAGGGTCGGAACTCCACAACTGCACCGGAACCGCTACTTCCTTCAGGTTCTTCTCGGGGAACACAAATGCTGGATATGGATCAACGATTACAGCGGCCCTCACGCGCGGATCGGACGTGACTGGCTGACTGGGTGCCTCGCCGCTTTCAAGCTGCTTACAGGCCAGCAGGCTGGACGTCGCGCAATTGGGCAAGCCCTTTCGTAAATCGGGATAACCACCGATGACAGCAAGACCCGTATAGCCGCCAAACGAGAATCCGTAGAAACCAATACGCCTACCGTCGATGCGCGCCGCGTCGGGCCAGCCATCGAGCATGTAGTCAATGAGCCGCTTAATATCCGCAGGCCGCTCCACCAGCACCGAAAGGCTATCGGTACGGCTAGTGTCGCGCCAAGTGTCACCGGGATGATTGAGTGCAGCGACGACAAACCCCGCGTCGGCCAAGGCCGCCGCAGTGTCATGGTGGCCGCCGAACCATCCTCGTCTGCCGTGCGATATTACGATGAGGGGAAGCTTTTCGCCTGTCACTGCGCATCCGGGGACTGCAAAGAAGATGGCACCACGGGCATCCATTTCTCGCGGGGTCTCCGCGCAAGGTGCCCAAACGAGCAGCCTGATCCCCGGTCCCGCCCCGTCAGCAGGAATGTCAAAATTTCTGACCCCCGCCGCGTTCGCCACTGTCAGTTCAAGGAAGAAATAGAAAGCAGACAACAAAATAACGCGACGCATTCTTGGCTCCCGCGGGCAGAGGACCTTCACAATTGGTAGTTGAACCTCCCGATTATGTCGCCTTCGGGTAAAAATGCAAAGAACTCAACCTGAGCAGATCCAGTCCGCCGTGCCTCACTAAGCGGACCTCAACGAAGTGCGCCGCTACTTCGCAAGGGCCAAACCCGGAAGTAGCGCATCATTTATATGATCTGCTCGCCGCGACAATCGCGTACAGCAGTTTCGCAACGCTGTACCCAATATCTTCCCGCGTTAAACCCATGCGCAGGATTACCAGTTTACGCGAGGGAATGATCGCGATCACCTGGCGGAGGTGCCCTTGCAACATGAACGTGTCGGCAGGGAGTCGAAATCCCTGGCCCGGTCCCAACCAAAGCTGTCCGCGACCGTAGACCGGGCCATGTCCCTCGTCGGACGCCTGCACAGGCGAGCGCATGTAATCGACAAAGCCCGGCGGCAAAAGCTGTGCACCGTTCCACTCTCCATTCAAGCGCAGGAATTCGCCAAAGCGCACCCAATCATGCGCATTGGCGAAGAGAAAGGCTTCGCCAAGGAATGTGCCTGAAGGGTCGGCCTCGAGAATAGCGCTGGTCATACCCAAAGGCTTGAACAATCGCTCCTGCGGATATGCTCGCGCGTCCTCTCCAACCGCGTTCTGCCAGACCCGGGCCAACAGGACGGACGTACCCCCGGAATAGTTGAACTTCGTTCCAGGCGGGGCGACAAGCGGACGGTCCCTCGCGAAAGCCGCCGCATCATGTGCGAGATTCTCCAACCCGTCAGGATCGGGAGAGTCACCATCTTCACTCCATTTCAATCCGCTTGTCATGGCCATCAAATCGGCCACTGAGATGTCCGCGCGCGCGTCGCCGGCCCACTGCGGAAACAGATTTTTTCGATCGAGCGAAAGCTTTCCGTCATTGATCGCCATGCCGGCCAAGGCGGCAGTCACGGTCTTCGTCATCGACCAGCCCTGCAGGGGCGTCGAAGCGTTGAAGCCTTCACCGTAGGTTTCTCCGATGATGCGTCCGTCCTGGACCACGACGATCGCGCGCATGCCCGGGCCCTGGAGAGCCGGATCGTTCAGCGCCGCCAGTAAGGGCTCGTCGTCAGACAATTGAGCGCTCTCGCCGACCGGCCAGAGCGCATTAGGCTTTTCTGGCAGTGAAGACGGCGCGGCGGGATGGGGGACTTCGTCGCTCGAGGCCAGCGTGCAACCACGTCCCTCCTCATATTGAGCGTAGCGTTTGGCGAACAGGCCACGATACGCGGCCTCGACACGCTGTTTGGTGGTGTCGACATTGATGTTCAGACGTTTGACGAGACGGCGAAGTGCAAACGCCACGTCGGTTCTAGCCACCTCATCCGCGTCGCGTTTGGCAATGAACACGTTCGAGCAAACCATTTTTGCCGCATAGGCCGTGGCGGACAGCAGCCCATTGGGTGGGATGAAGGTTAGCCAGACGCTGAATACCAAAACGCCGAGAAGCAAAATCGCGACAATAAATTTCAACATTCTCAGAACAACGCGCATGCTTTCCCGACTCGTCTCAGGCAAACGCTGATCACACGCATGATGGACGAGTTCCGCGTAAATTCAACTCAAAGTAGGACTGCCTCCTATCCGGCCCTGTCGCGATGACCGAGTTGGATCACAATCTGACCTGGGCAACCGTCCCCGGATATCGGCTTTGGTTCTGCGTCAGGGAAGCAGCCGCTCTTCCTTCGCCTGCCTGAACCACTTCCGGAACATGTCTTCGGTGTCCATCATCTCGGTGAAGCCCGCGCGGTTGATCTTCACGGTCGAGACGATCGAGGGCGAACCGGATTCGGCGTGGCCGTAGCGCAAGCTGTAATCGGCGTATTGGAACGAGAGGCCGACGAATTCGGCCAGCGCAGGCGATACAAGGTCGTGCTTGCGCCGCAACGCATCCCAGGGGCCGACCCAGCTTGGAAACGCCTCGGCAAGCGAAAGCGGGACCGGCTTGCCCGGCATCATCTCCAGTGCATCCGCCACAGCAGACCAGATGTTCTCCCAGGTGAAGACGTCGCCATTGGTCACGTTGAAGGCCTCGTTCCGCGCGGCCTTGGCCTCGCCCGACCAGGCGATGGCGCGGGCGAGGAGATCGACGTCGACCGCTTGTGCGACGCGCGCGGCGCCGCCGGGAAAATCGAGCGGCCTGCCCTGCTCGCGCAGCATCGCGGCGTAGACGCCGAGCGGCGGGATCAGGTCCATGGCGCCGCCCATGGCAAGGCCCACGATCAGGACCGGCCGCAGGATGCTCCAATGCCAACTCTTGTTCACTTGAAGTTCGCGCAAAAAGTTTTCCTGCGCCCAGTAGAAGTTGGGCTGCTCGTACATCTCGGAGCGGCCTTCGCGGGCTGGCACGGTCAAGGGGCGAACGTGGACGCCGTAGGCCTTGGTGCCCTGCAACAGGGCGACATGCTTGAGGCCCGGTGAGACCGGCTCGAGCGCACCCATCAGATTGCGCAGCATCAGGTCGTTGGTCTTGATCTGCTGCGGATCGCGCCAGCCATCGACGAGTTGCGGCGCCTCGGAGAGCGCGGCGTAGATCAGATGGGTCGCGCCCTTGAATTCGTCCGCGGCGCGGCGGCAATCGGCTGCGCTGGTGAGGTCGATCGGGACGTGGCGGGCGCCGCAGAGGTCGCGCGGCCTGCGCCGCGACAGTGCAACGACCTCGCAGGGGTCCGATGTGCCGAAGTGTCGCAACGCGGCGTTGCCGACGAGGCCGGTCGCTCCGGCGACCACGACCTTCTTGCCCGCCATGCGAGGCTCCCTGGTTTTTGCGCGACTGAATAGCAGATCGTTAACGGGCCCGACTTGCGTCAGGCCGGCGTTCGCACCTGCGAGGCGCCGATGAGGCTTGATTCTCGAGAAGCGCCCGGTCATCCTCGCTCGCGGAACCGCAACGATCGGAATTCCACCAACGAGTGCCTCAAGGGCCTTTCGGAAACGCCACCA